>NZ_JAFKCS010000099.1 GCF_017255015.1 Bowmanella yangjiangensis | reverse complement strand
ACGCAGTGGTTCACCGGTCGCCAGATCAACGGCACGACCGCAGCCCAGATCGAGAAAACCCAGTCCAACCTATCCGCCGCCGAACAGGCCCTGGCCGAGCAGCGCGCACGGAGGCAAGCCAATGCTAACGCCTGATCAACAAGACCAGCTCCTGCTGTCCCTGTTCGCCACCGCAGAAGCCATGGGCCTGCAGCTGACCCAGCCTGCCGCGCTGATCATGGTCGATGACCTGAAAGAGCACAGCGAGGCCGATCTTGCGCAAGCGCTGAAGGCATGCCGCCGCAGCGGTGGTCGCCTGACTGTCGACGCCATTCTGAAGAACCTGCACGCCGCTGATGGACACCCGGAGCCGAACGAGGCCTGGGCCATCGCGCTGCAGTCGTTCGACGAGGACGAGACCGTGCTGATGACCGCCGAGATTCAGCAGGCCGCCGCCGCAGCCGCGCCGATAATCGAAGCTCGAGATAAGGTCGGCGCCCGCATGGCGTTCATCGCTGCCTATCAGCGCCTGATTGACGCCTCACGTGCCGCAGCTACGCCGGTTACCTGGAATCTGTCCCTAGGCCATAACGCCGAGCGTCGAGTTCAGGCGGTTGAAGAGGCCCAGCGCCTTGGTCGCCTGCCTGCGCCGGCAGCTCATCGCCTGCTGGCCGATCTGCGTGTCACCCCGATCACTGGCGACGGCCAGGCCATTGCCGGATTGATCACCGGGAAAGCGGTCAAGCCCTCCGAGGGAATGCGCGAGCGCTGGCAGGCGCTGAAGGAAGTCGTCAAGGACGGCAAGCGTCGCAAGCTCATTCAGGACCGCTGGGACCGCCGCAAGGAGCGCAACGAGCTTCGCCGTCGCAAGGCCGAAGTCGAAAGCCAGCTGCAGAAACTTGGAGGTGCGCAATGAAATGGGCCAAGCGTTCTGACTGCATCGCCGTGAGCGACAGCAACCCGTCCTACAAGGTCGCCAAGTTCATGGTGGGCGACCAAGCCAAGTACCGGGCCAGCGTGCGCGGAGAGTTCATCGGTCGCGTGTGCGACGACGCCAAGGAAGCCCAAACCATCTGCGAGAACCACCTGCAGATCATGGGCGCAGACATGGAGGACGCGGCATGAACGAGCGCCCTACCAAGGAATTCTTGGCCGGCTTGGTAGTTGGCCAATCCGTGCGCGTGACACGCCTCACTGGCGACGTTGTGGGTCGCGTATCCGACATCAAGCCACGCCTGTTTAAGGTCCGTATCGGCCGCGAAGCCCGCATCTTCCTGCGCGAAGACGGCGGCGCATTCAACGCGCCTGACAAGTCGAGCAAGTCGTGGGTTCTGCCGCTGGAGGCCTCCGATCATGCCTAAGTACAAGCTCGAATACGCATACAACGGCGCCATCTACCAGCTGCCGATCTACGCCGACAGCTACGAGGACGCTGCAGCACGTGTTGCGTCAATCAAGGCCACCGCCGAGCTGCAAGACGGTGAAGTGATCTACGAAGAAGAGGCCGGCGACGATGTAACCGCATGGGCCCAGGTGAGGGTAGAAGCCCTCAAGGAGCAATTGCAATGAACACCAAATGGCACTGCGAGCGCCACGATGGCGGCTGGCTGATTGTTGCGGGCTGGGACGGTAAGCAGTTCGCGCAGCACCTGAAGGCGGACCAGATGAAGACGGCGCATGAGCCTGGCTTTGTGTTCTGGTCGGCGGTCGGTTCGATCACTCGGGCGATCAGCGCTTACCGGTCTCTGCATGAGAACCAGCGCCACATGTTCGGTCTGCGCAAGCACCTCGAAAACCTTCTTTCCACCGGCTGGCGCGTGTCCTGCCGCGACCCGCTGTGCATCGCCTGCGGTGACCGTAGCGCAACCGTAGTCGAGGGCATTCTGATCGAGCAGCAGATGCCTAGCCTGCGCCGCGTTGGCGACCTGTACGAGCGTGTGGGGGTGAGCCATGGCTGACAAGACCACTCTCGAATGCACCAAGCACGGTCTGCGATTTGAGCAGTTTGATGACTGGGCAGACATGAAGGATTCGCCGGTCCCGCAGTGCTACATGTGCGCCCATGAGCAGCACCAGTCAACGCGCCGGGAGCTGGCGGAAGTGACCCGCCAGCGCGATCTGCTTTTGGGTGCCATAGAGGTGAAGCTTTCTCTTCCTGTAACGCCAGATCGGAGTCTTCGCCATGACTAACAGGGCAGAGCTGCGCCGGCTGGCTGAGGCAGCGCCGGAGAACATCGACGATGACTGGATGGGGCTTAAACGCACAGAGATGCGCGCCGCCTTGACTCCATCGGTTGTCATCGCCCTCCTAGACGAACTCGACGCCAAAGACAACACGCTTTTGGCCCTGACTACTCGCCATTTCGCCGAGTCATGGAGCCGCCGCAGCACAGACGCAAAGCTGGATGAATACCTGTCGGCTGGTATCGCGCAGTTGCAGGAAGAGCGGGACGCCGCTTTGGCTGATCTTGAGGCGTGCAGGAAGGATGCGGAGCGCTGGCGCTTTGTCATTGATCGTGGAGTTCTGAACGAGTCGGCGATAGACGAATTCATGCAACTCAATGCCGAAGCCATGTCGCAGGAGGCCAATCATGCCTGACCTCTACGACTACGCCTTCCGCGCCCTGTGCTGGATATGGGCTATCGGTGCGTGTGGGTATCTGGAGTTCTGCGTGAGGGTGGTGCGGGGTGGGTGTCATGGCTGATCTCGCCCTTATCCGCACTGCCCATGGCCTGA
>NZ_JAFKCS010000098.1 GCF_017255015.1 Bowmanella yangjiangensis | reverse complement strand
GGAGAGCTATATCGGCGAGCAGGGCGGCAAGGAGGGCATCAAGCTGGAGCAGCAGGTACTGATCACCGCCAACGGCTGCGAAGCCCTGTCGCACTACCCGTGGCAAACGGACTGGCTGTGATTGGGGGACCACAATCAGTGTTGGAGGAGGGCACCATGGTGTGCATGACCCAGGATCGCCGTCTGATCATCCGTAACATCTGCAAGCACATGCCCAAGAACGGCAAGAGCCGCAACGGCGCCTTGCGCGAGTCGGTATGCCCCGAGCATCGCAAGGCTTTCCTGGCGTACTGCCCGCAATTGGCCGATGTACCGTTCAGCCATCTCTCCCGCGAGTCGTTCGACCCGGACCACCACAACGCTGTCGGCGCGTCTGGAACAGTCGGGGCGGGCTATGAGTCGGGTCCTTTCCGGGAAAGGCCTGGCGTAGCCGGTCGATCACCATCGACCCAGAGCTCCTCCCGTGCGGGTGATCAGCAACGAGATCTCGCCGAATGTCGGCATCGGGTTCGCCCGCTGGGAGGGTTGCCGATCGTCCCGTTTTGCTGCGCGCCCGACTCAGGCGTGGTGGTTGTCCTTGATAAAGGGGTGAGCAATTGCTCGGCTTGACCCAGGCGTTCGCTGCACTCTATCTGGCCAGCCTGCTGATGCAGCTCGGCTCGACCCTGCTGATGACCTATCTGGCGCTGCGCCTGACTGCTGGCGGCGTCGCCGAGTTCTGGGGGGGCGCGCTGATGGCTGCCAATGCCCTGGGTATGGTGGTCGGCGGCAAGGTTGGCCAGGTGCTGATCGGTCGTGTCGGTCATATTCGTACCTACGTGGCCTGCTCTGGCATCATCTGCGCGGCGGTGCTGATGCATGCCTTCAATGAGGCGTTGCCGCTCTGGCTGTTGCTGCGTTTTGTCGTCGGCGTGGCGATGATGTGCCAGCTGATGGTGGTGGAGAGCTGGCTCAACGACTGCGCGCAGAGCGATCAGCGCGGCAGGGTGCTGGGCATCTACATGGTCGCGGCCTACGTCGGCATGATGCTCGGTCAACTGGCGCTGAGCATCGACGGCAATCTCGGTCTGCATGCGCTGCTCGGCGTGGTCATTGCCTTCGCCTTGAGCCAGGTGCCGGTAGCGCTGACCCGCAGTACCCATCCGACCATACCGGGCTCCGAGCCGGTCGATCTGCGTCTGTTCTTGCAGCGAGTGCCGCAGTCGCTGTTCACCGTACTGATATCGGGGATGATCAACGGTGGTTTCTATGGGTTGTCGTCGATCTATGCCAGCCGCCAGGGCCTGAGTACGGTCGAAGTGGGCCAGTTCATGGCCCTGGCGATTGCCGCTGGGCTGCTTGCACAACTGCCACTGGGCTGGCTGTCGGATCGCTTGCCACGCGCCAGCCTGATTCGCGGTGTGGCGGCGTTGCTGATCCTGACCTGCCTGCCGCTGGCGTTCTATCAGGGGCTGTCGTTCGGCGTGCTGCTGCTGTTCAGCGCGTGCATCGGTTTCTTGCAGTTCTGCCTGTACCCGCTGGGCGTGGCCCTGGCCAACGACAACATGGAGCCACGTCTGCGCGTATCGCTGGCGGGGCTGTTGCTCGCTACTTTCGGTGTGGGCGCCTGCATCGGCCCGCTGCTGGCCGGTGCGCTAATGGGACATTTTGGCCCCTCCAGCCTCTATCTGTTCTTTGCCATCAGCGCGGCGGTACTGGCTGTTGCCGTGGGACAGGGGCGCGTGACCGGCGAGCACCTGCAGGACGATGCACCGTTGCAGCATCAGGCCACACCCAATGCCCTTGCCTGCACGACCCTGGCTGCGGTTATCGAACCTGCGGTCAGTGTGGAGGAGCGAGTCGAGGAAGCACCCAGCCAGAGGCTCTGAACGATCCATCCTGATCCGTGAGTGGATGCGAAAAGCTCAGTCTGAACAACGAGTCGGAAGGTTCCCGCCTGTCGGCTCGACAGCGCCCGATAGATATGGCTTTGAGGCTTTCAGTTGGCTCCCTTATTGATCGTCCATATTGATGATTAAAAGTCATAAGTTGCGCAGATTAAATGGTTTGTCGATGGATTCGAGCCTGTTCGACCATTGGTCATCCGCAGCGATTACCGAGCCGCCAACTGCACCTGCAGGGCCCAGTCCGGATGCGGAGAAAACTATTACAAGAACAAAATCGAGGTGCGTGCATGAAGCCTATGGTTGCGGAAGACATAGTCGGTCGAGACTTCAATATTCGAGTGCTCGGCTTGAACTTCCATCGCGTCATATTCCCTGTTTCCTTCTCCATCATCCTGTTGCTGGTTCTCCTGGCGCTGAGCAATCCCGTGGTCTTCGGTGAGACGCTGGAAGGCATCAAGGGCTGGATCCTGAAGAACTTCGACTGGTTCATCATCATCATGGGCAATCTGGCGGTGCTGTTCTGCGCCGGCCTGGCCCTGTCGCCGCTGGGCAAGGTGCGTCTCGGTGGGCGCGACGCCAAAGCCGAATTCAGCACCTTGTCTTGGTTCTCCATGATGTTTGCCGCTGGCATGGGCGTCGGCCTGCTGTACTGGGGCGTCGCCGAGCCAGTGGCGCAATACACCGCCTGGTGGAAAACACCGCTGGACGTGACCGCCAGCACCCCGGAGGCCGCCCACGCGGCGATGGGCGCGACGCTGTACCATTGGGGCTTTCATCCCTGGGCCATCTACCTGACCAGCGCGCTGGTGGTAGGGTACTTCTCCTACAACAA
>NZ_JAFKCS010000097.1 GCF_017255015.1 Bowmanella yangjiangensis | reverse complement strand
ACGACCACCGCGGTAGTCCGCAAGCGTCAGCCGCACCTTGTCTGCCGCCAGCGGCAGGAGTGTCTGTTCGAGGCGGGCGAGCGTGCTTTGCAGGCGCTGCAGTTCGGCCAGGTCCGCGCTCAGTGCCTCGGTGTGCCTGCGCAGGGCGTCCTCGCGTTCGGCGCTCACCTGCGCCAGTCGCGCCTCTTCAGCGGCGATGCGCGGGTTCTGCCGGGTACCGGCGAACAGCGGCAGGTCGATGCTGAGGTTGAGGCTGAGCATGTCGCCGAAGGCTTCACGACGGCCGTACTCCACCCCCCAGCCCCAGTCCGGCCGCTTGTCGGCGATCGCCTCGTTCAAGCGTGCCTCGGCCTGGCGGGTCAGTGGTTCGTACGCTTGCAGCTGCGGATGGTGCTGCAAATGGCTGCGGTACCAGACCGCATCTGTTGGCCAGTCTGGCCAGGCACCGCTCAGGGGTTGCTCGGCGGCCGCGCCTATCCAGCGGCGCAGGGCGGCGCGGGCGACGGCTTGGGTGCGCCGCAGCTCGTCTTCCTTCTCCGCGAGCAGGGCGGCTTCCTGGCGTGGCACCACGGCGTCCGCCGAGTTACCGCCGCCGCCGGCGATGCGGGCGCGAACGGCGCGTTCGAGCAGGCGGTTCTCGTCATAGAGTTGTTTGAACAGCGAGAGCTTCTCGCCCACCGAGCGGGCGGCGATCCAGGCCTCGGCGACCTGGCGGCGTACCTCCAGGCGCGCGATCTGCTGGCGCTGCTCGGCGAAGTCGACGCCCGCTCTGGCTGCCTCGATCCGCGCCCGGCGCTTGGCTCGATTGGGTACCTCCTGGGTGAATCCGATGGCCTGCATAGTCATCGGCTCCTGGTCGAAGCGCCAGGCGGCGTCGCTCTCGATCGGTACGTTGCGCAGTCCCAGGCTGAGCCTGGGGTCGGGCAGCGCGCCTGCCGGGATGGCGGACTGGCGCGCGGCCTCCAGGTTGGCCGCCTCTGCGGCCAGTGACGGGGCCTGGTCTTCGGCGAGGCGCAGGGCCTCATCCAGGCTCAAGGCTGCCGCCAGGCCGGGCAGCGCCAGGCTGCCGGCGAACACGGCCACCGTCAGATGACGGCGCCGTAAACGAAATACGGGCATGTGGTGATTCCATGTCTTTGATCCGTGCGCAAGGCGCACGCAGGAGCCGGCCGCTCAGCGGCAGCCGGCGTTCAGGCGACAGGAATCAGCTACGGGGTGGGTGCCAGAGAGGCTCGCTAGCGCCAGGCAGAGGGGTGAAGCTCGAGGGGAAGGGCCCCGGCTGGTCGATCAGCAGCAACGCGCTCTTGCCACTGCCAACCTGCAGCAGGCTACCGGCTTTGCAGTCCATGCCGGTCTTGCACGGTTGCTTGTGGCCGGTTTGCGCCATCGTTTCGCAACAGGGGTCGAGGGCGCTCATCTGCTGATCCATGCCAGGCATGGCGGGCGACGGCATGTACTGCGAGGCATGTACGGCACACGCCTGCGCGGGCATCAGCAGGCTCGCCATCCCGTTGATGGGAAGCGTCAGACTGACCAGCAGCAGGAAGTAGAACCGGAGGAGGGCCTTCATGCCGGCGAGTCTACCGCTGCCCGGTCGGCTGTCAATAACGGCCGGTGCATCTGGATCAGCAGATGCCTCTCTATGGCGAGTATTCTCGGGCCGCGATCAGTAGACCGCTACAACTAGTCTCCCAAGCGTCAGATCAGCCTGGGCTACTTGCGGTATTGGAGCTGGGCTAGTTCCGGGAGGGGCACACGCCAATACCTGGTAGAGCCGCTGAGTTGGCTCTGTCCAGGCATTTACCAACGCAGGAGTTGATTAATTGGATGACTCGCCCAGTTCTTGTCGTAGAAACTCTACCAGTCCTCGCTGCAATCCAGTCAGAGCACCTTCGCGACTGATCAGCGCCAACTCGGCCGGCGCCAACTCAGGAAGATCCGTACACACGGTATGTTCTGGCAACACTGCCGAAGCGGGTAGCACCGAGACCCCCAGACCGGATGCCACCGCTGCTTGTATGCTGGTCAGACTATGGCTGCCAAACGCAACCCTCCATGGCCGCTGTGCCACATCTAACAAGCGGATCGCCCGTTGCCGATAGATGCAGCCCTGTGGGAATAACGCCAATGGCAGTACACCGTTGTGGAAGTTGCTCTCTACCCCCCTAACCCACACCAGCGGCTCCGGCCATGTCGCCCAACTAGGTCCGCTGTTTGGCTCACGTTTGACCAATGCGATGTCAATGACACCAGTCGCAAGGTTCTGCTTCAGATCTGTACTCATGCCACTGATGGTTTCCAGCCGCGCTTTGGGGCGGACCCGCTTGAAGCCGGCGAGGATACTCGTCATGCGTCGTGAGTCGAAGTCTTCCGGCACGCCAATGCGCAGAGTTTCCGGGTCGACATCGTTGGCAAGGGCCTCTAGCGCCTCCGAGGACATGGCCAGCATGCGCCGGGCGTACTGAATCAGCATTTCTCCGTGTTCGTTGACGCTGATGTTCTGCCCCGTCCGGTCGCGAAGCAACAATGTGTGACCGACCATTTTTTCCAGTTTTCGTACCTGCTGACTCACAGTCGATTGGGTGCGGTGCACGCGTTCGGCGGCTCGCGTGAAGCTGCCCTCATCAACCACGCACACGAAGGTCTTGAGCAATTCGAGGTCGAGCATGGCGAGTCCTTGATATTTGTTTTTCAACTGATATGCGAATAGTAATTTAATTTCCAGCTAACGGCATTCACTCGTAAGCTGAATTTCCCCATAGAGGAGAACAGCATGAAACTTGAAA
>NZ_JAFKCS010000096.1 GCF_017255015.1 Bowmanella yangjiangensis | reverse complement strand
GCTGATCGAGAGACTGGCGGGCGCTACTCCACTGGCACGGACGCGTTAGCCTGAACTGACAGCGAGCCGCAAGCCTGTTCATGCCCAGGTGTGCGAGCTAGCGCCCTGGTTCGCATCGCGGCCCGCTCACCGCCGTGCTAGCTGCGGAACACGGCCTCGACCTTGCCGATCAGGGGTGCTGCGCGGGCGAAACCGGTTGCCAGTTGAACAACACCGCTATCGGTTCTGGCCAGCAGCGTCGGAAACGCCCGCACCTGCAAACGGTGGCTCAGCTCGAAATCGCCACGCGTCCATTGGCGAGCGCTGTCACCCTCATACAATTCGCTGAAGCGCGCGAAGTCCAGCCCCGCGCCCTCGATGATGCTTTCATAGAAGCCCAGCTGGGTCGGATCAGCGTTGGCGACATAGAACTTGCGCTGAATTGCCGAGAATATGGCGTACAGCTTGCGCGAAGAGGCCCCCGCCAGCATGTGCCTGGCCGTCACGACAGCACGGCAGGCGGGTTCAGTATCATAGGAAAAGTGTGCGCGCTCGAGGATGTCAAAGGAAAAGGGCTGCCCGGTCGCCTCGCCGATCTCCTCCCAGTGATGGCGCAGAAACGCCTTGAACTCCGCATTCCATGGATTTCCCCCGCCCGGCCGGAGCCCGCCGAGGACAATGGAGAAAGACAATCCCCGTTGCTCGCAATGGTCCTGCAGCTCTCGCAGTGCCGGTTCGATACCCCAGCACCAGGAACACATGGGATCACCGATATAGATGATCTGCGTGTCGGTCAGGGATACCTCGTCGGTCGCCGCAGCGTCGTCCAGGGCGGACGGGTAGCAGATTCCGGATTTGTCGTCGCACGATAGGGTTTTCATGATGGCTCGCGGTCGCTCTCAAGGGTTCTCAAGTGAATGCACGGGTGGCCAGCGGTGAGCGGGACGGTCAATCGGGCAAGAAGACCATCTCGAAGCTGTCCTGAGCGGCAGCGGCCAGTTCGACAGGCGTATCCATGATCGGGCCGTCTGCCTGAAGCAGTGCACCACCGAGCAACCCGAGCGAATCCCAGTTCGCGGCAAGCCCCCTGGCGCTATCGCTGCCGAAGAATTGCGCCACCAGGGCGACGGTGCTCATATGAGCCGTGCCGCCGCCAGCAGATGTGAAGATCCTGTTCTCTGCGTCCACGTGCCAGGCAAGGCGGGGGGAAAGCACGTCAGCGCCAAGCGTCGGCAGGCGGCGTGCCAGGGCGACAGAACAGGTGATCGTCTTGCCGTCGAGAATGCCGGAACGGAACAGAACACCCACGCCGGAGCAGTTGGATGCCACCCAGCGGCCCTCGGCGTGGTGCTTGCGAACCAGCTCCAGAATCTCGGGGTTGCTGGAAGCGGCACCACCGCCCAGGCCTCCAGGCACATAGAGCACATCGAAGCGGTCGTCGGCCTCGAGCACTCGATTGGTTTTGATTTCCGTGCCCATGTGCGTCGCTACCGGGCCCGGCTCGAAGCCGCCAATCGACACGTCCAGGTGCCGACCTTCATGTGCGAAGCCCCAGGCCAGTGCCTGGAACAACTCCCAGGGCACCAGCAGATCCTGCTCGCTGACGTTCGGAAAGGTGAGGAAGTGAATGGATGTGATATCACTCATGATTGCTGACTCCTGCTTGGCTGGGCGGTTCCAGGCACCCTGGACAGGAGGCAATGTAGCCGTCCACTATTCGCCCTCATAGACACGAAAAATGGATGCGGGCGTCCCGAAAAATGAACACCCTGCCTTACTCGCTCGATGATCTCTATTGGTTTGCCCTGATCGCGGACGCTGGCAGCCTGTCGCGCGCCTCGCGTCAGTACGATGTCGCCAAGTCGACGCTCTCGCGCCGACTGGCGCGGCTCGAGGAGATGACAGGGCTGGCACTCGTCCAACGCAACTCGGCGGCCTTCAGCCTGACCGACGCTGGACAGCAACTCCTGGAAGAGGCCTGGCCACTGGTCCGCCGGATGGAAATGCTTTCCACCGAGCTCATCGGCCGTGAGGCGGAACCGCGCGGCCTGGTCCGGCTCTCCGCCTCGGGCGCCTTCGGCAAGCTCGTCGTCCTGCCAATCGTGCTGGAGTTCATGTGCCGTTACCCACGGGTCGATGTCGAGATGGAGATCACGGATCAGCGGGCCGACGTCGTCGCCAATGCCATCGACATTGCAGTACGGATCGGCGCGATGACCGACTCGGATCTCTTCGCGCGCAAGGTGGCGACTGTGCGCCGCATCCTCTGTGCCAGCGCCGGCTATGCACAGGCGCGGGGCTTACCGGCGCATCCGGACGAGATGGAGCACTACGACTTTCTCGTCCAGTCACGCAACGCTGCAGAGCTCGAGCTGCGCTGCAACGGCAGGACACGGACACTCACCACACCCAGGCGACTCACCCTCTCGCCCTCGGACCAGTTGCTCGCACCAGTACGGGCCGGACTGGGGATCGCCCATCTGGGTGAAATTCAATGCGCCCAGTACCTGGCGACTGGCGAACTCGTGCGTGTCCTGCCGGAATGGGAGATTCCTGAATTCGATGTCTACCTGGTCAGCCCAAACAGACGCTATCGTCCACCAGCCGTACGGATGCTCATGGACGAACTGGCTCAGCGCATCCCTACGGCCATCTCCAGTCTGATAGAGACCGATCAGCACGGCGCCTGAAAGGCTCGCAGCCGGATGCCCCGGCACCAGGCCATCCAGCGAACTCCGCCCTGGCTGCGTCTGGCGCCTCTTCCTGAGCCCGAAAAAAAGGGCGACCATCAGGTCGCCCGCCCATTCAAGG
>NZ_JAFKCS010000095.1 GCF_017255015.1 Bowmanella yangjiangensis | reverse complement strand
CGCCTTAAATTGCTCCGCCACGTTTAGACAGCTTGCGGAAAAGGGGCTAGGTCGGTCTCTGGATCAACTTTATTCCCGCCCGTCGCATCTGGACTTGCTACCTCTTTTGGACCATTCAAACTCTAGCCAAAATATACTCCTCCACCTCTAAGATAGAGTAAAAGTCCTTCTTGGCGTCGAAGTATATGTGACCATCATCGTACACAACTCGGCCACCTAAAGTCATACCTATGGCATAGGCAACAACCACAGAGAGGAAAACACTTTTCTCCGATCTAGTAAGTATCTGAGCCACAATAGGCAAATCATGCTCTGAGTCCTCCCTCAACTCCTCGGGCACCTCTGAAAAGCTTATCCAACAGAATAAATCTTGCTCATGATCCTGTACAAGAATCAGCCCCTTGCTCAAATCAAGTCCGCCAGCAAGGTTAACACCAATAGTTATTCTCTCTACCCTCTCAAAGAACTTAGAAAGAAGTGAGAGCATACCCTCCAGCAGCTCACTGAAAGTAGGGATTTCTCTAACAGGAACAAACAGACCAGTTGACATTACTGCCACCCTTTATGCTGAGCAACCCGCCCGGCAGAAATATTCATCCAGCCATCTTGCGTTTTTATATAAATATTACTCACAACCCCTTCACCGACAACATTGGAGACAGGAGACCCAGGTTTAAAATGATCCAGCATCTTATTCATGGAAACGCCTGTTCTGGAGGCATCTATATATATATCCCCTCTATACCCAGCTTTCGCCATATCCTTAGCCCCGCTAACTATATTTCTTCTTACTGCGTTTATACTCGCACCCTCTACGACTTTAAGTTGAACAGGTACGCCATCCAACCAACCATCAATACCAGCAAACTTAGATGAGTCCACCCCCTTAAATCCCCCCTTAAAGGAGACTATCTCAGACGCCTGCTTGAATTCGTGATCAGTTAAAGATCCTCTAATAACAGAGCCCTGTTTCCCCGTCGGCAACGCTAACGGCGGATTTACTTTGACAATTTCTTTTGGACCGCCTTCGACAACACCAGAGTCCGTTTTGGGCACATGCAGCTTCCCGTCAACGGCACTCGCAATACGATCAACAACTTTACCGCCAACACGCTGCAACACAAGATCAGCAGCAACGGATACTACGAAATCACCAACATTTTCGGCCAGGCTCACATCCCCCGGATGCAAGTAAAAAGGGGACAGATTTATTTATGACGCAGCACCGTCAGCCTAAAAATAAATCTGTCCCCTTTTCCGATCCGGAGCCCGATGCCGAGGTGATCCGCCGGCTGGGGGCCTTTGCCGAGGGCAGGCTCGGCATCGAGGCCATTCTGGAGGCGTTCAGGGGCAGGATCGTGGACGGGCGGTTACTGCCCTTCAACTAAACCAGCCCCAAAACAGGCTTGATACGCTCGTTCATTTCCACAAAGGCCTCATAGGTCAGACCCGGGTCATCGTTGAGAACCAAATAGACCCCATCCACCAGTCGTGCCGCCACATTAACCTTACCTTGCAGTCGTGAAACGACTTCATCAGGACCATAACCCAGGGCACGCTGACAAAGCTCCGCATCCCAAAACTGCGCCGGATATAGAGTGTAAATATTGTTGCGCCCATCAACATCCATAGCTGGATCTTCACGCAGCCGATTGTAAACAGGATTGTCGTCATTTAACCCTCCCTGGTAATACAGCCCGTACAAATCATAAGCAACCAGAGCCTTGTATCCTTTAAACGCTTCAATCACCTTCGGAAGGCACTCATTCAAAACCTGAACATAATCAATAGCCTTATTTGAAACTTTAAACCCAAAGCGCAAATGCTCGTCATAGGAAGCCCGATCTTCATATATATATCGCTCACCACGATACGCGTAGTCTCCAACAAGCCGGAGACCTCTGACGGGAAGCCTAGCTGTATATGTAGCAACTAACCCATCGCCGCAGCTCGGCGCAGTAGGAAGATCAATGCCTGCAAAGCCTAAAGGGGCGCCAATCTTAGACATCCTATCCATGACATCCATATGGCGCTGATCTATAGTAAGAGCATCATCTGGTCGAGCATAAATCCACAACTCAATATCTGCCGCACTCATGGAATTCTTGTCCTAGCACTAACAATTTCGCCAAAACCATTGGTTCGAATAAAAGCTCAAGAAAAAGGTGACAGATTTATTTATGACGCAGCACCGTCAGCCTAAAAATAAACCTATCCCCTTTCCCCTTCAGATCAGAGATGTAACGCTGATAGTCTTGTTCAGCAGCAAATACCACCTGCCGGTTATGCCCTCGCTGCACCACATCATGTGGGTAGTCCGGCAATACAATTCGCCCCACCCTTGGCAGAACGATCTCCTTCCATTGAGACCTGCAGCTTAGTCGATCAGGTGAAAAATAAATCTGTCCCCTTTTTCGAGGAGGAGTTCAGGGGCAGGATTGTGGACGGGCGTCTACTGCCTGCCGCTGACCGCAGATGAAACAACACCAGCGCGGGGCCGGTGTTGGGCGGTACTGTAACTGCACACTTGATCATTCGTACTTAAAGTCGATTTTTATCTTCATGCTGCGCAGGCAGAGTTCGACAACACAACCTTTCCATGGCTTGCCTTCGGCATAGAGCCCATTTAATTCAAAAAAACTTCTAAGCCGAACAAAAAGGTCCAACAAGTCACTATCTACCTTGGCGCTGCTTGGCAAAAAACACTATTGGAAAAAGGGGACAGATTTATTTATGACACAGCACCGTCAGCCTAAAAATAAATCTGTCCCCTTTTCCCATGTCCCCTTTTCCCAGACTAGGCATCTATCCAGCAATAGCCTACTCAATTATATAAGTAGTGAACTTGTTTG
>NZ_JAFKCS010000094.1 GCF_017255015.1 Bowmanella yangjiangensis | reverse complement strand
CGGCAGGACGAGCACCAGCTCCTCGTTGAGCAGGCGGTGGTAGGCAATGCCCTGGGGGTTGCCCACTGGTGCGCGCAGGATGCCGACATCCACGTCACCACCACTGACGTCATCGGTCAGTTCCTGCGCATTGCCCTCGTTGAGGCCGATATCAACCCCTGGATACAGGTCCCGATAGCGCCGGATGATCCGTGGAATCAGCGGATGCGAGGCCGCCGAACTGGTGAAGCCGACACTCAGATGCCCCTCGATGCCCTTGGCGGTACGCGACGCCTTGAGCGCGCCCTGCGACACGCGCTGGAGAATATCGTGCGCCTCGCGCAAGAACACCTCGCCACCGACGGTCAGGTCGACACCCTTGGCATGGCGGATGAACAGATCGAAGCCCAGTTCCTGCTCCAGCGCCCTGATCTGTTGGCTAAGAGGCGGCTGCTGCATGTTCAGACGGGCCGCCGCGCGGGTGAAGTGCTTCTCTTCGGCGACCATGACGAAGTAGCGCAGATGACGAAGTTCCATGCAGGCCCTTAGGAGGTTGATCAGGCCGGCACACGATACCGAATCCGTGTGCCGATGGGGTAGGATGACCGCTCAAGTGCGGCCTCGACGCTGCAACGACGAACAAGAATAAAACAGGCTCCGATGATCTTCAGGCATTCTCGAACAGGCATTGCCCTGCTGTTGCTGGCGCTGGTGCTCGGTGCCCTGCTGGGTGTCCGCTGGCCTGCTCTGGCGGTGGAAATGAAGCCGCTCAGCGACCTGTTCATCTCCGCCATCGGCCTGTGCGCTCCCGTGGTGATGTTCGTCCTCGTCTGTTCCAGCGTGGCGGCCCTCAGCGACTACCGCTCCACCGCACGGCTGGGCCTCAAGGCCGTCGGCTACTGGCAATTGATGTCGTTGCTGTCGCTGCTGATCGGCTTGCTCGTTGCCCTGCTCCTGCACCCTGGCAGCGCCCCGCATCATATGGACAGCGACTGGGCCACGGTGGAAACGACGAGCGGCCCGTTCTTCTCCCAGCTCCCGGGACTGTTGCTCGACTCGCTGGAGCAGAGCTTCATCCTCAAGGTATTGCTGGTCGCGGTCATCTGCGGCCTGCTGCTCGGCCGCAGTGGCACGCTGGGGCAACGCCTGACGCTGCATCTGGACCAGGCCGTGAAGCGGGTGTTTCGCGCCATGCAGGTGATCGTCAGCTTCGCTCCGCTGGCGGCCTTCGGTGCCATCGCCTTCATCATCGGCCAATACGGACTGGAAGCTGCGCTGCCGTTGGCCAAGTTCGTCGTGACGGCCTATGTGGCCTGCCTGGCTTACCTGCTGCTGGTGCCGGCCATTGCCCTGCGCCTGGCGGGCTGCCGACTGTGGCGCCTGATCGGGTACGTCAAGGAGGAACTGCTGCTGGTAGCCGCTACCGGCTCGTCGGTCGCCGCCCTGCCGCGCCTGATAGACAAACTGGAGGCCGCCGGTTGCGACAGTCAGACCGTGCGCCTGACCCTGACTGCCGGCTATAGCTTCAACCTTAATGGCTCGAATCTCTATCTGGCCGTGGCCATCGTGTTTCTCGCACAACTGACTCACGTCGAACTCGATAGCCTGCAACTGGGTAGCATCCTGCTGGTCAGCCTGCTTACCTCTCTCGGTGCAACCAGCGTCGCCGGCTCGGCCTTCGTCACGCTCACCGCCACACTCAGCGTGCTGAACATCCTGCCGCTGGAGAGCATCGGCATCCTGATCGGCGTGGAACGCCTGATGAAATGTCGCTCGGTGACCAACGTGCTGGGCAATTGCGTAGCCTGCGTGGTCATCGCCCATTGGCACGCAAAGGTGGACAAACAGAAGCTGCGCGAAGTGCTGGGCTGAAGTCAGAGCCTGGCCTGCCGTGCGCCTGCATGCCGAATGCGAAAAGAAGTGGCCACCTGCGGACGCGAACGATGCCGCTCTACCAGGTCGGCCGTCGTGCCACGACCGACGAACACCACTTCCTGCAACTGCGGAAAATGGCTGGCGCGCCCCAGGTAGCTCACCAACGCGTCGAGCACCGTGAATGCCGATAATCCGACACGCCCTTCGCTCGACACCTCACCCTCTACCCAGGCCTGCTTGCTGTGCCAGACGGGCAGGTCTGCGGGCAGCTCTCGACCATCGGCGACACTGAACTGCGGTACGAGGATCAACGTGTCGGCTTGCCTGTCCAGTCGCGGCTCGCTGGAGTTCGAGTCGTCCTCGACAAGCACGACAACACGTCGAATGTCTCGCGGCAGGTTGTACAGGTCGGCGTTGGCTGCCAGCACAAGGGCGAAACTGCCGGCGGCATCGTCGAGCCGCACGAGCTGGGCCCCTGCATCGAGCGGAGCGCTGGAGTCGGAACGACGTGCTGCTGCGTCGCTGAATACCATGCTGGCCAGGACGACCGAACAGAGCAGCAACGCATAGCGGCGTGGGTGTTCCATCTTTCACGCTCCTGAGGAAAGTGAATGGCGAGGGCAGGAACCGTCCTCGCCATTCGACATCAGCGGGAAGCAGGCAAGAGCTTGGCGAATGCCTTGTCCAGCGCCACGTCCGCCTTGCTCAACTGCTGCCGACGTTCGCTCATCCAGCTTTCATCCGCGCGCAGGCGTTTGCCCGCTTCGGCCAGCATGCGCTTGACCTCGGCAGGTTGCGGACCTCCGGTGCCCTTGCGGGTCTCGACCATGGAGCGTGGCGACAGGGTGGCGCGGAAGGCGCTCTCGCTCAGTGGCAGGCGCTGATCCTTCCAGTTGTATTTCTGCGCGGCCTTGGTAAAGAGCTTCTGGGCGTCGGCGTAAGGGAATGTCTTCGGCAGCAGCCCCTGATCACGTGCCTGGCCGACGATCAGCGAGGCGAAGC
>NZ_JAFKCS010000093.1 GCF_017255015.1 Bowmanella yangjiangensis | reverse complement strand
CGCCTGTTGAGATGGCGCTGCGCCGTGAATGCCGTCCCCGAGAACTGCTCGGCGTACAGCCCATAGGGGCACTGCTGCGGCGAGTTCTGTTCGCTTGGCAGTGCACCTGCCAGCGCCTCGCTGCTGAACTCGTTGCCGAAGCCGTGCAGGTAGCACAGGTCGTCACGGGTTACGGAATCAGGTTTGACGGTCATGATTTCACTCCTTCAATGCGAGATGACGACCTGCCCCGCCAGGCGGCCGTCAGGAACGTGGAGCAGAGGCAGGCTCCGGCCATCAGTGCACGATGTCGCCGTCGACCCGTGCTGCAGGTGCAGACGCCGTACCTCCCGTATGGGCGAACAGGAACAGCATCAGCGCGGCGATCACCGTGGGGACGGCCATCGCCAGGAAAATCTCGCTGTTGCTCCACTCGAACTGGATCAGCAGGCCGCCGAGCACGGGACCGGCGATGGAGCCCCAGCGCCCGATGCCCAGGCTCCAGCCCAGGCCGGTGGAACGCAGCGCGGTCGGGTAGTAGGTCGCGGCCAGGGCGTTGACCGCCGGCTGGCCGCCGATGATGCAGAAACCGGTCACCGTCACCACGAGGAACAGCAGGGGCAAGCCGATGCCCGGCTGCCCGATGAGCGCGATGCTGAGTGCGGCAAGGGCGAAGCACGGCACCAGTACCTTGAAAAAGCCGATGCGGTCGATCACCGGCCCCATCAGCAAGGTGCCGAGCACACCCCCGACCTGCAGCGTGGTGCCCACCATGACGGCCGTCGAGGTGGACAGGCCGGCACTGGTGGCGATGGTCGGCAACCAGCTCGAGAGGAAGTACAGGTTCAGCAGGTTCATGAAGTTCACCACCCACAGCAGGACAGTCGCCACGCCGCGTCCCTCGCGAAACAGCTCCACGACCGGGGCGCTACCCTGCGCGGTCTCCGCCAGGGCATAGCGGGTACTGCCATCCACTTTCAGCGAGGGGTCGATCCTGCGCAGCGTCCTGCCCACTTCATCCAGGCGTCGGCCCTTGACCACCAGAAACTGCATGGACTCGGGCACGAACACGTACATCAGCGCCGCGATCAGCAGCGGGAAGATGCCGCCGAGATAAAACACCGACTGCCAACCCCAAAGGGGAATCATCCACGCCGACACCAGGCCTCCCAGCACAGCGCCGATGGTGTAACCGCAGGACACCAGCATCATCAGGGTGACGCGCTTGTTCCGGGGGCTGAATTCGCCCACCAGCGCCAGTGCGTTCGGCATGATGGCGCCGAGGCCAAGGCCGGTGACGAAGCGGATCACCTGCAACTGGCCAATGCTCGTCACGTGAGCCGTCACCAGCATGCACAGCGAGAAGAACACCGTGGCCCAGATGAGTACGGGGCGGCGGCCGATCTTGTCGGCCAGCACGCTCAGCGTGAGCGAACCCACCAGCATGCCGAAGAGCCCTGCGCCGAACACCGGCCCCAGCTCGGCCTTGCTCACGCCCCAGTCGGCAATGATGGCCGGGGCCACGTAGCCCATCGACTGCACGTCGAAGCCATCCATGACCACGGTGAGCCCCACCATGATCAGGATCAAGAGCTGGCTGCGGCTGAGCCTGTTGCTGTCGATGACCGAAGGAATATCGATGGTCTGCACGGCGCTCATACGCGAGGTCCTTGTGCAGATGACGCTTGCTCGAGGAACGGCGATGGACCGCCAGTGTCACGGCGTTCAGGGCAGGTGCGCCCTGCATTGCCCGGCGTTGGATCATTGAACATGACTTGTCTCCGCTTAACCGAGATACGTGTACATTGGATAATCGATGCACTTATCGGACAAATTGTATTTTTCGATCCACTTATCGGGACAAGCGATGAATGTCACCTTGCGCCAGTTGCGCGCCTTCGTCACGCTGGCCAAGCTCGGGAGCTTCACCGAAGCCGCCACGGCCCTGCACATCACCCAACCCACGCTCAGTGGCCTGATCAAGGAGCTCGAGCAGGCGCTGGGGGTGCAGATCGTCAACCGCACGACGCGCAAGGTAGAGCTGTCCAGCGTCGGCAAAGAGTTCCTGCCGCTGACCGCACGCATCCTTCAGGACCTCGACGAAGCACTTCGGGCCATCACGGATATCAAGGAACTCAAGTCGGGTACCGTGCGCGTCGCGGCGCCTCAACTGATGGCCTGCACGCTGCTCACCGATGTGGTCAGCTCGTTCTCGCAGCTGTACCCAGGGGTCGACGTGCGCCTGTCCGACAGCCTGGTCGAGGACGTGCTGCCGAGGGTACAGGGTGGTGAAGTGGATTTTGGGATCGGCCCGGAGCGCACGGAAAACCGGGACATCGCGGCGCACCTGCTGTTCGACATGCCCTTCGTCGCGGTGCTGCCACAACAGCATCCGCTGACCCGGCATGAGCACCTGACCTGGGCGGAGTTTCTGGGCCACCCGCTCATCTCTCTGGAAGGCGAGTACACGCAGATCCTCCGCCGGGAACTGCACGCGGCGTCGGACCAGCTCAACTACGCGCCGACGAAGGAAGTCTCCTTCATGACCACGGCGCTGAGCATGGCCAGCGCCGGCCTGGGTGTAACGGTATGCCTGCCCTATGCACGCTCCCTGCTCAGCCTCTACCAGCTGCAGACCCGGACCCTGAGCGAGCCCACGGTACGCCGCAAGTTCCACCTGCTGGTGCGCAAGGATCGTGTGATCTCACCCGCCGCCCAGGCTTTTTTCGACTACCTGCTGGCCTACGTCGCGCAACAGAAATGGGGTTCCATGGCGCAGTAACGAGGCCATCGTGCCCATGCGATGCGACGCTACCGGCGTGTCGGTCCTCACAGGCGCTCGATAGCCGGCATGTGCCACTGACCGTCGAGCAGGCGCCGCTCCGGCAAGTA
>NZ_JAFKCS010000922.1 GCF_017255015.1 Bowmanella yangjiangensis | reverse complement strand
TGGCGTAATCATGGCCCTTCGGGGCCATTGTTTCTCTGTGGAGGAGTCCATGACGAAAGATGAACTGATTGCCCGTCTGATGAGTTCGTGTCCGTACAACTGGCGTAATCATGGCCCTTCGGGGCCATTGTTTCTCTGTGGAGGAGTCCATGACGAAAGATGAACTGATTGCCCGTCTGATGAGTTCGTGTCCGTACAACTGGCGTAATCATGGCCCTTCGGGGCCA
>NZ_JAFKCS010000921.1 GCF_017255015.1 Bowmanella yangjiangensis | reverse complement strand
GGGGGGGGGGGGGGGGGGGGGGGGGGGGGGGGGGGGGGGGGGGGGGGGGGGGGGGGGGGGGGGGGGGGGGGGGGGGGGGGGGGGGGGGGGGGGGGGGGGGGGGGGGGGGGGGGGGGGGGGGGGGGGGCGGGGGGGGGGGGGGGGGGGGGGGGGGGGGGGGGGGGGGGGGGGGGGGGGGGGGGGGGGGGGGGGGGGGGGGGGGGGGGGGGGGGGGGGGGGGGGGGGGGGGGGGGGGGGGGGGGGGGGGGGGGGGGG
>NZ_JAFKCS010000920.1 GCF_017255015.1 Bowmanella yangjiangensis | reverse complement strand
TAAACTCGGCGGCGTTCTCACCACCAAGTGGACATGGTCAATCTGAACATTCAGTTCAACTACCACGCACTTCTTCATGCTGCAAAAAACATAGATACTTCGGTAAAGCTCTTTGCCCACCTGACCTTTCAAAATCTTGTATCTATACTTCGGTGTCCACACGATGTGATACTGACAACGATAGAATACGTGTGAGGCGGATTCGTATCGGCTCATGCTATTTACTCCTTTTATTTGCTGGTAACAAACAAAAGT
>NZ_JAFKCS010000092.1 GCF_017255015.1 Bowmanella yangjiangensis | reverse complement strand
AAGGTGGTGATCGACGCCGGCATGGAACTCACCGCCGCCGGCGGCGGCAGCTTCGTCAAACTCGACCCCAGCGGCGTGACCATCAGCGGCGCGACGATCAAGATGAACTCCGGTGGGGCGCCTGGCAAAGGCTCTGGACTCAAGATCCTCGCGCCGGTAATCCCATGGGCAGCAGATCAGGACAAGGCAGGTGCCTTGCCGCAAGCCGCATTGCCCAATCTCTTCATTCGCCAAAGCCAGCGCAGAGCGCCGGTGGTGCCGGTTTGTGGCAAACAGGCCAACGGCGTCTGTAGCCGAGAGGACTGCCCATGTTTGCGCGGCTGACGGAGTTCATGGCCCTGCCGCGCGTAGAGCTTCCGCAGGCGATGCCCGGCGACGAGGCGCTGTACTTCATAATCGACACCGTACTTCAGCCCGATGCCGCCAGACAGCTGTATGGCATCGGCGGGGCGATCGAGGCTCGCAGACTGTTCCTGGGGACGGTCTTCGAGAGCCTGGCCGAATACAGTCCGCTCTGGATCAAGGTTGAAGCCGGCAGTGACGTAGCCGATCTGGCCAGAGACCTCTGTGTCAGCAAACGGGCCGGTATCGTAGTGGGCATCGCGACGACCGAAGAGGCCGCCTTTAAACACGCCCAGGGCCTGCTGCAGATGCGCAGCGCAGGTGCCGGCGACGCCTTGGCCCGCTTCTATGACCCACTGTTCTGGAGTGCCCTGGCCCTGACCGCTTCCGGTAGTCAGCGTGCGGCGCTGTTCGGCCCTTGGCGGCGGGTGTGGACATCGGCCGAGCCCGGTGACGAGGCGACTTGGTTAACCTGGGAGAACTCAGTCGATTCCACCGCTACACCCACCGCCGCCTTCCCCCTATCGGTGAGTTCCGAGGCACTCGGTACACACGAAGACCTGCGTTGGTTCTACTGGCTCTGCGAGCAGCGCGAGGCCATGCAGCATACTTTGCTCCCTGAGTCTCTGCCCCTGGTCATTGACAACCTGCGTCTGCTGGCCAGCTATGGCATCCAGAATGGCCGGCACCTGCAGCGCTTGCTGCCCCAGCTTGACCGTGTGCCGCTGACCCAACAGGAAGACAGCATGGCCGTGTTGAACAGCAGTCTGCCCAGCTATCAGAAAGTACAACGTCTCGAAGGAACGAAGACATGACAGGAACGTCCCCCCCCGCTGCTGCGCTGGCCACCACCCGCGAGCCCATCGTCCTTCCGGCCGATAAGCCCGCCGTGCCGGTGGATACCAGCGTTTTTTGTCCCAACGACGATAAGCCCCACTGCGGCCAGAAAGAGTTCGCCGACCTGGTGTATGTGACCGGTCAGCACAAGTTCTGGTTATTGCCGGCGAACGTGGCAGATGCCCTGCAGGAGTGCGCGGAGAAGGTGCGTGCGGTGGCCAGCATCGAAGACAAGGCCACTCGCCAGGTCGAGTTGGATGCACGGGGTCTGTACAAGCCGTTTGTTCCGGCCGAGCCGAAGGAGTTTCTCAATGACGCGGACAAGGCGCGCTACGAACAGCTGGTCAGCGAAGTGGACGCGCTGGAGCGCCAGATCGAGCAGGACAGCGAGCAGTTCAGTGACGAGAACTACCAAAAGGCCCAGGCCGCCAAGCAACAGGCCCTGGATGACATGCACAGCGGCAAGCGGCAGGACTCCTACTCGCCGGAATATGACGAATATCTACGTCGGGAGCGGGCGTGGCGAGCATTGAGCGATGAGCAGCGCAGCAAACAACGCGAACTGGCCGAGCTGCGCAAGAAGGGCCTCACCGCTGCGGAAAGCACAGGGTTGTATGTCGAGGCGGGGCGCATCTACAGCCCGCGCGAGCGCGCCGTCAAGGAGGCCTTGGATCGCTATTGGTCTCTGGCGAACCGCCGGGAGACGCACCATGACGTCTACGACGGGCGAGGCGCAGGCGAGACCGGCACCTATAAGCCGTTGTGGCAGGTACTCAACGGCTATCGCAAGGCGATCGCCAGTTGCCAGACCAGCAACGACTCCGCCTGTCCCGATGTGCAGATGTATATCGCCCAATACGACCGGCTAAACGACTATGAACTCAAGCCATATCTGGACCAGATCGTCGAGCTGGCCAACCTGGGTGTCGCCGTGCCCGAGTTCGCGCTGTGCAGCGGCGATCCTGCCGCGGGCATGGAGGAGTTCGATAAGTACATCGTGGCGCGCCAGAAACTGAACGAGCTGCGAGCACGGATCAAGGATAAGTTCACCCGCTTCAAGACCGCTACCGCCGGCCATGCCGCGCCGCCGGATACGCTTTTCGCCGAGGAGATGGCCGAAGCGAGAACGGCGAACGCCCGCATGATGACCCTGCGCCAGCAGGCAGAGGACAACCTTGCCCGCCTGAAGCCCTACCGCATTCTGGTGTGGGAGGCCGAAGACTACGCCATCAAGCCGCTGGACAGCCTGGCCAAGGACGACATTCCGCTGCGAGAGTTCTCGCTGTCCTCGCTGGGTGACCAGATGTCCCATATCAGCCTTTTCGACCTACCATTCAAACCTTTCGCCGCCAAGGTTTGGGAAAAGGCCAGCAAGACCACCAAGCTGGCGGCGCTCGACCAGCCAAGTAAAGACGAGCAGTTCAGCCTCTACCTGAAGGAGCAGGGAGCAGTCGAGCTGAGCCCCAAGAAACGTTGGTTCAACGAGGAAGGCTATTTCCAACCGGAGGGGTTCTTCGTCTGGCTGGAAATCGAGCGTGGCTATCGGGTGAAGAGCCTGCAGAGCCCTGCCAGCCGTGACCTTTGGGCCGAGGGGGTACGGCAGATGCTGTTCGACGAGTCGCTGATCCGCAAGATCATGCTGTTCGACAGCAACTACCAGGCCCAGTACCTGCGCATGGTCACGCTCTGGGATAAGCCCGACTTCAGTACCAAGGTGGAGGCTGCGCCAGAGCTCGGCATCAGCGCCGGCAAGGGGGCCAAGCTCGCCCT
>NZ_JAFKCS010000919.1 GCF_017255015.1 Bowmanella yangjiangensis | reverse complement strand
CGATCGACTACTGCGAACCGGGCACCCGCGTGGAAATCGGCAAGCTCGACGGCCAGCAGAAGCGCATCGGCGCCAGCGTCGCCCACGGCACGGTGGCCTTCGACCCGGACAAGAGCCGTGTGCGCGGCTGAGAGTCGGCCGTTCGCGGCGACATCGCGAACGACGACCTCGCGACTTGGACAGGGAATTGCTTGGCAACTCCCCAGCACCCTCGTCAACGTCCAAGGAGGATCGGCCGATGTGGTTCAGCAATACGACCCGAAACCTGGCCAGTGAAC
>NZ_JAFKCS010000918.1 GCF_017255015.1 Bowmanella yangjiangensis | reverse complement strand
ACCGCCAGCCGGTAGCGCAGGTCGTCCGGCCTGATCGGGCCGCTGTCGATCAGCTGATGCCAGGCCTGCTCGATGGATTTGACGCCGAGCAGGTTGAGCGCCACCTGATTGGCCTCGGTGATGCGCAGCTGGTCCAGCAGCAGTGTGTGGTGCTGGGCATCGGCTTTCAGCCAGCGCTGGAGGCCGGCGGCATCGCGCAGCTTGTTCTGCAGCAGCAGGCTGCGCAGGCCGGAGAGGTCGAGCACGCAGAGGGCGACCCCGGTGCCGTCGAAGATGTC
>NZ_JAFKCS010000917.1 GCF_017255015.1 Bowmanella yangjiangensis | reverse complement strand
CGAGCGCCTGGCCCGTGAAGCCGCCGAAGCTGCCGCCGCCGCACCGACCGAGCAGAACGAGCCGGTAGTCGTGGAAAGCGCCCCGGTTGAAGAGCCGAGCGCCACTGCAAGCGAAAGCGAAGAGGCAGCCCCTGCCGTCGAGCCGAGCGCTGAAGCGGCCCCTGCTGCCAGCGAGCAGGTTGCGAGCGAAGCGGTAGAACAGGCACAACCGGAAGAAGAAGCGGCCGCCGAGAAGGAGGAGATCAAACCTCAGGTTTGATCCTCCGGCGGTACGCAAA
>NZ_JAFKCS010000916.1 GCF_017255015.1 Bowmanella yangjiangensis | reverse complement strand
AAGCCAAGAAGGCTTCGCTTTTTCATTTACAAGGAGTGTTTCCCATGTTGAAAGTCCGTCTTTCTTCACTGCTTTTGGCTGTCCTCGTTTCCCTTCCCCTGGCCGTGACTGCAGCAGAGTCCCCAAAGACCGAGCCTGCGAAAGCGGCTGCCACTCAGGTGGCGCAAACCGGTCTGGTCAATCTGAATACCGCTGATGTGGCAACGCTGCAGCGTGAGTTGGCTGGCATCGGTGCGACCAAGGCTCAGGCGATCGTCGCGTACCGTGAGGAGCACGGT
>NZ_JAFKCS010000915.1 GCF_017255015.1 Bowmanella yangjiangensis | reverse complement strand
ATCCTTGGACAGGGCCAGGTGCCGCCCCCAGGTGGCGATGGCCGCATGCAGCTGGCCATCGACCTGCCAGCCCAGGTAGCGCACGGCAATACCTGCCAGCCCGGCCAGCCGTGCCACCACCTCGGGATGCGTCGCCACGCTGCCGCCGAAACGCGCCCACGCGTCGGCATAATCGGCTGCCGAAATCGGCGCCCAGCCCCGTTCACGCCAGAATTGCAGATGACTCAACATCAGGCGTCGTGCTCGTCAGTGACGACCGCATCGCCCTCTTCGAACTGC
>NZ_JAFKCS010000914.1 GCF_017255015.1 Bowmanella yangjiangensis | reverse complement strand
GGAACGCCAGTCGCGCCAGCAACTGGGGCTCAACGACTTCATCAGCGCCCTGCAGGCGCTCGGCGAACAGCCCATCAACGCCAGCGCCAGCAGCGAGACGAGCGAGAGCGGACGCAAGCCCCCCCGCCACGAGGACGGCAGCCGCACCATCTACATCCTCGAGGGTGAAGCGGCCATTGGCGAGAGCATGCGCCAGACGCTGAACAACTTCGGCTACCAGGCCGAGCACTTCAATTCCATCGCCGGCCTCGACGCGGCCCTGCAGCAGCAGATGCCCGAC
>NZ_JAFKCS010000913.1 GCF_017255015.1 Bowmanella yangjiangensis | reverse complement strand
CACCTCGGCATCGGCGCGGCGCAGGGCCTGGGCCAGGCCATAACCGGCATAACCGCTGCCGATGATGACGATGGGCTGACGCACGTCAGCCGCCACGGCTTGCTGCGGTTGCGGTTGCGGCGGCACCGGCAACGGCGTGCTGAGCGGCGCTGCCGCAGCGGCGACTACCGGGCTGATGTCGAGCATCTCGAAATCTTCCTTGCCGACTTTGCACTCCGGGCACTGCCAGTCCTCCGGTACGTCTTCCCAACGGGTGCCGGCGACAATGCCGTCGTCCGGC
>NZ_JAFKCS010000912.1 GCF_017255015.1 Bowmanella yangjiangensis | reverse complement strand
CCGGCTTTTTTTTGCCCCACCGGTGTCTCCGGCACCTGGCCGACCAGCGGCGTCCTTGGCATGGAGCGCTCGCCTCAGGCCAGCCAGTCCAGCGTCAGAAGCAGGCGTCGTTCGCCGGCCGGAGGCTGCGGCGAGCGGTGGATCAGGCCTTGCCCTTCGTTGCCCTGCCACTTCTCACCCTTGGCCAAGGCCACATGGCCAGCGCCCAGGCGGCGGATGCAGGCCTCATCCTGCGGCTCGGCAGCCGCCTGACCCAGCCGGCTGCGCGACATGTCTCCCTC
>NZ_JAFKCS010000911.1 GCF_017255015.1 Bowmanella yangjiangensis | reverse complement strand
AGCCGATTAGCGAGCCTATTCGGCTCATTCAGTGAGCCGATAATGCCGTCTATTCGGCTCACAGTCTAATTCTGATGCCGGGTTGGGTAGATTTGATAAGCGCGACTTGCAAGCTTTCTTCAGCGTTTAAGAAGCATCGTCGAACAGAGGTCATTTGTAGCCCTTGGGCTACAAAAAGTCTCAGCTTGAGCTGTCTTGTAGCTCAAGGGCTACAAGCTTCCAGACATGACTATGCATCGGTATCCAGCTTTAAGTTCGGTTACCGATGTCTGTTCCAAGTC
>NZ_JAFKCS010000910.1 GCF_017255015.1 Bowmanella yangjiangensis | reverse complement strand
CCAGGTCGAGCAGCCGGTGGCTGCGACGTCCGCCGCGACGGCTGACAAAACGGCAGACAAGGTGGCCAGCGCCGAAGGCTTCCGTGATGACGTGGCGCTGCTCAATCGCCGTCGTCTGGCCGTGCCCGGCAAACTGGCGGACCGCCTGCTGGCAGGCATCGTGCCGTCGGCCGGGGAGGGGGAGGGCAAGACCCTGTCCGGCAACGACTGGATTCCGGCGCAGAGCAGCGCCGCGCCCCGGGACAAGGCCCTGAGCCTGGGCAACAGCGATGCCCTGACCGG
>NZ_JAFKCS010000091.1 GCF_017255015.1 Bowmanella yangjiangensis | reverse complement strand
GGCGTGTACATCCAGCGCAGCAGCTCCGAGCGCATGACCCTGGAGAAAGCTCTAGAGCGCTACCTGTCCGAGGTGACGCCCAGCAAGAAGCCCACTACGCGTAAAGCCGAAGCCACCAAGGCCAAGCAGCTGATCCAGCACCTGGGCAAGTACTCCATGGCCGCCCTCTCCGCTGAAGTCATCGCCAAATATCGCGACACAAGGCTCGGTACCCTGAGCAAGCGCGGCCTTCCCACCAGCAACAATACCGTGCGGCTTGAACTGGCCCTTCTCAGCCACCTTTTCACGGTAGCTATTCAGGAATGGGGCCTGGGCCTTACCTTCAACCCGGTGTTGAATATCCGCAAGCCGAGCCCTGGAGACGGTCGCGACCGCCGACTGTCCGCTAACGAAGAAAAGCGTCTGCTCGCTGCGGTGAACAACCACAGCAACCCCATGCTGGGCTGGATCGTCCGAGTCGCCTTGGAAACGGGCATGAGGTCGTCGGAGATAACCGGCCTACGTTGCCATCAGGTCGACCTGAAAAAGCGCGTGGTGCGACTCGCAGACACCAAGAACGACAGTGCTCGCACCGTTCTCCTTACCAAGCTGGCAACCGAAACATTCAGGGCCGCACTGGCGAACCCCGTTCGCCCCAAAGACTGCAATCTGGTGTTCTTCGGTGAACCGGGAAAGGACGGGAAACGTCGCCCCTATGCCTTCACCAAGACCTGGGGGCTGCTGAAGAAGAAGCTCGGGATGCCCGACTTGCGCTTCCACGATCTACGTCATGAGGCGGTCAGCCGCTTGGTCGAGGGAGGCCTCTCTGATCAGGAGGTCTCGGCCATCAGCGGCCACAAGTCGATGCAGATGCTTAAGCGCTACACGCACCTGCGCGCTGAAGACCTTGTCAGCAAGCTGGATAAGCTGGAGAGGAAAACGACCAGGCGCAGCAGGCAACAGGGTGACAACTGATCTGCTGGCATGCAGCCTGGATTTTTTCACCACGCTTACTAAGGGCTTTAACTGACCCAGCCTAGGTCACCAGCTCTCAGGCATCTTCGCTGTCTGGCTTGTAGAAAAGATCCCAGCTGCTCTGGTGCGTAACGCGAGGGTCTTGTCCTGGGATCGGAGTCAGTTTGAGGCCGAGGGACTTGCCCTCCTCCAACTGCCGCTCCCAGGGCCGGTCAGTGCCTAGCACCCGACCAAGATGCTCAGCACGAGACTCTTCTCGGCCCTCCCAAGCTCTGACAAGCTCCTGATACTCATCGCTGGTTGCCAGTCGATAAGCCACGTCAACTAGATCGCTTCCAACCCAATGCGCCAAGGGAAGCGTCCTCTCAACTGCCGCAAGGCGCGCTTCATCGCTCTCCAGATCGACCTCACCCTCTTCATACAGTCGCTTTGCCAGGGCAATGGCCTTACTGAAATACGCATCCGCACCAGGCTGCTCCGCATGAAGAAACTCAGGGAAGGTCAACGCCGTTAATGGCGCCACATGACCATTGGCCGCATCGGTCACGCCAGTAACCAGCCAGAACGCGTACTTCGGCCACAGGTGGGCAATCGACTCGATCATGGCTGAGGTCGGCTTCTGCTTGCGCGAGAACGCACTACGCCACCGGGCGGACGGAATGCCTGTGAGCTGGGAGAGCTTTTCCCAAAAGCCGCGACCAGCGTACGGCGGCTGACTCCACAGGCTGAGCAGCGCAGAGAATGGCCCTTCGTGCCCCTTCAGGCTCTCAAGGTCAGCCGGAGACATCTGCTCCTTCAGAATCAGAATGACGCGGTCTTCAATCGTGCTTGACATCGTAAGCCTTCGATCATAAAAAGGACTAAATGTCTAAAATATGGACATTTAGTATTTTTTAAGGACTCTTACGCCTTTTTCGCGTAATGAGCGCAGTGTATCGCAAGCCATACAAGGAGTCGCAAGATGACAGTCGAAGAAACCCTGCTGAACCGTTACGGAGGCTCTCCACTGCTTTCCCTCGAGCAGCTCGCAGAGGTGCTACATCGCAGCAAAAACGGCCTGAGGATCTCCCTGAGCGGCGACAACGAGCTGTCCGCGAAGCTACGCCCGTGCAAGGTCAAAATCGGCCGGCGGATCTATTTCAAAACCTCTGCAGTCGCTCGCGTCATCGAAGAAGCCTGACCGCTATGAGCATCAAAGCCATGAACTGGGCATGGGAGCAGCAGCTCCCGCCTGTGCCGAAGCTAGTTCTCATGGCGCTCGCTGATAACGCAGATGATCACGGCTACTGCTGGCCGAAGATGAAGACGATTGCAGCGAAGTGCAGCACTTCGGAGCGCACCGTCCAACGCACTATCAAAACCCTACTGGCTGCCGGTCTGCTGAAGAAGGACGCTCGATTCGATGCCAGCGGCCGGCAGGTTTCTAACGGCTACACACTCGCGTTGACCTACCCCGACAAATTGTCACCCCCGGCTGATGACATCGCCAGGGAGGGTGACACCACTGTCACCCCCGGGGTGACACAGCTATGTCAGGGGGAGGGTGACATAGCTATGTCACCCCTAGAACCACCATATGAACCCCCATATGAATCATCAGTAAGCCGCACGGCAAAACTGACGCGGCTGAGTGCTCTGGAGAGTCAACAGGTCGCCCTGCTGATCAGTTCCGCTCCGGCTGATCAGCAGCATGCGATCACCACCCAATTGTTGAACGCCTTGGCCAAGGGAGCCATCCGTAGCTCCCCATCACGCTGGTTGAAGGCTGTCATCAGCCGGACAGGAAGCCACATGCATCCACAGAATGCGCCAGAGCTGTCGGAAGCGGACTATGTGAAACGTCTGGTTCAAGGCGGAATATCGTCTGAGGACGCTCAGCGCATTGCTCAGAAGACCTTTAGTCGCCGTGGAGTCAGCCCCTCTGTGAAACGCTGGAGGAGCCGCCTCACCCACCAAACCACCCAGGACTGCGGCTGAAAGGACAGTTTGAAGCTGACGAGGTACGCCACCGCATTTCCCCATCGCGATCCGTCATGTGTGTCGGTAAACGCTGGCTGCATGAT
>NZ_JAFKCS010000909.1 GCF_017255015.1 Bowmanella yangjiangensis | reverse complement strand
ACAGGTCGGCGACCAGGGGGATCAGCGTTTCGAGCAAGGGATTAGTGGTCATATCGACTACCAGAAGTCTTTATAACACAAGAAGAGTTGCTGTCATAAATACCGCAAAACATATAAGCCATTGATTTTAAACAAAAAAATAAATGGCACGCTTAATGGAATGAATAGAGCGCTAACGCTAGCACGTCGGCAATGGCCAGACGAGCCACCCCGGCGCCTTTATTTGCCTTGCGGAGACCCTCCCCATGCTCACCACCACCCAACGCGACCTGATCAAAGCCAC
>NZ_JAFKCS010000908.1 GCF_017255015.1 Bowmanella yangjiangensis | reverse complement strand
CAACCCCGTGCGCGTAATATCCTCCAAAAGCCCGGGAACTTCGGTATCGCTCGGTAGTTGCCGCAGCAGCGCACCGAAAGACACTTCCATCTCCTCCATCTGCTCTTTGTAAGCCTCCAGATTCGCAGCCTGGAAGGCCTTGATGGAAAACTGATCTTTGAGCGTCACTTCCTCGCCCTGATGCTGCTCCAGCATGGCCTGCAGGTCTTTCAGGTGAAAGTTGTAACCGAGCCCGAGCACGATGATGAACAGCAGCAAGCCGGCGATGAACCTGACCGCAGCC
>NZ_JAFKCS010000907.1 GCF_017255015.1 Bowmanella yangjiangensis | reverse complement strand
AGGCCTCCGGGCCCGCGTACGCCTACCCGGCAAACGCACTAGGCGGGGTCACCCACCCCGCCTGCCTCTCCCCACGCATGCGAAAAGTTTTCATTTCGCCATCATTGCGTTGTCAAGAAAACTGACTAGTGTCTGATCAGGCTGACGCCTGCAAAGCGTCGGACCGAGCTGCAGTCCTGCCTCGTCGCACGTGCTCGACAACGCCTGAAACAGGGATGTGCGTTGACGAACCTGGTCCATTGATTCAAGTCAGGATGCTGTGCTCGTCAAACGCGCTCAATAC
>NZ_JAFKCS010000906.1 GCF_017255015.1 Bowmanella yangjiangensis | reverse complement strand
CTGTGGAACGGCGCCTGGTTCCTGGCCCGCGCCGGCCAGCTCGACGGCTACCGCTGCACCATTCATCCGGAACACCGCGCCGCCCTGGCGGAAATCGCCAAGGACAGCCAGGTCACCAGCGAAAGCTACATCGTCGACCGTGACCGGCTCACCGCCGCCAGCCCGACCGGCGCCTTCAACATGGTGCTGGAGTGGATCAACCAGCTATACGGCCGTCACCTGGCCGACGCCGTGGTGGATATCCTCGCGTTCGAGGAATCCCGCTACCGCCGCGCGCGGCCGGC
>NZ_JAFKCS010000905.1 GCF_017255015.1 Bowmanella yangjiangensis | reverse complement strand
CCGCAAGCCCTCTTGCGGCGCATTCTGCATCTTCGTCTCGCGGCCTTCCCCGCCGCACAGGCGCACGCTCACGCCGGCTCGGCGAGCGCACCCTCGCGTGCCACCGCGCAGGTTCTGGTCTCGCTTGCCGTCGCCCGCCACGAACGGGCAAACAAAACCTCCCGAACCGCCCTCATGTTCTGTGGCGTCGCGGCCGATACAACAACGGCAATACTGGCCGGTCATGGTGACCGGCTGCTGCGCTGCATATGTTCTCGGACCGGAGCCTTCCCATGCGTCTCGAC
>NZ_JAFKCS010000904.1 GCF_017255015.1 Bowmanella yangjiangensis | reverse complement strand
AGGGGCTTCAGCCGCGACCCGCGCACCAGAGCGTCGCCGCTGAAGCACCTCCCACGGTCAGTGGTAGCCCGGATGAAGTCCGGGAGCGTGGGTATGGTTTCCCGGATTTCATCCGGGCTACGGCCGATCTGGCCAGGGCCACAGGTTGCCCTTGTAGGAGCGGCTTTAGCCGCGATTCACGCACCAGGGCATCGCCGCCGAAGCGCCTCCCACGATCAGGTAGCCCGGATGAAGTCCGGGGGCGTGGGCATGGTTTCCCGGATTTCATCCGGGCTACGGGCTGA
>NZ_JAFKCS010000903.1 GCF_017255015.1 Bowmanella yangjiangensis | reverse complement strand
CAGTACGAGATCGGCCTCAAATACCAGCCGCCAGGCAGCAGCGCCCTGTTCACCGCCTCGCTCTATCACCTGACCCAGCAGAACGTGTCGACCCGTGACCCGCTCGACCCGCTCAACACGGTGCAGACCGGCGAACAGGTGTCACGCGGTCTGGAGCTGGAGGCGGTCGCCGACCTCAGCGAGCGCCTGCACCTGAACGCCAGCTACAGCTACAACGACCCCGAGGTGACCAGGAGCAATGACGGCAACGAGGGCAAGGAGCCGAAGGACACGCCGCGCCACATG
>NZ_JAFKCS010000902.1 GCF_017255015.1 Bowmanella yangjiangensis | reverse complement strand
GCCTTGTTGATGAAGTAAGGAGACAGATAGCCACGGTCGAATTGCATACCTTCAACCACGTCCAGCTCGTTTTGCAGCGCCTGACCTTCTTCTACGGTGATAACACCTTCTTTGCCTACTTTGTCCATGGCATCGGCAATGATCTTACCGATTTCTTCGTCAGAGTTAGCAGAGATTGTACCTACCTGAGCAATAGCTTTGCTGTCGGCACAAGGTACAGACAGGGCTTTCAGCTCCTGAACGGCAACGGCAACAGCTTTGTCGATACCGCGCTTCAGATCCATA
>NZ_JAFKCS010000901.1 GCF_017255015.1 Bowmanella yangjiangensis | reverse complement strand
CGGAGCGACTTCCTCGGCTACTGCCGGAGCAGGTTCCTGGGCGGCTTCGACGACCGGCTCGGGCTGTGCAACCGGCTCGACAGCAGGGGCTTCGACGGCTGCCGGCTCTTCGGCTGCAGCGGCAGGGGCTGCCTCGACCGCCGGTTCGGCGACCACAGCGCTCTCGACCACGTCGCTCACTGGGGCTTCGGCTGGCGCTTCGACCGGCTGTGCAGCAGGCGCTTCAGCCTCGACGGCTGGCGCTTCAGTGGCCGGCGCTTCGCTGGCGACGGCTTCGCTGCTGTCG
>NZ_JAFKCS010000900.1 GCF_017255015.1 Bowmanella yangjiangensis | reverse complement strand
TGGGACGAGCCTAACATGCGCGATCCGAGAATAATCTTGGCTTCTGTCAATGAAAGCGATGTTTAGAAGCTATCGAGCGCACACAGTTCATTTCTTATGACCAAATGGCCTGGTTCTGCGCCTGATGCTGTTCATTTTTGGCTCCCCTCGCCCATTCATGGGAGAGGAGCTGGGGGAGAGGGGGGCTGATCGCGTCCGACCACTTCCCATGTGAACAGCGCTATGGCTCTGCCCCGGCGATCAGGGGTGCGCCAGGCCGGGGCGCTGTTGCAGCGTGCGATTGAAC
>NZ_JAFKCS010000090.1 GCF_017255015.1 Bowmanella yangjiangensis | reverse complement strand
AGCTCGCCCTGGCCAGCGCGAAGCTGGAGATGAGCATCACCGCCTGGCGTGGCGAGGTGGACCTGATTAACTGGAAGATCCCCGAGCCTGCCAAGGCCCAGCCGGTGCTGCTGCACTATCGGGTCGACAATGGCAGTGGTGAGCGCCCAACCCAGCAGCTCGATTTGGGGCGCTACTTCGTTTCCTGCAGTGTGAAGGCATGGGGCTTCGCTGGCGCCAGCCTGAGCCTGGCGCGTGACCTGGAGCTGACCGCCGAAGACGGCCGGCTAGGCATCTCCGGGGTCGACTTCGGCCAGCGTGAAGGCTCGCTCGCCGAACTCAAGTTGTTCACCGGCGCCCAGGCCGGTTGTCGCATCAGCGGCGCGCTGTACTGGAATCCACCCGCCGGCGTGCTGATGCCGCCGCCCTTGCCGGGTGAGCAGCCAAAGGCTGGCTGGCGTGTCCTGGCCAAGCTGCAAGCGGAGGTTGCCGGTGGCGTGGGTGGCAACTTTGACTTCGACTTCCGCCTGGCGCTGGTCAATGGCCGGCTGATCTTCTCGGCCAAGGCGTCGCTGTTCTGGGGCGCGGGCGCCAAGGGCGGGGTCACCTTCGCTATCGACTACGAAAGCCTTGCCGACTGGCTCGGCCTGTTCCGCCAGGCGCTGGTCAATAGCAATTACCGGCAGCTCGAATGGGTAACGCCGGACGCCTTCGACTACCTCAGCAAGCTGTCCTATATCTGCCTGACCACGCTCGGCGACGTGGCCTTCTTCGCTGCTCGGGATATCGAGGAAATCCGTGCACTGTATAGTCGACTGACGGGAAGCGGGAGTGGCGGGTTTATAGCCTATACGCTCACTCGCCAAAGGGATGTACCGGGTAACACGTTCAGGAAATGGTTCGACGGCCTTCCACCTGAGGCGGTAGGGCCTCTGTTGCTGAGCTTCGTCGAAGAGCCTCGAGAGATGGAGGTTGATACTGGGAGCGGTAGAAAACAGCGCCTTCGCCCAGAGCAAGTCCATCTACTGCAGCAGCAAGCTATCGAGTGTTGCATGGGCTGGATGCGTGCTTCGGCGCGAGGTGGTTTCAGTGCGCAGATGCCCAACAACGCCCAGCGCCAATATGAAGAAGCGCTCACGCGGATGAATCCGAGTGGGCTAAAGCCAACTGAAAACTCGGGACAGGCATTTTGCGAAGGGCTGTTGAGGTTGCGGGAGTTTATGAGTAAACGCATTGGGGGCCTGGACCAAGATAGCGACATGACACGCACACGCTTTTCTGAACATATCACCCAGCTCGGGCTGCACTTGAACCATCAGTGCGAAGTTAAGCACCGGAGTTCCTACTACGGCACGACTTATGTGCCGGGTGGGGAGTACGTCACCACTTACAAGGGGAGCTGAGAGTGTTACTACGGGCCCTGATCATATGTTTAAGCTTTTTCATCAGTACAGCAAATGCAGTGCAATCCTCAGAAGCTCAAACAGTCCGTGATTCTGGTATAGCCATGTACAAGCAAGGCTACTGGATAAAGTCACAACCCTTTTTACGCATAGCTGCCGAAGCTGGGGATAGAGATGCTCAATACTATCTGGGAGAAGCACTGCGTTTGTCCAAGCGATATATGACCGCCGAGGCGCAGAAGTGGTACGAGGCCGCGGCAGAGCAGGGCGACGTCTATGCCATGTTGCGGTTGGCGAGCAGTAGCGACCTTTGCCGTACACTGGAAACTTGCACGCAGGACGCCGATTATTGGCAGCGGCGTGCGTATGAAACTGCTCTGAAACGAGCAGAACAAGGCGATGCTTCGGCGATGGGGGAAATGTACAGCGTAACGGGTGAACTCTCTTGGCTGAAAAAGGCAGCAGAGGCTGGCTCTGCGGATGACCAAGACCTGTTAGCCCACCTCTATAAGGAAGGTGAAGGTTGGTTTTTTTGGCCAGGAGCGCGGCAAGAAGCCGTAGAAAAGTGGTTTAAGGCTGCGGCGGAAGGTGGGCATGCGCCGGCTATGATGCAGGTGGCGGAAATTTGCTATGCCAAAGGCGATCTTGAGGGAGCTCGCATATGGTTAAGGAGGTCGACGGAAGCAGGCTATGTTAGGGCGCTCTATTCTTACGCCTCTTATATTGCTCATGAACCTGACCAGCTCGGATATCCCTATGACCCGGTCAAAGCCTATGCGCTCTTTTCTTTGATTGCGGAAATTGATTCCCAGGATGAGAACGACAAAGAAGCCTTGAGGCAGCTAGGAAGTAAGTTAAAACCCGAGCAGCTCAATGAAGCCAAAGTCTTCGCTGAAGAATGGAAGAGAACGCACCCACCCCTGTCGCATTTTGATCCTCGGTTCGGTTTCTGAACATATCGCCCAATTCGGCATACACTTGAATCATTACTGCGAAGTAAGGCATCGCAACCCCTACTATGGCACGACCTATGTGCCGGGCGGGGAATACGTAGCCACATACAAGGGGAGCTAAGCGTGATATTGCGTGTACTTGTTACTTGGGGGCTGCTTTTATGCGTGAGTGTCGCTGGCGCCGAGTTGAATGACGAATTAAGAGAAACCGGAGATCGGGGGGGGGTGTTTTATATAAGCAACGCGACTGGTATGACTCTCAACCGTATTTACGTAAGGCTGCTGAGGCAGGAGGTCGGGAAGCGCAGTATTACTTGGGAGAGGCGCTACGTTTATCCAAGCGCTATATGACTGCCGAAGCACAGAAGTGGTATCGAGCTGCTGCTGAGCAGGGTGACATCCATGCCATGTTACGACTGTCCAGCAAGCGCGATTTATGCGGCACACTGAGAACGTGCTCCCAAGATCAGGACTACTGGCGGCAGCGTGCTCGCAAGGAAGGGCTTGAACGGGCAGAGAAGGGCGACCCGCAAGCCATGAGCGAAATGTACAACGTCACTGGCGATCCGGATTGGTTAAAGAAGGCGGCTGAAGCGGGATCGCCAGGAGGCCAATATCAGCTCGCCAATTATTACAAAGCAGGCGAGGGATGGTTCTTCCTGCCGGGCGCCCGTGAGACAGAAGTGGAGAAATGGTACAAGGCGGCAGCAGAAAATGGTCAT
>NZ_JAFKCS010000009.1:186356-191648 GCF_017255015.1 Bowmanella yangjiangensis | reverse complement strand
AATCTTCATACGAATTTGGTTAATGAAGATACACAAGGTATTGGAGCGTTTGATATTACCGGTCAGCTTACGCAGCGCTTGAGACATCAAACGCGCCTGCAGACCGACGTGGGAGTCACCCATTTCGCCTTCAATTTCAGCTTTAGGGGTCAGTGCCGCCACCGAGTCGACCACCACCACGTCGACTGCGCCAGAGCGCACCAACATGTCACAGATTTCCAGGGCCTGCTCGCCGGTATCAGGCTGAGACACCAGCAGCTCTTCCACATTCACCCCAAGCTTACCGGCATAAACCGGGTCTAAGGCGTGTTCAGCATCCACGAAGGCACAGGTTTTACCCATTTTCTGCGCCTGGGCAATCACTTGCAGTGTCAGCGTGGTTTTACCTGATGATTCAGGACCATAAATCTCCACCACCCGGCCACAAGGCAAACCGCCAATACCTAAGGCAACATCTACGCTCAGTGAGCCGGTGGAAATTGCTTCAATGTCCATGGCCTGGTTATCACCCAGACGCATAATGGCACCTTTACCAAACTGTTTCTCGATTTGTCCCAGGGCAGCCGATAGGGCCCTGGCTTTATTATCTTCCATTGGTCGCTCCTTACTTGAGCTAGTGATGTTGATCAGGATATGGGGCAAGTATACTGTATAACCATACAGTTTCAAGTACCCAAAAAGACTTTATAACTAAACGGCGACAACTGAGATAGAACCACCGTCGCTGAGTAACAAATAGATACAACGCAAACCAAATGCTGCCCTACACTTGAACAAGCTCAATGGGAAGCCACATTTTAAATATGGAAATATGCCGACGTATGAAAAGGTTTCACAAGTTCGCAATCTGCACTTTTCATGTCCTTCTTCTCTTCGCTCTATTTGACCGAACAGTATATGGAGAAAAACTTTCAGTTAAGGAATTTTGTAAAAGTTCCGACCAGAAATCTTTGATAGATTTATCCCCTCTTTTATACGAGATAGATAAAAAAAGTCAGGAAACTAGAATTTTAGCCAATGGACTGACGGTCAATATAGATCTTAGGCCCGATTATTATTCCGCTTTGTTTGAAAACTGTATAAAGAGAAAGAAAGCGGAACTTCTCACTAACGATGAAAAAGAATCAGCAGCTCAGCTTAGCGCGTTGATGAAGAGGATAAACTTTTACTCCCCTAGCCTGGAAAGCCTGAATTTCCAGTTAGATCTTGAAGTAGCCAATCGTCAAAGGATTCTGTCATCTGGTTTAGCGTTATCTGATGCGCAAAAAATCAACATTGAGTATCTCTTTGAGGCTTTTGTCCAAAAAAGACTTTTCGAGAAAGCCGAAGATCTTCGTATTCAATTTCCAGAGATTCAGTTTCCTAAACTCCCAACACTAAATATCCGCAGCGACATGACAGTTCAACTACTTCAGGTAAATGACTCAGCATCGGAACTCAATGCCATAAATTTTGACTGGCACGAAATAGATATTATTGTAGTGGGCTCTCCCTTATGCTCCCCGTCCCGACGATTTAGTGCCTGGTTATTGGAGAATACGGAGTATCTAGATTTTTTTAAGAAGCATTCAACTTGGATCTTACCAGCAACAGGTCGCCTTTGGCTTGAAGAAGTACTCAATGCCAATAAGCAATATCCCATTCCATACTATCTGGTAAACCAGCCAGAAGACTGGCCGTCGATTAGTTCCTGGTCGACACCAACACTGTACTTTTTTAAACAAAAAGAACTTGTCGGCCAGCTAGTTGGTTGGCCCCAGGAGGGCCAACAACAAAAATTAGAAACTATGATTAGCTTGCTTAAAAAATAAAAACTAACCGATGCAGTTCATCAACGAATATGTTCAACAGCCTGTTGCAGGGCAAAATCAATGGCCTGCTCTCGCACTTGCTGACGGTCACCTTCAAAGCGTTGATGTACACTGACCACCTTGTCTGCCAGGGCAATACCAAACCATACCGTGCCCACCGGTTTTTGCGGGCTGCCGCCATCCGGGCCGGCGATGCCACTCACCGCAATGGCTATATTTGCCTTTGCCGCCTTAAGCGCACCTTGTGCCATCTCTTCCACGGTTTGTGCAGAGACCGCACCATGTACAACAAGTGTGTCGTGATGCACTCCGAGTAAACGCTCTTTAACGTCATTCGAGTAAGTAATAAAGCCCTGTTCAAACCAGCCAGAACTTCCAGATATGCTGGTAATGGCGTATCCTATGCCCCCTCCGGTGCAGGATTCGGCGCAGGTAATAGTCCAGCCCTTTTGCTTTAGGGCGTCGCCTAGCTGCTCGGCCAGACGCAGGTTAGTATCTGTCGTCATCATTCCTTACTCCGACAATAAACAAGAATAGCGTCATTATGCCCTCTGATAAATTTGCCTCGCAAGCCGGTCTTTTCGATGAACAGCAACTCGCTCAGCACACGCCCATGATGCAGCAGTACCTGCGGATCAAATCTGAGCATCCGAATATTCTGCTGTTTTACCGGATGGGGGACTTTTACGAACTTTTCTATGACGACGCCAAAAAAGCCGCGCAGTTACTGGATATCTCCCTGACCGCACGGGGTAAATCCGGCGGTGACCCAATTCCTATGGCCGGGGTTCCCTACCATGCGGTAGAGGGCTATCTGGCTAAGCTGGTTAAGCTCGGCCAATCAGTAGCTATTTGCGAACAGGTGGGCGACCCGGCCACCAGCAAAGGGCCGGTTGAACGCAAAGTGGCGCGCATTGTCACACCGGGTACTATTACTGATGAAGCCTTGCTGGATGACAGACGCGATAACCTCTTGGCGGCAATCTGGCAAGGTAAGGAAGGCTTTGGCTATGCCACATTGGAACTATCCAGTGGGCGCTTTAGTTTATCCGAGCTTAAAAATGAAGAAGCGCTGCTTGCCGAGCTGCAACGCACTCAGCCCGCCGAACTGCTTTATCCCGAAGGCTTGGCAGCCCTGCATTTAATTGAACAGCGCCGCGGACTGCGCCGTCGCCCCGAGTGGGAATTTGACCTGCAAACCGCCATTACCCAGCTTAACCAGCAATTCGGCACCCGCGAGTTAAGTGGTTTTGGCGTGGATAAAGCCGAGCTGGGTCTGTGTGCTGCGGGCTGCGTGATTCAGTATGTAAAAGACACCCAGCGTGCCGCCCTGCCACATATTCGTGCCATTCGTCTGGAAACCCAAAGTGATACCGTACAGATGGACGCCGCCACCAGACGCAATCTAGAGCTGACCCAGAATCTGGCCGGCACCTTGGACAACACTCTGGCCTCAGTATTGGATAAAACCAGCACCGCCATGGGTAGCCGTTTGCTGCAGCGCTGGTTGCACCGCCCCCTTACCGATATTCAAACCCTGACGCGGCGCCAGGACAGTATTGCCGCGCTGTTGGATGCCGACCTGCAGGAACTGCGTGATTATTTAAAACAAGTGGGCGATATCGAACGGGTATTGGGCCGTTTGGCTCTGCGTAGCGCCAGGCCCAGGGATTTTGCCAGACTGCGTCAGGCCTTTGGTCAATTGCCGGCCATTCGCAGTTTCCTGACCACCCTGAATTGTTCGCCGCTGCATAGCTTGTCAGGCGAAATCAATGAGTTCCCCGAGCTGCTGGATCTGCTGGAACGGGCGATTATCGACAACCCGCCGGTATTGATTCGCGATGGCGGTGTAATTGCTCCTGGTTATCATGCCGAGCTGGACGAGCTACGCGCGTTGTCCAAAGGTGCCACAGACTACCTTGAACTCTTGGAAGCAAGAGAAAAACAACGTACCGACATTCCCACCCTGAAGGTGGGTTTTAATAAAGTGCATGGCTACTATATTGAAGTCAGCCGCGGCTATGCCGATTTAGTGCCTGCAGAATATGTGCGTCGCCAGACCCTTAAGAACAACGAGCGCTATATCATTCCTGAACTAAAGGAATACGAGGATAAAGTGCTGACCAGTCAGGGCCGTGCCCTGGCGCTGGAAAAACAGCTATATGACGCCCTGTTTGATGCCCTGCTGCCTCAACTGTTTGAATTGCAGCTAAGCGGGGCGGCACTGGCCGAACTGGATGTGCTGTGTAATCTGGCAGGCTGTGCTCAGTTGTATGACTATCACAGGCCCGAGTTCAGTTCAGAGCCAGGCATTCAGTATGACCGCGGCCGTCACCCGGTGGTCGAACAGGTATTGACCGAGCCTTTTATTGCCAACCCCCTGGCCCTTAGCCATAAACGTCGCATGCTGATTATTACCGGGCCGAACATGGGCGGTAAATCTACCTATATGCGTCAGACCGCGCTGATTGCGTTAATGGCCAGCATAGGCAGTTTTGTACCAGCGGAAAACGCCAAAATCGGCCCTATAGACCGTATATTTACCCGTATCGGCGCCTCTGACGATCTGGCCTCAGGCCGTTCTACTTTTATGGTGGAGATGACCGAAACTGCCAATATTCTCAACAACGCCACCGCCAACAGCCTGGTGCTGATGGACGAAATTGGTCGCGGCACCAGTACCTATGACGGTTTATCCCTGGCCTGGGCCACGGCCTGCTATCTGGCCGAGCAACTCAGTGCTTTTACCCTCTTTGCCACCCACTATTTTGAAATGACGCAGCTGGCCGAGACCATGGAATCACTGGCCAATGTACATCTGGATGCAGTGGAACATGAGGACGGTATCAGCTTTATGCACGCCGTGCAGGAAGGTGCAGCCGACCGCAGTTATGGCTTGCAGGTCGCTATGCTGGCCGGTGTACCCCGCCCGGTTATTCAGGCCGCCAGACAAAAGTTGTTGGAACTTGAGCAGAGCGACAACCGCCCTACAGGGTCGACATCAAGCCCGGCAGCCAGTCAGTTGGATTTTATTCAGTTGGATGACCCGCTGCGTAAGGCCTTAAAAGGTCTGAATCCTGACGAGCTTAGCCCCCGTCAGGCCCTGGACGCCTTGTATAGCCTTAAGCGCCTAAGCCAGGACTAGACAAGCCTTTAGGGGCTTGCCGTTCGGCAATGCCCCTTCGCACAGAAATTGCTCGCCGATGACGCTTTTAGATTGAGAGATAAGCGGTATTTGCGTATACTACTTTCCCGTCCTGATAAGAATTCCACTCGCACCCCGACAAACCACTTTTGGTGGTGTGTTTTGCGTTGTGGTACGGATTTCCGATTAACTCCCAAGTCTTAGGTTTCGCATGACAAACTATATTTTCGTGACGGGTGGTGTGGTTTCATCACTAGGTAAAGGTATTGCAGCCGCTTCACTGGCCGCCATTCTGGAGGCGCGCGGGCTGAAAGTCACCATGCTGAAACTGGATCC
>NZ_JAFKCS010000009.1:930-186346 GCF_017255015.1 Bowmanella yangjiangensis | reverse complement strand
GAAGTATTCGTCACCGATGATGGCGCAGAAACCGATTTGGATTTGGGTCACTACGAGCGTTTTATCCGCACCCGTATGACCAGCCGCAACAACTTCACCACCGGTCGTGTGTATGAAGAAGTGATCAAGCGTGAGCGCCGCGGCGACTACCTGGGTGCCACCATTCAGGTTATTCCTCACATCACCAATGAAATTAAGCGCCGCGTTATCGAAGGCGCCGAAGGGGTTGATGTGGCCATCGTTGAAATCGGTGGTACGGTGGGCGATATCGAATCCCAGCCGTTTTTGGAAGCCATTCGTCAATTAGGTACAGAAATTGGCCGTGAACGCGCCATGTATATGCACCTGACACTGGTGCCCTACATGGCCGCTTCGGGTGAAGTAAAAACCAAACCAACCCAGCATTCAGTTAAAGAGCTGCGCAGCATTGGCATTCAGCCGGATATTCTGGTTTGTCGTTCAGAAGCCCAGTTACCGGCGAACGAGCGCTCCAAAATTGCCCTGTTTACCAATGTGGCCGATAAAGCCGTTATCAGCTTAAAAGACGTAGACAGTATTTACCGTATCCCGGCCATGCTGAAATCTCAGGGCCTGGATGAACTGGTGGTAAAACGCTTCGGCCTGAGCTGCCCGGAAGCCGATCTGTCCGAGTGGGAACAAGTGCTGTATGCAGAGTCCAATCCTAATGGTGAAGTGACTATTGGTATGGTCGGCAAATACGTTGCCCTGCCGGATGCATACAAGTCGGTTAACGAAGCTTTGAAACACGCCGGCCTGAAAAACCGCTTGAGCGTTAACATTCAGTATATCGACTCTCAGGATATTGAAAGCAAAGGTACTGACCTGTTGGCCGGTTTGGATGCCATTTTGGTACCTGGCGGCTTCGGTGAACGTGGTATTGAAGGCAAGATTGCCGCAGCCCGCTACGCCCGTGAAAACAAAGTCCCTTACCTGGGCATCTGTCTGGGTATGCAAGTCGCCGTGATTGAATATGCCCGTAACGTGGCAGGCCTTGAAAATGCCAACAGTACCGAGTTTGATCCCAGCACACCTAACCCTGTGGTGGGGCTGATTACCGAGTGGCTGGACGCCGACGGTAGTGTGGAAACCCGCACTGAACGTTCTGATATGGGTGGTACCATGCGACTGGGCAGCCAGTTGTGCCATTTGATCAAAGGCAGTAAAGTGCATGCCATGTACGGCAGTGAAGCCATTTACGAGCGTCACCGCCACAGATACGAAGTAAACAACAACCTGCGTCCACAAATTGAGGCAGCGGGTCTGAAAGTGACGGGACTGTCTACCGACAAACGCTTAGTCGAAATCATCGAAATAGATGATCATCCATGGTTTGTTGCCGGTCAGTTCCACCCTGAGTTCAACTCTACCCCGCGCGATGGTCACCCCTTGTTTGAAGGTTTTGTGGCAGCCGCCGGGCAACATCATAAAAGCAATAATTGATGGGCGTAGCGCGCTACGCCTGAGCGAATAATGTCGCCCGGTTGGGCGACGTATCTTTCATATTCAGAGGCAACAATGTCACAAATCAGCAAGATTATCGGTCGCGAAGTTATGGATTCTCGCGGCAACCCCACTGTCGAAGCGGACGTTTACCTGACCAGCGGCGCCTGGGGACGTGCCTGCGCACCCAGCGGTGCCAGCACAGGTTCTCGTGAAGCCCTTGAGCTGCGCGACGGTGATAAAAGCCGTTATTTAGGTAAAGGTGTACTGAAAGCCGTTGCCGCCGTCAACAATGACATCCAGGCAGCCCTGTTGGGTAAAGACAGCCATGACCAGCAAGCTATCGACGCTGTTATGATTGCGCTGGACGGCACAGAAAACAAAGAAAAGTTGGGCGCCAATGCCATTCTGGCCGTGTCTCTGGCGAATGCCAAAGCCGCCGCCATGGATAAAAACATCCCACTTTACCAGCATATTGCCGAGCTAAATGGCACCCCAGGTCAGTACAGCATGCCTGTACCTATGATGAATATCATCAACGGTGGTGAGCACGCCGACAACAACGTAGATATTCAGGAATTTATGGTACAGCCAGTCGGCGCCGCCAACTTCCGTGAAGCCCTGCGTATGGGCGCTGAAATCTTCCACAGTCTGAAAAAAGTGCTGTCGGCCAAAGGCCTGAACACCGCTGTGGGTGACGAAGGTGGTTTTGCTCCTAACCTGAAATCCAATGAAGAAGCCCTGGCCGTTATCGCCGAGGCCGTTGCCGCGGCGGGTTATGAGCTGAATAAAGATGTAACCCTGGCGCTGGATTGCGCGGCATCTGAGTTCTACCACGATGGCAAATACGACCTGAAAGGCGAAGGCAAGGTATTTGACTCCGAGTCTTTCGGCGATTATCTGGCTGAACTGACTGCTAAGTACCCTATCGTATCTATTGAAGACGGTTTGGATGAGAGCGACTGGGACGGCTGGGCCAGCCTGACCAAGAAGATTGGCGACAAGGTACAATTAGTCGGTGATGACCTGTTCGTAACCAATACCAAGATTTTAAAGCGTGGTATTGAAAATGGTATCGCTAACAGCATCCTGATCAAGTTCAACCAGAGTGGTTCACGGACCGAAACCCTGGAAGCCATCCGTATGGCCAAGGAAGCCGGCTACACTGCGGTTATTTCACACCGCAGCGGTGAAACCGAAGATGCCACTATTGCGGATCTGGCCGTAGGTACTGCCGCCGGTCAAATCAAAACTGGTTCACTGTGCCGCTCAGACCGCGTTGCCAAATATAACCAATTGCTGCGTATCGAAGAGATGCTCGGCGGTAACGTGGCCTATAACGGCCGTAAAGAAATCAAAGGCCAGGCCTGAGATTACTGAAGGGGGCAACCGCCCCCTTTTGCATCTATGCAGTCCAACCAGACAGATATCTTTCGGGATGACAGCCAACAGCTCCAGTTTGCCGAGCTGTGTAATGCCTTGTACGAAAGAGAACTGCAAACCCTGGCGCAATCGGGCAATCTGCCTTTGTTACAGCGGCGTCTTAAGGGCCTGACACATCATATTAAACGTATTGCTGCCAGCATGTTGCAGCATGATGGTCCGTTGCAACTGGATATTCACAATGCCAGTTGGCAGGCTAAGCAAGCCCCACACTGCCCCAGAAACGATAATCCAACTGACACACAGGCCTGGTTTAAACAACATCTTTGCTTTGGTTTGCCGGTACCGGTCTGGCAACATCAAACGGGGATTGAATACCTAGAGCTGGATTGTATTGATAAGTTTGATCTGGCGGAGGGTCGCTTACATCTGAATAAAAATGGCTGGTTTATGCTGGACGGTAGTCCGGTCAGTGAAAACAGCCAGCAGCGCGCCTTACTTGTTCCTAAAAAAGCCACGCTAAGCGCGGCCTGTTGCGGACATAGCTGGAAACAAGGGCACAGGTTCCACCCCCATACCCTGAGCTTACGTGAGCTGCGTTTAGTCAGTCAGATTAATTGGAAAAACAGTAAGATACCGGCCTGATGCACTTTCTGTGCAGTTAAAGATGTCCGTTAGCTGTCACCGGCACCACCCAGTACCTCATACTGCCTGGTTGCAGAATTCCCGCTAGCCTGGCAAGTAACTCTGAGACTTCGGTTTCTTTGAGCATAATATCGAACTGCACTAGCTGTCTGTAACCTTGTACCTGCTCACGAATACTGAGATTGGCATGGTCACGACTATGTCCCTCAATACTACGTATGGTAAAGCCCGACAACCAATCCGTTGACATCAGTCTGTCCACAACTTCCTCTTTAGCCTTAAGCGGCAGCAGAATGCTTGTCAGTACATAGTCTTCATGCACGGGAACGCTCCATTAGCCGATAGAACACCGGCAGCAGATACAAGGTGGTCAGAGTTGAAGTAATCAAGCCCCCAATAACCACTATGGCCAGCGGGCGCTGAATTTCAGCACCAGGACCGCTGGCAAAGACCAGAGGGATCAAACCAAACATAGCGGTGGTGGCCGTCATCAGTACCGGGCGAAGCCGTCTGACGGCTCCCTGGACGATATGCTCAAGGGCATCGGCATAAACCCCCTGAGTCTGTTCAAAATAACTGACCATTACCACCGCATTTAGCACCGCCACGCCCAGCAGTGCGATAAACCCTACTGATGCCGGTACAGATAAAAACTCGCCACTGACATACAGCGCCACCATGCCCCCCATCAAGGCAAAAGGAATATTGCCGAGGATCAGGCCGGATAAGGCCAGCGAGTGGAAAGTAGTGAACAAAATAACAAAGATCAGCAGCAAGGCGACGGGCACAACCAAGGTCAGGTTCTGCATTGCCCGCTGTTGGTTTTCAAACTCACCACCATATTCAATTCGATAGCCCTGAGGCAGGCTGACCCGTTGGTCGATACTACTTTGCAAGGCCTCCACAAAGCCCACTACATCCCGCCCTACCACATTGGTCGTCACAGACACAAAACGCTTCGCCATTTCCCGCTCGATCAGCAGTGGCCCTTGCTGCAAGCTAACGTCAGCCACCTGCTCCAGCGGCAAACTGCTACCATCAGGCAACAATATGGGCTGCTGCAACAAGTCCCCTACCGCCCTGAGTTTTACAGAGCTCGATTTATCCAGACTATTAGCAAAACGAATGGGATTAGCGATTTCACCTTCAACAATCTCAGATAAGGTTCGGCCTTCGACCAGTCCCAGTAAATAGGTAGACAGGCTCTGCGTGCTGACTCCCAGCATGGCAGCCATTTCGGGGCGAGCCCGAATATTCAGGTATTGTCCACCTTCCACCAATGCCACCTGCACATCTTCACTGCCTTGCACCTGCTCGGTAATCTCGCCTATCCGACCGGCCAGCGCCGTTAGGGTATCCAGGTCATGGCCAAACACCTTAATGGCCACATCACCGCTGGTACCGGTAAGCATTTCAGACACCCGCATCTGAATCGGTTGGGTAAAGTTGATATTCATACCTGGGAATTGTTCGAGCAGCGCACGGATCTCATCGACTAACCACTGTTTGTCCGGCTGGCGCCACTGGTCAACAGGTTTCAGTTGCAAAAACACGTCGGTCTCGTTTAATCCCATAGGATCTAACCCCAACTCATCCGAGCCGGTTCGGGCCACAATATTGAGTATTTCTGGAACGCGTTCCAGCAGTGTCTGCTCGATCTGCTTATCCAGGGCTATGGAGGCATCGAGGGTGATACTGGGCGGCTTCTCAAACTGAATAATAATGTCGCCTTCATCAAGCTGCGGCATAAAGCTCTTCCCGACGAACACAAACAAACCGCCAGCCAGCAGCAAAGATGTAAGTAGCAGGCTAATATAAGGACGAGGGTGTGCTAATACATGCAACAAACTGCCTTGGTAAAGTGCCTGCAAACGCATTACCCAACGGGGCATTTCAGCCACCTTGGTATTAAGCAGCAGGGATGACAGTACGGGTATCAGGGTAAATGCCAGCAACATGGCACTGAGCATGGCAAATACGATGGTTTTCGCCACGGGTGAAAACAACTTACCTTCCAGGCCGGTCAAGGTAAGTAAGGGCGAAAACACGATAACGACGATGAGTGTACCGGCTAATACCGGGGTGGCCACTTCATGACAGGCGCGGAATATCTGGTGCAGCAGTGGCAATTGGGTTTGCCGGTGTAGGTGTGTGACGGCATTCTCGACCATCACCACAGAGGCATCCACCAGCATACCAATGGCAATAACCAATCCGCCCAGGCTCATTAAATTGGCCGATAAGCCAAAGACTTTCATCAGGGCAAAAGTACCAAGTGCTGCCAGAGGTAAGGAAAGCGACACCACAAAGGCCGCCCGCACATTCCCAAGAAACAGTGCCAACACAATGATCACAAGCACAACCGCTTCTACCAGCGCTTTGATCAAGGTATCTGTGGCCGTTTCAATTAGGTTCGCTCTGTCGTAAAACACCTCAATCTTGGTGCCCTCCGGCAAGGTAGGCGTAAGCTCTGCCAGTTTAGCTTTAACGTCACGCACAACTTCGGCGGTATTGCTATCTTTAAGGGCAATCACTAAGCCTTGCACAGCTTCTTCGGCATTGCGGGTCACCGCCCCGTAACGACTCAGATGGCCTACGCTCACCTCAGCAACGTCATGCAGACGTATTGTTTCGCTGATACTGCTGGTCAAGACCATGTTTTGCAGTTCTGACATATCAGCAAAGCGTCCCTCAGTGCGCAGAATAAGACTGTCAGTGCCTTTATTAATGCGCCCCAGCCCGGTGTTTTGATTGGTTTCGAGGATAACTCGTTCAATATCCTCCAGGCCCAGACCAAACTGCTGCAATTTCAGAGGATCAGGCAAGATTTCATAGGTCTTTACAAAGCCGCCCAGACTGTTGACATCCGCCACCCCAGCCACACTTCTGAGTGCTGGGCGGATATACCAATCCAGCAATTCACGGCGCGCTTGTAGTGACATAGCTGGATTGTCCACCGTGAACATAAACATTTCACTTAACGGCGTGCTCATGGGCGCCACTCCACCACTGATCCCTTGTGGCAAACTGCTCCAAATCCCCGCCAAACGTTCACTGACCTGCTGCCTAGCCCAGTAAATATCGGTGCCCTCACTAAAATCCAGGGTAATAACGGTAATGGCATACTTAGTGGTGGAGCGCAGCATGGCCTGATGGGGGATCCCCAGCAGTTCCGTTTCTACCAGGCGCGTGACTTGTGATTCAATTTCCGTGGTGGTCATCCCCGGTACTTTAATAATGACTTTGACCTGGATAGGCGAAATATCCGGAAAGGCGTCAATAGGCAAGGTACGCCAGGCCTGCATGCCAGCACCTGCAAGTAAGATCGCAAGCAAGCCAACAAACAATCTTTGCGTCAGGGAGAGTCTGAGTAACGCCGCCAGCATCATTCTTTCCCCAGACCTATCAGCAAACCCTGTAAAGCACTGACCGAGCTGCTCAGCACCGCTTTGCCGTCCAGGGACTGTTCTGTATCCACCAGTAAGCCTTGTGCGTTCGACTGGCGCACCTTGACCGGCACTAAGCGCAGACGCGTCTGCTCTCGCACCGCAACATAGTCCTGATTGTCCAGTTCGAACACTGCGGAAAGCGGCACAGTGTAGGATTGCCGCTGATAGATTGGCCTAACCCTCAGAGTTTGCCCAAGCGCAACCTGACAAGCTGGTGCCAGGCTGCTCCAGGTCTGTTGTTTTAGTCCCTGTAAGCGACCAGTCACACTTTGCAAAGTAAAGTCACAGGCCGCATCAGCAGCGGAAAACCCCGTCAGACCTGCGATGCTGGTGTGCACCAGCATTACCTGCAATTGGACGGCAGCTTTATCAACCACACTAAATAACGGCGCATCGCCAGCTCTGGCACCAGTCTCCTGGTTAAACATCAATACCCCGTCGATTGGACTGAGTACGGCAGCCTGCCCTAGTTCATCTATTACCAGTAAACTACGCAAATGCCGGACGTGTTCCCAATTAAGCGACGCGGCATGGTACTCGCGCTCCAGTGTCAGCCACTGTGGGCTGGAAACGATACCTTTAGCCCGCTCAGCCAAGTTGGCCTGATAATTACGCTCCGCCACCTCAAACAAGCGTTTGGCCGCCTGATATTCATCAAAGAAGTGTTCAACTTCACGCCCTTGCACTTTTGTCACAGGTTGACCTTTAGTCACCCAGGCACCATCAGACACCAGCCTGGTATGTTGCACGACAGCAAAAGGCAGGCTGACCTCATACGCACTGCCAGGCTGATAGGTCACCAGGCCCAATACAGGGTTGCCTTGCACTTGCGTCACTGACTCTGCAGTGGCATAGCTCAGTTGATAACCCTGAAGGCTGGATATATCGATAGAAGCCTGGTCTGCTGCACATGCAACTGACCAAGTGAAAAACAGTAAAACAGCTGGCAGGATGAATCTGGGCATTGGTCGCAAAAAGTTGCTAAATGATGTCGGTGGTTTTACCTTACGCAGGCCCAGAACACATGGGACAAATGCCCTAAGCCACAAAAAAGGTTTTTAATTCATGGTGTTACGAGACAAGATTTTAACCGGCCTGTTAATTGTTATTATGCTACTCAACACCGTGGATGTGATAACCGACTACTACCTGGGGATCCCCATGTGGCACATCATTCAGGAAAGCTGCATTGTATTGGCGTCAGGTTTCGGGGCTTTATATATCATCAGAGAGAGCCTCAACCGCCGCCAGCATATCGAACATCTTAAGAATCAATTAACCCTGAGTCATTCCCAGCTCGCCAAGGCGTCAGAGGAAATGCAGAAGGCGCGCAATGATTTTGCCCACGCCATTCAACAACAATTTGGCCAGTGGCATCTCACCCAAAGTGAACAAGATGTGGCACTTTTGCTGCTAAAAGGCTTAAGCCTCCGAGAAATTGGTGAAGTGCGAGACACCAAAGAGAAAACCGTTCGCCAGCAAGCCTCTTCGGTGTACGAAAAGGCTGGAGTGGAAGGGCGTCATGAGTTTGCTGCCTGGTTTTTGGAAGACTTCGTTAGCCCTTAAGCCGCTAACGACGTAATTCCGGCGGAATAGGCAGTTCTTTGGCCAGCGGCTTGGGACGTTTGCCACGACCTTTTTTCCAGTTTTTTAACTGGTAGACATATGCCAGTACCTGAGCCACCGCCATAAATAGCTTCTCAGGTATTTCCTGCTCTTCGTCCGTGGAATAATAAATTGCCCTAGCCAGCATGGGAGACTCAACAATAGGCACCCCATGTGCCCCGGCTATTTCGCGAATATGTAAGGCCAGTTCGTCCAAGCCTTTCGCCACTAATACCGGCGCTCGGGTACCGTTTTGATCATATTTAAGCGCTACGGCAAAGTGAGTCGGGTTGGTCACAATCACATCGGCTTCTGGGACTTTCTGCATCATACGACGAGCCGCAGCCTGGAATTGCAGGCGACGGATTCGACTTTTTACCTCAGGATTACCCTCAGCATTTTTACGCTCGTCCTTGACCTCCTGCATGGTCATTTTCATTTCTTCGTTGTGCTTGTGGCTTTGGTAAGGCACATCAAAGACAGAAATCGGAATCATCGCACAGCAAATAATCAGAAAGGCCCAGCCGAGCAGATCCAGCGCATGCATGACATTGCGTGGATAGAGCTCCATATCCAGATGCAAAGCTTCGGCACTAAACAACTTCAGCGCCAGATAAGTACTAACCGCAACGATGATGAATTTGGCCAGCGCTTTAAGCAGTTCTACCATACCGTTTGGTCCGAACATCCGCTTCAGGCCGCTTATCGGGTTGAGTTTACTGGCTTTGGGCTTGGCCGACTCCCAGGTAAAGTTATAACCGCCCAAGGCGATAGAGCCATAGATACCGGCGATAGTGACAATAATAAGATAAGCCAGCACCGGCCAGGCAATTTCCATCATGCCACTGCCCCAAGCCTGAAACATATGATTCACGTCATAGGTTTCATCTCTGGATAGGTTAAACATGCGCTGCATAACACTGAACAACGCACTGCCAATACTCTGACCAAGCAACAACAGGGCTATCGCGCTAGCGATCAATACCAGGGTAGTCGACAACTCGCGGGAACGGGCTATCTGGCCCTTTTCTCTGGCCTGCTCGAGCTTTTTCGACGTGGGTTCTTCTGTTTTCTCATGTGCATCAGCCATCCGGATACTCCAGACAAGACCGTGAGGACACAAAGCCCCCCTGGCGACTGTTGATAACTAACATGAAGCCCAAGTAAATCATGGACTGCACACCCTGAGAAGTTGACACATAAACAGCTGGGCTCGGTCCCATTCCTGCTCAAAATGGAAGGTAAAGTTATCCATAGTCAACCAGATAATAATCAGCCCTGCGATTTGTGCGATAGAAAAACCTATAGTGAAAACGTTGAGCTGTGGTGCCGCTTTGGTCATTACACCAAAGGCCAGGTTAATGATTAACAGAGAAATAATGGGTGCCAGGGAAATGGTCAGCGCAGCTACAAACATCCATCCGGCAAAATGTGCTACATCACGAAACTGCTCCGGGCTCAAGCTGTAAGGACCAACTGGAAAGGCCTCAAAACTCATCACTATCATTTTAATCATAGCTAAATGACCGTCCAGCGCCCAGAACAGTAACGTCGCCAGAATCAGATAAAACTGCCCCACCGCCGGTACGTTTATGCCGTTAACCGGGTCCACTATAGACGCAAAGCCAAGACCTGTTTGCATAGCAACAATCTGGCCGGCTAACACGAAAGTATTCAGAACCAGGGTGGAAATAAAGCCAATGGCAATACCGATAAGCAATTGCTGGATAACCATTAACCAGGTACCCAATGACACCATTTCGGTTATCGGCACCGGCGGCACCACGGGCATAATCAGAATAGTTAAGAACAAGGTCAGTAAGGCACGTACCGGCGGCGGCAAGGTTTTGGCGCTGATACCAATCATGGCGGCGAACATGCCACTGATGCGCATAAAAGGCAGGAGCAGATCAGCCAGATATTGGGTGATGGTGGTGGCCAGAATATCCATCAGCTGTTCAATTCCCAAAACCCCAAAAGGCCAGCCGGCCAATAGAAAGGCCCCTGTGATATTTCAATCTGCACCGCACCGCGGCTGCATGCACAGGTTATGCTTATCACTTTTAGCCTACAACCTCAGGGATGCGATTGACCATCTCAAAGAAGAAGTCCATCAGTTGCCCGGTAAGCCAGTGTCCGCCCCAGGACAGGGCCAACAAGGTCACAATCAGCCTGGGTAAGAAGTTGATGGTTTGTTCATTGATGGATGTGGCGGCCTGGAATACCGACACGATTAACCCCACAAACAGACTGGGCAAAATGATCGCAGACACCAACAAAATAACCATAAACAGGGCTTCGCGCAGGATGTCGACAAATATTTCCGGGCTCATAATGTGCTCCCGCTACATTCCAAAACTATTAGCCAGCGTGCCAAAAATCAGATTCCAGCCATCCACCAGCACAAACAGCATCAGCTTAAAGGGCAAGGCGACTATCATAGGTGATAGCATCATCATACCCATGGCCATCAGCACTGATGCCACCACCAAATCCAGAATCAGGAATGGAATAAACAGCATAAAGCCGATTTGAAATGCGGTTTTCAGCTCGCTAGTGACAAAAGCCGGGATGAGGACGTTCATAGGCACTTCTTCAGGGCTTTGGAATTGCCCTTCATACCCCCCAATCTCAACAAAAGTTTCCAGATCTTTAACCCGGGTTTGTGACAGCATAAAAGCGCGCATGGGGATCTTGGCCCGCTCGTAGGCTTCCAGTGAGGTAATCTCTTCGTTCAGATAAGGCTGCAGTGCGGTTTCGTTCACTTTGTCGAACACCGGCGCCATAATAAACAAGCTCAGAAACAAACTGACCCCGATGAGGATTTGGTTTGACGGCGCCTGTTGCAAACCCATAGCCTGACGCAGAATAGACAACACCACAATGATTCGGGTGAAGGATGTCATCATCATCACGAAGGCAGGGATCAGGCTCAGTGCCGTCATAATCGCCAGCACCTGCAGCGTCATGCTGTAGTCCTGGCTACCATCGGGGTTAGTGGTCACAGTCAAGGCTTTGACACCCGCATTTGCCCATGCAAAATCAGGCAGCAGCAGCAAGCCCCCCCCAATCAACAGCATCCATAGCCTATTCATCGGTTTTCCCCTTATGTCCCTGCATCAGTTGGCTTAACTTATTTTTAAAATTGTCCCCGGATGCCTGAGGAACCTCCAGTGGCGTTTCAAGCCGGGCCAGATGATTAATATTCTGGGCCGTCACGCCGAGCATATGCTGCTCTTCACCTACCTGAATCACCAATATGCGCTCGCGGGTGCCAAGGGCCATGGAGCCCACGACTTTCATTTGTCCACCACCATGTTGGGTGACATTAAACCGGCGCATTAGGTAGCCAAGCATGAATACCATGGCGATCACCACCACCAGCGACAGCAACACTGACAGATAATCGACGGGGCTATTAAGAGGTTTGTTGTCGGCGAAGGAAGGGAAAGTGAACCAGGCCAAGCTGCATAAAAGCAGCTTAGCCATTGATTTATCTAAGTTTCTTAATACGTTCAATCTGACTGATAACATCGGTTAAGCGAATTCCGAATTTGTCGTTGACCACTACTACTTCTCCATGAGCAATCAACGTGCCATTTACCAGGACATCCAAGGGTTCCCCGGCAACCCGGTCCAACTCTACTACAGAGCCCTGGTTTAATTGCAACAGATTTCGGATGCTGATGTGGCTGCGCCCCACTTCCATGGAAATGGTAACCGGAATATCCAGAATAGTATCCAGCTTGCGTTTTTCATCGCCACTGATTGGCGCATCGTCTTGCAGTTCATCCAGTTCAGCAACCTGTATGTCATCGCCGGATGCTTCAGACTCTGCCTGCTCCGCCATGGCTGCTGCCCAATCGTCCATTGCATCATCATTTTCGGTGCTCATCGCGCTACCTCACTATCAATTGGTTTCCGCGTTTGCGGAACAAAGCTATATAACCGGATTATCGGTACTATAAATCATCTTCCAGACTGGCCAGTTCGGCATCGGAATCCAAACGTCGGCCGCCTTTGGTCAGCAATTGCAATTCGGATTTCACTGAGGTCGGTCTGGGTATCTTCTCAGTAATCTTCAGGGCGATGTTGTCTCTTGAGCGGCCCATCTTAGTGCGGTAGGTGGGTAAGTCTTCAACAAACAGCACCACATGCTCGGGCATTTCAATAGGGATAATGTCGCCTTCCTGCAGATCCATCACTTCCTGCAGCGATAACTCAATGTCCATCAGGGTGGCAGATACTTCTACCTGCACATCCATAATTTCGTCGCGTAGCGCCTTACTCCAGCGCAAATCGGTGTCTTCTTTATCACTTTGTACACCGGCATCCAGCAATTCACGTATGGGTTCCAGCATGGAATAAGGCAAGGCCACGTGGAAATCACCACCGCCACCATCCAGCTCGATATGAAAAGAGCTGATCACCACCACCTCGGTGGGGCTGACGATGTTGGCCATGGCAGGGTTGACTTCAGAGTCCAGATACTCAAAGGATACGTCCATCACCGGTGCCCAGGCCTCTTTGTAATCTTCAAAGATAAGCTTGAGCAGCATCTGAATAATACGCCGCTCTGTAGGGGTAAATTCCCGCCCTTCGATCTTGGCATGGTAACGGCCGTCACCACCGAAAAAGTTATCCACCAGGATAAATACCAAACGGGCTTCCATGGTGATAAGCCCCGTGCCCTTAAGCGGACGGAAACGCACCATGTTGAGGCTGGTAGGCACAAACAGGGTATGTACGTACTCACCAAACTTAATCATTTGAATGCCGTTTATCGACACCTCGGCACTGCGGCGCATCATATTAAACAAGCTCACCCGCATATGCCGGGCAAAGCGCTCGTTTACAATCTCCAGGGTCGGCATACGCCCACGGACTATCCTGTCCTGCGAAGAGAAGTCATATTCGAGCGCCGAACCACCTCGTTCGGAACTGTCTATTTCCTCTTCTTCGACTTCGTCAACGCCATGTAATAGCGCGTCAATTTCGTCCTGGGATAATAAATCGCTCACCTGTAAGTTCCTATTGCATTACAAAGCCGGTAAACAACACCTGAGACACCACGTCCTTGCCGGCAATTTCCTGCATCACCTTTTTTACTTCTTTGATGGATTGTTCACGCAAGGCAATCTTGCCCGCTTCGGTGACCAAATCATCGGCGTTGGCACTGGAAAAGACTCTGAGCAGGGTGCCTTCAATCATTGGAATATGCATCTTGGCCTGTTCCTCGTTATCGGCACCACGGACCAGCAACTGCACCTTAATCTCAACCAGACGATCGCGTCCTGTGCCCGGTACATTGAACACAAAGGGCCTTGGCATCGCCACATAAAGCGCAGAACCCAGCGCGGCACTGTTAGATACCGCCGCCCCGTCGGATGCACCTGGGGTCGGGCTCATGGCCTGACTTTCGTCCATGGCAGGTTCATCAGAACCTCCCAGTAGGAAAAAAGCTGCGGCCCCACCTATAACCAACACCACTGCGGCAATGATGATAATCATCATCTTACCTTTCTTCTTGCCGCCGTCTTCCAGTTCCAGTTCTTTTTCTGCCATTATCCGTCTCGAATCAAATACCTTAAGCGGATCTTATCCAGCGCCAGCGGAATAGCAATGCTTTAACGCAATTGCCTTAAACGAAATAATCAATTCCGCCCACGCGACCATTCACCACACGAAGTTCGGTTTCAGCCAGTGCATCAGCGCCCACATCAGGCCCGGAATCTTGCTCAGCCTCACCTTGCTGCTGGGCAAACTGCTGGCCTTTTCCTTCCTGTTGAACAAAGGATTGCCCCAGTTCAATGCCCTTCTCCGCTAGCATCTCCCGAAGCCTGGGTACGGCCTGGTCAAGCATGTCTCTGGCCTGCTGAGATTGCACTACAAAGTTCACGCTGGCCTGTTCACCGTGCATCTGCACACGCACCTGCATGGAGCCCAAATCAGGTGGGTCAAGACGAATATCCGCACTCATATTACCGAGGTTAACCAGCATTCTGACCCGCTCGGCGAGTTGTATAGCGGCCTCAGGTTTAGCGATATTAATGGCTTTATCCAGTGCACTGTGGGCTTGGCTGCCTCCGGCTTTAGCGGATTCACTGTGTATATGTGCGGTTTCAGCCTGAACCTGACGCTCGGCTACCCCGCGAATGCTGGGGTCAAAGGCATCCTGGCGAGACACAGACGGATTTTCCAATAACGCAGCAAACCGCTGTAACTCTGGCTGCAGCGCAGGTTGAGAAACCTGAATACCCTGCTCTTTCAAACTGCTTTGCACCAGACTTTGCAGATCCAGGCCCGGCTCTCTGCCTTGCTGTAACTGCGCCTTAAATTCGGCAATACCGGCTTTCAGACTGGCAACAAAATCTTTCACGGCCTCAGGCCCCTGTTGCTTCACAGGTAAACGCTCGGCCAGCTCAGTCAATTTTTTGTCTAATTCCTTCTCAGGCAATTGCACCAGCTCTTTCAACGTCAGGTTTTTATCTGAAGTGGGCGCTTTGGCAGTCTCTTTACTCACCTCGGTGACCTCTGCTGCACTAGAGGTTTGTTTACCCAACTCATCAGTAGCGGCAGTAGCCTGTTCTTTTATGCTTTTAACATCTTCAACTGCAGGCAGTGTGGTTTGCATCACCGCAGTTAATTGATTCAGGCTGAGCACCCCGTCCTGCACTTTAACTTTCAGAAGCGCGGCTTTTTCTTCGTCCGTCATCAACGGCAACGTTGCGGCCAGTTCCTGAAAGGGCGCTTGTTGCCCATTCTCGGAGCCTAATTTGACCAGGTGTTCCCACCCCTTAGCGTCGAACAATTCTACGGGCACCTGCTTAACCTGCTCGGCGTCCATGACCTGTCCAAGCATCAGTAATACCTCGGCAAACATCTGTTCTTCTGGTTGCTGAGGCATGTCAGCCAGCAGCTCTTTGAATTCCTGCAACTGCTGAGGTGTTAGCATGTCTTGCAGCACCTCAGGATCCAGTCCCAGCTTCTGCAGCAAAGCAAGATTATCCTCAGTCCAGACCACATCTACATCGCCTGCTTGGGCTTTTTCCAACTCAACATCGGTTGGTGCTGATTCCGATGCGTCAGGATCTATCTGAACATCTGCGTTTGCCGACGGGCCCAATACCAACTGATAAACCAGCTTGAGCCAATCATCAGCTTGCTGGTCAGTGCTATCAGATGCGTCTTCGGATGGTTCTGAATATTCAGATGATGATGCTTTGGTACTGGCAAATTCAGCACCATCAGTTTTTTTAGGATCTTTCTCTGTCGGTGCGGCATCGCCAGCCTTGGCAGAGACATTCTGTTCTGCCTCTGAGGTTGTGCTTTCTGATGTGGCATCATCGACCGGCTCGCTCTCTTGAGCAGGCTTCCCATTGCCTTGTTTCTCTACTACCTCAAATCCCGGCTTTTCCGGACCGCCTTTTCGTACAGGCTCAATGCTGTGTTTACCCTTAGATTGTTCGAGGGTTAGCTGTTCACGGAACAATTCGGCCTGACCATTATCCAGTGCCAACGGGCTGTCTTCCGGCATAGCGGCTGTAGCGGCAATCTGTGGCTTTGAAGCGGCAACTTGTTGCATCATAGAACCTGTCTCAATCAAACTGGTCTTGCCAATACCTTAATAAATAAGGGAATTGACACTTTTCGTACACTCTTGCCAAATATGTTAGCAATTAGCGTTCCAACCTCAGGAAACTCAGTAGCTAGCTTTGTAGTTGCCGACGAACAAAACGCTGAATGGCCACTTCATCCAGCAAGGCTTGCTCGCGTTTGTTCTCTAATTGCTGAGCTTGCTGACGTTTTTTCTCAATCAACATCTCAACAGCCTTGCGTTTTTGCTGTTGCCGCAACCACAACGCTCTGCGCTGTTGGGCAACAGCCTTAGCATTGGCAATAATCTGATTTTGCTGCAGACAGGCCTTATCCAATTTGTCGATAAAGGCCTGATGCTGGGCAAAGGAAAGCGCCCCCAAGCCCTGATTAGCACGTTGTTGCAACTGTCTAAGATAATCCAGGCGGTAACTTTGCAGGCCGGTAAGCTTTTGCACATTGGCCTGCACATTTTGCTCGGCCAGACGATAGTCTCGGGCCAGTTTATCTTCTTTTTCCTGCTCCCATTTGGCCACCTGTTCAAGTTGACGTGTCGACATCAGCCTTCACCTAATCCTTTGGCCAGCGCGGCCATACCTTCCAGGCTTTCGTCATAAGGCAGTATTTGCTTCATCTCTTGTTGCAGGAACTTATTGATCACAGGCTCGGCCTTAATCGCCAGATCTACCCTGGGGTCAGCGCCGCGGTTGTATGCCCCGATACTGATAAGATCTCGGTTCTGTTGATAAGTTGAGTAAACCTGCTTGATCCGTCTGGCGGCTTTTAGGTGTTCATCACTCACCACCATCGGCATCACCCGACTGATAGAGGCTTCCACATCAATAGCCGGATAATGACCACTGTCGGCCAGACGACGAGCCAATACCACGTGACCGTCCAGAATAGCCCGCGCAGAGTCAGCAATAGGATCCTGTAGATCATCACCTTCGGTCAGTACGGTAAAGAAAGCGGTTATGGCCCCCTGGCCATCACTGCCATTCCCCGCCCTTTCCACCAGGGCTGGCAAACGGGCAAATACCGAAGGCGGATAGCCTTTAGTGGCTGGCGGTTCGCCCACGGCCAGGGCGATTTCACGTTGCGCCATGGCATAACGGGTAAGCGAGTCCACCAGCAACAACACGTTCATGCCCTGATCGCGGAAGTATTCGGCAATAGCAACCGCGGTTTCACAGCCTTTTAGGCGCATCAGTGGTGAGGTATCGGCCGGCGCAGCCACCACTACGGATTTCTGGCGCTCTTCTTCGCCCAGAATATCCTGAATAAATTCTTTGACTTCGCGGCCCCGCTCGCCAACCAGACCGACCACCACCACATCAGCGCTAGTGCCGCGGGTCATCATGCCCATCAGCACACTTTTACCCACCCCGGAACCTGCAAACAAGCCCATCCGCTGACCCACGCCGACTGTGATCAGCGAATTGATACAGCGCACGCCAACATCCAGAGGCTGGCCAATAGGACGACGGGATAAAGGATTGATAGGCGCACGACTTAAGGGAATACGTTTTTCAACCTTGATGGCGCCCAAACCATCCAAGGGCTGGCCGTTGCCATCCACGACCCGGCCCAACAACTCCATGCCCACACCAATACCTTGCTCGCGGGACAGTGGCTGAACCCTAGAGCCTGGCACAATACCTCGCACGGCTTCGGTGGGCATCAGATAGGTAATATTTTCCGCAAAGCCCACCACTTCGGCTTCAATCTCACCGTCTATGGTTTGCACCAGACATTGACTGCCCACCGGCATCTGGCAACCGACAGCTTCAAGGGTCAGGCCAATGCCCCTGACCAGCTTACCGGCAGCGACTGTGTGAGCCTGCGGAATCTGCTGGCGATAGGCGGCAATTCTGTCTTTTAGGTTTGGCAAGATGATACCTGTTTCAGTTTGGACGCTTTGTCGGCCTCAAGTCTGACTCATAACGGACGAGCTGATTTCCACCAGATTTGTCTGGCCCGTAGCCCGTAGCCTTATTCTTTACTCAAGCCCTGCTCAAGCAAAAACTTATCCAGCACCTGGCGCACGCGCCGCTCGATAGAAACATCCACGGCATTGGTATCGGTAACGATATCGCAGCCCCCTCTTTGCATATTGGGAGATTCAATAAACTGCCAATGATGTGCTTCAATATGTTCCACAGAAAAATGCTGTTTAATCAACTGCACATCGTCCGGGTGCATATGCATTTGATAGCGACGTTCTTCAATGGGCAGAACCTTTAATCCTTCACTGATAGCTTGCAGTAAAACATCTTCATTGGTTTGAATTTCGGTACGAATTACCGCGCGGGCAAGGGAAACAGCCAGTTGCACCAGCTCATTTTCTAACTGGTCATCCACCTGGCTAACTGGCTTTGTCAATTTATTGGCAAGCTCCTGCCATATTGCAGCCGCTTGCTCAACCTCCTGACGACCCGCTTCCAGCCCTTCGGCATGCCCTTCTGCCAGGCCCTGCTCTCTGCCTTCGGCCAGACCTTGCTCGCGACCTTGCAACAAGCCTTGCTCGTGTCCGGCCTGGCGGCCTTCTTCCAGTCCTTCCTGATAGGCGGACTGACGAATGGCTTCAATTTCCTCAGCCGTAGGCGGCAGAATTTCTTCTTCTACCTCAGGCGGTTCATATTTCCACTCGCTACTGCGATTAATGGCATTGGTTTTATCTGCAGGCTGTGGCTGCGCTTCTTCCATAAAAGGCAGATCCCAGGAGCGCACTCCAGCTTCCTGGGTTTGATACTTGAGGATTTTGGAACCGCTCATCCACTTTTACCCCGTTATTAATTACAGGAACTCGTCGCCGCCACCGCCGCCCAGCATAATTTCGCCGGCGTCGGCCAAACGACGGGCCACAGACAGAATTTCTTTCTGCGCGGCTTCCACTTCGCTGATTCGAACCGGTCCCATGGCTTCCAAATCGTCGATAAGCATTTCGGCTGCCCGTTTGGACATGTTCTTGGTGATCTTTTCTTTGACTTCTTCGTCGGCACCTTTGATGGCCTTGAGCAGCGCATCCTGCTGCACCTCGCGCAAGATAGTCTGCATGGCGCGATCGTCCACATCGGCCAGGTTGTCGAAGACGAACATCAGATCCTGGATCTGCTGACTCATTTCTTCGTCCTGCTCGCGGATGGCATCCATCAACTGACCTTCGATATTGGTGTCCAGGTAGTTCATGATGTCTGCTGCCGACTTCAGGCCGCCCATTTTGGCTGCCTGAGCACCGGCCTGGCCGGCGAACTGTTTCTCCATAATCTCGTTCAATTCCTGCAAGGCGGCTGGCTGCACTTCTTCTAAGTTGGCGATCCGCATCATCAGATCCAAACGCACCTTTTCAGGGAACTGCGCAATGATCTCCGCCGATTGTTCGGCATCCAGGTAGGACAACACAATAGTCTGGATCTGCGGGTGCTCATTACGAATAATGCTGGCCACTTGTTTAGAGTCCATCCACTTGAGTGAATCCAGGCCTTTGGCACCGCCGCCCATCAGGATCTGATCAATCAGATTCGCCGCTTTATCTTCACCCAATGCGGCCGTCAGGGCTTTACGCACAAACTCCTGGCTCTGGAAGCCAATGGTGCTGTAATTCTGAATTTCTTCAATAAAATGCTTATGCACCGCGGTGATTTTGTTCTGCGTCATGTCTTCCATGCTCGCCATCGCGGTACCCAGCTTTTGTACTTGCTTGGGTTCAAGGTGTTTCAGGATCTGTGCAGCATCTTCTTCCGACAAGCTCAGCAGCAATATAGCGGCTTTCTCTACCCCTTCGAGCTTACTGACATCATAACCAGGACTGGACGTTGCTTCTTCTGGAACTTTTGTTATTTGTTTGGTTGCCATGCTTATTCATCCTGCATCAGCCAGCCCTTAACAACCTGGGCTGACAACTCGGGTTCGTTCGCCACCAGCGCGCGTACCGCTTTAAGTATATCTTCATCTTTATGCAGATCCGGCAGCATCAAGGAACCATCCGGTGCAAAACCTACCTGGCCTTCGTCAAATTCCTGAGACAGCATACTGATGGTTTCATCGCCCAGATCCAAGCCGGAGTCTGCATCAAAGGCATCAGCCTCGCGGGTATCTTCTGGGTAGATAAGTTTCTTAAGCATGGGTCTGACAATAGCCAGGATCAAGGTGATAATCACCAGACCGCCGACCACCAGACGTAACGCCCGCATAAACCATTCCTGCTCCCACAGTGGCACTTCGGTAACCGCCAGATCATCAATGCGGCTAAAGGGAATGCTAACAACTTCTAAAGAGTCGCCTCGGGTTACGTCAAAGCCGATACCGCCCTGCAGTACCCGACGAATATTCAACAGCTCTTCCTGCGTCTTAGGCACAGAGGTAACTGTACCATCTGCTGCGGTTTGCTGGGTGTGATCTACCGCCACAGATACTGACAAACGACGAATAACCCCCGTTTGCTGTTTAGTATGGCTGATGGTGGTATCCAGCTCGTAGTTGCGTGTCGCTTCTTTGTGTGAGCGGCCTGGGGTTACCGACTTGGCATTATTGCTATTCGCCTGCTCGGGAATATTCGAGTCAAGAGGGGGCTGATTACTCAGGGCACCAGGAATACCAGCGGCAATGCCACCCACCGAGTTCTCTTCCACTGTCATTTCGCTACGCACCGCAGGCAAGTCAGGATTATAACGCTTCTGAGTCTGCTCTACGGCGGTAAAATCCATGCTGACATCCACTTGGGCGGTGTAATTCCCCAGGCCAAGAACCGGGATCAGAATGGAGTCAATTTTCTGCAGATACTCAGTTTCGCGATGTTTCTCGATTTCATATTCTTTACGTGACCGCGCAGCCAGGGAGTCCTGCGAACCTGAGTTTAACAAGCGACCATTATTATCAGTCACTGTCACTCTGCCAGGCTCCATACCCTGCACGGCAGAAGCCACTATGTCCACTACGGCATCCACTTCTTCGCCGGATAGCACCGCCCCCCTACGCAGGGTTAATACCACAGTGGCACTGGGCTTTTTCTCAACCCGGGCAAACACACTTTCTTTAGGTAGCGCTAACAGCACATTGGCGCGAGTGATAGCACTGATTTCCTCGATAGTACGAGCCAACTGCTGCTCACGGGCATGCTTCAGGCGCTCTTTCTCAACCCGCTGGCTTACCCCAAAGCCCATATCCTGCATGATGATATCGGTACCGCTATTGGCTTCCTGGCTAATGCCCTGGCGAGCCATGCCCAGCTTAATATTCTGGTACTGATCTTCGTTTACATAGACGACGTTACCGTCCAGACGATAGTCAATCTGGTTTTGATCCAGGTAGTCCAGGGTTTGAATCAGCTCTTCGGTAGGCATTTTGGCCAGAGGACGATAATCCGGCTCTTGTGCCCAGATAACGATAAATACCGCAATGGCCACACAGATAACCAGTGCCACAATCAGGGTAATCTGACGCAGCAGATCGATACCGCCCATGCCTTCCATAAAACCGGAACGTTGCTCCGGCGTGTTATCCGCTTCAGGACTGTTGCCTGTTACGGCCAATTCTGTACCAGTTGCATCTGCCACAATCTAGTCTCCCGTTACACCGGCATATTCATTATTTGCTTGTAGGCATCCAGTACCTTATTGCGCACCTGCACTGTGGCTTCAAAAGCGATACCGGACTTTTCCTTGGCAACCATGACATCCACCAAACTCAGACTGGTATCACCCATATCAAAAGCAACTTGTTTGTTTCGGGAATCAAACTGCAGATCGTTGACGTTATCCAATGCCGTTTTCAGCATATCGCCAAAATTCTGCGAACTGGGGTTGCTGATCAGCGGTTGAGCCTGAGCGGCATCCATACCAGCCTGACGGGCCAGTGACTGAAGTTCGCTGTACAAAGACTGTGCCTTGATGTCCATTGACTGCTCCAAACTCATCGGTGTGGAAAATTTGACTAACAAAGGCATAGCAATACTGATGCCAACATATATAGCCCTTTATTTTCAATGAGTTAAAATACACAAAAGAGGCGAATGACGGGAATTTGGCGGCTAACCAGGCTGGTTGAGAAGGATAGATACGGCGTTCTCTTGCTGGTGGAAAATAAAACCCAATCAACAAGAAGAACACGAAAAGCACAAAGGGCTAAAAAGCAATCAGCCCCTTGTAAGATATTGTTTTTTCTTAGTATTCTATGTGACCTTTGTGGTGGAAATATCACTTCCCATAGAAAATCATCAAGCTGGGACTTCTATTCCCACATCACGCATTCTGGCCAGTTTGTAACGCAAAGTCCGTGGACTGATCCCCAGCTTGTCAGCTACGGCCTTACGACTGCCATTGCATGACTTAAGGGTATCCAGAATAATCTGATGTTCCTGCTGCTGCAGTTCCATCCCCAGTTTGCTGCCTTCCGGCTCCCAGTCCAGTTCCTGAACATCCTGTGGGATATCCTGTTCCAACATCAAATCCAGGGCATCAATTTGGTTATCACTGGCCAGAATCAGGGCTCGCTGGATCACATTTTCCAATTCACGCACATTACCGGGCCAACTGTAATGTTGCAGTTTGTTCCTGGCAGCGGCGGTCAACTGTGGGATTGGGGTGCCAGCTTTTTGGCTGTGCCTGTCAATCAGATGTTGAGCGAGAGGAATGATATCTCCTGGACGCTGTACAAGGGGTGCCCAGGTCAAGGGAAATACGTTTAAGCGATAGTACAAGTCTTCGCGAAATTCGCCCTTACTCACAGATTGACGTAAATCCCGGTTACTGGTGGCAATCACCCGCACATCCAAATCAATGGTTTTGCGACTGCCAAGGCGTTCCACTTCGCGCTCCTGCAGAACACGCAATAACTTGGCTTGAAGGCCAAGATCCATCTCAGTGATCTCATCCAGCAAAATGGTGCCGCCCTGTGCCTGCTCAAACTTACCAGGACAGGCTTGCAATGCACCGGTAAAGGCGCCCTTCTCATAACCAAACAAGGTAGCTTCCAGCATATTTTCTGGAATAGCGGCGCAGTTAATCGCCACAAAAGGTTGCTCTGCGCGGCCAGACTGATCATGTATATAGCGAGCCAAAACTTCCTTACCCGAGCCACTAGGACCCAATACCATCACGGTAGCATCGGCCTTAGCGACCTTCTGCGCCAGCTCCAGCAACTTTTTACTGGTTGGATCAGCCACCACAGGCTGCCGGGACTCAACCTTTTGTGCCGGCGCATAACGCCCCACCAGATTCAGCAGTACCTGCGGTGCAAAAGGCTTCGCCAAATAATCGGTAGCGCCGTCTCGCATGGCCTGCACTGCATCATCAATAGTGGCATAGGCTGTCATCAGCAACACTGGCATATTAGGCAGCTTCTGCTTGATGCTACGCAGCAAAGATAAGCCAGACATCTGGCCCATTTGAATGTCACTGACCACCAGATCAACGTCTTCCTGATTCAGCAACACCATTGCCGCTTCGGCGCTATCGGCTTCGAGGATCTCATATCCCCCCAGCAGCAAGGTATCGATCAGTGCTTCACGCAAACCTGCATCATCTTCAACAATTAGAATTCTGCTGTTACTCATCCTCTACACTCCTTAGGCGTTAGCGCTGGCTCCAGTTGCCGAAGCAAGGGCAGTCGAATTTCAAACCTTGCACCGCCCTGCTCTACGTTGCTTACACAAACATTACCCTGATGCGACTGGGCAACAGCCTTAACCACCGCTAAGCCCAGGCCGGTTCCCTGAGACTTGGTGGTATAAAAGGGGTCAAAAATATGGGTTAGCTCGGCTTTCGGTATACCCGGGCCATTGTCTGCGATAGAAATAACCACCTGCTCTTCGTTGCCAGGGTCGCGATTGGCCTGCAGGTGAATGCGACAACCTCTTGGCATAGCCTGAATACTATTGTGAATAAGGTTCTGTAATGCACTAGCCAGCGCGGTCTTGTTACCCAAAACCAAAATGTCAGGTTCTGGAAGCTCAACGGTTAAAATAGCCTGACGTGCCATCAGCATGGCTTCGGCCCCCGATTCCACTTCCAACATTAAACTTTGCAGCGATAACTCGCTGACCACTTGCTGCTCACCACTTTTGGCAAACAGCAGCATGTCATTAACCTGCTGCTCGAGATCTTTTAAGCGAGACAATAATTTGTCGGCGAACTGCCCACGCGACTCCGGCGCTAAGGTACTGTTTTGCAGATTGGCGGCATACAGCATGGCAGCCGATAAGGGCGTACGAATCTGATGCGCCAGGGAGGCAACCATACGTCCCAGGGATGACAGTTTTTGTAAATGGCTTAGCTGCTGCTGTAAACGGCGGGTTTCGGTCAGGTCGGTAATGACAATCAACTGACCTGGCTCCAGTTCCAATGGACTGGTCGCCAGCTTCACCTTACGCCCATCACGCAGCGACACCTCATGGCCGTCATCGGCGCGAGGTTTGAACGAACGATTGATAATAGTTCGCCAGGCTTCGCCTTCCAGCGGTTCACCTAAGAGTTCAACAGCCACTTGATTAGCCTGACGCACCTGGCCATTACCATCGACCACTATCACCCCGGCAGGCATCACTTCCAACAAGTGCTGCAAGCGTGACGCTTGCTGCTTAAGCCCTAACAGCTCTTCCTCATCCGGCAGAAAAGCAACATTGGGAATGGTGTGGTATGTAGATCCCGATACGGATTGACTCACCATGGCTACCTCATGTCAAAACTTGGACGTTATAAAACAGACATAAGGGTAAAGCAGGGACTATGCCAATTTTTCATCCCTAAATTTCAACTAGTTAAGACAAAATCCTTAGGCGTAAAATTGACACTATATGGAAGTTCACAACTATCGGGGCGCGCAGGAGTCGTCTATGGTAAGCCTCAATGACTCACTACTTTTTGGCATTTTCCCGCAATGGACCTGAACGATTACGCATGCCATCTAAAATGCCTCGAGTCATAAATCTGAGCCTAATCATTCTATTAGGCAAAAGAATACTGTTGGCAAAAATACGTAGCGGCATGACAGCAAAATTGCGCAATTTCCAATAGAGAGGAACATAAGACCGACGAGACAATATAAAAATGTTGCGGAATTGATAGTAAAGACGGACAGGAGAACCTACTTTGAATGGAATTCCTGCGAACTTACGTCGTCCATCACCTAGCCTGTGCAGCATAAAGATATTTAATGCCAAACCTATGGAAAAACCATGCTCTCTCGCTCTCCAGCACCATTCATGGTCTACACCATCTATGAACAAAGAGTCATCTTTAAAACCAACTTGCTGTAGGTGGTCCAAATCTATCATCATTCCTGATGCAATGATTTGCGGGACGGAGGAAACATCATCAAAGCGTTCAATCTCGGTTTGGATCCTCGGTCGCACTATTTCCTGAGTAAAAGCACAGACTAAAGAGGGGCCAATAGCCGCGAATCCCTTTAAATTCTGCCGCTTGGTCTTTTGAAACACGTAAGTCATTCTCGCAACAAAATCAGTTTCAAACTGACTGTCCTGGTCAAACAACAACGCATATTTACAGCCAGCCTCAATTAGCTGTTTCAGTCCTTCATTTTGTGCTGTAGCAATACCAAGGTTGTTGGGATAGTGATGAAAAGCCAAATTACCATGCTCACTTAAGGTAAGCGGGGAATACATACTGAGTGGAGAGTTATCAATGACACAAACCAAATCAACCTGGCGAGCCAGACTGCCTAACAGCGCCCTCGCCTCTGTCAGGTCTGGTTTATACAAAATGACAACAGCACCAATTTTCAATGCTTCACCAACTTGTCCAGAATCAGCCTGTCAAGCTTATAAGCCAGTTTCACCACTTTGGCCGGCATAATACGTAATGCTAATACCGACAATGCATAGAGTACATTTGAGAGGGAATAGCGCTTAAGTCTGTTCATTGCCATCCATCTGGCTCTAAACTCATTAACTGACTTGTTAAAACCCCTTCTTTTATAAAAGTCGTTCACCCGCCTAAATTTAAGCAAACGCTCACTGAGGTTCTCAAATATATAACCTGCGTGCATCAACTCGATCCAAAGGAAATAATCTTGTGTATTTTTCAACTCTTTCCTATAGCGAAAGCCTTGCTCAAATACGCGGTAACGGAAAGCAACCGTTGGATGATTCATCGAACAGCGCTTCGGCAAAAACTCCAGAATCTCCTGATGAGATAGTGGCAGCTTCCTTCCTCCCACTTCAACACCAGCTTCATTGATCTCAACTAATGATGTACCGAGCACCGACACTTCAGGGTGATGCTCAAAAAAACTGACTTGTTTACTTAGTCGCTCTGTAGAAGAAATATCGTCTGCATCCATTCTGAACAAGTATTTAGGCGACAAGTCAGCACATCGGTCTATCACTTCATTCATGCATGAACTAAGCCCTAAATTCTCAGCCCCCAGTAATACGACAAGCTGGGCATTACGTTGCTCCTTTTCCCGCAGGAAAGAAGAAATGGCCGATGGCAAAGGACCATCAACTACAACGACCAGAATAAAATCTCGATAGGTTTGATCGAGGATACTATCAATCGCCTGCGCCACCCATTCAGCGCGGTCTTCCTGATATACCGCCATAGCCACAACTACCTGGCAATTCAGACCTTGCAAGCTCTTACCCAAATACTCAAATTGATTATTCAATCTACTCTCTACGAAATTCAGTGCAGTGTTACAAACAGCGATACAAAACCGCTGAAATGGATAAAATGGCGGGAAAATAACAGAAACAGCGAAATAATTCTGCCTCTAATTGATATCTTTAACCGTTCTAAAGCCAATATGGGAAGTCCCAAGCCCCCTATCCTGCGCCTGTCGTGCAGCGGGACGAAATCTGGCACAGTAATTTTCTGCGCATAGGAAAGATCCCCCTTTTACAACCTTTACTGGCACGCCAGGCTGCGATGCAGAATAGCCGCCCGGGTTGGCTTCTAACAACGTTGAAAGATTTTCTGAATGCCCAGAAAAGAAAGAGCTGGATGTCCATTCCCAAACATTTCCCAGTAAATCAAATATTCCGTGTTTGTTTGCCGGAAATTGTGCAACCGGTGCCAGCCCTGCATAACCATCTGTTGCATCATTAGCATATGGAAATTCCCCCTGCCAGGTATTTGCTATGTAGCGACCTTTTTCCATTGCCTGCATGCCTTGTGCTGCCAATTCGAACTCTGCTTCAGTCGGCAACCTATGTCCCTTCCATGTCGCGTATGCCTGTGCATCTTCGAAAGAGACGTGAACCACGGGGTAATCATCCAGACCCTTTATATCTGACCCCGGCCCCCGTGGGGCTGCCCAAAACGCTCCGGGTACAAAGACCCACCAGCTCATACTTCTCGCAGGACCCTTGTTAGCATCAGGCATAGAAAACACCGCAGACCCGGCAACTCTCATCTCTGCTGGCAGATCAGGATAATCAATAGCAGACGGTACTCTCTCCGCAGTCGTTTTATACCCTGTTGCTTCCACAAAAACACGAAACTCCCTATTGGTAACCTCTGTTTTGCTCATAAGAAATGGCGCAACCATTACCTTACGTTGTCCTCGCTCTTCTGGATAAATGGCACCGTCACCGAGCGTGATGGTAGCGCCGCTCACCCATTGCATCCCTTCCTCAAGGTGATGCTGAGTTTGACTGTGCTTTTCACAGGCGGCCAATAGAAGCAGACAACATCCCAGCACCACGTTTCTAACCAGCATAATAATCCTATCCTTGGCAACCGAAGTAAGGCCGATACTCATGGCTATCGGCCACCAAAAAGTTCTCTTGTTTCAACGTCAAATGCCTATTGTACGCTGGGTCATTTGCAATAACCGCTCCCCATGTACGCTTTAAATAGGCCACTTCGGATTCAAAACGTTGCATTTTCTCGGGAGTATCTTCGGCTCCTCTTGATACAGACTCATGGTGAAAAAGTAACGCCTCAGCACAAAACAGGTTGCGCCGTCCCAACTCCCGAACCTTCAAACAGAAATCAACGTCATTAAAAGCAACTTTTAAATCCTGTTCGTTAAGCCCTCCAACCTTTTCAAAGTCCGCTCGCTTGACCAGCAAACAAGCCGCCGTTACTGCGCTGACATTGTGACTGGCAACCAAACGCTGCATATAGCCTGGTGCATCTGCTGCAAAAAATTTGTGTGCATGTCCAGCTCCGCCACCATAGCCCATTATGACACCAGCATGCTGAACACTCTTGTCACTGTAAAGCAACTTAGCGCCAACGCAGCCTATCTCTGGCCGCATAACTTGGGCAACCATAGAGGCAAGCCAATGTTCACTTATTACTTCAATGTCATTATTTACTAAACCAATAATCTCCCCACGGCACTGTCGCGCGGCATAATTATTAATTGCGGAATAATTAAAAGCTCCTGGATATTTAAGTAGACGAACTTTAGGGTGTTCCGAGATCTGCTTAAAGTAAGTCAGGCTCTCAACCTCGTCAGAATTATTATCAACCAACAAAATCTCGAAATATTGGTAGGAACTCAGCTTTAAAATGGAATCTATACAAGATTTAACCAGTTGCCAGGCATTTCTTGTTGGTATAATCAAACTTACCAGTGGTTTACTGGGTAACTGCCAGTCAAACTGCAAGCAATTTGGGTTACGTTGAACAAACTGAGCCTGTGTCGACAACCTGTTAGCAAGGCTCTTAGGCAGGGCTTGAAGCAAATCGACTTCAGACTGCCTTTTGTGCAACAGACTAAAGGAAATATGTTCTACGCTATGCTGCCGATCATCCAATGCAGTATTCATAAGCCAGTGTCGGATAAAATTGGCATATGGCTGTTGTGCTTCATAACGAATAAGGCTGAACGATTTAATCCATACACCTGTGGCGACATAGCCGATGGTTAATTGCAGATCGGGATTCCAATCTGGAAAAAACTGAGGGGTAGACCTAAGTCCGTTATCGCCCAGGTGATCACAGTCTGTATATGCCAGTGATGCATCCTGTAATGGCCAGTTGTCCAGCACCATCAACAGTTTGGGATGCAGTCTCTCGCCTTCCCTATATAAAAAAACCGCATTATTATCCCAGCAAGGAGCAAGTTCCCCGAGATCACTGACAACACTCAAGGCACTTTGCAGAGCGCCCCATCGTCTGCAAATAAATCCACAACACAGGTCAGCCTGTGACGCTTCCGCCCACAGTACAAGTTTAAATTCAGAAAGCTTCAATTCGTCCAGTGCAAGCAAGCTATCAATGCTGTCAGCCAATGACTGCTCAGATGCATTGCCAACCATCAATATAAAACGCGGTTGCGCAGCTCCCGAATAACTCAGCGCGGCCATCTCCCGCTCCTGCAGACAGAGATTGGCTTCAAACCGTTTCTGTAACACCCACTCAGGAGGGAAGTACTGTACATGTCCGGTTTGTCTCAACCATTTTGTGTATCTGTTGGTTATGCCATTATGCCGCCGGGCGTAACGTCGCCACGACTTAGGTAATTGGCTGACACCCCATTTCAAAAAACCAACTGCAACCTTCTTTACCACTCAAACCCCAATATTGTTAGTAAGGCCATGACGGCACAAATTATCCGTCTTTTCTCAACCTTGAGGCGGCGGCAAGTAGTGATCATATCTAGCGCCAAACGGAGCAGGGATTTCAACAATAGGGTCAGGCCTTTGCATTTCGTTAGACCACTGCAAGAGTTGTTGTCGGAGTTCATCAGCCACAGCTGGGTGCAGGTCAATAACATTCAAGGTTTCTCCCTCTTGCGACTCCATATCGAAAAGGAACTCCCTGCGAATACCAGCTTGGAGATACTTCCATTTTCCTTTTCGCACAGCCCGTTGCATCCAAAAACGCCAATAAAGTGCTCGTTCATCCAGATAATCAGCATTGCCTTCCAGCGCTGGCAGCAAACTGACCCCATCCAAATCAGACAAGGACTTTTCACCGGCCAGTTCCAAAGCGGTGTAAACCGCATCAAGTGATGATACAGGTTTATCAATTACCTTACCGGCAGGAAAATGCCCCTGCCACTTAACAAGGTAAGGCACGCGAATTCCTCCATCGGTCAACATGCCTTTTTCACCGATCAGAGGATCGTTTCGCGAACCATTCCATGCCTCACCGCGTTTATCCAAGGGAGCATCTGTCATATCGTCCCCCAAAGGTGCACCGTTATCACTGATAAAGAAGATAATGGTGTTGTCCATTAGTCCGTGTTTTTCTAACTTATCTACAATCATCCCCACGCCATCATCAATAGCCGCCATCATAGCTAAAGCATAACGACGTCTAGTCGGCATATTCTCTGGAATGCGTGATAAATAGAACTCTGTCGCCTCTAAAGGAACGTGAGGACCATATGGCGCAAAATAGAGTAGAAAGGGATTTTCCGCATTGCGCTCAATAAATGCACCTGCAGCCTGTGCAGTTAAATCCAGTCGATATTGCTCCTTGATTTGGTAGCCGGCTGACTTGTCGCTACCGTTAAGTTCGAAATTCGTCCAATAGCGACGCTCATATCCCCAAAACACATCATCAAAACCACGCTCGTCAGGAAAAAAAGGCCGTTTGTACTGCAAAGGGAGCTTTTCAATACTTTGATTGGAAGCATAAAAATCTGGGTGGTTTTTCTCTAACCACTCACTAGAATTGCCCATGACCTCCAGATGCCATTTTCCAATCATGCCAGTTTTGTAACCAAGCCGCTGGAAACGACTACCAATCGTATCAATATCCAGGGGCATCGGTGTGAAGCGATTTTCATCGACGCCAAATCTTTGTTGGTATTGCCCGGAAACTAGGCCAGCTCGCGACGGTGTACATTGAGGGGAAGTAACGTAGCCATGTGAAAAACGTGTGCCAAGAGAAGCCAGCTTATCAATATTAGGCGTTTTCAAATCTTGCCTGGAACCCTGTATACCTAAGTCCGCATATCCCTGATCATCGGTAAAAATAATCACAACATTCGGTTTATCAGGGTAACCTGAATCAGGCAAGTCGGGTTTGGGTGGTTCAGGTCTGCTCGGAACAGACTGTTCACTAGAACCACCACATGCAACCAAAAACAAGACGCTAATAACAACGGATATTATCCGCATAACATACTTCCTAATTATGATACTTACGAAGATCTGAACGCTTCATACCTGGTTTAAGTTCAATTGACTCATATTCAGCGATCCTTGCCTTAATCATTGGTCCGTTTGGCCTGAGCTCTAAAGCCTTCTTCCAAACTTCTAATGCCAAACGTAAATCTACACGTTCTACTTCTTTAGCCAGGGCAATTAATTCACCGGACGAATTACAACGGTTCACTGCAAAATAGGTATCAATAGTTAACCGAATATCTTTAAACACCGATTTGAGGGTCAGGCCACGAATAACCCTCACCATTTCCACAAAATATTCTTTAGGAACCCGACAAATGTCACGTAACGTCATTCTGTAGCGATTTTCAACAAACTGCCGGGCTTCTGCTATGACGTCATCTAAGTTCGACGATGATATGAACCTTTGTAGAGACTGATGGTAAACCCGGAAAGCCCCTGGTTTTATTGAAAATGTCACGTCCTCGCTAGGGTCTCCGGCAAAGTTGTATCCCTCTCTATTTAATTTCAAGGGTACTTCATCAGACGGGCGTCCACGATTGAGCAGCGATAAATACTCTCTCTCAGATCTGAAAAGCCTATGTACGATCATTATGTCGCGTAACTGATGGAGGCTCTCATGCAGGCATTCACGTTTCTTTTCCATTTGTTTGAATTTTTTGCCATCACAAAGTACAGATTTTCCTTTTTTCAAACGGGGAACATGCAAAGAAACTTGGGCGACATTCGCATTTACCCGGAAAAGCGATTTAACCAAAGGTGACAGTCGACCACGGATGCTCTGGTTTAATGCTGAGAATGACTTGCTACTGCCTTCCTCATTGAGCCACTGAAAGGAAATACAGTCAGCATCAGCGTTTTCCTCAAGACAGTTCTGGACTTTAAAAGACAAGTCTTTGGGCATCCAAAACTCATCGATATCTAAAAACATCATGTAATCAAATTCACCTGAGTCTCGACAATCCTGAAAGGACTTTGCATAGGTTAAGTACTGGATATGCTTTGAGACTTCCGGTGGACAATAATCAATCCAATCTGCATAAAAGAAATTTACATTTGGATGCTGCTGTTGAATCCGTTGGAGGACCTCTGCACTATTGTCTGATGTTCGGTTCAGGTAAATATCAATCGCATCAAAACCAACATACAAATGATGATGGATCCATTCGGGAAGATAAGCAGCTTCGTCTTTTGCTACAGCGACTAATTTAACTTTCAATGTCTTATTCATAGATGGAAATGATGGCCGTAGTCTGTCCATTAAGTGATTAAGGTCCGTCACGCAAAACTAAAGCAACGCTGCTTTTGCCATAATATACTTGGCTAGCTGAAAATTCAGGGGGCGGACGCGCATCGCCAAGGTTAACGCATTTTGCCTGTTATCCAATGTTTCTAGCATCCCAGAAACTTTAATAGACTCTACGACCCGGCGTTTAACCTCATCACTGCACCCCTCAAACACTCTTAATACTTGGTCGAGCACCTCTACTGGCATTGAGGTAAGGTTATCTAACACCCAATCACAGCGGGCGAGTACAGACTGCTGAGCATACTGCAAGTCATCCGCCAATAAACAGGCGTGAATAAATTCCGAGTAAGCAGTACGGTATGCCAGGTAAGCGGGCGGCTGAAGCGCAAAGACAGTGTGAGCGCCGGATGCCTTATTATAACCGCCGCGGTTTAGTTTAAGTGGAAAATCGTCCGAAGGCCGTCCTCGCCCTAATGTTGCAATATACTCTGACTCAGATCTGAACATTCTATGTACAATCATGACCTCTCTTATCCTGATAAGGTCGGGATGCAAACATTCGCGGTTAGTGGGTTGCCCCAGAAACGATTCACCGCCAAACACTTTATTCTCTAAACGTTTGGTTTTAGGTAAGTGTAAGGCAACTTCCACCATCTCAGCCCTGACATTAACAGCAGTTTTCACCAGTGGGCTTAATTGCCCATTGATGCTGCTACTAATAGTTTGAAATGCCTCATTACCACCCTGCTCGTTTATCCAGCCAAAAGACACCGAATCAGCATCAAGATAATCGATTAAATAGTCACCTACTTTTTTCTGCATGTTATTCGGTGTCCACATTTCATCTATGTCGAGAAACATAATGAAATCAACCCGCCCGGCAGACTTGGCTTCGGCAAAAGCTTTGGCATAAATAATAAACTGGAGTTGGCGACGGACATTATCATGACAGGCGTCAATCCAATCGGCATATTGGAAGCTGACATTTGGGTGGTGCAAACAGATTTTGTTTAAAATCTGCTCGCTGTTGTCGGATGTCCTGTTGATGTAAATTTCTATTTCATCAAAGCCAAAATGTAAATGATGGTGAACCCATTCGGCTAAATAAGGTGCCTCATCTTTCGCCACAGCGACCAGCTTTACTTTAGCTCCAGAGCGGCTAACTGAAGGATAGCTCGACGCAATGGTCATTTTTCAACCCATCGAAAAGAAAAGAGAACTCCTTCAAACTTCAGAACCTTAAACAACAATTGATAATTCATCCCTGCCGTCTCGCCTTACGCTCTTTAAATTCCGCCAGAAGTGCTTTTATCTGTGGTCCTTTGGGCCGTATGACTAGCGCTTGCTCCAGATAGCCAATGGCCTCGTCCACATCGTGTGGGACGGCATGCCGGGCAAGCTGCTTTAGTATTTCCACATTGCGCGAGTGCTGCTGGGCATAAATCTTGCGAAAGGCCTGAAATTGCGTTCGAACTTCGTCAACCCTGACCCCCGTGAAAATACGGACCATGTCTTTATAATGTTCAGGCAGATTTGCAGTGATGTTCTCAACCGCAGTCGCATAACGCTCATGCACAAACTGTCGCGCGTCATCATCATGCTCAGTATGCTTAACCCGTTTCTTGAATTGCTGCAGACTCTTCTGGTATTCGACAAACTGCGGACTAGGAAAAATCACCTCTTTTGTTACTCCGCCTCGCCTGGGTAAACCATTTCGATTGTTCTTATATGCAAAGTTGTTGCCCGGTCTGCCACGGTATAGCAAAGAAACATATTCATATTCAGAACGGTGCGCACGATGAAAGATAAAAAATGGTTTGAGGCTGTTCAACTCTGGCAACACGGCTTGTTCAAGATTATCGCGGCCCACAAAGGTTCGCCCATCAGCCAGCAATGGTCCCTCCCCAACGGCAAGTTGTGGCACATGATGCTTAAGTTCATGAATAGCTACAGAGACTGGCAGTAGGGTCTTGCCTAAAGGCGAAAGATTTCCAGAGAGTACCTTTGTTAAGGTTGTAAAAGGTTCTTCATTACCTAAATCATTCAACCACTCGAAGAAAATCGCTTTGTCTGCCCCTAAGGTGTTCAGACAACCTTTAATGCTCGTCTCGAAGTCCATAGGGCACCAAAATTCATCAATATCCAAAAACAGAATATGGGTTGCTGAATTCTCACGCCTGGCAATATCTAAGGCCCTGGCATAAACAATAAACTGGATCTGTTTTTTGGCTGACGCTGGGCACATATCAATCCAGTCAGCTTCATGCCAGGTGACATTCGGATACTCTTTGTTGATATCAGCCAGGACCTGGGATGAGTTGTCAGTGGTTCTGTTGATATGGATTTCTATATCATCAAAGCCAAAAAACAAATGATGATGCACCCAATCGGTCAAATAGGCAGCTTCATCTTTCGCCACCGCGACGATTTTAACTTTCAGTGGCGCTCCGGAAACAGAGGTTTCACTCATCAGCCAACCTCAAAACATGTGCAATTTTGCCAATTAACTGTTGCGCTGGCAGGCTGAAAGCCCATTCGTCACTAACAACTTTGATACTTGCTAGCTCATTATTAGGTTGATAGTTAACCAGGTTGTCGCTAAAACGGCTGAGCATCACCTTTTCGCAGCGGCTATCGACAAAATAATTACCTACCCGTAATTCCCGTTCAGCGCTTCGCACAATGGCCTTCAAATCATCTAACCCGGCCACAACTAACGCTGGAAGATGTTTAATGTATTGATTGCGAACCCAGGAACCTGTCACGCCAAAATTTGCTTTGAATACATGGTTAAGGGCCCGGATTACTTCAATATCCGCGATGTCCATAGAGCGATTGACAGCATCAGGATTCTTGTCAGATTGAATCATGTCGTCCTGATAAGGTTGTCCGATGACATTCATAAAATCCGGTATCAAACTGCGACTGCGCTGAGATGCGTCATAGTCCAGGACTTTAACGTTTTCTTTGCCAAAAACATGGCAAAACATAGCGACCTTTAAATCTGCCGATAGCATTTGGCTTTGTCCAGGCCTTGCCAGATGGTCATGGTAGTAAGCAAAGAAGCTCTCCGTACCACCATGTTTCACGGTTTCCTGCCAGATTGAATAAAGCTTGTAACTTGCCCGTCTCCACGCATAAATAACAACAATATGCTTGTTGTCCAGCGTATTGCGTAGGTATTCAAATTTATCCCGGTTCAGAGATATAAAGTCTTCACTAGACAACAGAAAGTCGTGAGGTTCGTTATTAAAAAACGAAATATCTTCATCGGTCAGTCTTTGCTCGTCCAATAACGCCCGAAATGGGTGATGGCCAAAAATGCTTTGGTAACGCTTGGGATAAACCAGATTGTTCTTAAACAGGGTACTTCGATTGTCTAGTAAAAACTTCTGCAACGCAGTAGTGCCTGTTTTGTGGGGTCCCACATGTAGGTAAAAAGTATTCATCGTATGCTTGCTGTCAAATTATTCGCCAAAGAATGGATAACGACCCAGATTACTGACCAGTGGGCCCCATTTGAAAATGTTGGCTTCATTTATCTCTCCTTGATTATCGCTGTTAATCGGCGGCATTCCTGCTGCCTGCCATTTGTCGTTGGGATGCAGAATATGCAAATTAGTGAGACCATGATCCCCACACAACTGAGCATCGGAGCGAACGTTATCTCCCACATGAATATAGGAGCCGGACAAACCACTCACGAGCTCGCTAATATGCTGCCACATATCTCCCCGGTCCTTCCGAAACCCAAGTTCACTTGACACAAATAACCGGAATGGCGCAGTAATTCCCACCTTTCGCAGTAACGTTTCCACTTGTTGGTGACTGTAGTAAGTATCAGAGATGAACCATATGGTCTTGTTCAAGTCGGACAGTTTATGCACCAAATCGACCATTTCCTGCTTAGCCACGATTTGTTGCATATCAAGGTCAAATTCCAGTTCCATTAGCCCCTTGGCATGGTCTGAGTCGAGATCCATAACCACCGCCAGTCTGTCATAAACCTGTGTAATGCATACGTCGCCAGCAAAATTGTGCTGTTTTCTAAGCGCAAACTCTGTTTCATTTCGTAACGAAACGAAAGACTGTGCATTTGGCATGAGTCCCTGCTCCTGCAAATATAACCCTACCTGATATTTTGCATAGTCCGGCTCATTCAACTTGCGGCTCAGCACAGTGTCAAACACATCAAAAGATATATGGTCAAAGCGTCTCAGCTCTGTAAATAGCTGTTCTGGTGGTTTATGGTAACCCGCAAAGATATGACTCTTGTCATCGGTAAAATGGCCAGCAGGCGGATAGTAGAAAAACTGTTTGTAGCCACTTTTCTCCGCCAGCAATCCCACCGCACGCTCTAAAGCATGCAACCAAGAGCCATCATTAGGTAATGGCTCCGCTGGAAAATCTTCGTATTTATACACTTTTTCCAACAATGGCTTTAGGGCTTTGGGCCGAGCCCAAAACATGCCGCCAACCGGATAGCTGATAAAGTTCTGAGTTAGGTCAATGCCCCACTGCGATTCAAACTCTTTGGCAAAAGGTTTATTACAGGTCCAATGATTCACCCAAGGTGGCATCATCCAAAACGATGTTGGGTAGTAAATCCCAAGCTCTGGATGTTCATCAAATAGCCTCAACAAGCAAGAAACCACGTGCTTATCTTTGAACAAATACTGGTTCAAATAATCAAACCACTGGGTTTGTTCACGTCCTGAATAAAGCGATTTCTTGGAGTGCAAATGGCACATTAAATCGTACTCAAGCAAAGCCGGACCAAACTCCACCAGCAGAGGCCCAAAATTGCGACCTCTATTGGGTACTCTAGCCACCTGCAGCTTTCCGACTCGTTTTAATTTGCTGTAACGCCGGGTAACGTCCTGACAAATCTCTTCGCTGGCACAAGCAACGAAGACGTCAACATTAAGCGGAAAGTTTTTCAAACATTGCAAAAATTTGTCAACGAAATCCGGGTAATAAATATGCAGACAAATAGCCACTTTCTGCTGATGCCAGGTCGGTGTTTCATTCGCCACCAAATAGCCAGACGGCAACCATCTGGGACGTGCTTCCTGCATTGAACGACCTTCATAGCGACCGTTATATAGATAGTGCAATAGCGGATTGTTGCCTGAGTGATAAATATCCAAATGCGTGCGAAGATAATGCTCGGTATCAAATTTGGCAGAAGGGTTCACATTGGCGTAGTGAGCTTTGGCCAGATAATCCTCAAAGGCGGCCACTTCACTGCGGAACATGCCGTAATGTTGTTGATACCATTCCAGGTCAAAAACCCCTGCATTCTTCGCCATGCGTAACTGGCGCTTAACTCTTAGAAACTCACGTCCCCGGAGCAACAGAGTAAGCGTTCTATATGCGCCAGCCAGGGAGCGCCTAACTAAGGTTTTCATTGGTCATACCCCAAATAACTGCAAAGGGTTCACATTGCCATTTCCAGAAATAACGTCATCCACATCAAACAATGGACAAACAGCCCTTGGCAGAAGGTTGCGCTTCGTTACGTATTGCTGATACATGCACTCTATTTCTTCTGTGCTAAATCGAATCCGATGCCTGAAAAAATGCTCTATCGCCTGCTGCCCTCCAGCAAATACAACGTGAAGATCCTGAAAATGACTTTGAGTACGCGTCTGACGGCCATAAAAGAAATGGAACTTAGGTTCAGTAAGCTCAGACATTCTACCTATTTCCACAAACTGCCCATTAGGTGCGGTGAGCAATGACTCAAGAAACAACGATCTATCTAACATTAGATAGCCGTGTCCCATACGTACGCCGGTTTTAAACACACTAGAGATACTCGCCTGGAAGCCCTCAATATCATGAAGCCCATCTTCGGTGGTAATAAAATAGAGGCCCTGGCTTTCACATTGCAGTAAGCGCGTCAGCATCTTTTGAATGGTACCGCTATAGCCCACATCAATCATCAAGGGAGTGTCAGTGGTGCCAATTCCGAGACTTTGTAAATAATCAAGGTAGGCATTTCTGCTCTCCTGAACCATAGATTTTAAGGCTGGCAGGTGCTGACTCAATACCAGCTCAAGGTCACCACCTTGCGCAGGAAGTTCATAATTAACCGCAAGCTCTTCTTCGGTAAACAATGAAGCTAGTTGTGAGAGCGTAAATCCAAATCGGCCAACCAACAGGTCTGCCAGTGTTCCTTTATACTTGTGGTAAAGGCTCCATTGCCATGTATAGGGGTCGGCTATGCTGATACGAAACAAAAAGGTACGAGACACGTTGAGATATGCGGCAGGGTAAGAAGACATCAGCCCTTTTGAGACTAAGTGCTGATAAACCTGTTCCAAAAAATACCCTTCACGCGCCAGAAAGACTAATTTCCGGGGCGACTCAGACTGACAAAGCTGTTCTAAAGCATGCAGATATTCGCTACAGATAGGGCCCAGAAAGTTAAATCCGAAATCACGTAAAGCAACGGTTCTGTTCATGGTTGTCACTGTAGTAAAAAACACGTTTAGTTCTGTTAAATCACCACATCGGCGGCGAAAATGAGCGCGAATACTAACATATGGCACAGAAGATATTCATCTGTTTTACCGGTTAGATAGCCCGTAAGCTTCTACCTACCATAGGGAAGGTATTTGCTGAAATACTTTTTGAACAGCACGCTGTTCAGCCCTCAGGCTATAACTTTGTGCAATGCGTTTGCCCATCCATCTGCGTAATCTACCTGACACACCCCGATAACTTGCTAATGCCCCCTGCACAGCATAAATACAGGCCGCCGTATCACGTTCACAAACAGTCACATTGGCAAACGAAGAGGAATACTCTCGACTGGCCACACAATCAGGCACAATTGCCCAATCAGACAAGGCCATCGCCTCAATGCCCGGCAAGTAAAACCCTTCCGTTTTATTGGGTAATGTGAGAGTCACTATGCTTTGTGCCATTGACTGATGAACAACATGTCGTTCAACGGGTTTGTCATGCAAAATCACAGACAAGCCTAGCTTTATGGCATCGTTTTTAACACGTCCCCCCAACTCAGGATTCTTCGTCGCGAGGATATACAGCTGCGTCGACTTAGGATAAGTCAGCAGGGGGATTTTGTGTCCCATACGAATTGTCAGGCAAGGGCCGTTAGCATAAGGAAGAATAGCTTGTCTTACCGCCTCTGAGACACATAGCCGTATAGCGCGATGAGATAAAAATTTGAATAACGGATGCTGTTTATCACCATGGCGGACATGCTGGATAAGATTAATCTTTGGCTGCGCATCATTAGCGAATGGCAGGTAGTCATCCCAGTCCATACCGGCAAGAAACACGATATCAGCCAGATCCGGACGATAGCTCTGCTCGTACTCAACATTGTCAATATCTTCAAACAGTCCCGTCTGAATCGCTGAGCGATTTTCCAGCCACAAACGCAAGGACAGAGAATCCTGCGTCAAAAGGTGCCCAATATAATCTCTGACTTTCTGGTGCCCTCCCGTATACCCTAAATAGCGTCGATGAAAAGAAACTGTTTTACGCGGCATCTTCAAGCAGGTTCCTATTGAGGTGACAATTTGAGTCTGACGGGCTATGGTATCCGCCTTTTTGCAAGACACCAAACAACGCGTGAAATTGGTTAATTTACATATCATTGGCGTTCAAAAAGCAGGCACAACAGCACTCGCCAGCTTTTTGCAACAGCACCCAGCCGTTTTCCTGGTGAGAGGAAAAGAAGCACATATATTTGATCATCCGGATTATGCGACCCACGCCAACCCACTCGACTTCGCGCGCAGTCAATACCAACGACGTACCCAAGGCTATGGCGGACAACCCATTATTTGTGATGCCACCCCCATCACGATTTATGATCCCAGCTTTCTGCAAAATTGTTATCAATACAATCCTGATGCGAAGTTCATTCTGATGCTGCGAGACCCAGTCGAGCGCGCCGTGTCGCACTACAAAATGTCAAAACGCACGGGCAAGGAAACCCGCCGTATGTTAAGTGCTTTTTTGCTCGAACCATTGCGTCTTCATCTGGCCAGACGTAAAAAAGACTGGTCATTTAACTCACCGCTTCGCACTCAATCTTACCTGGACAGAGGACGTTATGGCCGACAGTTACAGGCAATGTTCAATATTATACCCGCCTCACAAATTCTGATAATGAGCCAGGAAGAACTGCAGAATGAGCATGACCAAAGCCTAACCAAGATTTTTCGCTTTTTGGATATTCATCGCCATTTCATTCCATCAGAAACCGTCTTTGCTGCCCCGTTCACCAAGCGTACTCTTGGCGAGCGCCTCGCCAGGCTGTACGCCCGAATGTATTTTGCACTCGCGGGAGAATCCCCAAAGACCTGGCTGCAGGTATTAAACAAAGCCTCTACAACAGATGAATAGACTGGGTTTTGTAGCCAACATGCTCTAACACACTGGGCAACAATTTATAAAAGTCTTCATTTAGCGCTAGCGCCTTATCAAGTTCCAGCCTAGCCAGGGCAGTTGGTGCATACCAGAACATGCGTTCGGTCGGGACGACAACCAAGTCAGAAGGCATAGGCAGCCCCAAACTCACGCATTTTTGCTGATACGAGGTAAACCAAGCATTTTGGCGTAACTCTGCCGCATCCTCTGGAAGATAAGGTGGAACCAGCAATGCGGCCTGTGCATGTTGACCAAATAAGCGTAATGCCTTTTGTACGGTTTCGTCGGTTCCCAGCAAACCATACCACTGACCTAAAAGCCGATTGCATATTTGCCCACTGGGCGCATTAGTGTGTGTATGTAACTTTACGATGGCCGGATAATTTGCCTCATGTTGTAGACAAAATGCCAACCACTCCTGCGGCTCAGAAACCTCTGGGGATGCTGACCAAATATGCGTTTTACCTGGCCAGTCAGCACACAACCGTTCAATCTCAGTTTGATTATCCGACGTGGTGAGAATATACAGATCAAACAATGCCTGACGACAATCAACCAATGACAACAGTGCTTGGAGCCTGATTGGATCGCTGGTATCGATATAAAGCGCGATCCTTGGCAATGTCTCCGACGACTTGGCCAGATCATTCTGGGTAAAGGACACGTCTTCAACCTCCAATCCCAGATAGCTATTCAACAATGGTGTGGGCCAGAGTTTTTTCCATTGCCGGTAGATACTGCTGCGCAAGTGCGCCGTCGCCGCCACCGATAAGCCAAGGCTTGCTTCTTCAAGCCAGGCTTGGTTGTCTCTGAGTAAGAAACTAACTCGCAGATTATGTAAATCCAGCGTCAAGCCTTCGCTTTCATCCATTTGCGAAATTTTCACGATGTCTTCATAACTCTGCGCCTCGTAGCTCAGCATACTGATCATGTCGGCGTATAGGTTATCGGCTTTTTTCTCGCCCACGGCGGAATATTCATCTGACATCCACTTTTTAACCAAGGGGTGTTCAGGAGCCAGTTGTATAGCCCTCTCCCGATAAACATTAAAGCGGTCGATATCTCCCAGAGCACTGCAAACCTGGGCCAAACGCACTTGAATAGCCACCTGCTGCGGACTCAGAGAATTAGCTTCTTCATACACCTGAAAAGCCTTCACAAGTAACTTCTGCTGGTGATAAATGTCTCCAAGGCCAACCAAATAATCGACGTGATAGTGCAAACGCAATGCCTTAATGATGGCAAACTCCGCCAAGGTGTAAGCTCTCACTCTCAAGGCTAATTGAGATAATTGCTGATATTGCGCAGGCGTGGTCAGTGCTTTGTATAGCAATGTCGCTTCAATGGCCTTTCTTGCCGCAGGAATGGCCAACTTGGCCATTCTGGTAAGCAAGGTTTGCTCATCTATATCAGGCAAGGCGTCAATTAACGGCAAGGTACCTTGTTGCCGTTCATGCATGGGCCGCAGCGAGAAAGGAATCAACTGCGCCATGGATTGGTCATCCTGTTCAAACCAAGCGTCACATTCGTCTGCAAACAATGACCACTCTTTAATCCGCCAATGGCCGGCCTGCACATGCATCGCTCTTAACTTGGCCAGTTTGGTCAACGCATAGAAACCAGCCCGGTGAGTCACCTTCGCTAGCGACAAATACTGTTCTACTGAACCGAATGGTCTACCAAATGCGCTATTAAATACATCCTGCTCAAGCAAACGTTCGGGTATCCGGGGCAAAAAGCCCAACAGCTCAGCCCAATTTAATCCCTCTAGCTGGAATGCCGGCCTGGCCGCTTTGTCAGCCTTAGCTATTGCAGTTTCAGCTCGTCCAGTCGAGGTATGATTCGACGAAAGTGAACGCATCTCAGGTGCAGACACATCGGCAAGACTTTGCAGCCGTGCCCAGACGTGCTCCAATTGCTCACGAAGTTCCGCACTAATCAAGGCCAACGCGGCAGGATCCACCTTCGAGGTCATCAGCTCAGTTTTGAACTCGCTGGGCGTCAAACACTGAACTGGCAATGCCAGCTTGTCAGCCAGTGGCTGTGCATCAAACTGTCCCTTTGCAAAGCCCTCCTGTGCAATCAACACGCATTTGTCCTGATGTGCGGCATAAAAATCCAGCATGCGCTTATTGCTGGATAACCACATTTGGAAGGCCAGTTCAGGTTCTTGCCAAAAGCGGTAATTGAGTCGATTGGCAGCAATGGGTGCAACACTGTTGACTAAATGTCTGCTCGCACGATTGAGCAGCGATTGTCCTGCACTAGCCCAATGCCGGTAGATGAAAATGTATCGTATTGACTGTTGTCCAGCCACTTGCCAATCTTTAAGGAAGTAAAGGGCTCTTGGGTCTTTAACCCCTTGTATCCCGCCGCTCTGGTTGCGTGCCTGAATATAACGTTTCAGATAGTTTTGCAGCCAGTTTGGTTTGATCAATGGGCTGTCATCACAGTACTGCCAGTTTGTGCCATTAATCTCAAATAATTTGTCGTGTAATCTGACTGCTGGCATATCTTCTAAATGGCCGAGTGGATTACTGAAACTCGCGCCCATTAACTCATTGCCCATGTGCATGCCCCCTTTGGCAAGACACTGGGCAATCATGGAAGTACCACTGCGGTGAAACCCGCTGCACAGGTAGAAAGGTTGAGGAGCGTTTGTTGTATTTGACATATTACTCCCCGGCCCCAATGGCCGATGTCATCGCGCGCGCTATTTCTGCCTCACTATACAAACCAAACCGAGAGAGTTTTGTTATCTCAGTCAGATTACTCTGCAACTCATCAAGTAACGCTGGCGCAAATTGTCTGTTTTGATAATTCAAAGGAGAGCGGTTTAACGCCTGAAAACCCAGCGCTTCATCCAGTACAGTGCCAGCACTAGCAACCACATCCTCGTAGCGCACTATAGACAATTCATGTTCAATAAACTGCTGCATAAACCAGGTATAAATAATCAATTGGCGCTGAAAAACACTATCAGTGCGTAAAAGCGTATTTCGAAGAAAATCACTAAACCGTTCACCGGCGGGTACCCGTCCTCGATTCACTGGCAGGTCAACTGTCATCCAGGAGAGCAAAACATCTACAGGGTTTCTGACTATGGCAACAATAGGAAAACGCACTTCTAGCTGCGTCAGCAATGAGGTAAACAGTGCATTCTGTTTTACGATCAAGCGAAAATGCTGATTCTCTCTGGGTGGAATGGAAACAAGGCCCCTTTGAGCAACGACCTGCCTTTTTCCATCTTTCGTAGATAGGCCCACAGGATTATCAATGGAGAGGCCGGCTTTGTCGCCATTCTCAAATGGGCGCCCTGCAGCAATGTCCTCACGTAACTGCAGGATAATGCTTTCAATTTCCATCCCTGCCCTGCCTGCACTCACGCCGCCAGCAAGTCTTGATGGGTTGATGGGTTCGTGTAATGCAACCGCATCATCACGCTGATTCAACAGGTTACAGCATAAAGTGGTGCCCGATCTTGGGATACCGGTAATAAGGGTTATGTTTTCAATCACGGTGTTTATTCAGTTACAACAGGGATGCACTTTAGCGAATTATCGCGCATAGCCTGAATTAGCCACATAAGAAGCAAGATGATCTGAGCAAAACTCACATAGCTTACTAAGTATCTCAAAAGTCGCTTCCGGAATTCTATTGGAACTAGTTTGCTGTTGTTTAATACAAACATCCAGGTCTTGCCAGTATTGCTGATTAGCATCCAAGAGCTGACTCATGAGATATTCCACTTCCGCATTTAGAATCTCGGTGTTTTGAAAATTGTGCTCGACATCAACAGATTTGAGCACCTCGGCAATCACTCGAGGCAAGGCATTGATCTGCGATTTTCCAGGAATAACAAGCTTGCTCAAGTATACATCAGAACCTTCACGCACAAGAATTGCAGGGTAATGCTCGGGAATGTCTCTCAGATGTTCAGGTACAACATTACTGCCAGCTTGTTTTACTTGATTGTGTACAACAAGGGTGAGTCCGGTTGTAGTGTTGAGCACCAAAGGTACGGTATAAATCCAAGAAACTGAAGCATCGAAAAAACCATACCTCAAGAGGGTGACGACAGGATCATCCAAATTGTACTGTACAAACAGTTCGTCACCTTCTGCACCGGGTTCATACTTGGTTTGAATGCATAGTCTGGACCTATCTAACAAGAAACCTGGCGCGCCCATTTTATGGTTAATCAACTCAATCATGGGGATAAATACCAGCTCTGTTGAGTGTTTAGGCTTTCCACCTGAATTCCGAATAAGGCCGCTATCCAATTGGAGTATTCTTGAGTTGAAGAAGCTGCTAATTAAGACCTGTTCATCAATGGCGTCAGCCGAGTCAGCATAACAAGCCTGATAATATTCGGCATCACAGCGTGCCTGCAGTAACTTGTCAAATACGGGCCGAATACCTGTCAGAGAGAACAAAGGATAGCTTTTTCGCCATGAAACCAGTTTGTTGCAGGCGTTATATAGCTCAACCAAACACTGCATAATCGGCTTTGCTGCCTCATTCAAGGGGTGCTTGCTGAGGGAGAAATTGAGGTTATATTCTGAAGACAAGTAGAAGCGATAGTCAGAGAGAACGGGCAAGCATTTGAGCGGAATGTCCATCCCTATCCCCCCAATCGCCTCTGATTGGCTCAGTTTGACACAGATGTCATCACCGTCCACCTCAAACACTAAGGCAGAATGGAACCTCGCGCCTAGTTGCAGCATTGTTCGACTTAGGGATGTCAGGGCCTTTATTGCGCCGGCATTGTTGCCTCTAATAATCGGAGGCTGTCCGTTGCCGATTTTTTCGGCTGTGGTTGCAGACGATGAACTTACACCCGTCGACTCTGCAGATAAGCCATGCACCAATAGCCGGAACCAGTCGCTTTGCTCAAAAGCGGGTTTGAGCTTTTCTAACAATTCTTCCATAGCGGTGTAAGCAGACAAGGCTTTATAGCAGGTGAACAACGAAATAACTTCATCTGGCTTGATGATATGTTGCTCATTCATCCGAATCTGTCGTGCAATAGTGTCCAGATGTTTGAGAGCGAGCGTAGATTCACCTTGCGATATGGCGGCTTGCGCCATTATCAGTAAAGAGGGTGTAGCGAACGCCGTAAACTTCACCAAGGATGGGCCAATCTGTTTGATGATCTCCCACTCTTGCAACTGATAAGCCAGTTGGAGCGCGACTAAACGCGGCTCGAGATATTGCCCCCCAGGGTCTTGCTTTACTAATTCACAAAGACATTGCAAGGCGTCTTTCTTGTCACCAGCCTTTTCTGATGCCTTCGCCATATTCCCAAGGCACGCTATTTTTTGTTCGGGCAGTGTGGCCAGTCGCAAGGCCTGTTGTGTTTTTATTCTGGATAAACGATATTGCCCTTCAAAAAATAAACATCCCGCTTCCATCTCCAGACTTTCATAACTGAGTTGTTGCGATTTTTGATTAAACTTTTTGAGAAGCGGAAGTGCCTTTTTATATTTCCCTTTGGCGATGAGCGCCCTCAGGTCATCCAACCTGTCATTCATTTCAGAACCTTAATATCGATAAAAGGGAACCCGCTCACCCGAAGTCAGGCCAACGCATTCCCCTTCTCTAACTCAATGTCGTTACCTTACTAAAAAGCCTTTTAGTTAGACAAGATTTGTAGAACATTAGTCATTGGTGGCTGCCCGCTGCGCACAGCAACAATCTGAACAGAAGCTGAAACATCTTCTGGTAAGGCATCCAACAGGATCCTGGCACTCACTCTGGTTGGCACGCCGGAGGCAATGCTAACTAAGTCGGTAGCATCCAGTTTCAGTGCACTTTTAGCTGGGATAACTCCCTGACTAAGTGACCCAGGTTCAAAATTTCCCTGAACAGCCTGTTCAGCGAAGAATTCAGTGATATACCTGACGTTATATCCGGTGTGATTCACCAAGGTGATACGTTGTCGGTATTCGCCAAATCCACTGATATAAGGTAAGTCAACTCTGGCGCCATCGTATCGCACCCGACCGAAATAAGCCGCATCAGCGCCCAATCCCAGGTTCAAGCGGTATTCAGATCGTACTATTCTTTCACGATTCTCACTCACATCCATGCATAATACGGGAAAGCTGATGAGATTATCTAAACTGACTTTCGCCTCCCGGGCACCGTCTTGCACACTCAACTCGTGACTTGCTCCGCCACAATTGTCAGCGGCATTTAAGTGCAGATTTCCAGCCGAGAAATCCCCTTGAAGCAAAGCACTGGGCGCTTTGCTATTCACGTTGCTCAGCAGATCACGAAAATCACTGATAATTGAGGAGTCACTAACCTTTCGAGCATTGGGCTGAATCAACAGATCCGCTCTGAACTTAGCCAATGAGGCCTTATCACCATCACTGTCTCCCAGCGAAAAGACCGCCGGAGAGCGAAAGGTAGAAGAAAATTTCACAAAATCCGTACCAAATCCAACCCTATGCTCAAATCCCTGGGCAAAGGCCTCGGATAAACCACTTTGCAAGTGTAGCAATTCGGCCTGAGCCCGATATAGGTACAGGCCCTTATTTACCGCGGAAGACGCACTGTCAAACAAGGTATAAACAAAGGTCAGCGGCTGCGCCGGACTATCAATCTGAATGCTGGTTAATGGCAAGACTAACGGCGTTTCAGGTCCCTTGGGCACGGCAGCGGAAACTTGCACTATAGCGAAATTATCGCCTACAGCGCCTCCAGCACTCAGCAATGAGGTGTAGTCTGCTGACGCGGCTAAACCCGCGGCTGGCAGTGCCGCGGCAAACTGGCCGTTAACTAGATCAATGCGAACATAACGCTGATCAGAGGATAAAGAAAAGCCGGCTGGAAACTTTACATTAAGCGTATCCCCGGCACTAGAAATCAGAATGTTTTCGGTTTGCTGGGCAGAGACAGTTTCCAGGGCATAAAACAAACTGGCAGATTTGCCCAGTTCAAAAGGCGCCGCAAAGGCATTCAGGGCACAGAGTATCGCCGATAGGGCCGCAGGTCGAATCACAGACATGACTTTCCTTCTTAAAACAAAACCTCACTCAAAAAAAAAGCCTTCGCTTAGCGAAGGCTTTTTACAACAAGCTGATGCTTAGTTGTGTACTACAGTGTCAGTACCACCAGTAGACAGGTTAACAGTCTGGCTGCTTACCATTACGTCTTCGTCTTCAGCTTCGATTTCGATGATAGCAGAAGTACGAGTCTTACCAGCGATATCTACCAGGTCAGTCACTTTCAGAGCTACCATTTCACCAGCAGGTACAGAACCGCTAGAAGCACCCAAAGCAGTAGCAACAACACCGTTTTCAGATGTGAAGGTCATGCTGTAAGTAGCTGGAACCACACCGTTGTTCACGATGTATACGCGCTGGTTGTAAGCAGAGAACGTAGTCACGTAAGGTACTTCAACAGTAGTAGTGTTGTATACGATCTTACCAACAGTGTTAGTCAACTTAGGCTTAGCAGACAGAGTTGCGCTGTAAGAACCTTTGTTCATAGTCTGCTTCTTAGTACCGTTGTCTACACACAGGTAAGAAACAGCGCCCAGGGCTACGTTAGCAGCAGTGGCAGCAGTCTTAGTACTGTTCAGGGTTACCGCAGTACCGGCGTTAGAACAGTCAGCGGCAGAGTCAGTAGTCCAAGTACCGAAGCTGAAGTCACCAGCAAAGGTGATATCCTGAGGCGTGGTGTACAGATCACCCACAACAACAGCTGCACCAGCAGGAGTCAAGAAAGTACCAGTTTTCAGCAGTTTAGATGCATCAACAGCACCAACAGCGATTTCGGTAACAGTCTTGCTTGAATCAGCTGGGTCAACAAACTTCAGGAACTTAGAACCAACAGTTGCAGTTACTTCGCCAGGTACAGTGAAAGTACCAGTGCTGGCAGAAGCAGTGCTAGTCATAGCTTCTGAACGAGTAGACAGAGCTGTACCGGCTGTTTGGTTAACAGCATTAGCAGCAGACTCATACAGAGCATAAGTTACAGTGTTAGTTGCTGTAGTAGAAATAGCATAATCTGCAGCCGACAAAGTAACTACAGTAGCCGCAGGCAATTCAACCGGTGTACCACCGTTATCACCAGTAATTTCAAAAATAACGAAAGATTCGCCATCACCACCTGATGAAACACCAGCATCAACGTTAACACCGGCCAAAGCTGGAACTGCAGCGAATTCACCTGCAGACAGGTCGATACGGACGTACTTAGACGTACCAGCTGCAACGGTAAAGCCCAAGTTGGTAACCACATCAAGAGCGGTACCATCTACAGGCAACAAGCCGTCAGCATTCAGATCAGTTGAGGTAAAAGTTTCAGTAGCGTAAGTCACCAGGTCCGCTGTTGTATCCGTCAGCGTAATAGCAGCTTGAGCGCTCATAGTGAAAGCTGAAGCAACAGCAACAGCTAGGATTTTCTTGTTTAACATTTAAAAACTCCTGCAAGAGTAACTATAGTTTTTTGTTAGTCGTGGCGATGTGCCAACAAGTCCTCGGTGACCACTCACCAGACTACCCCCAATAAGCTACAACACCAGATTGTAGTAATCAACTCTTTTAAAGTGTAGTTTTATCAGTATTAACACTAACTTACCGATTGAGCTGACGAGGTAAGTTTTAGCATGCCCCCACCGAAGGCGCAACTATAGTGTAAATTTGCCCGAACTACAATGGCACTGGCCTTTTGTTTACAGGCTTTTCAGCCACTTGCTTAATTTATCAGCAAATATAATTATCAATGCAACAAAGTGATAAATTCTGTAATAAATCTCATAGGTTATGCGGATTCATAAGTGCGGATAAATTGCATCAATTATCTGACTGATTAATAAATAGTCCGCCGCGTAAAAGGACGGTTATTTTTTTCACCAATTTCAACACTGATTTTTTGTGTGTTACCTTTTGCTGTCACGCTTAAAATATAGCGTTCACCACCCAGTGGCGAATAATATTCTTCGGGGATCAGGGCCAGTGCAGGTTCAATTAAATAACTGTCCTGATAGGTTATCAGCCAGCGACCTCGCGCTCTTGCTTCGGTTAACCTTTGTACTGAGCCAGGCCAGAGTTTTTGCCACAATGATATCGGGATGGCGTTGATATTCAGTCGCGGACTGCGACGCAAACTGCAATGTGCCAGGATCTGCGGATGATTTGTCACCAAAGCATCCCACATTGACACCTGCGCTAATTCTGAGCATTGCTGTAATAAAAAATTCATAGGTAACATCTTATCTTGCAGCAGATAAGTGGCCTTTTCCGCCCCAGCCGGGCGTTGCCAATCGTCACCGTCCGCGTAGTCTGCGAGTCTGTCGGCAAAATAGCTTTGTTCACTGAGACTGTAACCGGTATTTTTTAGCCAGAGTTTTAACCAATATTGGAAAGATGAATTAATAGGTAGCAGGCCATCCTCATTCTGAATAGAAAATTCTATGTCCTGCTCTTGGTATAAAAATCCGTCGGTACGAAGTTCGTCCCCGGCGATGGGCTGCAGATACAGACCGTCTTCATTGGTCTGAGCGGTCTTTGTAGCTATTCCCTGGCTTACCCCAGCCACAGTGCGACGCTGCGTTGACAGCAAATAGATAAGTTGATTGATTTTGGCGTACGCTTTGGCGTCGGCTGCCATTCTCGCTTTAGATGCTTCAGCAATCTGCAAACGACTATTGAGCAATACAGACGAAGCCCCCAACAAAGTCACCAATACAACAGACACAATCAACACTGCCAGCAATGCCGCTCCTTGTTGCCGGTCCCGAACCATCATCTCAGCCTCCAAACTCATAGATGCCAAAGGCCTGAAGTTCCGGAGGCATATCCGCAATTTGCGGACGACCGATTACGGCCATCGCCCAGACAATGTCCCCATTAACAATTCTAACCGCTCGTGGAAGCACTGCTGTATCAGGTAAGAATTCCGATTGCCAGCTATCTTCAACCAGATATTCAAAATGGGCAGACTGATCGAATCGTTGAATCTCTACGGCAAGTTGTGGGTTGTTTTGATTCAGCCACTGCAGATACCAGTAGTTATTGTCAGCCACTATCTGCCAGGACATGCCCTGGGGAATATGCGCACTGTCATCAGGTAGTGCAGAACTGACAAACTCAAATGAGTTTTTCAGTCCTTTGGCATTGGCGATGTAGGGATGGTAAAGCACAGCCCCGCGAATGCTCTGTTGAAACCAGACTACCGGTAAATCTGCACTGGATTGAACCAATATCTTTGCATCCATTTTCTCAAAATTGCGCCAGGTGGTGGCAAGTCCCTGGGCCAGCAAGGTTGTGGTCATCGCCAAAATGACCAACACAACCAGCATTTCTATCAAGGTAAATCCGCCCTGATTAACAGACCGCAGGGTAGGATATTGGCTGCGTAGCAACTTCAATCTGTCAAACATAACCCATTGCATTTATTGGTCCTGGGACATTAGGGGCTCGATATAATTGGGGTCACGCCACTGTTTAACCACTTGGGTAGAAAAGGTCGAGACGGCTCTGCCATCTTTTAGAACATCGGCCTGCACATCAAACAGGGCAACAATCCACGCGGGTTGCCGGCGGTGAATTTCCGTGGATGATTGCTTGGCAACAGACGCCTGCCAGTCCACTTGATAGTTACCGATCAGGTAACTTCCCGTGCGCGTTTGGCGCAAGTCCTCTAGTTCCAAATACTGGGTGAACTGGTTAAACAGATTTGGCAACGAAGTCGCATGCTGAATTCTGACAGTTGAGGTTGCAGCAGTGCCAAACCATCCCCATACCGCACTAAACACCAGAGACAATATGACCAATGCAACCAGTGCCTCGATGAGGGAAAACCCCTTAGGAGTTGATGTCACGTTGCTTCACTTCACAAAATGGAGGCAGCACATCAAAGTGATAGTCGCGCTGCCCTTGTGTCAGGGTAAAAGCCCCGCCACGACAATACCCATTGCTGTTTATTTCGATGGCAGGTTCAAATTGCAATGCCACATCATCGAGTCCAAGGTCTGTGGCACTGTTAATGCGGATAGTCTGGCCGCTGCGATTAGCCTCTAGAGGCAACAACATGAGTTTACCGGCGACCATCGCACGCTGAGCAGCAGCTTCGCGAGCCATCAACCAGGCTTCCATCCCCGGCGCCACAACAGCGACAATCAAGCCGAGCAGCACCAAGGTCACCAGCAACTCGATCATGGTAAAACCCAGGCTATTTCGCAGGGAAGTAACCAACTTCGGCATTAAGCTCTTCGCCTCCTTCAACACCATCAGCGCCGAGACTGTATAGGTAAAACCCCTGCTCAGCGGCGCTATCGAGTCGGTACTGGTAGGAATTGCCCCAAGGGTCCAATGGAATGTCATCGTCCAGATACGGACCGGCCCAGTAGCCTTTAGCATTGGCCGGGGCACTTCTCAGGTCCGCTAGTTTGGCTGGATAACTTCCAACATCCAAACGATACGTCTGCAACGCCATTTTCAGCATTTTCACCTGAGTCTCTGCTGTACGTACTTTAGAACTGTCTACCTTGCCAAAAAACTGCGGGCCAACCAGGCCTGCCAACAATCCGAGAATAACCAGCACCACCAGCAATTCAATCATGGTGAACCCACGCTGTTTATTTTGACTCATTTGTACTCCCCATAATTAAATAGCAATATCTGTTGAGGCCGTAATAGCCAAAACAATACCCAATATCATCACGCCAATTAATACGCCGACAATTAAAATGGCAATGGGTTCCATCAAGGTGAGAACCTGCTTCATTCGTCGCTTGCATGACGTGTCATGCAACGCGGCGACCGCCTTTAACATCTCGGCCAACTGACCGGTTTTATCGCCAACCGCCACTAAATTCAAAGAGGTACCGGGTACCAATCTGGAACGGCTCAAGGCCTCGGTAAAGGCTACCCCATCCTGCACATCCTGGATCATGGCTAACGCGCGTTTGCGACGCTTGGTATATGCACATGACGCAGCAGATAGCTTTAACGCCGTAAGCAGATTTACCCGGGCCAGTAACATAGCCGCACAAAGTGACGCCCAGCGTGCGGCATCTTGTTCGGCCAACCATGGACCAATAACAGGTAAGTCTATAATTCGGTCCATCAAAGCCCGTCTTACTTTGGGGTTGCCAAGGACAAGTACAATCAGCAAAACCAAAGCACCCACAAAACCAAACAGCAGCAGGGGAGACTCATTTGCTGAACGACCAGCCGACAACACCAAAAAGGCCAAAGTAGGTAATTCCTTGTCACCATCGAGCATATGGCTGAATTTCGGTACAACGGCGAAAAAGATAATCAACATGGCAACCAAGCCTGAGCCAATCAGCACCAATGGATATGTCAATGCACTTTGGATATCACTTTTTACCGACTGCTCATAATTCATTTGTGCAGACGCGTCCGATAGCGCCCCAGCCAATTGCCCCCCTGCCTCACCCGCACTGACCAAATGCGCGACGTATTCAGGAAAAGGTAATCCGGACTCCAAAATTGCGGAAGAGAGCGTATCTCCACCTTCGATTCTGCTGGCTATGGCGGCGAATCCTCTTGCCAGGTTCGGGTGTTCTTCGTTTTGTGCCAGTGCCTTCACTGCATCAATCAGAGCGACACCGGATCGTGTCAGTGTTGCCAGTTCTTGCAGCGGCAAAACCAAATCCGATACTTTAACCTTTCGCCCGTGCTTGGTAGGCTTGGTATATTCCTCAAGGGCAAAGGCTTCGATACGCCTATCCGCTAGTTGTCGAATGGCCTCGGCATAGCTTACGGCGTCTATTTCACCTTCAACGCGCTGTTCTGTCGCGATTTCGATTCCCTGATAGCGAAACTTCATGAATCAGATTCACCCTGACTACACACCCGCAGAACTTCATCCACACTGGTGATGCCGCGAGACGCTTTAAGCAAACCATCTTCCATCAAGGTTCGACAGCCTGCTTTTCTCGCCAACTCCCTTATCTCGCTGACCGGCGATCTGGAGGTTATGAGTTCTCGCATTTCCGGAGTAACAGGTACCAGCTCATAAACGCCAATGCGGCCGCGATAACCGCGCCCCTGACATGCATGGCAGCCAACAGGCTTACGCCAGTTGCCTTGCAGTTCCCCCATATGGCGGATAAAAGTAGGCGCATCTGTGGGTTCACTGCATTCACTGCACAGCTTACGCACCAATCGCTGGGCCTGCACCCCTTGTATAGTGGCCGCCACTAAATATGGCTCTACGCCAATATCAGACAGCCGAGGGAATACCGAACAGGCATCATTAGTGTGTAATGTTGATAATACCAGGTGACCGGTTAAGGAGGCCTGCACGGCAATATCTGCCGTTTCTTTGTCACGAATTTCCCCCACCATAATCACATCGGGATCCTGGCGTAAAAAGGTTCTCAGTGCTTTGGCAAAAGTGTAACCGATATCTGGTCGGGCCTGAACCTGAGTGATGCCCTCGACCTGATACTCCACAGGGTCTTCCACCGTCACAATTTTTTCATGACCGGTGCGAATATCAGCCAGTAGCCCGTAAAGCGTGGTAGATTTCCCCGACCCCGTGGGTCCGGTAACCAACACAATACCGTTGCTCAGTGCGCCCCATTGACGCATTAGCGCCAAATGATCGGATTCAAATCCAAGACCGTCCAAGGAGAGTTCATCGCGTTTTTTAGGCAGTAAGCGCATAACAATCGATTCACCATGAACATCGGGCGCGGTAGAAACCCGCACGTCAAATTCACGCTTGTTGGCACGAGTGGTAAATCGACCATCTTGTGGAAGACGTCGTTCCGCGATGTCTAAATGCGACATCAGCTTGATACGTGATGCAATAGCCGCGAAACGCGTCATAGGCTGTTGCATAAACTCGATCATGCGCCCATCAACCCTGAACCTTACCAGCATAGATTGACTGCCTGCCTCGATGTGAATATCAGAGGCTTCGGCCTGAATAGCACGCTCTATAATGCTGTTCACCAAATTGATAACCGGAGCCTCTTCGGCCAGTGCCGCTATATCTGTACTATTTCTGCCGAACAATTCTGAAACAGCTCGCTCTCGCGAAAGGTCATCAGACAAACTCGCCGCCATAGCTGGCGTCATCAAGTGAAGGTTAATTTGGTAATTTGTGGCAATATTACCTAACACACCCAGAGCGAACTTATCGGTAATATCAACACAGTACAAATCCAAGGTAGATTCATAAGCCGATACGAAAACCTGATGGTCCATGCACCAATCAATGCTGATACCCAAAATTAGACTAGTGGAAAGCACCTGATGAGATTGAGGGCATTGACCAACCGTTGAAACAAGGGGTAACCCTGTCACACTGGCAATCCCTTCCCATAACGAATCTTCGCCACAAAAACCCAGTCGGGACACCGCATCGCCCAATGAACACTTAAGTTCAGAAGCCGTTGCCTGGGCCTTTTGGATATCCTCATGACTCAAGGACATCTTTTCGATCAGATAAGTGGATAATTGTGCATCCAAATGGACAGCATCTTTATAGATATGGCTTGCCAAACTCTTGCCAGCCTCCCACGTTTTTGTGATTTTGCGTAGATGCTAACCGCATATATCCATGCGAAGAAGCGATTAACCTATTGACCTTAATCGCGTATATTACACCACAGCGATTTTAGAATTGAAGTGAAATTAGCTTGATCCAACAGCAAACTCCCTATTCGATTAACACGTGGCTTGACGCAATTTTGCCTCGCGTCAGCTCGTGGATATGGCCTCCAGAATATCAGTGCGACTCGGAAAATTGGATGATCTATGTTTTTCGTCCTCGTCCAAAACAACTCAAACAGAGTGAGTTAGAGAACTGGACAAGCCTCCAGATTAAAACGCTATGCCCTTTTGTTAACGGCTTTCACTACTCACATATTAGCCCTGCTGGCTTGCATATTTGGTTTTCAAATCAGGCATTCTCAGGCATTCCTGAAACGGCCTTGCAAACAGCACTTCCCGATGGCGATTTTGTGATCAAAGGGCAACGATTTACCTATGAACAAACTTGGCACAATGCTGTCTTAGTTTCTTGCGAAATAGTCGATGAGAAAAGTCATGCACAGGAATCAGTGGCGATTGAAACAAATAAACCCTGGGCAACTGAGGTAAAGTTAAAGAAAACACTAGTTAGCCCCCTGACCTGGCTTGTCATAGGTGGTTTCACATTACTCTGTTTTATCCTTTGGTTCGCTATAAGTTTTCTGACACTGAGCATGCAAGAGCATAGTACCAAACAAGAAAGTGAAAGACTCAGTGAATTGTCTGGCGAGCGAATAGTCCAACAGACCGCCTTAAGAGAACAACAGCAGCAAGTGCAGCTCATAAACGAGTGGCTCAACATTCATGGCCAGTTACCAGAAACGCTAGGCTTGGTTGCGGAAAAAATAAATAAACAAGGCAGTTGGAAAGTCAATCAAATCAGATGGCAAAACAAAGCCATGGAGCTTGAATTACAAGGAGAGAATATCGATATTGCCCAACTGATTACTGATTTAGAAACCATCCCGGAATTGCAAAGTGTTAGTATTCGCCCATTTTCTTCTGGCGGGGCCTGGATTATTGAGGCAAAACAAAGGTGAAAAAGCCCAATTTGGACAGCAACAAGTTAACCAATGAACTGAAACGGACTCCACGACTGCAATGGCTGCTATTGCTGGTTGTATGGATATTGATTCTCTCTGCTGGTAAAGCATTGATTGACCAGATTGGAAATCAAAAAGAGGATTTAAACACTCAACAGCGACTTTTAGCCCGGTTAACAGAGTCAGCAAACAGCCCTTTTAACGAGGAACTGCTAAGCAACAGTCAACAACATCTTGCTCAACTTAATAAAGAAATACCTACTGCTGTATCGGGTAGCGTTGCGGAAGCTAAAGCGTTGGCTGACGCCGAGGACTTAATTGGTAAAAAGCTTATCCGTAAACGTTTAAACCTAATCGGTGCAGAAACAATAGAAGCTGAAAAGCAACACTACTGGTCAGTGCGAATTGACATTTCCGGCCAGCTTTCTGACCAGGATTTTGTTGACGTACTCTCACTTTTCGATGCCAGTGTGGGTCATCGACGCATAGCCTCATTCCAATATTCACCCAAGGCGTCTAATACGCTCAATATGGTGATCGATTTATTGTACAGGTATCAAGAACATGAATAATCGTATCGCCTTCATGGCCGGTTTTATATTGTTCTCGTGCTCCATGTTAGCTTGGGTTGGAAACTTGCAGCAGGTTGCATTAAATACCAGAGCGGATCTATCCATTCTTGAAAGTGAAAAAGGTCGTCTTCACTACCAGTGGAAAGACGCGGTCACAGGGATTTCACAGTTTTCCCCACCAATTGTAGAACCTGACAGCACATCCAAAGTGGCAGAGATGCCACTTACCTTAGCAGACGGTAAACTCATTGCTTTAGTGGCTGATACGCCTCAGAGTGCAATGTTTAAGCTCCCTGGGCAGAACATGCCAGTAACCTTAACTGTAGGGGAGCATTGGTTGCCTGACTGGTCTCTTGCAGAAATCGGCAGAGATTACGTCGTTTGGCAACAGCAGAACACAGGTGAATTACAAACTCAGTACCTGTTCGAGCCTTCGAACAGTGGAAAAATCGAGAGTGAGCCAGGTAAGTGAGAAAAAGTATTACTATGCAAAACAAGAATAACTATTTGTTTAACCGTATTCATAAAGCCCTGCTGGTTACCCTAACCTTGGGGAGTCTGGCGTCATGCGCTACGTTAAAAGGACCGGCTTATCAGGTTGCACAACAAGACGACGAAATATTCTCGACACCATTAAGGGACCCCAAGACGCCCGTCCAGGATCAAGCGACGACACTAAGTAAAAGCGAAACCAGTCTGCGCCCAGGAATGGAAATATTTGATGCGCCGCATCTCAGCCCTGAGCTGGCTGAGGAGCAGGCAAAGGAATATGTCATTCCGGGGCTAACTGAGCAACCAGTCAGTCGGCTTGCATTTAACAACATGCCAGTGGGCACTTTTATCAATGAAGTATTTGGCAATCAATTAGGTTTAAATTTTATCGTTGAACCCAGTGTGAGCAATGCCGCAGATCTGGTAACTATGCGGATAACCTCACAGGTCAGCCAAAAAGAACTGTATAATCTAGCCATCACAACACTGAGAACTTACGGTGTATTTACCTATGTCAGAGATAATGTTCTGGTGTTTGACTTTTCATCTAATGCAACGTCTAACGAACAACCTTTGCTGGTGAGCGGCAGAGCTCTGCCCGAAGTACCGGCCACCAGTCGACCTGTGTTCTACATACACCCACTGGTCGCCACTACCACACCAATGGTGCGCTCTTGGCTAACCCAGATGTTTCCGAACAAGGAATTGACAGTAAAAGAAGACCCAGCCAGAAACGCACTGATACTGCAAGGCAGTTCAAGAATTGTTGAACAAGCACTGGCGGCCACTAAATTACTCGACAGACCAACTATGGATGGCATGTACAGCCGGGTAATACGTCCTGACATATCTACTGTTGATGATTTGGCCAAGGATTTAGAAAAAGTGCTACTCGGTCAAGGCTACTCAGTACGGATTGGCGATGGCGCCTCGGCGATACGCCTTCTGCCCCTCAGTTCATCTGGCCAGTTAGTTATTTTTGCCCGCTCTGCCGATGTATTAAACCATGTCATCGACTGGGCCAAAACCCTGGAAAAGGAGCGCCACAGTACGGTAGAAAGTGGCTTGTTTAGCTATCAGGTTCAGAGTACTCAAGCCAGTCACATTGTGAATGTATTAAACAATCTGGGCGTGGCCAGCTACAGAGCAGCAGCAAAGGAAAGTTCTTCGCTTGGCACTTCGTCATCCGGTAATTCGCAGCCATCGCAACGAAGCAGCCAAAGCAACGCAATATCAAATGATGACGCCAAAGGAAAGTATGCGGTAGACGAGCATTTGAATACCATACTGTATAGCGGAAGCGGCAAAGACTGGCTGCAAATTCTCCCTATTATCAAAAGCTTAGACAAACCTGCACCATCTGTCATGGTCGAAATTATTCTGGCCGAGGTAAAACTTGATGATACAGAGCAAACCGGTATAGATTGGATCCGCAAAGCCGCCAATACCAGTGTCAGTGGCACACCAAACAGTTTACTGGATATTAACAATACCGGTCTGAACCTAACACTGAACAGTGCAGGTATTACACGTGCCGTATTAAGTGCATTCTATAAAAACCAGAATACCTCTATTCGTGCCCGCCCACGTATTATGGTTAAAAGTGGCGGGGAAGCAAAAATAGAAGTTGGCGACGAGATACCGGTTTTGACATCAAACAGCCAATCCACCACCAACTCCGATGCGCCGATTATTCAGAACATATCTTATCGTAACACCGGCATATTGATGGAAGTTCGCCCCACCGTACATGCCACAGGGTTTGTGGACATTGAAATAAACCAGGAACTAAGTGAGGCATTGGGCAATGCCACCAGTGAAATAGACTCGCCCACGGTTTCCAAGCGGAAAATAAGCACCACGGTGTCTCTGCGGGATGGCGGCTCAGTCTTGCTGGGGGGACTTATTCGCTCAACCGCCTCGGTAACCGACTCAGGCGTTCCCTATTTAAGCAAGCTTCCCCTGCTGGGTAAGTTGTTCCGCAACGACGACGAGGATAGAAAACGCACTGAACTGATGATAATGGTTATCCCTTATGTACTAAGCTCGCCTGATGAAGCGGAAGCCCTGACAGATGAACTTCAGCGCAAAAGATTCGACGAGCTATCAACCAATTTTTAACCCTGAACAAAGGCTGTAGCCAGAGATATTGCTTAAGAGGAATATGATGAAATACCAAGCAAACGTCGCATTGTTAGTTTTAACTGTATCCTGGTCTTCCTGGGCGGCCCCACAGACGGCCCCGTTGATTACCGGTTTTGAGTGTGCTGACGAGGTGAAAGAAATCATCCACCTGATAGGTAGAGGCGACGACCCCAAACAGTTCATCGCACAGGATGTACAAACGGAGTTGTCTCGCCAACAGCCAGGCTCGGTATTGACTAAGTTGCATTGTGAAGGCAGCCCAGAATTGAAAGCTGCCACCTCGGTTGATTATACATCAGGGGAAAAAGTGCTAAGCCGCTTATCAGTATCTTTCCCTGTTCAAGTATCAGTTGAGGTAAATGGTGAAACAGTTGAAATGGCTGTTGATCAATTATATCTAGCAGAAAACTTAGATCAGACAGAAGGACGAAAGGTGACTCAGAAGTTTATCGTTAAGTAACGCGACACGCTTAACTGCCCACCAATAAAGATAATGCTCAGCAAAGACCCTCTTTGCTGAGCAAAAAAATTAGCCTCTCAGCGGCGCCCACCAAGATTGATTGTCCAGATACCAGTTAAGTGTTTTCTCTATGCCTGAGGCAAAGCTCTCCTGCGGTTTATAGCCGAGTTCCTGACCTGTTTTTGTCGCGTCAATGGCATACCGGCGATCATGCCCAGGCCGGTCAGTAACGTACCGAATCAGTTCTTCACTGCGCCCTTGCGCCGCCAGCGTCGCTAAGGGGTAACGGGCTGCCAACTCGGGGCGTGAAGAGAAGGCTTGATTCATCAATTGACACAGAAGCTGAACGATGTCGATATTGGCCCACTCATTGTGCCCGCCAATATTGTAGTTTTCACCAACGCGCCCTTTATCAAGAACAAGCTCAATGCCCCGTGCATGATCTTCAACATACAACCAGTCCCTGATTTGTTTGCCATCGCCGTACACAGGTAAAGGCTGGTCATGCAGAATATTGGTAATAATCAATGGAATTAACTTTTCAGGAAAGTGGAAAGGACCATAGTTATTCGAGCAATTGCTGGTCGTCACGTCCAATCCGTAGGTGTGGTGATAAGCCCGGACCAAGTGATCGCTGGCGGCTTTACTGGCTGAATAAGGCGAATTAGGCGCATATGCTGTAGTTTCAGTAAAGGCGGGATCTTCAGGTCCAAGGCTACCATACACCTCATCCGTGCTTACATGATGAAACCTATGTGTGAGTATTTCTTTACCCGCGGCCTTGGGTTCGTCTATCCATACCTTTTTAGATGCCTTCAGCAGACTATAAGTACCAAGAATATTGGTTTCAATAAAGGCATCAGGCCCGCTGATAGATCTGTCCACATGAGATTCCGCGGCAAAGTGTACAACAGTATTAATTGCCTCTTTCTTCAGTAAGGTTTCGACCAAAGCCGTGTCACAAATATCACCTTTGACAAATTTAAACCCAGGCTCGCCACTAACCAAGGCCAAATTTTGTTCGTTGCCAGCGTAAGTTAACGCATCTAATACCACAACGCTATCTTGTGGGTGTCTGGACAGCCAGTAATGCACAAAATTGGCACCGATAAAACCAGCCCCCCCAGTAACCAACATACGTCTTGTCATTTTTTCTACCTCGTTGGGCCTTCGTCTCAAACAAAAGCTATCAATTCGTCAGGGCTTGTCAGCCAAAGTGATAAGCAAATCTCTTAGCGGCTCCCGCCAATGACGCCCACACAATCCTGTGAATGTGGCACGCAAGGACTGCTTATCAAGCACACTATAATTGGGCCGTTTTGCCGGCGTAGGGAAAGCAGCGCTCGGAATAGGAGTAATAGGAATTCGCTTATGTAAAATGCGATATTCCAGAGCAATATCCTGAATGGCATTGGCAAAATCATACCAACTTGCAACGCCTTCATCCGTGTAGTGATAAACCCCCGACAACTTTCTTTCCGCCGCTTCAATACAAGCCCGCGCTAAACCTGATGCTTCTGTTGGGGAACCGATTTGGTCATCAACGACAGAGAGCGCGTCCCGCTCCTGCATCAAGCGCAGCATGGTTTTGACAAAATTGTTACCAAACCTTGAGTACACCCAACTGGTACGCAGAATACAGCCACCTTCTGGTATGACGGCATGCAATTCTTTTTCACCCGCAGCCTTGCTAGCCCCATAAACCCCTAAAGGGGCGAGTTCATCTGTTGGCAAATAAGGACTGCCCTTTTGCCCTGAGAAGACATAATCGGTAGAAACATGCACCAAGTGAACAGAATGCGCTTTAGCATAGCGCGCCAGATTGCCCACGGCGGTTTGATTGATCAAATAGGCTAAATCCGCCTCACTTTCCGCCCGATCTACCGCAGTGTAGGCCGAGGCATTGATAATCGCATCGACAGAGCACCCAGCCAACGCTTCCTCAATGCCTCGCATGCTGGTGAGATCAATCTCATTGCGGCCCAGGCAGATAGCCCTGTCGTTCAAGCGTGCTGCTAGTTCCTGAGCCAATTGCCCTTGCTTACCGATAACTACAAACATATTTGCATCTCAACAATCAGAGGCTTGGCGCCTCAGCAAACAATACACCGTCACGGTCCTTCGCAGACAGTGAGACTGCTACCCCATCAAGAAGAGGCCAGTCGATCTGTAATGACGGGTCATCATATTTGATGCTGACCTCAGACTCGGGGTGATAATAATTTGTACATTTATAAACAAATTCTGCGAATTGGCTGGTAACATAAAACCCATGCGCAAATCCAGCAGGAACCCATAACTGGCGCTTATTCTGCTCGCTAAGGTAGACCCCCACCCACTGACCGAATGTTGGTGAATCTCTTCTAACATCAACAGCCACGTCATACACTTCGCCCGCCACAACTCGCACCAATTTTCCTTGCGTTTGCTGTGTCTGATAATGAAGTCCTCTTAAGATCCCTTGAGAAGAACGACTGTGATTATCCTGTACAAATTGCACATCAGCACAATGCTGTCGAAACCAATCATCACGAAAGGTTTCCATAAAAAATCCCCGCTCATCACCAAACAAACGTGGTTCGAGAATTTTGATCTCAGGAATTGCGGTTTCTATAACTTGCATAGTGGGCCTATTTCACCTTGTCGTGCAGTATTTTCATGAGGTACATACCATACCCACTCTTTATCAGGGGACGGGCTAATGCTTCCAATTGCTCGGCGCTGATGTAGCCCTTCCTAAAAGCAATTTCTTCCGGACAACTTATTTTCAGCCCCTGCCTCTTCTCAATGGCAGCAATAAAGTTAGCGGCATCTAACAGACTATCCAAGGTACCTGTATCGAGCCAAGCAGACCCTCTGCCCAACAGCTCGACACTGAGCTTACCCGCCTGAAGATACAACGAATTCAAATCGGTTATCTCCAGCTCATTTCTTTTAGATGGCTTTACCTGCTTGGCCAGCTGAACCACATCATTGTCATAGAAATACAAACCGGTCACAGCATAGCTCGATTTAGGCTGCGCCGGTTTCTCTTCAATAGAAAGAGCATTCCAGTCGTCATCAAAATCAACCACACCATATCGCTGAGGATCATTGACGTGATAACCAAACACTGTGGCGCCCGAGTCCCGCTTGGCGGCATTCAAAAGAGAAAGCTGTAAATCGTGGCCGTAGTAAATATTGTCTCCAAGAATCAAAGTACAAGGGTCATTTGCAATAAATTCCTCACCCAATATGAATGCCTGTGCCAGGCCATCTGGAGAAGGTTGTGCAACATAACTAAAATTAACCCCCCATTGACTACCGTCACCTAATAAAGCACTAAACCTGCTTTGCTCCTCAGGGGTGGTGATGATTAATATATCGCGGATACCCGCCAATATTAGAGTGGATATGGGGTAGTAAATCATCGGTTTATCGTAAACCGGCATAAGTTGTTTGCTGACGACACTAGTCAGAGGATGTAAACGTGTCCCAGACCCTCCGGCCAGCACAATACCTTTGCGCATTATCAGTTACCCAATTAACTTAAATATGAATGAATTAATGAATATAGTGTCAACGTAATTCCTCTACTGTAGCCAGGATGATTTTGGCAATACCAAAGAGCATAAAGGCCACCGCCAGAAATAGCGTTAGGTTGTGTAAAACACGGGGATATTTCGCTTCTTCAGGTAAGGTTGGTGATTCAACGATAACCAGATATTTGAGTTGACGATAAGCTTCTATCCTTGATTTTTCCAACGACACTAAAGAGGCGGAAAGCGCTTCCAGAGCAAATTCCAGTTCGGTCTTCAGGCTACTGAATCTGGCTTGAATTTCATTCACGCCCATTGAATCAGCGTCTAGAGAGAGACCATCATTGCGCGTCAACCTGTCGCGTTCCTGTTTAAGCTGTAATTTCAGACTTTGCAGTTGTTCACGGGTCTGTATAACCGCAGATGCATTTTCGCTCATACTCCCTTTCAGCGTTCTGAGCTCAGCTTCTTTGGCAGCAATTTGCCCTTCTAGTGCATAGGTAATTTGCTGAAGCGCCATTCCTTCGGCAATAGGGTCAAGTAAATTATACTCACGTTGAAAAATCAGCAGGTCCTGTTTTGCCTTCTGTAACCTGGCCTCTACCTGCTCATGCTCTTTCTTAACGAACTGCAACTGTGCCTCAGCCAATTGATTACCTATCTTATTGATATACCACTCTGCGCGCTGAACAATAGTATTTGATAACAGGTGCGCATATTCAGGATCAAAGGCCTGCGCCTTAAGCGTAATAACTTTGGATGCATCATCCACTTCCACACTTATACGCTTTTGATAGTAAGACAACCTGTCTTCGAGACTGGCATCCGTGGATAAACGACTAAACATATCGGCATCAGAACCACTGAAATAGGCGGTAAACTTTATTTCGTTTTCCAGATAAGCCAACAAATCACTTGAATGAATGTAGGTTTTAACCAATTCAGTATCCGGGCTACTGCTTTTGCCTGTCAGGCCAGACAATAAAGCCATAGAAGGGTCGAGAGTACTTACTCCGCTGGGCTGCTGAATAATCAATTGGCTTTGACTTTCATACATGTCACTGGCCCAAACCAACTGATAAAATGCAAAAATAACGAATGGCAGAAACACAGCCAGAGACAGCGGGGTTTTCAGAAAGGTCTTAACACGCTCTTGCATTGATAGCTCAGGCTGTATCTGCTCAACAGGACCTTGTGGCTCTGGCGTGGTGTTTTCATTAGAAGAGCTGCGCATCAACTCTGGCTTGGTTCTGCGCAGTAAGGCGTTTAACTCTTTGATATGTTTGCGAACCACGGCAGAGTCTGGCTGCAGCACCCGTACTCGTTGATAGATTCGTAGCGCTAGCGCAGGATCCGTATCTTTTAATTTCCCAGCAGCCATAGAAAGCCTTACAGGGCGTCGCCAATCCCCCTCTGCAAGGGATTCCCGTCGGAATTCATCTAACCGTAGCTCTAATTCTCGTTGTGATTCTTTGGTCATTTTTTTAAAGCGCCTGGTACTTCCGGATACCTTCATCCAAATCGTTATAAAAAGTTAATTCGCCCTGGTGTAATACAATTGCACTATCACAAAACTGGCGAATATCTCGCATATCGTGGCTTACCATGATGACATTGGCATTTTTACTGCGCTCCAACAGCGCTTCCTTGGCTTTACGTTTAAATCCAGCATCCCCGACAGACGTCACTTCATCTATCAGATAGACATCAAAATCAATGGCGATAGAACAGGCAAAAGCCAATCTGGAACGCATGCCACTTGAATAAGTTCTCACTGGCAACTCGTAGTTGTTTCTCAACTCCGCAAATCGCTTCACGCGATCTTCATAACGATTTAAATCTTTTACTCCATTTACCCTGCCAATGAAGCGCGTGTTTTCTCTACCAGTCATTTCAGGGTGAATTCCAGTCGCCAAAGCAACCGGCCAGGAAACATTCAAAGTGCAATGTACTTTTCCTTTGTTCGGGTATTCACTGCCAGCAAGCAAACGAAACAATGTTGACTTCCCCGCTCCATTTGATCCCAAAATGGCAATATTGTGCCCAATTGGAATATCAAAGGAGAGATCTTTGAATATGTACTTATTGCCCAAGCTGGTCTTATAAAACTTGGTGACATTGACCAAACTAATCATCTGGAAATGGCCTTTTTCCAATACGCCTGATAAATGGACAAACACAAAAAGGTAGAGGTTAACACCGACATAGCCAGATAAGTGCTGCTTACCCCGACCTGACCATATGTAGGATATGCTGCGTAGCGGCTCAACTCTATAGCGTGGAGTATTGGGTTCCAATCAAGCAGCCACCAATATTCTTGCGGGAAATCTTGCAGCGAGAAAAATACGCCTGAGATGAAAAAAAGTGGTCGGGTCATCAGGTTCTGTATTTTATCCACCTCAGGAATATACAAACCAACTAGCCCGACAATAAACCCAAGAGATAACGAGAATAACCAGAGGGAAAAAAAATAAAACATCAGACTCAACGGGTCCGACAGTTGTAATTCCAGATCAAGAAAATACATCATCAGTCCCATTCCCAGACTGACGAATATTTTTACCAATAGCTCAAACAGTCCACTCGCCAGGACAACGCTAATTGGCTGAACCTGCCGGAATGCAAACAACGCTTTGTTTTTCTTAATGGCCTTCGCGCCAGCCAGGAAAGTTTGCAGAAAACACTGAATCAGCACCATGCCGAAGGCCATAAAGACAAACGTAGGAATGCCGTGGGTTTCTCCACCATTTAGCCTCCCACGCAGGAAAGACAAAATAAAGATAAACAAGACCGGCTGAATAATAGCCCAGCCAATACCTAACTTATCGTTGAAGCCGACGCGAATCTCCCTTGCGAAAAGCGCAAAGATAACATCTTTCCATATTCCCCAGGGACCGCGTTTAGCAATGCTACTCATAGCGTGAACCTGAGCAGAGATTAATCTTTAAGCGCAACATTCGCTGCAACAGCAATTTGGTAGATTATCTGCGTAATATCTTTCACTGCTTGCAACACTTTGGTGTCTACCCTGGGTAAAACAATCACCTCGTCTCCAGGCTTGATGTTGTCTTGCACCGATGCAGAATACCAACCACGACCATCGCTGATTTCCATAAAGCTTGTCAGTCCGTTTGCATGAACTACCGCGATCCGATCCGGATCAGCACGCTCGGTAAATCCCCCGGCCCATGCAATATAGTCACTGATGTTCGCATCTTTGTTGTATACCACGGCCTGAGGCAGAAGTACTTCGCCAGCAATATTAACCAAATCGCTCTTGATCGGAATAACGATCTCGTCTCCTTCTTCAAGCCGAACGTTGGCAATATTGTTTCCGGATGAAATCACCACCTTACCTAAAGGCTCTATTTTCCTGGCCCGTTGAACAAAGCTGGCCACCAATTTTGCTTCTTCGGCGCGAATACCGGCTTCCCCGGTAGACGATGCGGGTGCGGTAAATACGCTACGTTCTAGTCGTTGTAATGACTCTTCGATCATACGTTTCTGTGCTTCTGCGACACTTTTTCGTTTGATGTAAATTGATTTGATGTTCGCCTGTTCTTTATCAACCTGAATGTAGTCCAACAAATCCAGCAAACGCGCATCTCTTTTGACTGCATAAAACGAGGGACCAAGATAGCTACCGGACACTCTAATGCTGATCACGTCTGCTCTTAAATCGTCATTAAATAAGACCCGGTCACCGTCTTTAACCTGAAAATCGTCAAACTCGGCTAACGGCAAGTACACGGAGATAGGACCGGTATCCCTGTCGCCGAAGATACCTACATGACTTGCTTTGCTAAGCGGTCTGGCATAAAAATTTAGGTCTCTACCGACAGAAACCGTTTTGTCCAGTTCAAACCTGAATGGGTAACGGGCAGCACCTTCTACTGTAACAACAGGTCCTTGCTGACCAACCAGTAAAACATCATTGTCTTTAAACGGTACAGAATCCAAACGCCCTGTTCTAAGAAATTCATACAGGTCGTAAGTTGCAATTTCGGCACCGTCCCTTATCAGGGAAATATGTCGATAACTTCCTCTTTGAGGATCAATCCCACCTGCACGCTGTAAATAGTAGAGCGCAGAATCAGACGTCAATCCAGCATACTTACCAGGTCGCTGTACGGGACCAGACACAAATACACTGACTGGTGTGGCAACCAGTAAATTAACGTAGACATTAACGTTACTTACATAGACCGATTTGATTCGCTCAGTTACGGCGCTGTTGAGACTGCCGGCGGGGAGATCGATTACCCTCACAGGGCCAACATCAGGAATAAAAATGTTGCCCTGATTATCAACGGTCAACACTTCTGCAAAGTTAACTGCTCCCCAAAGCCAAATCGATATTTTGTCTCCCGGTGCTATTTTGTAGTCAGGGTTGATACCGTCGCTTCTCTGCGCCTCAAAGTTGCCAAAAAACAGATTTGCTCCATATGCTTGCACCTGAGTTGGATCAGCGCCAATCTGCCCCGCTAGAGGCTGACCAGGCAATGGATAGCCATACCCACCTTTTTGCATATATTGAGAAACATCGATTCTGCTGCCCTGATCGCTTTGCAGCGCCTGCATTTGGGGCACTGTGGCATTAGGAACAAAAGATTGCGTAGCAGTGCCATCGTTTAAATAAGATTGGCTCGAGGCAGACTGTGCAACAGCGTTATGAACGAAAACAACGCATAACATCACAAATAACAATGCGGTTAAGTTCTTCATCAATTATTCTCGATTATCCAAACCTGTGTATCGTTTGCTAGAACAGGCCTGGTTATTGACCAGTTGCTTCCTGCCTTTCGCTGGCATGCCACGTTAAGATTGATTTGCGCAGCAGTGTCACTTTGAAACTTCAGCTTCCGGCATGGATAGCCAGCGGCTGAAAAATATAGGTCACCAATGCTTGCAGTGAAGTTGCCAATTTGCACATCGGTAGTCTTAGGAGAACTTAACAAGTTGGTGTAGGACGAAGGTAAGGTTCGATAATCAATTTCAGCTGTGGTGGCTACAAGTGCCCTTGTAGAGACAGGTTGCTCGGGTGCAGACGCACAACCATACATAAATGAAAGAGAAAAAATAACCAAAATATTTTTTTTAAACATGTCGCTATTTTTAGATTTTATAATTAAAAATCACCAACACAATGTTGGCGAATTATACGCGTTTTCTCCAACGCCTGACTATTCTTAGTATTTTCCATATATTCTGTAACACAAAGCTGTAAAGGATTAGTACAACTACAAAAAGATAAAACATTACGGACTCAGATACATTAAACAATTCGCCACTGATTCCGACCGCCGAGTAAACCGCCCCCAAACACACGATAATTATCAGAGACTTTGTCTGGGAAAATCCGGCCCGCATAAAAATATTATGCAAATGCTGTCTATCTGGTCTCAACATTGACTGGCCTTGCTTAGCCCGGCGATACATGATTGCAGCCATGTCCATAAGAGGTAATCCAATTAACCAAACTGCGGTGATTGGACGCATTGCTGGTTTGTTCCCCTGAGTAAACTCTACCAGCAACCAAACAATGGTTAAGCCAATAAACATACTGCCAGAGTCTCCCATGAAAATCTTGTTACCACGGAACCCTTTGATATTAAGATTAAAGGCAAGGAAAGGGACAATAGCAGCAATGATAATCAGCGGCGCCATAATTGCACCACCATTATTCGACATTAACATTAGAAATACGACGGAGAACAACACGACCAGGCTCATTCCACCAGCCAAACCGTCAATTCCATCAATCATATTGAAGGCATTAATTACACCAACAACACAAACAAGTGTAAAAAAATAACCGGCTGTGCCCAAGTAGAGCTCACCAAAACCTAAAATATCGCCTAAATCGGTGATGTAGTTTTGAGCGCTCCAAGCCATGATGGAGGCAACACCAAACTGACAAAATAAGCGTCCCTTTGCACTTAAATTAAAACGGTCATCCAGCATACCTAATAAAATAATCACTGCCGATGCTGTAAAAAATAGAGGATAGTTTTTCATCCATGCATCGGTAGCTAAACTAGCAACTAATACCGCTAGAAATATAGAAACCCCACCGGTTAATGGCACCACACCAGTGTGGCGTTTCCTAATGTCAGGCGAATCAACCAAACCCAGTTGACGCGCAAAAGGAGTCATTACAACCAAAGATAAAAACGCCACAAAAAATGCGGTGAATAAAGGTATTATCTCAAGATACGCCAACATATATTATTTCCTTGGCTCTAATAAAATAAAGATACAATCAGCCATAACAAGAAATAACATCCGACGCTCTACATTCATTTATCTTTCTAATCTTCACGATTTTCTCAGCAAGAAAAATTGGGGGCGCAAATAATAAAATTTCAAAATACGTCAAATATCTTTGCGACGACAAAACTAATAATAAACTTGGTGCTAATCTGTTCCAGTTATGCGAACCCAGGAAAGCTGAGTAAACAGGTTCCAGACCGACAAAACATCTGATGCGAAATGGTAGCAAAGCAGCGCCTTTACCACCAGCTACAATATGCTACAAAATGCGCATCTGGTAAGAGTCCTCTGCAATAGGTTTTGAGATCCTATCAACCACAGAGCTCAGCTATTGAACTTACCGCAATACACTTGCATTCAACTGAGGTGAACGGTATAACCGAGCGTTTGCAGCGTGCGTATTGGCTGGTTTTTGTACCATTTTTAGTCTGATGACCGGCTAAACGTTTGATTCCTGATAATTATTATTAAATAAGGAAGGATTAATGAAACCATCCGACTCCGGTCTTCCGGCCGCCGGCAATTTTTGCGGAGGCCAGCACTAATGACAACCCCTTCAAACAATAACAATCTCGACACTGCCTTTTTTGGCCATCCCGGCGGACTATCCACCCTGTTTTTCACTGAAATGTGGGAACGCATGAGCTACTACGGCATGCGCGCACTGCTGGTGCTGTTTATGACCGCCAGCTTACAGGAAGGCGGACTGGCTATCACTGTGGCTTCTGCGACGGCGATTTATGGTTTATACACAGGTGCTGTATACTTTATGGGTTTGCCCGGCGGCTGGATGGCCGACCGTCTGATTGGCGGACAAAAGGCCGTTTGGTATGGCGGCTTAATTATTATGTCCGGCCATATTGTATTGGCTATCCCCTCAGACAAAACATTCTTCCTCGGCTTAATTCTGGTGGTATTAGGCACCGGATTGCTGAAGCCTAATATCGGCGCTTTGGTAGGCCAATTGTACAGCGCAGAAGACCAGCGCCGCGATGCTGGCTACACCCTGTATTACATGGGTATCAACATTGGCTCTATTATCGGCTACTTCATCTGTGGCTACTTGCAAACTAACATGGGCTGGCACTGGGCCTTTGGTGCCGCAGCCATTGGTATGGGTCTGGGTTTAATTCAATATCGTCAGACCCTGCCCAAATTGGCCAACATTGGAAATGGGCCAACTGAGCCGCTATCAGCCGGAGCGGTGCGTACTAGCTGGATGGTAATTGTTGGTTTTCTTATTGCACTGGCGGTCATTACCTTTTTGATGATGAGCGGCCACCTGAGTGTTAATCCTGTGGTGATGGCGCAGTATGTTGCTATCGCCATTACTGCTGTTTTCCTGATTTACTACGCCGCTATCTTTATGTTCGGCAAGTTAACCGGTGACGAAACCCGCCGTTTGCTGGCCTTATTTTTAGTCTGTGTGGCATCCACCTGTTTTTGGGCCGGATTTGAGCAAGCCGGTTCCTCTCTGAACCTGTTCGGCCGCGACCTGACCGACCGCATGATCGGCACCTTCGAAATTCCGACAGCCTGGTTCCAGTCGGCTAACTCGATCTTTTTGGTCATTATGTCGCCCTTCTTTGCAGCCCTGTGGATTAACCTCAGCAAGCGCATGATCAATCCATCGTACGGCTTTAAAAGTGCCATAGGTCTGATCATTATGGCCACCGGCTTTATTGTGATGTTTATTGCTGCACAATTGGCTGCCAGCGGCCTTAAAGTGGCGCCCTTCTGGCTAATCGCTACTTACTTCCTGCACACTGTAGGGGAACTCTGCTTGAGTCCGGTCGCCTTAAGCGCCGTGAGTAAACTGTCACCTAAGCGAATGGCTGGCCAGATGATGGGGGTATTTGTGCTTACCTACTCCATTGGTAACGTAGTTGCTGGTCTGCTTGCCGGTAACTTTGATCCTGAAAAGCCAGCTGAAATGCCGGATCTGTTTATGCAGATCACGCTGTTTAGCATTGCTGTGGGTATCGTTGTCTTCCTACTGGCGCTGAAAACCCGGCATTGGGAAAAACTGGCAGATAAGCCCGAACAGGACACTCCCCCCCAGGCCCCCGTTGGCCAACCAACCAACGCCTGATAAATCAAAGAACGCCCGGTCAGCCGGGCGTTTCTATTTTACGTATAGGCTTTATACATTCTGGTCGAGCTGAAAAGGTCGTAATTTTCAGGTATGCTTGCGCCACGATTTCCGCCAGCTGACTTGCCATGAAGCTATACCTATCAAGCCGCAATATACCGGCACTTTCTCACTTACCGTTAAATCAAAGGCTGGCCAGGTTGAATCAGGCTGCACGTAAACTCAGTCTGCCTGAGAAGATGCTGTTAAATATATTAAAGCTGCTGATCTTATTGCCACTTTTTGTTTTTATTATGCGAGCAAGTGACAACTGGTGGGCACTGTTTTGGGCGGCGCTGGTCATTATGGCCTATCCACTCGTGCTCAAACCGGTTCAATACGCTTTATGTGAAAAATATCTATCAGATAACCAATAAGGAAGGTAAAGAAATGTCTCGAATTCTAGTCACCGGTGGCGCTGGGTACATAGGTAGCCATACCGTCTTGCAACTGCTGGAAGCAGACCATTTGGTCACAGTATTGGACAACCTTTGCAATGCATCGGCCGAGTCATTGAAGCGAGTTGAACAACTTACTGGCAAGTCCCTTGATTTTGTCCAAGGTGATATTCGTGATAGTGCGCTACTTAACCGTCTGTTTTCCGAGTCAAAAATTGAAGCTGTTATCCACTTTGCCGGCCTCAAAGCCGTCGGTGAATCCGTAGAACAACCGCTGCGTTATTATCAGAATAATGTTTATGGCACCCTGGTGCTTTGTGAGGCCATGCAGGCTCATGGTGTTAAAAACCTCGTGTTCAGCTCCTCTGCTACCGTATATGGCGACCCGGTGTCACTGCCGCTCGTGGAGTCCATGCCTACCGGCCGTCCAACTAACCCTTATGGTCAGTCCAAATTAATGGTCGAGTTAATTCTTAAAGACCTGTTCAACGCCGACCCCAGCTGGAACATCGCCCTGTTGCGTTATTTTAATCCGGTTGGCGCCCACTCTTCTGGTCGTATTGGTGAAGATCCCAATGGTATTCCCAACAATCTGATGCCTTTTGTTGCGCAAGTCGCCACCGGGCGTAGAGAAGTATTAAATGTATTCGGCGATGATTACCCTACTGCCGATGGCACGGGAGTGCGCGACTATATCCATGTAGAAGATTTGGCCGCCGGTCATCTAAAAGCACTAGATAAACTGCAACAACATGCCGGACTAAAGGTGTATAACCTCGGCACAGGACAAGGTTACAGCGTATTGGATATGGTTAAAGCCTTTGAACAAGCCAGCGGCAAACCCGTGCCTTATTTGATTGCGCCACGCCGTGCCGGTGATGTGGCCTCCTGCTATGCCGATGCCAGCTTGGCTGAACAGGAATTAGACTGGAAAGCCACTAAAGGTATTGAGGAGATGTGCCAAGATACCTGGCGTTGGCAATCGCAAAACCCAAATGGCTACCAAGGCCAATAATGGCCTGACAGGTTTTATTTTCTCATCACGAACTATGCCGAGAACACGAAGACAAAGACAAGCCGCCCAACGCGACATGGTTCGCGCAAATTAACCTTTCCCTACCCCTTTTTGCAGGGACAATACCAGCAAGTCCACCAAGTAAGAGAGATTGATAGCTTGCGGTGGTACCACAACGTCTGGATGATGACTGTCCACCAGCATTTGCAAGGTAATATCGCACAAACTGGGCAAGCGCGTATCTCCGTATTTACAAATGCCAATGATTTTAGCCCTGTGACTACGATTGATTCTAATAAGCTCTTGTAGGTGACTATCACTGTCATCAATACTAATTACCACCAACACCTTGTTATCGACAGCTTGCTCAGCCAACAATAGATCCAGGCGCTGATCGCTTACATGCTGAACTTGCTTGGGCAACTGACATAACCCTTGTGCAAGTCGAGTCGCAGGATAATGGCCCTCACCGGTTCCTTGTACTTGTATGCATGTGGCATTAATTAATACTGCCAGCGCCTGGCTAAAGGCATCAGATATTTCCACTTCTGCCAGGTAGTCAATGGTCTTCATGGCTTCCTGGCGGATAAGATCGCTGATGAGTTCCCTCTCATCATTGCTGTCAAATGAGCCGTTTTGGTTTTGCAGGCCCAGGCCCCTGGCCAGGCTTTCATTAACCGCCAGTTTTAGGTCAGGATAACCCCGATACCCCATCTTCTGGCTAAACTTAACCACACTGGATTGGCTGACCCCCACCGCATTGGCTAATTGCTGTGATGAGTAATCACGCAATAAGTGGGTATTATCCAATATAAAGTCAGCCAGCCTTTTCTCACTGGACGACATGTTTTCGCGCATGGCTTGCATCTTTAATAAACAGGTCAAATTCTCTCCCTAGCGCCTCTGTACCCAGCTTCTGGTCATGCATTTTTTTATTAAGGGTATAACGCCATAGCATAACTGTTTTTTTGCTTGGATCATCCCTTAATTCCTTACTATTAAAAGATTTACGGCTTACCTAAAATGGCTTCATAAACCAGTGAAATCACACTGCCATAGCGTCCTGTTTCAAACTCATCGCCACTGAAACCATAGCCGTTTTCCAAGTCAACAATCGGGCTATGCTTTCTATTGGTCAGCAGAATAATGGCAAGGTCGTAGGCAGGATCGACTACGGTCACCGTGCCAGTCCAACCTGTGTGACCAATGGCTAGCGGGCTGGCATAAGGGCCAAAATGCCATGCCCTTTCCCCATTACCGGCACGACGCCAGCCCAAGCCCTGGGTGATATCAGCGTCGGAGGCTTTAGCAAACTGATCAAGTACATTGGCACTGAATACCTGCTGTTGCCCGTAACCACCGCGATTCAGCAGAATCTGGGTGAGGACCGCCATATCTGACACAGTTGAAAACATGCCGGCATGGCCGGAAACGCCGCCCATTGCGTAAAAAGCTTTCTCATCATGCACTTCCCCCTGCAAGGTATAAGTACGGATATTGTCAAAGCTCAGGCGACCGTCACGGCTGTTCCCCTGCAGCTCGGTGGCGGCAAACTGGCCCTTGCTAAATCCCTTATGCAAGGGGTTAAACACCGTATTGGTTAATCCAAGCGGCTGAAAAATCTGCGTTTCCACGTAAGCATCAAGGGGCATACCTGAGATACGTTCAATTAAAAGCCCGAGCAGCATATAGTCGGTATCGCTGTATAAAGTGCGAACATGTCGGCCGGTTTCAAAAGGCACCTGAGATATCAGCAATTGCTCGGTACGCGCCTTATTCTGGGAGAAAAATCGCTCGCCCAAGGCATTATTGCGGTCAAAGAAGCGCACTTCGCTGGCGTATCCCGCCGTATGCTCAAGTAGATCTTTTACCGTTCTGACACTGCGCCCACCGCCTTTATACTCAGGAATGTAATCGGCAATAGGGCTATTGATATCCAGCTTCCCCTGGCTCACCAGTTTCATCAGTGCATAGTTGGTCGCATACATTTTGGTGTTTGAAGCCATATCAAACAGGGTATTGGCGCGCATAGGCTGTGGGTTTGCCAGTAGCTGGCCATTTTCATCATAACGCTTTTGATAACCATAGGCCGTTTGCTTCACCACTTTGCCGTCTTTTATCACCATCAGTACGGCACCAGGGAAGCCTTTGGCAATATCATCCTGAATCAGGGTATCAACGGCTTTAAAGTTGTAAGCCTTGTTGTCTGCTGGCTGTAATTGTGGATAAGGAATAGTGACGCGAATACTCGCCCCCTGCGGCTGCACATTGGCAATTTTCAGTGTGTTAGTGCCGTTATGCGTGCGTTTTGACAGGGAATAGCGATATTGCTGATTAGCTGCAAATGGCTGCTGAATATTCAGCTTTTGATCATTGATATAGATATCCGCACTTTGCGCATCCTGACTATCGATAATAATTTCGCCCTGACCCGCATAGGCTTTAAATACCCGACGATCATTAATAAATACTCTGGTGCTGGGCTCTGGCTGGGGGAAAACTTCGTCTATCTGCCCACGCAATACCTGGGTTATCAAAACTGGCTCGGCCACTTGTTCTTTGGCATAGCGGCTCATTAAGCGTTCCAGTTTCTTAGGGAAATACTTATCCAGTAAAGCGAATAAAACTGCGGCCGTTTTATCCGACGCTTCACCACTTACATGCCAGGGTAAGAAGTGCATTTGGAAGGCTGATAATGTGTCTAAGGTCTGACCATCCATTTCGCCTGTTTCCAGAATGCCGTAACCATAGGCACGCAGCGCTGATTGCAACAAACTGAGGCTGGGTGGGGTATGACTAAACTGCTGCCAGTACGTATTTACCGTATCATTGTCATACCAAGCGCCAATACCTTCTTTATATAACTGATACCAGGGAAAGCGCGGACCGGGATCATTCTTACGACTGGGCGTAATATCTGAATGACCTATTACCTGGGTTGGACCGATATCAGGGTTACGCGCCAAAATCTGCTTAGACAACTTGACTAAAAGTTCAATCTGTTTGGGATCATAGTCTGGGAAAATACACAGGCGCCCGTCACCATGTTCGCTGCTTTGCTCGGGGTCCATAAAATGATGGCCCATAGGGCGCTCACAACGGGGAACGTTAACAATTTCAATGCCGATGGACTGGTCATTAAGATCTTCCCGGCCCTGCCAATAGCTTCTGCCAGCATGCCAGGCTCTGTCGTGTTCATCGACCAATTGGTAAACCTGCAAATCATCGCCGCCTGGGTAGCTTGGATCAAATCGTTCAGGAATCAGGTAGTGAGAGCTCACATGTTTACCCGTTACCAGCGCATTCACCGATTTTTGATAATCAATGGCGGTAAAATGCATGACCAGGAACTGTACTCTGTGGTTATAGCTTTGTGATGGCATTTGCTGCACTGAAAAGCTACTGCATCCTACCAAACCTACCATGGCGGCAACCCCAACCAAGGTACGGCGAATAATTCCCTTCTGAAACGGCATAGTGATCTCTTATCTTAGTTTACTTGTGTAGTGTACTGCTCAGTCTCGCCTCCGCAGAAGTGGCGAACTGCTTAAAAAAAATCCCCGACCAACGGCGAGGATTTTGAGTATGGCCCTGCAAAGCAGGGCCGGTTATTTTGCTTAGAATTCCACCGCCACAGAAACCTGTAACCTACGAGGATTGTAGTATCTACGAGGCTCTCCGAAGGTATCGGAGAACGCGTATGGATTAAAGCTATAGCCAGTTTGACGGTCGAACACGTTAAACAGGTCAGCTCTGAACTTCAGCACAAAATCATCGGTCAATTGATAATCCTGGGTATAGTTCAAATCCAATTGCCAGTGGCTAGGTCCACGACGACTGCCTGCTGGCTCACCATAACGGTTAGTCGCTGATACAGTACTGGCATAGCCATATATGGTTGGATCCCATTTTTCCCATGGCTGACCAGATTGGTACAACAAGTAAGCACCAATATTGGCATTCCAGTCGGTGGTGTAGTAACCGAACACTTTTAACAAATGCGGCTTATCGCTACTTAGCGTCCCATATTTGTTGTCCCAGGAATAACGTCCGTTACCATCGTTGTAGTTTGACGAGCCAACAAAGGTATTGGCGTCATTCGTCTGCGTCGTATTGTCCTGGTCAAAGTTACCGTAGTAATGGCTCCATACATAGGACGCATTCAGATAAGTGTTGTCACCATTCCATTCTGCTTCCAGGCTCAATTCCCAGTACTTGGTCTGACCATCATCAACTTCAGCAATAACGTAGGAAGAACCGCCAATTTCGGCTCGGATGTCAGCCAGGTTATCTACGTAAAGACCTCTGTCAGCAATGTGTGCAGGAACGGAACCACTGCCATAAGTACCGGACAAGCGCGCGGTATTAGGCACATCTTCCCAGAAATGCGATCCCTCACGATATCTGGCGTGACCGCGCAGGAACCATTCATCTGTCAGCTGTTTAGTGGTACCAATGGTAAACTCATCAATACGACGAGGCTGCATATTGTCCTGGAAGGCTTTACCAGACGAGCCTTCCCTTGGGGTCGACTCGATATAGTTACCATCTTTATCAAACCACACTTCTAATTGAGGACGAGCGTTTCTATCCCAGGACGCGGCTCGGGCTAAAGAACTGGCCTCAGGATTGTACTGGGCAAAGTTAGCAAATACGGTATTTTCACCATCATAACGCCACTCCACCCCTAAACGCGGTTGAATCAAATCTTTCCAGTCAATTGAGTACATCTTGTATTTATTGCCTGGTGCAACCTCAAAACCTGAAACCGTACCATCTTTAGGACGTAAACCCTGACCGTAGTAAGTATCTTTACTGATCAGTACGCCGATATTATAGGTAAAGTCGCCATGTTCGATGGTGTCATTGATTTCGAAGCTATAGGTTTCAATGGAAGACACAATGGATGGCACCGAGCTTTCAATATCACCAAAAGTGGATTGCTGGGTATAGCTACGATAATAGATTGGGCTACCATCCGTTGCAGTCTCAAGGCCCCCAATATAAGAGATAGATCCCCAGCCATTGGAATCCCGAATCAACTCTTCTTCACTTTCCATCCACTTAAAGCCGAAGTGCAGGTTGTGGGTTGATTCTCCGAGCATCATTTCATGCTTAAGTGCTGTCTCGAAGGTGTCACGATAGAAGTTAATATTATCGTATTGGAAGAAACCGCCGACGCCACCGCCGCCGCGACGAACACCATTTTCCTGATAACCGTATTTATCAATCAAGGCTTGTGCACCAGCGTTATCAAAACCTTCATCAGATTTTAACTCCGGTACGTTCAAATACCCCATTTGATCAAGGTTAGCCAGATCCAAGGAGCCACCAATAGTAGGAACGACGCTCAACTTAGTATCAGGTACACCTGCGGTTTCCAGCTTGAATTCACTGTACTGAAAACTCAGTGTGGTGTAGTCATCGATAATATATGAACCATCGAAAATCAATACGTCCTGGTCAGCAGTATTACCCGCAGAGGCTGAATCAGCTTCATACTGACCAATAGAAGCGGCCGTTTCTTCCTTTTCAGACGTTCTATAGCTTAAATTGAGCAGCAACTCATAGGTTGGAGCCCAGGTTAACTTACCAAAGTACTCGTCCCTGACACTCTTATAAGGCTTAACGTCGCCATAAGCTGTGGTTTTGCTCTGTCCGTCTTCTTCCGGACGATAGTAAGAAGCATAGAAAAACAGTTCATCTTCAATTAGCGGGCCACCAAAGTTAGCGGTTACCCAGCTTTTGTCGACTTCCTGATCAATACCTTCTTCAGGGCTAGCAGAAAAATTGGCATCTTGAAGTTTATATTCGATCTTGCCTCTAAATTCATTGGTACCAGACTTTGATTTGGTATTCATGGCAAAACCGCCAGAGCGGTTAAAACCAATGGCTTTGGCACCACCACGCTCCATAGACACCATTTCGATATCATGAGTGGAAGGCTCAGAAGCCAGGTTACCAAACAACGGCAGTGACACATCAACGCCATCAAAACCGTACTTATTATCCACACCCGAACCACCGGCTGCAGGACCTAAGGTGCTGTTTTCTGAATACTGAACACCGGGAACTAACTTAAACAGATCACGATAACTTTGTCCTACCGGCAAGCCTTCAACGACGTCGTCACCGATAGAGTTAGTCAGAGAGGAGTTACCTTCACGAACAATGGCGCTACCGATAATTTGGATGACCTCGGTATCATCAGCGCTTGCAGGTGCCAACACGATACTGACGTTCGATACCTGATCCAGTAATACATTCGCCACCGCCTTACGTTCGGTACCATCGGCGGCCTTAAAGGTCAGCTCATAGCGTCCAGGAATCAAAAGTGGCAGGTTATAACTACCATCTTCTGAGGTCGTCGCCGTGCGCGGCTTTGGCATCACATTACTGGTTGCAGTTACCGTTACGCCAGCCACCGCAGCGCCTTGCTCACCTACGACTTTTCCTTTAATCCCACCAGCCTGCTGAGCCACAGCCGGAGCGCATACCATTGCACTCGCCAACGCCAGGGCAGACATGGAGTAAAGAGGTGTACGTAACGCCCTTCTTGTTGCCAATGCCAGGCGCCTTTTGTTAAAAGCAGATTTGTTGAGTTTCATGTTTAGGTTATCCCAGGTTCAGTTGTACTTTTTATTCAATGCACTTGTTGTCAGCTTATTACTTAGCTGACTTAAACCTAGCACCATTTTAACAAGATTTAAATATTTTATTCCTAACATCGGACTACTTGGAAATAAGTATTTCGAATAGACAAACCCTGGCCACACACTAATTAAAAAGGGGCAATAAATGCCCCTTTTGATCTACAAACAGCGATTAGAATCGGATTGAAGCGCTTAGCTGCATAGAGCGTTGGCCCTGCAAAGCAGTTGCTACTCCGAAGTCATCGTTGGGAATCCCCACACTATCCACTTCGGTAAGGAACTGATCCGTGCGTGTAACAACCTGAGTATTGAAGACGTTGAAAACATCCAGCGATACCCTGGTATCCATGCCCGCAATTTGTGTCTTGTAAGACAATCTGGCATCCAGGGAGATCAGCCAATCAGTGCGGCCATATGAGCCTCTGGGTATCGCATTATAAACGCGGCTGGCACTGTCATCGCCTGCACAATTCTCCACACAAACCCAGTTCATATAGTAATGCTCATCCTCTGTATACGGATTCCCTACTCCTCTCACATTCAAGGGCCGACCAGAAGACATATTCAGCGAGGAAGAAATAGTCCATTGATCTGTCACTGCATAAGCACCACGCAGTTTGAATTGATGGCGTACATCATTGGGCAGGTTACCGTAGCCACCGACCAGATACATTGGATCGTCACCATATTCCAACCAACCAGCCACATTGTTAGTAGTATCGCTGTTTACCCCACCTTCGTAGTTACCCCAGCTATGCGCCCAGGTATAAGAACCATAGAATGACCAAAGGTCATCCCATTGCTTTTCCAATACCAGCTCCATGGCACCATATTTTCTAAATGGTACCGGACTACCTATATCCTGATCAGTTTTATTCTGCGCATGGCCGGCCTGAATCTGCTCTTTACCCAAATCCACTTCCACCGTTTGCATCTGACCATTACATTCCAGTTGCAGGCTGATGACTTTACCGGGGTTACCAATCAACCAGGTGCCGGGTGAGTTGCAGTCCCCCCAATCACGGTAAACTTTCATGTCTTCCACCGCGTTTTCGAATTTACGGTAGATCAAACGGCCTCCCAGACGCCAGTCCTGATTCAGCATGGTTTCCATCCCCAGAATCACTTCATCCTGGAAACTGGCTTCCAAGTCGTTATCAATTCGGTAACTTTGGTCTTCAGCCGCTTCCACCGCACCAAACTCTATGGCCTCACCGATAATGGGGCCAAGATTAGGCGTAAGATTCGTCTGGCCGGTTGAAATCACATTTTCGGTAAAGCCCCCCTGCCATACACCGTCAACCAACAAGCCGCCTTCCATGTAATAGTAGTTGGAAACATCCACAGTACCGCCACCTTCACGCGCCACCAATGAATTAGGTAGCGGATAGTAATAACGTCCGAGGTTAGCAAATACCTTGGTTTCACCATCACCACTGACGTCCCAGGCAAAGCCTGCCCGCGGAGAGAACATACCATCGACCTTCATAAAGCCAGTTCCCCCGGCACCTGTGGTGTCGAACTCGTCGTACCTGGCCCCCAAGGTTAATGTGATGGTATCGGTGACCGACCAGATATCTTCAACGTAAAAGGCTGACGTTTCGGTTTCAAAATTACCAAATGTCTTGCGGGTACGTGCCCTCACGTAGTAGTCGTATTCATCGCTGAGGGTTTCACCGTTCAACGAACCGCCCGGTACCACATCTCGAATTTCATAGCGGGTAGCTGTAGTGCCAGGATAGGCGCGATCCATCTGGGTGATGCGGGTTTCATAATCCATACCAAAACGCAACAAATGGGCATCGGTAATGTTCCATTCAAAATCCAAACGCATGGATTCACGTTTGTTAATCCGGTCATCCGTCATACCCAGCGATGTACAACTAAGATCAAAAATAGGTCCAAGCTTGGTGTAATCCATGACACGGTTACATTCTAAGGCTGTGGTAGCATTGCTCCGATACTGACGTTCCAGCTCACCGTACATAGCCTTCATCACAAAGTCTTCGCTAAAGTGACCGGTATAGGTAGCAATATAGTTCTTACCACCGCTACTGCTTAATGTGGTCGAATCCAAAACACCGTCTTTAATGATATCCGTTGTACCATCTGACTCATCTGAAAAGGCAATAAACTCAAGCAAGTGATCGTCAGTGATATACCAGTCCAGCTTGCCGCCCCAGAAACCAGAGTCATCCTCATATTTGCTCAAGTGAGTATCGGTGCTGTTCCAGCTATCACTCTGCACCAAACGCGGTTCATATAAGGCAAAGAAAAACAGCTTGTCTTCAATGATCGGGCCGGCAGCGTAAACAGAGGCCGTTAAGCTGTCGTTACTGTCATTCTCTCGGTTAACCACCTTACGCCCTAGCTTGTCATAAGTATTCTTACCATCGCCACGTAAAGCATCCGGTGAATAGTAGACATCGGCACCAAACTCAAATTGGTTGGTACCAGATTTCACCACCGCATTGACAACGCCCCCGGTAGTTCGACCAAACTCAGCGGAATAACCGCCGGTTTTAATCTGAAAATCCTTGTAGAAAGAAAATGGAACACTGGAATAGCTGGTAGGCAGCTCAGGGTCTGTTACGTTTAAACCATTAATAAAGACTGCGTTTTCAGCACCCGATGCCCCGCCAAAAGACAAGCCACCATGGCGACCACCACCAGCCGTGCCCGGGGCAAGCAAAGCGACCGAATTAATGCTTCTGGCTACAGGCAATCGCTCCAGCTCCAGGGCTGAAATATTTAATGCTGATTCGGTGGACGTGGTATCAATCATGGCAATACGGGCACCTGATACCGAGATAACTTCCACATCGCCACTGGTCATCGTCAGTTCAAGCGTCGTGGCATTGCCTATTCCCACCGACACATTGTCCAGTTTCAGTGTTTCGTAACCGTTTTTCTGCACGGTAATCTCGTAACTACCTATTGGCAGACGGGGAAAACGGAAGCGTCCATCGGACTTAACCGTGACCGAACGTTTAATACCTGTCGCCTTGTCTACAATAGTGACCTGGGCATCTTGCAGATGCTCTGCCATCTCATTACTCACGGTTCCGTGAATGGCACCGTCGTTGTTTGCCGCCATAGCGGTACCGGCGTATTGCATCAGACTAATTCCCAGCATGCCGGATATTGCCAGACTGAGAGCCGTGCGTTTCAGTTCTTTGTTCAACATGTTATCCCCTTGATTTTATTGTTTTTCGTTTGAGCTAGTGATACCAGAGGCAAAACTGCTCTTGGATAAAATATCACCAACATGGCACTTGTAAATAATTTATTATTATTTTTGTATTGATATGAAATAATATTCCTAGATAATCATCATGTGTATTTATTAAACAAGTGCAGGAGGCCCATTGCAGAGCATGCCGTTTACTCTCATCGAATCCGTCACAGGTTTTATGACCTTGATCCTGGCCAGCGCCGGCTTATTGGCTTTGCTGGAAGAAAAGGTAGGGCGACGCTTCTTCTCCCTCGTACCTGCCGTAGTTGTGCTGTACTTTATGATTCTCTGTGCAGCCACCCTCTCAGTCTGGCAAGCCAGCCCAGCTGTAGACCAAGCTTATAAAGCAACCAAGACAAGTCTGTTGCCGGCCATGATTTTCCTGATGATGGTACAAGCGGATCTGCGCATCATTGCCAAACTAGGCCCCCGGCTACTGCTAACCTTTCTCGCAGCCTCAACGTCTATCGTTATGGCCATTATTGTTGTGTACATGCTTACCAAAAACTGGCTACCAGAGCACAGTTGGCAAACATTTGCGGCCTTAGCAGGCAGTTGGTTGGGAGGCACAGGTAACATGGTGGCGGTGCAAGGGATCTTCAGCATCAATGAAGACGCCATGGGCTATGCGCTGCTGGTGGATTCTATCGACTATGCCGTGTGGGTATTTATTCTGCTCGCCCTTACTCCCCATGCCACCAAGTTCAATCGCTGGAGTGGTGCAGACAGCGAACGGCTTTCACAGGTTGCGGCACAGTTGGACGAACAGCGCATTGCCCCCGCCAATGGCGCTTCACTGCTATTCTGGTTAGGCTGTGGCGCCTTGGTATCAACCAGCGCCATCAGTTTAGGCCAGTTGCTACCAACCAACATGTTTTTCAACAGCACGGCTTGGCAGGTGGTTATTGCCACCGGACTTGGCCTGATCGCAGCGCAAACACCACTGAAGCGATTAGGTGGAGACCGCGAATTATCCAAGCTGATGCTATTTATGCTGATTGCCTTGATCGCCTCCAGAGGCAGCATTGCAAACATCGGTCAGGCTCCCTTATTTATTCTTTCAGGCCTACTTATCCTGCTGCTGCATGCCATAGTGATGTTAATACTGGCTAAGCTATTCAAGCTGGATTTGTTTACCTGTGGCGTAGCCTCACTGGCCAATATAGGTGGGGTTGCCTCGGCGCCAATTCTTGCCGCCTCTTACTCACGCAGCCTTATCCCCGTTGGTATACTAATGGCGTTGCTGGGTTATATAGTCGGCACAGCGGGAGGCATTTTGGTTGGTAACCTGTTGCCGGCCATCTGACACTGAGAATGGAAAAACTATGATTAAGTTACACTCTTTACTATTGCTTTTTGGCTTTGCTCTTACTAGTTATCAGCCCCAAGCCTTTGCGGATACTGATGTTATTGGTATTCAACCCCAGCACCTGCATGCTGAATACTGGCAACTAAAGCAGGAAGATGCGCAGACTGTGCTGCTCAACGAGTTGCAAATTAAATCACTCAACCAACGCAGTTTTAAGCAGCAAGAAGAATTGCAGAATCTGTCCGAGTTACCCGCTCGCTTAAGTGCGGATGCTCTCAAGGCGGCCATCAACCAAATCAGTACCGTTCCCAGCAGTGACAGATTTTTTGCCGATGGCACTAAACTAAGCAGTGCAGACTATCAGCGTTATCTTGATAACCTCAACGTTGCAGCAATTAAGCCACAGAACGCGATTAGGTTTGCTTTGGTTACCGAGCGCACCAATATGCGCCGCTTTCCGTCAGCCGAGAAAACCTACAACCAAGCGATGGATCTGGATATCGACCGTTTCATTGAAACCGGGTTGTTTCCTGGCGATGCGCTGGCCATTTTGCATGAAAGTAAGGACGGCCAGTGGTATTTAGCCAGGGCTTATCATTATCTGGCCTGGTTACCTAAGTCGTCGGTTGCCTTAGGTAGCAAAGAAGAAGTGCTGGGCTACGGACAGCAGGCACCATTTGTGGTGGTCACAGGCGCCAAGGTATTTACCAACTACAACCCACAAGAACCTCAGTTATCAGAAAAACAATTGGATATGGGTGTGCGGATGCCGCTGCTGGATAACCAGTCGGTAAAACACTATTTATATGGGCAAAATCCTTACGCTAGTTATGTGGTGAAACTCCCCTATCGTGAAGAGAGTGGCCAGTTGTCCTTCAAACCGGCGTTAATCAGCCGTAACCAGGACCTTCATCAAGGTTATCTGCCGTTTAACAAAGCCAATATTATTCAGCAGGGCTTTAAGTTTTTGGGCGAACGTTATGGCTGGGGACATGATTACAACGCCAGGGACTGCACTGGCTTTGTGTCAGAAATTTATCGTACCTTCGGCATATTGATGCCGCGCAATTCCGGAGAGCAAGGGAATGGTGCGTTCGGGCAAAATATTCGTTTTGATGCAGACAGCCCGGTTCAAGACAAATTAAATGCCCTGAAAGAACTGCAAGTGGGCGATCTCATTTATATTCCTGGCCATGTTGTTATGTATCTGGGCGAGGAACAGGGTCAGCCCTATGTGATCCACGATGTGCACGGCATGTCATATGTGGATGAGCAGGGTAACTACTATCAGGGTGGTTTGAACGGCGTGTCAGTCACGCCGCTGCTGCCTTTGCACCTATCTAAGTCCACCAGTTATCTGGATCGGATTTACACCATCAAGTCTGTTCGCTAAGGGTCTTATATGAAAATCACCGATATCAAATTTGCCATGCTCAGGGTACCGCTTAAGACCCCGTTTAAAACCGCATTAAGGACAGTAGAAAAAGTCGAAGATGTCATCGTTATTGTTGAAACAGATACCGGCCATGTGGGCTACGGTGAGGCCCCTGCCACTGCGGTCATAACGGGTGACACTCATGGTTCTATTATTGAAGCCATCAAGACCATGATTAAACCCAAGCTGATTGGTGAAGAGATAGAAGATCTTAATCGAATCACGCATTTGATCCAGGGCAGCATTGTTAAAAACTACAGTGCTAAGGCTGCGGTAGAAATTGCGATCTATGACTTATTTGCTCAGCGCTACAATACCCCCTTATACAAAATTCTGGGCGGCGGTGAACCCACCATCAGCACCGACATCACCATCAGTGTCGATTACATAGATAAGATGGTAAAAGACAGTATTGATGCCGTTAACCAAGGCTTTGAGACGTTAAAGATAAAAGTCGGCAAAGACATTGGCGTGGACATAGAGCGAGTCAAAGCGATTTATGCAGCTGTAGAAGGTAAAGCATTGCTTCGTCTTGATGCCAATCAGGGTTGGACAGCCAAAGAGGCCGTATACGCGCTGACTAAACTTGAGGACGCAGGTGTGCGTCTTGAATTGGTCGAGCAACCGGTCAAAGGCTACGATCTGGAAGGTATGAAGTACATTACCGAGCGTGTACATACCCCCGTTATGGCCGATGAAAGTACCTTTGGCCCCAAAGAAGTGATAGATCTCATCAAGATGCGCGCTGCCGATATTATCAATATCAAATTGATGAAGACCGGCGGAATCTCAAATGCGATACGCATAGCAGATATCGCTGAAACCTTTGATGTTCAGTGCATGATAGGTTGTATGTTGGAAACCAGTATCAGTGTCGCGGCAGCAGCGCACCTGGCGGTAGCGAAATCTCACGTAATAACCAAAGTGGATCTGGATGGGCCATCACTCTGCGCCTTTGACCCAGTGGTCGGCAACGTGAAATTCAATGGCGCGGAAATAAGTATAGAAAACACCCCTGGATTGGGTATCAAAGAAATCAAGGGCTTGGAAATGCTTCGCTGATTTAGGCAAGAATTAAGGCCTGCCACTAAGCAGGCCTTAATAAACCCATCTTATTCAACGGGGAAATTGAAGTAAGTATCTGGGTAAGGTTGTGGTGACAAAGAGTAATGCCACCATTCCATATCGTAATTGGTGAAGCCCTGAGCTTCCATTAACGTCCGCAAGGTAAAACGATTTTGCAGTTGGGCGTCAGTGACCGATGGGTTTTCGGTATTAGACAACACATCAAACATATCAAATGGCGAACCCATATCCAGTTCTACCCATTCGCCTTGTTCGTCTTGCTCCATCAAGGTTAAATCAAGGGTCGCGCCGCGACTGTGGCCCGAGCGTTCAGCAATATACTCCCCCACCAACTTGTCTTTGCTAAGGTTCGGGTAATACGCCGCTTTAGTGGCAGTATCAGCCAAGTCCTGCGCCCAGCGCATAAAATGTGCTACGGCTTGTGTTGGCCTGTAGCAATCGAAGATCTTCAACTTATAGCCTTGCGCTTGGGCCGCCACTGACACCTTTACCAGCGCTTTGGCTGCCTTCCCCTGTAATATGCACTTGGGTGCCAGGTAACCATCAACAGGCATACCAACAAAGTTATTGCTGCCGTGATAACGGATGTCATAGACCGCATCGGGTAGCATAGCTGTCATATCGGCAAAATCTTCCGGCATCGACTGGGCCGTTGCCCAGCCAGACGTCATCATCACAGTCAGCAGGATTTTTCTTCTCATAGTCCAATCCAAAACAAACCGGCCAGCAAATAGGCCACTAGTGTTAATACACCGCAGAACAAAGCATAGGGAAGCTGCGTGCGTACGTGTTCAAGCAAGTCACAACCTGACGCTATACTACTTACAGCAGTAGTATCGGATATGGGCGAGCAATGGTCACCAAACACGCCGCCGCCCAAAATCGCTGCCAGAATTAACTCTGGCGGTAATCCCAGGTTCAACACCATTGGCATCCCGATAGGGATCAAGATGGCAAAAGTCCCCCAAGATGTACCAGTGGTAAAAGAAATCAGTCCGCCAGCCAAAAACAACAAGGCTGGGATCAAAAACAAGGGTAAGGATTCAGCTACAATGCCCGCGATAAAATCACCCGTACCGAGCGACTTTAGGCTGCTACCCAGGGCCAGTGACAGCAAAACAATACACACCAGGGGTAACAACTCTCCCATACCTTTAAAGCCGATATCGACCAGATCTTTGTGCTTAAAGCGACCTGACTGCAGCATCAAACCATAGGCCACCATACAGGCCAGAGTGGTGGAATAGAGTACAGACTTAGAACCATCCCCTTGCGTAATCTGCCCATCGCCGGTCCAGTACATAAAACCCAGCATACCCAGTACCATGGTCAGCAGCGGCACTATCATGAAGCGAGCCTTAGTCGCCTCAAAATCAATTTCACTGTGAGCCTGGTTTTGGTTGAGCAGGCGCTCCGACTCTTTCATCGGGCCATAGACCTTGCCGGTCAGGATAGTGAAAAGCACTAATAACAGGGTCAACCAGGCGTAAAAGTTCATTGGAATAGTGCCAATGAGGATAGATACAGCCGACTGCTCAGTGGGATAATTGCCTAGTAAACCCAGTACATAAGCCCCCCAGCCGTTTAACAGGATCAATATACAAATAGGTGCACTGGTACTATCGATAATATAAGCTAGCCTTGCACGGCTCATCTTAAAACGATCAAACAACCCCCGGGATAAGATACCCGCCGTTAGCACGCTGAGATTAGACTCAATAAATACAACGACCCCGGAAAAGAAGGATAGCAAGCCTACCTGGCGCTGGCTTTTGGCCACCCCTTTATTGATCAGTTTTTCCACCATAGCTGTTACGCCACCTGAATAACGCATATAGGCTAACAGTGCACCGACCAGCAGTGAAAAGATCAGGATCCGGGTGTTACCGGCTGAGCTAAAAACCGCAACAACTCGTTCCAACGTTTGAAACGGTCCCAACATACCGGCCTGAACCAGGCTGCTTCCAGATGATGCCAACAGCAACAATTCCGAACAGAACAATGAAACCATCAATGCCAGGATGACTTCCTTGCGCCAAAACACCACAACGATGGCTAGAACAGGGGGGAGAATAGTTAACCAATCAGACAAATGAACACCTTTATTTATTATTGGCCCCGAGCAGGGCGCTTTGTTTACAGAGGTTAATGGATTTTATATTCCACACAAAGTAACCAATTACAATACTTTATTCCAAGTTATCTTTGATCTGTCTGAGATCTACGTTTAACGGCAGTAATGTCAGTTGCTGGGTTTAATGTCATCCAGCCGGTACTTATCAATCAACGAGTACAAGGTCGGCCTAGTGATGCCGAGTAACTCTGCGGTTTTAGACATATTCTGTTCAGCCAAGTGCCAAGCCTGCCTGATTGCCCGGCTCTCCGCCTCTTCACGTACCTCTCGCAAATTAATATTCTGCATTGTGCCATTTTGCCCAGCCGTTAAGCCCATATCGTCGGCCTGAATCAGGTTCCCTTCGGCGAGGATAACTGCCGACTTCAACTTATTTTGCAACTCGCGAATGTTGCCTGGCCAGCGATGCTGCATCATGGCTTCAATGGCGGCCTCGCTAAAGCCTTTGACCTTGGAGCCATATTCATCTTTGTAGGCCCCCAGAAAGGTACGCGCCAACAACACCACGTCGCTGCCCCGCTCTCTGAGCGGAGGAATGCGAATAGTAATTTCACTGACCCGGTAAAATAAGTCTTCACGAAAAGTTTGCTCTGCCACCATAGATGACAGATCTCGGTGCGTGGCACAGACCACCCGAATATCCACTGGTATTTCCTGACGCCCACCAACCCGTTCGATCACCCTTTCCTGTAAAAATCGCAGCATCTTGGCCTGCAGACCTATTGGCATATCCCCTATTTCATCCAGAAACAAAGTGCCGCCCTGGGCAGTCTCTATCTTACCCGGGGTGGTTTTGTTAGCTCCGGTAAAAGCGCCTTTTTCATAACCGAATAATTCACTCTCAAGCAGGTTCTCAGGAATTGAGGCACAGTTAATCGCCACAAAAGGCTTGTTGCGCCTGGCGCTTAAGTCATGAATGGAACGAGCAAATACTTCCTTACCTGTACCACTTTCACCCAGCAAAAGTGCACTGACGTCAGTCTGAGCAATTTTTTCTGCTCTGCGGCTGGCTTGCTGAATGGATTCGCTGCTGCCAATAATTCTGCCCATAGCGGGTAGTGACTGTGCCAATTGACGGTTTTCCTGCTCCAGGTCAAACAGCGTCATGGCACGGCTAACGAGTATGCGAATGGTATCTGAATCAATAGGCTTCTGATAAAAGTCGTATGCGCCTAACTGAATGGCCTTAAGCGCATTTTCTTTATCATTGTTACCTGTGACGACGATCACCTTGGTTTGAGGCGCCAGGTTAAGAATCTCGGCTAAGGTTGCCAGCCCCTCTGAAGCATTTGCAGGATCAGGCGGCAGACCAAGATCCAAGGTCACCACTTTTGGCTCGAAACGCCGCAACTGAGCAATGGCGGATTGCCGATCATCGGCAAAAACTACTTCATAGTCGCTGAAACTCCATTTCAGTTGTTTTTGTATTCCCAGGTCGTCATCAACAACTAGCAGTGTTTCCATGTATATTATTATCCTCTACGTATCAATGGCGGCAGTCGCAGGCAGAAACAAACTGAATCTGGTACCTTGCCCGACTTGGCTTACAACCTCTATACGTCCGCCGACTTTTTCAATGTAATTTTTAGCGTCATAGGCACCAATGCCCATGCCTGCATTACCTTTTGTGGTATCAAAAGGTTTAAATAAACGGGTTGCAATAAACTCTTGGGACATACCGCACCCCGTGTCAGTAATTTCTAACAGCGCCCCTTCGTCACTTTTGCTCACCTTCACTTTTAATTCAACTGAACCGTCATCAGGTGTGGCTTGTTGCGCATTGCTAATCAAGTGATATAAAACATTACTAAACTTCTCTTCGTCCAAAATTAACTCAATTTCATCGGATTCAGCTAATTTAGGTATGGGTAATAAGCCTTGGCAACGTTCCTGAATTACTTTTTTAACAAGGTTACCTAGATTAAGCGTGCGCGTGCTACTCGGCAAGGCTTCTTTTTTCTCTGTCAGCTGCCTGAGCATTTTTTCCATACGACTTTTGGTATGCGCCAATGTTTCAAAAGTGTCTTCGATAAACTCAGGGTTATTTTTGTGCTGTTGTGCATTACACAAAATAAGGTCTATTTGCGCCAGCACATTTTTCAAGTCGTGCAAGACGAAGGCCGACATTCGGTTAAAGGCAGCAAATTGTGCATTCTCAGCCACCTCTTTGGCCGCTTCATAGTGAAAAAGATAATTTGCCACCTGGGCGATAACTGCGTTTAGATAATCACGCAATTCCCAGTCTAAGCGGATTTTTTGCTCTGATGGTGCATACAGCAATGCCACACCCCACAATTGCTCATCCCGATAAAATGGCAACACCAACTGGAAACGGCATTGATTTAGGATGGCATGGTTAACCTTGAGTCCCTCATAAACAAAAGGACGATAACGAAGTTCTTCAATATCCACCAACCAGTGCTTTTGCTGCAAAAAGACTTTAAGTTGTTCCAATACATCCTTCTCAATATCAGTGAGTGGTGGATGGCCAATAGAACTCATTATTTGCTGATTTTTACCATTAAATTTGAGCAACATACCTGACGAATAATTAATGGCCGCCATTAGGCTGTTTAATCCATTATCAAAAACCTGTCTTAAATTGTTTTCACTACCGCTTAATGACTGCGATAACTTTAGCCACTCTTCACGATAATCATACTGATTGGCAAAAAAGTGCTTGGTGATGAAGACCTTTATTCTGGCTCTGAGCGTATTGGATAAAAACAGCACAAGTAACAAGGTTAAGGACAAGAACAACAGTACCAATTGCACTGCGCCACTCCAATCCCCACCGATATATCGAATGGCATAGCCTGCAATCGCCATCACGAACAAATATCCACCTGCGAGCAACAGTAACGAACTGTGTAGCACCACATCCCGAGAGACAAAGATCTCTATGCCCCAATGTTTTATACGACGTATTGCAATCACAAGTGCAGGAAGTAGCAAGGCATAAATATAACCGCGAGCCGTCCAGAACATCGGGTCTATACTGCTAACCATGGTGGCATCAGCATACATAACAAAGTCAAATAAGCTGGTCGCCCCCAGGTACAACACCAAGGGTTTGTAATGCCATCGTTCTGAGCCAGCCTGGCGGTATAATGTCTCGAGTAAAATGAGCATCACCAGCGGGATCACGGTTTGAATGAGCAGCAGCCACTTGAAGGACAGAAATCCAGGGGCGCCTAACAGCAGTAACATAAGTGGTAAAGCGAGACTAAAAAGCGTTACTGGCTGTGAAAGCAGTGAGCTTAAACGATGTAAATCACGTTTTAACACCGAAGAGATAAACATAAGCCAAATTAATGACTTGGCACCTTCGAGGAACAACAACCAAAATGAACCGCTGACTCCGGTGGCTGCGCCTATGTGGGTCAACGCCCATAACAGGTTGGTCACCACAGCAACCAAAAGCAAGCGCTTAGGTAACCCAGGACGTCGCACAGTTAACAGCAAAAGGAAAAGCAACAGGTTACCAACAAGGCAGAGACTATATCCTATAACGTCAAGCAACGTGCATCCCCTATGAATAGTGACAAACCAAGCCAGTATACACTGCCCGTCGTATCAGATAGCTGTCTCTTGTTCGGCACTCCCTGAGATCCTCATCCAGGCTTTGCGCGCTAAATGAGGCGCCAGCAGATGCAGCGGCATACGTAACCAGTGTCCACGTAAATACAGTAAAAAATGTGCTAACTTAATACGCCATGAAGCTGTCATGCTCAATGCGTTGACCAAAACCTTGGGAAACGCCCAATCCATAAGTCCGAGAACAGGCGCAGATGGCGCCCAGCGCTGACTCCCCTGTAAAACGAAATCAGGTACCGGCGTAGCAAGTACAAGGTGAACATATCGAAGAGCGTAAAAACACAGCCGCCCCACGCCTAACTGCTCAGTCCGAGTTAACAGCTGATTCCACTGGGCTGCAGTGTCCAACTGACGAAACAGCAAGTCCAGATCGGATAGGTCTCTTAAACCTTTTTCAAACTCACTTTCCATCAGCAGATGGCAAAAAGCATGAATGATACGGTCGATAAGCGACAACACACAATGACCGTTACTGACATCAAACTGCAACTCAGTAGGGTCAAATGCATACCGACAGGTGACAGGTAATAGGCTATGGTGCACATCCAATGTCATCCCCCGCTCTCTATGGATCATCGGCGGTAATTCGTGCATCCATCGCCGATAATAGGAACGGTCATAGGCTGTCATTTTCCCCATGTTCCAGCCATGCAATCCTAGTGCGTGCTCAGCACTTGCCAACTCAGTCTTACTGATAAAAATATCGACATCTGAAAAAACCCGGCCCTCAGCCACTTTATCCTGAGCCAGATCATACGCTACGCCCTTGAGGAGCACCGGCTGAATTCCAACCATTTTCAGAGCCCGCTCGATATGCTCAACTTCAATGCGAATATCTCTACGGTGCGCCAAGCTCAGCGCATGAGCAGAGTTAAAATGCCAACTGAGCGGAGGTGGCACAAACTGAAGCAATGTCTGGGTCTTAAACAAAAAGTAAAATCTTGCAAGCAGACCTGTTTGATACCCCTGAGATAAAAACTCCTGCCACTGAGCTGGAGTAAATTCTTTTACCTCGCTAGGATTTTTAAGTGCACGAACGATCAGCTTCTCAAACATCTTGCATTAGCCCATCTAACGCATCGACTGCGGCAGTTAAATCGCCATCGTAGTCAAATCGATAGCACTGAGCCTGGTCTAAATGCCGGGATATCGCATTGAAGCCTTGCTCTGCCAAAATTGGATAGTTGAAAGACTGATTGGCTAATTGAAGGAAGGTTTCACCTTTACTAAGTTCTTGCAAGGTTCCCCCCTCGCTGCCAGCCTTAAACTTAGGAAAAACAATCAAGCCAGGGGAGGCGGTAAGATTCCAGCTTGCTACACTGCCAGGAGGTGCCTGCAACAATGCAACCGAGCCTTTCTGAGTATCTCTTACAGTACGGCTCAGATTTAAACCACTTTGAAGCCCAGCGACGATATCAATTGCTTTGTTTTTTAAACTTATTGGTCGGGGATTTGGCAACACTTGTGCCGAATGACAATCAATAATAGTGAGCTCATCTGATAGCAAGCGGAAACCACCCACACTTACCAAGGCCGCACAAAGTGTGCTTTTACCTGCTCCTGGTTGTCCTGGGAGTATCAGAGCTCGTCCGTATTTTTCAACAACAGCAGCATGAATAACTAAGGCTTGTTGAAAGTGATTGCTGACACACCAGTTTAGTCCCCATTCCATCAATGGAAGTGACTGTTCTTGCGGTAGAGGCTGAAACGGCAAATAACCATTAAAGCTAAAATTAACCTGGGGTTTGTAAAAGCGACGGTAGCCCCCCGACGGTAAAAGCTCAATATCAAAGTCTACAAATTGATCTTCACAGACCTCGGCACCAGAATAAACTCTGAGTAAGTCTGCTGCCACCTCGGTGATAGGACTGCGAATTCGCGATACAAAACGCCCAGACCTAAAACACACTCCGTCTCCAGAAAGCCTGGAATTCAGTTGTGATAAAGAATAGTCCGATAACGTCATTTCGCCTGTTCCAACAACCCGGAAGTTACAAGCTTATCAATCAAAAAGAAAAATTCGTCATCCGTACCGACAAAGTTTGTCCGAAGCTCGTCACTGGATAACGGAAAAGGGCCATTTTGGCAGAGAAAGTCAAACAGCGCTTTTGCTTGGAGAGGAAGCAGCAAAGTGCGTTTGTAGTGACCAACATACACCACCCAATGAGGTGGTGTAATATACTCGGTCAGTTGTGTTTGAGCTGCTTGAAAATACCGCAAATTCACTGCTTATTTAAATGCGGTTGGCAAAACTTAGAGTCCGTCCTGCCAAGCCTGACTACCACCGCCATCGGCAATACTGTTAAAGAACGAGCTATATTCAGTTTCGGTCATCGTATCTGACCGACCAAGTAATATTCCATTGCGCTCTAACTGATAAACAGTATCACTGCTGGCTTGGAGTATTCCTGCAGACAAATGTGAAATTTCATAGAGCAGATAGGCACCAATAATATCTTCCACGTTGGGATAGGTCAGCATCCAAGGATCAGGATTTGAACCAGCGCCGCCATTGGCCAAAAACGCTGCATTCAGAAAAGCGGCCGCTGCATGTTGGGTAATAGAATTGGTTTTTGTCTTTCCCCGTAGCTCCTGACCTAGCGTGCTAGACAGATAACTGGTAAATCCCATTGGCATGCTTTCTGGCACACCCCCCACCACTTTCCTGATGTAAGTTGAGGACAATCTGTTCGTGGTGAAAATAGATTTGAACATCGAATTAGGTGTTTCACCTGTGGCATTCCACGCCCAAGCATTAATCTGTCCATTTTGGTTTTTCCAGTTTCCTGGACTCCAGCCATTACAGGTCGCACCATCATGTACAGTCAGGGATGTTCCCAGTTGCACTGACATAAATCCTGAGATCGTGCAGCCCATCGCCATTGCAGGCCGATTAGCCAATAGCAACAGTGCTGGAGCAGCAACTCCGGCCTTCTTTAACCATTTGCGCCGACTAAGGTTTTGGCCCTCTTGATTGTTGGCCGCCTCGAGAGAGTCAACAGCTTTATATTCGTCACTCATGTCCTAATTCCTAACAAATAGATCAGCGCTGAAGAGTTCAGTAACTGAAACACAACTCACCCTATCATGCAAAAATCACACCAACTTCCAACGCGTTGTTTTTAAAAGATATTACAAACCGATAAAATCAACTTGTAAAAAAAACAGACACCGATCACTCAAGCTCAGCCATCAACGCATGTAGATATTTTACGGGTATAGAGTAGGATATACCACTTGGTGCTGAAAGCGCGGCCTCCTTACTCTCTTTCACAAATACCTTATTAATCAAGGCAACGACTTCACCTGAGTTTATGTCGTACACCGGGCTACCACTGTTACCAGGATACGCGGTGGCATCCATTTGATATACCATAAAGGGCTCTTTAAGCCTTTTCATCATCTGAATACTTAACTGTTGCGCATTAGCGCTGGGGATCACGACCGGTGTCAAGGCTGCAATCATGCCTCTGTGCGTAGCAGGGTATAGACCTAATATGGCACCAATAGGAAAACCAGTAAATGCAACATCTCTGCCATCCGGCAGGTATGTATCATCAGCCAAAGTCAGTGGCGGTAGCGAGTCCTTGATTTTTAAAATTGCCAGATCGTGTCCTGGATCCGTTTTTATGATTTCTGCTGGACTAATTTTTGGTGACTCGCCAATACCAATAAAGACAACACGTTGTTGATATGACTCGGGATCCAGAGCTTTTTCCACCACATGAAAATTAGTCACAATCAGTGTGCCATCTCCTACGGCAAACCCGGTTCCTTGTAAAACGTTTCGTGGCGATCCCATAGGATCACTGATCCCCACTCCGACAACCGATGGCTTTATCTTTGCGACAATAGTTTCAAAGCCTGATGCCGCCTGCGTTAAAGGCGCGAAGATAAGTATCAAAAAAACAAATAGCGTCCGTTTCATCCTTGTACTACCAATGTTTAGTGGTTATCAGTAAGCCTAACATTGATTGTGTATTTCGTTAAGACAACCAGATAACTTTGCTAAGATTAAACAAGCACCCAATACACCGGATATGGAAACACCAAGGTGGGTATAATTTCTTTTTTGACCTAAAACAGAAAATATTAAATAAATCACATTCTTAAACTATTTCAGGTGATAAACTTATTTTCTGATAAACAATGTTACGGCTAAATAGACATTGTTTGCCTCCTTCAGGGAGAGCCTCAGGAACTTAATAGGCGCTAAATACTTCTGGAAACTAGGAATGAAACTGATACAGCGTGCGACAAATCTTCCCGTTATTGGTGTTCTGGCAAAAAAATTGCAAAAGATGATTGCTGACAGGCACGCCAAAAGCATTGCGTCGCATTTTTCTCATTATCTCCAACCATGCTTTGTCAATACAACAGAGTTAGAAAATGAGAGCTTTAAAATCAGACATGGCGTGTACTGTGATGAACTGAAGTTTGAAGAACCACGAGAGTCCGGCTTAGAAACTGACGAATTTGATGACCACGCTTATCATTGTCTGATTCAACATAAATCCAGAGGTACTTATGCTGGAACCGTAAGAGTCATCTATTCATCCAGCGAAGACCAGAAACTACCTATAGAAAAATACTGCCAATCCGCCATAGGCAACGAGCACCTTCAACCCAGCCGTTTTGAACGTCACCGCATAGCAGAAATATCACGACTCGCTGTGCCAGCTGAATTCAGAAGACGTTCTGTTGATAAGCATCAGGGAGCCGCGACAGGTGCCATTAACATGGATATCTATTCTGAGCAGGAACTACGATGTTTTCCCTTTATCGCGGTAGGGCTCTACCTATCCGCTACCTCACTGGTGCTGCAAAAAGGTATTGACCACTGCTTTGTGATGATGGAGCCCCGACTCGCCAGAAGTTTAAGATTTGTCGGCATTCCCTTTGAGCAAATTGGGCCTGTGGTCGATTATCACGGTAAACGGGCTCCTTATCATGTGAATCCCAATCGCATACCCGAAACGTTAAGTCCTGGTTTTAAGAAACTGCTCTCCAGTATCAAAAGCGAAATGCTTAAACAGCTTTGAACCTCATTAATAGACAACACAGACTCAGCCAACAGGAAAAGAGAGAGGACAATTTATGTTTAACTACAAAGAAGCATTTTCCCGAAATATCGGCTGGGTAACGCGCGAAGAACAAGAGAAATTAAGGAACTGTCGCGTTGCTGTGGGCGGCTTGGGTGGTGTTGGCGGTGATCACAGCATAGTGTGTGCAAGGATGGGCATAGGTCATTTTCATATCTCTGATTTAGACGATTATGATCTGGCCAACTTCAATCGCCAGGCTGGTGCTTCGATGGCCACTATAGGCAAGCCCAAATCAGAGGTTATGGAAAACACCCTCAGAGGTATTAACCCTGAAGCAGAAGTTAAAAATTTTAGCGAAGGGGTCAATGACGATAATCTAGAAGCCTTTCTGGAAGGTGTAGATGTGTATATAGACAGCCTGGATATCTTTGCCCTGGATATCAGACGAAAAGTCTTCCAGCGCTGCTATGAAAAAGGAATTCCCTGTATCACTGCGGCCCCTATGGGTATGGGAACCGCCATGCTGGTATTTATGCCTGGAAAAATGAGCTTTGAAGAATATTTTTGCATGCAGGATCCAAAGCCAACCGATACCGACGAGCAGAAGCAAAGAATGTTTGAAGACAATATTATGCGTTTTGTTATTGGTGTATCTCCCTCAGTACAGCAACGGCATTACCTGGTTGAACGCAGCTCAGTGAACTTTCTTAAAAAGAAGGTACCTTCTACCTGTATGGGAATTTCTCTGGCAGCCGGCGTTTTATGCACCAATGTGCTGAAGCTCCTGCTAGATCGAGGTGAAGTTATATGTGCTCCGCATGGCCTGCACTTTGATGCTTATCGAAATAAACTAATAAAAACCTGGCGTCCCGGTGGGAACCGCAATCCTTTACAAAAACTCATGTTTTGGCGATTGAAAAACTTGCTGAAAGAATAGCAGGTTAGCATTGAGATGTGGTGGCTGCATAACAGTAAATAAAGATGCAAAAAAAACGGACACTTTAAGTGTCCGTTTTTGTATCAGCTCAAAAATCTATTAAGACTTACGACGACGGCTCAAACCACCCAGAGCCAACAGAGACATACCAAACATAGCTAAGGTACCTGGCTCTGGCACGCGGAAAGTGACACTTCCGTCGTGGTTAGTGCTGACATAGTACATGTCGTCACCATTAGCACCATCATTACCAGCATCAGCAGCAAACTGACTCAACAATACGTTAGTGTCGAAGTGACCATCAAAGAAGATTTCCATGATGTCATTACCCAGAGAGCCTGCACCACACTCATTCCAAATGTCGTAGAAGCCATCGTTACCATTACAGCTGTGAGTTGCTGAATGGAACAGGTTTCTCAGGTCAGTTCCACCTAGACTAAGCATTGCGCCGATACCAGTGAAGTCAACTTCACCGAAAATAGCAGTACCCAAGCCATCTGGACCACCGAAATCTACATTCACGTTCATGAAATTCTGCTGAGCACCGCCCAGTTCTGATACATAGAAATTGATAACACCTGGGCCATATGAAAGCAGAGGGATGCTGCCGTTAAATCCACTTACCACACCGGTCAGGTTACTGAAACCAAAGCTAACCACCCAGCTACCATCAGGAGAAATACCATAGTCGTTGCTGGTGCTTGAGGGGTTGAAACCAGTAATAAGGTTTGAATCCAGGCTACCAAAAGCAGATGATGGGTGCGGGTTGCTCATGCCAGGCAACAGGGAAACACCTAAACCACCATTAGTGATTACAGTATCACCAACATCGATACCGTTGTTATCAACGTCGATAATAGTAGTAGATGAATCATACAGAATAGTAGCTTCATCTTTGTTGCCAGTACAAGTTGCACAATTACCTACATTCACTGAGCCGTAAGCGGTGCCAACATCCAAGTAAAATGGGTCAGCCGCTGCAGTACCAGCCAGTGCTAACAAAGAAACTGCTAATAGTGACTTCTTCATATCTTCGCTCCTCAAGTTCTTTACATTGTTGTGAGACGACTTGTTGTGAGACGACTCACCAACATTCCAATAAATTCACGTTGCCGCCTAACTGTACAAAGCACCCTTTATGCCAACTTTTTAAAACATTGTTTTTTATGAGTTTTCTCTAAAAGCAACTCTGAGCCAACAAAAATAAAACACGATACTGTTAAAAACACTGACACCTGAAAAGCCAGAGATACGAAACATTCAATTCTGCAGTGTGTGGGCTGCCAAATGGGTAAGCAATAGGTCTAACGCATCTACGTTGTAAACTGCAGGTAAAACAAAGCCTCAAGCACATCGAATGCATTTGAGGCCCAACAGACATAGTTGACTAAGCCAACTTTAAGTTAATTTAATTGTTGGATTAAAGAGGCAACTTGTTCCGCGTATTCCTGCGCATCAATACTCTCCAATAAGGTTTTGGCTTCTTGCTTTTGTCCCTGGGCGATCAAGACTTCAGCCAAATGCAGCTTTACATTGTTTGAATCCCGCTTACCGAGAGAATCTCTCAAACTGCTTTCAGCTAAGTTGAGTTCACCCCGCTTAAAATAGATCCATCCCAAGGTGTCTTTGACGCTGGCAGATTCGGGTGCCACCTTCTCAGCTGCTTTCGCACTTTGTAACGCACTATCCAATTCCGCTGCCTGTAACTGATTCCATGCCAGGTTGTTTAACACCACGGCATTGTTGGGCAATGCTTTATCTAACAGACTGTAATATTTAATTGCTTGACGGGGTAAAGCATTGGCGGAGAAGAATTCTGCCGCCGCGTTAGTGGCTTTAACTTTCTGCTTTCCTGTTAGTTTTTCCAACTCCCCATCAAAGACTGTTGTTGCCTCTTCCCCTTTACCATTTAAGTGCAGCGAATTGGCTAATAATAGTGCTGACTGCAGCGAGGGGTATTGATTGTAATATCCTCGATAACAGGTTGCCGCTTGTTGATTCTTACCATCCATTTGCATGACCTGGCACTCCAACAGAACCAAATAGGGCACAGGTCCCCAGTTGCTGCGAAGTAACTCTAATTCTCTTCTGGCCCTGTCAATTTCTCCGGCTTTGATATCAAAGTTAACTCGCAGTAGCTTTAAGGTTCGAGAAGCTGGAAACTGCACTAACGCCGTTGACACCAATTCCCTGGCACCACTAATATCATTCTGCACTTCCGCGGCCCCTATACCTCGCAGCCAGGCATCTTCTTCCTGAGGAAACTTCTCTCTCCAGGACTTGTATGCAGCTCGTGCTGCTACAACATCTTCCATCTGCATTAAACTATCGCCTAAATACTTCCATCCCCGGCCATCCAAGCTGTCTTTTTTCTCATTCAATAGTGAAATTGCTTTTTCAGGCTGCTCGTTGGCACGATAAAAATTTGCCAGTGCCAGCAACGGCGAAGAAAGACTCGGATTTTTCGCCATATGCGCTTGCAGAAGCTTTTCAATATCGCCAGCCTGTCCTGATAGCGCACCAATCCGAATCAGTGTCATCAACGTTCTGAAATTGTCTGGTAGGAAGGTCAGAATGTTTTTAGCTTGTGCTATGGCGGACGGATAATCATTCTCCGCTATCTCAGCATTAAGCAAAAGCTGATTAGCCCCCAGATGTTCAGGCTCCACTTTCAACACGTCCATCAAGGCCTGCTTAGCCTCTTCGGGTTTATTAAGATGGGTTAGTATTACACTTTTTAGCGTCAAACCATTTGCTGCATCCGTCTTTGCCCATTCATCAGCCAACGCTAATGCCTTCTGAGTCTCATTTTTTTGCAGATATTCTCTGGCTAAAGAGACCCATCCTTGCTTTAAAGATTCGTCTTGTCGAATAGCGGCTTCAAGATTTGCGATACCTGACTCATCTGCCGTGGCAATTTTCAATAACCCTTCCCGAAGCAGATTTAATGCATTGTCGGCGTCAACTTCATTCGCTTTCTTCAAAAAAGACTTAGCAGCTTCAATATCACCCTGCAATGCTAGACGCATGCCGGTATCGGCAAACAAGTCAGCGCTGTTGGTGATATCATCCAACGCATTCAGTGTGTTCTTGGCTTCATTGGTATATCCCAATAACAATTGAGTCTGTGCCAACACCTTATGTATCTGACTATCATTCGGCATACTCTGCGCAGCTCGCTGCAAGTAACGATATGCAATCTCCAGTCGTTGTAATTGAAAAGCGCTAATACCGGCGATAACATTGGCAGCCGGAATATCCATACCATTTTGTACGGCCTTCTCAGCTGGCGGTAAGGCCTCGGCATAGTCCTTTTGCAAAAATCTCACATTAGCCTTCAATAAATTTGCATAGGCATTTTCTTTACTGACTTTGAGCAAATCATCTATATGCTTCTCTGCCGCATCAAACTGGCCAGTTTGGGTCAGGGCATCAGCCAATTGAAATTTGGCCATATACAGCTTTGGCTGTTGCTCAACCACTTTAGTCAGGGCTTCAACAGCCTCTGAATAGTGTTGCTGCGCCGAAGCGGTTCTGCCGCGTAACCAATCTTTTTCAATTGGCTCACTACTAGTTTCAGTAAAACTGGATATACTTTCCTGCACCGCAGCAAAATCCCTTTTTGCTAGTGCAAGATACCCCGAAGCAATAAAACGATCGTCACCAATCAGTTGCTCTGGAACTTTTAGCTGTTCCAATTGATCATCACTGGAATATATTTTTGCCAAGAAAGCATATAAGTGCGCTTTGCTAAGCGCGTCAGGGCTTTCAATTTCAGCTTCTTCCAATACCCATTGCGCCTGACCAAAATCGTTTTGGTAATAGTAAAGCTTAGTCAACAGCGGAATAACCTGGTCGGCATTAGCGCCAAGTTCGGAAGCCCTGGTTAGCTCTTTCTCGGCTGCGCCATATTCACTCTGAGAAAGGTAAATACTGCCCAGCATGAGTCTCACATCAGCGGATTGCGGAGCTAGAACTACTGCATTTTTTAGTTCGATTACTGCAGCATCTTCGTCGCCATCCAATAATAAAGTCTGGGCACTTGTAATATGATCTTCAGCTGATTTATTAGTACAGGCTGACATTGCTGTCGCAACAATAAGCGCTGCAATAGTATTTAAAGCAGTTTTCATGATTCCTTCCTCAACAAAATAGACACCATAGCAACCTGAATTGATTGATTTTGGTTATCTCACCATCATACATACTTGCTAATACTGATACAGTAGTTATCAATGAATTAAAAAAGAATAAAGTCAAAGAAAAAGGCTCTGATATTACCTTAAAGGTTTCAGAGCCCTTTATAAATTGCAGGGGTTCTAAAAACGGCTAAACAAACCGCGGGTATCCACAACAACCTTGGTATTGATGTCGTTGCTATGAAGTGCTTTAAAGGGTTTGTGATCTACTAGTACAACCAACACATTGGCCATCTCTAATGCTTGCTGCAATGATACAAGCTCAACCCCCTGCCCTTGTAGTTTGCCAGGTAGTTCCTGAATGTTAGGTTCTACCGCCAAAATCTGGCCAATATTGGCATTTGCCAGTTCACAAGTGATATCTAAAGCAGGACTTTCCCTTAAATCATCAATGTCGGCCTTAAAGGCCAATCCCAGACACGCCACTATAGGCCGTTTGAATTGATCAGCGGCAGCTTTTACTTTACTGACAACATATTCCGGCTTGTGATCGTTAATCTCCCGCGCGGTACGAATAATCCTTGCTTCATCTGGTGCTGAGTCAACAATGAACCAAGGATCCACTGCGATACAGTGTCCCCCCACACCAGGGCCGGGGCTGAGAATATTTACACGTGGGTGGCGATTGGCCAATGCAATCAATTCCCATACATTAATCTTAAGTTTGTCACAGATAATTGATAGTTCGTTGGCAAAAGCGATGTTCACATCCCTGAAAGAGTTTTCTGTCAGTTTCGCCATTTCAGCCGTACGAGCATTAGTAGAGATACATTCACCGCGAACGAAGGTTTTATAAAGCTCGGTAGCCATTTCACAACATTTAGCCGTTAATCCACCGATGATTCTATCGTTCGAAACCAGTTCTTCCAAAACGCGTCCGGGCAACACCCTCTCTGGGCAGTGCGCAACGAACATATTAGGTTCGCTATTAGACGCACCTGGGAAATGTAAGTCTGGCCGTTGTTCCTGCAACCAAGCAGCCAGCTTTTCCGTCGCACCTACCGGTGATGTAGACTCGAGAATAACTAGATTTCCTTTCTCTAATACTGGGGCAATGGCTTTTGCGGCAGCTTCAATGTAAGACAAATCAGGTTGATGCCCCTCTTTGAAAGGCGTCGGCACAGCAATCATAAAAGCATCGGCAGGCTCAGGGGTCATTGAAGCGCGCAGTTTTCCCATAGTTACTGCAGCCTGGACCACCATATCCAAGTCTGGCTCAACAATGTGTACTTTACCTTGGTTGATCGTCTCAACCGCTCTTTGTGACACATCAATACCAATAACTTCAATACCACGTGACGCAATCACGGCAGCCGTTGGCAGGCCTATATACCCCAACCCCACCACTGAAACTTTCTTAAATGCCATTTTTCTTATCCTAAAATTATGTTCGCAATTCGCTCACAAGCTTTGCCATCACCATAAGGGTTATGGGCCACACTCATTTGTTGATAGGCATCGCTGTCATCCAATAGTCGACTTACTTCACTGACAATTAATCCATCATCGGTTCCTACCAGTTTAACTGTACCGGCCTCAACGGCTTCTGGACGCTCAGTGGTGTCTCGCATGACTAATACTGGCTTACCTAAAGACGGCGCTTCTTCTTGAATACCACCAGAATCCGTCAAAATCAGATAGGACTGGCTCATCAAATACACAAACGGCAGATAGTCTTGCGGTTCAATCAAGTGCACTTGCTTAGCATTACCAAGGATGCGCTCTACCGGCTCCCGGACGTTAGGATTCAAATGCACCGGGTAGCAGATTTGCACATCGTCTCGCTCGGACAACTGTTGAAGCGCATGGCAGATTCGCTCAAATCCGCCACCAAAACTTTCCCGGCGATGCCCTGTTACCAAAATAAGCTTTTTGCTGGGGTCGATAAAATCGAACTTGCTGGCAAACTTATCCGTTAGCGTCTTATCACTATTTATCTTATCAACAACCTGCAAAAGCGCGTCGATAACCGTATTGCCAGTAACAAAAACAGTTTCATCGTTAACATTCTCAGCCAACAGGTTAGCTCTTGAACCTTGAGTCGGCGCAAAATGCAGAGCGCTCAATACCCCCGTCAAACGGCGATTACTCTCTTCCGGCCATGGACTGTATATATTGCCTGTACGCAATCCGGCTTCCACATGCCCAACCGGAATACGCTGATAAAAAGCCGCCAACGACGCTGAAAATGTAGTTGTAGTATCGCCATGGACTAAAACCAAGTCAGGCTTGGCATCCTGCATTACACCTTTCAAGCCCAACAATGCTCGACTCGTAATGTCATACAGATCCTGCCCTGGTTGCATTAAATCCAGGTCGTAGTCGGGGGTCAGATCAAACAGACTCAACACTTGGTCCAACATCTGACGATGTTGAGCCGTTACACATACCTTTACATTCAACTCTGGATGCTCGCGCAGGGCCAAAACCAATGGCGCCATTTTTATGGCCTCAGGTCTAGTGCCAAAGACCAATAAAATATTCTTGTATGACATAGCTACACACCAAAACTAAATTTTGTTTTCAACAAATGAAACCAGGCTACCAAAAGTCTCAAATACATCCGCACTGATTTCATCATCATCCACTTCAAACCCAAAGTTTTCTTCTAAGGTGGTCAACAACGTAACAATGGCCATAGAATCAAATTCAGCAATAGCACCAAGTAACGGCGTATCCTGTTCAAATTGGGTCTCTTCGTCTAATTGCAAAGTGCTAACAATGATAGTTCTAACGTGCTCGGCAACCATGAAATTTCCTGTAAATTGAAAATAATTAGTTTTTCCGTCCGCCTATCCGTGGACATTGGCGATACGCTTGTTCAATATACGCATTGTTTCATTATTTTAGTGATTTAGGAACCGCCTGGTTACAAAGGAATTATGCTGTCGTATGGCCCGCTTTGTTCATCATTTAATTACGCATTCAGCACATGTCTCGCCTGAAAAAACGGCGCTGATATTTAAGCAACAACATTTTACATACCAGCAATTGCACAATGAACAGCAACGGCTGGCATCTGCATTGACTGAATTAAACATAAAGCGGCACGACAGAGTTGCCGTTTACCTACCCAAATGCCCAGAAGCCGTGCTGAGCTTGTTTGCCAGTAGCGCTGCAGGTGGAGTTTTTGTTCCAATTAATCACGTACTCAAAGCACCACAAGTCCAACATATCCTGACGGATTGCGACGTCAGTGTGCTAATAACAAGTTCGGATCGAGCTAAAACTCTACAAGGTACTTTGCCGCAATGTGAACAACTAAAACATGTAATTCTGGTAGATAAACCTTTGCAATTAGCTATCCCCCAGCAGATGCACTTTCTGTCTTCATTGCTGGACTCAGCCACTGCCCGCCCTTTGGTGACAGCAACAGACAATGATATGGCTGCTATCCTGTATACATCAGGCAGCACAGGTAAACCTAAAGGCGTGGTGCTATCGCACCGGAATATTCTAGCTGGTGCTGAAAGCGTGTCTGAGTACCTGGGTAATCACCCGGACGATGTGATCCTGGCGTTGCTCCCCATGAGCTTTGACTACGGCCTGAATCAGATAACGACGGCCTTTTTAACCGGCGCCACCTGTGTGTTGATGGATTATCTGTTACCCGGAGATGTGGTAAAAACCATTGAGAAACACGGCGTCACCGGACTGGCTGCCGTTCCGCCCTTATGGCAACAGTTGATTAAAGCCAAGTGGACAGAACAGGCCACAGCATCATTACGTTACTTTACTAATTCCGGCGGGGCGATGCCCGCTCCGGTTTTAGCCGAACTTAGACGCATATTTCACAGGGCCAAACCCTATTTAATGTACGGTTTAACTGAAGCATTTCGCAGTACTTACCTGCCGCCTGAATTAGTCGATGAACGCCCTGGCTCTATGGGCAAGGCTATTCCCAACGCGGAGATTATGGTGGTACGGGAAGACGGTACAGAGTGCGCACCGGATGAACCTGGTGAACTAGTCCATCGAGGTCCTCATGTCAGTCTTGGCTACTGGAATGCGCCAGACAAGACCGCCGAGCGTTTTAAACCTGTTCCCAAAGCAGTCAACGGCTTGATGCTGACTGAGATGGCGGTGTGGTCAGGTGACACGGTCAAGAAGGACAAGGACGGTTATTTATACTTTGTAGGACGTCGTGATGAAATGATCAAAACCTCAGGCTACCGGGTCAGCCCAATGGAGGTTGAAGACGCCTGTTATGCAGCATCCGACCTGATTGACGAAGTTGTCGCCTGTGGGGTCGCTGATGCAGAACTGGGGCAAGCCATTGCAGTAAAAATTGTGCTGAAAAAAGGCTGCGCATTAACTCAGGAGGAGGTTCTTAAACTGATTAAAAAGGACACCCCTAACTTTATGCACCCTAAGTATATTGAGCTGGTTGATGCTCTGCCACGCAACCCGAATGGCAAGGTAGACAGAAGTGCAATTAGTCAGGAATTGAAATCGAGGTATGCACAATGAATAAAGCAGTGCCGGTGCATGCACCCATGAATCAGTTTGACGTTAAAAACAAGCAATTACTGATTGGTGGCAAGTGCCTGGATGAAATAGCGGCGATACTGGATAAAGAGGTGTTTTATGCCTACGATTTCGAGGTGATAAAGCGCCAGGTCGCGATTTTTCATCAGCATATTCCGTCTTCTATCAAGTTACACTTTGCCATCAAAGCCAATCCTTACCCCGCTTTGGTAAACAGTATGCGGCTATTAGTGGCGGGATTTGATGTTGCATCCCATAAAGAAATGCTACTTGCATTGCAAAGCGGTATGCCAAGCGAAGACATTAGTTTTGCTGGCCCGGCCAAACAGGCTGGGGAAATTCGCGCTGCAATAGTAGCGGGCGTGACCCTGCATGTAGAATCAGAAACTGAACTGCAACGTGCTATAGATGAAGGGCAGCGGTTAGGTATAAAACCTATTGTCGCTTTTCGCGTGAATCCTGCCTTTGAGCTTAAAGCCTCGGGTATGAAAATGGGCGGCGGGCCTAAACAGTTTGGTATCGATGAAGAGCGTCTGTTTGAATTATTGCCAGAACTGGATTATTCGCAATTTGATTTTCGTGGCTTCCATATCTTCTGGGGTTCGCAGAACCTAAAGCAGGACGCCATTATCGAAGCCCATGATAACACTTTTGCCCTGGCCCATAAGCTTATTGAAGCAACACCAGTTGCCGTTAGAACTATCAATCTGGGTGGCGGCTTTGGTATCCCCTACTTCGCCGGCGAAGAACGCTTAGATCTCACACCGATTGGAGAAAATCTGCAGCGCTTGCTCGAACAATATCCTCTCATTGCTGATATAGAATTGGTAATAGAGTTGGGACGATTCTTAGTGGCGGAAGCTGGCATCTATGCCGCCAAAATTACCGATATAAAAGTATCCAGAGGCCAAACCTTCCTGATGACCAATGGCGGTTTGCATCACCACTTGTCAAACTCAGGCAACTTTGGCCAAGTAATCCGAAAAAACTACCCTGTTGCCATAGGCAATAAGATGGGAGACGTGCCAACTGAGGCTAAAGTTATGGCTGTCGGACCACTTTGCACGCCATTGGATACACTGGCAGATAAAATGACGCTGCCTCAAGCCGTTATCGGAGATTGGCTGGTAATATTCCAGTCTGGTGCCTATGGCCCCACAGCCAGCCCCCAGGATTTTCTCGGACACCCTCATGTCACCGAAATACTGTTATAAATAAAATCATCAATGCAGATTGACAAGGATATCAGCCAACGCATATCTATCGCCCGAATAGTGATGATATTTGGCATTGTGATTCTGCATCTACCTCCCCATCAGCCCCTAGCCGAGGTTGGTCAGGATTTTTTCAGCTATGTTCGGGCATTTTTTTCATACGGCGTTTTTCGGGCTTCCGTTCCTGTACTCACCGCGGTGTCTGGTTACTTAGTTTTCAAGTTTGCACTGGCACAGCAGCCTAGGCTGTTGCTCAAGAAAAAGAGCAAAACCATTCTCCTACCGCTGTTGCTATGGAACATACCTCTGGCTGCTGCCATTTTTATAGCGCAGATGTACCATTTATCAGACCATCCTTTTTCCGCGCAGTTATATCCATTCAGCCTTGACGCATGGTTGGACGGGCTACTTGGACTTTACACGCAACCTGTCAATTACCCCTTGAACTTCTTACGGGATCTATATGCGGTCTGTCTGCTGTCCCCTCTCTTGCTGCTATTACTGAGGGTAAATTTTATTCTGACTGTCGCTTGTCTCGCCGCTGTATATTACTGGAATCTGGATGGAATGCTGGTAATCCGTAATTCTATGCTCATCAGTTTTGCAACTGGTGCTATGGTAGCCTGGTATGGGGTTGACCCGCGCAAATTGGACAGATTTGCCTGGATGCTTTTCACTCTGTTTATCGGGTTTTGCATCTATCTGGTGTTGTTTAAAGTTGAGAATCGAGAGGGTCTTCGAATGCTTGCCCCTTTTCTCATCTGGCCCATTCTTGGGAAGTTGGCTGGCAGTGCGCTTGGTAGCCACCTAGTACGATATTCTAAGTACAGCTTCATCCTTTTTATGTCTCACGCCCCGGTAATTCTGATTCTTTGGTATCTTTTTGGCAAGCCTGAGCATGGCGAAAACAGCTATCTATTATATTGGCTAACTGCAAGTCCTCTTTCCCTGATTATCGCAATACTAATGCACAAAGTTATGACAAAGTTCTCCCCAAGACTAAAGGGTCTGATGCTGGGGGAGAGGTAAAACCCAATGTTAATCTTGGGACATTTCCATGACCATATTAATGGTGAGTTTTTCTACCTCACGCTTCCAAGCCTGGCAGGAAAAAGTATGGTCGGCTTCGCTGATACGATGAATTTGGACTTTCTCCTTTTTAAGTCCAGTCCATCCTTTTGTTCCAAGCGCCTGTTGCTCAAACTCTCTGGCCGTCAAGTCCACGCCACTTAGCACAAGTAAGGTGGTACCACCGAAAGCATTGAAGCCATTTTGCATACGTTGTTGATAACTGCCCTGTTCAGCAGCCTGCTTGCTGACACTATCCTTAAGGTGCCCACCGGCATCCCGCAAACTACCGCTAAGGTTAACTCCACCACTTAACAATTTTTTCCAAAATGCCTTGCTAAAAAGTCTTTTCAAATAATAGTGGCGCAGCATGGTTTGTCCCTTAGCGCCACTGTTCTCGAGCCAGGGATTAAGTAGAATCAAGCCTTTAACCCTGTCATCTTTAGAGGCATAAATCATTGCCGCCGACGCAGCATCACAAAGTCCCCAAATTACCACGTTATCGATATCTGCATTAGCATGGAAGGCCTGCATTGCCTGTGCAATATCGTCATCTATTGCATCAAAGGATTCCTTTCTCCCCTGACTGTCGCCCATACCGCGATAATCGAAACGCATGGATGGAATACCAGCATCAGCAAGCGCCCTGGATAGTTGAACAAATTGCCTGTGACTACCGACCCTGTATTGCGGCCCCCCAACAATCAGCAGCACACCCGTTCTCGCAGGCGATTCACCTTTGCCTTTGTGCACAATGCCTAAACAGCGATGCTGCCCCACCTCAAAACTTATCGCCTTTTCGTTATGCATCAATTCCAACCCCTTTCAATACCGCTTCATTTAAGTCCGGCTCGTCAAAGATCTCAGGAGACTGCCAGAATGGTTTGCTGGGTAACGCAAAAAACTGATGGGTTGGCCACGCCAGACGATATTTGTCCACAGCAGGTAATAAAGTGGTGCTGCCCAATTCATGCCAACAAAGTGAGGACAGTGGCTCGTCCATGGGTATATGCATAGCTTCCAAGCTCGCCACTAAGGTTTCAGACAGGAGGTATCCAGCGATCTCTACCGATTCTCCCTGGCGAATTTTCCCCCGCCAATCTACCTTCTCGGCATTTCCAGCCAAGGCCTGATTGGTTACTTTCAAGCGCATCAGTTGATTGACCAATGTTTTACCCGAGGTAATAGGCTTCCAAACTAACTGACGAGTTACGGGTAGCTGCTTAACCAATTCGGTTTGTCCATCTAATTGCAATAGGGCACCAAAACGCACCCCCCACAATGTCAGCGTTTGCACACCTTGCCCAATCATCCACTGACCTACAGCAACAACATCTTTACGCCATCTAAGCGCGCAGCCCTCTGATAGCTCCCCCTCACTATCCCCAGTGCCATAGTAATCCATCAGCACACTGCCCATTCCTCGCGAAGCGAGAGCCTGCGCCTGCTTGGCGATAACCGCCCGGGACAAATTCATTTCTTCAAACAAGGCCGGCAAGATTAACACCGCATGTTTGGACATCGGACCAAACTGCGTAGCAAAAAGATTTCCATCTGTAGTGGGTACAAAATGACCGGATATCGTCATTATTCTCATCTTTAATTGGGTGAATGGATAAGCACTCGAGCAGAGCGTTTAGTGCTAAGACGCTCTCGATTGAACTCGCTCGGCGATCTGTTGCTTGGTTTTACTTAATGACCAGAAATAGCCGTGCTTTTTAAAGTAATACAACAGTCCCATACCATGTTTAAGTACAAAACGGTTAAACTTTATGCCTCGTGACAGTTCTTGAGCATCATGCACCATAGCCACGTCAGGCAGATAAGCAATTTTGAATCCTGCTTTCCATACCCGCAGACAATAGTCCACATCCTCTGGAGCATAGAAAATTTCCTCATCAAGTGGCCCAACAATGTCAAATACCTCTTTGCGTAATAACCAACAGGCGGAAATCAAGTAATCCACTTCAATAGTCTGCTGAGGCTGTTCGGTATTTTGTTCCATGCCACGCAGGAAGAAATAACGACTAAGCTTGCGCTGTAAGGTAGGAAACTCATCGTAAGACAACTGAAAATTACCGGAACGGTAATTCAGTCTCGGCCCCACCATTCCGTAATCAGTATGGCTATCCAGAAAGTCATGCATTCTTCGCAGGCATTCCGGAGTTAAAAAAGCATCGGAGTCTAATACCAGCAGAAAACGCCCTTCGGACGCCTTAATTGCTGCATTTCTGGAACGTGTAGTGCCTAAATTAATCTCGGAATACAGTACCTTAAGCTTATCTCCGTATTGTGATTGGGCAGCGTTAAGCAGAGTTACCGTCCCATCAATAGAACCGTTTTCAAAGATCACCACTTCACCATCAATACCGACCTTTTCCATCGCTCCAAAAGCATACTGCAAACATTTCTCCACACACTTGGCAGAATTAAAGGTCAGAACAATAATACTCAGTTCAACCGGGGGATCACTGGCGGGTGCATTTGACATGGCGTTCCTTTATTGAGTTTTCTGTTGTGATTATTTTGTCAGCTACTGAAGTGTAGGTAAGGCCGGCGCAGCTGGCAGTCCGGCTTCTTCGCGACTCGAAAACACCATATTCCCTTCACGCAACGCCGCTGCAGGACGGCCCACAATTAAATTCCCAACAACGTAGGGCACAACCTGGTCATTTTTAATGTGCAGTAAGGTATTAATACCATTTCGCTCCATCAAAAAGATATTGCCACTGGCCTCGATGCTATTCACTTCGTGCTTATAGCCTTCCAGACCATAACCAATCATATCACCGTTAGACGTTTGCTCACCTTGTTGTAAAACACTGTCTCTGATAACCAACACCCCACCGTTTGGAATATCCAGTAACCTGCTATCTACCCCATCCAACGACGCAACAGTCGTTCTCTCTACCACCGTCTTCTGTGCCCGAGACTTGATTTCCATCCCTTCACTTTTTGATGCCAGAAAAAACGAATCAACAATATAAAGTTCTCCACCACCTACATAGATGCCATGAGCTTGACCATTTTTGCCCAAGCGTTCAAAGCGACTATTACGAATAACCACCAGCCCAGGTTCATGTCCGGTTAAGAGTCCCTGCTCTGAATCATGAAAATACACATGATTGAGTTCCAGATTCTTCCCCTCAAACCGCACACATGCTCCATTCTTATGTGGCACGCTGATCCCGGAGCATTCAATATGTTCAATGACGATATCGGAAGCCCGAATCACTAACGGGCCTTTTCCCTCAATAGCGGCCGTTCGCAGATGCGTTTGGCCAGGTACACCACGAATAGTGACAAAATCAGTTTTCAGTACAGCTGCCTGGTTATAAATACCTGCCCCAAGCTCAATCACGTCACCGGGTTTAGCCTCTGCAAAAGCATCGACCAATGAAGCAACCGGCTTTCCTTGCAACAATATTTGTGGCTCAGCAAGTACGCCTGCTGTGAATAGGCAGAGCGTCAAAAAAGAACATCGCACTTTAGCAAGTAATCGTCCTACGCCACTCATATGAAACTAGTACCCCTTCGCTTTTAACAATCTGTCTAAACCGTCGAGTGGAAATTGCTTTTCCCTGGCTAGCTCATAGTAACGACGGGCTTCATCATAGTCGCCTTTATTAAACAGCAGTAGACCCAGGTTATAAGCCGTTTCCGGATTTTCATCGCGCTTGTAGGCTTCACGATAATGATGCTCAGCTAACTCAAATTGCTTTTGCCTATGCAGGTAAACGGCATAAACCAAATAGAGATGCGCCTGGCCAGGTTGGAACTGAATAGCTCGCTGAAAGTAGCATTCAGGGGGAGTTTTGAAGGGAACAATAGTCACCTTACGAATAGCCGACTCGCGTTCTCTTCGTCTCTCCAAATCCATCACAGCTTGCAATGCAGGGACGTGATTAGGGTAGGCCCTGAGCGTATAGTCATATTCCTGCATGGCTAATTTGTAATTGATTTCTGTTAGCGTCGATTTATCTGCTACGTGCCGATTTCCTTTACCATAGTGAATTCTGTCTATTTCCCATAATCGGGCTTTACTCCATAGTTCACTGTTTTCACCCGACGCCACAACTTCAAAGTAATCATAAGGGCCAAAGCCTTGACTGTTCCCCTCACATTGCCGTCCATTCAACGTATTGCCAAACCATCCCAAGGAGAACACTTGAAATGATAAACAGTTAAGCAACAACAGAGCTACCAGCTTTTTCATGTTCTTACTCTTTTCCTTTCACACGCAAGAAAGTCGCTTTAAACCATCTTCTCAACTTAGCGCTAAAAAAAGCAACCTGTCCCTTAAACGTGTTGGGATATAAATGCACACATAGATGCTCCCGAACATCATTACACCAAATCATCTTGTGGGGCATGATATCACCGAGAAAATCAAATTCCTGATAACCTTGGTCTATTAACAAACGAAGGTCATCTTCCACCAGCATTGCACCTGGCGAAATGTCATTAAAGTCATTGTCAAATGAGGTTTTCATCTGCCCCACTACACCATGGTCACGATAACACAGGTTATAGGCGATGGGCTGCCCTTCAGACAACAAGACACTTGCCCACAATTTATTTTGAGCTGCCAGCCAGGGGAGCAACTTTTCATAATAAGATGACTCTCGCTGGTTACTTGAAATATCCATGCCAGCGTCTACTTTCCAGCTCTTTTGCTCAATAAATAAAATCATCTCCAGCAACTCGGGTGACGCCTGCTCGAAACGGCGTACTTGCAATTCAGGCCGACCTTCCAGTTCTTTTTGACGATGATTAATTTTGTATCTGACTTTGCGACTCTTAGCACTCAGGATAGTTTTCCAGTCTTCCTTGAGAGGCATAAAAGGAGAACTATCGCCAACCATTTCAAGATAGCCAAACACCTTATCACTCTGCAACGCTTGTAAAAGCTGAGCATCCTTTGTCACCCCAACCCAAGACAGCATGCTAAGATCCATTTCGGCCATATTGTCTCGCAAAGTACACAACACATCATGGGTAAATTCAGGTTCCACAATCAGTTGCTGATGATACGACACCATATTTCCGGCCGCTTCGATCCGCCCCGGATGTCTCGCAGATACATAAAAGGGCAACGCCCCAACAAGACGCTGGTCTTTATAGAACATCATCACCTTTACGGGTTGGGAGAATGCAGCACTGCAACAAGCAATCCATCCAGGGCGCATCGACGGATTAAAGCTAAAACGTTCAATCAGCGCTTCCCATTCCTGACCGCTCTGGTTAGTAACTTCATCCAGCGCAACTATCTTGCTTACCAGCTTTTGCACAACAGCATACCCATAAAATTAGTGTTTAAGATTATCCGACTGGTTATCTCTGATTTCCACCAGTTCATTCAATGTCTGGGCCAGTCTGGCAGTCAAACTTCGGCGGGAATACTGCTGAATTTTAACCAAATGCTCAGCTTTAGGAGCCCCTCCTAAAGCATCCATAAACGCCTGGAGGTTCGTTTGAATCTTTGCGACATCATCAAGAGGTGCCCGGCAGTGCATATCAAAGTCTGCCAACAACTTTGCCGTTTCACCTTGCTCATCCACCAAACCTAAAATGGGTTTGTGGCACCGCAGATATTCGTAGAGCTTAGCGGGAACCGCCGGGTTGGATGTGGCCCCCTGAAAAATAAGCAATCCATCGACATTAGCCATTTCAGTTAAGGCTTGTTGGTATGGAATGGCCGGCGCCAATCTGACTATATCGTCTAGCCCTAACTGATTAATCATGTCTTGATACACCGAGTCATAACCACTAGCCCTGAAGATAATCTCCAGATTATCCGAGCTAACCTTTCCGCATTCTTTCAGTTCCCTTACAGCCTGCAAAAAAACCTGGGGATTGCGGTCAGAGCTGTAATACAAGACGCCGCTGTGCAGCAAAGTCTTCTTTCGTTTTTCTGCCTCAGGCGGTGGAATAGAAACTTGCGCGCTGATGTCCTGAAACACCTTTTCATCGTAACCATTTTCGATAACACAGAGTTTTGACGGGTCCATCCATGGATAACGCTCGAAACAGATCTGTTTAGCGCCATCGGTGCAGAACACCAACTTAGCCGCATGTTTGGCGGCCTGCTTCTCGATCCATAAGCGAAATTTCCTGACATACCTATCCGCCGGGGCCCAATGTTGAGTTACCGCATTAAACTCCACCATAGGATCGCGAAAATCGGCAACCCATGGTTTCCCCGTTAGCCGGCTTATTGCCCAGCCGATATAGTGTGCGGTAGCAATAGGATAGGTCGACCAGATGACATCAGGTTTGAATTGCCAATTAAGCAGTAAACCTTTAGGTACTGCGCTGAATATCCAACTCGACCAACGGTCCGGCCAAGCCAGGCAATTGAGGTATTTCCCACGAAATGCAAGGTGTCGGGCGGTATCCAGACACAGAGAGCGTTTAACCACAACCTGTTCGGGTACATCAAGACCGTTTGAAATATTTTCGTGTGCCGCTGGATTGACAGTTAACACCATGGGGTGCCAGCCAAATTCGCCTAAATACTGGCTGAATCTGAGCGTTCTCTGCACTCCACTGCTTCCTGAAAATGGCGGGTAGTGAAATGCGATCATCAATACTTTATTCGACACGCTAACTATCCTTAGATTGACCTATGACGTAATACAGCAATTCACTATTTAGAAAACCTTTTTTTAAACCAGGACTTAAACAAATCGAAGTAATAGAACAGTCTACCGCTCAGACTCTTTCTATAAAAAGTAACCTGGCTTTGAGAGTAAATATCATTGGTCCACTTCATTTTTGATGGCTCCACTACTCCCATATAATCGTAAACCGTCACATTATGCGCTATCAGGTATTTAATGATCTCCAGGTTCAATAGATTTCCCGGAGAATATGCATTAAATTCGCTTTTGTAGCTCATTTTTAGATTTTCGAATACACCATTGAAAAGCATGCCATAACAATGCGCGACCGGTTGCTCATCGACAAAGAGGATAAAAGTTTTTAGCCAGCCTTGTTGCGCAGCAACCTCTGAGAATTTTTCGTAAAAGGCCTTCTGTATCGGATTTTTCGTTATTGAGGTGCCATCCTGTTCTTTCCAGGAATTTTTCTCAATTTCGTAGATGTGCTCCAGCATTTCAGCACATCTTTCCGGCGTCTCATATAATCTGGCTTGCACCTTCCCTTGCTCTGACAGTTTTTTCAAACCATTTCTTAGGGTATACCGAAACTTCTTATCGAACCTCGCAGTATATTCATCCAGTGACGATGGTAAGCAGATATAGGGAGATTGAATGACTTGTTCAATCTGGTGTCTCAAGCCGTTTTTATTTAGGCTTGCCACTAACTGATTTTGCGCAATGGAGTTATCTACCAGAAGCAAACGACTCTTGTGCCATCCTTGCAGACTTTGCAAATTATCCAGGAACACGTCCATAGACTCTACAGGCGCAGCGAGTCTGATAGCCACACTGCTTCGCGTTGAGTATTTCCAGCACCCTTGGTGTAATGTTTTGAACGGCAAAAATCGATATTCTTTCTCAACAAAACCTACAAAACAAACGGCCCCCGAATTGTCAACTGCATTAATTTCAACAACGTCAGGCAACTGGTGAACATCATTAACTGCAGCAAACCACTCTGCCGTATTGCAGACTCCAGGACTGGTGATATCCGGTATACTTGAAACCAGCAATTTATTTAATTCATATTCCACGCTAGCACCGAAAGAGTTGAGTTTCAGATAGCTCTACAGGGAGCTTTTTTGACTAAATAACGTATTCACCACTTTTTTGGTATGATGAATATCAATCGAATTAAGATTTTGATGGATAGAAAAACAGATCATTGAACCAGATAAGTAGCGGGCGTCATCCACCGCTGCCTGAGAGGCACTTTTTCCATCGTAGAGAGAGGCATGCAGTTCTTCACCAAAGGTGAAAAAGCTAACGTCATTCGCCAGCAGTTTGTAGTCATACTGCTGGCGATTTTCCAATATCACCGGAACAGCCCAAGGCACAACATTAAGCTCTGAGTCTGCATAGGGAAGGTGAAATGCTTCAACTTTGGAAAAATCATCTGATAAATCCTGATAGTTCTTCAAGATCCCGGCTACTTGGGAATTGAATCTGGCATTTTTAATTATGTATTTACTCAGCCAGGGGATGTCAAAATCGTAATGTAATTCATCAACCGGATAAAACGTAACCTCCTGAGAAGTTTCGACCGGCGCGTCAAAATCAACCCTCACATCATCCTGATAGTGATAGTGCCCCAGAATACATCGCAGGCCCAACAGCATATTGTCAAAAATATGCTCCGCAATCTGCTTTCCCAACCTGAGTGACTGTATTAAGGGTTGTGCGGGTTTCTTCTTCTCTGTTTTCTGCAAAGTAGCAGGTGCGCGAGCTACCCACCCACCTCCTTGAACAGACGGTAGCATTTTCCAAAAAGAGTAAATGCTGATATCTCCCCTGCCGCCCGACAATCTAACAGGGGAAATCGCTGCAACAGAATGAGAACAATCCTCGATAAGTAACGTGTTGTTCGCCTCACATAACGTTGGCAACGCTTGAAGAGGTTGCTCGAAGCCGAAAAAATTAATAATCACTACAGCTGCAACATTTTCATTCAGTTTGTCAGCCAATTCTGCAAAATCGATCTGAAGATCTTTCTTTATGCGGTAGTACTCAACTTCGAATCCCGCCTTCAAAATAGGTTGAACAACGGTAGGGCAATGAAATGCAGGTATCAGCACTCGCTGACCAAATATAGATTTATCTATACGCGAAAAGACATCGTACAGCGCAGTTCTGGCTTTGTAGGAAAATTCGCCGCCTTTTTGGACAAACTCATCCACGACATTGCCAGTAAAACTTGGCAACACTGAGGTAAGTGTGGGCGTTGGGTGGGGCTTACGTCTCATAACCTAAATCTTATGCCGCAAAATGTTCAGCAGAAGCCGTATATGGAATTTCAGCTTTGAGCGATCCCAGGGCGTAAAACGAGGCAATGCAAACGCAGACGTCTCCTGTTTAGCAGCACCCCAATTTGTTATCACTGCACTGCTAAATCCCAATGATTTGACGATATTAATGGTGTCTTGTGTTAAATCTTTTGGCCATACCCCATTGGGATAAGCAAAGTGCTCAACGGGCTGTTGCAACCAGGCTTCTAAACGTTGCTTGCTGTCCCGAATTTGCTGCAATTGCTGTTGTTCATCCAACACAGCCAGAATAGGATGTTCCACCGTGTGGGCTCCAATTGTCACACCCAGGGCTGCTAGTTGGCGTACTTGCTCCGGTGTCATCATTTTACTTTGCGCTTCGACAACCTGAGGATTCAACGCGTAAAGCTCGTCAACAAAGGCGTCACGTTGAACTGGCGGTAAATACTTACTCTTCCTCAACAGGCTATAGGCAATTTCGCGGCGGGCTTCATCCTGCTCTGGAATCTGAATAGTTTCACCGGGTAAGTTCAACTGCTTCAGGTCACGCTGTTCAAACAAATGTAATATGCGGTCATTCCACATATTTTTCCCTTCACTGAAGCCGGTGGCAATATAAACGGTTGCTGGTATCCCATGTTTCTCTAACACCGGTTGGGCGAGGGTCAGGTTGTTCAAATAGCCATCATCAAAAGTGACGCAAACCGCATTGCTAGGTAGGGTTTTATCAGCTAGTCGCCTTACTCCCTCCGTCAGGGAAATCGGCGTAAAATAACGTCGAATCAAAGCCATCTGCCAGTCAAATACGGCAACGGTAGGTTCATTTGGTCGCAAGGCATCATATGATGGTAAAACCTGATGATAAATTAAAATGGACAGCCGCCCCTGGGTCAGTACACGTCCCCCCAACGCCAACATGGAATGCAGCAAGTTTTCTATCATTGTCTCTGCATCCAAGCTTCAAATACCAACATGATCCAAATTAATTCGCCATAGTAACCCTGATGGCCTTGCTGATAGATATGCATAGCTTGATCAACAAACTCAGGTTGCATGATCCCCCGCGTTTTAAAGGAAGTAAGCAACTCATTAGTCAAAGCCTGCAACGCCGGTTCTTGCTTCATCCAAACCCCAAATGGTAAACCAAACCCATGCTTGGATTTATTTAGGGTCTCATCAGCCAAAAATCCTTTGAAGCTGTTCTTGTAGAAATAGCGAAGCTTGTTGCCCGGTAGTTTTTCACTACTTGGAACACGGCAACTGAAGTCGACGAGCTCTTTCTCAATTAAAGGAAAGCGTACTTCGACACCAGCCAACTCACACATTTGCGTGACTTTCACCAGGTCGTTGTCTGCCAGGGTAAATTTCCAGTCCAAGTAAAGCATTCGTTCCAGCATATCTGCGGCTGGGCAAGCGTCATAACGTTGCTGGTACATTTCCCCTGGCACATTGGGATCAACAGCCTGCCACACATTGTCAGTAAACATGCTGGCAGGATCCATGCGCTTTAAGAAATTGTATGTATGCAATCGGTGCGGCATGGGCACCCGGGCTTGTTGTATGTAGCTACGAACTTTCTTTCCAACGGGTAATTGTCCAAGCGGTGAATCATAAAAAAGTGCATCAGCAGTACCACGTAGCCATCCTGGAAGATTGTGGTAAACCTCAAATATTTTTTGCTTTGCATAGCGTTCATTGCCTCCAAACAATTCATCGCCACCATCTCCCGCCAGTAGGACTGAAACACCATGTTGCTTAGCGAATTTGGCACAAATATACGCGGCAAGCGCTGAAGAGTTTCCGAAAGGCTGGTCGAATGCCGCTGCAACCTCAATAAAATGCTCGGTAATCTCACCCGGCTCTAAATAGTGAGTCAGGTGCTCAGTGGTAAAGTGTTTGGCAGTAATCTCAGCATAAGGTGTTTCATCGTAACCCTTAGCGTGAAAACCGATAGAAAAGGTTTTTGCCGGTGTTTGCTGCTTGGCCAACATACCTGCCACGGTTGAACTGTCCAAACCACCACTTAAAAAAGCGCCACACTCTGGCCCCGCATTCCAAGCCACAGCCTTCTCTACGAGGCTGAAACACTCTCGTTGCAAAGCTTGAATATCAGTATCCACGTCATAACGGGGTATATACAACGCCAAGGGCTTAACGCTCTGCTCACTCAGTGATATCCCGCTCCCAGGCAACAATTTCTGCACATTGGCATACAAGGTATAAGGGCCAGGAATGCAGTGATAGTAGAAATAGTTGTAAACAGATTGCGGCGAAACCGAGGCGTCATCGCCCGCGACGTAGGCTAATCGAGTACCCGCTTGGGTAGTTCCAGCTTGATGCCGCCAATACAAAGGCAAGGCACCGACATGGTCATTGATCATTTTCAACTGCCCGCTACGACGACAGCCAAGCAATAAAATAAAGAAACCACTTATCTTAGGGTAAAAAGCAGCGGGGTCAGGCTCTTCGAGCCATAGGTTTTCGAGCCATTCCAGGTCAGATTGATTCGGATAAGGCTGCCCATAAGGGCGAATTCTGCCAAGCACTCCAATATGGAGTTTTTCTGACTGCCAGACATGCATGTCTCGGTGAGAAGTGAAACTCAGTGTAGAATTAAGACCGTCTGTCCAGTGATACGACTGTCCTGATTCACCAACGTCTTTCTGCTTTAATTCAAACGACCACATTAAATCCATGTCCCAACAAATCAGCTTCTAACCAAATGTATATTGAACCGGTGTTTTTACTAACTGATGACAAACCCCTGGTGGCTATGAGATCCAGCATTCGGAAATTTCATCGAGCTTTGATTGTAAAACCTACTGGTACACAATGCTTGTAGTTTTTCCAATAAATTTATGCATTTACCTATGCGGAATATACCGATACTTTAAGGCGAATAGAACCTAATTCGAAATTTCCAGGCATATAGCGATATTTTCATTTTTAAACAATATAGCCACCGAGCGTAAAACCCTTATAAATGGCGGTTTTGTCAATACAAACTACGCAGTGCAAACTCCGCACGCTCTTCGAGATGTTATTCACTGATTACTCGCATTAACAAGGCAGATAAGGTTTCACCCTGATGACCTCTGGAGTATTGTTTCAGCTCATCATCTGAAAGAAAACGAAATACAGAGTTCGGCGATAATAAAGCCAACAGCGCCTGCTTTATAGCAGACGTGTCGGTAAGCGGAACAACAACACTTCCACCGACTAAATTAAGCAGTGCCGCGGTATCCCCTTTTTCATCTGTAAGCGCGAATATGGGCCTTTTCAATCTGATGTATTCATAGGTCTTGGCAGGAATCTGATAATTACAGCTAACGTCTTGCAGAATCAGTAATGCACTTGCCTGCTTCATTTCCAAAAGCGCTTGTTTAACCGGCAAAAGTGGTTGCACTTCAACAGTATCTGTAATTTTCAGACGTCTGATTTGCTCTTGCCAGTAGGCATCCATGCCAGTCCCCCTTAGAACGACTTTCAAGCGGGCAATAGCAGGATTTTTTTCGGTCTGTAATTGCGCGATGGCTTCAAACAAATGACCTGGATGACGGTCATAGGTATTTATTGTGCCGCTATGCAAGAGGGTAAAATATGAACTGACAGCATGCGTTCTGGCATCATCTGCCATCAATGGATCAATTAGCACCTCATCATAGCCGTTTGGTATCAATTGCCAGAATGAAGCAGGCTTCTCAGGATATCGCTCTCGATATAGCGCTAACGTGCCTTGAGTAGTTACTAATATGCGCTGACAATGCTTCACCATTTTACTTTCGATCCAATAGAAAACACGTTTCAAACGTGCATCTTTTGGAAAGCAGTCCTGAGCCATTGGGTCGCGTAGATCCGCTATCCACGCCACGCCGGTAAGCTTGTGCAGCAAATAACCAATAATGTGCGCAGAGGCAATAGGATAAGTCGATATCACAACGGGGATGCGCTCGCGCCTGATGGCCCACCAGCCACGTATTACCGCAAAGGGGATCCAACTTTGCCAACGATCAGGCAATGCCATCCAGCTCAGGTATTTACCTCTGAAAGACAATTGTCTTACCGCATCCCAAGCCCAGGCGCGTAAAACCTTTACTCGCTTGGGGATGTAGTCTGCCTGCTGAGGATGCCAATCAGCGTAGGCTGACAGACTGGTTGTGAGTAGCGTCACTGCCCATCCCTGTTCAGAAAGATAGCGCGTGAAAGCCAAGGTGCGATGCACGCCACTGCTACCTTGAATGGGAGGATAGTGGTAAGCCACATACAATAGACGTTTTTTTATTCTCACACTTATACATCAGATAATGGCGTTCAGAAAACCACCGGGTGTCAATTCTTTTTATATCGAATCATGTCCCATAGCTGGGGGTCAAATCTATTCTATACAAGCTGTAACTTAGGCTGCTTTCTCAAACTACAGCAAGTAATTGGCTGATTGCAAATTAAAGCTTAGCTTGCAAGCTGTGCGCGCCTGAGGTCAAATTAAACGGATTTTTGGACGTGCAATGAGTAGGCGTAAATGATGGAATTTAGTCAGTTAAAAAAGGAACAGCTTGGTGAATGGCAGGCTTATGTCGACCAGCACCCTGATGCCACCCCTTACCATCATGTCGGCTGGGGACAAGCAATCACTTCGGCTTACAAACACACTAGTTATTATTTTGCAGCGAAACAAGACGGTCAGATAGTCGGTATACTGCCTGTTGTTGCGATAAAGCCGCCGCTTAAGTCGACTCAATACTGCTCTCTGCCTTTCTGCGATGTTGGCGGACCTCTGGCAAACGATAACAAAACTGCACAACAGCTTATTGATTTTGCCGCCGAGTCGCTTTGTGCGGAACAGCCAGAATTATTCAGTTTGCGCTTAGCTGGAAAGCCCGTTCCAGAAGAGGAACTATCAGCACAGGCCAAAGTGAGAATGTTACTTACCTTGCCAGGAGATGCAGAGACTTTAATGGCATCATTTAAGTCCAAACTGCGCAGCCAGATTCGTAAGGCCGAAAAAAATGGCCTGACCTGTCAACTAGGCAGAAATGACACACTACTGAATGACTTTTATCAGGTATTTGTTGCCAACATGCGAGACTTAGGCTCACCTGTGCATGGTTTTTCTCTGTTTGAGCAACTGGAAAAATGCTATGGAGATAGCATTCTGATGTCGGTAGTCTACTCTGAGAATAAACCTGTTGGTGGTGGAATTGTGTTGATGACTAAAGACCGCGCGTCAATTCCTTGGGCTTCCACTATACAGGAATACAACCGGCTTGCGCCGAACATGATGCTATACTGGTCGTTGCTGGCCCGGATAGCTGATTCAGGTCGCAAGGAATTTGACTTCGGTCGTTCGACGCCTAACGAAGGTACCTATAAGTTCAAAGCGCAATGGGGGGCGACTCCACATGCGTTGGAGTGGTTTGCTTATAAACAGCTGCAAGAAGATAAACTCAGCACCTCATCATCCGCCAGGCTGTTGGCGGAAAAAACTTGGCGGCATATGCCCCTTGGTGTGACAAAAGCAATTGGCCCTATGCTTAGGCGTTATATCAACCTTTAAGCTTCCGAGATCAAGTATTACTCATAAGTGGCCCTTGTCATAAGCAGCACAAAGTCCTAGTACAGCCTCGGATGTATCGAAGTAACCGTTAAATAATATGCGGAACACTTCGAATGACATCTTACAGACGAGAAATCGACGGTCTTCGCGCAATTGCCGTAATTCCTGTGTTGTTTTTCCACGCTGGCTTTGATGGATTTCAGGGCGGCTTCATTGGTGTAGATATTTTTTTTGTGCTCAGCGGCTATCTGATCTCTTCGATTATTCAGGCGGATTTACAGCAAAATAAATTTTCCATCCTGACATTTTATGAAAGACGCGCCAGACGTATTCTGCCAGCCTTATTCTTTATGCTTCTGGTCAGTGGTTTTCTCGCCTATTCATTAATTGACGCAGATGCTTTTGCAAATTTAGCTCAAAGCAGCCTGGCCGTTCTTGGCTTTGTATCGAATCTCTATTTCTATTTGGAATCCGGGTACTTTGCTCCGAGTTCGGAAGAGCTGCTGCTATTGCACACCTGGAGTTTAGCGGTAGAGGAACAGTTCTACGTCGTGTTTCCCCTACTCCTAGCATTGATTTGGAAGTACAGCCGAACTCAACGCATGTGGATAATTCTTGCTCTAATTCTATTATCTTTGGTTTATTCCGTTTATTTGGGGATCATTGGGCAGAAAGACGCAAACTTTTACTTACCATTCGGCCGGAGCTGGGAGTTATTGGCCGGATCACTTGTTGCCCTGAGTGGGATAACAGCTGAGCGCTTTCAGCGTTGGCAGCAGGAGTTGATGAGTCTGCTGGCATTATTGGTATTGTTCGGGTGTATAATTTTTTATGACAGTAACCTTCCCTGGCCGAGTTTACCTGCCGTCTTGCCAGTATCTGCCACCCTCATACTACTGTTATTTTGTACCCCTTGCACATTTATAGGTAAGCTACTTTGTCACCCATTACTGGTAGGTGTTGGCCTCATTTCTTACTCACTTTATCTTTGGCACAACCCGCTATTTGCAATTGCTCGGATTAAATCGATACAAATCCCATCCCAAGAGACATACATTTTGCTGATACTTCTGAGTGTTTTACTGGCTTATCTAAGCTGGCGATATGTAGAGGCGCCATTCAGAGATATACAAAAAGTATCAAAGCAACGAATTTTTAAGTTCTCTGCAGTTGGTGCCGCCCTGATAGGCACCTCGGCATTAGTTGTAGTAACCATGGATGGTCTACCGCAACGTTTCTTGCTACCTAACTTGGCAAACACGATTCAACACAGCCCCAAACGAAATGAATGTCACACAGACTCTAGCGAATACCTCAGACCCCAAGATGCCTGCCGTTACTTTAGTAAACCAGTGAAGTGGGCCGTGTTAGGTGACAGTCATGGTGTTGAACTGGCTTATGCATTAGGGGAGATCTTGGCCAAACAGCATCAAGGTCTGCTACACCTAACATTCAGCTCCTGCCCGCCAACCCTTGCTCAGGAAGTAACATCCCAGGGGTGCAAAGCCTGGACAAATGAGGCTGTTTATTTGCTCGAACATTCAACCGAGATTAGCCATGTTGTTTTGACGTATCGTTACAGTGCCTATTGGTATGGATTCAAAAGTCATCAAGGATGGCAGTCCCCAAAGCATTTTATTCCACGGGCATACCAGCATCTGCCTGAGACTCAAATTGGGGAGCTGCATTGGCAAGGCTTGACAGCTATCATTACCCGGTTATTGAAGGCTGGTAAAACACTTTACTTGACCTATCCAATACCAGAACTGCCGCACCATATTAATAAGTTGATAACCCCTAGATCGATTTGGTCAGATGAATTCTCAATAGAATTAGACAAAGCATTAACCCTTGAGGAACATCAACATAAAAATGTCATACTTTTAGAGAAAATGAATAGTCTTCCATTCTCCGAACGATTAATCGCTATCGACCCCAGTGAAATTTTCTGTGACGCCATATACTGCTCTGCAGCAATGAATGGTAATGTGTTGTATTTTGATGATAATCATCCAAGTCTGTATGCAGCTTCGTTAATTGCCAGAAAGATTAAGCAAACGGAATTAACCACTCCGTCAGTAATTGGTGCAATATCCAAAGCTGAGTAGCCAGCCATTTTTACGTTTGGAATAGGAATTAATGACAACGACACACAGCAAGGTGTTGTCTGGGGCCATGTTGATGATTGCCCTGAGACTAGCTGTAAAATCTATGGGTATGGTCAGCACTATTATATTGGCCAGGCTGCTGCTACCAGAAGACTTCGGTTTGATAGCACTAGTTATGTCTGTGTATGCATTGCTTGAACTGATCAATGCATTTGGTTTTGACGTTGTACTAATTCAAAATCAACAAGCAACCGAGGAACATTATAATACGTCGTGGACCTTGAAGGTAATTTTCGGTTTTTTGGCTTGCCTTATGATGCTATTTGCAGCATCACCTCTTGCTGATTTCTATCAGGACGTTCGTGTAGAGCATCTGGCTTATTGCTTATCCGGCATGTTTGTCATTAATGGTTTATGCAATATCGGCACAGTAAACTTCAGAAAAGAACTCAATTTCAAAAGAGAGTTTCATTTCGAGTTCCTGGTCAAACTACTAGCAGTAACATTTACCCTGATTGCCGCCTATTTGCTCAGAAATTATTGGGCCCTGGCACTGGGTATGCTGTTTAACACTGTGATTCGATTGCTGCTGTCCTATACAATGAGCACTTATCGACCCACTTTTTGTCTTAGCAAATGCAAAGAACTCTATTCTTTTAGTAGCTGGCTGTTATTAAACAATGTGTTGAGCTACCTAAATATGAAATCCAAAGATTTGATCATAGGTAAGATGGCTGGCGTGCAATATGTAGGTCATTACAGTATTGGTGATGAGTTTGCAAACTTACCCAGCACGGAATTTGTCGCTTCGGTTAATAGAGCCACCTTCCCCGGATACGCGAAAGTAGCTCATGACCGAGCAGAATTAAGAGCACTCTATCTTAGTGTTCTGTCATCCATCGCAATGGTTGGTATCCCTTCTAGTTTTGGCCTTGCATTAATCTCCCCTTATTTTGTTCCGGTAATATTGGGGGAAAATTGGCTGACGACTATTCCAATCCTGCATTTGCTAGCCTTAGCCAGCGCGTTAATCTGTGTAAATACCAATGTGGGTTATGTGTTTATGGCCATCGGCAAACCTAAATATACCACTGGCCTTCTAGCTTTGAGAGTGACTATTTTACTCTCGCTGATGGTGCTATTTATCGGTTCCTCGGGGTATATGGGGGCTGCCTACGCCGTATTGATTACAAGTTTACTCATGTTTCCTCTTTTTACCTGGGCCATTTGCCGTTGCCTTAAATTAAGCCTCTGGGATTACTTAAATGTGTTGTTACGACCATTGGTTAGTGCAATGGTCATGTACGCAGGTAGCAGCTTGATCTTTTTCAGTTCTTTAATCGTCCCAACCGAAACACCTAGCTTTTTGCCAACACTTTGGGACCTGATGCAACTAACCGCCGCGGGACTAAGTATCTACATTGCCACACATTTTCTGCTGTGGACCATTCAAGGAAGACCTTCTGGACCGGAGAAATACCTTGTCGACAAATTATCCCATTCAATCAGGACGAGAACAGCGAGTTGAACATGCTAATATCTGAACAGGCCGCACGCTCTTTCAGCCACTTTGATATCATTGCTATCGCACCGAATATATGGACATCGCAATGGATGAATCGACAACAGTTGATGAGCAGAATTGGCGGTTATACCAAGGTTGTTTACTCATCAGGATTACCTTTTAACTGGCAACGACGTCTCCCAGGCGACCTGTTTTATATTCCTACCGGTAAATTTGAGAAAATGGACAATGTGTGGGTAGATACTCCCCCAGGATGGATGATAAGAACGCCACGGTTACCAAGACTGGAAAGATTCGTTCTTGCGCAGCATGCCGAGCGTTTACAAAAAAACCTCAGTAATAAACCCAGGCTGCTCTATGTATTTCACCCGATGTTTGCCTCCTACCTGGACCACATTACCGTTGACAAGCTGGTTTACCACCCCTATGACGACTTCGCTAAACAAGGCACTTTTAGTCCGGAGATGGCACAGCAAGAAGCGCGGCTGATGGCTGAAGCCGATTTGGTTATCACCCCATCTCAAGGTGTCAGCGAAGAGCTGGCCAAACGATACGGCAGAGACAACGTTGAAACAGTGCACAACGGTGTTGACTTCGAGGCATTTTCACAACCGTCGAACTCATCAATTAAACTCAACGAAGGCCAGAATATAGCCTATCTGGGCAGCATAAATGTAAAGGTCGACATCCCCTTGCTGTTGGAAATTAGTCGTCAGCTTCCCAGTACGTTTATCCATCTAGTCGGCCCCGTCGGCGTTATGGGCGATAAGCAACGAGATTTTGAACAACTAAAGCAGCGTCACAACGTCATATTGCACGGTCCCGTTTCTCACCAGGCATTGCCCGGTATTGCGCAACAAATGGACTGTCTTTTGATGTGTTATGATACCTCACCAACTTTATGGGCTCGACATGCCTATCCTTTAAAGCTGAACGAATATCTGGCAACCAAACGTCCTGTGGTCAGTTGTCCACTCCCCTCTGTTCCTGATTTATCGAGGTTGCTTAGTGTCGCGCAAACACCGGCAGAATGGGTAGATGCCATTCAGGAAATTCTGGTGGGACAATACCAGAAGCTCGATACGGGCTTCAGTTATGCACAGCGACAGGACTGGAATAGCAGAGTCGAGCAGATTGGCCACTTGCTCATGTTCTGAATACACAATGCTGTATGCACTTTTAGGTATTTCTTATGTACCGCACAGGTAACACGTTTTCTTAAATGAATCTCTATGTCATTGTCCTGACTAAGAGGTATTTATTCATTTTGCAAATAGGTAGAATCAGGGACGAACGGAATGGAATATCAAATTAAAAGATGTTGTTCGGTCCAAGACTGTTTAAATTTGGAGTAATAGTTGACCATGAAAAACTTTGCCTTGATCGGTGCTGCTGGCTATATCGCTCCTCGTCATATGAAGGCGATTAGGGATACACAGAATAATTTGGTGGCTGCGCTGGATAAGAATGACTCCGTAGGTATCATCGACAGCTATTTCCCTGAAGCCAGTTTTTTTACTGAGTTTGAGCGTTTTGATCGCCATGTGGATAAACTCCGCAGAGCCAATCACGCTCAAAAAGTAGATTATGTCAGTATTTGCTCTCCCAATTACCTGCATGATTCACATATGCGTTTTGCCCTTCGTTCCGGCGCCGATGCTATCTGTGAAAAACCTCTAGTGTTAAATCCATGGAACATCGATGGACTAATGGATATAGAAAAAGACACCGGTAAACAAATTAATACCATTCTGCAATTGCGTTTACATCCCGCCATCATCGAACTTAAACAAAAAGTGGCGCAAGCCGACAGTCAGCACAAGTTTGATGTTGAACTCACCTACATAACCTCTCGGGGTAACTGGTATCTTAATTCCTGGAAAGGTGATGAAACCAAGTCTGGCGGAATAGCGACCAATATTGGCGTGCATTTTTATGACATGTTGCATTTTGTGTTCGGTGCCTTGCAGCAAAATCAGGTGCATTATCATTCCCCTACCTGTGCATCAGGTTATCTGGAGTATGAAAAAGCCAGGGTAAGCTGGTTTTTATCTGTAGATGTCAATCATATCCCCGAGCAAGTGCGGTCACAAGGTCAGCGCACTTACCGAGCCATTCGTGCTGGTGATCAGGAAATTGAGTTTTCAGGTGGTTTTACCGATCTGCACACTGTCAGCTATCAGGAAATATTGGCAGGCAGAGGTTTTGGTCTGGAGGAAAACCGCGTCGCCATTGAAACGGTATCCACTATCCGTGATGCCAAACCTTTGGGATTAGTAGGTAACTACCATCCATTTTTGCGCAACATTGAGAAATAAGCCATGAGCAATTATCAGGTACATGAAAGCGCCATTATTGATCCCGGCGCGCAGATTGGTGAAGGCTGCAGAATCTGGCATTTCGTGCATGTTTGTCCTCAGGCTAAAATAGGTAAACATGTATCCCTTGGACAAAATGTCTTTATCGGAAATAAAGTAGAAATTGGCGATAACTGCAAGATCCAAAACAATGTTTCTGTATATGACAATGTGTTTCTCGAAGACGATGTGTTTTGTGGTCCAAGCATGGTATTTACCAACGTCTATAATCCCCGCTCGCGAATAGAAAGGAAAAATGAATACCGTGATACTTTGGTAAAACGCGGAGCAACCTTAGGGGCTAATTGCACTATCGTTTGCGGCGTGACTATTGGGCAGTACGCTTTTGTTGGTGCTGGCGCAGTGGTCAACCGAGATGTGCCGGATTTTGCTTTGATGGTAGGTGTTCCCGCGAAACAAATTGGTTGGATGAGTGAGTTTGGTGAGCAATTAGATTTACCACTACAAGGTGACGCCACCACCACGTGCACACATACAGGTGCACTGTATACCTTGCGCCAGGGAACACTCTCCAAAGAGGCCAAATAGACATGCAATTCATTGATTTACAAGCCCAGTACCAGCATTTGAAAGCACAGATTGATCGCCGAATAAGCCAGGTTTTAAACCAAGGCCACTACATTTTGGGGCCTGAAGTCAGCGAACTGGAATCGCAGCTGGCCGACTATGTTGGAGTTAAACACTGTATTACCTGTGCAAACGGCACCGATGCGCTGCAGTTGGCCTTGATGGCAATGGACATAGGCCCGGGTGACGCAGTGTTTTGTCCTACCTTCACCTTCTTTGCCAGCGCAGAGGTTATTTCTTTGGTTGGGGCAACACCGGTCTTCGTGGATGTCGATCCCCATACCTATAATATTTGCCCTCAGGATCTGGAACGGAAAATCCAGCAAATTCAAACTCAAGGGAAACTTTCAGCCAAAGCGATAATTGCCGTCGATTTGTTTGGTTTACCAGCCGATTATTCATCTCTTAGCCAGATAGCAAAGCGTCATAATCTGCGTCTTATCGAAGATGGAGCTCAAGGTTTTGGTGGCAAGCTTAATGGTAAGGTGGCCTGTAGTTTTGGCGATCTGGCGACAACCAGCTTTTTCCCAGCAAAACCACTGGGTTGTTATGGTGATGGTGGAGCACTCTTCACCAATAATAACGAGACAGCCGAACTGCTTCGTTCACTGCGCCTGCATGGCAAGGGACAACACAAATACGATAATGTCAGAATTGGGCTCAATAGTCGGTTGGATACAATACAGGCAGCTGTACTGCTGGAAAAACTGACGGTTTTCCCTACCGAACTAGAAAGACGCAATCAGGCCGCACAAGCATACTCTAGTGTAGCCGCCGAACTTGGTTTCATTACCCCACATGTGCCGGAAGGATATTACAGTTCTTGGGCGCAATATTGTCTGCAGGCAGAGGAGCGTGACAAGGTCATGCATAGCCTCAACCAGGCTGGTGTACCAACCATGATCTACTACCAAACTTGTATGCATCAGCAAACGGTGTACAAGGCACTGTATCAGGCGGGCGACTTCCCTATTGCCGAATCCCTGGCACAGCGCATTTTCAGTCTACCTATGCACGGCTACCTGACAGAACAACAACTCGAGCAAATAATCTCCGCTTTGCAGCAATCCAGCTAGGGATGTCGTTGCAGTAACGCTGCAGATGTTCCTGCCGCTCTGGTGGGAACGTCAGTTTCGGACTCAGTTGCTGATTTTTTATCCGCCAAACGGCGACGAATCTCGATATTCACTAGAATCGCGATAGTCATAAGTTCGTATGGCATGTTCCAATAGGCCAGTCCCAAAAATGCGCCGGTACTCATGTAAGCAATTTGGGTTACCTGGCTCATCTGTGAAAAGGTCACACACCATTTTAACTCCACATGTCCTTTGGCCAACTTGGCATTTTGTGCCGATAACCGCCACCAACCCCAAAGTATAATTAAATAAATCGCCAGACCAGGCCACCCTAACTCGCCGAGTACTTCAAAGTAGATACTGTGAGCATCGTGGACATCCTCTGGGGAGGGAGCATAAACAGCAAAAGACAATGGGCTCCAGAATCGGTAGCCACCACCGGTGAGCCTGTCATTAGCCACATTGTAGGCGGCCGTCCAGGCATTGATACGCCCCATAGCTGAGCGGTCTTCTTCATAGGTTTTAATGGTCTCCATACGTTCAAACCAATGATCCGGCAAAAAGGGCACCGCGCCCAATACCGCCACTATGCCCAGCACAGCCAAGGGTGCCTTGTATTTACTTTTTAACCACAGGAAACCCGCTGTGGCCATCAACCCCAAAAAGGCACCGCGCGAATAACTACCTACCACTGAGATAAAACACAAGCCCATGGCGACCATCAAGGCTCGCTTGATCCACTTATTTTTTGCGTCGCTAAATAAGAAAAACAGCAAGGGAATCGTCATAAGCAGCGCTAATGCTAGTTCATTGTTACCCTCAATAAAGGAGCCCGGAGGTCCCCAAACTCGGAACTGCGCTCCGGTCAGTACAGTAAATATCCCGCCTTTCACCCCATAAAATGCCAGAGATAAGGCTATCACCCATATCATGGCTTTGATCCTGTGTTCCCCCTGACAAATTAGAATCATAAACACGATACCAATCTGAATCTTGATAACCCGGCTCATTTCGGCAACGGCCCAATCGGGGTGCAAAGCAAATAGGGTACTGAAAATCCCCCACACCATAAATATCAACATCCACACATGTATGCGATACCAGTGAAACTGATCCTTATCCTTTTGAAACAAAAATGCGGTAGCAGTAACCAAGAACATCATAAAGAACAATGGCAACGAATAACTGATGGTCCAGGGAGATAATCTGTGCGGGCTCATATAATTGATACACAGCATCACCAACACGCCGATATAAGGCTGTTTAAAAGTGCGATAGCAAAAGTACGCAAACAGCGACAGAATGAATAAATCTCTTAGCACCCCAGCCCCCGTCTAATCCATTGTTTTACAAGCATAATTACATTGCCGGTTTGCTAAGGACACTGGCTTTCAACCAATTGTCCAAAATGTTCAAAGAGTAATTGGCTGGTTGCTTCCCAGCTAAAGTTTTCTGCATAACGACGCACATCCTCGCGCAGCGGATAAGCCTGCATTAGTGACTGGATAGCGTCAGTGAGTGCATCAACGCTGCGCTCACTAGCCAAACAGCCAGCTTCAGGACTTGCAACCACTTCTGGCGTGCCCCAAATGGCAGTCGCCACCACAGGGGTGCCACAGGCCATAGATTCCAGTAAAACATTTGCCCAGCCCTCACGACTCGACGCAAGCACCATAATATCCGCAGCAGCGTAATAATCCCGTAGTTGCTGTCGATTCAATAACCCGGTAAAACGAACCCGCTCAGCAACCCCTAAAGATTCGGCTAAACTCTGCAATTGTTGCCGCCAAGGTCCATCTCCAATAATGCATAGTTGGCATTCAGGCAGCTTCACCAGGGTTTCTATGACGAAGTGATGCCCCTTAAGTTCGATCAAATTGCCAACAGACAACAAGGTATAGCGCTCCAAACCAAGACGCTGGCGTAGCAACTCTCGCTGCGTTTCGGGCGCAAAATGTTCTAAGTTAACGCCATTTCTGGCCACCAACACTTTTTTCGCTGCTGGCTCAATTTGCTGCATTTCATCCGCCAGCGCTTTGCAAACGGCGACAGGTAACTGACTATTTCTCAACGTCCATTGAATAACACGTCTGGGCCAGGGGAAAGTCGGATACAAATGAATATCACTGCCACGCGCAGTTACTGCCACGGGCTTGCCTAGTCGTTTGCCTAACCACACGGCGGCAGCGCCATCAGGATAGAAAAAGTGGGAATCAATTAAATCGAAATCTACCCCCTGCTTTTGCAGTTTACGCAAAAAAGGCAACATCCATAACGCCATTAAAAAAGGGGCGAGGTTCATGCCGATTTTGGGTAAAACGGGATAGCGGGGATAATAAACTTGCACGCCATCACGAATAGCCTGCTTCTCAACCCGGGCCATTTTGCCGTACTCACCGAAATGGTTACTTTTGATGGGAAACCAAGGCACAGGGGCTACGACGTGCAAAACCACGTCTGGATGATAACGACGTAGTTCCCGCAACCTGTTTTCAATAAACACTCCTAACCTTGGCTGCTCTGAGTTGGGAAACAAGCTGGTAAAGGTTAATATCCTCAGTGCCATTTTTAAATCGCTATAACAAAGCCTGATATAAAGCCGGATAATGACTGACAGATTTGGCCCAGTTGCGCTCATTTTGTACATAAGCCAGTGCCTGCTGACGCATCTGCTGTCGCTCCACGTCAGACCGTGCCAAACCATTTATGATGCTTTGACAAATTGCCTCTGCTGAATCAGCTTTAAACAGCAGCCCTGTCTGACCATGCTCAATAAGTTCCTTGTGCCCTCCCACGTCAGAAGCAGCAAAATCCCGCCCCATCGCCATGGCTTCAAGAGGTTTGAGTGGAGTCACCAATTCGGTAATGCGTTTGGACTTACGCGGATAAAGCAATAGATCGATCAATGAGTAATAGCCATCCACATCCTGATGAGGCACCCGGCCCGTAAAAGTCACCTTATCGGCAAGCTGCAGTTGCTCGGTGAGCGCTTTTAGACGTGCTTCCTCTTTTCCACCACCAACAATTAGGCAGTGCAGATTAGGATTCTGCTGCAAAGCCAGGGCAAATCCCTGCAGCAACACATCTAAGCCTTCCAGTGCATAAAAAGAACCGATAAAACCAACGACTTGCTTACTTTGTAAGTGCCATTGCGCTTCAAGATCGGGATCCCGACTGTCTATCAGGCTGAACTCTTCTAAGTTAACCGCATTGGGGATAACAGTGACTTTGTCAGCAGCAATTCCCCGCGCCAAAATGTCTTGCCGTAACCCTTCACAAATACAAGTCACATGCTGAGCCCGTTTCAACACCCAAGTTTCCATGGCTCGGGTGATACGATAACGCAGCCCCCACTCTTTGCAGGTTCCATTGTCTACAGCAGCATCTTCCCAAAACGCCCTGATTTCATATACCACCGGAATACCTAAACGTTTGCCGACCCTAATGGCAGCCACACCGTTGAGTGCAGAGGAGTGGGCATGCAAAATATCTGGCTTTTCACGCTCTGCGACGGCTAACAATCTCTCGGTCAAATTCCTGACGACTGCCCATTGCGCCTTAATACCACCATAGATTTCTGGCAATGGTGGACAACGATAAAAATGCAGTCCGTCGACGTCCTCTTCCAACTGTGCGACATCCCCTTGCTTGGCACTGGTGAGGTGGCAGGTAGTAATACCTACAGCACGTTGATACAGCAAAATATTCCGGGTTCGGAAAGCGTAACCGCTATGCAAGGGAATAGAATGGTCTAATACGTGCAGAACTTTCACTTCAATTCTCCGCCGATCTCACGTCGATAGAAAGATTCAAACATCAACAAAGCCCATAAAGGAGCGCTGTAATCACGTACATTGCGAACATGCTGATCAATCATGGTTCTTATATGGTTCATATCAAAAAAGCCGGAAGCCGCCATATGCTCAGATAGCAGAGCGCTGTATAAACGGTCTTTCAAAGGGCCTCTGAACCAGTTGGAAAGTGGTACGGCAAATCCCATTTTTGGGCGATACAGAACATCATCGGGCAAATGCGGCTCCAATGACTTTTTGAACATACGTTTTCCTACCCCACCGCTCAAATTCAGCGCCGAAGGTATAGCAAAGGCCCACTCAACAAATTTATGATCAATTAACGGTACCCGCACTTCAAGGGAATGCGCCATACTGGCCCTATCCACCTTGGTAAGAATGTCCCCAACCAAATAGGTTTTCATATCTATATATTGGGTTTGTTTAAGGGGATCCAGATGGGCAACCTTATCCCCATACTTTCGGAATACGGCAAGCGAAGAATAGCCGTTCAGGCTTTCCACATAATCGGGCGAAAACAACTTGCGCCTTTCGTCTGTTCTGAGTATCGACATACTGTTGTGATACCCTTCGACTGTATCCATTGCCATGGACTGAAATGTCGTCTTACCGCGCAGGAAGCGTGGAGCCCAGTCTAATTTCGGATAAAAACGACCTAGTGGGGCGAAAATTGGTTTACGTAACCATAGTGGTAACATTTGTCGGATGCGTTCTTCGTGCATATGCAGGTTGTAACGTCGATAGCCGGCAAAAAGCTCATCTCCGCCATCACCGGACAATGCCACGGTGACATGCTTTCTGGCGAGCTCACAGACTCTGTAAGTCGGAATAGCAGAACTGTCGGCATAAGGCTCATCATACAGGAAAGCCAAATGATCTATTAAATCAAAGTCATCCTGACTGACCGTTTCCACCCTGTGATTAGTTTGGTAGCGCTTAGCCACCATCTCAGCAAATTCGGTTTCATTAAACTGCTCAACATCAAAACCAATAGCACAGGTGTTTACCGGCTCGTCTTGCAATTGCGACATCATGGCCACAACCGCTGAAGAATCCACCCCACCGGACAGAAATGCCCCCAAAGGCACCTCCGCCACCATGCGAATGCGCACCGCCTCTTTCATCCGCTCAATCAGCTCGTCGGGCGCAGAATGCTCGTCAATCTGATGGTCCCAATGCACGGGCACATCCCAATACTCTCGCTGCTCGGGCAAGCCTTTTTGCTCGGGCTTGATCGTCAAGGTATGGCCTGGCATCAGTTTAAAACTGTTCTGGTATATACAGTGCGGATCTGGTACATATCCAAAGCTGAAATAATCTTCAACAGCCTCTTTTCTCAGTGTCTTATCAAATTGAGGATGTCGGGTTAAGACCTTCAACTCGGAACCAAACACTAGCTCACCGGAAGACAGCAATGTGTAAAAAAGCGGCTTAATTCCTAATCGGTCGCGAGCCATAAACAGCGTCTTTGAAGGGCGATCCCAAATTGCAAAGGCAAACATGCCCCGCAATTTATGCACACAATCTTCCCCCCACTCCAGCCAGGCATTAAGAATGGTCTCGGTATCCCCTCGGGTATTAAATTTATGGCCCTTGGCACTTAGCTCTTCATGAAGCTCTTTGAAATTATAAATTTCACCATTAAACACGATACAAGCTCTGCCACATGCACTTTGCATTGGCTGTGGACTGCCTTCGAGATCAATAATTGATAGGCGTCTGTGGGCCAGACCTATCTGATGCTCAACCAGGTAATCACCGGCATCCGGTCCCCGATGCAACTGCATGTCATTCATCGCTGCCAACAGGCTTTCGTCCACTTGCTGACCACCGGTATGCAGTATTCCCGCTATTCCACACATTCGTCTGTTCCTCTGGACTTAGCCTGATAAAGTGCCCTGTATCGCTCAACCATTCCTGACAGGCTGAACTCACTGTTACAATGCGCAAAGAAGTACTTGCCGTCTCGCTGACGTAACTCTGCATCCCTTGCATATTCAGCCATTCGTTGGCTAACTAATGACTCATTGTCGACGGGAATAAGATTAGTTCGATGAACCTCAAGGGGAAGCAGATCGCCATTTCCCCCCACAGCCGTTGCAATTACCGGTAATCCACAGGCCATTGCCTCCAGCAATGTATTTGAAATCCCTTCAGCAAGTGAAGGTAAAACAAATACATCCATATGTTGTAAGTAGGGTCCCACCTGGCTTTGGTTTCCAGCAAACCAAACACTCTGTGCAACATCTAACTCTACCGATAGAGCCTGCAACTGCGCCTTACAGTCGCCATCGCCCACCAACATCAATCTGGTTTCGATGTTGGTATCTGACAACAAATGCTGCACAGCGGCAAAACACCGAATCAGCAACGCCTGATTTTTCACCGCTGCCAACCTGCCTATGGTGCCGAACACCACTACATTTTCGTCGTTCCATCCATCTGGCATGGTCAGCGAGGCTTGTTTAGCTTGAAATCTAGACAGTTCAACGCCGTTACATATATGAGAAACCTTTCGGGGAGACACACCGACCTTTTCAGTAAGGTACTGGCAAGATTCCCGGGATAAGCCAATAAACTGATGCACAAAAGGATTAACTATCCTTCGCAGCCATTGATACTTCTTATTACTGCCATTGAGATCGTTAATATCCCATCCATGTTCACCATGAATGCGGTAAGGCACGCCACACCACCATCCCACCACCTGACATTCAAGGGATCCCAGATTACGGGTATGAAGGACATCAGGTTTCAGGTTACGTAGTAACTTAGCGAGGCGACCAAACATGCCGAAGTCCTGACCGGGCTGCTTCTCCAAGTCATAAAATTCAACATTGCTGACTTGCAAGCGACTACGAAACGTATCACTCCAGCCACTCAAGGTGATGATGCTGTGTTGGAAGGATTGCTCACCGAGCTGGTTGATCAGATTGACCATGCCGTTTTCCAAGCCGCCAGTATCAAAACGATACAAAACGTGGGCGATATGCAAGGGTTCAGTCACCAGAGAACACCCCTTGATATCCTTTGCTCAGCAACCTTTTCATTTCAGTTTCAACTTTATTGCGACTGTCATCGCCTTTATGGCTGAAAGCAGATATGGCCACGTATCCACCGGGCTGGGCTTGTCCCATAACGGCTTCCAGGGCTTGTACCAACTTAACCTTCCAGTCCAGTGCACTGGATAATTTAGGTGTCATGTAGGTGTATGCCAACCAGCGTTTTTGGCCGTTTAATGCTACCAACTCTACTAATTGCGCATCCTGCATGGAAACGGACGACACGATGCTCCATTTCTTGTCGTTAAACAACCTATTCTCACTATTAACCAGTTCCCGGTCTTGTACATTCTCACCATAAAATGCGAGGTAATAATCGAGGCCATCGTGACTGCCGCTGGCAACATCAGAAGCACCCACAAATTTTGGTGACCAACTATCGTTTTCCATTTCACTCAGTTGCAAACGAGCGGCAAAGTCACCAGCCTCAACAATTTCAACCCGACTGGCGTGATGGTTAAACAGTAAAATGGCAGCAAATACTGCTACAATGCCAACACTAACGGACAGAAATGGCTTAACCGGAACGTTAGCAGTAAGATTTTCCGTGCGCTCACTTTGCTCTTCAATGGGATCAGCCCAAATGTTACCGACACTAAACATGATGAAAATCACAATGCCGAAAAACAGCCAGCCGTAGATCAAATGATCAATCCCCGTGGCGTACTTCATCTCTGACAGATAAGCAATAATGACGATTCCAAAAGCCCTTAAGCCGTTAGCAAGAATGGGCAAAAACAGGGAGAAAATTAGAAAAATGATACGTTTGCTGGTCTTTTGATAGGTTAAGTAAGCATACAACGCACCAAGGGTCACAGACGCTATCAGATAGCGAATACCGGAGCAGGCGACGGCAACTTCAAACAATCCACCAGGAATAGCAATATATAAACCTTCTCGATATACAGGAATCTGCACCATCTGCAAAAAATACACTGTCATATCAGCAGTCAGTTGTTGGAGATAGGGTACCAACACCTCACCGGCAGGCACGCTGAACATCCAAAACAGTAAAACGAACCACAGCACTCTGGCCGCTTGATTACCCAAAGCAGCCCATATCATCATTGGCAACGCAAGAAAGGCAGCCCCTTGCTCAACCACTATGACCTGCGCTAACTGTCCGGCACTCCAGAGGAATAGGACCATTGCCAGCGCGGCTAACATCCAATAATTGGGGGCGATTTTAACGGCATTCAATTCATGCCATTTCTTATGTATCAGGTAGATACAGATGGGCAGGATAAGGAAACAATGAGTGAACGTTTCCAACCGAATCCAGGTATCTACCGCTGAGCGAATACTGCTGAAAAAGGCCAATCCCCAAAACAGCAACAACAACACCAGCACGGGCAGCAAGCTGATATTTTTTTGATCAGTGCCTTTCATTTAACAGGCTCTCCATTGGCTTTAGCATATCTTTCCATTGATGGTGTTTCAAAACCCACTCCCGGCAATGATTCGGACGACTCGGGCCAGTAAGAAGACTGACTATCCGTTCAGCCATGTTTGTGGGTTCATCCTCAATCCATATCCCCTCACATTTTGCATCAATTCCTTCCATCGCCAAGTGTGTACAGACTATATCTTTACTCATCGCCATCGCTTCGAGGACTTTATTCTGTACTCCCCTGGCAAGACGAATCGGTGCAATGGCAATTCTGGCTTTCCCCAGATAAGGCCGAACATCATCGACTTTACCTGTTACAACCACCCCCAGTAAGCCATGTCGGGCTAACAAACGTTTATCTGGCGCCAGTCCTACCACATAAAACGTTGCGGTGGGCACAGCTTCTCTAACCAAAGGCCAGGCATGATCTAGAAACCACAGCACGCCATCAATATTAGGGCGATAATCCATGGCCCCGGTAAACACAACGTCAATACGTTCCTCACTGGTGCACGGATAATAGTCAGGAGAAAAATACGCTGAGTTTACGCCGTTTCGAAGCACTCCGACCTTATCTTGCAATGACTTCGGTAACATCGCTTTAAAAAAATCAGCTTCCGATGTCGACACAAAGTAAACCCGTTTGCTCCTTTCTGTGGTAACAAGTTCTAACCATTTTAGGGCTTGCCATTCGCGTCGATATAACCACTTCATAAGAAAATGCGAACGTTCTGCGTACTGTCTCCATTTGTCCGAATCGACATCGATGAAGTCAGTAAACAAATGAACATCTTCAGCATTCAACACATAAAGAGCCATAGCCGTGGCACTAAGCCAACAATTGCCCGGATGTTGATTTGCTAACACCCTTTGCACCCAAGCTTGCATTCCCGCACTCTTGTAGTAAGCACAAGTTAATGGCTCGCCTTTGAGCAGTCCCCACAGACAACGCAGCAAAGCACCAAACTTTTTATGATGCTCTACATAAACTTGCTTGCAAAGACCCTGAAGTTCCCGCAATGCGTTCTTATCAATGGACTGTTCTTCCGTGAAACAACCTAAGTACACATCAAATTGTGTGGACAGATACTCGATCTGATTACGGGTTCTTACCCTATCCCCCTTGAACGGTGCGATAGGTAACCTGTGGCACAAATACAACAGTGCTGGTTTAGGCATCCGACCTTGCTCCGCTCCCAAAGGAGAATTACCAATAACGATTAACTTATCCCGTATACATCTTTCATGGTCGACCAGCTAAAGTCCTCTAACAACTTTTCCAGCTTCGATTCGGTGTGCTTCAAGTTGACATAATGACGGAACCTAGACTTTGCGGATGCATTCTTCAGCCGAGGTTGTTCTGCATCGATCTCCCAGGGATGAAAATAAAAGGAATAAGGTTGGCGTTCCTTATCTAAATACTTTTGTACCAGTTTACGAGTTAAGCCATAGGGATAAAGCCTAAAATACCCACCACCACCAATAGGCACCTGCTTTCCCATTACCTTTAAGGTTGGTATCGGTATCTCGATAATATTCTCCTTACGTAGGTAAGCAAAACGAGGCCAATCTGGCGTACCATAAAGATCATGTTTCACAGGATAGGTACTGGAGCTGTATCGGAATCCTAATTCTGCTAACACTTCAAACGCCCATTCATTGGAATAACCAATTGAGAAACTCGGGGCTCGGTAGCCGGTTATGGCCTCTCCAAGTAAGTCCTGTAAGTGATCCCGAGATCGCAGCACATCGGCCTTAAACTCTTCGGGAGTTTGCTCATAAGCACGGCGATGAGAATAACCGTGGCTGGCAATTTCATGTCCTTGTGCATGAATGTCTTTAATCAGCTCAGGGTAGCGCTCCGCCACCCACCCCAAAATGAAGAATGTCGACTTCACACCATGTCGGGCAAACACATCCAACAAACGGCGAGTATTGGCATCGACTCTAGGTTGATAATCATCCCAATCCGAAGGCTTGATAATTTTGTCAAATGCAGAAACGTGGAAAAAGTCCTCCACATCGACTGTCATGGCATTCAAACAAGTATGCAGATCTCTCATTTAACGACCCTTTCCAAACAGCACCACTTCAACAGTCCGGATAAGGATCAAAATGTCCAGCAGTAAGCTTTGATGCTTTACGTAGTACAAATCAAACTTCAGTTTTTCCATGGAGTCTTCAACACTTGCCCCATAAGGGTAATTGAGCTGCGCCCAACCGGCTAATCCAGGCTTCACATTGTGACGCTGATTGTAATAAGGAATTTGCTTAATCAATTGTTCAACAAATTCAGGACGCTCAGGGCGAGGACCGATAAAACTCATTTCGCCCTTTAATACGTTCCACAACTGGGGCAGTTCATCTATGCGGTACTTTCGAATAAAGTTACCAATTCGGGTTACCCGGCTATCACCTTGTGTTGCCCACTTGGCGCCATCCTTTTCTGCATCGGGGCGCATACTGCGAAATTTTATAATTTTGAACAGCTTTCCATTCAGACCAACACGTTCTTGTTTATAGAAGACCGATGCACCTGTTCGGAAGCCATCTTCCACATATATCAATAGTGCTGTCAGCAACATAAATGGCCAAGTAAATAGCAGTACCAGCAAAGCCAAAAAAGCATTGATACCGTAATCCAGCATATCTCGCAGATAGTTCTGACTTGAAAAACCGTTTGAATAAATAACCCAGCTCGGATATATCAAATTAACCACAATCTGCCCGGTTTCACGTTCCATAAAGTCGAGGATATCAACAACTTCAATTCCTCGAATTCGACAATCGAATAAAATCTCTATGGGCAAGGTTCCGCGGCGTTGATCACAGGCAATCACCACTTCTTCAATATCATTTTCCTGTAAAAAATCCCGGAAATTTTCATCTACTTTTACATGAATCAATTTTTCGGCCTGAATACCACTGCTGCGATCATCGCCAGGAATAGGAATAAAACCAAGTAAGTCAAAACCAATTCGATCAACTTCCCTGCGCATACGTTTTTCAATAATGGAAGCGCGCTCTCCCGCCCCAAGAACAATCAGTCTGACTTTGCCCAACCCCAACAAACCAAGTCGGTTGGAAAAATAACGAAATAAAACCAAAGCCAGAATCACCAATCCAGAAGCGGTAGGTAAGTAATAAGGGTGTAAGGCGAGCTTGATTAAAAATGTACTGGTAATCAATTCCATTACAAAATAGCTGAGCGCTACACACACAAAGATTCGTCGGATAATGCCACGAAAGGTCTCGCGCAACTTTGGTTCGTACAACCCAACAGACAATGCTGAAACTAATACCAGAAAGGTAAAAAGTATCACATTGAAAGCCAATTGGTTAGCCGATGGAGGAGGTGTGTGGGAAACTTGCAAAATCAATGTATTAGCGATATAGGCAAGATAAGCAATCAGCGCGCCTTCCAATAAAACCAGTATATTTGAGCGTTTAGATTGACGCCGGTTGGCAGCCTTCACAGATTAAGTCCTTTACTATTAAAATTATTAGTTCAAAAAGTCAGGCTAAAAAAAGTATTAGGGATAGACTAACTTATTTTGTCATAGCATTATATTGCAACATGTTAATGCGAAAACAGATAGTTTTGCCAGACTTAAGTCTACGAAGTCCATAAGTAAGGAATATGACTAACATGAACGCCATCAGAGCCACTCAGCTAGCCTTGATCATTTCTGTCTCGGCATGGATTTCTGCCTGTAGCGTGCAAACGTTGCCGCCAGCTACAACTCATGCCTCGTTAACCACGTCCACTGATAATTACAATTATCTGATTGGTCCCGGCGATAACCTACAAATTTTCGTCTGGCGTAACCCCGAAATTTCAGGCTCCTTTATTGTGCGCCCGGACGGGAAAATCACTACGTCGCTGGTAGAGGATGTTGAGGTTTCAGGTAAAACCCCAACCGCCTTGGCTCGGGATATGGAGAATGTGCTGTCCAAGTACATCCGCGATCCTATTGTCACAGTTAGCGTGACCGGCTTCTCAAGCCCGTTCAGCGAACAGGTGCGAGTAATAGGTGAAGCAACCAACCCACAAGCTATCAGCTATAAAGAAAACATGACGCTGTTGGATTTGATGATTGCTGTGGGCGGGCTTACCGAGTTTGCAGCAGGTGACAGTGCGAAACTGATCCGAGTCGTAGATGGCAAGCAAATGGAGTACTCTGTTTATCTTGATTCACTGGTAAAATCAGGTGATATCTCCGAAAACGTGGATTTGCTTCCAGGCGATATCCTGATTATTCCCGAGGCCTGGTTCTAAACCTCCCCAAAGCAGTAGAAAGTATGATTGGATTTCAACAGGTTATTGACCAGATCCAGACCTATCTCAAAGGGATTTGGATAAAGAAGCGTTATGTCATCATTTCATCCTGGCTTATTTGCCCAATCGGATGGCTGTATGTCATATCGCTTCCCGATACTTATCAATCGTCAGCGAGAGTGTTCGTTGATACAAACAGTCTTCTTCGTCCTCTGTTAAGAGGGCTGGCTGTCTATAATAATCCGGAGCAGCAAGTCAATTTAGTTGCCCGCACTTTACTCAGCCGCCCCAATCTGGAAAAGATTGCTCGTGAGGCTGACCTGGATATCTCGGCTAAGACAAGTGCTGAATTTGAAGAGATGATTGCAAAGCTGCGCGGAGATATCAGTCTGAGCAGCACAAAAGACGCGAATATCTATACCATTAGTTACACCTCAAATACGCCCGCCTTGGCTCAGCGTATCGTGCAGATCACGTTAAACGAGTTTATCGAGTCCAATCTTGGTAGCACACGCCAAAGCAGTGATTCAGCTGAAGAGTTCTTGGACAGACAGATAAATGAATATGAGCAGCGTCTGATGGACTCAGAGCAACGCTTGGCGGAATTCAAACGTTCCAGGCAACAGGTCTTGCCAGGCGGAAACAGCGACTATTATGCTCAGTTACAAAACGAGAGAGCATTGCTGGAACAAGCTAAGTTGAGGATGAAAGAGCTCGAATCGCAGCTATCTTCCGCGCTCGCTCAGCTTCAAGGCGAGGAGCCTGTGTTTGGTTTAGTTACTCCTGAGCTATCTGGTAACAGCGGTATATCGACCCAGTATGATGCGCGCATATCCAATTTAGAGAGTAACTTGGATGATTTATTGATTCGCTATACCGAAGAACATCCAGATGTCATCAAGACAAAAGCCTTGCTTGACCGACTTAAAGAAGATCGTAGAGCACAGTTAGAAAGTATGAGTGAAGCAGCCCAGAACTCAGGTACTTACAGCCAATTTGGTAACCTCAACCAAAATCCAGTGTATCAGCAAATGAAGATCAGCGTGGCAAATCTGGAAAGTGAGATTGCCTCGATTAAGGTCAGGGTTGAAAACTATCAAACCAATGTTCAGACTTTGGAAGAGAAAATAAATCTGATCCCTGAGCTGGAAGCTGAACTGACGGGTCTTAACCGAGACTATGGTATCACCAAATCTAAATACGAAGAGTTGCTGCAACGTCGTGAATCAGCACAGTTGTCCAGAAAAGCGGAGGCAACCTCTGATGATGTGCAATTTAGAGTGATAGATCCTCCCCTGCTCCCTACCAAACCTTCCGGCCCGGCCAGAATTATATTCTATTCGTTGGTACTGATTGTGGGTTTTGGTTCGGGATTAGGTATTGCGTTCCTGGTCAGCCAAATCAACCCTGTGGTGGTAAACTACAAGCAGTTGATTGAACACTTTAAAACTCCGGTTTTAGGCTTAGTGTCTCATCGTAATGCTGAAAAATTGAACCAACAGAACAGACAACGCCTGATTATTTTTGCTATGTCGTCGTCAGTGTTAGTGTTTGGTTTTGTGCTACTGGTTTGGATTGAAGCCGTATATGGCGGGTTCCCCAAACAACTGTTTGGAGGACTGCTATGAGCACAATAGAAAAGGCATTACAGCGCCAAAAAGCGGAGCAAGCAAAGCAGGCCGAAGCTACGCAAGCGCAGCAGACAACAGCGGTTGAATCAGCGCAGACAGGAGTCGATTCTCAGGGCATTGCCTCTTCTGCACCGCGCGAAACTTCTGTTCAAGCTGATGACAGCAAGGACATCATTGTACTCGAATTGGATAAGGAAGCCTTCGTCTCCGGTTCATCGACACGAACCAAAATCAATGAAGAATTCCGAACCATCAAACGCAAAGTGTTGAACAACGCTTTTGGCCCTCTGGCCAAAACATTGAATAATCCCAATATTATAATGGTCACCAGTTCGAACCCGAACGAAGGTAAGACCTACAACGCCATAAACCTGGCGCTCAGTATTGCACTGGAGCAGGATAAAACCGTGCTTTTGGTGGATGCAGATGTACTACGCCCTAATGTGATGCGTACCCTTAATCAAAAGATGCCAAATGGTTTGATGGAGTATTTGCTGGGCGAAGTAAGCGATGTTTCAGAGGTGATATATCACACCAATATAGATACGTTGCGGATAATTCCCGCAGGCAAAACACATCATCTTTCAACAGAGCTATTGGCCAGTGAGAAAATGCTGGAAACCGTTCAGGAATTTGCCACCCGCTATCCTGACCGAGTAGTGATCTTTGATACTCCTCCCATGCTAGGTGTCAACGAAACCGCCATTCTGGCCAACCTTGCAGGGCAAGCCATAATTGTTGTTGAAGAAGGCCGCACTAAGCTGACCGATATACAAACTGCCATAGAAGCGCTGAATCCGGATATGGCCAAAGGTTTCATCGTGAATAAAGCCCAGCGCTCAAAACGAGACGACTACGGCTACGGTTACTATTACTCAACTGGCTCCAAGGAGAAGGATGCATGAAGCGTGTCAGCGTAGCTTGTGCCATAGCACTGCAACCTTTTATGGTGCAAAGCGGCGAGCTTACGTTTACGCCAGTGGTTGACGTTTCTACACTCACTTATGAGACAGAACACACCAATACGCAAAATAAAACGCACAACAATGCGTTGCTATTAAAGCCTTCTCTGGCAACTACATATAAAAGCCAACTATTAAAAGCTGCTTTGCGGGTCGAAAATACAACCGTAAGGCAGAGTAAAGACAGCGCAACGTTGGACAAAGAATTTACCGATTATAATTTCAACTCCAGGATGGGGCTTTGGGATCAACGTATCCAGTTTACCGTGCAAAGCAATCGCTCTCACCGGGCATTGTTTTCTGGCGATAGCGGTGTCACGGATCCCATATTAAATGCCGAGGAGTTGAGCACTGTACAGAGCAATAACGCCTCCTTTTCGTTCTCTCCGAAGCGACCTTCTTACCTTGGTTTCAGTCTATTTGCGCGAGCAGGGGAGTCACGCAGCCAAAGTAGTCCAAATGCCAACAGTGTGTTCAACGATATAGACAGCGAAACATACAGTGGCACAGCCAGACTTTATCAAGGCAGGGAGTTCAAGTCCGTTTATTGGGATATCAGTAATAGCTATCAGAAAACTAAGCGAAAAGGACAAAACGACATCACCAGTGAGAGTATCGCTGGTAAAGTTGGAGTGGGATTATTCTCTGATCTGCATTTAGTCGTTGTCGGCTCAGATTATCAAAATGAAGGACTCTCTGGCGGCGTAAGCGATCAAAGCTTAAGTTCTACCAGTTATGGGGGCGGCTTAGAGTGGCGCAGAGACTCAGGACGTTTTATCGGAATTACCTATAACAAATTTAAGCACGAAGACAGGGAAAGCAATTACGTTGGTTTTGATATCAACTGGCCTCTTAGCACCAGAAGTGCTGTCCAAGCCAGTTATGATAAACGCTTTTTCGGTGATAACTACAATTTTAGCCTGACCCATAACAGTCGCTCTTGGCGGACACGCATGGGTTATGACAAAGGCTTGACCAGTTACTCACGTCTGCAACTGGTACCAGGGCAGCCGGTCGTGCTTATTTGCCCTCAAGGCAACGCACAAGTTACCGATTGCTACATCCCAGACTCTCCAAGCTATGAGCCGGATATTGATGAAGTCAGAATCATCATTCCAACAGTAGAAGGTGAGTTAACTGATGAAGTCATTGTACGAGAGTCTGCATTCATAAACTTGGGCTATGACAAGCGAAAAGTTTCAATCTATCTGAATTATAACTACGGTAATATTGAATATTTGGAGTCAAATAGTGCGCAACGTACCCGCTCAGCTCAGTTGTCACTGACCTATAAAATGGGGCCAAGAACACGGTTGAATTTGCAAGGCAACTATTCAAGAAGTGATGCTTTGACAGGACTGTCTTACGACCAGCAAGTACGCAGTTATAAGTTATCTTTAGCAAGAGATCTGAATAAGCAAGCCGACGTTACATTAGCACTACGTTATCTTGACCGAGACGCAGGTGACAGTGACCGCTCCTTGCAGGATACGCGTTTATCCTTAGATTACAGCTATAAGTTTTGAGATTCATAGCACTGCTACCAGATAAATAAAACAGCCATCATCAACAGGCCTATAAGGAGTAATTCATGACGATATTTATCATGATAATAGGCCTGTCGTCTGGAGCGCTTTCTCAAATTGAAATCCGTCTCTAGCATGCCGGTTTCCTTTTGCTTATCCGCATTCTCCAGAATTCTATTTTGACTGGCTACTAACAAAAAAACTAAGTCATGCACAACATTTAGTATGCTATTTCAACTTATATGTTGCGCTTTGTAGATTAGCTCGATTTCACTGCTGACTGAGCCGGTATAGGAGAATACAAGCCTTACTCTTCATCCGACTTCAGACGAACATAGGTCTTATATTTCTTTTTCAACAGTTTATCTATGTACCTTGTCAGCTTTACCTTTTGATTAATGGCGTCATCCAGCGCGTCCGTTAGTTCCTTGAGCATATCTTTGTAGTACTGAATATCTTTTGGCCTTTGCCCCTCTTGCTGTGGGCTGTCAGTATCCCTGATTGGGCTGGCATCAACAACGGGCGCAGGTGGCTGAATAAACATTTCATCGGCCACTTCATTTACCACAGCTTCCACCGCTTCCTCGTTGAGCTCCTGTAATTCTTCCAGGAATCCATAGAGTAAAATACGATCGGTCAAGGTATTGATCTTACGCGGCACGCCTTGCGTGAACTCGAATATCTTCTGATAAGCACCGTCGGTAAACAGCGCACCGCCACGCCAACCGGCATGCTGCAGACGAAACTCTATGTAGCGGCGAACATCAGAGTCGGTCAGTGGTGACAAATGACATGAGGCAACGATCCGCTGCCTGAATTGCTCCATATTGGGCGCACGCAATATCGGCTGAAGCTCTTCCTGACCAAGTAAAAAGCTCTGCAGCAATGGTTTACCTTTCGCCTGGAAGTTGGACAACATACGCAATTCTTCAATGGTCTCAAGAGGCAGATTCTGAGCCTCATCCACCAGCAACAGTGCGCGTTTGCCCTGATGATTCAAGTCGAACAGGAATTTTTCCAGATCCTTAAGAATATCGGCTTTGGTTTTACCATCAGTATTTAGCTCAAATTTACTGGCCACCATTTTAACCAGCTCATCCGGCGACAATTTAGGGGTAACAATTTGCGCTGCGAAAATGTCTTTTTGAATTTCATTCAACAAGCTATTGGCTATTGTCGTTTTCCCGGTGCCAATACCGCCGGTAATCACAATAAAGCCTTCGGCCTGAGCTAGCCCATATTCCAGATAGGAAAGTGCTCTTTTGTGCCATTTACTGGCAAAGAAGAAACTAGGATCGGGAGTCAGTTGAAATGGTTTTGCATTAAGTCCGTAAAAGCTTTCGTACATTAAAAAACTCGCTTGTCTGAAAACAAGTCACTTCCCAGCGACGCAATGACTTAATGCTAAGGCCTGGTCTCAAAACAAGCAATCAATATACGCAATTTCCAGGCTGAACCTCAGACTCATGTCAGAACAAATTAGGTTCGAACCACCAAGGACTTAATTGGCCCGTAAAACGGGCCTGAAGCATTTTCAGTAAATAAAGGGAGAATAAGCACACTATTCGGTATGCTAGACACCGGTAATCTTTTTAATAATGCCGGTAGTGGACACGCCATCTTCAAAATTCAGAACCTTAACCTCTCCCCCATTGGCGAGTACCTCTTTGGCACCGGCAATCTGCTCCACCTGGTAATCTCCGCCTTTTACCAAAACATCAGGCAGGATTTCACTGATGACCCGCTGAGGAGTGTCTTCACTAAACGCAAATACCCAGTCAACTGAGGCCAGTCCAGCAAGCACCGACATACGCCGGTCTACCAAATTGACAGGTCGCCCTTCACCTTTTAAACGACGTACTGATTCATCATCGTTGACCGCCACAATCAGGCGCTCCCCCAACTGTGCAGCATTCTCAAGATAAGAAACGTGCCCGGCATGCAAAATGTCAAAGCAGCCATTGGTCATGACCACTTTTTCACCACGCAATCGCGCAGCTTCCACAGCCATTTTTATCTGTTGTTCGGTCATCACACCGCGCCCGGCATGCTGCTCCATGCCCACCGTCATGGCCAGCTCTGAAACGCTAACGGTAGACGTTCCTAATTTGCCCACCACAATTCCTGCCGCGGCATTAGCCAACACGCTGGCATCAACCCAACTGCTGCCCGCCGCAACTGAAGCAGCCAAGGTGGCAATCACAGTATCACCAGCGCCCGTCACGTCGTAAACTTCTTTTGCTTTGGCGGGCAAGTGCAATTCACGCTGCCCAGGAGATATGAGTGTCATACCATGCTCAGAGCGGGTCACAAGTAGGGCGTCCAGTTGCAGTTCGGTCACCAGTTCCTGCGCTTTCTCCACCAGCACCGTCTCATCCGAGCAATCCCCAACAATCTGTTGGAATTCACTCATATTGGGAGTCAACAGACTCGCTCCCAAATATTTGCCAAAATCACTGCCTTTGGGATCGACCACCACGGGTTTGTTATTCTGCCGGGCCAGCGCAATAAGTCCCGGAGCATCGCTTAAACAGCCTTTGTCATAGTCCGACAACAGCAACAGATCATGCTCTGCGAGCAGCTTGGCAACCTTGCTCTGCAAAGCAGTCTTATCTACCTTTGCAAAGCTCTGTTCAAAATCCAGTCGAATAAGCTGCTGATTGCGGCTGAGGACACGCAGCTTAGTGATAGTGTCCATTCCCCGCACCGCTTCAAATTGGCAATCGATATCCATACATGACAACTTACGTTGTAGTATGGCTGCTGCCTCGTCATTCCCTGTCATCCCTACTAACGTCACCTTTGCACCCAAGGCTGCCAGGTTTAGTGCGACGTTTGCTGCGCCGCCTGGACGCTCTTCATTCTGACCAATCCTTACCACAGGTACCGGTGCTTCTGGAGAAATCCGGGCGGTGGAACCAGACCAATAGCGATCCAGCATAATATCGCCTACCACCAATACCTTGGCCTTGGAAAAATCAGGAATATTCATCACGTTACATCCGCTTTAGTCACTGCTGTGAATTGTATCACAAGGTAGTAGCGCTGCGATTGCATAAGCAACGACATTTACCTTGAATATCAATGTGTGGCGGTCAGATGTCAGCCACGCACAAATTAGGCTAGAATGCGCCAAACATTTTTCATTAGGTAGACCGTGCAGGTAAAAGCTCCCCGTTTTCAACTGGCATTTTTTCATCCCCGGTATTGGCTGACCTGGCTAAGTATCGCTGTGTTGTATGTGATTTCCTGGCTTCCCTATAAAGTACAAATTTTAATGGGTAAAGCGGTGGGACATCTGCTTTTCAAAGCGCTTAAGTCCAGACGCAAGGTGGCAGAGCGCAATTTGCAATTAGCTTTTCCTGATATGGACAACAACGCGCGTCAAACTTTGCTGAAAGCGAATCTGGCTTCAGCGGGTATCGCCCTGTTTGAAACTGGCATGGGCTGGTGGTGGCCAGACTGGCGGGTTAAGCCCATGGGTAAGGTAATAGGATATGAGCATGTGCAAGCCATTCTGGACAAAGGCAAGGGGGTAATGGGCTTAGCCATTCATAACATGAATCTGGAATTCAGTTGCCGTGTTATGGGGCTGGTTCACCCATCCGTAGTATTTTATCGTAAGCATAACAACCCTTTGATGGAGTACATGCAATACCATGGCCGTGCCCGTTCAAACCGGTATATGATTCATAAGCGTGGCATCAGCGAAATGTTCAAGGCACTCAACGGTGGCGAACTGTGCCTGTATTTCCCCGATCAGGATTACGGGCCTAAGCGCTGCGAATACGTACCCTTATTTGCAGTAAAAGACGCCGCGACAACAACAGGCACCTTGTTATTCGCAGGCCAGTCTAATTGCGAAACGGTGTTTATTGTTCCGATTCGTACCCCAGATGGATATGAGGTTAGAATTTTTCCCGGTCTTGAAGATTTTCCGTCAGGTGACGATAAAGAGGATGTGGCAAGGGTGAATCGCAAGATAGAAGAGTTGGTGATGATGGCACCGGAACAATATCTGTGGATGCACAAGCGCTATAAAACCCGTCCACCAGAAAATCCTGAGTCTTTATATTAAAGGTTACCAACAACGAACGTTGTAGATTTATGAGTAAAAAGCCTTTCTCTTCCAGCATGTTCTGGGCCAGACAACTCGGCCTGGCGGCTGCACTCATCATCATTGCTGTGGTGGTCATCCAACTGCAAAAACACCAAAAAAATGAGCCAATACCACAAGGTCAAACGGTTAAGAAAGATCCAGCAAAAGGTTTATCAAGCTTCTATGCTGAATACCGCACTTCTTCAGGAGAGCCTAATCCTGAAGAGCAAAGCGACTTTGTTATGCCCCTGTCCGAGCAGGACACACCGTTGAACGATCGCTTGCAGGCCATGGAAAGCGTTCAGAAACCCGCATCTGGCCGCTGGGTAGGCGAACACAAATACCGCACCTTCAAAGCTGGCGGTACGTTACGGGAAATCATCAGCAACTATGCACAAAGCGAAGGTATGCAGGTGATATGGGAGCTGAATCAGGATTTTGTAGTGAAGAACAATTTCCAGGTCGATGACACTGTGGTGGGCACATTGAATAAAATTGCCCGTGCCGTAGACAGTAACTTCTCCGGCACGGTAGAAGGTTTTTTTTGTCCTAAACAGCGCACCCTGGTGATAACGGATAAACCCACAGACTACCTGCGCCAGTTTTGTACCCCGACCGATGCAGCTATCAGCGCAGAAGCAGAACGCGCCACATCAATGAAATAACCGCAAGCCAAATTAACCTAAGGTTTGCTGCCATATCAGTCTGACCTGCTCACGCAACTCATCGAATCTGCCGCTCTCATCTACGGCAGGCTGCCCATCCAACACGTAACGGTGTCCGGCATCCCGATAAGCCAGATAAGCCTCGGTCAGCGAGCGGGCCCATTGTTCACTAATCACCCCATGCGCCTGCAAACTCTCGAGTATTCGGACATTATCAGACCAGAAGCACAGCGCATTATGCTGATGACTTTCACTTAGCACCCAGTACTGGGTCAGAAACTCGATATCGGCGATACCACCGCTCCCCTGCTTAAGATCGAATCCTTGACCCGCTTGCAGATGTTCACGCATTTTCTCCCGCATCTGTCGAACGTCATCGGCTAGCTTGGGTTTATCCCGTGGTTGGCAAATAACCTGTTTACGAATACGCTGGAAACGCGCGGCCAGCATCTCATCACCAAATACAAAACGACTTCTGCATAAGGCTTGATGCTCCCAGGTCCAGGCTTCTTGTAGTTGATATTCAGCAAAGCCATTAATGTGGCAAACTAACAAGCCAGAATTTCCGGCAGGACGTAATCTTAGGTCCGTTTCGTACAGCTGACCCGATGCCGTTTTGGTGTTAAACAAATGCATAATACGTTGGGCCAGTTTAATGTAGAACTGACGAGACTCGATGGGCTTACCACCGACAGTGTCTTGTTGACTGTCACAATCATGCACGAATACCAAATCCAAATCCGAGCCATACCCCAGTTCAATCCCCCCCAACTTGCCATAGGCAATCACACCAAAACCCAGTTGCGGTGCAACTACGCCGTCGGGCTGGCCATATCTTTCCGTCATTTGCTGCCAGGCGTCCAATACCACTTGTTTAATCAACGCTTCGGCCAGGAAGGTTAAGTGATCACTCACTTTCATAAGGGGTAGGACACCTGTTACATCTGCTGCGGCAATCTTAAGTTGTTGACTCAACTTAAACTGGCGCATCGCCTCCATTCTCGCTTCAAGATCCTGTTCAGGAATGCGTAGCAGAAATTGGCGTAACTCACTGTAGTAACCATCCAGCGGCGCTAGCTGATACAAATGCTGAGGGTTTAATAGTTCATCTAACAGGATGGGGAAGCGACCGATCTGTTCGGCAATCCAAGGGCTGGCACTGCATAAACGAACCAGTTGCGCCAAGGCACCAGGATTCTCCAGTAACAGATCCAAATAAGCAGTGCGACGACAGACGGCCTTAAGCACCCCGAATAAACGTGCCAACACCATGCTGGGGCTGGGGTTGTCCTTCAAACAAGCACAAAGCACTAACGGCATAAGTTTGTCCAGTGACTCACGGCCCCGGGTCCCCATGGCCCGATTACGCATCTCTTGGGCAAAGCCACTGAGGGTATGCCAAAATTCACCAGCGCGCTGTTCATCCAGAAATTTAGCCAATAACCCTAAGGCTTCCTCATCTGTTAAGGGTAAGCACCAGAGATCGCTAAGCTCGTTAACTTCCTCACTGGGTTCTTGCTCGCTCTCATCACCAATCAACTCCATAAACTGACCATGAATGGTCTGCATATGCATTTCTAATGCTTGGTAAAAAGCAGCATAGTCATCATAGCCCATGGCGATATGCAGGCGCTGGCGACCAATATCGTCTGCCGGCAGGGTCTGTGTTTGCTCATCATTGAATTGCTGTAAATGATGCTCAGCCTTGCGTAAAAATCGATAACTCTGCCCTAATGCATCAGCATCCTCTACACTCAACCAAGCCCGCGCTTTTAATTCATTCAGCACGGCAAATAAGCCAGGATGTTGCAAGGCCGCTTCCCGGCCTCCGCGGATAAGCTGGAAAGCCTGCACGATAAACTCCACTTCGCGTATACCACCGCCACCCAGCTTGATATTGTCGGTTAACTGCCGACGACGCACTTCCTGACTGATCAGGCGCTTCATGTTACGCAGGGCTTCAATCGCGGAGAAGTCCATATAACGACGAAACACAAATGGACGCAGAATCCCTTTGAGCTCATCGGCAAAAGGAGCAACAGGATTGATGATGCGCGCCTTAACCATGGCATAGCGCTCCCATTCGCGGCCCTGCTCCTGATAGTAGTCTTCGAACGCAGAGAAATGCATCACCAGTGGACCGCTCTCTCCAAATGGCCGCAAACGCATATCGACCCGGAAAACCTGGCCGTCTGCCGTGACCTGATTCAAGGCCGTAATCAGCTTCTGTCCAACCTTGACAAAAAACTGCTGATTTTCGAGCGTTCGTCGCCCACCTTCGGTTTCACCCAGTTCTGGGTAACAGAAAATCAGGTCGATATCGGATGAAAAATTCAGCTCTTCCCCACCTAGCTTGCCCATTCCCAGCACAAGCAGAGGCTGCGCCACGCCATCACTCATTGGTGTACCGTAACGCTCAGCCAACTGTTGATAACACCAGTGACAAGCTTGCTCTATTAAAGCATTGGCAAGCTTTGAAACCTGTACAAGTGAGTCGTCAATGCTTTGGCCATGAGTAAAATCCAGCCAGGCCAGACGCACCATGTGTCGACGCCTGAAAAAGCGTAATACTCTGTGCATCTGGTTTTCATCCGTGACTGTACTTAGCGCCTCCTCCAGCAAGCCAGCATAGTCGGGCATCTGTGGCGATATTCCGCCATCGAGTAATAGGTAACGCAGTATTTCCACATCCTGTAAGCAGCTTCGCGCCACAAAGTCACTCATGGAAAACACCGGTACGGCGCACTCTTCCATCGCAGCCAGCCATTCAGCCTGAGGGTGTAACTCCAGTAGTCTCTGCCAATGCTTATGACCAATTGAAAGCAGTGAGGGAGATAAATCTGTCATGCGCATATGACTGTCCTTATGAAATCTGGAGAAAGCTGCGGTGTTGGATAGACATGATTGCCGGATTGTATGGGTGCCAACTAAGGCCTTAAACATGGTTAATCACTATACATCGACAGTAATTAGGGTGCGGCCCTGAAGTGCAGAACAATCTAAGGCCTCCCACCGATGAAGCCACATGGCCATTCCAAGACACAAATCCACCGTTAAACCACATCAATTGCCGCTCAGCTCTTGCGGTTGGCAGTTAAACTACTGAATAATTAAGGCCTTAGCAAAATAAACTTTAGTCGCTGATGAAAACCGATCTGATGGCACTGCCCATCACCCCTCAGGCCTTACTGTATATAGGTCTGGATGTTGCCATTGCCCTAGTGTTGTTAATTATGATGCGCTGGGTATTTGGTTTGTGGACACGAGTTGATGGTACCGATCAATTGTCAGGCAAGGACAATTTTGCCTTTGGCATCAGTGTTGCCTCCAGCCTGATGGCGCTGTCTATCGTGTTATGGAGCGCGGCAGAAAGAGCCTCGTCAGACGATTACCTGGCCCAGTCCATACAAATGCTGGTATATGGCGTTGTCGGTATTTTGCTTATCAAAGTAGGCCGATTTGCCCATGACAGACTGGTGCTGGACAGGTTGGATAAGCGTGAGCAGATCCTCAATCGTAACGTCAGTATTGCCTTAGTGGACGGCGCCAGCGCCATTGCCGTGGCCATCATGTTGCGCAGTGTTTTACTCTGGACCCAAGGCTTTGACATACATAGCGGCATTGCACTACTCAGCGGCTTTGTCGTGTCTCTAACGGTCATGTTGATCATTACCCGCTTGATGGAGCGGCGTTTTGCACAGGACAACCAGAATGACTCAATGCAGGATGTATTGGTCGGGGGACAAGTGGCTTTGGCTATTCAGCACGGTGGTTTGCTACTGGGTACGGCCTTTTCGGTGAGCGCCGCCAGCCAGCTTTTGGAGTACCATCCAACAGCCTACGTCAGCAATCTATTGAGCTGGCTACTCCTGGCAATGTTGTTTACCCTGTTGACTATCACATTAGCCTGGGTAGCTAAACGTTTAGTGCTACCCGGAATCAATATGGTAAGAGAAGTAGACCATCAACATAATGTCGGCCTGGCCAGTGTGGAAATGGCCCTGACCATAGGCATGGCATTACTCTTGTTAGGATTGGTGTCCTGATGGCCAAAAGCAATAAACTCGGTGCTTTTGATATCGGTATGATGGTGTTGTCGCTGGTGGCAGTGATCAATATCTGCGTGCTGATTTTAGCGGATCTGCCCAAAGATGTGCGCAGCTACCTGCTATTTATGGACACCTTGATTTGCTTTCTGTTTCTTATCCACTTCAGCTACCACATATTGGTTGCCCATGACCGCATTGCCTACTTTAAGTCACACTGGATAGATTTTGTTGCCAGTATCCCGTTAATCGAACCCTTCCGACTTGCGCGCTTTCTGCAAGTTCTGCGGGTGGTGAGGTTGCTCAAACAAACCCGGCATCTGGCATTACCATCTTTAAAAGACCGGATCCAAACCACCCTGGCAACCATGATGGTCACCCTGGTTATCTTAATAGGTGCAGCAGGGTTATCTATCTATCTGATCGAACACGACTTACCCGGCGCCAACATAACCACCGCTGAAGATGCCATTTGGTGGAGTTTAGTCACTATCTCCACCGTTGGTTACGGCGATTTTTACCCTATATCCACCGCGGGCAGGCTGGTTAGTGTCCTGTTGATTATCAGTGGCGTTAGCTTATTTGGGGTGATTTCAGGCTATATCGCCTCTTTTTTCATTACCCCCGAAGAAAAAGATCAACTTGCGGTGCAGAATCGTCGTATTCACCGTATCCACGATCAGGTTGAGCATCTTCAGGAACAAATAGATCATATTCAGCAAATGCTGGTGAAGTTAACCACAGATAAGCAGCAAGACAAAGCTCCTCCAAACCAAGATAAATAATCTAGAGCGTGTTGACCTTTTGAGTATAGATTTTGTTCAAATCCAGCCCCTTCTGGTCACGACGCCGGGCTGCAGGCCTAGTGGGCCTAAGTCAAAGCCCGGCAACACCGAGCAGGAGGGGTTGGGTTGAACCCTTCGGGCAGCGCTTGTAGGCCCTTTCTACGGCGTTATTACTCACTCATGTAGAATAACTACACAATGTTCGCTCTGCCTTGTATAAAGGGCCTACAAACTGCTGCAAAATCTATACTCAAAAGGTCAACTCGCTCTAACCGGCATCCTTCACTATTCACTCCCCAGGCAGGCTGAGTTGCCCGTTAACAAATCGGCGTTTTTCAGCCTTTGTTAATTGTTTCAACTGATATTCCATCTGACTGGCCTGACGACGACTCTCCATGGGCTGACAGTAGCGCATGACCAAAGGCCCTTTTCCCCGCAATGCCTTTGCCGTCTTTTTACCACTGGCCTGGTGCTCTGCGAAACGCCGCTCAGGGTCAGTGGTAATTCCGGTGTACCAATGGCCCAGGCGGTTTTCGACTATATACAAGTACCAAATGGATGCTGTTTCTGAATTAATCTTGGTAAGGGGATCTGTCATGCTCAAGCCTGCATTTATTAGTTGCGCTGCCTTTCACCTTTTCAGTGTACAAGTGTTCGCTGAATACCTATACTGCCTATACTGAGTAACACCGAATGCCGAATGGAACATCCCTTGTCTTCATCACGTCCGTATAGCGCCGCAGAAGAATGGTTGAATGCGCTGAGCCATGGTATTGGCTTTGTTGTTGCCGTGGTAGGTTTAATTCTACTATTGATGCGCAGCGAATCCAGTTTAGCCATTGCCGCGTCCAGTATTTACGGTACGTCACTGCTGCTGATGTTTCTAACTTCGACAGTTTACCACGCGGTGACCCATCAAAAGGTAAAGGGTTGGCTTAAACTCTTTGACCATAGTGCAATATATTTATTGATAGCGGGTACTTACACGCCATTTATGTTGGTTAGCGTAGGGGGCTGGACTGGTACACTGGGAACATCCTTGATTTGGTCCATTGCGCTGGCAGGTGTAGCCTTTAAATGGCTGGCTAAACATCGCTTTCCTCGCCTGTCCCTGACTCTGTACTTATTTATGGGCTGGCTGTCCCTCGCTTTTATTTACCCGCTCTACCAAGCCTTACCCGGAGCGGGTATGTGGCTTTTGGTGGCAGGCGGGTTGTGCTTCAGTATTGGTGTAATATTTTACGTGGCTAAGCGTTATCAGTTTACCCATGCCATCTGGCACCTGTTTGTCGTCGCGGGATGCACCTGCCACTATTTATCCATTTACTATTTTGTGATGCCCGCCTAAAGCCTATAAACCTAATAATTTGCGTGGATATGCTGTAGCTTTTTCTCGAATTGTTCGACCTGCTCGGCTTTTTCATATTGAAAATGATATTGGTTGTGAAAACCAAAGCTAAGCAGCACTGAAGCATCCTGCAAAAACAGCGTGTAACCATCAAAATCCGTATAGGCTCTCACGCCTTCCAAAATATGCCCCTCTTGGTCTTCTTTCCCATGGGTTTTAATCTTTTCAAACACGCTGAGAATAAAACGGCTGTCTAATTCGTTTTTCATGACTTTCCCCTGTTACGCAAAAAAGACGCGCTAATGATGATCCTATTAGCGCCACGCTACGAATATTAAACCTGATACAAGTTATGAGTAAATTATCCCAATGTTGCCAACACTGCTGCTGTTACTTGGCGATCAGCTAGATATCAATCATCCTGCACTTCAGCAACTGGATAAAGCTAATGACCATATCCTAATGGCCGAACTTGTTGAAGAAGCCAGTTATGTACCCCACAACAAGCTTAAGATTGCCTTGATTTTCTCGGCTATGCGTCACTTTGCCAGCAAGCTGAAAGAACAGGGATTTTGTGTACATTATTATGACTATTTGCAAACCAAAGACCGTTGGCCAGACTTTTCCGCCCTACTCCACCACCAACTGCGCCAGCAACACTACAAGGCACTTTGGCTAATTGAACCCGGTGAGCACAGGTTGCAACACCAGTTCAATACCTGGCAGCAATCACTCCCCCTGCCGGTCAGGGAGTTTGCCAGTCACAATTTCATCTTCTCCAGGCAACAAATGCTTAGCTGGTTTAGCAGTCACAAACAGCCGAGGATGGAACACTACTATCAATGGGCTCGTCAACAAACCGGCTTACTGATGAGCAATAGGCGTCCGGAAGGAGGCAAATATAATTTCGATAAACAAAACCGTAAGCCCTGGGCCCAGGAGTTGGACATTCCCCCTAGCCATTCAACGCCATTGACCAGCATTACACAACAAGTTGTGGACTTAATAGAAAGAGAATTTCCACAGAACCCGGGAGTGTTACAACACTTTAATTTCGCTGTTACCCGAGAGCAGGCACTCAGTGCACTGAAGGACTTTATTCGCACCAAGCTGGATCAATTTGGCGATTATCAGGATGCCCTTGCGGATAACCAACCACACCTTTTCCATAGTATTTTATCTCCTTACATTAATATTGGGTTACTCAGCCCCATGGAAGTCTGTCAAGGAGTCGAGCAGGCTTATAAGCAAGGTCAAATTCCCCTTAACGCTGCAGAGGGATTTATCCGACAGGTGCTTGGGTGGCGGGAGTATGTGCGAGGACTGTATTGGTACAAGGGGGCGGAGTACGCCGACTTAAATCATTTCAACGCTAGGCAGCCACTTCCCCAATGGTTTTGGCATGGCAAAGTACAAATGCGCTGTTTACAGCAGGCAATTGACCAGTCTTTGCATCAGGCTTACGCGCATCATATTCAACGTTTGATGGTAATCGGCAATTTCAGTTTGCTAGCGGGGCTGGATGTTAAAGCAATATGTGAGTGGTATCTGGCGGTGTACATAGATGCGTTTGAATGGGTTGAACTACCTAACACCCTGGGAATGGCACTGTATGCAGATGGCGGCTTTCTGGCCAGTAAACCCTATGCTGCCAGCGGCAACTATCTGAATAAAATGGGCAATCACTGCCAGTTTTGCCCCTACTCGCCTAAACTCAGCACGGGGCCAAAAGCCTGTCCTTACAATGCGTTATACTGGCACTTTATCGATATGCACCAACAAGCCTTTAGCAAAAATCCCAGGATGAGCCTGATGGTAAGCCAATGGCAGAAAAAAACCGCCATTGAGCAAACCGTCATCAGAGAATGGGCGGAAAAATTACTGGCGAATCTAGAAAACTTGTAAACACCAGCCACGCTAAGCTTTAGAAGTTATAGCGAAGTCCGATCTGGCCAATATTGGCTTCAAAGCCATCTTTTCCGCGTACATGTTGCGCTTCAATGCGCACATCCCATGCATCAGCAACCTTAAAGTCAAATCCCAGGCCAACCACACCAGCTGCGATGGTTTCATCATAGCTGCAACGGACAGCATCACCACCATCAAGACTGTAGGTACTGCCCTCGCCTTCCTCACAAGACTGGCTACTACCAATAAAAGCCTGTGATTCGAGCTTTACACTCATTACACCAACCCGGTAAAACAGCGTCCCCGCCTGTGAAGATGCTTTACCCAATAATGCCAGATACAACGCATCGGCTTTCAGGCTGCTGCTATCTTCTGAGCCAAGATTGGAAAGTGCCGGCGCGTCGCCGTCCTCATCAATCAACTGCTGAAAGCCACCTTCAACGAACCACTGCTTATCCAGCTCGTAGCCCATTGCAAAACTGTAGCCGATGCCTTTATCACCGGCCTGACCTTGGCTGGCATCAGCATAACCGGCACTAAACAGGCCGTACATGCCGCCATTGGCCATTACGGTTTGGCTGGTCAGTAAACAAAGTGCTGCCAATATTGTCTTTTTCATCTGTTGTGTCCTTGCTGTAATCCGGCTTAGTCTAGCCGCCTAACCCACAGAGTTTCCAGTGAAATTCTGTAAAACACTCTTCTTTGCCCACTGTAACAAAATTGACATAACCATGTTGCTGGGTACAATTTTGCCACCAGTCCTTCACCCTCCAGCCCCATGCCCAACAAAGACAAGAAGAAGAAAAAGAAGGACAGCCAACTTTTGATTCGTATCGACAAAGAGATGCGTAACACCTTTATTGAACTATGCGAAAACCACAACAGCACTGCAGCAAGGGAGTTGCGCAGCTTTATTCAAAGCTATATTGAACAACACCAAGCCGCTGATAAACAGTAAGTTTTGCAGATTCAAACGCCGCCTTTTTTACGGGATGGAAAACAGTCCGCTCGCCATCAGAAAAAATTTGCCCTCAAATAAAGACCAGCACTTACGCAATAGTATTCATGGCTACCTTTCAGGCAGAAAGCATACTGGCAATCAACCTTTATCTGAGAAAGAATAAAAAATATAATTTGTTCTCAAACTAATTAACACCGAGTATTTAGTGACAGACGATAACCTCCCAGCCCGCCTTAACCCTCCGGTTTTTTACTCAGCCACTCTGTTGATTACTCTCCTGCTAAGTTACACGGCGTTACTCCCCCAGCAAGCCGATGAGTTATTTGTTGGCTTACAAAAACTTATCGTCACCAATGCTAGTTGGTTTTACGTATTAGTGGTGGCCATTATTCTCGTCACCACTGTGTATTTAGGTGCATCTCGCTATGGTGAGATTCGCTTGGGGCCCGATCATGCCAAGCCCGATTACTCCAGGCTAACCTGGTTATCTATGCTGTTTTCTGCCGGCATGGGTATTGGTCTGATGTTTTTTGGCGTGGCGGAGCCCGTTATGCATTATTTATCGCCTCCTGTTGCCGAACCAAATTCGGTAGAGGCAGTACGAGAAGCAATGAAACTCACCTTCTTTCACTGGGGTCTGCATGCCTGGGCTATTTACGCCATAGTGGCCTTGATCATGGCCTTTTTCAGCTACCGACACGGCTTACCACTGACTTTACGCTCCGCCCTGTACCCTTTAATAGGTGAACGTATTTATGGCCCGCTTGGTCATGCTGTGGATGTATTTGCCGTGATCGGTACCGTGTTTGGTGTAGCTACATCACTGGGCTTTGGGGTATTGCAGGTCAACACCGGGCTGAATTACTTATTCGGTGTTCCTGTTGGCGACAGCACTCAGGTCATCCTGATTATCGGGGTAACTCTGCTGGCGGTCGTATCCGTGGTAACAGGATTAGATAAAGGCATACGACGCTTATCTGAACTGAATATGCTATTGGCCGCAGCGCTGTTATTGTTTGTATTGTTGCTGGGACCCACAGTATTTCTACTACAAGCTTTTGTGCAAAATACCGGCGCTTATTTGTCTGATATTGTCAGAAACACTTTTAATCTGTTTGCCTATCAAAAAACCGACTGGCTGGGAGGTTGGACCATTTTCTACTGGGGTTGGTGGATTGCTTGGGCCCCTTTTGTTGGGTTGTTTATCGCACGTATTTCCCGAGGGCGCACCATTCGTGAGTTTGTCATGGGAGTACTGCTAATCCCCTCAGGCTTTACCCTCATGTGGATGACGTTTTTCGGCAATTCCGCCATTGAAATGATCTACGTTCAGGGCATCACAGAATTGGCAGATATGGTTAACAAAGACGTTTCCATCGCCTTATTTGCGTTCTTATCCCATTTCCCTTTTTCATCTGTGCTGTCCGTCATTGCCACCTTGATGGTTATTGTATTTTTTGTCACCTCTGCCGACTCAGGCTCCTTGGTCGTGGACATGCTCTGCTCTCATGGGCGTAACGATACGCCTTTGTGGCAACGAGTATATTGGGCTGGTGGAGAAGGTTTAGTAGCCATAATTCTGCTACTCGCCGGGGGATTGGGGGCACTGCAAACTATGACTATTGTCAGTGCCTTGCCTTTCTCTATCGTATTGTTAATTGCCATACTCGGGCTGTTAAAGGCGCTGCGTGTTGATGTGTATAAGCGAGAAAGTCTCGCGTTATCCTTAGCACCCACTGTTGTGAATGCCTCAAACAGCGGCTGGCAGGAAAGACTGCACAATATCGTCGACTATCCCAGTCGGGAGGGGGTCAACCGTTTTATCCAGCAGGTAGTAAAACCAGCTATGGACGACGTGGCCCAAGAGCTTAACAGCCAACAAATTGAAGCCAGAGTGGAAAGTGACGAGCAATCAGCAGTTGTGCTTCGTGTTAGCCATGGCAATGAAATGGACTTTACCTATGCCGTTTTACCCAGGGGGCATTTACAACCGCAGTTTGTCAGGCAAGAAGCCCCCTTTTTGGAAATGGAAGAAGATAAAAAGTATTATCGAGCCGAAGTGCACCTATCCGAAGGTGGACAGGATTACTGCATCATGGGCTGGTCCAAACACGCCGTGATTAGCGACATTATCGACCAATATCAGAAACATATGCATTTTTTGCATATGCTGAGATAATGCTGAGCTAGCAAGCATACTGACATGAATGCATGGCGATTAGAGAGGTCGAATGGAAAAACATGATGAACTATTGGTTGCCTTGCGTAAGGTTATTCGTGCCATCGACCTTCATTCCAAAAAGCTTGAGCGGGAGGTTGGTTTAACCGGCCCGCAACTTCTGGTAATGCGAGCCATTACACGCTTTGATGGCGCCATGGTTAAAGAAATCGCAGATGATACCAATCTAAGCCCTGCGACTATCACCAGCATTCTTGACCGTCTGCAAAGCCGCGAGCTCATCATTCGTCAGCGCTCAACTGAGGACAAACGAAAAGTCGGCGTATACCTTACCGAAAATGGCACTAAAGCGCTGAAATCCGCCCCAAAGATGCTTCAGGAACATTTCATCCGTCGCTTTGACGATCTCAAAGACTGGGAGCAAAGCCTGCTGGTCTCATCCATGCAGCGTCTGGCCAACATGATGGATGCTGAGCAGATTGACGCCTCTCCGCTGCTGGAAATTGGCTTGGTTAATCATCCAGGAGCGCCCTCTAATAACCAATAATTAGCCTATTTATCGCATCAGGGATTGCAATCGCAGGCTGAAATTATTCATGATGTTGTACAAGGAAAGCCGGGGGTTCCCCGCGCATACAGGATAAATATCATGCAACAACTTAAACATATACTGTTTCTAAGCAACCCCACCATTAACCAGGATGCCGCTATTCGCCAGGTCAAGCAACTGTGCGAAAGCAGTAACGCAAAGCTCACCCTGATGGATGTCGTCCCTGAGATTAATCCCATCTGGCAGAAGTATCAGGAAAGTCTGGGTGATATTGAAGGCCAAATCACCAAGCAAATGCGCAACGAGCTGGAAAGCCTGGAAGCGGACTTTCGCAAGCATGGTATTGACGTTGAAAGCCAGCTCACAGAAGGGCGAGCACATGAAGAAGTCATTGCTCGGGTAAAAGAGTCGGCAATAGACTTAGTGGTTGTCAATGCACACCATGGGCAAAGCCTCAAACAGGCATTTTTCGGCAGCACCGCGCTGCATCTAATCCGCAAGTGCCCATGCCCCGTGCTGGCTGTGCGCTCTGGCAATCGTCAGCCTCCCAGGCGAATTATGGCTGCCATTGATCTCAGCACGGATACCGGTTTTGAAACTAACCGACGCTCTATGAATCCGGATATCCTGCAGTCAGCGCAGTATCTGGGTGAACAATTGAATATGCAGTTGCATGTTGTACAAGCCTGGCAACTGGAAAACGAAGGTTATCTGCAACTGCGCGGTGGATTGGAAGACAACGTTATGGAAGCCATGATGAAGGATATGCGCGCCGAGTTTGTCAGCATCACTGATAACTACTGCAGCGAACATCTCTCGCAACCACTACCGCCAGGACAGCGTCATGTTGTACATGGGCATGCCGCCCATGTGATTGCGTCACAAAGCCAGATACATGAGATCGATTTACTGGTGATGGGGACGGTCAGCCGCCACGGCCTGAAAGGGCTTTTAATCGGCAATACTGCCGAAGAGATCCTGTCGGTTACCGACTGTTCAGTGCTGGTTCTAAAACCTGCACATTAGCAGGCTGTGCTGTGACAACTTGTACCGGTTTCATGGATAAAGTTCTATTGGAACATGAGCCTGCGACACCTGTTATAAAAGGCTTAGTGGATAAGTATGAGATTGATTTACTGATTATGGGCACCATAAGCCGTCAAGGTATTCTGGGCATGTTAATTGGCAACACCGCGGAAGAACTACTTCATCAGGCTGACTGTTCGGTATTGGCCCTTAAGCCTGAAGGTTTTGTCTGCCCCCTTGCGCTTGATTAGTGGCTGCGCCCACTCTACCTTGTTACGGGTCTGAATGGCCTGGATTTCGTAGCGATGGCCGAAAATTTGTCATTACGACTAAAGGTGCCGCCATCTGGCGGCACTGGCTTCCTGACAGATGAGGTCTACTTAACTGCCAGATTTCTCAGCACATAAGGCAGGATCCCGCCATGCAGGTAATACTGGAACTCGTTGGGGGTATCAATACGTACTTTGGCGACAAAGCTTTGCGATTGTCCATCCTTGCTGCGCACACTCACATTCACCTCTCGCGTATCAGGGCCAATCTCATCCACTGAGAAGTATTCCTCACCAGTCAGCCCCAAAGAGTCAGCACTTTGCCCCGGCATAAACTGCAAGGGTAAAATCCCCATCCCCACCAGGTTGGAACGGTGGATACGCTCATAACTTTGCGCAATTACCAGCTTAACCCCTAGTAACATCGGCCCTTTGGCTGCCCAGTCACGGGAAGAACCTGTGCCATATTCCTGGCCTGCCAGCACCATCAATGGCGTACCTGCGGTCTGATAAGCCATAGCTGCGTCGTAAATTGACATTTGCTTGTTGTCAGGAAAGTAGCAAGTGACACTGCCCTCGCTACCCGGTGCCAACTGGTTTTTTAACCTCACATTGGCAAAAGTACCGCGCATCATCACTTCGTGATTGCCGCGACGGGAACCATAAGAATTAAAGTCCACCGGCTTGATCCCCTGCGCTTGCAGGTATTTCCCAGCCGGGCTGTCGGGTTTGATGGAACCGGCCGGCGAAATATGATCGGTAGTAATACTGTCTCCTACCTTGACCAGGCACCTGGCGTCTTTAATGGTTTCGATGGCAGAGGGCTTATGGGTCAGCCCGGCAAAAAAAATGGGCTTACGTACATAGCTTGAATCCGGCCAGGCATAGCGATCGCTTTGGGGCACCGGCAAACTGCGCCAATTGGCATCGCCCTTAAATACATCCGCATACTTGCTTTTAAAGTTCTCTGCTTTGACATTGGCATGAATCGCCTGCTGGATCTCCTCACTGCTTGGCCAGATATCGGCCAGAAACACATCCCGCCCCTGGCGATCCTGACCTATGGGCTCTTTGAGCAAATCAATATTCATACTGCCGGCAATAGCATACGCCACGACCAGCGGTGGTGAGGCCAGATAATTGGCCTGCACATCTGGGTGAATACGGCCTTCGAAATTACGATTTCCCGATAACACAGAGCAAACCAGCAGCTTGGCCTGTTTGACCGCTTCACCAATTGGCTGTGGCAATGGTCCGGCATTGCCGATACAGGTAGTACAACCATACCCCACCAGATAAAAACCCAGAGCCTGTAAATCATCCAGCAACCCGGCCCGTTCAAGATAATCAGTGACCACCTGCGATCCCGGCGCCAGGCTGGTTTTCACCCAGGGTTTACTGTTAAGGCCTAATTCCCTGGCATGGCGGGCCAGTAACCCTGCAGCAATCAGCACCGCCGGGTTGGAGGTATTAGTACAGCTGGTGATAGCCGCTATCACCACATCGCCATGCTTAAGATCAAACTGCTGATCCTTGTAGCTAACCCTGGCCTGGCCTTGTTCAGCCAGCGACGACTGCCCCGAAGCGGCACCACCGCCCTCGGCGTCAAAGGTAGCAATACGCTGGGCCAGTTCCTCACTATGCTCGGCCATCATCGCAGTAAAAGCCGACTTAGCATTACCCAGGGCTAATCTGTCCTGAGGACGTTTGGGACCGGCTATAGAAGGCTCAAGACTGGATAAATCCAGTTCCAGTAAGTCTGAATACTCGGCTTCAGCGGCGTTTGCGTCATGCCATAACCCCATCGCCTGCATATAGGCTTTAATCAGTCCAATCTGATGCTCGCTGCGCCCGGTCAGGCGTAAATATGCCAAGGTCTCCTCGTCCACCGGAAACAATCCGCAGGTTGCCCCGTATTCAGGGGCCATATTGGCGATAGTTGCTCTGTCTGCCAGACTCAACTGGCTTAATCCCGGCCCAAAAAATTCGACAAACTTGCCCACCACGCCCAGTTTGCGCAACTGTTCTGTAACGGTCAGTACCAAATCTGTTGCGGTAATACCCTGGGGCATTTCACCGCTAAGTTTTACTCCGACCACCTGAGGGATCAGCATACTGACCGGCTGGCCCAACATAGCGGCTTCGGCTTCAATGCCCCCGACTCCCCAGCCAAGCACACCAAGACCATTGATCATGGTAGTGTGGGAGTCTGTACCCACCAATGTGTCGGGATACAGGGTATCATCCTGCGCAAACACCACTCTGGCCAGATATTCCAGATTAACCTGATGAACAATACCGGTGCCAGGCGGCACCACACGGAAATTATTAAACGCCTGCTGACCCCAGCGCAGAAACTGATAACGCTCCTTGTTGCGTTGCATCTCAATTTCAGTATTACGTACAAAGGCATCCTGGGTGCCATACTCGTCCACCATCACAGAGTGGTCGATAACCAATTCTACCGGCGAAAGTGGATTGATACGCGACGCATCTTGCCCCAGCTCCTGCATGGCATCACGCATGGCGGCAAGATCGACAATAGCCGGTACGCCTGTGAAATCCTGTAACAACACTCTGGCCGGTACAAACGCGATTTCTTTGTCTGGCTCCTGCTTTGGCTGCCAGTTTACCAGCGCCAGAATATCCTCATCGCTGACAAAATCCTGGTCAGCATGGCGTAACAGGTTTTCCAGCAGGATTTTCAGACTGAAAGGCAATCGGGATATTGAATGCTGCTCAGCCAGCATAGTGAAGGGATAGTAACGATACTCTTGGCCCTCAAATTCCAACCTGACGGCCTGGGCGTAGTGTGATGGCATACAGCCTCCTTTTCCATGTTTAGCACTACATTCTTTATGCTGTGGCGTTTATATTGATTTTTTCAAGGACGCCGGGGCTGTTTGTTTTTCTGATATTGACTTCGTCAGCACCAGGCGCGATATAAGACCAAGCTTAGAAGATGCCAAACAGATTGACAGGACAAAAGCTTACTCGATATCCACACTGATAAGGCGTAACTGCTGGCGGATTAGCGCGTCGGGAACCGGAATAAAGCCATCCCGACGGACTAAATCTTGTCCGGCTGGAGACAGGATAAAGCGGATAAACTCCCGCTCCAGTAATGGCAGTGGCTGATCAGGCGCTTTGTTCACCACCAGATACAAAAAACGCGATAGTGGGTAGTCCCCCGAGGCAATATTTTCCATACTCGGGGCAATATATTGCTTGCCTTCCCTGGCGATAGAAAGAGCCCGAACCCCAGCCGTTTTATAACCAAATCCGGCGTATCCCAATGCCCCATCAGAATAAGCAACAGACTGCACAACAGAGGCAGACCCCGGCTGTTCGTTGACCGTGGCCAGAAAATCGCCTTGGCAAAGCGCTTCAGCTTTAAACAAACCATAGGTTCCTGACACTGAATTTCGACCAAACAGACGAATTCTCTTATTCTGCCAACTTTCAGGTAACCCAAGTTGGTGCCAATAAGTGATAGGTTGTGCCGCACCACAATAACGGGTAACGGAGAATATGCCGTCGATCTCCTGTAAATTAAGTCCTTCCACCGGGTTGTGTAAATCGACAAACAGGGCAATGGCATCGATAGCCACCTTCAGAACTGTTGGCTGATATCCATGTAATTTGCTGAAATAGGCAATTTCACTTTCTTTTAATTCCCGACTCATTGGGCCGACATTGGCCGTACCTTCGGTAAGCGCAGCCGGTGCGGTGGAAGAACCTGATGCCTGGATCTGAAATGCCACATGTGGGTAATAGCGTTTAAATTCCTCTGCCCAGAAGGTCATCAGATTGCCCAGGGTATCTGACCCCACTGAGGTCACAGTACCCGATACACCAGGCTGTTTTTGGTAATCTTCTGCGCTGACTGACGGCATGCTAAAACTTGCCAGCAGCAGTAAAAAGGCACTAACTCTGGCTATTGGCATGACTGTTTACCACGGTAAGCTCGGTTGAAAAACGAAAAGAGAAGCAACTGCCCTTACCCACTTCACTGTCGATCTCCAGCTTAGAATTGTGATGGGTCAGAACGTGCTTCACTATGGCAAGACCCAAGCCTGAGCCACCGGTTTTGCGCGACCGCGCTTTATCCACCCGGTAAAATCGCTCGGTCAATCTGGTAAGATGCTTCTCGGCTATCCCCTCGCCATTGTCTTGTACATAAAACTCTGCGGTTTTGTCACGCAAACGCCAGCCCACAACAATCTTGCCTTTGGCTGGGGTATAGTGAATTGCGTTAAAAATCAGGTTGGAAAACGCACTGCGAAGCTCAGTTTCTATACCGAATACGCGCAACTGCGTATCGACAGAGAACTGAATATCGTGTCGTTTTTCCTGATTAAGTGCCGACGCTTCACTTTGAATAGCAGCCAAAATTTGCGGCACATCCACTATCTTCTCATACACCCTTTCAGCACTGGCCTCGATACGCGAAAGGATCAGCAACTGTTCAATCAAACTTTGCATTCGGCGGGTTTGTGAGGTCATTTCACCAAAGGCTTTATGCATAAATGCCGGAGGATAGGCCTGCGGGTCGGCATTAAACATTTCCAGATAACCATTGAGCACTGTCAGTGGTGTGCGAAGTTCGTGGGACACATTGGCCACAAAGTCCTTTCGCATTTCTTCAAGCTGGGTCACTCTGGTAACGTCCCGCGCTATTAACAGCAAATGCTTTTCACCGTAAGGCATCACGCGGTATTCAAGGATCTTGTCGATATTAGTGGGTGAAGTGACTTCGATTGGATAGTCGAAATTACCCTGATGGAAAAATTCAATAAACTGAGGATGGCGAATCAGGTTGTCAACCCGTCGCCCGGCATCCTCTGGCCAGCGTAATCCCAACTCAATTCGGGCAAGACGGTTACACCAGGCAATACAGGCATTGGCATCCACCACTACTGCCGCATCAGGCAAGGCTTCCGCCCCTTCCCTGAAACGTTTGACCAGAGCGCCAAGCTCTTTTCGCTTGTTACGGTTACGGCGCTGAAGATAATAAATACCTTCATACACGTGCTCCCATATCCCGGCAGTCTTGGGCGGCGTCATTTTTTTGCTGTGCCATAACCACCGATTCAGGCGGTAGAGGTTCCAGTAATGCTGCACCAGCAACAAGGTTGCCGCAGCAGCAATACAAATAGCCAGGTTATCCAGATAAACACCCACCACCACAGCAAGCAGAAAGTAAACAACTAATCGGCCAAGAATTTTCCACCAGGAGAAGGGATAATACATTGCGCCGGCGCGCCTCCTTACATGCTAAACTTTTGCCGAGAAGCGATATCCTGCGCCCCTCACGGTTTGGATCATAGCATCATGATTATGTTTGGATATCGCCTTACGTAAACGGCGAATATGCACGTCAACTGTGCGGTCTTCCACATACACATTGGTGCCCCACACATTGTCCAGCAGTTGTTCACGGCTGTATACCCTTTCACTGTGGGTCATGAAGAAGTGCAACAGTTTAAATTCTGTTGGACCCATATCCAGCGGCTCTTCCTTAGCAGTAACGCGGTGCGAGATGGGATCCAGTATCAATCCATTAAACTCTATAGGTTCATCACCTGAGGTAGGCGTGACCCTGCGGATAACGGCTTTCATGCGAGCAACCAATTCTTTAGGCGAAAAGGGCTTAGTCACATAGTCGTCTGCACCAGCATCCAACCCTCGCACTTTATCGTCTTCCTCACCTCGAGCAGTCAGCATAATAATAGGGATTTCACGGGTATGTTCGTGTTGCTTTAACTTTTTGGCCAACTGCACCCCACTGCCTCCTGGCAGCATCCAATCCAGCAAAATCAGATCTGGATAGGGCTCTTTGACCATTTCCAACGCCACATCGTAATCTTCCGCTTCAATGGTCTCAAAGCCGGATTGCTCCAGCACAAATTTGACCATCTCACGAATGGGCGATTCGTCTTCCACCAGCAAGACTCTTTTTGACATGGTTTTAACCTTCTTCATGAAAACGCCCGCAATTATTGGTTGATTCTGTGACAGTTTTATTAAAGCTGATTGACAGCCTGACGCTACCACCCTTGTTTAACTCTTCGAATCATAATTTTTGCAGCTCGCAAAAGCCAGCCCAGTGCGATTCAGATGGTGCATATACAGGCAATGCATACACCCAATACTGGCAACATGTTCCTTTATGACTAATTGAGCTTTCCTTGTTATGCCTTTCTAAACGCTTGTCTAATATCAACTTTACGCATATTCTTGGTCTAACTGGGATGGATTGATGAAGCGGACTAAATTCAATGTCGAAGGTTAAAACAGGACTATCAAAGAAGCTGTTAACCCGCGTACTCTCCGTCTATTTTATTCTTACCCTGATTGTTACCCTCGGCCAAATTTTCACTGAATACCTCAATGCCAAGAATCATATTGAGAGTGAACTTCAGACCCTAAAAAACACCTTCAGCACCAGCCTAACCCGCGCTATTTGGGAGTTGAACACACCTCAGGCGGTCTCCATTGCCGAAGGTTTGATGGAACTTCCCATCGTCGACGGTGTACAAATTCGTGATGAGAATGCCAACTATATTGCAGATTTAGGCCGCACCAATAAGCAACCCATGGATCCTGTGACAACCGGCATTATGCGTGACCATGCAGGCGGTACTTTCGGTTACAGCTTTCCGTTGATCTTCGAGTTTTCCGGGCGGACCTCACAGGTTGGCGATGTCACCCTGTATTCCAGTTTTGAGATTATCTTTGGTCGTATTGAAGTCGGCATTTTCTTTCTGATCGGCAATGCCTTTATTAAAACTGCCTTTCTGATCTTTTTGTTCCTAAACGCCTTTCGACGCATGCTTACCGACCCATTGTCAGAACTGACGGAACAAATCAGCAAATTTGATATTAACCGATTGGAGCAGTCCAAACTGCATGCCCGTCTCAGTGAAGAGAACGAACTGAAAGTATTGCAAGATGCTTACAACCAACTGGTAGATGACCTAATTCGTTTTCAGGACAAGCTTAACCACACTCAGGATGAGCTACGCACCGCCAACCTCAAATTGGATGAACACAATCTGTCTCTGGAACAGGAAGTGGCCCGTAAGACCGCGTCCTTAAGTAAGATAATGCTGGATTTGGAGCAGCAAAAAGACGAATTAATGGCCAATCAGCGCGAGCTGAAACTTGAAAACGAGAACCGTCGAAAGGTTGAGGAAGAGCTGCTGAAGAAAAACGCTGAGCTGGCTGAATCCATGAAAACCCTGCAAATGGCCAAAGATCAGTTGGTGGAATCTGAGCGCATGGCGTCACTTGGTGGTCTGGTCGCCGGTATAGCCCATGATGTAAACACGCCGCTGGGCGTGGGTGTTACAGCGGCTAGCTTCCTGCAAGAGCGACTGAAAGGATTACAACAGGCCTTCGATGAAAAAAGCCTGACCGCTAAAACCATGGCGACCTTCCTCAACGAAGGGCAGCAAACAGCGACCTTGCTGCTGACTAACCTAAATCGTGCCTCTGAATTAATTGCCAGCTTCAAGCAGGTTGCCGTTGACCAAACCAGTGAGGCGGAGCGAGATTTCGACTTGGGTGAATACCTGCAAGAAATTATTCAATCGCTGGCACCAAACTTAAAGAAGACCCAGCACAAGATAGAGGTAGAATGCCCAGACAATTTGCAGGTACGTTGTGCCCCTGGGGTGATTGCCCAAATATTTACCAACATGATTATGAACTCGCTGATCCATGGGTTTGAAAACAAAAAGGCGGGGACCATAAAAATCCGGGTTAGCAGTCAGGATGAGCAGGTCAGAATTGAATATCAAGACGATGGCAAAGGCTTATCACCGCAACTGCTGAACAAACTGTTTGAAGCTTTCTTTACCACCCGCCGTGGTCGTGGTGGCAGCGGCTTGGGCACGCACATCATGTATAACCTGGTTACTCAGGCCCTGCATGGTCAAATTGAAGCCCAATCAGAGGAAGGCCGCGGATTACGTTACGATATTCACTTCCCACTCAGACGAGACGCCTAAGCGGCTATTGGTCACTGACATCTTTACTAAAGCCTGATACCCTGCGCCCTTTCAAATGTAGTGGAACGGGTCCATGTGGTTTAAAAATCTTAAAATCTATTCACTTACCCAGTCTTTGGATATCAACCCGGAAGACTTGCATGATCAATTAAGTCAGGCGGCATTTCGTCCCTGTGGCAATCAGGATATTGCCAGCATGGGCTGGACTTCCCCCCTGAAGCAAGGTGCCAGCCTGGTACAGGCTGCAGATGGCAGAATATTACTTTGCCTGAAAAAGCAGGAACGTATCCTGCCAGGCGCAGTCGTTGCTGCTGAGCTTGAAGAGCGCGTAGAAAAAATTGAACGCGATACAGGCGCCCCGGTTGGTAAGAAAGCCAAGCAGGAACTCAAGCAAGAGATTACCCACCAACTGCTGCCAAAAGCCTTTACCCGGGACAGCTACACTTTCGGTTTTATCTCGGCTAAGGACAATCTGGTGGTAGTTGATGCTTCTGCAGATGGCAAAGCCGAAGTCTTTCTGGCGCATTTGCGCAAAACCATGGGTTCCTTGCCAGTTGTACCATTGTGCCGACGCAGCTTGTCTCCAGACTTAACCAACTGGTTAAAGGGTGAAGCCATGCCTACCGGCTTTTCACTGCTGGAAGAAGCCGAACTGAAGTCACCGAATGAAGACGGTGCGATCATTCGTTGTAAAAACCAACCATTGGATGCAGAAGAGATCCAACTGCATTTACAAAGCGGTAAACTCGTGCAAAAAATTGCACTAGAGTGGGATGAGCGTATGACCGCATTGCTGCAGGAAGATCTGACAGTTAAACGCGTTAAGTTCAGTGACGTGCTGCGCGAACAGAACGAAGATATTCCTAAAGATCAGCAATTGGCCAGATTAGACGCAGACTTTTGCCTGATGTCAGCAGAAGTTGTTAAATTAGTGGAAGTACTCGACCAGGCGTTTGGCCTGGCCGAGCAAAACTAATATTAGCGGGGCTGAAGCGCCCAGCTTCAGCCCTTTTATTGGAAAATCATCCTGGCATTATCACGCATGGTCTTAAATTCATCTCCGTCCAAAGCAGAGAGATCCTCAAATAGGCCTTTTTGCTGCGTAATGTTCATCACACCATCTTTTTGACTGCCCATCAGGCCGCTAAGTGCAGCCCCCAAACGGACAAAGTCCAGATAAGTAAGAGACTCAGGCATGTAACTCAAATTCCGCCAGTTCTCTGCCACCTCAACCAGCTCATCATGGAACCCCCATTCCCTTAGGATCACACCGCCAATACGTCCCGACAACTTCTGCACAGCCACAGATAGAAAGGTAGGATTGGCAAAGACGTCATCATGGCGTTCCGCTTCCGTAAAAATGGGCAACACACCGATATTGTGTACCAATGCGGCCAAAGTCATGATGTCCAGATTCAAACGCTTCTGCTTGGTTTTCTCGGTATGTAACTGCAACGCGGCCATGGCATTGGCCACCACTTCTATGGTTTGCTGCCACACCTGATTAATGTGCTCATGCACAATTTGATTTTTTGACACGAACAATTGTTCCATCGCCAGCGCAGTAGCAATGTTTTTAACTTGTCTTAATCCAATACGGGTAACCGCTTGATGAATAGTTTCAACTTTGACAGTCCTACCCATGTAGGCACTGTTGGAAATTTTGATAATTCGCGCGCTAAGTGCCGGATCCTGTCCGATAACATCAGCCATTTTATTCAAGTTGACGTCAGGATCATCAGCGGTACGACGTACCTTGAGTGCAATCGCCGGCAAGGTAGGCAGCACTAAAGTATCATTATTAATTTTCTCAACCAGTATGGTGAGCAAGGCGTTTTCTGTGGACATATTCCAACCTTATAAAGCGGTGGTTTTTAGGCAAGAGATTAACCATAGAGAATATACGGGGTTCTCCAAAGGTCGCCTTAAGTATCATCTAATTTATGGAAAAGTAAAAGGAATGTACCTGAAAAGCCCAGTATTGTAAGGGCATGTGCAGCATGACCGAGATGCAGTACTATATTGGACGCAATAGTGTTTCACCTCCCCCAATATTTAAAATAGAAAGCGACAGGAATACCATGAAACTCTCAAAACTAACCTTATCTCTAGCCATGGCATCAGGTGTACTGCTTGGCTGTTCTCAACCGGCACAACAACAAGTCACAGAGCAAGTCCCTGCCATTGCAAAGGGGCCGATATTAAAGCAGGGACTGGAATCCAGACTGGATATTTATTATCCGGTTGACCTCACCAGTGACATTTCCCACCTGTCTGCTCGTCAAAAGCAGATGTTAGGGCTGTTGATTGACGCAGCCGAGATCATGGACGACTTGTTCTGGAAGCAAGCCTTCGGTGGCGATAAAGACAGCTTTCTTGCCGCCATAGAGAATACCAAGGTACGTAAGTTTGCCGACATCAATTATGGTCCCTGGGACAGATTAGATGGTGACAAGGCATTTTTAACTGACGTCAACGAAAAGCCGCTGGGCGCACAGTTTTACCCTGAAGATATGACAAAGGCCGAGTTTGAAGCGGCGGAATTTGCCGACAAGCAAGGCCTGTATTCGGTGGTGGTGCGCGATGCCCAGGGCAAACTGAGTTCGGTCCCTTACTCAAAATACTATCAGGCTGAGTTAACTGCAGCAGCGGACTTGCTGCGTAAAGCCTCAGCGCTGGCAGACAATACGGAATTTGCCCAGTATCTGACAATGCGCGCGGATGCCTTGCTCAGCGACGATTACCAGCCCTCGGACATGGCCTGGATGGACATGAAAACCAATCCCATTGAGTTGGTTTTAGGCCCAATTGAAACCTATGAGGATCAACTCTACGGCTATCGTGCGGCCTTTGAAGCATATGTGCTAATCAAAGACTTGGCTTGGAGCGAGAAGCTGGCCAAATACGCAGCGTTTTTGCCTGAGTTACAAAAAGGTTTACCGGTAGAGGATGCCTACAAACAGGAAATGCCAGGCTCAGATGCTGATCTTAACGCCTACGATGTGATTTACTACGCCGGACACTCCAATGCGGGCAGTAAAACCATTGCCATCAACTTACCCAACGATGAACAGGTACAGTTAGAAAAAGGTACCCGTCGTTTGCAGTTGAAAAACGCCATGCAAGCCAAATTCGACAACATCCTGGTTCCTATTGCCGACCAGTTAATAGTGCCTGAACAGCGCAAACACATCACCTTTGATGCCTTCTTTGCCAATACCATGTTCCACGAAGTAGCGCATGGACTGGGTATCAAAAACACCTTGGATGGCAACGGCACTGTCCGTCAGGCTTTAAAGGAACACGCCTCAGCGCTGGAAGAAGGCAAGGCCGATATTCTTGGCCTGTATATGGTTCAGCAACTGCTTGAAAAGGGCGAAATCACTGAAGGCACCCTGGAAGACTACTATGTTACGTTTATGGCTGGCATCTTCCGCAGTGTCCGTTTTGGCGCCTCCAGCGCTCATGGCAAGGCCAATATGATCCGCTTTAACTTCTTTGCTGAGCACGGCGCCTTTGCCCGTGACGAGCAAGGCTTATATAAGGTGGACATGGCCAAGATGGCTCAGGCCATTGATGCCCTTTCTAACCGAATCCTGACTCTGCAAGGCGATGGAGATTATGCTGGGGTCAATGCTTTGGTGGCTGACAAAGGCATAATTAAGCCGCAGTTAGCAGAAGACCTTGCGCGTCTGACCCGCGCAAACATTCCAGTGGATATTACCTTTAAGCAAGGTAAAGAGGTTCTGGGTCTTTAATCACTGGATGGAGCGTGCTAAGAGACCGTCTGGTCTCTTAGCATCTTAGCCTTACGCCGTTTTCAACTTATCCTGATAAGGTGGCCACCCTAAGGGCTTGCCAGCCAATACGTGCAAATGCAGGTGATAAACTGTCTGTCCACCGTGTGGATTGCAGTTCATTACTGCGCGATAACCGTCCTCAGCGAAGCCCATTTCGCTAGCCAGCGTGCCGGCAACCAGGTACAAATGGCCAATCAACTCACGATCTTCAGACTCTATGTCGTTAATCGTGGCAATCGGCTTTTTGGGAATCACCAGAAAATGCACCGGTGCCTGGGGATTAATGTCCTTAAAGGCTAGAGACAACTCATCCTCGTATATAATCTCGGCTGGAATTTCACGATTAATGATCTTGGTAAATAAGGTGTCAGACATAGTAGCGCCCCGGCAATTAACTAAACACGAAAACTAACAATACCACACCCAATATCAGGCGATAGATAACAAAGGGCAACATGCCAATGCGGGAAATCCAGGTCAGGAATAACTTAATGCACAGATAGGCACTGACAAAAGAAAACAGTGCGCCATACAGCATGGCCTGCCAATCAACAGGGTGCTCACTGGCGGCTAAATCCAGTGATACCAAAAGGCCAGCGCCCAAAATAGTGGGAATAGACAGTAAAAACGAAAATCGTGCTGCACTTTCCCTATCCAGGCCAGCCATCAGACCAGCGGTCATCGTAATACCAGACCGTGAAGTACCAGGAATAATTGCCAGCGCCTGAGCAAAACCGACAAACAAGGCGCTTTTCCAGCTAAGCTGAAAAATATTCTTGTGTTGTTTGGCTTTGGCATCGGCATACCAAAGCAGTAAGCCGAAGATTATGGTGGTTACCGCAATGACCAGTGCGGAACGTGAGTACACTTCGATAGCAGATTTAAACGCAAAACCCAAAATGACAGCCGGAATTGTGGCGACTATAACCCACCAGGCTAAACGGCTATGTTCGCTGTGCTGCCCTTTGAACACCGACGTCAACCAGGCATTGATCAATCGCAGTATATCTTCCCGAAAATACAATACCACCGCCAACAAACTGCCGACATGCACGGCAACATCAAAAGCTAAGCCCTGGTTATCCCAGCCGAACAACGCCGAGGGCAAAATCAGATGGCCTGAACTTGAAATAGGTAAAAATTCGGTAATGCCCTGGATTAGGGCCAGTACGATAATTTCAATTAGCGTCATAGTGAGGGTTTCCAGTTAAAATCGACTTTCCATAGCTTCTGGCTGTCCTTGTTATAGTCCTGCCACAGTTGCTCATAGGAGATTTGTGTTACCGGGTGCAATTTTTTCGGCACCAGCTCAGCCAAGGGCCACAACACGAAGGCATTGTACAAGACCTCTGCGCGCGGCAATTCTACCGGATTGCTCAGCACAAGATCATCATAAAGTAGTAAATCCAGGTCCAGCGTGCGGGGGGCAAACTTCTTGTCACCCTGCAGCCGGCCGTTTTGCCGTTCAATGGCTTTGAGATGATTCACAACCTCTTCCACCGATAACTGGGTATAGGCACAGATCACCATATTGAAGAAAGCACTACCAGCAAAGCCAACCGCCTCACTTTCATATAAGCTGGATAGCTGCAAATCACCAAAGGTATGATGCAAAGCATCCAATCCTGAGTAGGTATGCTTTTCACGTTCGACATTGCTACCCAGGCTAATAAAAATCTGCGCCATCTAGGGACGACCCCGGGTTAGCTGCACAGCCACATTCTGGGCATTGGCTAAAATATCGGGTTTACTCAGTTTTAATGTGGCTTCCTGCACGTCAAACTCAGCAAACAAAGCGTCCAACATGGCAGATGCCAGGGCTTCCAGTAATTCGAAACTGCTTTTTTCTGCTACACGCTCCAGGCTTTCAGCCACCAGGGCATAATCTATGGTGTCTGTGACATTATCGGTTTGCGCAGCACGACTGAGATCACAGTGCATACATAAATCAACCAGTAATGGCCGGGGGGCTGTACGCTCCCAATCGTAAACACCAATTAACGATTCCAGGCGCAGCCCTTCAATATAAATTTTGTCCATAACACGTCAGGCCAGTAGAAATGGTGAGATAACTGCCTATTTCGGGTAATCTACCCAAAGTACGGAGCAAACGCTTGCCTATACAGGGCGGGCATCTAACCGCCAGAACAGGGCACGTTGCATTGGCGGGCAAGTTTACACAAGGGATCACACAAAGCAAATGACAGCATTAACCTTACTTATGATAGCGGCCGCCTACCTGGCAGGCTCAATTTCCAGTGCGGTGCTGATTTGCAAGGTGTTCGGTCTGCCTGACCCCAGAACAAAAGGTTCCGGCAATCCAGGCACCACCAACGTGTACCGAATAGGTGGGCGTTTTCCGGCCTTGTTAACCTTACTTTGTGATGTACTTAAAGGCACCATTCCAGTCTGGGGCAGCTATTTTCTTGGCATCGAGCCCCTGTATTTGGGATTTATTGCCATTGCTGCCTGTCTGGGACACATCTATCCCCTGTTTTTTGGTTTTAACGGTGGCAAAGCTGTTGCTACCGCCTTGGGCACCATGTTGCCGATCGGGTTGGACCTATCCGGCTTACTAATCGCTACCTGGATTGCCACTGTCTTCATTACAGGTTATTCCTCCCTGGCAGCTTTGATTACTGTCGGGTTGGCACCAGTTTTTACCTGGTTTATAAAACCTCAATACAGTATTCCTGTGACTATGCTGTCAATTCTGATTATCGCCCGCCATCGCAGCAATATTGTGCGTTTGTTTAAGGGCGAAGAAGGGCGAATTTGGGATAAGGGAAAAACCCTGGAATAACACTCAGGTAGTTAGCTGACGCAACTTTCAATTGCGCCAGCAACAGCAAAGTAAAAGAAAGGATTTATCAAACTGGCGGCAATGATTCCAGCGGCCAGCGGGGCTTGGCCTTGGCGTTCAACTCTTCATGTTGGCCTGCTTTTAATCTTTGCATCCCAGCATAGGCAATCATGGCACCGTTATCCGTGCAAAATTCCAGACGGGGGTAATACACCTCGCCTTTATTCTTCTGCATCATAGTTTGCAGCGCTTCACGAAGAGATTTATTGGCACTCACTCCGCCAGCAATCACCAGGCGGTTAAGCCCCGTCTGTTCCAGGGCCCGGCGACACTTAATCACTAAAGTTTCCACTACCGCGGTTTGGAACGCACGGGCGATATCTGCCTTGGTTTGCTGATCATCCCCCTGATCACGGATAGTGTTGGCAGCAAAGGTTTTTAGACCGCTAAAACTAAAGTCCAACCCTGGCCTGTCTGTCATCGGGCGCGGAAATACAAAACGACCAGGCACACCGCCCTCAGCAAGCTTTGCCAGTAAAGGGCCGCCCGGATAATCCAGCCCCAGTAACTTTGCCGTCTTGTCGAAAGCTTCACCGGCCGCATCATCCAGCGATTCGCCAAGCATTTCATAGCGACCTATGCCGTCCACCCGCACTAACATGGTGTGACCGCCAGACACCAACAGGGCCACAAAGGGAAATTCGGGAGAGGGATCATCCAGCATGGGGGCCAGCAAATGGCCTTCCATATGGTGAACACCCACTGCGGGAATATTCCAGGCATAGGCCAAACTGCGGCCAACAGAGGAGCCAACCAGTAAAGCGCCAGCCAAGCCGGGTCCTTGGGTAAAGGCCACACCGTCAAGTTGTTCGGCCGTGGTATCGGCATCCACTAAGGCTTTTTTAATCAGCGGAATGATTTTGCGAACATGATCCCTGGATGCCAGTTCAGGTACCACACCACCATAATCGGCATGAAGTTTTACCTGGCTGTAAAGTTCATGGGACAATAAGCCCAGTTTGTCATCATAGATGGCAATGCCAGTCTCGTCACAAGAGGTCTCGATACCCAGGATCCGCATACTCTTCACTTTATCTGCTATTATGGCGGCGGATTTTACCTTGTCGGGGCAGAATTCTCCATGGCAGTGTGGTTTGTATATGGGTATAAGCAATGTTCGCCCTATTTTATAATTAAAACTTCCCCCGGCCTTTACTTTCGTCTCGGATATGATTAAAATTCCGCACCATTTTTAACCATGCCGGTTATAATTCGAGCTGGTAACAAGCACTTATTTTTGAGGTGAGATTTTAATGCCGATTGTTAAAGTTAAAGAAAACGAGCCGTTTGATGTAGCTCTGCGCCGTTTCAAGCGTTCTTGTGAAAAGGCTGGAGTTCTGTCTGAGGTTCGTCGTCGTGAGTTCTTTGAAAAGCCAACTTGGGAACGCAAGCGCAAAAAAGCAGCTGCTAAAAAGCGTCACCTGAAAAAGCTGGCTCGCGAGAACGCACGCCGTATCAAGCTTTACTAAGATCTCCCCCAAAAAGGCGCGCTAAGCGCCTTTTTAATTTGCATAACGAGTAAGTCCATGAGTCTGATTGAACGCCTGAAAGAAGCCCAAAAAGACGCCATGCGTGCCAAAGATAAAATACGTCTGGGCACCATTCGTATGGCGCTTGCCGAGGTTAAGCAAAAAGAAGTCGACACCCGCGAAGCGGTATCCGAATCTGATGCCATCGCAATCCTGACTAAAATGCTCAAGCAGCGCAAAGATGCCCACGCACAATTTGAAGCAGCCGGGCGCCAGGATTTGGCCGACCAGGAAGCTGCGGAAATGGTCGTGTTGCAGGATTTTTTGCCTCAGGCCCTGACCGAAACGGAACTAGAAGCACTTATCGGCCAAGCGATGCAAGAAACCGGCGCGGCTGGTATGCAGGATATGGGTAAAGTGATGGCCTGGCTGAAACCTCAGGTTCAAGGTCGCACTGACATGGGACAGCTAAGCGGCAAAATTAAAGCTAAGCTCGGCTAAAGTTTTCCCATCTGATTATCAGGGTCAGTGAATTGTCACTGACCCTTTTTTATCTTTGTGGCATCATCCTTTTCTTAATAAGTGAATATCGGCAGTTATGGCAGGACTGATCCCGCGCGACTTCATTGATGACCTTCTGGCACGTACCGATATTGTCGAGTTGGTAGACAGCCGTGTGCGTCTGAAAAAAGCCGGTCGAAACTATCAGGCCTGTTGCCCCTTTCATAACGAAAAGAGTCCCTCTTTTACTGTCAGTCAGGACAAGCAGTTTTATCATTGCTTTGGCTGTGGCGCCCATGGCAACGCCATTTCATTCCTGATGGAATATGACAGGCTGGAATTCCCCGAGGCCATTGAAGAACTGGCTCGCTATCAAGGTGTAGAAGTGCCCCGAGAGCAGGGCAATTCTCCCCAGCAAAGCAAAGAAAAACGCCAACAGCAGGAAAATGACTATGAACTGATGGAGAAGGTCGCACGCTTTTTTGTCCATCAGCTCAAGCATCATAGCAACGGCTCACAAGCCATTGATTATCTCAAGCAGCGCGGCTTGTCCGGAGATATCGTCAAGCAATTTAATATAGGCTACGCCCCGTCTGACTGGGATGCTGCGCTGAAAACCTTTGGCCGCACGCCAGCTTTGCAGCAACAGCTGCTCGATTTAAAAGTGATCAGTGAAAACGAGCAGCGTCGCCGCTTCGACTTTTTCCGTGACCGGATTATGTTTCCGATCCGCGACCGTCGAGGCCGGGTGGTAGGCTTTGGTGGCAGAGTCATGGGCGATGGCGGCCCGAAGTACCTGAACAGCCCGGAGACCCGAATTTTCCACAAAGGCCATGAACTCTATGGTTTTTATCAGGCCAGGCAAGCTAACCGCAAACTTGAACGCTTGATGATCGTTGAGGGCTATATGGATGTGGTTGCTCTCGCGCAGTTTGGTATTGACTATGCAGTCGCCTCTTTGGGTACGGCAACGACTGCCGAGCATATTCAATTGCTATTCCGCGCCGCTCCCCAGCTAGTCTGCTGTTACGATGGTGACCGCGCCGGACGCGATGCAGCCTGGCGGGCACTGGAAAACGCCCTCCCCTATCTGAAAGATGGGGTGGAAATGAAGTTTCTGTTTCTTCCTGATGGGGAAGATCCAGATACTCTGGTACGCAAATTGGGCAAAGAGGCTTTTGAGCAACAGTTGGAATCGGCGGTTCCATTGTCCAAATTTTTCTTTGACAGTTTGATGAGCCGCCATCACACAAAAAGCAATGAAGGTAAGGCAGCGTTAAAGGCTGAGGCCATGCCGCTACTGGCCAGTATTCCAGAGTGTACACAGAAAAAGATGCTGGAAGACCAGCTTAACGAATACACACTGGAAGATAAGAACCTGCGTCTAAAACGTGAAATTGAAGAAGCGTTTCAACGTCACAAACCCAGACAAGTGGACAATCAGTTGCTGTCCAAACACAGTTGGACACCGATTAGATTACTGTTGAGGCTTCTGCTAGAAGAACCCTCTCTGGCAGCAAAATATCCTGAATTAGCTCCCTCAGCCTTGGGTAAAGTGCCTATCAGTGGCTTGGATGTACTTCAACAGGTGCATGAAGATTGTCTGGCCAACCCACATTACAAAACGCCGCATTTGCTGGAGCGTTTCCGCGGGCACAAAATCCAGGAAAGTTTGTCTAAACTAATGACGATGGATTTACCTGTGGACGATAGTAATCCATTAGAAGACCTGTACCGGGACGGTTTTGATCGCTTGATCAATTTATATTTGCAAACGCGCTGCGATGAACTATTGGCAAAAGCGCGACTCGGCACTATATCCATGGAAGAGAAGCGTGAACTTAACAACCTGATGCGCGACCTGTAAAAACAAGGCACAAATTCCTGTTACACAGAGAATGGGGCTAGCGGCAGAAAGGTGATTTCTGCTATACTGCGTAATTCTCTGCGCGTCGGTTCAGAACAGATTTAACTCTATTTGAGAAGTGGAAGGTATATGGCGTCGAATAAGCAGTCTCAGATTAAACTCCTCATCGCAAAAGGTAAAGAGCAAGGTTATTTAACCTTTGCTGAAGTCAATGACCACCTCCCACAGGATATCGTCGATTCTGATCAGATAGAAGACATTATCCGCATGATCAACGACATGGGGATCCAGGTATTTGAATCAGCACCGGATTCCGATGAGTTGTTAATGCAAGAGACCACGGCCGACGAAGATGCTGCAGAAGCTGCAGCTCAGGCGTTGGCAACGGTTGAGAGCGAAATCGGCCGTACTACCGACCCGGTGCGCATGTATATGCGTGAGATGG
>NZ_JAFKCS010000009.1:0-920 GCF_017255015.1 Bowmanella yangjiangensis | reverse complement strand
AGCTTCTGACCCGTGAAGGCGAAATTGATATTGCCAAGCGTATCGAAGACGGTATTAATCAAGTTCAGTGTTCTGTTGCTGAATACCCTGAAGCCATTACCTACCTACTTGACCAGTGGGACCAATTTGAAGCTGAAGAAATTCGCCTTAGCGACATTGTTCTGGGCTTTATTGATCCTAACGAAACCGACGTTGCTCCAACAGCTACTCACATCGGCTCAGAGTTATCCGAAGAAGAATTGGATGATGAAGACGATGATGAGGACGAAGACGAAGACGATAACGCCGATGACGACGGTGATTCTGGAGTAGATCCTGAGCTGGCGCGCCTTAAGTTTTCAGCGCTGCGCGAACAATACATCAAAACCCGTGATGCTATCTCCTCGAAAGGTCGTGATCACGCCGATGCCAAAACTGAAATTGCGGCACTCAGTGAAATCTTCAAAGAATTCCGCCTGGTACCCAAGCAATTTGACCGTATGGTTAAAAACATGCGCGGCATGATGGATCGTGTGCGAGTTCAAGAGCGCATTGTAATGAAGCACTGCGTTATGCACGCCAAGATGCCAAAGAAAGACTTTATCAAAGCCTTTGCTGGTAATGAAACCAGTTCACAGTGGTTGGTCGAACTACTCAACTCCGGTAAACCCTACGTTGCCGATCTTCTTACTCACAAAGAAGAGCTTGAGCGCTGCATTTCGAAGATGAACCAGGTTGAAGAAGAAACCGGCCTGAGTATCGCTGATATTAAAGATATCAACCGTCGCATGAGCATTGGCGAAGCCAAAGCCAGACGTGCCAAAAAAGAGATGGTGGAAGCCAACTTACGCTTGGTTATCTCTATTGCCAAGAAGTACACCAATCGCGGTCTGCAATTCCTTGATCTGATTCAGGAAGGCAACATAGGTTTGATGAAGGCC
>NZ_JAFKCS010000899.1 GCF_017255015.1 Bowmanella yangjiangensis | reverse complement strand
GAACAATGTCCGGTGCCGCTGCTGATCGCCGGCCCCGCCACTCACATCCATCGCGACGCCCTGAGCGAACTGCAGTCGGCCAGCGATCCGCTGGCCGCCCACGCCTGGCTGCTGCGCCACGGCCTGCTCGGCTTGCACGAGGTAACCCCATGCAACGACTGATGTGGTTGCGCACTGACCTGCGCACCCAGGACAACACCGCCCTCAGCGAGGCCATGCTGAGTGGTCCGACCATCGCCCTGTACCTGATCACTCCGCAGCAGTGGCAGCGCCACGACGACGCGCC
>NZ_JAFKCS010000898.1 GCF_017255015.1 Bowmanella yangjiangensis | reverse complement strand
ATGTCCTGAGGGGTCGACACACCGTACAGGTTGTCCAGTTTCTGCTCGGCCAGCAGCTCGTAGCTGTACCAGCGCTTGGGCACCGCCAGGGTGCCGAGGCGACGCACATCGTCGAGGTTGGTGACCTGCAGCCCGGCCTCCTTGAGCGTGTAGAAGCGCGTATGACCATGGGCGATCGGCCCGACCCACTGGAAATCGGCCTCTCGCTGGGCCGTGCGGACGGTGGAGAAGATCGCTGCGTTCGCCTGCTGGCGAACCTGGTGGTAGCCACGCGTCCAGGGCACCA
>NZ_JAFKCS010000897.1 GCF_017255015.1 Bowmanella yangjiangensis | reverse complement strand
GATTCCGACGGGCATCGAGCTGAGGATGCGCCTGGTGATGCTGCGGCGAACCTTGCTGAGCCCCTCGGCAGCCGCCAACGGACGAGTACTGCGCTATCTGCTGGGTGGGGCCATCCTGTTCAGCGGTGCGTTGCTGCTGTTCATCCAGTCGACCGCGCTGCTCGATCCGCACGCGCAGCCACGCTTGATGGATGCCTTGCAGGGCGGGCTGTTGTGCGCTCTCGGCACGGCGTCAGGCGCGCTGCCGGTATTGTTCATGCGCGAGTTGTCCCAGCGCTGGCGTGACC
>NZ_JAFKCS010000896.1 GCF_017255015.1 Bowmanella yangjiangensis | reverse complement strand
ACGTAGTGCATGACAGAACTCCTTTCGACATTGGATAAGCAAGGGCGGCTGGCGCCGGGGTCACCTTCATTGACCCGCGCTCGTCGGGACAATTCAGCGCAATGCGGCTGCGCCCAGCGAACGAGTGACTGGCAACAAATACTGAAAATGACCGGCTGCGCCTGATGCGTCACATATTAGCGTCAAGCGCACCATGAAGAAACGCCCGCAACCCCTCAAGCGTCCTGGCTGGCGCCTCGCTCGGCGAAGCCATCGGGCAATCGCAGGTGCTGCAACCAGTATTCGGCGA
>NZ_JAFKCS010000895.1 GCF_017255015.1 Bowmanella yangjiangensis | reverse complement strand
GCCCGTTGCTGCGTGCATGCAGGAAGAGGATCAGCGGCGCGGCATACAGCGGATAGAAGAGGATACCGAGCAGGACTCCGTAGGCCGGGTTGGCGTCTTCGCCGAGCTGCGCGGCCAGCACGGCCTGGGCGATGGCCTCGAGCACCAGCAGGGGCAGGGTCAGCCGGGCGATGGGCGCCAGGTTGTGGCTGGAGAAGAACCAGGCATCGCGGAGGACGGAAAGTGGATTCATCGGCAGGCTACCAGATGTAGGGGGCTGTTGAGGTTGCATCGCGAGCCGCGTTCGGCC
>NZ_JAFKCS010000894.1 GCF_017255015.1 Bowmanella yangjiangensis | reverse complement strand
ACTTCGCCCGCACCGGCAAGATGCCGGACCTGATGCGACGCGTCGCCCACTTTGCCGATGCCCATGCCCTGCTGGGCAAGCGTGGCCAGGGCCTGACCAACCTGGGTATCGAGTTCAGCGGTGAAAAGACCATCGGCAACCCGCAGCGCGTCCTGCTGCGCTTCAACCACGCCTACATGCAGCTGGCTGCCGACGGCGCCCTGTAGCGCCCCAGCAGGCGGCACGCCAGCCGCACCACGCACCAGCACGGCGCAGCCTGCCCTCGACGAGCCGCAGCGCAGCGCCAAGCG
>NZ_JAFKCS010000893.1 GCF_017255015.1 Bowmanella yangjiangensis | reverse complement strand
AACCTTGCCCGCCTCAGACGGCGCCAGCCTCGGCGCCGAGCGCGGCATGCGTACGCAGTTCCTCGTCGATGAATGCGGCAATCATCGCGCGGTACACCTGCTCGACCACCTCGGCCGAGGCCCCGCGTTGACTGGCAAGTGCCCGCACCTTGGCGATGACCTGCTCGACGCGTGCCGGGGCACGTACATCGGCACTGTCCTTCTTGAACCGCGCCGCCTGCGCGACGAAACCACCGCGCCGGGCGATGAGCTCGACCATGGCGCGGTCGATCTCGTCGATACGCTGGCGC
>NZ_JAFKCS010000892.1 GCF_017255015.1 Bowmanella yangjiangensis | reverse complement strand
CTGATCTTCATGACTGCCTCGCCGACGAAACCGGCCATCAGGATTGCAGCTAGTCGCTCAGGTGTGAAGTCGTCAGTGCATGAACGGTGCGAAGCGAACTATGGTGAACGACTCGGGCCTAACGCCATCACACGTCAAACAAGGAGTCCTCCGCCATGCCCATCTTGCCCCCCTTTCGTCGCGCCGCCGTCGCCCTGCTCGCCCTGGCGCTGCTGGCCGGCTGTGCAGGGCGCAGCCCGGACTCCGGCACCGCCCCAAAGGACTCGCAGACCGGCCAGCCCGCCGCCCAG
>NZ_JAFKCS010000891.1 GCF_017255015.1 Bowmanella yangjiangensis | reverse complement strand
AGGGCTTGGTGCGGATGTGTTTCAGCCTGAGCCGAGCACCATTCGTCGGCACGAGTAAAGCCACCTTCAAGCCGCATGTTTACGGGCCTGGCTATCAGCAGCGCTTCTTTTATGCACAAAGAGAAGGCATCGCCGAGCAGTACGCACCGCTGCTGTGCGCTTCGTCACGGTTTTTCGCAAGTCTTTGTTTTTCTGCGACTTATTTTTGTGGTCGAAAAATAGCCAGATGTCCGCAGGGCAATTCCCTCGGGTGCTGGGTGCTTTTGCCCAGAAAGCATCAACAGAGTTATC
>NZ_JAFKCS010000890.1 GCF_017255015.1 Bowmanella yangjiangensis | reverse complement strand
TGCGCGGCGTCAGAGCTGAACACCAGGCCCAACTCGCGGTTCTGCTTGATCTCGGCTGCGCGCGACTTCTTCAGTTCCTGCGGGTTGCGACCACGAGCGCGGGCGACCTCCGCTTCGTCGGAGAAGCCAGCCTCGACCAGGCTTTCCCAGGCGGTAGCTTCATGCACCGGGTTGATCCACGGCATCACCGGCCCCTGGTAGACGGCCGACAGCAGCGTGCGCATATCGACATCCGCCGGCGGCTTGAGCACGCCAGACGCAACAGCCAGCGTCAGCCAGGTGCGATACACA
>NZ_JAFKCS010000089.1:2532-3069 GCF_017255015.1 Bowmanella yangjiangensis | reverse complement strand
GTCTGATGGCGAAGCCAGATGGCTCAATCATCGAAACCCCAATTACGGCAAACTTCCGTGAAGGTCTAAACGTACTTCAGTACTTTATCTCTACCCACGGTGCACGTAAGGGTCTAGCAGATACGGCCTTGAAGACAGCTAACTCAGGTTACCTGACCCGTCGTCTGGTTGACGTTGCGCAGGATCTGGTTATCAACAATGACGACTGCGGCACGTTCGAAGGGGTTAAGATGACTCCGTTGATCGAAGGTGGCGACGTAGTAGAACCATTGCGCGAGCGCGTACTGGGTCGTGTTGTCGCTGAAGACGTGCTGATCCCTGGTACTGCCGAGGTACTGGTAGAGCGCAACATGATGCTGGACGAAGCATTGGTAGACTTGCTTGAGTCTCACTCTGTTGACCAGGTTATCGTTCGCTCTGTAATTACCTGTGAGAATGACTTTGGTGTGTGTGCTAAGTGTTACGGCCGTGATTTGGCCCGTGGTCACTTGGTCGGTATCGGTGAAGCTGTGGGCGTTATCGCTGCCCAGTCAATCG
>NZ_JAFKCS010000089.1:0-2522 GCF_017255015.1 Bowmanella yangjiangensis | reverse complement strand
CGGTGAGCCAGGTACACAGTTAACCATGCGTACGTTCCACATCGGTGGTGCGGCTTCAAGAGCCTCTGCCGAGAATAGCGTGCAAGTGAAAACTACCGGTAGTCTGAAGTTGCATAACGCCAAGTATGTGCGTAACGCTGATGACAAAGTGGTTATCGTTTCTCGCTCCACCGAGATCACAATTATTGATGATCAAGGTCGTGAGAAAGAGCGTTATAAAGTGCCTTACGGTGCGGTATTGTCTGTGGATGATGGTGCAAAAGTGGCAGCGGGTGACATTGTTGCCAACTGGGATCCACACTCACACCCAATCATTACTGAGCGCCAGGCTAAGATCAGTTTTGCTGACGTAGACGACAGTAACACTGAGATGCAGCAGGACGAACTGACCGGTTTGACTCGTATCGTGGTTAAAGACCTGTCCAAGTTCAATGCGAAAGAGCCTAAGCTGATTCTGGAAAGTGCTGAAACCGGCCTGCAGGAAATCCGTCTGCCGAGCTTTACCACTATCGAAGCCGCTGACGGTTCTGTGGCTAAAGCTGGTGATGTACTGGCGCGCATTCCTCAGGAAAGCTCGAAGACACGCGACATTACGGGTGGTCTGCCACGCGTAGCCGACTTGTTCGAAGCGCGTAAGCCGAAAGAGCCAGCTATCCTGGCCGAGGTTTCCGGTACCATTAACTTCGGTAAGGAAACCAAAGGCAAGAAGCGTTTGGTCATCGTGCCTGAGCAAGGTGAAGCCTACGAGGAAATGATTCCTAAGTGGCGCCAGCTGAACGTGTTTGAAGGTGAAAGAGTGGAGCGCGGTGAAGTTATCTCCGACGGTCCAGAGTCACCTCACGATATCCTGCGTCTGCGCGGTATCAGTGCGGTATCTAACTATATCGTCAACGAAGTGCAGGACGTTTATCGTCTGCAGGGTGTAAAGATCAACGATAAGCACATCGAAGTGGTTATTCGCCAGATGCTGCGTAAGTGTTTGATCACCCACCCAGGCGACAGCCTGTTCCTTGAAGGTGAACAGGTAGAAGTATCCAATGTGAAAATTGCCAACCGTCAGCTGGAAAAACAGGGTAAATTCCCTGCCCAGTACGAAACGCAGTTGTTGGGTATTACTAAAGCCTCACTGTCTACCGAGTCGTTTATCTCTGCTGCGTCGTTCCAGGAAACAACGCGCGTACTGACCGAAGCGGCAGTACAAGGCAAGGAAGACGATCTGCGTGGTCTGAAAGAAAACGTTATCGTTGGTCGACTGATTCCTGCTGGTACCGGTTTTGCCTACCACCAGAAACGTCAGCGCAGAAGAGTCGAGTCCTTGACTGTGGAAGATCCTTCTGTATCTGCAGCTCAAGCTGAACAAGCATTGTCTGAAGCGCTGAATGCAGAAGTTGGCAACGACGAGTCCGAAGACTAAGTGTTAGCCAGGCCGGACTAAGTCCGGCTTGGGTTGACAGGTTAATCTTTGGTCTATAGAATTCCGCGACCCTTTTTTAGGGTTGCGGTTTTTTATTTGCATGGAAGTGAATAGGCTGCGCGGCAGGATGGCCAATTGCAGCAACACGGGAGCAAATCATCAGCTAAGCTGAATGATTGGTAACCGTTTTTGATTTTTCAGTAGTAGTTATTTTTATCAGGAGCTAGTTAATGGCAACAGTTAACCAGTTGGTGCGTAAGCCCCGCGCAAAGGTCGCTGAAAAAAGCAATGTACCTGCGCTGCAAGCTTGCCCACAACGACGTGGTGTATGTACTCGCGTATATACCACCACTCCTAAGAAACCGAACTCTGCATTGCGTAAAGTATGCCGTGTTCGTCTGACTAACGGTTTCGAAGTCAGCTCATACATCGGTGGTGAAGGTCACAACCTGCAAGAGCACAGCGTTGTGCTGATCCGTGGCGGTCGTGTTAAAGACCTGCCAGGTGTTCGCTACCACACTGTTCGCGGTACTTTGGACTGCGCCGGTGTTAACGCTCGTAAGCAAGCCCGTTCTAAGTACGGCGCGAAAAGGCCCAAGTCCTAACGGTTCTCCGTTTAGTAAGGCCAAACTGTAGTAATTATTGAGAGTTTTGGGTAATTCCTGAATTCAACGGAGAAAGAAGATGCCTAGAAGAAGAGTCGTAGGTCAACGTAAGATCCTGCCTGATCCTAAGTTCGGATCACAATTGCTTGCCAAGTTCATGAACGTTGTCATGCTGGACGGCAAAAAATCTACTGCTGAAAAAATCGTATACGGTGCGCTCGACATCGTTGCCGAGAAAACCGGCAAAGCACACTTAGATGTGTTCGAGGACGCGCTGGATAATATCCGTCCGTCTGTGGAAGTTAAGTCCCGCCGTGTAGGTGGTTCTACCTATCAGGTACCTGTAGAGGTTCGTCCTGTTCGTCGTAATGCCCTGGGCATGCGTTGGTTGGTAGAAGCCGCTCGTAAGCGTGGCGAGAAGTCTATGGCTCAGCGCCTGGCTGCTGAAATGCTGGATGCTTCTGAGAATAAAGGTACCGCGGTTAAGAAGCGTGAAGACGTGC
>NZ_JAFKCS010000889.1 GCF_017255015.1 Bowmanella yangjiangensis | reverse complement strand
CAGAGCCTTTCCTCACCTCCGGCGATCTGCTCATCCGCTTCCAGGCGCTGGACGGCTTCCTCCTGCAGCACCAGGACCTGTGGCGCCCCAGGCCGTTTCATCACCTGCAACTGCCCTGGGAGAGCCAGCTCCCCGAGCTCGCCAACTGGTTGCGCGGCCGCTCGCTGGAGCAGGCAGAGGCCGCCGACAATGCCCCCTACCAGCTCGCAGCACCCGCGCCCTTCGCCGAGCTGGCGCGCCAGGCGCGCGAGCTGAGCGCCCTGGGCGAACTGCCGAACGCGGCCGGCACAC
>NZ_JAFKCS010000888.1 GCF_017255015.1 Bowmanella yangjiangensis | reverse complement strand
CCACAGTTGAACAGTGAATTCGCCGGCTACTTCATCAACTACCACAGCCGTCAGCCGTATTTCAGCACCACGACCGGGCCGAACACCCGCAATCTCGATTTCGCTCCGCAGCTGTGCGGCAACCTCGGCATTCCCGGGCCGGGTTGCGCCGGTTTCATCGGCAGTACGGCCGGGCAGGGCCTGGTGCAGGCATACCGCCTGGGAAGCGCGCGCTACTTCGCCGCTTTTCCGGAGGACATCCGCCTCTATGGCCTGAGCTTCAATACCAGCCTGGACAGCGGTACCACGCTCG
>NZ_JAFKCS010000887.1 GCF_017255015.1 Bowmanella yangjiangensis | reverse complement strand
CTGTGGCACGTCAACCTGGCGTTCACCAAGAATGCCTACGAGGTGCCGGTCATCGCCCCGGTGAACATCGTCTACCACGACCTGATCGCCCGCAGCTATACGGTGATCGGTCTGCGCAACAACGAGAAGGCGCCGCGCCAGTACCATCTGTCGCCGCCGCCGGCGAGTTACTTCACCCCGGCCAGCCTGCGGCGCAAGGGTACGCAGTAGTTCCGGGTCAGGGCGTCTGGCTGTCGCTGCGGCTGGCCAGGCGCTCAAGGGCGGCCTTCAGGCTGGGGTCGCTGATGCCCTC
>NZ_JAFKCS010000886.1 GCF_017255015.1 Bowmanella yangjiangensis | reverse complement strand
ACACAGCGAGTCGCTACGTGCGGAGGGTGTGCCCCAGGCCAAGCTGGACGGCCTGGCCGGTTGGCGCGTGAGTCGTCATTTCCAGGCGCGTGAGCGAGCGGCGCTGGCCTGGGCGGAGTCGCTGAGCGAGATCGCCCGCAGCCATGCCGACGATCAGGACTACCAGCCGCTGGAGGCGCACTTCAGTGCCAGGGAAATCTCCGACCTGACCATTGCCGTGGCCCTGATGAGTGGCCTCAATCGTCTGGCCATCGGCATGCGTCTGTGACGCTCAGCCCGCGCTGATCACGCC
>NZ_JAFKCS010000885.1 GCF_017255015.1 Bowmanella yangjiangensis | reverse complement strand
GATTGGCCATCTTGCGCGCAGCCACCGGCGCTTGCAGACTGGCAGAGTCGATCCTCTGCCGAGTCCATCGCCATGCTTGAGCTGCGCCCCAACTGCGAACGCTGCGACTGCGATCTACCCGCCGCCAGTGTCGACGCCCTGATCTGCTCCTTCGAATGCACCTTCTGCCGCGCGTGCGCCGAGCAGGCGCTGGCGCTGCGTTGCCCCAACTGCGGCGGCGAGCTGGTCAGGCGGCCGATTCGCCCCGCCGAGAAGCTCGAACGCTTCCCCGCTTCCACCCAGCGCGTTCACA
>NZ_JAFKCS010000884.1 GCF_017255015.1 Bowmanella yangjiangensis | reverse complement strand
TCCTTTCCCAAGGACAAGGTCAGGCAGATCGAACAGAACAGCATCGAAGTCGCCCAGCGATACGCCGAGCGCACGGGCAAGCCGATGCCGCAAATCCAGGACTACCGCTACAGCATGAAACTGGACATCGCCAAGGTCGTTTACCAGAGCCCGAGAATCGAATACTGCGGAGTCATCCCACAGATCATGGTCTTCGAAGACAGCAACGAAGAACTGCGCAGTATTCGCTACCGCAGCCAGGGCGAATGCCGCAGCCAGCGCTGAAACGCCACCGGCACAGTTGCCCGTCTCA
>NZ_JAFKCS010000883.1 GCF_017255015.1 Bowmanella yangjiangensis | reverse complement strand
CCTGGAACACGTCTACGTGAAACTCGGCGTGGAGACCCGCACCGCCGCCGCCTCGGTGGCCCTGGCGGCGATGAGCGAACGCGCATGACGCACGCTCGGCTGAGCCTTGAGTAGGGCGGGTGCGACCCGCCACTACCGAACAGGCGGGTTTCACCCTCCCTACGGAACGAGCGAAAGTCCGTAGGCTGCGGCATGTCGAATTGGCTTAGAGTGATGGCAACGCACCTGTTTCGGAGCCTGCCATGCCCCACCCCAACCTCGTCATCCTCACCGGTGCCGGTATCTCCGCCGA
>NZ_JAFKCS010000882.1 GCF_017255015.1 Bowmanella yangjiangensis | reverse complement strand
AGTCACCTTGCTGCACGCGATAGTAGGTCGCCTTGTCGCGTGCGGCGTTCTGGCGGCGTGTCGCGGCGACGGCCTGTGGTGCGCTCTCGGCGGCGGCCAGATTGAGCACCTGGCCAACCTTGAGGTTGTTGCCCTGCAGTGCGTTCCAGCGGCGCAGGTCATGCACCGCAACCTGGTGTTCGCGGGCGATCTGCCAGAGGTTGTCGCCGTTCTTCACCTTGTAGGTGCGGCTAGCGCTGGCCAGTGTGCGTTGCTGGTAGAGCGGCTCGCTCGGCTGCGCGCCGGGTTTGCCC
>NZ_JAFKCS010000881.1 GCF_017255015.1 Bowmanella yangjiangensis | reverse complement strand
GACTTGAGAATGAAGCTGCCGGCAGCCGCCACCTGCTCCCCGGCCTTCAGCCCCTCGCGCACCTCCACGAAGCCGTCGCTGCGGCTCCCCAGCGTCACTGCACGAACGTCGAAACCCTCGTCGGTGCGCACGAAGACACTGCTCTGCTGCTCGACCTCCTGCACGGCCGAAAGCGGGATCACCGCCTTGGCCGCATGGCGTTCGGTGGCCAGTGCGACGGAGACGAACAGGCCGGGGCGCCATACGCCATCGGCGTTGTCCAGGGTGATGCGGCCCGTGGCCGTGCGCGTCTGC
>NZ_JAFKCS010000880.1 GCF_017255015.1 Bowmanella yangjiangensis | reverse complement strand
GTCGCCGCTGAAGCGCCTCCCACGATCAGGTAGCCCGGATGAAATCCGGGGGGCGTGGGTATGGTTTCCCGGATTACATCCGGGCTACGGGCCGATCTGACCAGGGCCACAGGTTGCCCCTGTAGGAGCGGCTTCAGCCGCGACCCGCGCACCAGAGCGTCGCCGCTGAAGCGCCTCCCACGGTCAGTGGTAACCCGGATGAAATCCGGGGGCGTGGGCATGGTTTCCCGGATTACATCCGGGCTACGGGCTGATCTAACCAGGGCCATAGGCTGCCTCTGTGGAAGGGGCTTCA
>NZ_JAFKCS010000088.1 GCF_017255015.1 Bowmanella yangjiangensis | reverse complement strand
CAACTCCTGGTCATGCCAGCGGCACAGGGCCTCAGCGCCGACCAGCGATCCATCCCTCAGGTTGATCTTGGGCTGGTAGACCACGTAGAGCTCACCAGCATTGATCGCCTTGCGTAGACGATTGCCGACGATAAGGTCGCGCTGGATCGTTTGCTTGCTGTGTTGCGCGTAGAACTGCAGTTGGTTCTTGCCGAGTGCTTTCGCGCGGTACATCGCGGTATCAGCCGAGCGCAACAAGCTACCGGAGTCCGTGCCGTCGTCAGGGTACAGGCTGCAACCGACACTGGCGGAAAGAAACAACTCGATGCCCTCGCTGAGAAGAGGCGTGGACATCGCTTTGGCAATGCGCTGAAAAACTGCATCTGCCTCAAGAGAGTCGGCACCAGGCAACAATGCTGCGAACTCGTCCCCCCCCAAACGGGCCACGCTATCCATGTCGCGCATGGAAGCCTCGAGTAGTTTGCTCGCCTGTACCAGCACCCTGTCACCGACATCGTGACCCAGGCTGTCGTTGATGGTCTTGAATTCATCCAGATCGATAAACAGAACGGCCAGATGGGTATGAGCACGTTCCGCCTGAGCAATGGCCTGCTCCAGCCGACCTCTGAAATGGATACGGTTGGGCAGCCCAGTCAAGGAGTCGTGAAGAGCCAGGTGACGCAGCTCATCCTCGGTATGCATGCGGAGGATTTCAGACCCGGTTCGGGCAGCCAGCAGCTCAATGACCTCATTGGCCAGGTGGGCATCCAGCATGTCCCCTCCCCCCATCGCGGCCATGACCCCCAACGTGCACCCCGCTTCATCGAGCAGGGGAACCCCCAGATAGCTCTCAGCCTGTAATCCGAACTGGGCCTGTGTTTCGGGAAATTCGCTGTCCAGATCGCATGAGGTGAACACGCCGCGGCGTTTGTGCACATGACTACAAGGGGTTTTGGCAATTTCGAAGTTGAAGTTGGCGTGCCAGTCATTACCGCTGTAGCAGGAGATGGTGCTTGCGCGACTGGGGTCTTGATCATCGATCAAGGCGACAAACGCATGTTCGGCGCGCAGCATCTGAACCAGTTGCTGCACGAGCTTGTGGAAATAGCCATGCTCATCACCACCGGGCACATGAATGACCATCTGACGCAACAGCTGTGCGGTGCGCTGGGTCAGACTCAACTCTTGCGCAAGCCGCTCATTGGCCATGCGCAGATCGTCCGTCCGCTCGGCAATTCGCGTCTCCAGCAGATTTTTATGCTGATCGATGGCGCGCACGAAATGCAGGGTGCGGAAATCCGACTCGAGCATATGCCGGAGCCATTCCAGAAGGCTGCGGCCGTCCTTCCCGGCCATCAGAACCAGTGCGCCATAAACGGATGCATCCGGCCAACAAAGCGGGACACTCACGCAGCAGCAGCCCACCTCAGCGCGATACTCTTCGACGACGGCGCGCGCAGTGATGGCCTGCTCAGCCAGGCGATTGGCCAGCTCACTGGCGGCAGTGCGCTGGTCAAGCGACGGTTGACCGCTATCCAGTACGGTCTGCAGCCGGTCGCCCTGCAGACTCATCAGCCAAATGGCATCGGCCTGCGTGATCTCCTGAAGCTGGGCCAGCCACCGGGCCCACTTCTTGAGATAGGGACGCGGAACCAGGGTATTGCCCGCGATAATCTTCAGGGACATCGTCGCCCGGTTCAGGCAGATGGTGATGGCGAACCATTGCTGGCTCGGAGATCCGCAATGCAGTTTTGAAAGGCCCGCCGTTCCGAACCACTGCGGCTGCCCTCATGAACGGGATCACCAGCGACCACCGAATGGAAGTCTGACTCGATGATCGCTTTCAACGACTCCAGCATGCGCAGCGTCTTCGTGTCGTAATGCCTGGGCTGTCGGTCCAGCACACAGACGGTGCCGAAAATGCTGTCATCAGGGCAGACCAATGGCACTCCCAGGTAGCTGATCATGTTCAGCTTGATATCAGGATTGTTGGCCCATTCCGGATCGCTCAATGCATCAGGCACCAGCAAAGGTTGATGGGTAGCCATGACGGTCTCGCAATAGAGGCCCGTCCCAAGATCGGCCTTCTCATGTTCCTCATAGGGGTTTTCATCCCCGAGGCTCGCGATCAGCACCTCAATCTGCTCAGGCCAGACACGCATCACCAAGGCAGCAGGTACTTGCGCAGCTTCTGCAGCCTGGTTGGCAAGCTCCTGCCATTCATCCAGCAGTACTGACGAGACGGTCATGACCATGGGGAAGCCCTTCATGAAAGAATTCGATATGAAGCTCAAGCTGCTTTTTCAGTGTAGCTGCCCGCCAACAAGTAAATACCCCGAATCTGTCTGATTTATGCGTCGCTCAACACCCCCTCCCCTCCGTGCGGGGACGAGCATGTCGGTGGCCAAGCGGGTCAACGGGTTAGCGTCCAAAAACGCCTGACGAAGGCCCGGAGAGGCGACGCCAGACCGGGTAGGCTTCCGGTTCTTGTGTGACGGAGGCCAGGGGAGCCAGACACAATGAGCCTGGTGCGCAGACGATGAGTGTCGTCTAGTGGCCGGTAGCGGCCTGTCACCAATGACCGCTACCGGCCAGAAGCTGCCGCTCAAAAGCAGCAGTATCGTGGCCTGTCCCCAGTTGTTTTCCAAGGGACACAACCGAGACAGAATTCGATTACTCTAGAACCGTCAAACAACAGGACGGTGGCGATGACAGAGTCAGCACAGGCAAGACAAGACCTGACGGTTAAAGGTGAATCGATTGAGCGCATATTTGGGAATTACCAAGCGCGTCGCTACATCGTGAACCGACGCTATCAACGCAAGTTGGTCTGGACTATCGAAGAGAAGCGCAAGTTTATTGATTCAATTCTTGCAGGCTATCCAGTTCCGATTGTGCTGCTTGCTGAAGGAAAATTTGCTGGGCAAAGCCTCTTTGAAATCATTGATGGCATGCAACGTCTAAACGCGATCTTTGGGTATATCGAGAACGAATACGATGTTGATGGAAAGTACTTCGACCTGAACGCCATGGCTGAAACGAAAGCGTTGCTTGACGCTGGAAAACTGAAGCAGGGCGAGCCGCTGCTTGAACGAGACGCATGTGTCCGAATTGCGTCATACACAGTGCCGCTGTCGATCTACGAATTTTC
>NZ_JAFKCS010000879.1 GCF_017255015.1 Bowmanella yangjiangensis | reverse complement strand
AGTGCACCACTTCCACCGTACCTTTGGAGTCGGCGGCCAGGGCGGCGAAAGGGAGCAGGGACGCGAGAGAGACGGCAGTGGCGATGCGAGTAATAGCGTTCATCGGAATTCCTTTCTTGTTGTTATCGGGCAAGTCGTGGTGCTTGCGTTGTCAGGGAGTGTACTCAGGGTCGCCGGCGGCTCGGGTAACGAAAGGATGCATGAATGTCACTGCCTCGTTACATCGGCGGCGAGCGCCGTGGCCAGGCTCGGAGCCAGCGCCAGACGCGGCAGCAACAGCGCCTGGTAGGCGTG
>NZ_JAFKCS010000878.1 GCF_017255015.1 Bowmanella yangjiangensis | reverse complement strand
CCGGCTAGGCGCAATTCGGAAGACGGTGTCTGCTTGACCCCGGAAAAGGCCAGCAGCTCGGCCGGCCGCCCCTCGCTCAGGGCGATCAGTTCCCGCCCCATCAGGTAACCCGCTTCCTCGTCATTGGGCACCAGGCTCCCCAGCCAGTTACCGTGGCGCTCGCGGCTGCCGCCGAGCAGCGCCTGCTGCTCCGGAGTCAGGGTGCTGTGCAGGGCGAACAGCTGGATATTGCTGCCTTCGAGCAGGCGCAACAGCGCGGGGGCCTGGAACTGTTCGTTGGTGAAGATCAGGTAA
>NZ_JAFKCS010000877.1 GCF_017255015.1 Bowmanella yangjiangensis | reverse complement strand
TACCTGGCCCAGGGCCGGCACGACCTGGAGGACCTGACCGAGAGCCACATCCGCCTGCTGGCCAGTGGCGGGCTGATCGACCACGACCTGCTGGACGCCGCCCTGGGCCAGCGCCTGGTCTATCGGGACTGGCAACTGGAGCCCAACCTGCGCGTGCAGGAGAACGACAAAGGCATCAGCGTCGCCCGCTCGCGCCTCTCCAACCTGCTGGGCATGCCATTCTACGACCTCGACCGCCTAGACCTCGCCGCCAGCAGCACCCTGCAGTACGACCTGCAGCAGCAGGTCAGCCACT
>NZ_JAFKCS010000876.1 GCF_017255015.1 Bowmanella yangjiangensis | reverse complement strand
CGTGGTCGAGCTGGGCGATGGCGTCGCGCAGCTGCGTCACCAACTGGCGGTCGCAGTCGAGCGAGCAGGCCAGGTAGAGGTCGGTGCTTACCAGGGGTGGGCTCATGCGCAGCTCGTGCCGGCGCGCCGCCGATTTGTGCCAGATGTACAGCGCCTCGTCGATGCCGGTGAACCAGGCATCGATGCGCCGCAGTTCGAGCAGGCGGGCCGGGTTCTCGCCAAGCCGGATCTGCACGATCTGCTGCTCCGCGAAGCCCTCGCGGCGCAGCGTCTCCACCTGTGCAGTGCCCAGCCC
>NZ_JAFKCS010000875.1 GCF_017255015.1 Bowmanella yangjiangensis | reverse complement strand
CGTGGTACTGGGGCGTCTGGGGCGCGTGGAGATGGCGGTGACCTCCAATCTCAACATCAACTTCCTGGTCAAACCCCAGCCCGTGGACCTGCTGGCCGAGGCGAGCATCCTGCGCCTGAGTCGGCGCCAGGCCGTCTGTGAGGTTTCGCTGTATTCGGCGGGGAACGAGGCTGAGCTGGTGGCTCACGTGACCGGGACATACGCCTTGCCGATCTGAGGCAGCATCCTGCCCATAAAAAGAAACCCGGCCTAGGCCGGGTTTCTTTGTTGTCGAATCACGCAGTCGTTACAGAAC
>NZ_JAFKCS010000874.1 GCF_017255015.1 Bowmanella yangjiangensis | reverse complement strand
GGGCACGGGTCAGCCCCGCGCAGTTCCTGCGCCTGATCGCCAACGCCAGGCGCCTGCTGGATGCGCCGGACAGCAGCTTCCTGTTCGGCCAGCGCCTGTGGCCCGGCCACTATGGCGCCGCCAGCCAGTTGCTGGAGCAGGCCGACAACCTGCTGCAGGCGCTGCAGGACCTCGGCCGCTACCGTGCCCTGCTCTCGCCGCTGCTGACGCCGGTGCTGCACCTCGACGAGCAGTACCTGCACCTGTACTGGCGCGACAGCTGCGGCGCCGCCGAGCAGCTGCCCTTTCTGCTGGA
>NZ_JAFKCS010000873.1 GCF_017255015.1 Bowmanella yangjiangensis | reverse complement strand
GTCTGGTGGCCTGGACGTTCAAGGACGCCGCCCAGCGCGAGGCCTGGCGCCAGAACCGCTGGCGTTAGGGCTTCGCCAGGTAGGCGTCTCTCCGCTCCTGGTAGACGGCCGACTCACGCTGGCGCTGCACCTCGGCCCAGATCCGCTCGGCCAGATCCGGCTCGTGCGCCAGCAGGGCATTGGACAGCATCAGGTAGTAGGGTTTTTCCTCGAGCAGCTGCGGCAGCTTCTCGATCGACTGCGCGAGCCAGGGATTGGCCTGCAGCACGAAATCACCGCGCTGGGTCTGCAAGGCA
>NZ_JAFKCS010000872.1 GCF_017255015.1 Bowmanella yangjiangensis | reverse complement strand
CCTGCCGGAACACCTCGTCGCCAGCAAACCCGGCAAGGCCCGGCTGCAACGCAGCGACTGAGGCCAGACGCGCAGGCGCTGTCGGCACCAGGCCACTGCATGGCGAAACGCCAGACTTCGCCTAGGCTGATCGATACGACAGCTCAAGGGCGGGAAAGGAAAGCTGGCAAGGACGCCTTTTTCCGCCACCGCTGCAACGCGAGCGCCCCGCAGAAACGACAAAGCCCTCCAGGAGAGGGCTTTGTTTTGCCTGCAGATCCGGCGATCTGCAGGCCACGCAACTGAAAACCGAGCTA
>NZ_JAFKCS010000871.1 GCF_017255015.1 Bowmanella yangjiangensis | reverse complement strand
AGTGAGGTACAGCTGGCTATGGACGAAGAACGCGACGTAGCAGAGGTCGACGACCACCCAGAGGGCCCAGCATTGCAGGCGCTTCTGGGCCATCCACAGCTGGGCGACCAGACTGAATGACGTCAGCGCGGCGTCGAGCCAGGGGGCGCTGGCATCCGTGTGATTGGCCATGAGATAGCCGAGCAGCCAGGCACCGAGCGCCCCCATCGACAGGCCTGTCGCCAGGCTGGCGAGGCTCAGTCGACTGACCTTGCGCCCGTCGTGCTGGTCTCCGCCGCGTGTCCACTGCCACCAGC
>NZ_JAFKCS010000870.1 GCF_017255015.1 Bowmanella yangjiangensis | reverse complement strand
ACTGGAGCCCGGCGCCAGCGGCCCGGCACTGGCGCGCCTGGCCAGCGAACTGCCGCGGCCGCAGGCCATCCTGGTGGTCTCCGCGCACTGGGAAAGCCGGCGCCTGCTGCTCACGGCGGGTGAACGACCGGAAACCTGGCACGACTTTGGTGGCTTTCCAGCGGCGCTCTACGCCTTGCAATACCCGGCACCCGGCGCTCCGCAGCTGGCCGAGGCGATCGCCCGGCAACTGGACGCCGCCGGCCTGCCGGCCGAGCTGGACGCACGCCGCCCCTTCGACCATGGCGCCTGGGTCC
>NZ_JAFKCS010000087.1 GCF_017255015.1 Bowmanella yangjiangensis | reverse complement strand
CCCTGGGGCGCAGCAGTCGGCAGAGTGTGCAGCGCTTTCGCAACTGGTTGATGGAGCAGGTCGCCAGCACGCCTGGTGACGAGGCTCAGGCGGGTTGAAGCGAAGCTGCCGCAGGCTTTTGGCCTGAGGCAGCTCGTACATTACCCGTAGCGCGGGCGATCAGTGAGAAGGGCGGTTTCGCGGCTGTTGGCGTAGAACCGCTGCGCAGCAGGCAGCGCTTGCCGGGTTGACAAGTGCCTGCAGGGCGTTGCGCAGTGACGGCAAGATGGCACCGGCGACAGCGCGGTACAAGCCATTTCTCGTCATGAGTCGATGAGCCCACGACATGTATCAGTCTGCGGATTTTCTGGGCTGGCTAACTGAGCCTCACTTATATTTATGATTTTTAGTCATAAATGTTGCCGCAAAAATCGTTTGTCGAACAATCCCCTGCTTTTCGACACTGGTGACCAACGAGCAGCGCCCGAAGGCCTGCCGATTACCACCACCGTGCCTTGCAGGGGATAACAACAATGACTCAAGCCACATCTCAGCAAATCCCAGTGCACCAGCTGGAAACCATACTCGCACCGATTCATGAAGCCACCGGCCTGTCCAACGCGTTCTACACCGACCAGAAGCTGTTTGAGCTCGAACGCGATCAGATCATGGGCACGACTTGGGCCTGCGTCGGCTTCGCCAGCGATCTGAGCCAGAACGGTTCGGTAAAACCGGTCGACTTCATGGGCCTGCCGCTGTTGCTGATGCGCAACCGTGAAGGCCAGGTGCAGGTGTTCCACAACGTCTGCAGCCACCGTGGCATGAAGCTGGTGGAAGAGGCTGGCACCGTGCAGGGCGTGATTCGCTGCCCGTACCACTCCTGGACCTATGACCTCAACGGCGGTCTCAAGGGCACGCCGCACGTTGGCGGTATCGACAAGCACAAGGACGAGCGTTTTGCCTGCGAGAAGCATGGTCTCAAGGCCATCCGCAGCGCCATCTGGATGGACATGGTGTTCGTCAACCTGTCCGGTGACGCGCAGCCGCTGGAAGAGATGCTGGCGCCGCTGACCGCGCGCTGGAGCCAGTTCCTCGGTGATGACGGCATGAGCCTGATGCGCCGCCGCGCCAACATGGACTCGACCACCCTCGACATCGCCTGTAACTGGAAGCTGGCCGTGGAGAACTACTGCGAGGCGTACCACCTGCCGTGGGTGCACCCGAGTCTGAATACATATTCGCGCCTTGAGGATCACTACAACATCCTCTTCGACGAGCAGTTCGCCGGCCAGGGCAGCTACGCCTACAACCTCTCCGATGTTGCCGGCACCCACTTGCCGCAGTTCCCCAGCTGGCCGCAGGACCGCCTGCGCAACGCCGAGTACGTGGCCTTCTTCCCCAATGTGCTGCTGGGAATCCAGGCCGACCATGCCTTCGCCATGCAACTGGAACCGGTTGCACCGGGCCGTACCATCGAGCACCTGCGCCTGTTCTACGTGGGTGACGAGGCGCTGAGCGACGAGTACGCCGCTTGCCGCAACGCCATTCTGGAATCGTGGAAAGTGGTGTTCGCCGAAGACATCGCCTCGGTCGAAGGCATGCAGAAGGGCCGTCATTCGCCGGGCTACGGCGGCGGCGCGTTCTCCCCGGAGATGGATATCCCGACGCACTACTTCCACCAGTGGGCCGCGCGCAAGTTGCTGACCATCGCGCAGAACGCCTGAGGAGGCCGTCATGTATCCGATCGCCTCTCACTGGCTCAATTACATCGATGGTGACTGGGTCGACAGCGCCCAGCACCTGAGCGTGAACAACCCCGGTACTGCCGGACCGCTGGCGACCATTGCCCAGGCCAGTGTCGAGGACGCCGAGCGCGCGCTGCTGGCGGCACGTCGCTGCGCCGACAGCGGTGAGCTGACCCGCGCCCGCCCGGCGCAGCGGGTCAGCTGGCTGCTGCGCATTGCCGAGGAAATCCGTGCGGTGGCGGACGAAGGTGCCTGGGTGCTGTGCCAGGAAAATGGCAAGAGCCTCGCTGATGCCCGCGATGAGTTCATCGAAGCCGCGCGCTACTTCGAGTACTACGCGGGCATGGCGGATAAGATCGAGGGCACCTCTATCCCGCTGGGCAACGGCTACATGGATTTCACCGTCTACGACCCCATGGGCGTGTCGGCGCAGATCGTGCCGTGGAATTTTCCGGTGTCCATCTGTGCGCGCTCCCTGGCGCCGGCGCTGGCGGCCGGCAACGCGGTGGTGATCAAGTCGCCGGAGCTGTCGCCGCTGGGCATGTGCGTGCTGGTACGCGCCATCGTCAAGGCTGGCTTGCCGCAGGGTGCGATCAACCTGATCTGCGGCCGTGGTCGTGAGGTTGGAGCGCATCTGGTGAGCAGCGCCAAGGTCGACCAGATCGTCTTCACCGGCTCGGTGCCTACCGGCCAGTCGATTCTTCGCGATGCGGCGGCCAACGCCATTCCCAGCGTCATGGAACTGGGCGGCAAGTCGGCCGCCATTGCCTTCGCCGATGTCGACCGCAAGCAACTGCTGGCCAGCGTCAAGAGCGGCATTTTCTTCAATGCCGGGCAGGTCTGCTCGGCCATGTCGCGCCTGCTGGTGCAGCGCGAAATTTACGAAGACATCGTCCAGGCGGTGGTCGAGCTGGCCGAAGGGCTCAGCGTCGGCCTCGGCCAGGACAACCCGGACCTCACCCCGGTTGTCAGTGCAGCTCAACTCGCTGGAATCGAAACCCTGTGTCGGCGCGCAGTCGATGAAGGTGCGGTGCTGGCCACCGGTGGCGAGGCTCATAGCGAACTGACCGGGCACTTCATGCGTCCGACGGTGTTTCGCGACGTGCGTGCGGACATGTGCATCGCCCGGGAAGAGGTGTTCGGCCCGGTACTGGCGATTATCCCCTTCGACAGTGAAGAGCAGGCCATCGAGATTGCCAATGGCACCGATTTCGGTCTGGTTGCTGGCGTCTTCACCCAGGACATCAGCCGTGCCATGCGCTGCGTGCGGCGCCTGCGCGCTGGCCAGGTATTCGTCAACGAGTGGTATGCCGGTGGCATCGAAACGCCATTTGGCGGTGTTGGCCTGTCCGGCTTCGGCCGTGAGAAGGGCCAGGAAGCGCTGTACAGCTACGTACGCACCAAGAACGTCGCCATTCGCGTGGCGGGGGAGTGAGCAACATGTTCAAGACCTGGCTGTGTGTGGTCTGCGGCCTCATCTATGACGAGGCCCTGGGCTGGCCGGA
>NZ_JAFKCS010000869.1 GCF_017255015.1 Bowmanella yangjiangensis | reverse complement strand
CCCCTACTACGACCGCCTGGTCGACGTGATGGAAGAGCTGATGCGTTTCACCCTGCTGCTGCGCGAGCACCCGGAACTGGTGGACCGCTACTCCGAGCGCAAGGAGTCGGCCGAAGCCTTGATGCAGCGGGTCAACCAGCGCGAGATCTGAAGCGCATGGCAGGCACCTTGCGGCAGAAGCCGGCCCCAGGGTGTGGAGCAGCGACAGGCCGCGCTGCTAGGCTGCGCGCATGAACCTGACCAGCCGACTCCAGGCGATCATCTGCGCCGACCCGCAGCGCCTGCGCATCCTCCGG
>NZ_JAFKCS010000868.1 GCF_017255015.1 Bowmanella yangjiangensis | reverse complement strand
AGGAATCCTGAAGCGACTCGTTTCCGTAGGGTCCTGAAACGGTTTCCGTTTGCCTGAGCCCGCACTCCCGGATTTCATCCGGGCTACCCTGTCTGGCGGATTGCGGGTGACTCAGTTCCCGTAGGGTGGGTTAGCCGCCTGGCGCAGTGCCTGGGCGGATTGCTGATGTGGGGCGGCGTAACCCACCATCGTTGTCATGGCCGAGCATCGTTCGGTGGGTTACGCGGCGCGCTGTCTTTCTACGCGGCTGCAGGACCGGTGTCCTGCGCCGCTAACCCACCCTACGGGGCATGGCG
>NZ_JAFKCS010000867.1 GCF_017255015.1 Bowmanella yangjiangensis | reverse complement strand
CCTGGGCGCAAGCACTGCCGAGCAGCAGCAGGGTCATGACGCGAAGAATGAGGGCGGGCATAGGGGTACCTCTGGCTGGTATAGATGTCAGGGAGAAGGGATCTGGCGTTGGGCGAGGAGGGTGCGTACGGGGAACTCCCAGATCACCGTCTGCACCTCGTCGCCACTGGCGGCAGGGCCGGCCAGGAACTCGTTCATGGACTGGAACGGACCGCGCGCTTCCAGGGCGACGGTCACCAGATCGCGCTGCAGCGCCTGCTTGAGAAAGCCGGCGAAGTTCCAATCGTCGATACGCG
>NZ_JAFKCS010000866.1 GCF_017255015.1 Bowmanella yangjiangensis | reverse complement strand
AGGGCGCCGTTGAGTGACGCCAGCTCGCTTTGCAGCCCTTCCAGTTGCTGGCGCTTCGCCTCCGGATCGAGGCTCTGATCGCTCATCAGCGCCTCGATCTGCGCCTGTTTCTCGGCGATCTGCGCGCGCAGCTCACGGATCATCTTCAGCAGGTCCTTGATCGCCCTGGGCAGGTCGCTGTCATCGATGTCCTTGTTCTTCTCGGCGCTCGCCGACATGCTCTTGCCCAGGTTGGAAAGGCTCACGCGAAGCCCTTCGCGCACCTCCTCCGGGCTCCGTTCCACTGCGGTATTTTG
>NZ_JAFKCS010000865.1 GCF_017255015.1 Bowmanella yangjiangensis | reverse complement strand
CCATCGCCAACAAGCTGCGTCAGCATGGCCTGGGCAAGGATTAGGCAGAGCTCATGGCTGGCCGCGCCAGGCCCGGGCCACCCGCTGGCGCAGCGCCTGGCGGTTCTGCAGGCGATGAATCGCCAGTTCGGACAGCTCGGTCCAGTAGGGCGCGACCTCGGCCTGGGCCACCGACAGGCGTGAGGCCAGGCTTTCCCAGACGGGCGGCAGCTGGCCGTGGCCCACGGCGAAGCCACCGTCCTGGTCACGCGCCAGGTAGCGCACGCGCGGTATGCCGGCCAGCAGGATGCGGCCGTA
>NZ_JAFKCS010000864.1 GCF_017255015.1 Bowmanella yangjiangensis | reverse complement strand
CAGCGCACCAAGCAGGGCAATGCGGCTGCATTCCCCGCCGCTCAGCTGCGCCGCCGGCGTCTGTACATCGAGGTGGCCGAGGCCCTCCTCATGCAAGGCAGCTTGCAGCCGCTCGACCAGGTCCCAGCGCCCTTCGAGGCGCTCGATATCGTCCTCATGCGGCTGACCACGCATGACCCGCTGCATGGCATCGAACCAGTGTGCGCAACCCGCCAGGTCGACGACACGGGCGTCGGCGGCGGCCACGATGCGTTGCGGCAGGTAGGCGATACGCCCCTGTCGCACGACACGCCCCTCG
>NZ_JAFKCS010000863.1 GCF_017255015.1 Bowmanella yangjiangensis | reverse complement strand
AACTGTTCCTGGCCGGCGTGGTGCCCGGCTTGCTGCTGGCGCTGGCGTTCATGGGCATGAACGCCCTGTATGCGCGCAAGGCCGGTCTGCAGGCGCGGCACCAGGCTCCGAGCTGGGGCGAGGTGCTGGCTGCCTTTTCCGGCGCGGCCACCGCACTGGTCGCTCCGGTGCTGATCGTCGCCGGCATCGTCATGGGCCTGGTCACGCCAACCGAATCAGGCGCGCTGATCGTGCTCTACGTGGCCGTGATCGGCATGCTGCAGGGACAGCTGTCGCTGCGCGGATTGTGGGATGGGCT
>NZ_JAFKCS010000862.1 GCF_017255015.1 Bowmanella yangjiangensis | reverse complement strand
ATTACCCGTGCGTTTGATGACGATGTTGAGTTTCAGGAGCGCATGGCAGAACACATCCGGTACATGGTTGAAACCATTGCTCACCACCAGGTTGATATTGATTCAGAGGTATAAAACGAATGAGTACTGCACTCGCAACGCTGGCTGGGAAGCTGGCTGAACGTGTCGGCATGGATTCTGTCGACCCACAGGAACTGATCACCACTCTTCGCCAGACGGCATTTAAAGGTGATGCCAGCGATGCGCAGTTCATCGCATTACTGATCGTTGCCAACCAGTACGGCCTTAATCCGTGGAC
>NZ_JAFKCS010000861.1 GCF_017255015.1 Bowmanella yangjiangensis | reverse complement strand
GCGTGCGAGGCTCAACACTTCGTCCATGTCGCCCGCCTCGAGGATCTCCGCCTGGGGGAAGACTCGCTGGGCGATACGGCACAGGCCATCCCGGAAAACAGGATGGTCGTCGGCCACGATTATGCGTTCTTGTTGTGAGGGTTCGGACATGGTGGGCGCTTCCGTCTGGCCCTCAGACTAAAGTCATATGCCGGTCGGCGCCAGCGGATGTTTTCTCCAGCCATGCCGCCGAACTGAACCGGAGGGCGCCGCGCCGGGTCTGTGTGAGTACACCTCATGGAATGCCAAGGAGTCGTAC
>NZ_JAFKCS010000860.1 GCF_017255015.1 Bowmanella yangjiangensis | reverse complement strand
GGGCCCTCGCCGCCATCGCTTCGACCCTGCTCAAGGTGCAGGCGCTGAGTGACCAGCGCTATCGCTTGAGCCCCGTGCAGACGCGCTGGCTGCAACAGCTGTCCGCCAAGGTGATCGCCGAATACGAGCCTCGTCGCCACGACAGCGGCATCTACTTCAACAACCACGACTACTGGGCGGCGTGGGCCGTCGCCGCCACCGCCATGTTGCTCGATGACGACAAGGGCCTGGCCTGGGCAGACGTCGCCCTGCGCCGGGCGTTCAGCCAGCTCGCCCAAGGTAAGGGGGACTATGAATAC
>NZ_JAFKCS010000086.1 GCF_017255015.1 Bowmanella yangjiangensis | reverse complement strand
TGGCCGATGCGCTCGACGCCTGGAAGCGTCAACCGGCCCAGTTGGTCATCGCCGACTGGAACCTGCCCGACGGCCCCGGCACCAGCCTGCTCGAGATCGCGCACCGCAGTGACGCCAGCGTCCCGCTGGTGATGATCACCGCGCGCTCCGACCGGGACAGCGTGCTGCTGGCACGCCGGCTGGGGATAAACGCCTTCATCAGCAAGCCCTTTCAGGTACCCAAGGTACTCGAGACCCTGCGCCCACTGCTGTCACCGAAGCACGACGAACCCGCTGACGCCGCAGTGCCTGCCACAGGTGGCTTCCTGCCGTTTCTCGCGGGCCTGCCCAACAGCGCCCTGGACCTGCCCCTGCACGATGCCCTGCTCCAGCAGTTGCACAAGCCCGACCAGGCACCGCAGGCACTGCAGGAGCACTGGCAGAACGATCCGGCAGTGCATGCCCGGCTGATCGCTGCCGCCAACAGCGCCAGCTACAACGCCAGCGGGCAACCCTGCATCAGCCTCCCGGAAGCGCTGCGCCGGCTCGGGCCAGGCACGGTGCTCAGCCTGGTTCAGGGGCTCGCGCTACGCCCCGTGGCGGCCCTGCAGGACGATGACCTCAAACGCCTGGGCGACGAGCAGTTCACCCAGGCCCGGTATCTGCGCCAGCGCATCGAGGAGCTGTGCAAGAGCGCCAGGATCGACGCAGCGGCCATGAGCAGCGCTGCGTTGCTGCAACGCATGGGGGAGCTGGCGGTTCTGTACCAGGCACAGTGCTGGCGTCATGCCGGCCAGGCGCTGGATGACGAAACCCTGGGTAGCGCCCTGCAGCGCTGCAGCGGCGACCTGGCCAACCGGCTCAAGAGCCACTGGCGCCTGCCGACACCGCTGCGCGAACTGATCGGTGCCTGCTACGCCCTGCCACCCGGCAACAGCAAGCGCGACCCGGTGATCATGCGCCTGGCCTGCGCGGAGCTGCAGGGTGGCAGCGAGCAGGAACTGGACCGCCTGTACCGGCTCGCCGGCATCGACAGGGGCACGGCCAGGTGAGGACGAACCCGCGGCCGATCCGCTGGATCGTCATCGGTGGCAGCCTGTGCCTGGCGATCCTCTTCGCCCTGCTCGGCCGCCAGGCGATGGTCGAACGCGAGGCGCTGTGGCAACTGCAGATGAACAAGCAGGCGGAGGCGCTGCGACTGGCCCTGCACAGCTCGCAGAAAGGCCTGCACGAACGCGCCCAGCTGCTGGCCGAGGCGATGGCCGCCGATGCCTGGGTGGTGGAACTGGTCCGCCAGGCATACAGCCTCGGCGACGGCAGCCCGCAGCAACTGACCGACATCCGCAACCAGCTCTACACCCGCCTCGCACCGCGCTGGCGCAACCTGCAGCGCCAGCACAGTTTCCGCCTCTTCGTGCACCTGCCCCCAGGGGACAGGATTCTGCTGCGCGTGCATGACCCGCGGCACTTTGGCGACACCATCAGGCTCGTCCAGCCCCTGGTGGAAGACAGCCTGCGCGACGGCGACAGCGTGACCGGCGTCAGCTCCAACAACCTGGGCGACGTCAGCGTGCATGCCATGACCCCACTGACCGTGGAGACCCAGGACGGACCGAAGCAGATCGGCGTGCTCGAGGTGGCCATGAGCGTGCTCGCCACCCCCAGGGAGTTCGACCAGGAACTGGGCGGCGGAGTCGCCCTGCTCCTGCGTTCGAGCCAGCTGACCCACCGCAGCGGTGAAGCCTTGCGTGGCCTGACCAACGACCCGCAGCAGTGGCAGGTGATCAGCGCCTCGCGCCCCCAGGCCATGCACTGGCAACGCAATGGCCTGCTGCCGACACCGAGCCGGGCCGACGGCCATGACCTGCAGGAAGACGAAGGCCGCCATTTCCTGCTGAGTGACTATCCGCTGGTCGACCTCACGGCCCGCGCCGGCGGGCCGCTGAATGCCTCTCTGCTGGCCTGGCGGGACGTGAGCCCGCTGTACGCGGTGCACGTTCGCGACAAGCATTGGCTGATCGGCAAATGGGTCCTGGCCTGGTTGAGCGCGGAGGTTCTGCTGCTGGTGCTGTTGCGCGCCACCCGCCACAGCACCCAGCGCCTGCTGCAACGCCAGCAACGCGCCCTGCATGCGCTCAACGAAATCTCCGCACTTTCCAGCCTGAGCAGCAAGGAGCAGCTGCGCGAGGCACTGCGCACGGGAGCGGACTACTTCGGCATGCCGATCGGGGTCATCGGCCTCATCGAGGACGAACGCTATCGGGTGCTGGTGCAGGTCGCCCCCGGCGACGAACTGCAGGACGAACAGACCTTCGCCCTCGACGAGACCTACAGCAGCCTGGCCTATGCCCAGGACGAAGTGCTGAGCATCGAACACATGGCCTCCTCCCCCTACCGCGCACATGCCTGCTACGGCAAGTTCGCCCTGGAGAGCTACATCGGCATCGCCATCTGGGTCGATGGACGCCGCGCCGGCACCCTGGCCTTCTGCGACCACACGGTACAGGAGCGCGCCTTCAACGACAGCGAGCGCGAGTTCATGCGCCTGTTCGCCCGCTGGGTCGGCGCCACCCTGGAACGCGATCAGCAGGAACAGGCGCGCCAGGCCCTGCTGGAGCGCCTGGCCAGCATCATCGAAGGCACCGACGTGGGCACCTGGGAATGGAACGTCCAGACTGGCGAGACCGTGTTCAACGAACGCTGGGCGCAGATGTTCGGCTATCGCCTGGACGAGTTGCAGCCCACGCGGCTGGAAACCTGGCTGCGTCTCTGCCACCCGGATGACCGCGAGCCCAGCGAACGCCTGCTGCAACGTCATTTCGCCGGTGAAGTGACCTACTACGACAGTCAGATCCGCATGCAGCACCGGGACGGCCACTGGCTGTGGATACAGGTACGCGGGCGCCTCTCCAGACGCGATGCACAGGGCCGTCCCCTGCTGATGTACGGCACCCACACCGACGTCAGCGAGGCACGCCAGCGCGAAGAGGCGGTCACCGAGGCCCGCGTCTTCCTACAGACGCTGCTGGACTCGGCCACCGGGGTCTCGATCATCGCCACCGACCTCGACGGCCTGATCACCCTGTTCAATTCCGGCGCCGAGCGCTTGCTGGGCTACAGCAGCGCCGAGGCCGTCGGGCAGATGACCCCCGAACGCTTCCACCTCGCCGAAGAGGTCGAGGCACGGGCCGAGGAACTGAGCCGCAGCAGCGGCGAACGCATCGAAGGCTTCGAGGTGTTCGTTCACAACGCGCGCGGCGGCGAGCCGGAA
>NZ_JAFKCS010000859.1 GCF_017255015.1 Bowmanella yangjiangensis | reverse complement strand
CAGCGAAGCGTTTGATAAGCGAACCAATCGAGTCAGTACCGATGTAGCCGATAAACACGCTCGTTATATAAGCGAGATTGCTACTTAGTCCGGCGAAGTCGAGAAGGTCACGAATGAACTAGGCGATAATGGCGCACATCGTTGCGTCGATTACTGTTTTTGTAAACGCACCGCCATTATATCTGCCGCGAAGGTACGCCATTGCAAACGCAAGGATTGCCCCGATGCCTTGTTCCTTTGCCGCGAGAATGGCGGCCAACAGGTCATGTTTTTCTGGCATCTTCATGTCTTACCCCCAA
>NZ_JAFKCS010000858.1 GCF_017255015.1 Bowmanella yangjiangensis | reverse complement strand
CTGGTGGAAATCGAACGCCGCCGAGAGCACTGACAAGGAGTTCACCGTGCCCAAACGCAACCATCTGCTCTGGCTACTGCTGCTGCCCGTCCTGGCGCAGGCGTCTTCCACCTACCGTTGCGGCAGCGCGCTGGTGAGCAAGGATGCGCCGACCAGCGAGGTCCAGCACAAGTGCGGCGAGCCCGTCAGCCGGGACTTTCTCGGCTACAAGGAAGTCACCGATGCCTACGGCTTTCGCAACGAGGTGAACGTGGAAGAGTGGATCTACGGCCCCAGGAACGGCATGTACCACTTCCTGC
>NZ_JAFKCS010000857.1 GCF_017255015.1 Bowmanella yangjiangensis | reverse complement strand
GCAGCCTCGCTTTGGCTGCAACCCGCTTCACCCGCAACTCCCCCCACCAGGACGTGGCTCTACCTCGCACCTTTGCGCCAGGTAGCGACAGGCATCGCCAAGACGCCAACTGCCAGGGCCGGCTGTTACAGGTGCCCAGTACGGGCACCAAAGGTTACGCCCAAGCGTTACCCAGCACAGGATTGAACCATCCGCGGCGGAGCATGTCTCAGCTCAGCCCCTGGAGGGTGCCAGCCATACGCAATGACCGCTCGTCGTGCAGATCGGCAACGAGGCGGTGGGTGATCTAGGTTTAGCGA
>NZ_JAFKCS010000856.1 GCF_017255015.1 Bowmanella yangjiangensis | reverse complement strand
CAGCACATGCGCCACCCCCACCGCACCGGCTGCGGCCAGGGCGAAGATGCACGGCCGGCCCACCAGCACCGCGTCGGCGCCCAGGGCCAGCGCCTTGAGGATGTCGGTGCCACGGCGGATCCCGCCATCGAGCAGCACCGGCACACGTCCCTGCACCGCGGCCGCCACTTCCGGCAGCGCCTCGATGGTCGCCGGCAGGCCATCGAGCGTGCGGCCGCCGTGGTTGGACACGATCAGCCCATCGACCCCAGCCGCCAGCGCCTGCTCGGCATCGGCGGCGCTGAGGATGCCCTTGAGCAG
>NZ_JAFKCS010000855.1 GCF_017255015.1 Bowmanella yangjiangensis | reverse complement strand
AGAACCACCAGCAACGGCAGCGCCATGCTGTCCGGACGCAGCTGCACGGCCTGCCAGGTGCCGTCCGCACGCTGCAACGACCAGCCGAATGCATCGCGGCGCACGCCGACGAAGCTCTGTGGCGGTGACAACAGGATGTGGCGCGGCAGCACCCAGGCTGCATGCACCAAGAGCAGCGCGCAGATCGACAGCTTCGACCAGAGCGGCAGGTCGGCCAGCCAGGGCGCCGGCATGGCCAGCGCCAGGACCAGCAGATAGAGCCTCAGCAGCCAGCGTGACGGCCGCCACTGACACTCGAAT
>NZ_JAFKCS010000854.1 GCF_017255015.1 Bowmanella yangjiangensis | reverse complement strand
CCCTCTCTCCCTCTTTCTGCTCGGACTCTGCCTGTCTTGCAGCCCCGCGATCTGGGCACAGGAAACCACCGATGCAGCGGCAAACGAAAATCCCGATGGCGCCGGGCCCGGCAACGAGCGCCCGGCCCTGCCGGAGCGCAGCGTCAGCGAAGCACTGGCCCTGGAACAACGCCTGGACAAGCGCGAGCAGCAGATGCTGCAGGCCGGCGACGAAAGCTTCCTGGCGCTGTGGCTCCCGGCCAACGTCGGCGAGCCCAGCGGCGTCGTGATCCTGGTGCCCGGTGACGTGGAAAACGCCGAC
>NZ_JAFKCS010000853.1 GCF_017255015.1 Bowmanella yangjiangensis | reverse complement strand
AATCTGAGCCATGATCAAACTCTTCAATTAAATGTAAATCATGAATTTCTTGAGCCGACACTCGTTAACGAGTGCCCACACAGATTGTCTCGTTGCTAATTGTTAAAGAACAGTGCCTTATCAGGCGACTTAAGTGAGGCTTTCCTCTCTCAAGCGGGACGCGCATTCTACGCCATCCGTTTTCTGTGTCAAGCAACTTTTTATTCTTTCGTTGCTTGCCGTTCCCTGAATCCTTCTGCCTTCCTGGCCTGCCGGGCTACCCCGTCGAAGTGGTGCGCATTCTAGAGATTTCAGCGAAGCC
>NZ_JAFKCS010000852.1 GCF_017255015.1 Bowmanella yangjiangensis | reverse complement strand
AGTTTGGCGAACAGCATGATCAGGGCGAAGACCAGCCCGGTGCTGACCACTTCGCTCCAGCCACGGCGAATGCCCAGCCAGATCGCCAACCCTGAGAGGGCGAGGCCGAGGGTCTGATAGAACGCCTCGATCCACCCCGTTGACCAGCCGAGATAGCTGCCGCCGCCCCAGTAGGACAGCACCAGCACCGGGCCGAGCAGATAGAGCAGCCCCATCACCCGGTAGCAGGCCGCGAACCCCAGGTAGCGGCGCTGATCCCACCCCTGCGGCACGAGCAGCAATGCGGTCAGCGGCATGAACAG
>NZ_JAFKCS010000851.1 GCF_017255015.1 Bowmanella yangjiangensis | reverse complement strand
ACCGGCTCACGCACGGCTGATGCCCGCTACCCGCGCAGCGAGCTGCGCGAAACCCTGCGTGACGGCAGCCTCGACAACTGGCTGCACGCCAGTTCGGACAGCTACCTGAGCGCGGTGCTGCAGGTCGACCAGGTGCCGAGTCGCAACAAGGTGGTGATCGGGCAGATCCACAGCACGGACGTACCCGGCAGCCAGAACGATCCGCTGCTCAAGCTGCAGTATCACTACCTTCGCGGTGTCGGCCGCATCGAACTGCTGCTGCGCGCCCGGCCGGGCGACAGTGAAGTGAAGAACATCCTGCT
>NZ_JAFKCS010000850.1 GCF_017255015.1 Bowmanella yangjiangensis | reverse complement strand
AGGCCCAGCGGGGTCTCCAGGGCCTGTTCACGCAGGTAGCCGGTCTTGGCGCGGATGCCCTGTTCGGTCTGCTCTTCGACATAGCGGGCGATCCCCGCTGCCAGGCAGGCCTGTGGATGCTGGCCGACCATGGCCTGGGCGCTGCAGCCGAACAGGCGCTCGGCCTGCGGGTTGGCCAGCAGGATTTCCCCGGATTGCGGGTTCCTGACGATCAGGCTGGCGGGAATGTTGCCGATCACCGAGTCGAGAAAGCGCGACAGGTTGCTCATCTCCTCGCTGTAGCTTTCCGCCAGTTCCTTGGCC
>NZ_JAFKCS010000085.1 GCF_017255015.1 Bowmanella yangjiangensis | reverse complement strand
CAGGTGGCTGAGCCACCCGAGCCGCAGGTGGTGCGCGTCGAGGTGCCGGTGCAGATCCCGTGCCGCACCGAGCGCGTTCAGCGGCCGGTGTTCGCCGTCGACGTGCTTCCCATCGGCGCCTCGATTGCCGAGCAGATGCGCGCGCTGCGTGCTGATCGCCTGCAGCGGAAGGGGTACGAGCTGAGACTAGAGGCTACTGTCGAGGCGTGCCGATAGGTTCAACCCACTGGCTCTAGCAATCTAGAGCTCGAAAGAAGAGGGTGGCCGCGAGAAACGCGAACACTCCTAGCAGATGCCAGCCTGCAGGCTGACCCTGCAAGATAGCCAAAAGAGGGCGCTACTTTCAGCCGGTATCCTTGTGTCGGGAAGGGCTCTTTCGGCCATGGGCGGACTCACTGCATGCCCGCCATTGGCCGTATAACTCGAAAGAGCAGGATGGGCAGCCTGCACAAGCTGGAGCTAGCTGTATGGGCATTTCAGTTGCTTGCCAAGGTGCTCAGCACGAAGTCAGCACGCTCTGCCACGCTGACTTTGGGCAGCAGCGATACCGTATAGCCTAGTAACGGGTAGACACGTTGCAGCTGTTCGAACTCACCGACTGCGGCATCCAAGCCGTGGCGCCTTTCAGTGTCCTGCACATAAATCTCTGGCCAAGGGGGGGCCAGAAAGACCTGGGGGTTGTAGTCACAGGCCTGGCCTAACCTGGCAAGCGCGGGCTCATTCGTCAGGGTCTGAAGCGCAGACGCTGCGTCGATGAGGCTGCGGTCGAAGAACACCCAATGCTTACTATCACGCGGAGCCTTAGCATGGTCATCCTGCGCCATCGCAATGAGCCGCCGTAGGAAACCGACCAAATCAAGCCATGGAAGCGCTCGGCCACCAGTACGTAGCTCCTGCTGTACGACCCGTCGCCCCGGCTCTTCGACCACCGCATGGCCGCGGCGTTGAAGTTCTGCCAATAGCGTGGATTTTCCGCCTCCTGAGCATCCGGAAATAATGACGAAGTGATTCATGGTCGTGCCCTCCTTGTCGCGCATGGCTTGTCCTCCCGGTTTCAGTGGCGGGTTCTTTGTCGCCTTTGCTGACTTAGTCCGACTCGCTGACAACGCACGTCGCTATGGGGCGAAAGCGGCCTCGTGCGAATGGTTGCTTTTGGCCGATAGCAGCCCTTTGCGAGGGGCCGCTTCCGGCCAATTGCAGCCGGTGAGGACGGGCAACTAACGGCCATTCGACATCTAACTTGGGCTCGTCTGAGATAGCGTGTCAAACGGACTAACGGCTTCCCATCCGGATGGCAGCACGTAGATGCCACCTTTGTGTGAGTTATCCCATTGTCAGCGAGCTCACAGAGGCGGGCCAGGCCAGCGGTCATGCTGAAAGAGTTTTTCTATCACGGCGGACAATGACAGCACACCCCGGTCGTCAAGGTGTCGCCCCATGACTTGGAGCCCGATTGGACGGCCATCTGTAGTGAAGCCAATTGGCACTGAAGCAGCCGGTAGGCCGGTGAAGTTTGCTAGCGCGGAAAATGGAACCCATGCAGATGGTGGAAGCGAACGCCCAGCAATTTCCGCAGGGCCGTATGTGTCTGCTGCGAAAGCGCCGGTTGCGGTAGACGGAGTTAAGAGAAAGTCGAATTCCCCCATGAACTTAGCAGTGATGTTGATAATTCGCTTCCGCTCCATGAGCGCGGCGGTGAACTGGTCTGCACTCCATGTACGTTCAAGAATGCTTCCTAGCCAGCCATCCAATTTGATACCTCTATCAGATGCCATGGACTTTAGTCCGACCCTGTCCGTTTCAAGAGCGACAAGTGTGTCGAGAAGCCCTTCGGTGTTGCCAACGGTGGGATGGGTGCATTCAACCGCATCTATCACCGCCCCCAATTGCTTGATTGCATTTTCGAATGCAGCGCATACCTCAGGATCGACGACTGCAAAACCAAGATCACAGCTGTAGGCGATGCGGACGTTTTTCAGCGTCCCGGGGTCCTTCAAAATCCAATCATCGGCTTGAGACGGAATTGAATACCTGTCGAGAGAAGAAGGGCCGCTGATGACCGAAAGTGCAAATGCTGCGTCGGCTGCGGTGCGAGTCAGCGGACCAATATGTTCAAGCGACTCCCAGCCAGACTGACCGGGATAGCGTTCGTCCCTGCACCCCGGAAAAAGCGGGACACGTCCCCAAGACGGCTTCATTCCGAAGACGCCAGACAAGGACGCGGGGATGCGTATCGACCCGCCACCGTCGCTTCCCAGGGCCAGCGGAACCATCCGAGCAGCGACTGCGGCTGCCGAACCGGCACTGGAGCCGCCGGGCGTCAAAGCTGTATTCCAAGGATTCCGTGTTGTGGGAAAAACGTGGTTATGGCCAATGCCACCGTAGCCGAACTCTGACGTGTTCGTCTTGCCGATAATGATCGCCCCCGCCGCCTTAAGGCGTTCGACCACAATGTCATCCCGCTCGGGAACAAAGTCAGCGTAGAGCCGCGAGCCGAAAGTTGTCCGCAAACCCTGTGTAGAGATCAAATCCTTCACCGCGACCGGAACACCTGCCAGCGGGCCCACTGGCAACCCCTCGCCAAGGCGGCGATCTATATCCTCGGCCTGTGCCATTGCTGTTTCGTCAAGCGTACAGAAGGCATGCAAATCACAGTCGAGCGCTTCCACTCGAGACAAGACCGCCGCGGTAACGTCACGAGCGCTCCACTGACGTTCAGTGATTGCTTGGGATAGTTGTCTTAGACCAAGCTCCAACGGCGACTTCTTGGGCATACGGGTAAGGTTCCAGAAATGAGAGTCTGTTAGTTCGCGTGGCTACCCGCTGATGCCTGCTCTGCACCCAGCTCTTGCGACGGGTAACACTTAATATGGCGGGTACATCAAGGTCCGGAGTTGGTAAACATCATAGCCACCGCCGATGGCTGTACGGGACCGAAGGCGCACGCTCATGAATCCTTCTATCAAGGTCCACTATTGGCCATTTTCTGCCTCAGGTTGTGGCATCGTACCCTTCAACTGGACTCAGGAGCTCGGAGTAGTCGTTGCGGTTGTCGCCAACCTCGGTCGTGACCGGATAGGCCTCGAAGTCCTCGCGACTGGCCGATATTGCGGCATGCACCGCCTCGGTGCCGGTGGCCGGTGAAAGCCATAGGTCGAACTGTTCTGGCTCAAGGATCACCGGCATGCGGTGGTGAATCGCAGCCACCGGGCCTGCTGCTTCCTTCGTGAGCAGGGCGCACGACAGCACCTGGTTGCCTTCGGTGCTCGTCCAGATTGACCACAGCCCGGCGATGGCCAGCATGCTGGCATCT
>NZ_JAFKCS010000849.1 GCF_017255015.1 Bowmanella yangjiangensis | reverse complement strand
AGGTTCAGGCGCGGTTCCAGAGATTGCGCCCAGCCCGCCGGGTGAGCCGGTTCGAGTGGCAGCGCGCTGCTGGCGCCCCAGGCCATGCTCAGTGGCAGCGCCAGCAGAGCGCCGAGGAACACCAGTGCGGCAAGACCCAGACGAGCCAGTTGCAGATAACCTGTCATTGAAGCTGCCCTCCCATCACCAATCGAGCATCCGCGGAGTGAACGGCCGGCGCGCGGTAGAGCACGAGCCGGTAGGTGACCAGGCAGATGACCCAGTCAATCAGCAAGGTCCAGACGTTGTGCGAGAGGAAATGCG
>NZ_JAFKCS010000848.1 GCF_017255015.1 Bowmanella yangjiangensis | reverse complement strand
TGCTGCGCCCCAGCCCCCTTGCCAAAGGGGGACTATGCTTAAGCCATGAGAGCAGTCGTACGCGTCGTCATTGGCCTGCAGCTGATGTGCTGCGTGGCCTTCGGCCTACGGGCCGAACCCTTGCGCCTGGTCACCGAGGCGTGGCCACCTTACGTTTACGAGGAAAACGGCCAGCCGACCGGGCTCGACTACGAGATCACCCGCGAGGTGCTGCGCCGCCTGGGCCGCGAGATGCAGCTGCAGTTCATGCCCTGGAAACGCTGCCTGCTGGACATTAATCAAGGGCAGGCCGACGGCATCCTG
>NZ_JAFKCS010000847.1 GCF_017255015.1 Bowmanella yangjiangensis | reverse complement strand
CAGAAGCACAGGAAGCGCCCAGAGCAGATATTGACAGCTCGCAAAAGGAGTGATCAAGCAGAAAAGGGTAAACGGATAATCTCAGCAAGACTCAGGCCAGAAACCATCAAACGCCCACAACATGGGCACTGGAGACGCCGCGCAGTTTTCCCGCACGCCCGCGACGGCACCTTATCGGCGCATCGGCGTTTCCTATGCGCCCAATCGGGTGCGCGATGTTACCTGTCGGGACAACGGGCGCGCCGACTGCGCCATCAAGCCCTGCCGGCACGCGCAAGCGAACCCGCGCCGCCGTCACTCGCCG
>NZ_JAFKCS010000846.1 GCF_017255015.1 Bowmanella yangjiangensis | reverse complement strand
AGGACTTCGTCCAGGCGATCCTCGACGCCGACCAGCACCACGCCAGCCAGCCTTTCATCTCCAACCAGCTGGCCACGCTGGCCGATCTTTATTCCCCTCGCCTGGCCCTGGACTGGAACGGCCCGCGTGAGGGTTATTCAGGGAGTTACTGAGATGGACATTCAACACTTGCAGCGCCTGGTGCCCGACGCGGGCCAGCGCTTCGACCCGACAGCCTGCCTCGCGGCCATTCCGGCCCTCGGCCGGCTGGCCGAAACCCCGCAGGACGCCCATTACCATGCAGAGGGCAATGTCTGGATTCACAC
>NZ_JAFKCS010000845.1 GCF_017255015.1 Bowmanella yangjiangensis | reverse complement strand
AACGGGCTATTCAGGACGCCACCCAGCGTCAGGGTCAGGGCAAGAAGCGATAGGGTTTTCATTCAGGATGTTCCTCGATTGGTCTGCTGAGCGGGCCGCGCGTGGCAGCCCGGCGTGTTTTCAATGCCCGGCATGGCCACCGGGTTTGCGTACCTGCACGCCTACCGGCGCCTCGACCGGCCGCTCGAGCGGCATCGACTGACCGCCGCCGTCATGCACGCGTCTCAGCTCGGCCAGGGCGCCTGTCCACTCGTAGGCCTGCGAACCAGGCGGATGCCTGAACCAGCCCGGATTGCGGTAATCACC
>NZ_JAFKCS010000844.1 GCF_017255015.1 Bowmanella yangjiangensis | reverse complement strand
ATGACGACTTTGAAAATGCTGTCACTCGATTTGCGCGGTCATTCCGCGCAATTCAAGTGCTGAAAGGGGATTGTCCCGTCAGGGGAATGGGGCGGTCGAATGAGGTTGTGTGATGACGTGGGCGAAATGTCGGTGCCGAGCTCGTTCACCGGCGTGCCCGTGCCTCACAACTGGGTGGCGAAGCTTTCCACCGCCTTGACCACACGTTGTGCGGCATCCTGGATTTCCTCGATCACCTGCCCGGCCTGGCTGGACAGTTCGAGGCCGCGCTCGGCCTGGGCCTTGCCGCGGTCGATGATCTCCACG
>NZ_JAFKCS010000843.1 GCF_017255015.1 Bowmanella yangjiangensis | reverse complement strand
TGTACAGCGAGACCGGCCAGCAGTGGCAAGGCGATGAGCTGTGGAAGGCGATTCGCAACCTGCCGGCAGCGCAGGAACCGAGCGCCGCCCCGCAGGACAGCAGCGCATTGCCGCCGCTGTATCCGCGCTAGCAAGCGCAGCCGCACACACTTCACAGGCGCCCGCTTGCGGGCGATCCCACACGTAGCAGCGGGCGGAAACCCTGACCGGCATGGCGGCGCGTTACGTGCCGCTGACCGATGCACCCGACGGCCCGCCGCACAGCGAGACCGGCCAGCAGTGGCAAGGCGATGAGCTGTGGAAGGCG
>NZ_JAFKCS010000842.1 GCF_017255015.1 Bowmanella yangjiangensis | reverse complement strand
ACCCGCGCCGGGTCACTGCCAGCCTCGACTACAAGTGGTAGACAGGCAGCACACCGGGGTCGCCCAGTGGGCGGCTCCGGCCCTATGCAACATCCTCAGTCAACCTGCCCCGGCAACTCGGCCGCCGCACTGAAGAACACCCGCATCAGCGCCACTCCGGCACCGAGCAGGGGCAGCACGGCCAGCAGCGCCAGTATCACGCTGGCCAGCATCACCCCGCCGACGATGTCGAGCCAGGCCATCACCCTCAGCGCCGGATAGGGGCATGCCACCTTCAGCAGGCGAATTCCCAGCCAGGCGGTGCAGG
>NZ_JAFKCS010000841.1 GCF_017255015.1 Bowmanella yangjiangensis | reverse complement strand
CCGTCCAGACGGCCTGCCGCGTGAGCAACAACCCTGGCTGGCCAGCGTCTGGCGCGCCCGCTGAACACAGGCCGGCCGCGACTCACAATGGGGCAGGGATCCGAGCCGTGCATTCTTTTGGGCTGCGCGCGCCACCCGCAACGCGCCTGAGCGCAGCGCCCGAGGCCCGGAACAGAGCGGCCTGGCGCATCTCGACAGGGATTGGCACAGCCACTGCATGACTCCGCACAAGCCCGGCCACCCGGGCAACCCACTCGGTCAACGGCGATCGAACAGCCAACGCAGGCAATTGGGTAGCGACGTGCCA
>NZ_JAFKCS010000840.1 GCF_017255015.1 Bowmanella yangjiangensis | reverse complement strand
ATGCTCAGGCCAAGCAGGGACAGCGATGTAGAGCGAGACATAGGTTGGGCGAAGGCGTTGGTGGGCGAAGGCCGGGCATTATCCGCAAGCCCGGCGACAGAGCAACAGCTGACCGACCGGAGCACCCAGAGTTCAGCTTTATCTGCCGGGCGGCGTTCTGCTGGGCGGCACTCCGTCGGGCGGCGTTCCGTTGGCCCGCACGCCGTCACCAGCCCACGCCGATACCGATCAGATAATGTCGATCGGCAACCGTCCTGCCCTGGCCACGCACCTGATCGAGCTCGTACAGCAGCGACAGGCGCGCCCA
>NZ_JAFKCS010000084.1 GCF_017255015.1 Bowmanella yangjiangensis | reverse complement strand
AGGCCAGGCTGGGCGAGGCCTCGAGGCGGGTTCTGCACAGCGAATCCAGGTGCTTGTTCAACCCCGCTGCATGGGCGCCACTCCAGCCGGCGGTCGGCAACAGCCTGGTGTGACGCTGAAGCCATAGGTGGCTAACCGGCGCGGATCACCAGAACCCTGTCGAGGCGCCTCTGCCCCCAAGGTCCTCTCACGCTGGGGCATCAAACAGGTTCTTGTGCAGGTAGCGCAGCGCGAAGTCTGACTTGACGCAAGCGCTGGTCGTTTGTTCAACAATGTTTAACGGTGATTCTCGGTTTTCGATATTGATGGTGAATTTGAAAGTAATTACCGTGAACTGAAATAAATCCTGAATCGTGCTAGGCGGGTTGTGGGGCATCTCTGTTTATGTCTTGCCGGCCTGGGGAAGTGCTGCCCTGTATGAAACAACTTTTGCCGTTGGTTATGACAACAGGCTTGGATGCCAGACGAAACGAGGCGGGAATGGCCAGGGAGGATAGAGATGTCTAAGTTGGGTGATTCTTGCATTGACACAGGGCTCGCCGGGTTTACGCATATCTTTGTCGTGTTGCGAAATCTCGAACATGTTCGGACAGTTTATGGCGACGATTTCGTGCATGCCCTGGTCAACGAGATTTCATTTCGTGGGCATAGCCGGGGCGCCATTATCTCCATGGTCGGCGAAGGCGCTTTTCTCATGCATATGCATGTGGGCTTTCCAACCAGTTATTGCCTTGCCTTGCAGGAACTTGAACGGTGGCAATTGATTCTGAGTGCTCCGCCATTTGAAATTGAGGGTATTGCAATATTTCCGGTGCTCTCGGTCGGCTTTGTCACGCTCGATCTGTTTGGTACGCCGTCGCTTGCGGAAATCAATCAAATATCTCCGCCAGCGCCGATGCCATTGCCGGAAGTGCAGTGCTCCATTGACTGGCGGCTCTCCTACGAGAGTGATATGGAGTTCGCGGCTTCCTTCTACCGGGGGCTGGGCAGGCAGGATTTCGCGCTTGCCTTCCAGCCGGTGGTCTCGCTTGGCGAGGGGCGGCAGGCACTGTACGAAGAAGGTCTGTTGCGCTCCGTCGAGACTTTCACGCAGCGTGCCACCACAGGGGAGGAGACGATAAGCACGCTGGAGAAGCTGGGCTTGATTCGTCGTCTCGATCGCAGCGTGGTGTTGAGCCTGCTGGCTATGTTGCGCCAGGAGCCTCAGGTGAAGCTTGGCTGCAACATATCCTCGAGCAGTGCGGTGGATGACTCCTGGTGGATATCCATTATGGAATTGCTGGCGCTGCAACCGGATCTGGCGTCCAGGCTGACGGTGGAAATTACCGAGTACTTGCCGATGCTCCATCCTGAAACAGCGGTTGACTTTGTTCAACGTCTCCAAGTGTTGGGATGCAGGATCGCAATAGATGATTTCGGTTCGGGGTTCACGACACTGGATTTCGTCAGGCGCGTTCAGCCGGATATCATAAAGATCCATGCGGGCTATCTTCATCGGGCGCGCGAAAACGAACGGTCTGCGGAAGTGCTGAATAATCTGGTCAGCATTTCATCAACGTTCGCGCCGGATGTCGTCATCGAGGGTGTCGAGAACGAAGAAGACCTTGCCTTGGCCAGAGGAACATCTGCAGCCTGGGCGCAGGGAAATATATTCAAGGCTCCTCAGTTGTGGCCGAGTTGGTCGCGTCATCCTCTTTTTATTCGGAGTTCGTCGTTATGAGTGCTCCTGACTAGTGGCAGATTCTGCACGATCCCTCTTGTAAACCTTTCAGGCTTGGCAGTTGCCGTTTGGCGAGTTCAAGTCGAATGGCTTGTTGTTGCGTGAATGAAGGCGCCTGTTCGTCTCGGATTTCAATGCGCAACTTCATGTTGGTCGGAGTGACCCTTATTGGTGTTGCAGATTGATAGAGAGTTTCTCTCGATAAGGGAACTTATGAGTCCAATTGAATACGTTGTTTGGAATATCTTTTGCGGGCCTGTCAGGGTTGCATCCGTGTGGGGAATGCGTTGCAGCCTGTCCCGTTCGGTTGTTGTACGGCGTGGGCTGCTGGTCATTGGGCTGATTGGCGGCGTCGTCTCTCTTCCCTCGGTTGAGGCCTATGAGGTGGCAGGCGCTACCGACTGCGTGACGTCTGCCGATGACCGCATCGCGATCGGGGACGGAGCCAACGCTTGCGAGGATGCGGCCATTGCCATTGGCAGTACCGCGACGGTCACCGGCATGGGCGGTATCGCCATCGGCTCGCAGTCCCAGGCCAGCAATATCAATGCGATCAATATCGGGGGCAATTCCAGCCTGTCCGCTGGCTCCAACTCGATTGGCATCGGCATGCAAGGCCAGGCGATGGCTGGCAACGCCATCTACCTCGGTACCAGCGCTCAGGCCATGGCACTGAATGCGATGGCCCTGGGAGGGGAGTCCCAGGCACTGGGCGAGTCTTCCGTGGCCCTTGGTGCCTATGCCAATGCCGTTGGTTCATCCAGCCTGGCGTTGGGAGGTGAGGCGCAGGCCCAGTCCGATGGCATGGTCGTCATCGGCACGCTGGCCGGGTCGGGAGCGGTGGGCGAGCGAAACATCCTCGTTGGGCAGAGTGCGGGTCAGCAGCTGCTGGGTATCGACAACGCCTTCGTCGGCTTCGATGCGGGGTCCTACAGCGAGGGACAAAGCAATACCGGCATGGGGCATTTCGCCTCGAACAGGGTGGTCGGCGATTACAACTCGGCGTTCGGTGCCTGGGCTGGTCACAATGTCACCGGCGATGCCAATACCGCCATTGGTCTGGATGCCGGAATCAATCTGGTGGGGTCTTACAACTTCGCCGGTGGAAACGATGCTGGCAGGGATTCGACCGGCAGTGCCAATGTCGCGACAGGCTATCGGGCCGGGCAGGGTGTAACGGGTGACAACAACGTTGCCATCGGGTTGCAGGCCGGCAATAACGTGACGGGTGTCGCCAATATCGCCCTGGGCGTTCGTGCCGGCTCCGGGGTCGAGGCGTGGAGCAGCGTTTCGGTTGGCTATCAGGCCAGGGCATCCGCGAGCAATGCCATCGCCATCGGTACCGATGCGCAGGCGTCAGGCGGTCGAGCGATCAGTATCGGTTTCGGCAACCGGGTCAGTGGCAGCAAGTCCGGTGCCATTGGCGACCCGACGACCGTTTCCGGGACGGGGTCCTATTCGCTGGGCAACGACAACGACATCCGTGCCGACAATGCAGGGGTGTTTGGCAACGACAGCAAGTTGCAGGCAACGGCTACCGGTAGTCGCATCATCGGTAACGGCAACGACCTGGATGTGGCCAACGCTTTCGTGATCGGCAATGCGGCTGATGTCACAGTGGCC
>NZ_JAFKCS010000839.1 GCF_017255015.1 Bowmanella yangjiangensis | reverse complement strand
CCAACCCCAGCGACCATGCCAGTGACCTCAGGATGGCCGCATCCGGTTGACGCTCGCCACGCTCGATCATCACCAGATAGTGCGGGCTGATACCGACACTGCGCGCCAGCGCCTCGGCCGTCAGCCCCTTGCCTTCACGCAGTGCCCGCAGTTGATCGAGCCCGGGTCTCACGACCTCCGGATCAGGCTGTTCGCGACCGGATTCGACGGCAGGCTGGTGTCCTGCGGCCTGCAGCAGGGCCTGATAATCGGCCCAGGGCAGTACCGCGTACTCCGGCTCACCATCGCGGGCAATGATTTGCACACT
>NZ_JAFKCS010000838.1 GCF_017255015.1 Bowmanella yangjiangensis | reverse complement strand
GCCGCGTGGTGTACTCCAGCACTGGCGCAACCTGCGCCAGAGCCAGGCCGAACGCGCACTCAGTGCCGTGGCCAGCCCTGCAGCGAACGACTAAGCTCAGTTGTAACGAACAAGAGACAAGTGCATGTATCTGACTCCGCAGCACATCCTCATCGCCGGAGCCACCGGGCTCACAGGCGAACACCTGCTCGATCGCCTGCTCAGCGAACCGACGGTAGCCCGCGTGCTGGCGCCAACCCGTCGTCCCCTGGCAGCCCACCCACACCTGGAAAACCCGGTTGGCGAACTGCAGGGCCTGCTGCCGCAAC
>NZ_JAFKCS010000837.1 GCF_017255015.1 Bowmanella yangjiangensis | reverse complement strand
TCAGGACGAAGTTCTCGCCATTGCCGCCTTCGCTCTCCGGCCGTGGCTCGATGAAGCCGTTCTCCAGCAGGCGCGCTTCGTAGCGGGTCGCCTGGGCGCGCAGGTGGTCGAGGTCGGCTGTTGCAGCCAGGCCCTGCTCATCGGCCAGGTCTTGCGCGTATTGGCGCGGAGCGAAGGGTTTGCCGGCGCAGTTCTGCGCCTCATGCAGCAGGCGTTCGACCAGATCCCAGTTGTGCGTCATGGCGGTGTCTCCTCAAGCGATGGGCTCAATGAGTCCGACTGCGCGGGGAGGTGACGGTTCGAATGGA
>NZ_JAFKCS010000836.1 GCF_017255015.1 Bowmanella yangjiangensis | reverse complement strand
ACCAGGCGCTGGGGCTGTCGCCCTTCGATGGCCAGCGCAAGGTCCTGAGTGAAAAGGGCAAGGCCCTGGAAGCCATCAGCTTCGATCTGATCAAGCCGTTCATCACCAGCGCACTGAGCAGCCAGCGCGACTACCTGTCGACCTTCGATCCGGCCTTCGCCCAGATCGCGCTGACGGCGATCGGCAAGCTGCAGGAGCAGATCGCCGACCTGGAGTGGCAGCAGACCCCGATCGGCAAGAACGTGCAGGCCTACGCCGATGCCTTCGGCGAAGCCCATGCCAGTATCGAGCGCATCAACGCCACCAACCA
>NZ_JAFKCS010000835.1 GCF_017255015.1 Bowmanella yangjiangensis | reverse complement strand
GAACATCTGCTGGGCGGGTTGCAGGCTGGCAAGGTCGACCTGTTCTAGAATGCGCGCGGAGCCGGCCACATCGTTCTGGCGATAGGCCTGGTCGGCTGCGGACAGGCGCAGCAGGGCGGCTTGTTCGGGCTTGCTCTCGGCCGCCTGTTGCAGCATCTGCTCAATGCTGGCCTTGGGCGTGCGTGGCAGTTCACCCAGGCCGTTGTTGGGCGAATTGGCGCATGCCGCAAGCATGCCGGCCAGGAAGATGGCGGAAAGAGGGCGCAGACTAGCGATCATCGGGTCGTCCTGATACTTGAGCAAAACAAGC
>NZ_JAFKCS010000834.1 GCF_017255015.1 Bowmanella yangjiangensis | reverse complement strand
AGCGGGCGCGGTTCATCAACGCCAGAACCGGTTTGAAGAAGAACATCATGACCCCTTGCGGTGGAAGACGTGGCGACATCGGCACGGAACTGCCCGAGATAGAGCAGTTCGTGCGCTGCCATCTGGCGAATTGCCAGCAAGAATCCTGCCGTCATCAAACCGGCGACGGCTGCTTGGAGTTCGGCTGCCGTCGCCGCTGTTGCGTCTGCGTGCGTCATTCCTGTGTCTGAGGTGCTTCCAGTGGCAGCAGCAGGTTCATCAGGATCGCCGTCAGGCCACCGCTGGTGATCGCCGAGCCGAACACGTTCTG
>NZ_JAFKCS010000833.1 GCF_017255015.1 Bowmanella yangjiangensis | reverse complement strand
CTGCTGCAGCAACGGCAGGTCGGCCTCCCGCTCGCCACTGAGCGCCAGCTTGCTCTCGGCATGCCGCAGGCCCCGGTACAGCGCCAGGGTGACGTACACCTGGCGTACCGTACCGGCCTGGCGCACACGGCCCTGATTGAAACGAATGAAGGCCGAGTCCTCGGCGTTGTAGCCAAGGGTGAAGCCTTCTTCACCGGCCAGTTGCTCCTGCAGGAAGGCGAGCAGCCCGTTGAAATGCTCACGCGCGCGCATCAGGCCGCCCCTCCGAACACATCGATGTCAGCGAACACGCAGGCCGGCGAGGCATGACC
>NZ_JAFKCS010000832.1 GCF_017255015.1 Bowmanella yangjiangensis | reverse complement strand
GATCATCACCTGCACATCATATTCCCAAGCGATTTTGGTCAGCTCGCCTAAGGTGCGCAGCTCGGCAAACTGGGCTTCGTCGTTGGCGTCGTACACCGAGCCTGGGCGCAGGCCGTCGCCTAATGACAAGGACACATCATAAGCCGCGCACAGCTCACAAATTTCACGGAAATGGGTGTAGAGGAAGTTCTCCTGGTGATGGCTTAAACACCATTTGGCCATAATAGAGCCGCCGCGCGACACAATACCGGTCAGGCGTTTGGCGGTCATGGGTACATAGCGAAGCAGCACACCGGCGTGGATAGTGAAGTA
>NZ_JAFKCS010000831.1 GCF_017255015.1 Bowmanella yangjiangensis | reverse complement strand
CTGTGCTGCTCGCTCGATGCGCGCTGCGATGATCGCTGCAAACCCCGTGCGCGCCTGGCCGACCAGCTCGACGACTTCGTCAGCTGGGTCTTCCCGCGTGCATCGATCCCGCGTCTGCACAGCCGCCTGGCCCAGTACCTCGGCCTGCTCGGTCTGCTGGTGCTGATGCTGTTCGGCGCCCTGGCGCTGATCTACAGCCAGGTCTCGCTGAGCCTGCTGACGCAGGAACCGGAGGTCCGCCAGACGCTGTTCCAGGCCTTCCTCAAGGCCTTCCTCACCCTCTCGCTGTTCGCCGCCATGCTCGCCTGGTGGC
>NZ_JAFKCS010000830.1 GCF_017255015.1 Bowmanella yangjiangensis | reverse complement strand
AGAAAATAGACAAACGATGAGCCCCAAGAGTGGGCAATACAGGCAATCAGGGGCGCACATCGATGCTGCCGGGCAGGCGTTGTTGATATTTTACGAAGCGGCCCAGTCGCCGTCGCTGAAGGCGCGGGCAGGCGTGGCGGGCCCCCTTGACTGGCACGCCCACCCCGCGTCATCAGTTGGGCCGTTGTCCGCATCACCTAGCTGAACCGGGGCAACCGCTGATCGTCACGGGTTTCACCGTTGTCGACCTGCTGCGGCATGCCGGCGACCTTGATCACTGGCGTGCGTTCGCCCACCAGGCGCAGGTCGCGAC
>NZ_JAFKCS010000083.1 GCF_017255015.1 Bowmanella yangjiangensis | reverse complement strand
TGGTGCATGCGCCGTCGGTGTAGATGGTGTAGGTGTTGATGGGTAAGTGTTCCTTGTTTGAAGTGCAGGCAGACCTCCCCCTCCTGACGTTTCTCAGGTGGAGACTTCCAGTGATGTAGTTCAGGTGGTCGAGGCCGAAGGCCTACGGGGGAAGACCAAACGCAGAGGGGGCGACATGCGCTGGCTGGGTGTAGGGCTGAGAGCTTCGCTCGGAGATGGCCTTGGTGCTGTCTTTGCTTGGTTTGCCATTGAAGGGGTTACTACAACAATCGCACCAGAGCGAACGCCCGGAGACCTCTGGGTGGCAGTGGTCTTGGTGGTCTTTTATATGACTGGGGGCGTCTCCACCCCCTTGATACCAGCGGCCTGCAGCGAAGATCTGCCGCCATTTTTGGCGGTTCTGAGTACCCACTGCTGCAATGTTTGGTCTCTGGCCTGAAGGTCACCTTTCCATGCGTACCAAGGGTGGAGGCTGATTTTCATTGGCCAGTATCGGCCTTGGTGTTTGCGCTCAATCAGATGATGCCGCTCCAGATCAGCCAAAGCCCGCTCGACGTTACGCTGCGGAGTGCACAATGCCTCGGATAGCTCAGCTATGGAGCCAAACCAGATGTTGCGAGCCGACAGCCCGCAGGCAAGATACTTAAATACCCTGACGGCCTTGTCGCTCAGCCCGGTATCAAGAAGGCTCAGGATCTTGTCTGCGTCATAAACCAGCCGATCTATCCACCAGTCAAATGTCTGGACAGCCCGCCATAGCTCCTCATCGTTTCTGGCGTGATTGACCCAAGGTGTATCAAGCCCAACATCGGGAGCACTCCTCAGGTCACGCTTCGTCAATGCTAAGGGAGCCTCCTGCATTTGATCTGTGAGATTCAGGATTTCGCCTGACTCGATATCGACATAAAAGCGATGGCCCAGCTCATAAGAGAGAACAGCAACAGTCTTGGTCTCGACGTCACTGAGGGCAGCGCTCGGTAGTTGTTCCATACGCCCCCTTAGCGGCTCAGTTCAGCCGGGGTGAGCGCCTTCCCGCCCATGCGATTGACCGGGCCAAGTTGCAGCCAGTGAGGGGCTTCCTTGTCGTCCTGGGCTAGCTCCAAAAGGTCGGCAAGCGATTTGCTCAGGCCTGCGACCAGGGCCAGTTCCAGGGCTTCGCCCAGGCGCGTATCGCGGCCCTTCCACTTTGCCAAGGCGTTGGCCAGGGCGACCAACTGGGTGGCATGCTCGCGGAGCATATGGACATGGAAGCGCACCAGGGGAGCAGGTAGTTGATGTTTCATTGGGTAGTGTTCCTTTGTGATAGGCGAACGCCAGCGCCCTGCCAGGGGTAGCCCTGCAGGTGTCGGGAGGTGTCGCCGGGGGAGTGCTCTGGGGCAGGAAAGACGGGGCTTTGCGCGCTTTTCTTTCTGCTAGTACTGGGGGTAAAAGAGGGGTATTAGCGGCCCTGCCCATTACCGGCGCGGAAGCCGGCTTGGCCGTTGGGCTTGATGCCGGTGCTCTTACTGGACGAGCCAAAGGTGCCGCCAGACGCCGTGTAGGCGCCTAGACCAGCCGAGGCGATCTGCAGACCAGCGCCGAGCATGCCGTTCGATCCTTTGTAGAACGACGGATTCTGGAGGCCTGCCCAGGTGTTGTTATGCAGAGCCTTCTTCTCGATGTCGCGCTGGTCGTTGGCGTCTGCCAGGTTTCGATCCAGGGTGGTCATGTTGTTGGTGCCCTGGCGGATGATGTCCGCGAACAGGGAGTCGATGGACAGGCCGGATACACCGGACTCGCCGGCAGCTACTCGGGCAGTGGCAACCTCGCGCTGCACAGCCAGGCGCTGCTGGTGTTTCTGCTGGGCGGTCGCTTCGCTCTCTTGGAGCTGCTGCAGGTTCAACTGGCGGTTCTGGAGTTTGTAGTTCTCCATGGCCGCAGCGTTCTGCATCTCAGCATTCTGCTTGGCGACGGCCTCGGCGTAGTTCTGCTGGGTGTTGGATTCGTGGATTCCGTAGGCAGTGGATGCAATTGCCATTGCAGCCATAGCGGCAGCGGTTGGTACACACATTCGATTTACTCCTTGAGAAAAGATGGAAACGATTCCCGTTGGGTGGATAGTTTGAAGTCGTCCCTAGCGCACGCGGACGACTAGCCAACCTATAGAGTTCATCGTCTGGTTTGGTGCCTATGTGCTGCGCTTTGGGGTTCGGCTAGTACTGGGGGTAATAGGCTATGCCAGGTATGCGCGCTGCTCTTCCAGTTCAGCCGCCAAACGCAGGGCTTCAGCAAAGGTCTGAGGAACCTTCGGGGTGGATGCGGCCTGGGCTTCCAGTTCCTGCCAGCGGTCAACCAGCTTGGCGGTGAACTCAGGACTGAGCTGGGCGACGATGACGTAGCTGTCACGCTTACCGATGCGGTAGACGCTCATCATGCGGGTACGGCCCATAGCGTCTTTGGTGGGTTCATCCTCAGACTGAGGACGAACAATCACCTCCTTGGCTACGAGGGTCTCGATGGTGCGCTTCACGTTGTCGTGGCGGCAGCCCAGCAGCTCGGCAATCTCGCGGCTGCTCATGGTCAGGGTGGCGTTGGTGTTCAGGGTGGTCAGTGCGTTCATGTTGCCTCTCCAAAATGGTCTGAGCAGAGGCCTATGTCAGTAACTGATTGGTCTGATTGAGCGTGCTGGTAAATTCAAGCTGACTTGAGGAAAATACTCTCCTGTTGAACATAGAAAAACTAGGGAACAAAGGAGCTCGCTATATGGATTTCAATTTGGATGTGATGGAGAAGTGGGTTTCTCTTGGGGCAGGGATAATTGCTATAGTGGGAGCTCTTTTCTTCTGGAAAAAGAAGGGTGGGCCGGTTAAGCCAGAAGGAGAGGCCTTAGGGGAGGTGATTAATAGTCAAAGCGTATCTAACGTGGTTAACTTGCATCTTTCTTCTGGCGAAAATAACTCTGGGCCTTCAGGCTCGCAAGAGGCTTTGTCTTCATTTGATATACCGGCACTCAAGAAGAATGTAAGGATACTATTTATTGATGACGATCGTGGCTTTAAAATTGTTGGAATTTTAAAGAAGATGGGGTGGGAGCATACAAAGATTGTTGTTGATGTAAGCTCTCTGGAACAGTCCCAGTTAGTTGACGCAAATGTTGTGTTTGTTGACATTCAGGGTGTCGGAAAGATGATGCATTATGCTGATGAAGGCTTGGGGCTCGCACTGGCTATCAAAAGAAGATATCCGGAGAAGAAGGTCATCATCTACTCTGCGCAAGAGGAGGGCGAGCGCTTTCATGAGGCCTTGCAAGAGGCGGACTATAATCTGCCTAAAACGGCTGAACCCATTCGATTTGAAGACACCATTGTGCGGGTTATGAAAAAGAATGCTTGAACAAATTTCTAAAATTGCCCTTTGGAGT
>NZ_JAFKCS010000829.1 GCF_017255015.1 Bowmanella yangjiangensis | reverse complement strand
ACGTACAGCTCCACATTGCAGGCGTTCGGTGCATTGTTGTCGCGACTGAAGATCAGGCGGGCCGGCGCACCGACGGCAGGGGCTGGGGGGCGATGTTCGACGCCGCGTGGCAGGGTGTCGCTGGCATGGGCGCCCAGGCACAGCAGGCACAGCAGGCTGAGCAGAACGAGTGCGGTATGACGCATGGCGGCAGCTCCGTGTGGCTATCCATGCGATCAGTGTCGCCCATCTTGCGCACGGCGCGCGACCCCTTAAACTGTGCGCCCCATTTTCCCCGGACAACCTCATGCAAATCGCCCTGGCACCCATGGAG
>NZ_JAFKCS010000828.1 GCF_017255015.1 Bowmanella yangjiangensis | reverse complement strand
CTGCGCAACTCGATCTATCGTTCGAGCACCGATGTCGGTCCGGACCTCAACGAGATTCGTGCATTCGTCGAGTACCCGCTGAGCATCCTGTGATGCCCCCTGCCCCGACCCTGGTCGGGGCAGCCCTTCATGCCCGCAAGGCCTGTACGAGAGCCTTGGCCGAATCCTCGATCGCAGCTTCGTCGTAGGCGGCGAACCCCATCATCAGGCCGGGTGCCTGCGTATTGGCGACCCAGTAGCGCGACAGCGGTATCGAGCCGATGCCGGCCTCCTGCAAACGCTCGAACGCCAGCTGTTCATCCTCTACGTGTAAGC
>NZ_JAFKCS010000827.1 GCF_017255015.1 Bowmanella yangjiangensis | reverse complement strand
CTCTGCGGCAGCAAACGCGAATCGCCGTAGTGCACGACAGGCGTGGTCGGAAACACATCACCGGCCTTGACCACGGTGTCGGCAAAGCGGGCTTTGACCGCCGCGCCCACTTTGGAATACGCATCCTCGGCCCGGTCATCGCTGTCGACCGGCAGCATGTCGACGCTACCACCCGGACCATAACGGCCGTCGCCGGTATCCAGTTTCAGGCCCAGCCCCGCGTGGAGGTCGACACCGAAGCCGACGGTACCCTGGGTGAAGCCAGACTCGAAGTTGGCGAGAATGCCGTGCGTCCAGGCCTCGGTGTAGCTGCTG
>NZ_JAFKCS010000826.1 GCF_017255015.1 Bowmanella yangjiangensis | reverse complement strand
CCGTACAGTCTGTTCAAGCGGGACCTGGCTGGTTAGCCTGCAGCCATCGTCGAACAGGGGCAGGGTGATGCAGCCGGACAATCCCTACAGCGCACCGCAGGTGGAATTGCTCGACCGTCGCGGGGTTCCGCCACTGCCGGGCTGGAGCGCCCGCCAACTGCGCGTGCTTGGCTGGCTGGCGCTGGTGGCGGTGCTGGCCAATGCCCTGGTGGTCGGCCTGACCCTGGCCGGCGCATGGCTGGATGAGCGCGAGGCGCAGCGGCTGCAGAGCTACATCGGCTGGTTGAGCCTGATGCTGGTGCTGCTTGGCTGCTA
>NZ_JAFKCS010000825.1 GCF_017255015.1 Bowmanella yangjiangensis | reverse complement strand
AGGCGACAGCCTGGATACCGGGATAGCGGTCCTGCAGCTGCAGCTGGTCCACGGCTCGCTCCCACTCCGCGAGCGTGACCTGGTCACTGCCGATCATCAGGCCTGCGATGCCCCGCAGCACCATCTCGTAGGCCTGCATGCGCGCCAGCACACGCTGGCCGATGTCCTGGGCTTCCTGCTGGAAGCGCCTCTGGCTCTCCTCCCGCTCGCGCTCCTGCAGGGTATTCCACTGCCAGAAGATCAGACCACTCAGCCCCAGCATGAGACCGAGCGCCACCAGCAACGGTGTCCAGGGCCGTGGCGGCCGCTTGACAG
>NZ_JAFKCS010000824.1 GCF_017255015.1 Bowmanella yangjiangensis | reverse complement strand
GGCAAGCGCCTGAAATGGCCGGCCGAAGACCTCAAGGGGGTGTGGCTGGAGCGAGACATCGGCCCCGGCAACATACTGCTGCTGGAGGTCACCTGCTGTGATGTCACCGCCGTGTTCAGCAGCGTCGGGCAGACCAGCGTGCGCGCCGAACAGGTGGCCGACCAGGCCATCGAACAGGCGCGCACCTGGCTCGGCAGCGGCGCCGCCGTCGAGGAACACCTGGCCGACCAGTTGTTGCTGCCACTGGCCATGGCAGGTGCCGGCAGTTTCACCACGCCACACGTCAGCGAACACCTGAGCAGCAACATCGAGGTCA
>NZ_JAFKCS010000823.1 GCF_017255015.1 Bowmanella yangjiangensis | reverse complement strand
AAGCCCGGCGCCCCGCCCGGCACCTCGCGCGCAGCCCTGCATCGATAACTCAAGCAGTTAATTTTCAAGGTTTTTTGCCTGATTCCCGAGCCGCCGCGAACGCCTGAGCAAAAGCTGACCAGGGGCTCGAAAACGGCCAGCGACGCGCCCTGGAACGAGCCATGCAGACCTTGCCCACACAGTTATCCACAGATTCTCGGGATAACGCCGCCGTGGCGTTCGGTCGCAGTCACAGGACGTCGCCACTGTGCGAGTCTTTTAGGACCTGACCGATTTATCAGAATCTGGAGGCTTCAAGATGTTGCGTAACGTTGCT
>NZ_JAFKCS010000822.1 GCF_017255015.1 Bowmanella yangjiangensis | reverse complement strand
AGGAGGCTGCGCATGCGTAAGCTCGCTCTGTTGCTGTGCCTGTGCACTGGCGTCGCGCTGGCTGACAGCCAGGTCAAGGTGCCTGCCAATGCGTTGATGCGCCTGCCTGTGGCCAGCGCCGCCCTGCGGCTGGACCGCCTGGAGGTCGCCGATCACGCGACGCTGATGATTCCGGCAAAGGTCACCGAACTGCGTATCGGCACCCTGCTGATGGGGCGCGAGGCGCGCATCGGCGTGGCGCCGAGCGATCAGCCGCTACGCCTGGAGGTGCAGGATGCCGATGTCGGCGCCGGCGCCTGGATCAGCGCCAAGGGCG
>NZ_JAFKCS010000821.1 GCF_017255015.1 Bowmanella yangjiangensis | reverse complement strand
CGCGAGCCTGCTCGACAGGTACAGGGTCGAAGGCCAGCGAGCGGTCTTCCCCGACGAGCAAGGTGGTCAGCGGCAGCTCGCAGGCCGCCGCGATCACGTGCAGCACATAAGGCCGCAGCAGGCGGTGCCACTTCCACGCGCCCTCCTTGGCCAGCGCCCCCGGTACTGCCTGCAGGCTGGCCAGGGCGCCGTCAGCATTGCGGCGCAGGCCGTTCAACCAGCCGTCCAGCAGTACATCGGCCTGAACGAAATACAGCGGCAAGGGCGACTCGAGGGCATGCGGCCAGCGTTCAGCCAGCGCGCGATATCGCAGAACC
>NZ_JAFKCS010000820.1 GCF_017255015.1 Bowmanella yangjiangensis | reverse complement strand
CCGCCAGACAAAATCAGGGGAATCATGCTGTCACTCCGTGTAAACACCGATTCAGGGCTATTGGCAGGAAACCGGCATGCGCCGTAACCAATCGAACGGCACCACGCCGGTGCCACCGCTGTTCTTGTTAGCGTGCGCTTACCAGCAGATGCCTTCCCTGTTGGCTTGAGTGGCGTGTTCCATGAATCCGACCAGGTCGACGATCTGCTTGTCGTCACCGATGCCCTTCACGACATCGGCGAAGCGTGGCTCGCCATTGCCGACGATCAGCACATCGGAGGCTGCGACCACGTCGTCCAGCTCCTTGCACAGCAGCGA
>NZ_JAFKCS010000082.1 GCF_017255015.1 Bowmanella yangjiangensis | reverse complement strand
GACAAGGCCAGCTACGCCACCGGCGCACTGCTGGATATCGCCGGCGGGCGCTAGTCCCAGGGCAGCAAGGGCGCGGCCATACCAGCGAAATACGCAAATGATAATCAATGTTATCATCTGCGTTTTCGACGCCCCGGGTGACGCCCATGGTCCAGCCCCTGCACGCCCCATGCCTCTACTCGCTGGATGACCTGCGCCAGCTGGGCCGCCGCCATCATGTGCACTACAGCCTGATTGGCACACAGCATGAAGACAACCCGTGCGTGATGCGGGGCTACATCAACGAGCAGCAAACCCGCCTGGGCATGACCCTGGTCAGCTCCGAGGTGCACACCTTGCATGGCTACCAGGCGCAGTCCTTCACCGCCCCCAGTCTCACCATGATCGTCCTGCTGGAAGGACAGGCCCAGCTCGACGGCGCCACCTCCACCACCCTCACGCCGGGTCAGGGCGTCACCCTGCTCAGCCAGGACGGGCCCGGCCAGAGTGCCCGGCATCACGCTCATCACCACCTGCGTGGTCTCAACCTGTCCATCGCTGACATCGATGACCTGGCGGACGAGCAACTGGCCGATCTGTTGCGTGCCAGCCTCCGACAGCGCCGCGTGTACACGCAACGCTGGAGCGTTCCGGCAAACCTGCAGCCAGCCCTGCAGGCCCTGGCCGGCGAACGCTCGCACGGTTGCCTGCAGCGCCTGCTGCACGAAGGCCTGGCACTGCAGCTGCTGGCACATGGCCTGAACGCCATCGACGCCGACGAGCGCCACGCGCCCTCGCTCAACCCACGTGACCGCAGCCTGCTGGAGCGGGTACGCGACTACCTGCATCAGGAACCTGGAGCCGAGCACAGCCTGCATCAGCTGGCACAGCTGGCGTGCATGAGCCCCAGCTCTCTGCGTCAGAAGTTCCAGCAGGCCTATGGCGTCAGCGTCATGGCCTACCTGCGCCAGCGCCGCATGGAGCTGGCCAGGCAATACCTCGGACAGGGCTGGCGCGTTCAGGATGTCGCCCACTACGTCGGCTACCGCCATGCCAGCAACTTCGCCACCGCATACCGGCAACACTTCGGCGTCGCACCCCGCGAATCCATCTAGCCTCGCCCGACAGCATCCTCGCAGCGTCGTTCCAGGCCTGGCATCCGGCAAAGGAAAACTGGCATCGAGCAAAGGTATCGCCCGGACAAATGTGAATAATTCTCATCGACAAATTTTCCCGATGAGACGCCTGCAATGTCGAAATGCTCGATCCTCCCGCTCGCCCCGACCCTGCGCCGCGCATTGCTCGCCAGCGCCCTGCTGCCCCTGGCGGCAGGCGCAGCCGTGCAAGAGGACGTTGAAGACACAGACGCACACGAAAGCAGCCTGACGCTGCCGGCGATGAACGTGCAGGGCACGCAGCTGCCGCAGTCCGAAACCGAGGGCACCGGCAGCTACACCACCGGCAGCATGTCCACCGCCGTGGGTCTGCCGCTGTCGATCCGCGAGACGCCGCAATCGGTGAGCGTCGTCACCCGACAGCAGATCGAAGATCGCGGCCTGCGCGACACCGCCGCGATACTCGCCAGCGCCCCCGGTATCTCGATGAGCCGCAGCGACAGCAATCGCGTGTCGTTCTCCGCTCGCGGCTTCGACATCGACAACTTCCAGTTCGATGGCCTGGCTTCGCCGATCAACAACTTCTGGAACTTCGGCGCCACCGATGTCGACTCGGCGATCTACGATCGCGTCGAGATCGTGCGGGGCTCCACAGGGTTGCTGACCGGCGCCGGCAATCCTTCGGCTGCGGTCAACTTCATCCGCAAGCGCCCGCTGCCAGCGTTCGCCATCGGCGGCTCGCTCGGCAGCGGACGCTGGGACCAGCGCCGTGGCGATATCGACATCTCCACCCCGCTGACTGCAGACGGCCGGATCGCAGCCCGCGTGGTGGCGGCCTACTCCGAGCGCGATACCTTCATCGACTATCAGCACTACGACAGTGCAACCCTGTACGGCGTGATCAGCGCGGAGCTGACCCCACGCACGCAACTCACGCTGAGCCTCGAACACCAGAAGAACGATACCGACGGCATGGGCGCGGGCGTGCCGATGTTCTATGCCGACGGGTCGCGCACCCACTATGGCCGCTCCACGGCCAACAACACCCAGTGGTCGTACTTCGGCACCGAGTCGAACACCGCCTTCATCGATCTCGAACACCAGTTGGAAAACGACTGGAAACTACGCGCGGCCTACAGCCGCACCGAGGCCGACTACGCGATGCGCTATGTGTTTCGCGGCGGCTATCCGGACCGCAACGACGCAGGCATGAGCGCCAGCTTCCTCAAGTATGACGGCGAGCGCACCCGTGACGACTGGCACCTGACCGGCAGCGGGCCGTTCGAGCTGCTGGGCCGCACACATGACGCCGCGTTCGGCTGGATGAGCATCGCCGACGACCTGCAGATGGACCAGTACCTGCCGCTGCCCGGCACCGCGCCGATCGCCGATTCGCAACTGGACTGGAGCAACGGCGCGATTGCCGAACCCATCTGGTCGGGCACGCGCGCCAACGGCGACCGCACCGATATCCGCCAGACCGGCGGCTATGCGGTGACACGCCTGTCGCTGGCCGATCCGCTGCATCTGATCCTGGGGGTTCGCGTCAGCACCTGGGAGATCGAACAGAACTACTTCGGCACCCAGCGCACCTATCGCTACAGCGACGAGGTCACGCCCTACGCCGGCCTGATCTATGACCTCGACCGGACCTACAGCCTGTACACGAGCTACACCAGCATCTTCAAGAACCAGACGCAGCGTGCGCCGGATGGCAGCTTCCTCGATCCGGTCAGCGGCGACAGCTACGAACTCGGCATCAAGGCGGGCTACCTGGACGGCCAGCTGAACGCCGCCCTGTCGGTCTATCGCACCAGGCAGGAAGGCCTGGCCGAGGCCATTCCCGATACCTTCCTGATCGCCGACCCCAGCCAGCAGGCCTACAAGGCCGGCGAGGGGGCCGTGGTCGACGGCTTCGACCTGGAGCTGAGCGGCGCGCTGAGCGAGGCATGGAACCTGTCCACCAGCTACACCCACTTCATCGCCCGCAATGCCGAGGGCAAGGCGATCAATAGCACCCACCCACGCACGCAGTTCAAGCTGTTCACCACCTACCGGCTGGACGGTGTACTGAGGGATCTGACCCTGGGCGGCGGCACGACCTGGCGCAGCGGCATCTCACGCGCCAACACCGGCAGCCCCAACGGCCCGGTGGACGTCAGCGCGGACAGCTATGCCCTGGTCGACCTGATGGCCAGGTACCAGATCAGCGAACACATCGCGGCGACCGCCAACCTCAACAACGTCTTCGACAAGCAATACCTCGAGCAGGTCGGCTTCTACAGCCAGCTCTGGTATGGCGAGCCGCGCAACCTGCAATTGACCCTGAGCGCGAGATTCTGAGCGTCGGCCGCCATCCGGGGCCGGTTGGCAGCTTCTC
>NZ_JAFKCS010000819.1 GCF_017255015.1 Bowmanella yangjiangensis | reverse complement strand
GTTCTGGGGCTGCGCTGGCGAGCAGGCCGATGAGCTGGTCGCGGTGCTCGAGCGGCCAGGGGTGGACGTCGATGAAGCGGTGCGCGAGGTTCTCGGCACCAGCTTTCGGCAGCTGACGCAGGCCTTGCTGAAGAGCTGGAACCTGGGTGAGACCGCCAGCCTGGCGCAGGCCGGGAGCAATCAGCATGACCCCGCCGCCTATGCCGTGCAGTTGGGCGTACGTATCAGCGAGGCCGCGCTCGATGGCTGGGATTGCGCAGAGATGGAGGAGGTGCTGGCCAAGGTGGCCAGCTTCACCGCGCTGACCCAGGAGGAAAC
>NZ_JAFKCS010000818.1 GCF_017255015.1 Bowmanella yangjiangensis | reverse complement strand
GGTTGCGCTGCAGGCGTGCCAGGCTGAAGCGCTGACGACGATCGATACGCCGGCTGAGGCGCTCCTCCGTCGGGGCTGCCTCGGACGGCGGCGCGGCTTGCGCCACGGTGGCCTTGGGCAGCGCCGGGAAATGGTCGCCTTCGACACTCCAGCCCTGGCTGGCGCTCTTGTGCAGGCGCAGCGCCAGGCGCTCGTCGCGCTGCTCGACCCGGGCCTCGACCTCCAGCTCCAGGCGGTCGCCACCAAAGGTGAACGGCGGCAGCTTCAGGTCATGTACATCGCGGCTGGCGAAGCGTCGTTGCAGGTAGTCCTGCAGAACA
>NZ_JAFKCS010000817.1 GCF_017255015.1 Bowmanella yangjiangensis | reverse complement strand
CGACCTGCAGCGCCTGGCGATCAGCCGCCGTCGCTTCATCGGCACCGGCGCCCTGGCCGGCGCCGCACTGTTTCTCGCCGGCAGCCCGCTGGGCCGCAGCGCCCTGGCTGCCGGCATCGCCGAAGCCAACTCGACGTTCGGCTTCGCCAACCTGGCCGCCACCCGTGCCGACACCATCACCCTGCCGGCCGGCTATCGCTTCGATCCGCTGATCAGCTGGGGCCAGCCGCTGCATGACGACTCCGCCGCCTACCGCGGTGACGGCAGCCACAGCGCCGCCGAGCAGCTCGGTCAGTTCGGCGAGAACAACGACGGCATGAG
>NZ_JAFKCS010000816.1 GCF_017255015.1 Bowmanella yangjiangensis | reverse complement strand
CCTGCACCAGCAGGCGGAAACGCCGCTCCTGCTCGCGCTGTTCGTTCTGCAGGCGCTGCTGCTCGGTGCAGTCCCGGGTGATCTTGGCGAAGCCGATGAGCTGGCCTTCATCGTCGCGCACGGCATCGATGATCACGTGGGCCCAGAACGACGAACCGTCCTTGCGCAGGCGCCAGCCGGTGGCCTCGAAACGCCCGGTGTCGCGGGCCTGCTGCAGGCCGCGTTGCGGCACGCCGGCGTCACGCTCCTGCGCGCTGTAGAACACCGAGAAATGCTGGCCGACGATTTCCGCCGCCCGGTAGCCCTTGGCCCGCTGGGCACC
>NZ_JAFKCS010000815.1 GCF_017255015.1 Bowmanella yangjiangensis | reverse complement strand
GGCACTGGTGCTCTATGCCGTGCTCGGCCTGGCCAGGGTGCAGGTGCGCGTCGCCGCGCGATACGAGTCCTGGCTGGCGCCACTCATCGGCGCCGTCACCGGGGCGATCACCGCCGTCACCGGCGTCTTCGTCATCCCTGCAGTGCCCTACCTGCAGGCCATCGGCCTGGAAAAGGACGACCTGATCCAGGCCCTCGGGCTTTCGTTCAGCGTCTCCACCCTGGCCCTGGCGGCGGCGCTCGGGCACAGCGGCGAACTGTTGCAGCCGGCGGTGCTGGGCCTTTCGGCCCTGGCCCTGCTGCCCGCCCTGCTGGGCATGGCC
>NZ_JAFKCS010000814.1 GCF_017255015.1 Bowmanella yangjiangensis | reverse complement strand
CCGAGCCCGGCTCACGCGGCGTGGCCGGCTCGATGTTCACCGAATACATGTAGCTGTCCTCGGGGAACGGAAAGGGAAAGCGGGCAATGGCCTCGGGGCTGTTGCTGAAGGTGAAGTCGTCCCGGTAGGTTTCCAGGGGTTTGAGCACGACGGGCATGGCGGATTCCTCAGAGGTCGAGCAGCAGCGTGCCGGAGCAGCCACCACGGGAAACACAGGGCATCAGCGCTGCGCCGCGCTGCTGCTCATCCAGGTAGTGATCGCGGTGCTCCACCACCCCGCTCAGGTAGCGCGTGGTGCACTGCCCGCAAACGCCGCCACGGCA
>NZ_JAFKCS010000813.1 GCF_017255015.1 Bowmanella yangjiangensis | reverse complement strand
AGGTCGGCCGCGCGTTCGGCCAGCAGCGCATCATGCAAGGCTTCCTGACGCCTGGCCGCTGCCTCGACCTCGGCCTGCCAGGCCGCTTCGGCACTGGCGCCCTGCCCCAGGCGTGCCTCGACATCCTCACGCAGTGCCGGGTCACCGAGCATGGCCAGGTGCGCACTGAAGATTTCCCGGATGCTGGCCACGCCCGCGCCATCGACCAGGCGCTGGATCTGCGCCGAGACGACGGCCAGGGCCTGCTCGAGACGCGCCCGTTCAGGCTCGACGCCCTGCCCCTGCTCGGCAAAATGAAAGGTCGGAGGCGTGCGCACCAACGCCG
>NZ_JAFKCS010000812.1 GCF_017255015.1 Bowmanella yangjiangensis | reverse complement strand
CATTCTCACCACCTGGGTCACGGTGCCCAGGACGAGCTTCCAGTGGTTGCAGGGGCAGCCGCGCACCTTCGCTTCATCGGCCAGTTGCTCGCGCTACTTCTGCGCCGACTGCGGTGCGCACCTGGTACTGTTCACCACGCTCAGCCCGCAGACGCTGGACGTGACAGTCGCCACCCTCGATGCGCCGGAGCGGGCGCCGGCCAATCGACATATCTGGGTGGGTAGCCGTCTGCCATGGCTCAGTGTCGATCCGCAGCTGCCGGAGGAAGATGAGGAGCTGCTGTAGCGGGGGGCGTCAGGGCAGCTCCAGGCCTCCGCTGGCCTT
>NZ_JAFKCS010000811.1 GCF_017255015.1 Bowmanella yangjiangensis | reverse complement strand
ATGAGCTCGAGGTGGGCGAGGACGAACAGGCGGCGCTGCTCGAAGGTATCTACCGCACCCGCCTGAAACAGCAGCCACCCGCCGAGTGGGCCGAGCTGGATGCGCAACAACGCACCCAGAACATGCGTCAGGCCGTGCTGGACTCCTGGGCCCAGAGCAAGCTGCTACTGCGCCAGCTGGCGCAGCAACGGGCGGCGGCGATCAAGGCCTATCTGGTCGAGCAAGGGAAACTGGACGACGAACGGGTCTACCTGATCGATGTCAATCTGGGAGAACCCGAGTCCAATGGACGTGTACTGACGCCCCTGCACCTGGATAGCGAATG
>NZ_JAFKCS010000810.1 GCF_017255015.1 Bowmanella yangjiangensis | reverse complement strand
ACCCGATGCGCTGTCAACGTGATAATCGAGGCTTTTCCTCAGGCTTTGCTCTGCGCACGGGTATGCCTCTATAGTCGGCCTGAAACGGATGAAGCCGCATGCCATCTGCATTGCTGCCGTGTTCTGCGCATTCCAGGCGATGGCGCGAGGCCTGTTCCAGGTGTCGCACGATGGCGTTTCGGATATCGGCCAGCGCTGGCCGTTCGACTAAAGTTGTATGATGACTGCGACTCGAGAGAGTGACGCGAGCCGGGGTGTGAAACCGTGCATGATGGAGCCGTGAGATGAGCCGGAAACCTGCCGGGATACGCAGCAGCACAGCGCC
>NZ_JAFKCS010000081.1 GCF_017255015.1 Bowmanella yangjiangensis | reverse complement strand
GGGTTTAGGCAAGTTGATTCAGGAGTCTACTTGGTCAGCAAACTACCAACAAGTGCCAGCATCAAAGGTCGCGGCGTTTGCTCAAACTGCAAAAAAATAACCGAAAAAATTAGCTGGCCGACTGATGCTTTTTATTCAATAAAGCTAGCGGCGGGCAACGTGTGGGCCTGGAATGCTGAGTATCTCCAAGTGTTAAAGCAGCACGTAACAGGCAAGCAAAGGAGCGATGCAGCTTATGCAAGAGAAAATGCCCTATTTCTTTACTATCTTGCGAGGCTTCCAAAATATGTTCTGCTTAAGAAAAGCCGCCCACTCCTGCTCAAAAAGATCGATGCTCTCCTGTCAGTCCGTGCCGCATAACAAACGGTTCAAGACCGTTCGCTTCGCTCACTCGGGACCGGCAAAAGCCGGCCCCTTAACCAAACGTTAGGTAGCACATGAGTAATCTGCAGAAATTAATCTTGGAGGCTAAGAATGGACTGTCAGTTCAGGAGCGAATTCCAGATAACAAGTGGCTAGAAATTGCTGAGCTTTGTGGGCCTGCCGAAATCGCTGAAATAGAATTTCGCATTGAAAATTTAAGGGCAGGGCTAGTGTCCGTAGAAAAATGGGACGGTGACACACAAGACGATATAAATTTGGCCATTTATAAATTTAAACAGCTTCTTGATGCAGCAAAGGCCCATAATAAGTAGAAAAGGGGACAGATTTATTTTATGACAGACGAGCGCGATAAATAAATCTGTCCCCTTTTCATTAAACTATTAATCTTTTCCCTGCGAGTAAAGATTGTAATTTTTCGATAGAAATATGGAGAAGGTCTTGAGCAACTGGTTTGAAAACAACCCTGTTAGATCAATCATTACTCACACGATAGTTGTTGCTGCAGCAGTCTGGGCTTTTTCGTTTTTTGTCTTAGAAGACAATAAAATTAAGTTCTATGAGGCAATGATTAAGAAAAGCGAGGCTGAGGCTAAAGAGACTGAGGCGCGCAATGCCGTGCTTGTTACAAGGGTTGAATATCTGTCCGAGGAAAACAAAAAGCTTAATGACTGGCTTACTCAAACACCTCAGACAATTCCTTATTACGAAAATCAACTTCAGACGCTGAAAGCGAAGCTTAAAGTTGCGGAAGATAAGCTTTTAACCTCTCCCGGAAAAACGCCATCCAAAGACTTTGGGTTACTATATAAAAACTTTCAAAAAGGCGAGGCCTCTACAACTTTTCTCGACTCAAAGACAAATCTTGTATTAGGTGTTCCTAAAATAAACTACGGAGATACAGCTGACATTAACCTCACCCTACCTAATGGCGAGAAAATTGACGCCAAGAACATTAAAGCAGGTGAGACCTGGCAATTCTCCAAGGGAGGAAAGGATTATCTTCTCATCATGGACAGTATCGATTGGGCCGCCCAGAGCTATAAATCTAGCGTAATCGAACTAGGCCTTGAAGAAGATAGCAGCACAAAAAATTAGCGAAAGGGCAAATTTATTTATTGGTAGGTGAGCGCAACAAATAAACCCGTTTCCCTTTCGACCCTAGAGCACTTATGTGTGAATACTGAATACTGAAGACGAAGAACACAATGTAAGAAACGAATGTTCTCGAAATCTTACATAAGAATAAAAAAGGTGACAGATTTATTTTTTGGGCGAGCGCAGTAAATAAATCTGCCTCCTTTTCTCTGTCCCCTTTTCTCTTTTCTGCGCCGAAAGGAGCTCCAACACATGCAAGACTTAATGCCACCATGGAAGAAATTCGAAGATCTAGTTAAGAAAATACTAGAGGCGCAATTATTTGATATTCAAGTTAACCCATTACGAGGAGACAACGGCTTCGATTTTACTGGCACTCTAGCGCACGAATCTTGGGCCATAGAGGTTAAATACTACAGAACTGCCAGAGTCCGCCCATCATTAATTGAGTCTGCCGCTGCGCGAGTGATTAGCAATGGACTTTCTCAACGCGCTAGCAAAGCAATGTTGATCGTATCTAGCCTATTGACACCTGAGATTCGAGTTGCACTTGAAAGCAAGTACAGCATTTTATTTGTTGATAGAGTCGATTTGAGAAGCTGGGCAACAGTAAAGCCTAGCCTCATAGATGAGCTCGACGCGCTACTTGAGCTCGACCCCAACTATTCAAATGACAACCATTTCACCTCAATATCTTTTGATAGTGTAAAGAGACTAGAAAGAAATTCAGCCCTATCAGTTGATAACGAAGGGACAGCTCTTTGCGAAAAACTAGCGACAATTAAAAAAGGAAAATCGCACTGGGCTAAATATGAGACATTCTGCACAGAGGCCCTTCATTACCTATTTCCCAACGACCTCAGCGGTTGGCATAAGCAGATGAGTGTTGATGGTGGAATAAGTCGCTATGACTTCGTCTGCCGAGCGGGAACAGCAACTGAGTTCTGGAAGTTTCTAGTCGAAAACCTAAATAGTAGATATGTGGTATTTGAATTCAAAAATTACTCCGAAAAAATTAAGCAAGGCCAAGTTCTTACAACTGAAAAGTACTTGCTTGAGCGCGCGCTCAGAAAAGTGGCGATAATTTTTACTCGATCAGGAGCAGATAAGAACGCAGTTAAAATGATGCAAGGGGCTATGCGAGAGCACGGCAAACTTATTCTACCGCTAGATGACGAGCTAGTTCGCAAAATGCTTTTAATGAAAGAGAACGGAAATGACCCAACTGATCTTTTGTTCGAAATTACTGACAACTTCTTGCTATCACTACCACGTTAAGGCCGTATCAGAGAAGTAGACAGATTTATTTTTCGACGGCCGAAATCGATAAATATATCCACCCCCTTTTTCTCTCATATCATTCAAAAATTCCAGCTATGGCGAACAGAAGATCATGTCAAGCACAGAGTTAGTATCACAAATAAAACACTTGAAAAGCAAAGAGGTCGCATTCGCATTCGGTTTTTTTTTTGGCTGTACTAGCTCCTGGATTCCTGACTCTATATCAATTCAAGCCTGAAGTGGTTTCTGAGTACGCCACCGTAAAGTTAATTATTTTCTCCGTAGCGATAACCCTACCGATTTTTGCATTTAACCTTATTATTACTGGCATGTATTCAACAGAAAGCTTACACAAGGACCAAACCATTCCATGGATTACTTCGTCATTCATCACCACCTTTTCCTTTTATCCATCAATCCTTATTACGTATATTCTTGATCTTAAATTCGCGCACTTCCTAATCCCGCTTTTCTTTATTAATTTTTTATTTCTTGCGGTAGCAGTTAATAGAATAGAAAAATTTCTTAAGGAGGTGCCGGCGCAAACTCAAAAAGACACTTAAGCTGCTCATTCAACTTATTGAGATAACCCCCGTAACCAACCGTTATTTTTATAGACAATTAGAAAGCAGAAAAAAAGGGGGTATTTTACTTATGACTGGTGAGCACAATAAATCCGCTCGACATTTGATGGCTCTTTCCCTAGCTCCGAGTCAGTTCCTATTATTCAACTGATACCGGGACTTACAGTCACGTTTTCTTAGGCTTCCATCCTTCCCTGAAAATGAACAGATCCAGTCCTCTGGTCTGTTCTGCTCACCGATCACCATGATCTTCTGTTCTTCCTGGCGCTTTCGGGTTTGCTCGTATGGCTCGGCGGTGGCCCACTCTCTCGCGTCGACAAGGTTTATCGCGCCCTTTGGGGTGTAGTTCTGATCGTTGAATACGGTTTGCTTGGGCACTGGAGTCGTTAGGCCAGTCTGTGGTTCTGGCTGTTGCTGTCGAGACATTGCGTCTCGCCTTGCCTG
>NZ_JAFKCS010000809.1 GCF_017255015.1 Bowmanella yangjiangensis | reverse complement strand
GACCTGGAGCTGGTGCGAGTACTCGAGGACGTCGTCAGCGTGCTGGTGGAGCGTGGTGTCATTCGCTACACGGACCTGCCTGAAGCGGCGCGCCAGAAGCTCGACCAGCGTGCCATCGCCCGTGCCGAGATCGAAGGTCTCAGCGGCCTGCTCGGCGACGACGAGCACCATCTGGTCTGATTCCCGGCCCCGCAGCGCACGAGGGCCATGCCGCTGCGTCTGATCGGGGCGCCGGTCTCTAGCGATCGCTCCAGGGGGTGGGCGCACCGATCAGTCGGCCCATGGCCCCGTGGATGCCAAGTTCCGCCAGCACCGCGAGCTCTCCC
>NZ_JAFKCS010000808.1 GCF_017255015.1 Bowmanella yangjiangensis | reverse complement strand
AGGGCTGGTCGGGGCGGTCCCACTCGATCCAGGCCAGGCGCCGGCCATCGGCATCGGCCACCGGCGCCGCGTAGAAGTCGGCGCCCTCCACCAGCACGTCGCGCTTGCCGGTGAGGCCGATGCGCACCAGTCGATGCACTACAGCATCGCCTTGATGACTTTCCTCGACCGCCAACAGCGCCTGCCAGGCAGGCACGAAGCACAGGTCGCCGTAGCGGCAACTGGCGTTTGCCGTCAGCGCCTGCGGCTCGCCTTGCGCAGGAGCCAGCGGCAGATGGTAGACCTGCTGATCAGCCTCATTGACCCACGCCACACCCTGATCGGTG
>NZ_JAFKCS010000807.1 GCF_017255015.1 Bowmanella yangjiangensis | reverse complement strand
ATGAGACCGTGGGCGTCGACCGCGAAGCTCCGGGTGAAACGGCCGATGGCAACGACGATGATGGCGCCGGCTACCTGGGCCGTGCGACCACCGAGCTGGGTGGTGGCGGCCTGGTCAGTCTGTTCACCGTTGGTGGTGGCTACGGCCAGGATGGTCCTGGCAGCCTGACCGGGAACTTCTACTTCACCGGCATCCCGGCGGGCGGCGAGCTGAGCACCAACCTGGAAGCCACCGATGGCGGCGCCATCGTGCTGCAGATGGATGGTGACGATGTGGTGGGTGTGGACGGCGATGGCCACGTGGTCTTCCGCCTGGAAATCGTCGAC
>NZ_JAFKCS010000806.1 GCF_017255015.1 Bowmanella yangjiangensis | reverse complement strand
GCCGACCACGAGCACCGCGCGATCATCGATGCCTGCCGCAGCCGCGACACGGAGCATGCGGTGGCGCTGCTCGAGGAACACATCACCGGTGTCTGCAGCAGCCTCTTCGCGCATTTGCCGGGCCACCGCTGAGGCCCGCCCCGGCCTATTCATCCGCCCCGAGACTGTGCCGATTTCGTCATTCGTCCCAGGCAAATCCCTCAAGCCGGACGCTGCGCCTCGCGTCACCCTGTAGTCACTCAACACGACTGCAGGCATAGCCACATGAAACGTATCGAGGTAATCGATTCCCACACCGGCGGTGAACCGACCAGCCTGATCATCAGC
>NZ_JAFKCS010000805.1 GCF_017255015.1 Bowmanella yangjiangensis | reverse complement strand
CAAACCCCCCGGGGGTTCTTTGTGGCTTATCCACTCGCCCCCATTTATTCACACCCCTTCGGGGGGGGCTCCCCCGGCGCGTTGCCGCGCGGCTGAAGCCGCTCCTACGGTCCGCACAGACCACTCTGCCAGTTTTTCCGGATGAGACTGGACGAACGCTGTTCTGCTGGACCGACAAGGCGCGATCCACCCTGCGCTCAGGGCTGCAGCCAGATCAGCGCGGCGAAACGCCCGGTGCGGACGCTGCGGCGATAGGAATAGAAACGTGCGTCGTTGTAGGTGCACAGCCCGCCACCGAAGACCGCGTTGACGCCGATGGCCGCCAGA
>NZ_JAFKCS010000804.1 GCF_017255015.1 Bowmanella yangjiangensis | reverse complement strand
CCCCACCGAGTGCCGAGCATGCGTATCGGAGAATTGGCCGCAGCCTGCGAAGTGAGCCGTGACACGCTGCGTTTCTACGAACAGCGCGGGCTGATCGCCGCACGCCGCAATGACAACGGTTACCGCGACTACCCGGCCGAGACGGCGCAGCTGGTCACCTATATCCGCACGGCCCAGCGCCTGGGATTCAGCCTCGGCGAGATCGGCAGCCACATCGGCGAGCTGTGGCAGGCCAGTGACCCGGACCAGGCCGTCACCCGGCTGCTGCAGGACAAGCTGGCGTTGATCGAGCAGCGCATCGAGGAGTTGCAGCACCTGCGCGGCGAG
>NZ_JAFKCS010000803.1 GCF_017255015.1 Bowmanella yangjiangensis | reverse complement strand
ACGATGCGCTTCTCCTCGGCCTTGTAGCGTGCGAAGTTCGGGTCGACCCGTTGCGCCTGCCTGGCCTCGCGCTCTGCACTGAGGGCCTGGTAACGCCTGATCAGGGCTTCGGCGCGGCGCTTCTGTTCCTGCTCGTCTGTGCTGACGGCCCTGATCAGGCCGATCTGCAGCAGCAAGGCTTCGCTCAGCGCCAGCTCGCCCCGGCGTTCCAGTGCGTCGACGCCTTCACTCAGTTGCTGCGCTTGCGCCTCGCGGCCGTCAGCGTCGAGTTCGCTGGCGTGCTCGATGAAGCCCCGGTAACGCCGATGGAACTCCAGACGCCGTTCCT
>NZ_JAFKCS010000802.1 GCF_017255015.1 Bowmanella yangjiangensis | reverse complement strand
CGCCTACCTGCTGGTGGCTCTGCTCACCGCCGGGCGCGGCTGAGGAGGTGGCCATGCACGACAACGACTGGCTGCTGCTGGCAGCTTTTTTTCTGCTGGTGCTGGCACCGGCGCCGTTTCTGGGGCGCTACTTCTATCGCGTGATGGAAGGCCAGCGCACCTGGCTGAGCCCTCTGCTGCAACCCCTGGAGCGCGCCTGTTACCGTGTCGCCGGCATCGACCCGCAGCAGGAGCAGGGCTGGCGCGGCTACAGCCTGGCACTGCTGGCCTTCACGCTGGTCTGCCTGCTGGTGCTGACCGGCATCCTGCTGTTGCAGGGCGCCTTGCC
>NZ_JAFKCS010000801.1 GCF_017255015.1 Bowmanella yangjiangensis | reverse complement strand
ATAGAGATAAATTCACAAAGGCAAGTCAGGCGACTTGTTGCTGCAGCTCCATCGCGCATTCGAGATGGGTGAAAAGCCCCTCCTCTATGGCCTGCGCCAGTACCCGGCGCAGGCACTCGCTACCGAGAAAGGCGTCTCGTGCTGCGGCCGAGCGCCACTGCCCTTCGACTTCCCAGGTCAGCGGGTCGCCACGCAGCGGCAGTACCCGCAGCCCCTGGCAGCCGGGAATGTCCCGGCCGATCTGATCGAGCCGGGCCAGGCACTGCCTCAACCGGACGGCGCGGTCGTGGCGAGCGCGAATGGTCATACGGTGAACGATGCTCATGGC
>NZ_JAFKCS010000800.1 GCF_017255015.1 Bowmanella yangjiangensis | reverse complement strand
CCGAACATCGGAGCCGGCGGCTTGTGGCGTGGCGCTCGTTTCGCTCACGCCAGGCGGCCGCCGATGCCGCGCAGCGGGCCAGGACCGCAGCGTTTCGGCTACGTATCACGCGTAGTAGTCGACGAGCCCCCGACCACTGCTCAGGCGATCGCTGCGGATTTCCTGATGACCGACGGCCTGCCCCTCGTCACCGCCAAACAGGCCATCGCGCGCGCCGGAACCGCCGCGCCCGCCCTCGCCCTGGCCTTGCCCCTGCCAGCCACGGTTCAGCGACTGGTCGGAAACGTTGGCATCGGCCAGATTCATGCCCTGTTGCGCGAACATCTCG
>NZ_JAFKCS010000080.1 GCF_017255015.1 Bowmanella yangjiangensis | reverse complement strand
CAATCGCCTCGCCGCCCTGCTCGGCGCGGGACCTGATCGTGGCCGGCACATCACTCGACCAACCCTGGCGTCACCGCGACTCGCCCTCCCCGCCGACGCCGGGATCGAGCTGATCGGCCGCCGCCCCGACATCGCTGCGGCGCGTCTGCGTGCCGAAGCAGCCGCCAAGCGGATCAAGGTCGCGCGCACCGAGTTCTATCCAAACGTCAACCTGTCGGCTCTGGTCGGCGTCCAGTCGCTGGGCATTTCGACACTGTTCGGTTCGGGTTCCAGCTACGGCAATGCGGGGCTCGCGATCAGCCTGCCGATCTTCCAGGGTGGGCGATTGCAGGGGCGCTACCGAGGTGCCCGTGCCGACTACGACGTGGCGGTCGCAAGCTACGACGGCACCCTGGTCGCAGCCCTGCGCAGCGTCGCCGACATCGTCGCCGTGCGTGCGGCGACCGACCGCCAGCTCGCCAGGCGCCACGACGCTGCGGAGGCGGCGCGAGAAGCCGCCAGGCTCACGGGACTGCGTTATCGGGCGGGGCTCGACAACCAGATCGTCCACCTGACGGCAGAAGACAGCATGGTCGCCCTCGATCGCTCGGTGGTCGAGCTCGAGGGCCGCAGGTTACAGCTCGATATCGCTCTGATCCGCGCACTCGGCGGCGGATACCAGGAGCCCCAGACAGTAGGGAAAAGATGATGACTCAAGAAACGACGAACACCCTTGAGGATGCACCAGCAGCACTGGAAGCGCAGAACCTGGCGAAGCGCAAAAGACTGTTCCCGCTGCTATTGCTCGTGATCCTGCTGATCGCCGGGCTCTTTGCCGCCTGGTACGTCCTCACCCAGCAAGGACGAGTGCGTACCGACAATGCCTATGTGGGTGCCGACTCCGCGCAGATCACCGCCCTGGTCGCGGGTCCCATCCAGGCCGTTCCCGTGGTGGACACCCAGGAGGTCAGGAAGGGCGAGATCCTGGTGGTTCTCGACGATGCCGAATATCAGGTGGCCGTCGCTGAAGCCAGGGCGGCACTGGCGCAGGCCCGCCAGCACTACCGGCAGGCGGAGGCCAGCACCAGTGCGGCGCAGGCCCGCGTAACGGCGAGGGATGCGGAGATACGGCAGGCGAAAGCACAGCTGCGCGACAGCAAGGCGGCAGTCGAGCGTACACGCGCCGAACTCGCCCGGCGAGAGAGCATCGCCGGAACCGGGGCGGTGTCTGCCGAAGACCTGACGGCTGCGCGCACGGCGTACCAGTCGGCACTGGCCGCACGTGACCTTGCCGAGGCGGCGATCAATTCCGCACAGGCGGTTCGCGGCTCCGCCGACGGCGACTTCGGTGCGGCCGAGGTCCTCACGCTCGGGCTGACCATCGACACCTCGCCGAATGTCGCCATGGCCAAAGCACGGCTCGACAGAGCGGAGCTCGATCTGTCACGGACCGTCATCCGCGCGCCGTTCGACGGCGTCGTCACCAACAAGCAGGTGCAGGTTGGCGAGCGTGTTGCTGCAGGCGCACCGCTGATGATCGTGGTGCCGGTGGCCAGCGTCTATGTCGATGCCAACTTCAAGGAAAGCCAGTTCGAACGCCTGCGTATTGGACAGCCCGCCGAGCTGACCTCGGACTACCACGGCAGCGGGGTCACTTACCGGGGCACTGTCGTCGGCTTCAACGGTGGCACGGGAGCGGCCTTCGCGCTGATCCCGGCGCAGAATGCGACCGGCAACTGGATCAAGGTGGTGCAACGCCTGCCCGTGCGAATCGCCCTGGAACCCGATGACCTGAAGGCGTATCCGCTGCGCGTGGGGTTGTCGATGGACGTCACTGTCGATACGCGCGGAGAGTAGCCATGAGCAGCACTGCATCTGCCGAAGCCATGGCCATCACGCCCCAGCCGCTGCAAGGCATACGCCTCGCGGCCGCGGCTTTCGCGCTCGGGCTGGCCAACTTCGTCGTCGTCCTCGACACCACCATTGCCAACGTCGCGGTGCCGCATATCGCCGGTGGGCTGGCCGCCTCCGCGACGCAGGGAACCTGGGTGATCACCAGCTATGCGGTTGCCGATGCCATCGCCGTTCCCCTCACCGGCTGGCTCGCCATGCGCTTCGGCACGGTTCGCTGGTTCCTGTTCTCCATCATTGGCTTCGGCCTTTTCTCGCTGCTGTGCGGCCTTGCCCAGTCGATCGAGCAGTTGCTCGCGTTCCGTGTCCTGCAGGGATTTGCCGGGGGCCCGCTGATGCCGCTCTCGCAGATTCTGCTGATGCAGATATTTCCCAAGGAGAAGGCTGGAGCGGGCCTGGGCATCTGGGCGATGACCACCACCACCGCGCCGATTCTGGGGCCCATTCTCGGCGGTACGCTCAGCGACAACTGGTCCTGGCCCTGGATATTTTTCATCAACCTTCCGGTGGTCGCCATCGTCGTCATGGGTTGCCTGGCGTTCATGAAGCCGTTCGAGACCCGACGCATCAAGGCACGGATCGACGTCATCGGGCTGATCCTGCTCGTCCTGGCGGTGGGCTCGTTCCAGATCATGATCGATGAAGGTCGCCTGCAGGACTGGTTCAGCTCGAACCTGATCATCGTGCTCGCCATCGTCGCCGCCATCTCCTTCGCTGCGTTCGTACTCTGGGAGTTGACCGCGAGCAACCCGGTGGTCGACCTGCGCGTGTTCCGCCATCGCGGTTTCACCTTCGCCGCGCTCGCCATGTCGCTGGGGTTCGCCGCCTTTTTCTCGCAGGTGGTACTGACGCCGCTCTGGCTGCAGCAGACGGCAGGCTATACCGCGACGCATGCCGGCTATGTCGTCGGTTGGCTGGGCTTCTTCGCCGTCCTGACCTCGCCCATCGCCGCCGGTCTGATCGGCAAGGTCGATCCACGCGTCACGATCTCGATCGGCCTGCTCTGGATGGCGTTCGTCTCGACCCTGCGGGCGGACTGGAACACCGATGTCGGCTACTGGACGCTGGTCATGCCCCACCTTCTGCATGGTCTGGGCATGTCCCTGTTCTTCGTCGGGCTCAGTGCCCTCGCCGTCAGCAGCGTTCCTGAAAAGGAGCAGACATCCGCCGCTGGCCTGCTCAGTTTTCTTCGCACGCTCGCCAGTGCCATCGGCACGGCAGTGGCGATGACCGCCTGGGATTGGCAAGGCCGCACGTCTCGCTCCGAGCTGACTGCGAGTCTGAACGACCCTGAAGGGGCGATGAGTCTGCTGCAGCAGGCGGGGCTGAGCTTCGAACAGGCACGCGTCGCGCTCGAACAGCTGGTCGAAGTGCAGGCTGCAACGCTGGGAGTGCTCAACCTCTCCATGGCCGCCGCCGTCGGCTTCGTGCTGGCCGCCATCGCAGTGTGGCTGGCGCCCAAGCCCAGGAGCGTAACACTGGGCAGCGGCCACTGAGGCATGCGGCCAACCGGCACATCAGAAGTGGTAACCGATGTTCAGGTTGGTCCGCAGCATCCGTTCGTCACGGCGCGTGGCGATGGTGCCGGTGCCACGTTCCCGTCGCCGGATGGCCGCTCACTCGGCGTCCGGCTGCGCCTCGGGGGCGGCCGACTGGAAAGGCTCCAGCTGCCGGCACTGCTCGACGATCCGCCGTATCGTCGGATAGGCGCTCAGCGGCACCCTGAAACGCTCGGCATTGAAGACCTGCGGCAGCAGGCAGCAATCCGCCAGCGAGGGCGTGTCGCCATGGCAGAAGCGACCGGTGTCGGGGGACTCGGCCAGTATGCGCTCCACGGCGCTGAAGCCACGTTCGACCCAGTGCCGATACCAGGCGTTGCGGCCGTCGGCATCGACATCGAGTTGCCGCTCCAGATAGCGCAACACCCGCAGGTTGTTCAGCGGGTGGA
>NZ_JAFKCS010000008.1 GCF_017255015.1 Bowmanella yangjiangensis | reverse complement strand
CCGCACGACGAAAAAACGACGCGAAACAGATTACCGGGCGGAAATTCACTTTCTCACATCCCGATATCATTTAAATACCGGGAAGAATTCTGCTGTTTACTTGACACGGCTGATTAATGGGTGACCCCTTGATCGGACCCCTTGATCGCAGCATGATGGCTTTAAGTTGATTCACGGCCGCCACACGTTGCTTGATGGTCAGTTCACGCATGCGCATCAGAGACTGAAGTTGTTGCTGATACCGTGACTTCACATTGGCCAAACGTAAATTGGGAAGGGAAGCTGCTTGCACAATGGCGAGGGCATCGTTGGCATCCGTTTTCTGATTTTGCCTGACAGCCCGAACCACATTGGCAGAGATAACCTTTGCGTGATGACCATGAGCGACGGCCCTTTGATACCAATAGTTAGCCGTCATACAGGCTTCAAACACAACAGTGCTTGAAGATGAGCTAGCCAGCCAGTTTTCAAACTGCCTGGCAGACAGTGCTTTGTTTTCTTTTACCTTTGAAGCACTTACAACGCAGATTTGAATAACATCTTTTGCCAAGTCGACGCCAACAGTAGTAACCTGCTTCATATCATTGCTCCTCAATAGTTCAACTCAGCAATAAGTGTATGAGAGCTGAAAATAAAGGGAGTCTAAGTATCTGTTAGGAGGTGTCCATGTTGAGTTGCACGGAAGAGAAAATAAGAGCAGCAGAAAGCTTTATTAAAAGCACAAAAATTCAACTTTCAATTAAGCCGGCAGATCAATCTCATCATGAAAAGTTTATTCGAGATGATTTTTTCCAAATTAATGCCACATGCTATTTTTTAAATGCGGTAGTGTTTGAACTCATTGTCAAAATATTCTGGGAAATAGATAACGGTAGAGAATGTCGCCACACTCATTTACTAGATAAGCTCTATCCAGAGTTGTCTGATGGGTCCAGAGCATTTTTGGAGAACCAATACATAACACTGAAAAATGAAGTTGAGTCGACATTGAAGAATGCAAAAGGTAAATCCGACCTGAACATAACTTATGCCGATCTTGAAAGCGCATTAGTTACTAATAAAGAGGTTGTAATGGATTACAAATATGAAATGAAGCCAAATTCAAGTAATTCAGTGTTTTATAACATCGTTACCTCTCAAGATTTTTACTATACGATACCCTACCAACTATGTGAAAAGTTCTTTTCGAAATCGTTGGAGAGGATCAAAATACTAAGCTCGAATACAATCGAGGATGCCTCCTAAAAAAAAATCCAAGCGACCCAAATCGCTGCGCGGCTTTTAGTGCTGGCGCTTCGCGCTAAGATAGCACTAAAATCCACGCATCAATTCGGTCGCCTGATTTGAGCGTTAGCTCCTTCTCTTTAAGCCGTAGCTAAACCAAAGGAATTGAAAATTGGAAAACCTATGGAATGCATCTCTTGCTACGCTCACATCATTCATTGAGTTCTGGGGTCAAAAAGAAGTTATCGGCCTCTGCATTGGTGTGGCTGGAAGCGCTATCTGGTACCGGGTCACTGGTGCCGTGGAACAGAAACAGAAAAATGCGCAGGTTGTCTCAATCACCCAAGCAGCAATCGATGAAACAGCTAGAGTTGCAACTCAAAATCTCGGAATCGTCGCAAATGAGCTGTCCAGGCTGAGCGAAGGAAAGCTAACACTAGAACCGCAAACAGACTTTCCACCAACATCAGCAGACCTGCTGCTTTTGGTTTCAGACTTCAAACCCAAGAAAAGCATTGAACTATGGAGCTCCCTTAAGAAAATTGAGGCGCTCAGCAGCCAAGTGGAGAGGCTTGCAACAGAAACAGTTCAATTGAGGCGTGCAATAAAGTTAGAGAACAAAACGGAAATATATTTATTTGAGCTAATCCCATATCTGCAGCAGCATGATGAAATGCATTCGAGAGTTCTCAGCCAAATAATCGCAGAGTGCCAAATAGCCCACACCCTACTTGAGAGTGTCAGGAGCTAACAAGACAAGGAAGTCGTGTAACTAAAAGCTTGCGGACTCAAATACAAAACGCGTAAACCAACAAAAAGGCTGCAACCAAGTTGCAGCTTTTTTAATTAAGTAAGTATGCCAATGACCAAAACACCATCACCAGCAAAACACCCCTTACTTACCAACTTCTTTGGGCATAGCCGGTGCCTGATCAAAGCGCACCGGTTTGTAGCTTTCCAGATCTTTTAGCACTTCGGCAATGGCACGCTGCAACTGTGGGTCTTCGCCGCGGTTAACGGCCACAGGATCCAGTTCCACATCAATATCCGGTGCTACCCCTTCGTTTTCTACCCGCCATTCATGTTCGGGGGTAAAGAAGCGGAAGTGCGGTACATTTAAGCGGCCGCCGTCGACAAAGTTACGGTTGGCCGACACGCCAATCAGGCCGCCCCAGGTGGTTTTGCCGATCAGTTTACCCAGCTCCATACGTTTAAAGCTGTAAGGCAGGAAGTCACCGCCGGAGCCGGCATCCTGGTCAATCAGCATCACTTTGGGGCCATATACGGCGGTGGCCGGGGTGCTTAGCACCATACTGCCTGAGCGGTATTTCCACCCGGCCAGATACTGGCGTGACAGCACATCGGTGATGTAGTTGGCGGCCTGACCGCCACCGTTGCTGCGCTCGTCAATCACCATGGCAGGTTTGTCGGCCTGGGCGTAGAACATGCGGTTAAAGTTGGTGTAACCGGCTCCGGCGGTGTTGGGCAGATACACGTAACCGGCTTTGCCATTGGTTTTCTCCCACACATACTGGCGGTTTTGTTCCACCCAGTGCCAGTGGCGCAGTTTGCGGTCGTCGTCGAGGGTTTCCACCACCACAGTTTTGGCATCTTGTTCCTTACCACTGCGGCTGACCAGCAGACGTACCTGGGTATTGGCCTTGCCGGTTAACAAACGATAGATATTGTCTTTGCCAGACAGCGGCTGGCCGTCAATGGCGTGCAGGGTGTCACCTTCCTGAATATCAATGCCGGGCACTGCCAGTGGCGCATGTAATTCAGGGTTCCAGCGCTCGCCGGTAAAGATACCGGCAATCTTGTACTGGCCTTTTTCAATGCTGAAATCCGCCCCCAGCATGCCGACTTTCACCGGCTTTTCTTTGTGGCCATCACCGCCGTATACCACGTTATGACCGACTTCCATTTGCGCGATCATCTCGCGGATCAGCCAGTTCAGGTCTTCACGACGTCCCACATCCTTAAGTAGCGGCAGGAACTGTTCATAAACTTTCTGCCAGTTCAGGCCATGCATATTGGCGTCGTAGAAGTAGTCGCGCTCATTACGCCAGGCTTCGGCAAAAATCTGTGCCCATTCCTGTCTTGGGTCAATAAGGGCCTGCACCCCGTCGGTTTTCAGTGGCGTGGCTTTAATGCTGTCGCCGACTTTGGCGGTGCTGAGCTTGTTGCCCTTGCCGGTTAGCAGCAGCACTTTACCGTCGGCGGAGGTGCTGATATCAAACACCTGCTTTTCTACATCCTGTACTTCGCGTTTTTCCAGATTAAAACGCTTAAGATCGGCGTCACGCTCGGGGTTGCCGCTGGCTTCCACGGCGGCACCGGCCTGGCTGTGTTCGACAAAATACAGATTATTGTCACTGCCTACCGCCAGCTTAGTGTAGAAACGTTTATCTACCGGCAAGGCCACCACACGCTGCGTTACGCCATCGAGGTCAGCCGCTTTGCTGGCTTTATCCTTGTCGTCTTTTTTATCCTTATTGTCCTTGGCGTCTTTATCCTTATCGCTGTCGTCAGATTTTGCCTCTTCATCGGCCAGTCTGGGCAGCAGTGGCGATTTACCCTGCTTATCCAAAACCACGGCATACAGACCGAAACGCTGCGGTTTTTCCTGGGTGCTCATATCCAGGAAGAAGGCCGTTGGGCCACTGTTGGTGGACGATGCAAAGTACAGGTACTGACCGTCAGGGCTGAAAGCGGGTAGCGCACTGTTGCTCATCCCGTCGGTGATTTTGTGGTGTTTACCTGTCTCAATCTCATACACATAAAGGTCGGCAAGATAATTGGTATTGCGCTTGGTATAGGCGAGCAGGCGACCGTCATTTGATACTGCGCTGTCAAAACCCAGCATGGCGATATCTTCCATCACCTCGGTTTTCTTGCCTGAGTCCAGCGCCATTAACCACAACTTTTGGCGGGAATCACTGAAGACCAGATGTTTGCCGTCACCGCTGATATGACGAAGATACACATCGGCAGGCTTGTCGGTAGCGGCGAAACGGCGCTTCTCCTGGCCAAACTGGTCGGCTACCACGATTTGGTACTGACCTTTCTCATCGGTGATATACACCAGCTCTTCACCGCTGGGTGACCACAGGCCGTCACGCTCGTTCTTACCGCTGCTGGTTGTAAGGTTTTTGCTGGCACCGTCTTCTACTGGTACGCTGAAAATCTCGCCCCTGGCGCTTATCAGTACCCGCTTGCCAGTAGCCGAAAGCACCGCGTTGGTCATCGACGGCATAGCGTCTTTCCACTCGGCGCGCCACTGCGGCAAGTCCACATTCAGGCTGATATCCAGCTTAGTGCTGCGGCCTTTTTTGCTGTCCAGCACATACAGCTCGCCGCCCTGTGCATAAACAACCTCATCGCCGTGGGCATCGGCGCTGGTGATGTCCCATTGGGTGTTGTCGGTAACCTGATTGAGTTTGCCTTTGTTGAAGGCGAACAACTGGCGGCTTTTATTGCGATCAGACAGGAAATACACCTTGTCACCGACCCACATGGGGTTAGTGTCACTGAAATTGCCGTGAGGGACTTCTTCGTAGCTATGGCGTTTGAGATCGTAAATCCACACCGGTGGGGTAGTGCCGCCGCGGTGGTTACGCCAGCCACTGCCGCCACGATGGGCCGGTTGATGGGGGTTATAGGCCAGGTAACGGCCATCGGCAGACAAATCCGCGTCGGCCACGGTGGCACGCATAATCTGCTCTGGCAGACCGCCTTCGATACTTACCTGATACAGCTGGCCGGTACGGCCATTGGCGGTTTCACGGTAGGAAGTGAACAGCACCGCTTTGCCGTCTTCGGACCAGCCGACCACCTCATCTCTACCCGCATGCCAGGTCAGGCGCTGTGGCTGACCACCCTGAGTGGGAATAATATACACGTCCTGATTGTTGTCATAAGCGCCGGTATAGGCCAGCCATTTTCCATCCGGGGAGAAATGCGGCTGATTCTCTTCTGCTGCATGGCTGGTCAGGCGGGTAACGTTCTGGCCTTTTTTATCGGTGCGGTAAATATCACCCGCGTACACAAAAGCAATATGACTATCGCTGATGGTGGGGGATTGCAGCATTTTGGTACCGGCCAGCGCGGGGGCCGCGGCCAGGGTAGAGAGCGAGCCCAGTAACAGGGCGAGGGTGGTCTTCTTCATCTTGTTATTTCCTTCAGGTGCCTGAATTTCAAACAGCGTTAGTGAGGCGCTGTTGCTTGAAATAAAGTTAGCTAGATCAGTCAGTTATTTTGGCTTGTCTGGCGAGAATTGAAACAGCTCACCGTCCCCTGTGCAACCCGCGTCATGTAACCGGGTATTTACATTTCTGTTTTCTGTGATTGTTTGCAGCGTTTCGAGCAGAATCTCACCTCGTCCCAATTCTTCTGCCATTTCTTGCGCCAACTAAAGGGGCGCTGGCACTGCATGCAGACCTTGGAGGGCAGGTTGGCTTTACTGACGGTTTTACCCTTTCTTTTCATTTAGCCAGGCCTCACATGCCGGGCCAGAATGCGGCTGGCTTCACGTTTTACCTCGCTGCGTTTTCGCCATGCCCATAGCAGTTCCCTGGCATGCCGGGCGCTTTGCTGGATATCTACCAGGGGCAAGGGATAATCCACTCCCAACTGCATCTGGTACATCTGTTGTTCCATGGGGGTGAGGTGCCAGGGCTGATGGATCAGGGCGGTTGGTAGATCATTGAGCTCGGGAACCCAGCGACGGATAAAGTGGCCTTGCGGATCCTGTTCTTCTGATTGTTTAACCGGGTTATAAATTCTGATGCTGTTGGTGCCGGTCACGCCGGCCTGCATTTGAAACTGTGGATAATGAATGCCGGGTTCAAAGTCGAGAAACAGCCGGGCCAGATGGGTTACACCGAGGCGCCAGTCGAGCATCAGATGATGGCAGAGAAAACTCACCAGCATCGCTCGCATACGAAAGTTGATGTAACCCGTGGCATGTAAGCAGCGCATACAGGCGTCAACCAGGGGGTAGCCAGTTTGCCCCTGTTGCCAGGCGGCCAGGCGTGTTTCGGTATCTGGGCCTTGCAGGTAAGGTAACGTGTTATAGCCGCGGTTAATATGCTCAAACTCCATGCGGCATTCGCTTTCAAACTTCTGAATAAAGTGGCAGTGCCAGTGCAAACGGGATGACAGGGCCGCAAGCGCATAGCGCCAGCCAGGGCGTTGCCAATGTTGGAGCAGATGCTGATAGCACTGGCGCAAACTGATGTTGCCCCATGCCAGGTAAGGGGAAAGGCGTGAGCAGCCTTCACGGCTGTGTTCGGGACTGGAGATGGCTTTCGCATAATTTTTGCCCCGCCCGGCAAAAAAACTGTTGAGCGTGTTAAACGCTGCCCTTTCTCCGCCGGTTTGAAAGTGCGGATCGGTTTTTCGCCAACTGTCTGGAGCGTTGAACCTGGGTAATAATTCGAGCCGCTCGCTATCTGCCGACAGCCAGGGAATCTCTTCAAGCCGCACCTCATTAAGCGGCGCGCGCATCACTTGTTGCCAGGCTTGATCCCAGTGCTCTCTGTGTGGCAGGCCCCGGATCACCGCGCCGTTCTGACACTCTTGCCAAGCTATGTGGTTGGCCCGGCACCACTTAGCAACGGCTTTGTCACGCACAAAGGTATTGCTCAGGCCGGTTTCCTGATAACTCCAGATCTGCCTGATACTGTAGAGCCGGGCCAACTGGTTGAAGCAATCCAGGGCCTCCCCCTCCAGTACCAACAGCGCTTGTGGCGGCAACCGTCGCGCCATATCGGCCAGTGACTGGTAAATAAAGCGCCAGTGACGAAGATCGTAATGGGGGTCGCGCACGAGCATAGGCTCAACTATGTAGACCAGTAACACCGGATGCTCAGCATGCATTGCCTGGCAGAGGGGGGCGTGATCAGACAAGCGCAAATCCCGTTTGAGCCAGACGATATTCAGGGGCGGCTTATTCGGCGCACTCATGCTTGGTTGCCTGCAGATACAGCCTCGGCACAGGTCTGCATTGGCCAGCCAACCGCATCCCTGGTTGCCAATGGCTGGCAAGTTGCCTCGCCTTGCCAGCGGCGGATGTAGCGTTCATCCGGATCATACAGGCGTGTTTGTTTCTCCAGATCAAAACGGCGACCACCTCTGGGATCTGCGCCTACCCCGGCGATGTACTGCCAGTTTCCCCAGTTAACTGCTACATCATAATCCAGCAGTTGTTGTTGAAAATACGCGGCGCCGTAACGCCAGTCTCCTTGCAATTCGTTTACCCAGCAACTGGCGGCAATCTGGCGGGCGCGATTGCTGATGTAACCGGTCTGGTTAAGTTGGTGCATGATGGCATTAACCAAAGGATAAGGCGTATTACCTGCACACCATATGGCAAAATAGTCTGCATGGAAGGTGGTCAGCGGCGCACGCCCGTGGATGCCGGAAAAACCAAACACCTTGTGTTGATGACGTTGCAAATACCAGTGAAAGTACTCCCGCCAAAGCAGCTCAAACTTAAGCCAGTAGGTGGATTGATTCGCCCCTTTTTGTTGTTCGTAATTCAATATCTGTTGCCAAACCTGGCGCACCGACAAACAGCCCCAGGCCAGCCAGGGGCTAAGCTTGCTTGAAGATGTCCAACTGTCCAGTTGGTCACGGGTTTGTTTGTATGTCAGAGGTGCATCCGTGCCGAAGTACGCTACCAGATGGGCAATACCGGCCTGACAGCCGCCCTGAAAGTCTTGGATGTGCTGTTTTGTGTCTCGTGAAAAAGCCGCTAAGGGGGAAGCTTTTGTCACTGGTGGTGGCATTGAAATCAGTGCTTGGCTGTTGGCAACGTCAGGAAAAAGAGGCTCGATTTTTTGCCTAAAAGGCGTGAAATGGGCTGGCAGCGCACTAAGCCTAAACGGCAGTTGCGTCTGTGAAAAAAGCGTATGTTGCCAGACCTGCTGATACGTAATGCCCAGGTCTGAAAGCTTGTTCGCCAGCGAATCTGCCAGGCGTTGCTCGTCGGTGCCGTAAGGAGCGCTTTGTACCACCAGGTCAATCTGGTGATGTTGGAGATAGTTGTCGATGCTGCTTATTAGTGGGCCGGACAGCACCTTGAGATGTTGTCCGAACAATTGCAGCTCATTGTCTAGCTGGTGCAAACTTTGTAGCAGAAATTGCTGTGAGTGTTGCCCCAACTGCTTACAGCCGTAATTATCAGCGCTCGCCTGTGCCGGATTATGTACATAGATACAATCCAGGCTATCCACTTGTTTACAGATAGCGAGCAGGGCCAGATTGTCCTGAACCCTAAGGTCACGGTTAAAAATAAAGAGTCCGCGTTTTCCTGCCACCATCGCTCCTCTGCGTTGCCAGAGCGATTTATACGAGAGGTGTGAGGAAAACGATCGATAGGGTAATTGGTTGATGGTGGTTTTTTCTGGTGCTTAAGCCTGAGTCGGGGCCACGATGATTTCCACACCGGCGTGATTTAGGGCGTCGGCAAGCTCGCCTTGCGGCATCTGGTCACAAACCAGCATATCAATATCCTGGAAATCCGCGGTGAGTATGGCGCCGGCCTTACTGAATTTGCTGGCGTCGGCTAACACGATATTTTTACGGGCATTACCCAGCAACGAGCGTTTAAAGTCGGCTTCCTGCAGGTTCAAATCCAAAAAACCCCGCTCGGCATCAAGTGCACTGATAGACATAAACAGCAAGTCAGGCACAAAGCGGCGAGCCTGGTTAATGGCTTCCTGATCCAGCGCGGCGCGGTAGTCGGTATTCATCTGACCGCCGACAAAAACACAGCGCCAGTCCTGGCGACCCAGCACTTCGTTGGTGATATCCAGAGAGTTGGTCACCACTTGCAAACCGCGGGCTTTTTTTAATGCCCTGGCCAACCAATAACTGGTGGAACCGCAGTCGATAAACACTGTCATGCCGTCCTGCACAAAGCCGGCGGCGCACAGGCCAATAGCCTGTTTTTGCGTTGCATTCATATTGATGCGTTTTTTGTAACTGGGCTCAAGCAGCACGTCTGGCAGGCGCACGCTGCCATGCAGCTTGATCACATTACCATCGCGCTCCAGATTACGAATATCCCGGCGGATAGTCTCCATGGTGACGTTCAGCCGGTTGGCTAGCTCACTGACCGAGCAGGACTGTTCCAGTCGTAAAATATTCATGACTTCGATTAAGCGCTCTGCCGTGGTCATAAGATCTCCCGCTGTGAATCTATGGCTAAACTCGTATATAGCACTATAAAAACCAACATAAAACAATGCAAAACAACGTAAAGCAATAAAAGTATCATGTTTTTGTCATCTTAGGTTGTTAAAACTTTGCCCCGAAGATTCACAACCACTTAAGGAACACAGATGCACATTAACCTCAAACGCTTCGCTTTATCTGCGCTTGCACTTGGTATCAGCCAGGCCGCTATCGCAGAGGAGAACGCAGAAACTGCTGATAACTCAAATATTGATGAAATTGTGGTACTGGGGCAAAAGCAAACTTTCGCAACGTCTCATGTTTCCGACACCATGATTGAACGCCAGGCTGCAGTAGCTTCGGTTAACGACGTATTGAATGAACTACCGGGCGTACTGGTTACCCAAGGCGACTACTTTGGTGCCTCTGACTGGCTGACGGCGATTTTCATGCGCGGCTTTAACACTGGCGGTGGCGCCAACCAAATTGGTACGACTATCGATGGTCTGCCCAATGGCGGTTCCAGCTACGGTGGTGGCAGTAAAGCCAACCGTTATATTGACGTGCTGGAATTGGAAACCGTAGAAGTGGGTCAGGGCACTGCCGATATCAGCTCACGCTCCAACGAAGCCCTGGGCGGTACACTTAACTTTATTACCCGTGACCCGCTGGATGAGCAGGCCATGCGCTTGGTTACCGCCTTTGGCGACCAGGATGCGCGTAAATATTACTTCCGCTACGACACCGGCGAAATTGCTGCTAATACCCATGCCTTTGTCAGTGCTTCATCGTCGTCGGTAAAAGACTGGATCAACAATGCCGCCGAGGTAACCCGTGACTATGGTATGGCCAAAATCACCTCCGAGATTGACGGCTATAAGCTGACCGGCTTTATCTCCTATAACGACGCCAACGAACACGAGTTTGAAACCATCTCTTTGGATGACTACAACAATAATCCGCGTAACGATGCTTTGCATATGACCTGGACGGATATTCCTGCGGTCAATGAATACTATCGGGACGGCTGGCGTGCCCTGCGTGAAAACACTTTTGCCTACGCTAAGGTAGAAAAAGATTTTGGTGACTGGGATTTCCAGACCTCGGTATACAAGCACCGTATGAAAGGTCGTGGTGACTGGGTGCCGCCTTATCTGGTTAATATTAAAGACGACGGCGCGGGCAACCCACAATCTGAGTTTGTTGGTGGCGAAACCCAATATGGCGGTTCGCAGATTGACCGTTTCTTCTTTGTAAACCCGGATGGCAGCGCCGCCGTGCCGAGTGACAGCTGTGTACCTACTGTTGGCTTTAATAAAAACAATGATCCGGCTTGCTATGCCGACAACGTATTACCTGTGATGTCTTACCGTCATACCCACTACACAAATGACCGAGTGGGGATTACTGCTGATGTGGCTTACCACTTTACCACCGGCAGCATAGAGCACAGCCTGCGCGGCGGGATCTGGTATGAAGATGGTGAATCGTCCAGTACCCGTGACTGGCACAAGATCAGCAACGTATTGGTTGGCCCGGCCTTTGATAAAAAGCCTTACTGGGTGCAGTACATCAGCGAATATCAGATTGACGAGACCATGTATTACCTGGAAGAAGTGGCGCATATGGGCGACTTTACCGCTCGTCTTGGCTTGAAGAAGTTTAAGGTCGACACCGACTATCATCAGCCTATCGGCAGCGATCAGCCGGTATCTCACTCTTCCAGCTCTGATCCTTTATTCTCCTTTGGGGTGAACTACATCACGCCGGTTGAAGGCCTGGAAGTGTTTGCCGGTTATTCCGAGAACTTCTCTGCCATCAGTAAAGACCGCGTTGGCGGCTCTAGTGCAGAAGAGCTGTCGCGTATTGAGCCGGAAACCGCAGAAAATATTGAAGTGGGAATGCGATACGAAGGACGTGACCTGCAATTCGCCGTGACTTACTACGATATTGCCTTTGAAAACCGTATTGTGTTTATCGAAGACGGTGCCGTGACAGGTATCGACTACCTTAGCCAGGTGGATGGGGTGTATTACAACCTGGGCGGTATCGACAGTAATGGTCTGGAAATGATGGCCTCGTACAATCTGGGCAATGGTTTCAGTCTGTCTGGTTCTTACACCTACAATAAAGCCACCTTTGTCGGCACGGGCTCCGCGGCGCTGGATGAAGAAGCCAAAGTTGTTGCCGGTAACCGTGTGCATGGTTCACCTAAAACCCAGTATGTGGTGGCGGCCGACTACATGGGGGAAGTGCTAAGCGCGGGTATGTCACTACGCTTTGTGGGTGACAGATACATTAACTACGATAATGCCCAGGTGGCACCGTCGTACACCGTATCGGATCTCTACGTGGGTGTGGATTTAGCCAATATCGCTCCCAACCTGAAAGGGCTGTCGGCACGTTTGAACGTCAACAACCTGTTTGATCAGGAGTTTATCAGCGGCGTATACAGTGGCTCGGTGTTCCCGTCAGCCCCGCGTACCGTCAGCTTATCCATCAGCGCCGATTTCTAATGCGGTGACTATGGCAGGGCCGTGGCTGATTACCGCTGCGGCCCGTTTTGTTTTTTTCGACCGGCTGAATAGCCTGTCGGGTTAACATAGGAGTTCGTTATGAGTGGTATCAGTCGGCGGCAGTTTTTGGCCGGCAGCGGGGTGGCGGGGCTGGCCATGGCTTACCCACAAATCGCCAGGGCCTTGAGTATTCCGGCGCGAGTAAAAAGCGGCACGATTGAGGATGTGCAGCATGTGGTGATCCTGATGCAGGAGAACCGTTCATTCGACCATTATTTTGGCACTATGCCAGGGGTGCGGGGCTTTTCTGATCCCTATCCGGCACCGGTTAAAGCTGTTGCCGGTTTGGCCGAACGTACGGTCTTTACCCAGTTGAATACCAGCCAGCCTGGCCCTGAATTGATTTCACCTTTCCCGTTAAATACCCGCCAGACCTTTGCCCATATGCGGATAGAAGGTACCCCACATTCCTGGACAGATGCGCAGTTAGCCTGGGATCACGGCAGAATGGACCAGTGGCCGGATGCCAAACACATGCATGCCATGGGCTATTTTGAGCGACAGGATATGCCTTTCCAGTTTGCTCTTGCCGATGCCTTTACCCTGTGTGATGCCTACCATTGTTCTATGCACGCAGGTACCAACCCCAATCGCTTATTTTTGTGGACTGGCTGCAATGATGGTCAGGGCCAATATGGCGGACCGGCAGTGGGCAACTCCCATGACAATCTGCCGGAAAATGACGGCCCCAAAGCGTCCTATACCTGGATGACCTACCCAGAGCGTTTGCAACAGGCGGGTATCGACTGGACTATTTATCAGGATATGGGCGACAACTTTACCGACAATCCGCTGGTGGGCTTTAAAGCCTACCGTGACGCCTACGCCAAGCGCGAAGGCGCTAACCCCGAGTTGCTAAAACGTGCGCTGACAACCCGCGCACTGGACAGGCTGAAGGCAGATGTACTGGCCGACCGATTGCCAGCGGTGTCTTATGTGATTGCCACCGCAGAAGGCTCCGAGCACCCCGGCCCGTCCAGTCCGGCGCAAGGCGCAGCCTATACCGCTGATATGCTGGATGCGCTAACTGCCAATCCGGACGTGTGGGCTAAAACCGTGTTGTTTATCATGTTTGATGAGAACGACGGCTTTTTTGACCATGTGCCGCCGCCAGCTCCCCCATCACCGGATGCCGATTCAGATGCCGGTTTTGCCGGTCATTCACAAATCTCGACCCAGGGGGAATACCATCAACACCCCGACAAACATAATGCCAAATTGGATAAGCCCGAACTAAGAGGCCGACCTTATGGCTTGGGGCCACGTGTGCCTGCTTATGTGGTGTCGCCCTGGAGCCGTGGTGGTTATGTGTGCTCTGAGGTGATGGACCACACCTCGGTGATCCGTTTCCTGGAAGCCCGCTTTGGTGTGATGGAACCTAATATCAGCCCCTGGCGACGCGCGGTTTGTGGGGATTTTCTCAGTGCTTTTGATTTTGCCAATCCCAACAAAACCAGCTTCCCGCATTTACCCGCGCCCTATCAGGATGCATTGCGCGCCGCTGAGTTTAAGGAGCGTACCGTACCGCCAATTCCGGCCGAGTTAACCGAGATTGCTCAGCTACCTGGCCATAAACCATACCGGCCTTGTCTGTACGAACTGAATGTCGACTGCAGCATAAAAGCCGACAAGCTTGTGGTGCAAATGCAAAACCTCAGTCAGCGGGCCGCGGTGCTGCAGGTTTACGACCGATTGAATCTTGGTGCCATCCCCAGGCGTTATACCTTGGCAGCCAAGGGAAGATTGCGGGCCGAATGGCCACTCATCGAGGGACGTTATGACTTGCAGCTAATGGGGCCGGAAGGTTTCCACCGTCGCTTTAAAGGTTTTAAGGACGAAAAAGTCAGTGTTACTCTGGAGCGCACCCGTCAGGGTTTGCAACTTCAGGGGCAGGGCCAGACGTTGCGTTATCGGCAGGGCCAGCAAGATGAGATGCAACCTCTGACTACGGGTAAGTCTGTGCTCTTGAATATGGATGCTAATCGCGCTTATGACTTGAGTATTGAGGACGCAGACGGGCAGTTTATGCGCCAATACGCAGGCCGTTTGCCCGGTTGATTCTTTGCTAATACAGGCCACTCAAGCGGGTGGCTTTCTGTTTGTTGCGGGGTTTTGCAATATTGGCTGACGGAGACTTAACACAAAAAATGCTCCGCGACGGATTTCACTTCTACAAGTGGACATCTACCAACCTCCACTCCATCTCCACAAGCCCACCAATTGTTATTTCTAAATGCTAGCTACGCCTTTATGAGGCAGCCAGATGGCTGCGATCCACAAAAAACAGACAAGTCTTAAGGCAAAATGCAGTTGAATTAGTAACCACCTTAATGTTAAATGATGTTAATAAATAACGATAATTATAAAAATATATAGTTATTTATTAACTTTAAGGTCGCAGGGAAGCCTTGGTACTTGTGACTCGGTGCAATGTTTTTGATGAGAAGATACATGCACTGCTCCTACATGGTTGTAAGAGGAAGTAAACCTGTTGGGGTGCTGCCACTTTCGTATTTTTTAAAATGACAGCGCTGTCATCCTGTTGTTAAGAGATGAGATAAGGTACTGGCATCGATAAATGAAGCTGGGGTTATGACAATAGCAAGCATTATAAGAAACACATTGAGGGTAAAACATGTCTAGTCAATTTCAGAGAAAACGCCTGGTGATAGCGATATCAGCAGCCATGTCCTGTTCGCTGTCGATGTCCGCCTATGCGCAGGAAACTGCTGTGCAAGAGCAGAATGTCGAAGAGTCGACGGAAGTCATTGAGGTTCGCGGCATTCGCCAAAGTCTGCAGACCGCTCAGAACATAAAGCGCTTTGCCGATACGGTAAAAGATGCCATCACTGCTTCTGATATCGGCGCGTTACCTGATAAGTCTGTTACTGAAGCTTTGCAGCGTGTTCCTGGTGTGACTATTGAGCGCTTTGCAGCGTCCGATGACCCTAAGCACTATGCAGACGAAGGAACCAGCGTTTTAGTGCGCGGTTTAGACCGTGTGCGCAGTGAAATCAATGGACGTGACAGTTTTAGCGCCAACCCTTATGGCGGTCTTAGCTACGAGGATTTCCCCGCTGAGCTGCTGGGTGCCGTGGAAGTGGTAAAGAACCAGACGGCGGATCTTATTTCTGGCGGCATTGCCGGTACGGTAAATTTGGTGACCCGAAAGCCGTTTGATTCTGATAACCGCCTGGTGGCCGTGAGTGCGCAAGCAAATTACGGTGATTATCGCGAAGAAACCACGCCGTCATTTAGTGCTTTGTTTTCCGATAACTGGGACACGGACTCCGGCAAATTTGGCTTGTTAGTTGCCGCCTCCAGTTCAGAGTACCGGACCCGTGGTGATGGCTTTGGTTTAGGCAACTATCACAGCCGAGGCCCCGTTGATGTTTTCTCCTACGATGAGTGGGGTACACCCAGTCCAGGTGTACATGCCGGACTTTATTCCAACCCTTGTATTCCTGGCGCATCAGATTGGCGTGCCTGCGGTGCAGGCTTTGAAGATACGGTTATCTATAGCGAAGAAGATCAGGCTGCTTATGTGCCTAAGTACGAAGGACGCGCTCTTGAAGGTCAGCCCGATGGCGTGACCTGGTATGCGCCAGCAAACTTTACCATGGCAAGCGCTGAAAACGACCGTAAGCGCCGCGGGTTTACCGCTTCACTGCAATGGCAAAGCGCCGATGAAAGAATTAAAGCCACCTTGGAACACATTGATTCCAAGGCATCGCTGGAATGGCGCGAGTATGTTATCGCTTCCGGTGACCGTGGTTTCTTGCCTTATGCGCCAGATGCCATTCAGTGGTTTGATGAAAGTGAGGATGGACGCCCTTTAACTGTTGATGCTGACGGTTATCTGACCTCTGGTGTTGGACGCCAGAATGAACCCGAGTTGCCTCTGCAGTTCCGCTCTCGCTACAACTACAACGAGAGTACGGTAAAAGACACCTCGTTTAACTTGGTGTTCAAAGCCACTGACCGTTTAACCGCCGTAGTTGATTATCAACATATTGATTCTGAACAGATTGTGCATAACAACTCGGTCACCTCCAGAATCAACGGTAATCAAACCAGAGATAACGCGCCATTTTTCCTGGACTTAAGGGGCTCCACACCCAGTATTGAATTCCTCAATGCCAATACCTCTACACCTCCTGATGTTGAAGTGAATACCAATCCTATTTTGCGACTGGCATCGGGTATGCAACAGGAAGAGCATAACGAGGCAAGTTCCGACAGTTATAAAGTGGACTTTGTATATAGTCTGGATGGGGCATTTACTGCCATCAAAGCCGGGCTTTATTATTCCGAGAAAGAGCTGATTGTCCGTGATACCAATTACGAGGGCTGGCAGGCGCTTGGCACGCCTTGGCAGGCGCTGGCTTCTTACAATGCGTCGCCGCAAGTCGTGCCTGAGTTGTATGACAGAATCAGCTTTGCTGACCACTACAATGGCAATACCTTTGTTGGTGCTAACAACAGTTTCTTGTTCCCTCGCATGGACCTTGCGAAGAATTACGAGCAAACCTTACGTGATGCCTGTGGAACCTGGAGTGCGCTGGGCAATGCCATGGACGGAAGCGGTGGTTGCGCCTTGCCTTATGAAGATTTAGCCGACCGCTCTTTCAGCCATTTTGCGCCTCGCCATATCAGCTCAAGCAAAACCGACCGTACCGAGTTCTATGTGCGCGCCGACTTTGATGTTGAGATGTCCGATATTCTGGTCAAAGGTAACCTTGGCTTACGCTATGTAAACTACCAGTTGGAATCTACCGGTGGGATTAATTTACCCTCCACGTCCAGACGAGGCACCGATGAAACCGGTTCCTTGTATCAGGTGATGCTTAGCAAATACCCGAGTATTTTCGATTTGGCCTCTGGTGAGTCTTTTGCCAGTACGATCAAGGGAACGGACTACACCACGGTATTGCCGAGCTTAAACCTGAGCTTTGGCTTAACAGACGATGTGGTGGTGAGATTTGGCGCCTCAGAAGGATTGTATTATCCCAGTCTGGTGGATGCAGCCAACAAGATGGTGGTGAGTCTTGATTATCAGGAAGTTTATCAAAACCCCAATGAATCTAAGGACGAAGAAACCAACCCCACGGTGGATCTGCAGAACATTGAGATTAGCGCCAATGCGCGTAATGCATTCTTAAAGCCGGAGAAGTCAGTTAACCTGGATTTGACCACCGAATGGTATTTTGCCCCGGCGGGCTCATTGACGGTTGGCGTGTTCCACAAAAAACTGTCGAATATTATTCGCAACAAGAGTTTCTCAACCGAGCTTGAAGTTGACGGTACGGTTTATCCGATTTCTGCCTATGGTCCGGATAACACAGGGTCAGGTACATTGCGCGGGTTTGAAGTGTCGTACTCCCAGTTTTACGACATGTTGCCGGGTATCTGGAGTGGTTTAGGTCTGCAGGTTAACTACACCTATATCGATCAGAACGGCCTGGAGGATCCGAATACGACTCCTACCCAAGCCATTCAGTTTAACGGTGCGGGTGTACCTATTACCGATAACCGCAACTCATTCCGTCAGTTCACCGGATTACCTCTGCAAGGCTATTCTGACCAGAACTTTAATATTGTCGGTATGTATGAGAAGGACGACATTTCCTTCCGTCTGGCGTATACCTGGCGTTCAGAATATCTGCTGACACTGCGTGAGTCGGAAGAGTTCGTGCCGGCTTATTCAAAAGCGCAAGGCATGATGGATGCCAGCCTGTTTTACACCATAAACGAAAACGTTAAGGTGGGATTGCAGGTGAATAATGTGCTGGGTGCCGACACCGAAACCCAATACCAGCAGAACCAAGCTGGCAGGCTGACCGATGCGTTCACCTTTACCAGTGACCGTCGTTATGCATTAACGGTTCGTGCAACCTTCTGATCCCGCTAAGGCGATTCGAGAATAACTGCGCAGTAGTAATACTGCGCAGTTTATTTAATGCTAAGGACTTGGAGTTGAATATTGGTGTGATAACAGCGGATGCTGATTAACCTGATTCGGTTTTTATAATGCAAAATGCCTTAACGTCCATCTGTGTTGTTGGTGGTGGTACTGCAGGTTGGATGGCTGCCACCTTACTTTCCAGTGCCTTAAGAGGCAGTGGCATACAAATATCTGTGGTGGAGTCTCCCGACATTGCCACCATTGGGGTGGGTGAGTCGACCGTGCCCTCCATTATGGATTTTATCCAGGCCTGCCAAATCAATCTCAAAGAGTTTATTCAGGCCACCTCAGCCAGTTTTAAATTAGGTATACGTTTTGATGACTGGTCATTGCCAGGTGAACAATTTTTTCACCCTTTTGGCAGAGTGGGCAAAGACATCAATGGCTTCGATTTTTATCAGGCCTGGCTTAAGTCGGTGGCAGATGGCTCTGACGCCCGCTGGCTGGATTATTCACCCGGGGCAATCATGGCCGAGCAACAGCGCTTTATGCTGCGTCCCTTACAGCCTCAAAACTGGGTGCAAGCCGGTTACGCGCATGCTTTGCATTTAGATGCGGCGCTGGTTGCAAGTTTCTTGCGTGAACTTTGTTTGCAGCGCGGAGTAAACCGTATTGAAGCGACGGTAAATCAGGTAGTTCTTGACCATAGGTCCTTTATCCAAGGCTTGGCGCTGGACAATGGCGGTGAGATTCACAGTGATTTTTATATCGATTGCACCGGCTTTAAAGGGCTGCTTATTGAGCAAAGCCTGCAAACAGGTTATCTGGATTGGTCAGACTATTTACCTTGCAACCGTGCGGTGACAGTACAAACAAAAAACGTTGCGCCTCCCGTTCCTTATACTGTGGCGACAGCCCGTGAGGCCGGTTGGACTTGGTCTATTCCGCTACAGCATCGAAGCGGCAATGGTTATGTGTTTGCCAGTCGGTTTTGTTCTGATGACAAAGCCATGGATACTTTATTAAGCAGCGTCCAGGGCCGACTATTGAATGAACCCAGAGTAATCCCCTTTGTAACCGGCAAACGCAAGAAAATCTGGCATAACAACTGCCTTGCCCTGGGCCTTGCTGGCGGATTTTTAGAGCCGCTCGAATCAACCGCCATTCACTTGGTGTATAAAACCCTGGTGCACTTTATCAAGCACTTCCCGGACCGGGATTTTGATGGGGACAATGAGCGTAGTTTTAATCAAAAAATCGACCAGGATTATGAAGAGATCCGTGATTTCATTATCCTCCATTACTGCACATCAGGGCGCAAAGACAGTGAGTTTTGGCGCTGGTGTCAGAATATGCCGGTGCCGGACAGTGTGAGAGAGAAAATCCGCGTCTTCAAAAAACGCGGGCAGCTTGAACATACTCCCGGGCAGTTTTTTACCAGCGATAGTTGGTATGCCATTTTAGAAGGGATGAAGCAGCGGCCACACAAGTATCACCCGCTGCTGGATGCCTTTAATTCCGATGCGCTGACCCGAACCCTAAATGAAAATCGCCAACAGATCCGCCACGAAGTGCAAAACATGCCGAGCCACCATGATTATCTTCAGGCCCATTGCCCGGCTTTATGAATAGCGGAATGGCAAGTGGTGGTGGTTGGCTGCTGACAGGAGGCGACTAGCGCCCATGACAGAATACAAAAAGATTGCGGAATATTCGGCGCTGACCGCCGGGCAGTTTTTTGCGCAGATTGTGCCCGAACAAAAGCCAGTGGTCATTCGTGGCTTTGCGGCACGTTGGCCGCTTGTGGCGTCGGCTGGCAAGGGGCCTGATGCGTTTACCGCCTACCTGCTTAGCTTTTACCAAGGCAAGAAGGCCAGAATGGTGGTGGCCCCGCCGGCAGCCAATAAGCGCTTTTATTACAATGACGAGATGACAGACGTTAATTACTTAAGTGGTGAGGAACGTTTTGATCTGTTTCTTGGGCGCTTGCTAGAGCTAATGGACAGAGAGGTCTACCCGGCGATCTCCATGCAGAATGCCCAGATTAACGACCTTTTGCCGGGCTTGATTGAGCAAAACTACAGCGAGTTTTTCCCTCAGCTGGCCCCTCGTTTATGGGTTGGCAATGAGGGCATTGTCAGCACCCATTATGATGGCTCCGATAATCTTGCCTGCGTAGTGGCCGGGCGGCGGCGCTTTATACTGTTTCCGCCCGCGCAAACCGGCCATTTATATCCCGGTCCGCTCAATTTTACCCCGGCCGGTGCCCCCACCAGTTTGGTGGATATTCAAAATCCCGACTTTGAACGCTTTCCCCTGTTTAAACAGGCCCAGGCTGAAGCCGTTAGCGCCGAGCTTGAAGCGGGCGATGCCATCTTTATTCCTATGCTGTGGTGGCATCATGTGGAATCGCTGGACAAGGTCAATGCACTGATGAACTACTGGTGGAATGGCTCATCGGCGCCTGATGCTGTGTCGCCTAGTGCCATAGACAGTCTGAATCTGGCTTTGCTGGCCATGCGGGATCTTTCGCCCAAACAGCGTGAAGCCTGGCGCCATATGTTCGACCATTACTTATTTAAACAGGGCGTAGATCCCGTCTCTTACATCCCGTCACACCAGCATCATATTTTGGGCAAACTCACCTCTGAATATGTGCGGGCCGTCAAAGATTACTTTATTAAAAAATTACAAAAATAAGGCACAGGTAAAGTGTGATGTTAAATAGCAAACCCAGAAAGATACTGATTGTCGGCGGCGGCACGGCGGGTTGGATGGCGGCGAATCTGTTGGCCGCTAAATGGCAGGATGTTGATATCTGCCTGGTTGAGTCGAAAGACATAGGTATTATCGGGGTAGGAGAGGGGAGTACACCGCATCTTAAGTTATTTTTTGATGCGATTAATGTCAGTGACCAGCAGTGGATGCCGCAGTGTAATGCCACCTATAAAAACGGCATCACCTTTGATAAATGGTCAAGCATTGCTGGCTTTGAGTCTTACTTTCATCCCTTTGCTGCGCAGATAGACGATGTGTTCACTCTGCCGCTGTTTTTTAAGCATATCCAGGCCAGAATGCAGGGCTATGCTGTTGATGCACATCCCGATAAGTATTTTCTGGAGACCTACCTGACAAGACAGCATTTAGGCCCTTTGCCAGCCGAGTCTTTTCCTTTTGGTATGGCATACGGCTATCACTTTGACTCCGCCCTGTTGGGGCAGTTTCTCGCCGATCAGGCGCAGCGTAGCGGCGTGACAAGAATTGAGGGGCATGTCACTGATGTGGAGCTTAATCAACAAGGCCATATCAGCGCTGTTAAGCTCAGTGATGGTATGTCATTAGCCGCAGACTTCTTTATTGACTGTTCAGGGTTTAACGCATTGCTCCTGCAACAAGGCTTGGGCGTTAACTTTACCAGTTACAAACAGAACTTATTTAATGATGCGGCCGTGGTGATGCCAAGCGCTATCGCTGAACGACTGCCGGTTGAAACCCGCTCCACTGCCCTTACCAATGGCTGGGCCTGGAAGATCCCGCTGAGCAATCGCTTTGGTAACGGCTATGTATACAGCCGCGATTATATTGATGCCGACCAAGCGGAAACGGAGCTAAGGCAGCATTTGGGATTATTGGACGCCGATGTGGAAGCCAGGCACCTGCGCATGAAAGTGGGCCGTGTTGAGAAGCACTGGCATAAAAACTGTTTGGCGGTGGGTTTATCCCAGGGCTTTATTGAGCCGCTGGAAGCTACGGCCATTGCGCTTTCTTTTAACACTATTGCGCAGTTTATGCAGTATTTTCAGCAAGGTCATTTCAGCAACCAGTTTGAGGATGAATTCAACAAAGACATTAATGCCAGATTTGATGGCATCAGGGATTATATTGTCTGCCACTATAAAGCCAATCAACGTCAGGATAGCGACTATTGGCGGGATAACGCCTCGAACACCCATCTCTCCGATAACTTAAACAACATTCTGCACTTGTGGCAGCACAGCCATGACTTTGTAGGAGATATGTACAAACATAATTTGATGGGCAGTTATCAGCCCAAATCATGGGCATGTATGCTGGCCGGTTACGGGGTGTTTCCGCCACTAAGGCCCGACAAGTCTGTCGATAAAGCAATAATTCGTCGGGAGATGGACGCCCTAAATGACTTTATCCGTCGCTGCGGATTGAATTTTCAAGATCATCACGCCTTGTTGGCCAAGTTAGCTGATTAGGTGATCAGGTGCAGGGGCATATCCAAATAGTCTTTCTGCACCGTCACTTTGCGAATAGGCCTGCACTGTTCATTCTGATCTGAAAGCTAGGTTATTTTGTCGCTGATGACTTTGTATCTGACCAGACTTGCCTTACTCTGAGCATTGCAACAAGGTTGGTCCTGAAATCGCAGGCCAGCCAAAAATAAAACCCGTGCTCGCCATTGAGGAACAACATGATAATTACAAAAACGCGTGGCTTGGTACTGGCGGTCTTTGCTGGTTTGGCATTGCAGGGCTGTTCGGTAACGGCCAAGCAGGACACACCGACCGCATCGCCTCTGACCCTTGAGCAAATTTACCAGGACAAAGCCTTTAAAGAGCAACGCAGTACCTATTTTACCTGGCTCGAAGATGGCACGGGTTATACCGTGCTGGAAGAACGCGAAGCAGAGAAAACCACAAAGCCGGAGAATGCCGAAGCCGATGCGGCGATTGATGAAGAAGAGCACGGTGTAAAAGGCAATGACATTGTGTTTTACAACCCGGATGGCAGTGGTCGTAAGGTGTTGGTGGCGTTTGAAAAGCTGATACCCCAAGGTGCAGAAGAGCCCTTGAGCATTGAAAGCTATCAGTGGTCTGAGGATGGCCAGTGGCTGATGGTATTTACCAACGGTGAGCGGGTATGGCGTTCGCGTAGTCGCGGTGATTTTTGGTTGTTGAACCTTAACACCAATGCACTCTATCAGCTCGGGGGCGAACAGCCACCCGAGAAAAAGCTGATGTTTGCTAAGTTCTCTCCCGACAGCAGCAAAGTGGCTTATGTACGAGACAACAATATCTACATGGAGCAGGTGGGCAATAAAGCCGTTACCGCACTTACCACCGATGGCAATGACACCCTGGTAAACGGTAACTTTGACTGGGTGTATGAGGAAGAGTTTTCTATCCGTGACGGTTTTCGCTGGAGCCCGGACAATCGCGCTATTGCATACTGGCAGTTGGATACCAGCGAGGTGAAGTACTTCACCATGCTGAACAACACCGAGGCCTCGTATCCTACTTTGACTCGCTTTCCTTACCCCAAAGCTGGAGAAACCAATTCAGCGGTGAAAGTTGGGGTGGTCAGTATCGAGGATGGTAAAACCCGCTGGGCAGAGCTTGGGGGGGACAACAGAGATCGCTATATTCCGCGTATCAGTTGGGCAGGAAACGGCAACACTTTGTTGATTCAGGATGTGAACCGCCCGCAAAGCCAGAACAAGGTTTGGCTGTTTGACTGGCGGCAGAATCAATTAAACAAGATTCTGGAAGACAAAGACGAAGCCTTTCTGGAATGGTTCTATGAAGCCAAATGGTCCAAAGACGGCTCGTTCTTTATCTGGCATAGCGAGCGGGATGGCTGGCGCCATCTGTATCGGGTCTCTCGGGATGGAAAACAGATTATCGACCTGACTCCCTGTCAGTTTGATATTGTCGATATGCTGGCTCTGAATGAAGCGCAAAATGTGCTGTACTTCACCGCTTCACCGGATAATCCCTCACAGCGTTACTTGTATCGCACCAAGCTGGATGGTTCCAGCAAACCGCAACGCGTTACCCCTGCCGAGTTTGAAGGCAGCAACAGTTACTATATGTCTGATGATGCGTCATGGGCCATGCATTCCTATTCCAAATTTGGTCAGCCGCCGGTTAAGCAGATTATCAAGGTGGCCGAGCATGCTCCTGTGATTACCCTGGTAGATAATCAGGAGCTAAATGCCAAACTGGCAGAGCAAAGCTTGCCCCGCCATGAATTTTTCAAAGTGAATGCCCGCGATGGTTTGGAACTGGACGGCTACATTCTGTTCCCGGCCAATATGGATCCCAGCAAAAAGTACCCTATTGTGTTTTATGTCTATGGTGAACCCTGGGGATCCACAGTGCAGGACCGTTGGGGTGGCAGTGGTTACTTGTATCAATCGCTGCTGACGCAGCGCGGCTTTATTGTCGCCTCGGTAGACAACCGCGGCACCCGCGCACCTAAAGGGCGTGACTGGCGTAAGTCGATTTACAAGAAGATTGGCTCAGTGACAGTACGTGACCAGGTAGACGCCCTGGATGCCATGGCCAAGCGTTGGTCGGTAATTGATAGCAACAGAGTTGGCGTTTGGGGGCATTCTGGGGGCGGTAGCTCTACCCTGAATCTGTTGTTCCGCCATGGCGACAAGTTCCATGTGGGCATTGCCTCAGCACCCGTGCCGGATATTCGTCTGTATGACACTATCTACCAGGAACGTTATTCAGGTAATCCCAATACCGATCCTGACAGTTATGACAATACCTCGCCTATTACCTTTGCCAAGGATTTGAGCGGCAAGTTGTTGCTGATTCATGGCACAGGTGACGACAATGTGCATTATCAGGGCTCGGAAAAACTGATTAATGAATTGGTGAAACACAATAAACAGTTTGAGTTTTTCGCCTATCCAAACCGTACCCACCATATTGGTGCGGATAAGGCCACGGCCCTGCATTACTACAGCATGATGGCGGCCTTTCTGGAAAAGCACTTACTGATTAAATAAGGTGCTGGCGGGTATGTCGTTAACTAGACGGCATACCCGCATACTTAGTCAATATCAGGACGCGAGCACGCCAACATAGATACCATTTTCAAGTAACAGATCTTTTTCAGAGTCGAACAACAAGTGTTGCTTGTCTCTTACTTTGTCAAACAGCTTGGTAATACGCTGATCTTCACTTCGATACTGGTTTAAGTATAAAAGCCTGGCGCACAGCTCCGATTAATGAATGGTATTATTTTTTTAAGTTAGCGGTGCTAAATTGCTAAGCAAAACGTAATCAAGGGAAAGGAATAACAAGATTACGAAAACGTCATTTGACGGTCAGATGTTTTTTTATAAATTCTTGATTCCCTAGCGAGAGGGATTTAGTAAAATTTAGAAGGAACTTTTATGAAAAAAATAATTTTTTGTTTGGCGTTTAGTATTTTACCCCTAGTGTTTTTTTCTTCGAATGCAAGTGCATTGGGAACTGAGTTTGATTTCCTTAAAGTATGTGATGATTGTGCTAACCCTGCTGCTATAGCTAAATCCGTTGCACCTAGATATTCAGGTCGAGGTGGGGATGAGCTGGGGAATGAAGAAGAACCAGGAGAAGCTGAAGAATACAGTGTTATTGTTGTCGACGGTGTGCGGAATAAATATTTCACCTATGAACTTAGTGTTACATACGATCGTGTGGTAGCAACAGAAATAGAAGTCTTTAACTATCAAAAATCAGCTGCAGAAAAAGCACTTAGATATTTTAATATAAAGCACAAGTTGTTGGCCGCGCTGCATCGCAACTATACACCAAGTGCTGTTGCCTCCAACTCTCTATCCTCTTCTAGTTCTGCACCAGAACGAGATTGCTTAAGCCCAGGGGACATATACAGCAGTATGATGTGTCAAAGCCTCTATATTGATGATATTAAGGCAAACATACTTCAAGGAGAAGTCAGTACTTGGCAGAGTATTGTTAGACAGCTAAAGACCGAAGTTGAAGTAGCAATTGGTACACTGAAAGTCACTGCAAAGTATGAAAAAGATACCAATACTGTTTTTTATCATTTGCCGAACGGAGCAATTGTAGCCTTTACTCTGAATGATTCCGGTACGGGAGTTATTGCTATGGATACCGCAAACAGTGTTTATTCCTCAGGAAAAACTCTGGATTTCTGGCTTAGACAGGATGGGGTTAAAGAAGGGAGAGCTGTGGATGTTGAGGAATGGCTGGAGACTCATGATTGCAGTGTAACTGGGGGGGGACTGATTGCTAACTATATTTACACTGTCCATGTTGACTCCAATGGCGGTATTTATATTGATACTCACTCAGAATTTGAAGAAGTTGAGTTGGAAGTAGAATGTAACTGATAGTTGAGATCTCATTTTCCAATTAAAGCTATCTATTAGCGAAGGCTGAGCTGATAGATAGCTTTTCTATATCAAGGTATGCAGTTATTGGACGGCATACCCGCTGTTTCTAGTTGTTTACCGTTATACTTTCTTACCCGCTATCGGTTCACTGATCGCCTGCATATCCACCAGATTCCATGGCATATCCTTATTGCGATAAATGCGCTTTTGCTGATGGGGGTAGTCGGCCACATCATGATCGGTGCGCTGTCCTGCCACAATGCATTTCAAGGTGCTGTTGCCATTATTTATCAGCTTATGCGGCTTGCCGCCGGCCCGGTAGCCGATAAAGTCGCCTGGGTAGACATTATGGCGTTCCTCACCAATCCAGGCCTCGGCCTGCCCTTCAAGAATGTAAACGCACTCATCTTCATAATAGTGGACATGAAACTCCGTGGTTTCATGGCCAGGTTGCACTTGGATAATATGAAACCCCAAGCCGGTCAGGCCGGTTAAATCCCCCAGCGACTTATTCACCCGCTGCGCGTTTTTATTTAGAAAATGGGTTTTATCAATACCCTGGAAGGCATCAATTTCCTGTTTGGTGAGCAGGTATTTATCCATGATGTCGCTCCTATTCATCCCGACATTGAATTAGCAAAGGGCGTTTGCATAGTGATTTTTTCATCGTATCAGCATCGACAAACCAGAATTGGTAAGCCTGTACACTGATTTGTTTAAGAAATTCATCCAACTTATGTTCATCCACATTCTTGCGTAGCGCTATAGCAACAGCCTGGTGGGCAGTCTCGGGAGAGAAGTTATGCACTCTGCGTACACTTCTAATTTCATCGATCAGATTTTCTTGATCTGTGAACTTTCGAAGAGGTTGTTCAGCGTCCCAGTCGGCGACAAACAAAGCACGAATTCCAGGAGGCAGTATATTTGCAAAGCGAAGCGCGTCTGTAATGGTTAGGCGGCACCTAAACGCATTTAGCACGCCTACCACCATATTCCAGGCCATATTAGTGGTAGGCAGGTCTGCTGCATCTCGAGCATCCAGCATAAAACGTTCAAATTGTTGATTAGCATGAAAATAATCAGGGGGAATTGGCATAACGAGTTCCTTATGTAATGCAACGCGAAACATCCTTAAGGCTGGCGCGCTATTTTAATTCCAGCCTCAAGGTAGCATGTTTTTGGGGCAGCATACTAATGGCCCAGGAAGCTAAACATTTCCACCAGGAATCTCCGTCAACTGTGCAGTGCGAAATGAGCGTTAGTGTCAGCTAATTGGCAAACCCGACATCCATACACTGACAATATCCTGCAATGACTGCTTTACCAGGCCGGCCTGAGTATTGGCGGTGGCTGGGTTAAAAATCAAATTGGCCAGGGCCCGGCCGCTTAGCTGAATACGGCCGGTTTTATCTTGTCGTCTTAGCTGAAACTGTTGCAGCAGGCTTTGGGTGTCGGGTATTGCCGTCATGCATTCTGCCAAATGCCAGGCATCTTCCAAGGCCTGACAAGCACCTTGGCCTGAGGTGGGGAGCGAGGCATGGGCAGCATCACCAATCAACAAGACATTCTGTCGATACCAGCAAGGAAGGGGGTCTAAATCATGCACAAATATGGAGCGGATAGATTGCGGTTCTGCATATTCCTGCATGAACTGCACAGCGGCGGGCCAGTGGGCAAAACGCGCTTTTAACCGGGGAAGCGCAAAGGCTGGGGCATCAATGTCCCCAAGCGGCATTTGCCAGGCCGCAGCCCAGTAGGCGCAGGTATCGCTGACCGGCACAATGCCAAAGCGCTGCCCGTCGCCACAATAATCTAAGATGGCTGAGGGGCTAAAGGTCTGTTGGTGATAGTGGCTGATACCAATGATATTGATAAAGCCCTGATAAACGGGGCGGGCATGCGGCGCAACATAATAACGGGCGGCAGACTGCATACGGCCGTCCGCGCCAATCACCAAATCATAGTGTTGGCGTAGCATTGCCAGTCGGGATTGGTCGATGGGTTGGTTATCGGTCAGCGCAATATTGGCCTGTTTGCAGGCCTCAATTAACACCGCCATTAAATCCTGACGCAGAATAGTCAAACTGGGGAAACCGCTGAGTTGCTTAAGCTCAGCGATGGGCAGTGCGGTCATTTCATTATTGTCAGGACTTATACGTCGCATCCAGCCGGGCTTACCACTTCTGGCTTCAATCGCGGACAGCAGGTCCATTTTTGCCAGTACAAAGGTGGCATTGGGCCACAAGGTAACGCCAGCACCCATTTGCGCGTCTAGTCTTTTACGTTCAAACACCTGCACCTTATGGCCCTGACGACAGGCCAGTAAAGCAAAGGCAAGACCGGCGACGCCGGCACCAATAATGGCGATTTTTTTAGGTTGTTGCATATGGAGCAGCTCTTAAGTGAATAGCAGGGTATAGTATTCATGCTGATTTTTATGGGATAAATTGGCGGTAATTGAATTGATAATCCCGTTTGGTGGGTTAATGCTGCTTGAGAAAATAGAACTGGCCTGGCTGTTTAGTTTTAAGCAGGTATTCGAACATAAAAGCTTTAAGCAGGCGGCTTTCGCACTGAATCTGCCGTCGTCCAATGTCAGCCGTCATGTGGCGCTGCTGGAAGAGGCGTTAGGTTTGCGCTTACTTGAACGCACCACCCGCAGAATGTCAGCCACCGAAGCGGGTAGCGCCTTGTACGAGCAAGTGCTGCCTATGTTGGATGCCATGGATAGCCGCCTGGTGGAGATTAGCGCGCAAGGTAATGAGGTGGCCGGGCACCTTAAGCTGTTAATGCCGGACTTGCCGCTATTGGCCAAGTGGCTGGCAGAGTTCTGTGTGCGACATCCCAGGCTTAGCTTAAGCTGCGATACCAATCTGGCGCCTACTCAGGGGCTGGAAGATGGTGTGGATCTTCTACTACAATACGGCCGCGGCCCCTTACCGGATAGCGCCTGGGTAGCCAAGGAACTTGCGCGCTGGCCAAGCAGGGTGGTAGGGGCTCCGCATCTGGTGGCCCGCTATAGCCCCCAGCTCAGCCTTGGCCGGTTTAAGCAGCTACCCTGTATTACCAGTTTAAGCGCGTTAAACGGCACGCCCTGGATATTCAAAGATGGCCGCGCGACTTTCACGCTGCCGGTATATTCTGCCTACCGGGTAAACAGCGCGCACCTAGCTAAGGAAGCGGCGCTAGCTGGTCTGGGATTTGCCATCTTGCCGGCGATAAGTTGTCAGAATGAGTGCCAGCAGGGGCAGCTACAAGAAGTGGTGCTGGAAAAAGATCCCGAAGATCTGGTGTTGTACGCAGTCTTTAATGGCCGCCATAAAACCGCTCGTAAGGTCACAGCTCTGTTGGACTTTCTCACCGACAAAACCAGCGCGTTACCACCATCCGCCTGGACGTCCTGGTCTGCACAAGTACAAAAGGGCTAGTGCGCCTGACAGTGTCCACCAGCACCTGTTTTGGGGTTTTTTAACGGTCATTATATTGTGCCCAGGAACAGAAGGAACTAAACACCGCTGAGGTGGAAGCCTTCCTGACGAGTTTGTTTACCTGTGAGCGCGAAGATTCTTTGGATGAACTAAAAAAGCCAGTTTGGTGACAAATGTGAGGGGTAGGGCGGGTAAAACCCGCCCCTGGTTTTTTTATCCTCTTGATTGAAAAGCTACCGCCACCGGTACGCTAGTGGCTCGCCAGGCAGGGAAAAAGCCGCTGATAAAGCCGATAAACAGCGCCAGCCAAATGCCCTGCATAACCAACTGACCTGTCATCTCAAAGCTGAACACCACTTGGGTAAAGCTGCCTCCCAGGGTGGAGGCACTTAAACCGTCAAACAGCAAGAATGCCGCCAGTGCCCCCAGCACTCCGCCAAACAGCGCCAGTACCAGGGCTTCTGCCATGGTGCCGATAAAAGCCGACAGGTTGGAAAATCCAATGGCCCGCAAGGTGGCAATTTCCTTGGCCCGGTCGGATACCGAGGTATACATGGTATTCAGCGCGCCAGCTAAAGCGCCTAACGCCATCACCGCACTGATAACCCGCCCGAAAATCGCCATATAGCTTAGGCCCTCGCCTTGTACGGCAAAGTAGTTGGCTTCTGTTTGTACTTCCTGATTCAGGCGTGGCTCATTTTTGATATAGGCTTGGATGTCTTCCAATCTGGCATCCGCCGTCAGTTTCGCCCGCACCGATTGATAGCTGCTACCGCGGTTATACAGGGTTTGGATAACCTTGGCGTCAGCCCACAGTTCACTTTCAAAAACATTTCCGCCGGTGCTGAATACCCCAACCACAGTCCAGCGGTTTTTGCCAAAACGCACTTCTTTGCCTAGTTCAAAGCCTTCAAACTGACGCAGTACCCCTTCACCGACAATCAGTTCATCGGTACCAGGCGTAAACAATCGCCCCTGCACTATCTTGAAGTTATTGCGCAGTGCCAGCCCTTGTTGCTCTATACCCCGCAAGGGAATATTGGCATCTGTGCCGCTGCTTCTTTTGGTGCCGTCGACTATCACATACAGCTCGGGTGAGACCAGTTTACCGTTTTCGTCGCTGGCAATGCCTGGTGCTTCACGTAGTAGATCCACCTGTTCCTTCATCACTGAGCTATTCAGTTCCGCGGCAGAGCCAGTACGGATAAAAAAGGCCACATCTTCCTGACCAGCGCTTTGCAAGGTGGCTTCAAAACCCTTAGCCATGGCCAGAAAGGCGAGCAGTACGGCAACCACTACGGCACTGGCCAAAACCATGGCCAGTGACATCCATAAACGGCGGGGCAGGCTTTTAATATTCATGCCGATCACGGCACTGGATTGTGCAAGTAAACTCATATTACCCCCTGGCAAATGCGGTGATGATGTTAAGGCGCAGCGCCTGGTACGCCGGCGCAATACCGGTAATCAAACCAAGCAGTAGCATGTAGCCTAAAGCCTGCAGCACTATATCCGGCCCCAAAACCAGGTTAGGTAAAAAACGTGCCATCATCTGTGAGAGCGCACCCACCACTAGATAAGCCGCGCCAAGACCTAACAAACCGCCGATAAAGGCCAGCAGGCAGGACTCGGTGAGGATCATGCGAAAGATTCGTGGTGAAGAAAATCCCAGGGTTTTCAGCACGGCAATCTCGCCGGTGCGCTCACGGATGGCCAGTACCATGGTATTGCCGACCAGCACCAGAATGGTAAAGAAGGCCATAAACACCACGCCAAAGATAATCAGGCCGATATTGCCAATTTGTTCAATAAAGGCCTTGTTAAAGGCTTTTTCCGTGCTGGTATCTGTCTCTGCCTGGGAGTTAGCGAAGCTTTCATCTATGGCGTTTGCCACTTGCTCATTAAGCGCCGGGTCATCGGTGGTCAGGACTATCCAGCCCACATAATCCCCACCCCAGCTTTGAGTCTCCATAAAGTACTTGTAGTGAAAGACCATATAGCCGGTATCGACTTGTGGGTCGCTGGCGGTAAAAATGCCTTCTACTACTAAATCCCAGGTTTGACCGCCGTTCTTGTTAGAGAAGATATTCGAGGACACCGGAATACGATCACCTATCTGCCAGTTATTAACCTTAGCCAGACGCTCGCCTACCATTACCCCAGCTTGATTTTGCAGCCAGTTGGCTTTTTGCTCCGGGGCTACCACTAGCTCTGAATACACCTCGAAGTAGCTGTCAGGATCCACGGCCATAGTCACGACCTGATTAGCGGGTTCCTGGTAATAACCGCCAAACCAGTTAGCAAATGTCACCTGGTTTACGCCTTCTATGCCACTGACTTTATTGACATAGGCGTAGGGCAGGGACTGAGTAAAGTTGATTTTATTAAACACCACCAAACGGTTATCCGCCGACATCTCTACCCCGGAATTCAGTGCGCCCTGCAAAGCCGTGACCGCACCGAAAATCAGGAAGGCGATAAAGATGGCGAAGCTGGTGAGAAACAGCCGCAATTTCTTGCGGGTCAGGTTTTTGTACACCAGATAGAGATCCTTCATGCGGATTTCTCCTGCAACTCCGGTTCGTCTTTACCCACAAACTGACCTTTATCCAGGTGCAAGGTATGGGTGGCATGGCGGGCAGCGGCCGGATCGTGGGTGACCATGATGATAGTCTTGCCAAACTCTCGGTTGAGCAGTTGCAGCATTTCCAGAATTTCATCGGCGGTTTGGCGATCCAGATCCCCGGTGGGCTCGTCACACAGCAGTAACTTGGGGTCAGAAACCACGGCGCGGGCAATGGCTACCCGTTGTAGCTGCCCACCGGACATCTCGCTTGGCATATGCTTAGCCCTGTCTGCCAGGCCAACCAGTTGCAGTGCGGTGTCTACCCGTTGCTGTCGTTGCTTGCTGCTTAGGCTGGTGAGTAGCAGTGGTAGTTCGACGTTTTTGGCGGCGTTGAGCATCGGCATCAGGTTGTAAAACTGAAAGATAAAGCCGATGTTGTTGGCCCGCCATTTGGCCAGGTCGCCTTCGCTCAGGCCGTCAATACGCGCGCCGTCAAACACAATTTCGCCGCCTGTGGGCTGGTCAACTCCGCCAAGCAGGTTGAGCAGGGTGGTCTTCCCCGAGCCAGACGGGCCCATAATGGCCAGGAAGTCGCCGCGCTTGATGGTCATATTCAGGTCATCAAAAATACTGATGGTTTCCTTACCTTTTTTGAAACGCTTAGCGACCGCTTTTAATTCAAATAGATTGTCGTCACTCATGCTGTTGTCCTGTTTTTGCTGTGTATTTATTGGTCGTTTGATAGGCGTCGCTATCGACATCAACTTTTCATAAAAGCCACTTTAACGCCCATATCCGGCAGGATTCTGGGGTCTTTCTCTTCAATACGGATACGCACCTGCACTGTGGCTTTGGCTCTGTCGGCTGTTGGTATGATGGCAATCACCGAAGCGGGGATGCGCCAGTCAGGGTAAGCATCCAAAGTGGCTTCAACCTGCTGACCGGCGCTAATCCTGCCAATAAAGGCTTCATTAACATCCACTTCTATCTCCAGAGAGTCCATATCCACTATGGTGCAAATACCAGTGCGGGTGAAACCACCGCCGGCTGATGTGGGGGCAACAATTTCACCAGGCTGGGCATTTTTGACCGTCACTACGCCGGAAAACGGCGCGCGTATGGTGTGGTCTTCCAAGCGTTCCCGCTGGCTTTGACTTTGTAGTTTGGCCACTTCAATTTCAGCCGCCGCGCTTTGCAGATTGGCCGCCAGGCTTTGCACCCGGGTTGCTGCACCGGTGCGTTCGGCCTCACTGGAATAACTGTTGTTATTGATACGCAACTGATTGCGCTTGGCTTCTTCCAGGTCAGCTGCCAAGGCGTTACGTCTGGCTATCAACGCCTGCACTTGTGCCTCCGCCAACTTAAGTGCTGTGCTGGCAAGAGCGCTGTCTAATCGGGCCAGTACATCACCTTGCTGCACTGCCATGCCTTCTTCCACATTTACTTCGGTGATAAGACCCATTACCTCGGCGGAAACCGTGGCCATACGGCGGGCGGTAATGTAGCCGGAAGAGTTCAGTATGCTGTTGCTTTCAACCTTGGCCTTCGCGGCCGGTGGGGCTTTTAGGTCTTCGGCCTGAGCCGGAGTAACGGCTGTCGTGGCGCTTTGTACCGGCGCGGGCTGAGCCTGGCCAAACAGGCTCGTCAGCCAGAAGGTCAGGGCGGAGCTGGCCAATATCGCCAGCAGCAAATGCCAGAGGCTGAGACCTTTTTCTGAGTGCTTGTCTTGTGGATCAATCTGTAACTGTTTTAGAAGCGCGCTTTTATCGTTCACCTGCAGTCCCGGTGTTTTTTTGTACATCCTGTGTGCAATGATTGCACAGTTAAAAACAAAGAAAAAATAGGCCAGAAGTCACTTTTTACATTTTGTCTGTTCAACAGGGCTTACGAAGGCGGGATTGGCGGGGCTATAGGACTGAAACGAGCAATAAAAAAGACGCCATAGGCGCCTTTTACGAATTAGGCCTTGTCGGCCGGTTTTTGTTTGTCTTTGACTGCCTTGAGCTTGGCAGCATGGTCAATCTCGTAGTCAGGCATCTGAGTTTTGCCATCGATTAGATAGTTATCCATCCAGCGCATCAGGCGCAGACTGTAGTCGTACTGCGCAGCCGCTTTGCGGTTACCATGGCCTTCACCCGGGTAGTACACCAGGCGCACATCCTTGCCTTGCACTTTCATATAGCGATATAACTCCATAGACTGTGCAGGGTGAACACGTGGGTCATCCTTACCATGCATAATCAGCAGCGGAGTCTTGGACTGGCCGGCCCAGTAAATAGGGCTGCGCTCCAGGTAATATTGCCACTTATCCCAGGGGTAAGAGCGCGCATGAACCAGGAACATCTCATTGGAAATATCTGTAGTACCGAACTTGGATAGCTGGTTGGTCACGCCAACAAACATCACGCTGGCGGCAAAATGCTCAGTCAGCTTAGTGGCAGCCCAGGCAGAAGCATAACCACCGTAAGAACCACCGGTGATGCCGACGCGTTTGCTGTCAACCAGGCCCATGCCAACCAGATGCTGCTTAAAGCGCACCAGGTCGTTAAATTCCTCACCGGCATAGTCGTTCTGACCCAGCTTGGAGTAGTCCACGCCTTTGCCGGTTGATCCGCGGTAGTTAGGGTAGAACACCGCGTAGCCACGGGCTGCACCCATTTGGCCGGGGCGCGAGTAGTTGGTCAGCCAACCGTCTTTGTCATGGCTTTCCGGGCCGCCGTGTACCGACATAATCAGTGGGTAGCGGGTGCCTTTCTGATAGTCCAGGGGGTAGATCAGCACGCCGTCCAGTTCCACGCCATCTTCGGCGGTAAAGCGGATCGTCTCCTGCTTAGCCAGACGCTTTTCCGCCAACCAGGGATTGGAGTCTGACAGGCGTTTGGCCTTGCCGGAACGGATCACAAAAACTTCATTTGGGTGGGCATAGCTGTTGGCGCGCAGGGCAATACTCTTGTCTGAGTCAGAGATACTCAGGCCGGAGGCAATAAACTGACCTTCCTTCACCAGCTTTTTGTACTTGTTGCTACCGGGTTTGATAGTGGCAACAAAGTTCTGAGTGCCGACTTCAGCGATGAAGTTCAGGGTCTGGGTCTTGTGTGACCATTCGATATCGCTGATATGGCCTTTAAAGTCGGGCAGCCAGTCTTGCACTTTGCCGCTTTTAGCATCGGCCAGGTACAAACGGCCGGTAGCCGGGTCATGTTTGTCCTGGGCACCTAAGATAGCGATATAGCGGCCGTCGGCAGACAGTTCTGCTTCGCCTAATTTACCTTCGGTAGCGAAAGACAGGCTGACTGTCTGTTTGGCCAGATCAAACAAATGCCATTGCGACTTCATATACTGGTCATCAATCAGCGCGCTGGGCTGAGTTTTAACCAGCAAAGACTGACTATCTGCGGCCCAGTTTACATCGCCCACATAGTCCTGGATGGCCAAGGCGTCGGGATTAAGGTTGTCGCCAGCTTTGTCCAAGGACAACACAAACAACTGTTGATTGGTCAGGCCCAGCTCATAAACTTCAGCCATAAAACCGAGCTTTTTCAGCTCCTTTTCAGACTTGTCAGCCGCTGGCTTGGCTAGCAGTGCAATCTGTTTGTTATTCGGAGCGAGCTTATAGCTGCTGATGTTGCGGTCTTTCAAACTCAGCACACGTTGGGCCTGACCGCCATCAACCGGAATCTGATACAGGCTGGTGAACTTGTCGTCGCCCATCTTGGCCAGAAAATAAATCTGTTTACCGTCGGCAGACCACTGCAACTTACCGATATTTACCTTACCGGTGATAAAAGCGCGTTCCTGGCCTTTGTCATCTACCAGATACAGCTCGGCGTAGTTACTGCCGTTTTCTTCCACGTACAACTCGCGGGGCACGGAACGGGTAAAGGCAATCTGTTCACCATCAGGGCTGATGCTGGTTTGCAGCACGGATTGCAGGGTGGGAATATCGTCGATGCTGATGCGATCTTCGGCCAGTGCACAGGCACTGCCCAGGCCCAGAGTCAGGGCCAGCAGGGATTGAGTTATTTTCATTGTTAACCTTTTATTGGCTTCTGCGTTAGCGGCGGCAAGTTTACTCACCGCGCTGGGTGAACTCCAGTTTTTGCGGCCAGGGACTCGACTGGGCAGACCAATTGATCAAAGGTCAACAGGCTCTGGTTAAAATAAAAACGCCGCTAACTAGCGGCGTCTGTTTGAACTAGCGGTTTACACTGACCAATACCTCGGGGGTATCGGCCGTATCGAAGCTTTGCATCGGCATATCGCGCCATTGTTCGGTGGGGAGTATTGGCGTAAAAGCGATTTGCGACGGCTGCTGTGGCATATTGGCCAAACGCAGGCGCAACTGCTTTAGTTCTGAGGGTTCCACTGCTTCGCTGGGGCTGATAAACAGGCCATGCAATCTGGCCCAGCGACCAAGCTCCAGGCTGCTGGAATAGCGCACAATAGGCGCAGCCAGAATCACCCCGGTAAATACCGGCACCATCCACCAGAACATCAGCGGCGCAAACAGGTAAGTGACCACTGCCCACAGCACCGCAATTGCACTTGCTAATGCGGTACGTTTAAAGGCTTCATGCCAGCTTAGCATGCGCCCTTCACGTTCCTGGGCATTCCAACTGACCTGATAGCCCAGGAATACACTGAGGACGAAAAACGCATGATAAACCATCATCAGTGGGGCAATCAGCAGGGCAAACAAGGCTTCCGCCAAGGCACCGGACAACAGTGCGCGGGCACCGCCAAACTCTGCGCGGCGCTGTTTTAAGGCCAGTAACACACCTAGTACTTTAGGAAACATCAACAACACCACTGTACACATCAGCAAAGCGTTAATCAGGCCGGTTTCGGCCACTTGCCAGTTGGGGAACAGTTGATAGGTCTGCGTGAAATAATCATTGTCTGTGGTGGCACGAATCAGCGCATCTGCCGAGCTTAAACTTAACATCAGCATCCATAGCAACGAGGAAATGTAGGCCAGTGCACCAAACAGAAAATGCAAACGGTTGGTCAGATGCAGACCGCTGCCGGTCAGAAGACCCAAATGTTGAATATTACCTTGTACCCAACGACGGTCGCGGGTGGCGTAATCAAGGATGTTGCAGGGCACTTCCTCAAAGCTGCCGCGTACTTCGGTCAGCAGGAATACATCCCACCCTGCACGGCGCAGTAACGCGGCTTCGACAAAGTCGTGGCTGAGAATATCGCCGCCAAAGGGCGCCGGACCGTTTAAACGGGGCAAACCACAATGCTGCATAAAGGCGTCCATGCGGATGATGGCATTGTGACCCCAGTAGTTGGCACTGTCGGTTTGCCAGAAGGACAAGCCGGTGGCCAGCATTGGGCAGTAGAGCTCGGAAGCGAACTGCAGAAAGCGACCAAACAAGGTGGTTTGGCGAACCGGAATAGGCACGGTTTGGATCAGACCCACCTTAGGGTTTTGTTCCATGCTGTGCACCAGCTGTAACATGGCCTGGCCGCTCATCACGCTATCCGCGTCCAGTACAATCATATGCTCATAGCGATAGCCGAAACGCTGGCAGAACTCTTTGAGGTTACCCACCTTACGCTCGCTATTTTTCTCGCGGCGACGGTAAAAGGCGTGTTTGCCCAGCTCGCCCAGACGCTGCTGCATGGCATGCCAATGGTCCAGCTCGGCTTGGGCCATATCCACATTGCGGGTGTCACTGAGCATGTACATATCAAACTGCGCCAGATGCCCGGTTTGTGCCAGTTGGCGCAGGCAGGTTTCAAAACCGGCCATAATCCGGCGGGTATCTTCGTTGTAAACCGGCATCACCAAGGCAGTGCGCTGCATAGGGGCGCCGCAGTCTTCAGGCAGCGCTAGGTTGCGTTTGAGACTGAGCGGGTCAATACGTAGCCATTGCAAGGCAAAGCCTATTACCGCGCTCCAAAAAGCGCAGACAATCCAGCTAAAGACGATGGCAAACAGCACCAGCAGGGTGGTTTCCAATCCAGTCAGGCCATTGGCCTTAAGGATGTGAGTCATCATACTGATACCGGCCACCGCACTGGTGCTGACCAGCAGGAAGAACAACCATTGGCGCAGCGCCTTGTGGTTAAGCAAAATCTGCCAGGGGGCTGACGAGTTACCGACCTTGGCGGCCTCAGACTTATTTGAGGTCAGTTGGATTCCAGACATAGTTCCATACCTCGCTTAGGGTTTCGTTACGTAGTTTCAGTTGCAGGCGCATATCCACCGGTTTTTGGTCGGCAGGCTTAAGTTTGAACGACACGCGCCACTGGCCGTTTGGCAGCTTGTGTACTGTCAGGTCGCGATGGCTGCCGGCCGACAGTTGCAAGGCGGCATCAATGGGCTGCGCGCTGTCCAGTTTGGCGAGAATCGGGGCGGCAAAGTCCACCACAAACTGCCGCTCGGCCTTGGTTGGTGCATTGTGTTCGCCGGGCAAGGCTGACCAGCCTATGCGGGTACTGACCACTTGCGCCAGATGGTGTTCCGGGCGCTGACTGTCGAAGGTCGACAGGCGGTAGCTGAACTCGCGCTGTTCACCGGCTTTCAGCGGAGTTTCCGGCACCCAGTAGGTGACAATATTGTCATTGGTTTCGTTGTTAGTGGGGATCTCCGCTATTTCCAGGCGGCCCTTGCCCCAGTTGCCTTGTGGCGCTATCCACATGCTAGGGCGCTGGTGGTATTTGGCTTCGCTGTCCTGGTAATTAACAAAGTCACGGTCACGTTGCAGCAAACCAAAGCCCTTTGGATTTTCATCCGCCAGGCTGGTTACCTGCAGATGACGTGGGTTTTTCAATGCGCGCCAGATCCACTCGCCGTGGGCGGTTTGCATCAGCACGCCGTCGGAGTCATGGATTTCGGGACGAAAGTCATCCACATGGCGAACTTTGTTCTCACCATAAAAGAACATACTGGTCAGCGGGGCAATGCCGAGCTTCTTGACATCCTGACGGGCAAACAGACGCGCAGTCACTTGCATATGAGTGTCGCTACCTGGCGACAATTCAAAGCGGTAAGCACCGGTAACTGCTGGACTGTCCAGCAAGGCAAAGAACACCAGCTTAGTGTCATTGGGCTCAGGTTTAACCAACCAGAAGCGCTTAAAGTGCGGGAACTGCTCGCCGCTGGTTTCGGCGGTATCAATGGCCAGGCCGCGGGCCGACAGGCCATAAACTTGGTTAGGACCTACCAGACGAAAATATGAAGCGCCTTGGAATACGGCCACCTCATCTTTGTAATCAGGGCGGTTCAGTGGGTAGTGTACTCTGAAACCCGCATAGCCTTTCCTGTTAGTGCTCTGGCTGGCCAGCGGTGCAGCTTCGGCATCGTAATTAAACTGACTGGCACTAAACGGCAGCAGTTTGTTCATGCCGTCGTTATTCACTTCTTCAATTTCTACCGGCTGTTGATAAAGAAAGCCGGGGTGGAAGAATTGTACTTCGAATAATGACTGTTCATTCCATAGCGCCTGGTCGGGCTTGAAGCGAATAGCCCGGTACTGCCGATAGCTCATGGTTTTCCAGCTTTCTGGTAGGTCGGGCTCATCCCGGCTGTAGCTTTGTGCCGCGAGATTTTGAGCACGCTTGCTCATCAGGTCAAACAGCACTTGTTCGTTGCTTTTGCCCTGGTTGGTGGTGGCCTGTTGAGCGCGCACACTGGTGGTAAGTATCAGCAAAATTGCCACAACCAGCCCAACGCTGAGAAAGGCGCGATTTCGCAATTCATTAAATTTTGGCTTACTCAAGTTAACTACCCCCGAGTCGTTAATAAGGCCCTGAATCCGGACCGAAAGAAGAAAAAAATGCAGTTGGCAGAGATAGAGCAAGAAAAGATCCAACTATGAAAACAGGTCTGAATATCAGCCCCTTTATGCTGATTTATCCATCTATTTATTAGTTATGTGACTGTAATTTATGAAGAATAATATTTCTGGGTGATGGAGGGTATCCGCTGCTGGACGTGCTGGCGAGGCCCGCTGGGCAAAAATGACTGTGTAATTCTGTCGTCTGGTTGAGACAGAATTACACACTGCTTGTTAGATACCTCGAAAGTGGTCTGTTAGCTGGCTCGCCGTCATACCTCACTAGCGCGACGCACTAGCCTTACAGACCAATGAGTCATTGGCTGGCAGCTATTGTCGGGTTGTCTCAAAAAAGCGACAGTTTCTCAGCTGTTAAAGCGTGGCCAGGTAATCGGCCTGCATGTCACTGAATGCGCGCTGGCAGTGTTCAAAAAAGGCCTGGCTAAGACGGCTCATAGGCGCATGAGCCGAGGTAATAAAACCATATTCGTAAATCAGCGTTGGCTTAAAGGGGATAAGCAGCAGATTGCTGTCCGCATATTGTCTGGCCAGCATATCGTTAACTATGGCCACGCCCAGATTACGTTTGGCAAAAGTGCAGGCGATGGCCACGGTGTGGGTTTCCAGTTTGACCTTCATCGGCACTTTGGCCTGCCGGAAGATATCGTCGATCTGTAATCTGGAGTAGCGGCCCTTGCCCAGCAGGATCAGGTTTTCACCTTGTAAATCCTGCACTTCAATATAACTGCGGGTAGCCAGTGGATGGGCCGGTGACAAAGCGCACATGGTATGGCTTCTGAGCATAGGCTCAACCCGCAAACCGGGATGGTTCTCGGGTAATTGGATAAAGCCGCAGTCGGCGCTGCGATGCGCCACCATTTCCCGGGCCGAGGCCGGACTATGAGTATCCAGAGAAATGTTTACCCTGGGGTGCTGACGCAAAAAATCCGCCACCACATCGGCCAGAGGTCCGGCGATAAAGGAATTGGGCGCGACAATTTTCAACCAACCCAGATCTGAATTAAAGATATTACGAGCCAATAAGCTGATGCGCTCTGCGCCCTGTAAGGTCAGTTCTACTTCCTTAAACAGCGCTAATGCCTCATCGGTAGGAAACAAGCGGCTCTTTTCCCGGTAAAACAGGGCAAAGCCCACATGCTCTTCAAATGCTGCTAGCAGGCGGCTGATGGCTGGCTGGGTTACGCCCAGCGCGTTGGCTGCGGCGGTGGCCGAGCCGGTTTGAATAATGGCGCGAAAGGCTTCCAGGCTCTTTAGGCTTAAGGGGCTTTGGGCATGCAATTCTGACATGTTAATAACAAAATGTGATGGACTGATGATTATTTGCCATAATATTGCATGAGTTTGGCGAGTTAATAAACTGTTAATCAAAACAGAGCATCGCAATGCCTAACTCAGCCGGAGACCAGTTTATGCCACGCTTTCGTCAATCCTTAATTGTCTTGTCTGTCAGTGCCGCTTGTATGGGCACCAGCCTTTCTGCTTATGCCCAGCAAACCGCAGGGGCAGAGGCTGATAGCGGGACCGAGATTATTGCCATCACGGGCTCGCGCATTAAGCGCCAGGGCGATACGCCAAGCCCGGTTCAGGAACTAGATTTAGATGCCCTCAATCAGACCGGTTCGGTATCCCTTGGTGAAGTACTGCAGGAACTGCCCTCCGTGGGGGCCAGTTTAAACAGCAATGGCTCGGCGGGTACCAGCCATGGCAGCAGCAGCATGAATTTACGAAATCTGGGCGAGAACCGCTCCTTGGTACTAGTCAATGGCCATCGCTGGGTGAATGGTGCCGGTACCCGCGGTTTTCGTGACTTTGTGGATTTGAATACGATTCCGCAAGCCATAGTTAAACGGGTGGAGGTACTGCAGGACGGCGCCACTGCCATTTACGGCGCAGATGCCATTGCCGGGGTAGTGAATATTTACACTCACAATGACTTTGTTGGTACCAGCGCCAAAGCCTATTACGGGCAAAGTAGCGAAGGTGACCGGGAAACCGTTAATCTCGATCTGTTATTTGGCCGGGATATCGGCGATAGCAATCTGATGGTGGCCGCCAGTTATTCTGACCAAAAACCTATTTATACCCAGGATCGTGATATTACAGCTGTGCCGTTAAATGGATTGTCAGCGGGGACTCCTGAAGGCTTGTTCCGGGAGAGCAACTTATCCTCGGTGCTGGACTTCAGCATACCCAGCGCCGGGATAACTCGCGACCCAGGTGCTGACGGAGACGATCTGGACAGTTGGCGCGGCGTAACCGGTGACGACCAGTTTAACCGTTACTATAACAACTATGTCGTGGGACCAAGCCAGCGTTTTGCCTTGTATGCTCAGGCACTGGTGCCTTTTGATAATGTGAATTTGCGCTTTGAGGCGTTGTACAACAGTCGCGAGTCCGACCAGCAGTTTTCCTCGGTACTTTCTGCCGTAAGAGGTGGCAGCCGTGGTTTTGTGATTGCTAACGATCCGCGTGTAAATCCTTTTGGGGTGGAATTCAGCGGCAGTGATTTTCGTCATACCGCCTTTATCGAGGAGAATGGTTATCGGGTTAACGAGCAGCAGGTCGAGACCACCCGTTTAGGTGTGGGTCTGGATGGCGAGTTGCCCTTTGGTAATGGCTGGAGTTGGGATGGCTTTTTATCCTGGGCGAAAAACGCGGGGACTTTTACCTCAAACAACCAGATGCATCTGGATAAGCTGGCGCTTGGTTTGCGGGCCTGTGATAGCAGCGGTATCAGTGTGGATGTATCGGATCTAGCCGCGGGCTGCGTGCCGGTCAACCTGTTTAAGCCACTGACCCAAGAGATGGTGGATTACGTTAATTTTACCGGCAAGGATGAGAATGAGGCCAGTCAGGTCGATTTTACCTTCAACCTGACCGGCAGTCTGTTTGAACTGCCAGCTGGTGATCTGGCGATGGCCGCCGGTATCGAATACCGTAAAGAGCGCGGTCTGGATACCTCGGATGACATTATCAACTCTGCCCCCAGAGTGAATACTTACCAGACCACCAGTTCAGCACCCCGCACTGGCACCGATGGCGAGTACGATCTAAAAGAAGCCTACGTGGAACTGAGTATTCCACTTTTGGGTGAGGCACCGCTGGCCCACCGGCTTGAGATGAGCCTGGCTACCCGTTTCTCTGATTACAGTACCTTTGGCAGCACCACCAACAGCAAGGCCGGCGTACTTTATTCGCCGGTCGAAGGCCTGTCGCTGCGTGCCACCTGGGCCGAAGGCTTCAGGGCTCCGTCTATTCTGGAGTTGTTTGAAGGGCAAAGGCAAAGCTTTGCGCCTGTAATTGACCCTTGCTCAGCAAACAAGTCCCTGCCTGGCTGCGCTGGTGTACCTTCAGGTTATTCGCAAGGTGAAAGCAATGTGCAGCTCACCACGGGCGGCAACCGGATGTTGCAGCCGGAAACCTCGGAAAACCTGTCCTTTGGTGTGGTGTTTATTCCCACTTTTATGGACGATTTCAGCCTAACCCTGGATTGGTATGACATTGAAATTGATAACACCATCTCTACCTTTGGGGCGCAGAATCTACTGGATCTATGTGCCAGCCAGGCGCGTAACTGTGAGGTTATCACCCGCGCCTCCAGTGGCGAGATAGACAATATTCTGGACGGCCCGGTTAACCTTAACAGCACCAAAACGGCTGGAATGGATCTGATGATGCGTTATGGCCTTGAAACCGAGCAAGGCGAATGGGATTTCAGCCTGAATCTCTCTAAGCTGCGTGAGTTTGAAACGTCGACGACCTTGTCTGATGGCACGGTGCAGGTGGAAGACAAAGTGGGCAATGCCTATCTGCGTGAAGCCTTCCCTGAATGGCGTGGTAGCTTCTCAAGCAAATGGCAACAAGGACCCTGGGCAGTGAATTACAATCTACGTCATATCGGTGACAGCACCGAAACCTTCCAGGACGAAGCCCGCCATATAGGCACTGTGGTCTATCACAACGCCTCGGTAAGTTATGACATTGACGATGCCATGCGGGTGAAGTTCGGTATCAATAATCTGGCTGACAAACAGCCGCCGATATCGCTGACTAACCCCAATATCAACTTTGATCAGAACACCTACAATCCAGTAGGACGTTTCTTCTATCTGCAGCTTAGCTACGATATGTAAGTAACAGGCCCCTGCGGGGGCCGGTATTTTTGGAAGTGTTTTGATGATATCAACCTATTCTCTGGCCGAGCCCAGCCAGCACAAGCCGCTGCCGTTGCTGCTGGACTCGCCACACAGCGGCAGCTTGTTTCCTAAAGACTTTGTTTGTAATGCCACTGAGACTCAGCTAAAAACCGGTTGGGATGCTTTTGTAGAGGAACTGTGGCAACCGGTACTGGCGGTGGGGGGCAGCCTGCTCAGTGCGAAATATTCACGCATGTTTATTGACCTTAACCGAGCACCGGATGATATCGACCCGGCGATGCTCAGTCTTCCCTGGGCAGGGTGTAATCCCACTCGTTACAGCGACAGGGGCATGGGGCTAATACGCCGCTTGGCGCTGCCGGATGTGCCTATGTATAACCAGCCCTTGGCGGTTGAGGAGGTTACCACTCGTATACGGGATTTTTATCTGCCTTACCACCAGGCGTTACAAAGCCAGTTGGATAAATTGCATCAGGCCTTCGGGGCGGTATGGCATGTGGACTGCCACTCCATGAAGTCCACCGGCAATCGTATGAATGTGGATAGTGGTCAGCAGCGCCCGGATGTGGTGCTAGGTGATAACGATGGTCTGTGTAGTGATGGCGGATTTATTCAGGTCGTAGAAGATGCCTTCATCCGGCTTGGCTACTCTGTGGTGCGTAATCAGCCGTATAAAGGCGGTTACTTGGTCACTCACTATGCTAATCCAGCCGTGCGACGTTACAGTATGCAGATTGAAATAAACCGGGCTTTGTATATGGACGAAGCACAGTTTGCGCCAAGCCATCATTTTGCAGCCTTTCAGCAGGATCTTGCCGAGGTATCCCGCAGAATGGCGGACTATGTGCAATCGCAATGTGGGGAGACGCGCCATGGCTGAAAACGCTAGTGAGCGTAAAACCCTAAATCCGCTGATTATTTTGCTTGGCATTTTAGTGCTGGCCGGTGCCATGAGTTACTTTGTTGAGTCCGGGCGCTATGAGCGAAATGGACGTTTGGTGGTGCCAGGTTCTTATCAGGTATTAGATAAACAGCCACAAGTGGCCCACTTATTCAGAGCGACCGCGGGGGATGCAGAGCAGGCTTATCCGGTAAGCATTACCGAATTGTTGATGAGTATTCCGCTGGGTCTTGAACGGGGCGCCGGGCTGATTTTTATGGTGCTGATTATCGGTGGTATGTTTGGCATTCTGACCAAAGGCGGCGCAGTAGACGCCGGGCTTGAGCGCTTGCTTAGTCTGGTGAAAGGCAATATCTATGTGCTGGTGATTGCCTTGATGCTGGTGTTTTCCGCTGGCAGTACCTTCCTGGGGCTGGCGTCGGAATACCTGCTGGTGATCCCGCTGATGGTGGCCATGGCCCAGCGCCTGGGTATGGCACCCATTATCGGCTTTGCCATAGTCACAGTGTCGGTCAAAGTGGGGTATTTATCTTCGGTATCCAACCCCTTGCCACTGACCATTGCCCAGCCGCTGGTGGGACTACAAATATTCAGTGGTGCCGGTTTTCGCTTTGCCTGTTATTTGGTGTTTTTGCTGATTGGTATCGGCTTTATGCTGTGGGTGATCCGCCGCCAGGCAAAAGGTGAGCAGGTCGAACTGGTGCTGAATCACAGCCGCCTATCCTGGCGCCATAGCTTGATGCTGGTGGTGCTAATGGCCAGTATCGGTTTTTTGGTTTATGCCTCAAATGCATGGCATTGGAAGCATGAAGCCCTCTCTGCCTACTATATCGGTATCAGTTTATTGCTGGCCGTTATCAGCGGTCTGGGAGCCAATGGTGCCGCCGATGCCTTTGTCAGCGGTATGAAAAAAGTGCTGTTGGCCAGTTTTTTAATAGGTGTGGCTTCAGCTGTGGCTGTGACCCTGGAACAAGGACAAATTCTCGATTCCGTGGTGCATAGTCTGGTGGGATTGATTGGAGAGGGCAGTCCTATGGTGGCTGCTAGCGGCATGTTTATGGCGCAGCTGTTGCTGGACTTTCTGATCCCTTCCACCTCAGGGCAAGCCGCCGTCAGCATGCCAATTATGGGGCCAATAGGGCAGCTTTCCGGGGTATCAGGGCAAACCACGGTATTGGCCTTTTTATTCGGTAACGGTATTACCAATATGCTCACACCTACCTCTGGCACCTTACTGGCCTATTTGGCCACCGCCAATGTTGGTTGGGCGCAATGGGCGAGGTTTGTGTTGCCGCTGTGGGCGATATTTATTGTGACTGCTTTGGTGTTGTTAGCCGTTGCGGTACAGATTGGGTTTTAACGCTATGCCGGGGGAAACCCGGCGCAATCCTCGAGTTTTATCTGCGGCTTTCTGAAATGTGAAGAGCAGACATCAACTGCACACCTCGTCAGCGCAAAGTCACGACAAATTCATCAGGACGTCAGCCTTTTTAACGTCACCTGCCTTAGATTGATAGCCGGTTTGTTAGAGATGCACCGACCAGGTGCGGTTATCAGTTTAAGGATTGTTATGACGACACATTTGAAATGCTTACTGGCCTGTGCGCTGTTTGGTGCCGCTTTTCAAGTAAGTGCAGAATACCATAACAAGGTCGCGCCAGAAGCTACTGCTGCTGAAACCTCCTTGTCATTCCGAGAAATACCACTGCTAGACTCAGCCTTTATCAGTACCGCGCCGACGGATAGATACGACGGCTTGGTGGTTGGAGAACTGGGTGCTGATGGTGGCAAGCAGGATTTGATAGTTAAGCTGGCAGAGGAAATCGCGGCGGGGAAGCATGGTAAATATGACAGCTTGCTGATAGCCCACAAAGGTAAATTATTGTTTGAATCTTACTATTTGCGTGGGCGAGTTAATTTAGCCCATTTTCAGGCATCAGCGACCAAAACTTATACAAGTCTGGCATTGGGGCGGGCTATCCAGCTTGGCTATCTGAGCATGACAGACCTAGACAAACCCGTGATGAGTTTTTTACCTGATCTAGACCCGACGAAATTTGTGCAAGGGGTAGAGCGGATCACGCTGAATAATGCCCTGACCATGACCACCGGCATTCGCATTTCCAGAGAGAAGTGGCAAGAGCTTGAGAAAAATCCCGGTCAACTAAAAGGTCAGGGTTATATTCAAACTATGTTTGAGCACAGTGCGCCTATTACCGAAGTGTCTCAGCAGTTCCTATATGGCACAGGTCCAGATCTGGTGATGCAGGTGATTGAAGTTGTGGTACCGGGCGGTGCCGAAGCCTTTATTAAAAGGGAACTGCTCGACAAGCTGGGTATCAGCAATTATCACTGGCAAACGCACCCAAGCGGTTTGCCGGAAGCGGGGTGGCGTGTTCGAATGACATCAAGGGATATGGCCAAGTGGGGCAGTTTGGCGATAAATAAAGGCAAATGGCAAGGGCAACAATTGATTCCACAAGCCTATTTGGCCAAAGCCACCAGTCGTATCCTGTTAACCGGTGATGAGGACTTCCACTATGGTGGTAAAGATACGTCCAGTCAGGGCTATGGTTATTTCTGGTGGGGTGCTGATTTAAAGGTAGGGGACAAAAGTTATTATGCGGTGAGTGCCCAAGGCGGGCATGGTCAGTTTATTACGCTGATTGAGGCGCTGGATTTGATGATAGTGCATACCGCCCATGACAATGACGCCAGTTATCTGCAAATCACCGCTGAGCGAATTTTACCGGCTTTTATTGATTAAATCGGCTGGCATTTTTAAGCCCTATGACGTGCTAGAAATGCAAAAGGCGGTACGCAATGCGCACCGCCTTTTTACTTATCTTAAGGTCCTAAGTATCTTAGGCGACCTTAGAAGTTCATCATAAAGTTAACACCAAAGGTTCGAGGCGCGCCTTTTAAGAAGGTGTCAGGAGTTAAGCCTGTGGTTGGGAAATAACCTACGTTGTAGTCTTTATCCGCCAGGTTACGTACCCACAATGCCACTTCCCAGTCTTCAGCTTCTAGTGCAATACGCGCGTTAGTCACGGTATAGCCGTCAACCAGATCATTGTTATCAATGGTCTGGTAGTGCTCACCGGTGTTGCTGGCATCTAACTGTGTACGCAAGGTGAATTGCTCGCTGATAGGCGTGGCATAGACTACTGCCAGGTTCCACGACAGATCCGGCGAGAACGGCAGATCATTGCCCTCGATGGTGGCGTCTTCACCCTGGAAGTTATCAATTTCAGAGGAAATAAACGAGCCGCCGGCGCGGATATCCAGACCCTCAAGTGGGCTTAAGGTAAAGGCCAGTTCTGCACCTTTAATAGTGGCGTCGGCAACGTTTGCACGCACGTTAGTGCTGGCACCGGCGACCATCAGCTTGGCGGTGGATTGATAGTCCTCAAAGTCGTAGTTGAATAGATTCACTTCTGCGCTCAGCAGGCCGTCGTCTGAACGGTACTTGGCACCCAACTCGTAGGCTACCAGTGTTTCAGAGTCGATAGGCAGGGCTTCCTGCGGAGTCAGGATTGTCGAACCATCGAAGCCGCCGGCCTTGTAGCCGGTACTAACGGTGGCATATAAGCGCCACTGCTTGGCAGGGGTAAAGATGCTGCTGACTTTCCAGGTGAATTCGCTGTCATCTAAAGACTCGTCAAACAACAAAGGCGCTTTAGGGGCGATAGGGACACCGATATAGACTTCACCAACTGGGAAGAACTTAGGCGGCGTGCCGTATACACCATAAGGGTCAAGGTTTTTGGTCTGACCCTTGAAGGTGACTTCGTCGCTTGAGTAGCGGATACCAGTTTCCAGGGTAAACCAGTCTACCGGTGTCCAGTCAGAAGAGGCGAACAAACCGAAAGAGTCACGCTCTTGCTGATAGTCGGTACGTACATCGGTTTGCCATAAACCGGAGTTTAAAAAGCGCAGGTTAGTGCCAAAGTCGATATCGTCTTTGAGCATAAAGGCGCCCACTAACCAGCCGATGTTATCGGCCAGGTCACCGGCCAGACGGGCTTCGACAGTGAACTGTGAAAAGTCATTTTCAAAGCCATAGTCGGCCATCGCAATAGGCATGTTGTCTGAGGTTTCGTATTGGCGATCAAGGGCTTCATAGCCTACCAACAGCGTTCCTGTCATACCGGATTCGAAGTCATGATCTACCTGCAGGTTCAGTGCTTGTTGGTCTGAATCCAACTTAGGCAGCATGTTGGAATACACAGTGAAAGGATCATTATCCAATGCTTTGGCAAATTCGATCAGGGCCGGGTCCTGCGGGTTCAGGAAAAAGGCATCTGATTGAGCATATTCAGCCCAGTTGTCAGCACTGACATCGGGAATGGCCAGCTCGCTGTCGTCTTTACCCACTGTCAAACGCGCACTGACCAGCGTATCGGCCGAGGCTTCCCACTCTGCGGTAATACGTGCAGATTGTCTGTCAGCACCGCCCCAGTCACCTTGTGCGGCGATGTCTTCTTGGGCTGCAATGACGCCAGGTGCATAGCTAAAGCCTGTCAATGGTCCGGTGCCCAAGTGCTCGTAAAAACCATCCGAGCTTTCATACATGCCGGCTACGCGGACCAGGAAAGTTTCAGATATAGGCAGATCCACAGCGCCTTCGCCGCGATAGGTGCCGTAGTTGCCGATATCTAGATCGAGGTAACCGCCAAACTCAATGCCGGGGTGCTTGCTGAGGATGTTGACTGCACCAGCCGTGGCATTACGGCCATACAGGGTGCCCTGCGGACCTTTTAACACTTCTACGCGGTCGATATCAAAATACTGGCCGTTTAACAGGCCATTGGTACCCTGATAAACACCATTAACGTGAATGGCGGCTGAGGCAGAGCCGTTAGGGTTAAAGTCGTCATCACCTACACCACGAATGGTGATACGCGGAGAGGAAGCACCAGCGTAGGTTTCGCTATACACCACCCCAGGGGTATTCAGGGCCAAAGACTCGGCATCGCCGGTACCGTTGGCTCTTAGTTGCTTTCTGCTTAGTACATTAACCACGCCCGGAATGTCCTGAATAGTCTCGACTTTTTTACGGGCCGTAACAGTGACGGTTTCGATATCGGCAGCAGTCTGCTCTTGTGTCTGAGCCTGGGCGGCAAGACTTGTTAAACCTGAGGCTGCAACAAAGGCACTGGCCACGGCTAAAGCTAGGGCTTTTTTTCCAAAGTGGCTGGTGGGGGCTCCGTTCTTCATTATGGTTCCTGTTTTGTGTGTTAAAAGCTTCGCTAAAGGCCGGCACTATAAGAATTAATTATTACAATTGTGGGATTTGCTGCTACGACCAGTGGTATAAACGGCGTGACTGCTGGTTTTGTGAGCATGGTGGCTGAAATTTGCACTCAATCAGTCCGCATGAATAATGAATGGCGGAGTTGGTAACCTTAGGCTGCAGTCGTCGGCGGCTGACCATATTGATAGCAAACCTATCGAGGTATTGGTGGCTGTTTTTGCGTAGTTTTGGGATAGAACGCGCTAATCTGCAATGGTCAGACTGGTGTCATATTTAATCCGATTCATAGAGATCAGGGTGGTAAAGGCTTTCATATTGGGGTTGCTGTATAACAGCGCTTCACAGAACTGCTGGTAAGAAGGCATATCCGGCACTTGCACCAGCAAAACAAAGTCCACTTCACCTGTCACTTCGTAGCATTGCTTAACCTGCGGCATGTGTTTGAGCTTTTGGATAAAGGCCGCATTCAGTTCACGCCGGTCGCTTTGCATGGTGACTTCCACCAGAATATGCAGACAGGGTCCAAAGCTGTCCGGATTAAGCAGGGCAACCTGGCGCTGAATGACTCCTTCTTTTTGCAACCGCTTCACCCGTTTCAGACAGGCAGGTGCCGACAGACCAACAATTTCAGCCAGTTGCAAGTTGGTTATGGCGGCATCCCGCTGAAGCTGTCTTAAAATGGCTTTATCTATGCGATCAAGAAACATTAATGCTATTCCGAGATTAAAAAAGAAATATAAGTTAACTTGTGGCTGAAAGAATAGAAATATAAGTTCTTAACTCCTTCTAGAATATGCCATCCCAAGCCGTTATGGAGATGCTATGTTGTCCCGCTTTCCTCAGTTACACACCAGTTTGCAAGGTATTGTCAGCGATATTGCCAGAGCTTATTGGACGCTGATCAAGATTATGGTACCGGCAACGCTGGTGGTGAAATTACTGGATACGCTGGGATTTACCCAGTGGTTAGGTGTGGCTTTGGGTCCGGTAGTCGAACTGCTGGGACTGCCCAGCGAGCTCGGACTGGTCTGGGCGGTGACTATGCTGACCAACATCTACACCGGTATGGCGGCGTTTTATACCTTGTCAGTTGGGCAGGAATATACCGTGGCGCAGATCAGTATTCTGGGCTTACTGATGCTGGTGGCCCACTCCTTGGTCATCGAAGGGGCAGTGGCCAAAGCTACCGGGGTTCGTTGGCGTCTGACCTTGGCGATTCGAATAGGTAGCGGCTTGTTTCTGGCGGCGCTGTTCAGCCAGCTATTCAGTTATTTTGGGCTGTTGCAGCAACCTGCCGAGCTTTTGTGGCAACCTCAGGCCAGTGAACCCGGCTGGTTGGGTTGGGGGATTGCCCAGTTAAGACTATTGGCTTGGATCCTGGTGATTTTATCCAGCCTGGTGGTGATGATGCGTATTCTGCGCTGGCTTGGTGTTGAGCAGGTGCTGCAGCAATTGCTGTCGCCACTGATGCGTTGCCTGACTATAGGTAAGGAAGCCTCCAATATCACTATTGTTGGTATGTTGCTGGGGCTGTCTTACGGTGCCGGGTTATTGATTAACGAAGTGCGCAGTGGCCATATCAATAAGCGCGATACTTTGCTGGTGGTGTGTTTTTTGGGCCTGACCCACAGTCTGATTGAAGACACTTTGCTGATTTTGCTGCTTGGTGCTGATCTAAGCACCATTCTCTGGGGCCGACTGGTGTTCGCCATCGTCCTGATAACGGCCATGGGCCGTATTTGGCTTAAATCGCGCCACTGCCCTAATCCTTTGCCTAATTCTGATAGTTAGCTAATTTCCATCATTTGTTTACCGCCGAGGCGCAGATAACGCTGATTTTTCAACAATATACATTGAAAAATATCCTGCATTTCTCCGTGCCCTCTGTGGTGAAAATCACCTGCCCTCAGCCAACACCTTGCAAAGGTTGCAGCAGGGCCTGCAGACTGTCGGCGTTCAGGTCACTGCTGTTATCGGCCAGTTCGTCGGCCAGAATGGCCTTTGCCAGGCGTTTTTTTTGTTCCTGTAATGACTGAATGCGTTCTTCAATGGAGCCTTCAACAATCAGCTTATACACGAATACCGGCTTGTCCTGGCTGATACGATGGACGCGATCGGTGGCCTGGTTTTCCACCGCCGGATTCCACCAAGGATCGTAATGGATCACAGTATCGGCTTCGGTCAGATTCAGGCCAGTACCACCGGCTTTAAGGCTGATCAGAAACAGCGGCGCATCGCCTTGCTTAAACTGGTCGATAACCTGCTGGCGCTGGCGGGTAGCGCCGGTTAGCTTTACATAGCCTATGCCTTGTTTTTGCAGCTGCTGCTCAATAATCTCCAGCATTGAAGTGAACTGGGAAAACAGCAAAATGCGCCGCCCTTCACTGACCAGTTCCGGCAGCATTTCCATCAGCAGTTCCAGCTTGGCCGATTGCTTGACCTTCTGTGCCGAGGCAAGCGACAGCAACTGCGGATGACAACACACCTGACGCAGTTTCAGCATGGCATCGAGAATTTCTATCTGACTGCGGGCCAGACCTTTGTTGGCAATCACTTCGCGCAGCGTATCATCCACCGTCAGTCGCACCGACTCATAAAGTTCAGCCTGTTTTCCTTCAATTCTGACCTTGCTGATAATCTCGGTTTTGGCCGGTAATTCCTGGGCGATTTTGTCTTTGCTGCGTCGCAGGACAAAGGGACGGATACGTTCGCTGAGCAATTGCCGACGCGCGCCATCCTGCTGCTTTTCAATGGGGGTACGGAACAATTTGCTGAAGTGACTATGGCTACCCAGCAGGCCCGGCAGCAATAAATTAAACTGGGCCCACAGCTCGCCCAGGTGGTTTTCCATCGGCGTGCCGGTCAGGCACAGCTTGTGGCTGGCTTTAAGACCTGAAACGGCTTCATATAACTTGGCGCCGGGGTTTTTCAGGGTCTGGGCTTCGTCCATCACCAGATAATGCCAGTGCTGCTCGGCCAGAATCTGACTGTCGCGCTGTACCAGCGGATAGCTGGTGATCACCACATCGGCAGCAGCTATTTCGGCCAGGTGCTGGTGTCGGTTCGGCCCGTATAACAGTATGCTGTGCAGATGCGGGGCAAAGCGGGAAAGTTCGGCCTGCCAGTTAAAAATCACACTGGTGGGGGCTAGGATCAGGGCGGGCTGGGTGAGTCTGCCGGTCTGTTTTTCCACACACAGGTTGGCAATGCTTTGCAATGTCTTACCCAGCCCCATGTCGTCAGCAAGAATGCCAGCCAGCCCGTACTCACGTAAAAACTGCATCCAGTTCAGGCCCTGATGCTGGTATGGGCGCAGTTGTGCCTGCAGGGTATCCGGCACCTCTACCTGTTTGATACCGTCAAAATGGCGCAGCTTTTCTGCGGTCTGGCGCAATAGGTCCAGGCCCTTGCCGATGGCCTGGTGATTGTCCAGTATGGCCAGTGTCTGATGGCTCTGAAAGCGGGATAGTTTAAGGCTGCCGTCCGGATTCAGATTGCCCGGCATAAATAGCTCAACAAACTGGTTTAACAGCGGGCGGATCAGGCTTAGTGGCAACGGCAAGGCCTGCGTGTCACTAAGCTCAATAAACAGATGGCTGTGCTCATCCTGACTGCTGTCCTGCAGGCTGGCCTTTGGCAGTTGCTGCAAGGCGCTGCGCAATATCGGGAACAACGGCAGTTTATGCCCGCCCACATCAATCATCATGGCCAGGGAAAAATAATCCCCTTCCTGATAGTCTATCTGAGTTTCAATATTGGCCTCAGTGGCAGCCACCTGATATGGGAAGCCGTCTTCTATTTCGATCACCCATCCGGCTTGCTTAAGGCTGGGCAGCAGATTATGCAGCAGGGCAAACCAGGTCTGATTGTCACCTTTTAAGTCAAACTGGGGGGCCGACCAATAGTTAAAGTTGGCCTGGGCCAGTGTCAGACCGTTTGCACGGAGCTTATCGATGGCCTGCTTTTCAAACTGCTTATCACGGGGAATAGCCTTGCCATCCGGGTCGTACAATAGGGTTTCGGCGGCATAAGGGCTGATGCGCTGGCCTTGATAATCAAAACTCAGCCGTGCCACGCAGCTTTCAGGGTGACGGCTGAGTTTTTTCAGCAGCAGATGCGGCACCGGCGGCTGAATAGCCAGGCTTTGCGCCACAGGTGGGGCCGGGACTTTGTTGGTTTGTTCACCTAGCAACTGCTGCATCATCGGCCAGGCCCAGACCAGTTGCTGTTCCTGCATTGGCGGGCCGTCAATAAGTGCCAGGGCCTGTTTGGCATCCAGACCAAAATCCACCGGCACCAGTTGCTGATGAACCTCATCCAGATAGCAAAGGGGATTGGTCGGCACCAGCTCCACTGCACCGGCAGGGGTGCCCGCTACAATGGGATGCAGACTGTGATTCTTACCTTGCTGTAGCCACTTAAGCTCGCCAGCCAGTGGCTCGGCCAAAGATAAGGGCAAATCACCCATATGCTGCCAGTAGCTGCGGCCGCTTGCCAGTATCGGGCGTAGCGCATCCAACTCGCGCACAATTCCCCAGGGGTCGCGATGAGCCAGCAGGCTGGCCAGTAACTGGCGGTCCGGTTCCTGCACCTGGCGCAGCAGTTGCTCTGACAGATAGGTATTGCGCAGACTTTTACTCAGATTGCCGCTTTTCAGTAACCTGGACAGGCGCACTTCAACCCGGATACCGCTGCTGTCACGGACTCGTGCTGGTGACAGCAAATACACAGGAACATCCTGCTTGGCGGAAGACTGGCGTGGACTCGATGATTTGAGGCTTTCCAGCCAGTCGGCCACCACCTGATCCGGGGTATCCAGCATGGGGTTGTTATTATCCAGTACCGCATGCACCAGCGCCGCAGCATGTTTGCAGAAACGCCCCACCGGGCAACTGCAATCACAGATAACTTTTTTCAGGCCCCAATCGATAAATGCATCATAACTACCACGGCCACGTTCGCTGGTGACATCGCCGCTTAGCATCTTGTCTTCCGGGTCGTAATTCAGGCTGTCGATATGGCCTTGCAGGTAAAGAGAGCGACCTTTCTCCCAGTCGCGGGTGGTAAAAAGCTTTTCCAGCTCTTTAATCGAACGCATAAAACAGGCTGTGCTCCGCCAGGGCCCTAATCAGGGCCGCTATAATGTCACAGCCAACATCGAATTCACAGGTAAAGGCGGGGGAATCTGCGTCTAAACGCGCTCACTTGGCTTGGTGGGCGGCCAGCAGGTGATGTTTGCGCCAAAGACGTTGCAATTGCTGGCTTTGTTGCAGCTCGGTGAATACTCCATTTAGCCAATGGATCTCAATTTTGGCACCCCGGCGTAGCAGTGCCCCATGCTGGTATTGCTGGTCGAAGCTTTGTGATATCAGTAATGTGGACTTGAGTTCAGGATGAAGATACAGATAGCGATTGATAAAAGAGTTTGCCACTAAGCCCATGTCGGCGCGCTTCTGCAACAGCAATCCAATAACCTTATCCTGGCTGTCCACCAGTTGCATGCCGAAGCGTTGACGCAGACTGTCTGGATTGGCGTCCAAACCCGCAAAACCGTAATGATAGCCCAGCACACCAATTAACCTTTTACCTTCAAACTGCGTGAAATAACGCTGATCGCGGTCCAGGGATGCCAAAGCAACCCATACCTCTCCACCGGTAAAAAACGTGATAGAGGCATCCAGAGGGTAACCCCGCCAGCCCCAGTCCAGGCTCTCAAACAGCAACATATCAAACTTGCCGTCCTGGAAATCCTTATACCGACGTCGAGCAGTTGTGATGTATAAGGTAAATTCAACCTTATCCTGGGCTTGATTGAGAAGTCGCAAAAGATCGGGGATAACCCCGCGGGATTGTTGCTCCTCCAGAGCAAAGAAGGGGGGATACTCATAGACTCCGACTGCGATTTTTTCCTTGGCCTGAATAGCTGGGCTTAAAAACAGGGAGACAAGACATAGCATCAGAGCCCTGAGTATCTGTCGCAAGCGGTTTGGCATAGCTATGGATGTTGCTGGCATGCCGGATTAAGGCGATTACTCGCCGATGTCCTCGTTCCAAAGCTCTGGGTGTTGGGTAATAAAGTCTTCCATCATGGCGATGCAGTCATGATCCTGCAGCACGCTGAGCTCCACGCCTCGTTCCCGAAGCAGATCTTCCTCGCCCATAAAGGTTTTATTTTCGCCGATAATCACTTTGGGTATGCCGTATAGCAAGATGGCACCGCTACACATTGAGCAAGGTGACAGGGTGGTGTAAAGCACGGACTCGCGATACACGCTGGCTGGTAGGCGTCCAGCCTGTTCCAGGGCATCCATCTCTCCATGCAAAATGGCGCTACCTTGTTGTACACGCCGATTGTGCCCGGCACCCAGAATTTTACCGTTGTGCACCAGCACAGAACCTATGGGGATCCCTCCCTCTGCCTGACCTAATCTGGCCTGCTCAATTGCCGCCTGAAGAAATGCATCCATATTCTTACCTTGAATTTATACTTTCGATGTAATGCCAGCATAAGACAAATTGTGGTTTATTTCTCCTGAGGTGATGAAGTTTGAACAATCAAGGTTATAATCGCTTTGCAGGTAATATGTTTCACGATGAATAAGACAACATATTCAGGGGGAATTTATGAGCTGGTTGAGTAAGTGCCTTGATAAATTTTTGGCCATTGACAGTGTTAATAGCACTGTACTGCCGGTTAAACGTTACAGTAAGGTTGAGTACGTCGGACGAGGAACCGTTGAGATTGACTCTGAAGAGATCCGTAATGCCTTAAAAGAGCATGAGGTCGTTAAGTACGCGCAGAGACAGGCCCATCTATATCGGGATTAGGTGAGCAATGTTTGCTTTGCTTATCATCCCCATTCTCTTAGCCGGTTATACGGTTTGTAGCACCCACCCCGTTATCAGACAAAAGCTTTATCGTTTTGAAGGTCAGCACCTTTACCTCAAGGTTGTGTGTCAGGGGGTATTTCAGGTTCTCATTGCTACTACGCTACTGCTTATTATAAATAGCCTAGTTTTGTTCTTGGCGAGTTTTTGCCCACCCCTCCATCAATGGTTGTTGGATGATCCTTTCACGCAACCCCTGCAAGACTTTTTCAATGTTAGCCCAGAGATTTCTCGACAGATATTGTGTTTTTTGGTTCTAACTATCTTCAGCTTTCTGGTAGCACGTAGCTTTTCGGGCATTGCAACGAAAAGGCTGAAAAAGGAGCACGGAGACGATTGGAAAAGCCAGGTATCGCTGGAGGTTTTAAGGGATAGCCCATTAGATTTCTTACTTCTGGAGTCCGCATTGACACAGGGAACCTTGCTTATTTTGTCGATGGAAAATAGAAAGGTCTACGTCTGTGCTATTCAAAGGGGAGCAGAACCTGGAGAACATGACAAACATGGCGAAGATCAGGAAGTGAGCGTAATTCCGGTTAAGAGTGGCTATAGAGATAAAGATACACTGGAAGTGTATTGGACCACTTACTATGACGCCATTGCGGAAAAAGTCACCATTGTTCTGAGACAAGCCGATATTGTCTCCGCCAGCCGATATGACGATAGAATGCATGAAGAGTTAGTTCGCAGCAAAAAGGTGCAAGGAGATAAAAACAAATCAACCCCCCTGCAATATTGTTAAGTTTAAGCCTTAAGGCCAAAAGGATCGTCAATGCTATGACTGGGTTGGGTAAACCAGTGAGGACCATGTTCGGTCATATAAAAATGATCTTCCAGACGCACCCCGAATTCCTCCGGGGCGACTATCATCGGCTCGTTGGAAAAACACATACCGGGTGCCAGAGGCAGCCTGTTGCCGCCTACCAAGTAGGGCCACTCATGAATATCCATACCGATACCATGACCAGTGCGATGAGGCAGGCCAGGAAGCTGATAATCCGGCCCTAAGCCACTTTGCATCAAAGACTGTCTGGCGGCCTTGTCGACCTCTTCACAGGCCACACCCAACCGGGCTGCCTCAAAGGCGGCAGCTTGCGCCTGTTTTTCGGCCTGCCACAGTTCTCGCTGGCGAGCAGTGGCCTGGCCGAATACGTAGCTGCGGGTAATGTCGGACAGATAGTCATGTACCTTACAGCCGGTGTCGATTAGTACCATGTCACCGGATTTCAGTTGCTGGGCATGTTTTACGCCGTGCGGGAAAGATGTCGCCACACCAAAAAGCACGATACAAAAATAGGAGCCGCTGGCCCCCACTTTTTGATGCGCTTGCTGGATAAACTGTTCCACTTCAGTGGTACTGATACCTTCATGCAAAATACTGGCTGCGGCTTTATGTACGGCGAGGGTCATGTCCATAGCGCGCTGCATTAAGGCCAATTCAGATGCTGATTTATGCATACGACAATGGGCTGTGACTTCCTTGGCGTTGATTAAGCTAAAGCCCTGTTGAAGTTGATTGATGCCATCGAAGATAAAAAACTGGGCACTTTCATCTATACCGATTCGCGCCGGAGCCTCTATTCCCATATTGGCTAGCACGTTGAGAAACAGTGCATAAGGTGACTCATGTTCATGCCAGGCGTTAACTTTGCCGGGTACCAGCATGTAATCGTTCAATGTGCCGATTTCAAAATGCGGAGCGATGAATTCCAGGTCGCCCTGAGCTGGCAGAACCGCGCCTACCATGCGTTCACTGGCATACCAGCGCAGGCCGCTGAAATAGGCCAAGTTCGTTCCGGCATTCAGATAAATGGCCGCAATATTATTGGCCTGCATGTAGGCCTGGGCTTTTGCTATTCTGGCACGATGTTCATCAAGGCCAATTGGCTGCAGGTCGTTGGTCATTTCCGACAGTAGGGCTAATGCCTGTTCTGGGGTTTTGCCACCTATACCTAGGGTGCTCATATCTGTTTCTCCAACAAGAACGCTCAGTGCCAGACTGAGGCGGTAGGGTTGTATTTTGGCCTAATGCCTTTATTTGTGTGCCCGAGGCTGACAAAAGTCATCTTCGCAAGCCTTGCCCGACGTGGTTTTCAGCAACCAACTATGCTGTCAGGGTATAGTGCAAAGTTTTATGACTATAGGGGTGCCACTGGTACTCAGATCCGGGATCAGTATAATGTATGCGATATGCAATCAGGGAGCCATCATGGCGATAGAACATAAAACCCGCACTCAACTTGTGGTTGAAGCGATACGAGAAAAGATTCTCAGCGGCGACATTAAGGCTGGCGATCCGCTTCGTCAAGCGGCCTTGGCAGAAGAATTGAATGTCAGCCGGATCCCGATTCGTGAAGCGCTGCTGCAGTTGGAAGGTGAAGGATTGGTTGAGTTTGAAGCCCATAAAGGGGCGACTGCGACAGAGCTCTCTGCTGCCCAGGTGGATGAAATCTTTGAATTGCGGGCATTGTTAGAAGCCGAACTACTTAAACATTCAATCCACAAATTGACTGAACAGGACTTTGCTGAGGCTCAAGCTTTGCTCAATGAGCTGGAAACCGCTGCCGCTGCAGGTGATAGCTACCTAACAACAGGTACACTTAACAGTCGTTTTCATGCCAAGCTATACAGCCGTGCAGAGCGCCCGCATACCGAAGAGCTGGTGAATATGCTCAACAAGAACTCTGAGCGCTATGCCCGTATGCATATTATGCAGTCAGGTGGCGTGGATCGTGCCCCGGATGGCCACCAGGAACTGTTGGATTTGTGCCGCAGCGGCAACAGTTCAAAAGCCTGTGCATTTCTGCAGGAGCATATTGTCAGCGCAAAAGATGATATCAAAGCATTACTGTTGAAGATGGAAGCCGAGGCCTGAGCCACATTTTAATACCAGGTCTATTCTGACAACCTTTGTTGTCTCCTGACATTTCTGCGTTTACCCTTGCGCCATCAAATCCTCGGATCCTGGAAAGCCATGAAACGACTTCTATATGCAGCGCTTTTGCTTTGCTGTTTGCCGGCGTCAGCCAATGAGGCCTCAGCTTATTACGAAGCGGCAGTTAAGTATCAACTGCAAGGCAAAACGGATGCTGCCATTATTGAGCTGAAAAACTGCTTAGGTTTACAGCCGGATTATTTGCCAGCCAGGGTACTGATGGGACAGGTGTTGCTAGAGTCTGGCAATGCTGCCGCCGCAGATAAAGAGTTGACGCTGGCGCTGGAGATGCAAGCCGACGCGCGGGCTGTGGTGCTCAATTTGGTCAGGGCCAAGCTTTTACAGAATTACTTCACCGACGCTGAAGACCTATTGCAGCGGTACGCTTCTCTGCAAAATATGCCGGATTATGTCTATTTACGGGGCGTAGTAGAAAAATCACAGGGCAATCGAGAGGCGGCACAAGCTTCTTTTCAACAAACCCTGAACCTCGCACCAGCCCATCTTGAAGCCTTGACGGCCTTAGCTGAGATGGCGCTGCAACGGGATGAGATGGTGGGTGTATCTGAATTGCTTGCAAAGGTGTTTAGCGTCGACCCTGATTACTTCCCCGCCTTGATTTTACAAGCGCATGTATACCGTATCGAAGAACGCTTTGAGCTGGCTGAACAAACTTATGACCGCGCATTGCGCCTAAAACCTGGAAGCGAGCAGGCAATGTTAGGTAAGGCCGGATTGCTTGTGGAACACGAGCAATTGGGGCAAGCCTTGCAACTGGTACTGGCTTTTCGTGAGAAGAATCCGGGTAATCCCTATGCCAAGCTAATGCATTCGGCGCTGGTCGCTCAGCAAGGCCAAGAGCGTGAAGCGCGACAACTGTTGACCGATATTCAGCATCAGCTATCTGGTGTGGACGACTCTGTGCGCAAAATGCGTGAAGTGAGCTTTCTGAGTGCCGTTGTAGACTACGCCAGCGGCAAGTTAGATTCGGCGCGTCTCAAGTTCGACAACTTTATTCATGAATACGGTCCGACTGCTTCAGCGCATCGCTATCTGGCGATGATAGCGCTGCAACAACGTAACTGGCGCGAGGCCAAGCGCCAGGTGGAACGCTCTTTGGCAATATCAAGGCAGGATCCAGAGGTGTTTGTACTGGCCGCCACCATCGAACAGGGCTTGGGGCAGCTATCAGCAGCTCTATCGCTACTGGAAGAAGCGCAACAGCGTTTTCCCGCTCATGCAGGTGTGCGTCAGGCTCTGATTCAAGCCTGGGTCACCAGTGGTCAATATACCAAAGCCATGACACAACTTGAGAAGATGCAAGGTGATGATCTTGCCAGTCGCACCTTATTGGGCTTTTTACAATTGCAGCATGGACAACTGGCCGATGCCAGTAAAACCACTCAGGCCCTTTTGGATGAGCATCCTGGCAAAGTAGAAATACTGCAGTTGGCCGGTGAGTTGTCACTGAAGCTGGGTCAACCAGACAACGCTGAGCGCTTTTTTACCGAGATCATTCGTCTGGCACCGGAATTTAAGGTGGCACATTTGGCTTTGGCCGGTATGTATCTGAATCAAAAACAGTTGGAGAAGGTAGAAGCACAATATCAGCAGGTGCTGGCAAAGGATCCTAAGGATCTTGCGACTAACAAGCTGTATGCCGATTTGGCGATGACTATCGGCGATACAGGTAAAGCCATTTATTTGCTGGAGCAAGTGCGGGAAAGTGACGATATCGAGGCTAATCGGGCGCTGCTGGAACTCTATTTGCAGACAGAGCGCTGGACGGATGCTCAAGGGGTACTTGAGCAGATCCTAAAGCGTCGTAATTTGGATGAGGCTTTATTGTTCACCCGCGCCAAGCTGGAAGAGGCGCAAGGCTTTAAAGACAAAGCGGTTAGTACCCTGAAGGCCTTGTATGGTCTGGCTTATGACGACCTGGTTAAACTGCATTCGGTAGCGCACAAGCAGTTGGATTTGGGGGATCTGCCCGGGGCAGAAAAATCGCTGGCCAGATTGCATAGCTTAGATGCTGCCCGGATAGACATTTATTTATTGGCCCGCGTGGCGCTGGCCCAGGGTAATAGCCAGTCTGCGCTGTCAATCCTGGATAATGGCTTAAAAAGCATGCCTGACAACCCCCGCTGGCAAGAACTCAGGGTTCATGCCCTGATTGCTGATGGTCAGATGGAAGTGGCACTCAATCAAGCTGAACGTCTTTATCTAGCAGAACCAAAACGTGCCAATATGCAGATGCTGGCGTCGCTCTATAGCCAGTATGAGCAGGTTGATAAAGCCTTAGAGTTACTACAGACATGGTTAAAGAGTAACCCTATGGACAGCTGGGCAGTGGCACAACTGTCCAGCTTAGCAGCTCAGCAAAATGCATCGGAATTGGCGGTCGCCACCTTAAAGGCCTATCCCAAGCTTGCAGAAAACCCGATATTTCTCAATAACTTGGCCTACTACCTGATGGAAAGTGACTTAGTGGCCGCGCAGCAGTATGCCGAGCAAGCCAATCAATTGGCACCACAAGTTGCGCAATTTAACGATACCTTAGGGTGGATATATGCCAGACAGGGGCAGACTGGCAAAGGGCTGACCTTACTCAGGGAAGCGCAGATGCGCGACAGCAGCAACCCGATGATTATGTATCATTTAGCTTACACCTTGCATTCGTTGGGTGAAAATGAGCAGGCCAGTAGAATGCTGCAACGGGCCGTGATTCATGGCCTACAACAAGATTTAGCTGATGAGTTACGCGGCAAGATAAAGTGAGTCGTATTAAATTCTGGGAGGCAACTGGTCTGAACTGACAGCGTTGTCAATCCACCAAGTTGCTGTATAATTGAGCGAATTTTAACAGGGGATGGCTTATGAAGTTCCTAACAGCCGCGGTTACTTTGTTATGCAGTATGTCTGTTTTTGCAGGCCCTGTAGACTTTGGCCAGGCCGCTGATTACAACCTGTTTCTCAAGCAAAACTTTAACGTTTCCGGTTCTGACACTCAGGGACGCATTGCTGTAGGTGGCAATGTGGTGGTTAATGGTGGCCACGACGTGGGTTTTAAGATTGATGCATTTGGCATGGGCAGCGGCCCCAGCCTGGTTGTCGGCGGCAGTGTGCTTAAATCGGGCTCAGGTCATCTTAACGTCTATGAAGACGGCGCCCATTTGGCACCGCATTCTGGTGACCTTGTGTATGCTGGCTCGGTCTCTGGCAGCAATATTGAAGCTAATCTGATTAAGGTCAACGCTAACCAGCTTCCTGTTGATTTCGATAGTGCTTTTGCTCATCTCAATCAGCTTTCACAGGACTTGGCGGAACGCACTGTGTCGGCTGTGACAGAGCATCAATGGAGCCGACTGGACTTTAATCCGACCAGCACTCCTGAAGACAACGTTTATGTGTTTAATGTCACACAAGAGCAAATTAATGCCAGTACTGATTGGTTTGTGAATGGTGTAGCAGATAACGCCACTATTATTTTTAATGTTAGTAACCCTAACGGTATTGCAGCCGGTCAGGGAAACTGGACAGGCTATGATTGTGATGCTGGTCAAACTGGCTGCGTGCATTTAAAGCAGCATAGCGTGATTATTAACGGTCAACGGACTGGCGACCATTACGAAGAGCATAATTTGGAGGGGCGCCTAGCCAGCCAGGTGCTGTACAACTTTGCTGGCGCGACACAGGTAAATCTGGCCACTGATTTATATGGCTCAGTATTGGCGCCCAATGCAGCTATTTACGCTAACCCATCGGTGATATGGGGGCAAGTTATGGCGAATTCCTGGGAAGGGAATATGCAGATCAACTACGATCCCTTCACGCCTGTCGGCTCCAATCCGCCAGGTCAGGTGAGCGAACCTTCTTTGTTTGGATTTTTCGCATTGTTGGCCGGGCTGTTAATGTGGCAGCGAGGCAGACCGATGACCACCAGACGAGTCGCGCTGGCGTAAATTTGTGATTAGATAAGAAGCCGCTCTCTCCGAGCGGTTTTTTTTGCTTAGTGCTGACGCACAGTGGCAGGGATCGCTATATCCACGGCTGGTTTAGCTCAATGAGGGGCTTAGCTCTTGAGTTTTTAGTTCTTTTTGATAATAATTCTCGTTTTTAAATTCAGGGAATGAAATTGTCTGTTGTATCCCTCTATTCTTTTGGGGTGTTATTGCGTGTCATCAGTGCGGCTGTGGTTGGCTATCTGGCAACCTCGGAGTTGGCGGTACTGTGCGCCCGAATTCTGCCTTTAGCGCCACTGGAATCTGTGCTCAGTGTCATGCTGTTTTCATTTGTGCTCTACGCTGGCCTGGTTATGTGGGCATTTTATGTTCGACATCATTGGCGGGCACTGACTGATCTCGGTGGTTTATGGCTGTTGGCCTGGGTCTTTAACTACGGATTAGCTGGGGGGGTAGCATGAGGGGCTCGTTTTTCCGCTCTATGACCTGGCTACACACCTGGGCAGGACTGTTGACCTGTTGGTTGCTTTTCCTGGTGTTTTTCGCCGGAACCCTGAGTTATTTTCGTCACGAAATTACTTGGTGGATGCAGCCAAAAAGCCATGGGCTGAAGCCGGTTGACTATACCCAGCATACAGCGGGGCTTAGCCGTGTACTCAACTTGCTAAATGAGCGTGCGCCGGATGCAACAAGTTGGGTAATTGACTTACCTACCGAACGTCAGCCCTTGCTGCATTGGCGCTACCGAGAGGCAACGCAGCCAGGTGAACGACGAGCCAGTGTCGTGAAAGGTTATCTTAGTGTGGACGGCGATACACAATGGGCGGCTCTGCTGGATACTAAAGGGGGAGAGTTCTTTTACCGATTGCACTTCGATTTGCACTACATCTCGCCCATGACGGCTCGTTGGGTAGTGGGTGCCGCCGCGATGGTGATGCTGGTTGGATTAATTACAGGCCTGGTGATTCATCGGCGTATCTTTGCAGATTTTTTTACTTTTAGAGCCGGAAAAGGGGCCAAAACCTGGCTGGATTTACATAACCTAAGTGCTGTGTTTGCCTTGCCTTTTCATTTAATGATCACCTATACCGGTTTGCTCACTTTAATGTTTATGTATATGCCCGCGCCAGTGGAAAAGGTCTATCCCGGCGGTATGGCCGGCTTTTTTAGCGACCAGAATCCAACTTTCAAACCTGTCGCCAGCGCAGGGCGGCCACTTTCCCAGCCAGTTGACTGGCAACAACTTATCGGACATTTCAAGGATAACAAAGAGTTAGCAGCGATAAGCCGTATCAGCATAGATAACCCGGCAGATATCAATGCCCGCATTACCTTGTACGGTAAAGCCGACGGTGTGATTGCGCATTACGCCAGAGCCAGCTTGTATGACGCCTCAGGAGAGGTATTGGGCACAACCCGAGAAGCGCAGTTTTATGCGGCAGAAAGGACAGCCAATACCATGATTGCCCTGCATACGGCGCAATTCTCGCCCTGGTCTTTGCGTTGGTTGTTTGTGGTTGGTGGCATATTGGGCTGTGTGATGGTCGCCTCAGGCGGGATATTATGGGCCAGACGTTTGGTTGAGAAAAACCTCCGGCTAGGACGCCCTCCAGGTTGGAATCTGCGCTTGGTACAAGGCATGAATCTGGCGACTGTCGTTGGTCTGCCATTGTCCGCTATGGTGTATTTGTATCTTAACCGCCTATTGCCAGCCGGGCTCGACGTCCGTGCTGAATGGGAAATAAATGGGTTCTTTATCAGTTTCGCCCTGACCTTGGTATTGGCGCTGATTCGCGCGGACTATAAAAGCTGGGCCTTGGGCTGGTTGCTGGTGGCGGCCATGGCGCTGGCGTTGCCCATGGTGAATGCCATGACCACGAATTATCACCTTATTGCTTATCTGCAATCCAGACAGTGGCCCCTGGCAGCACTGGAGTTGTGCGTGATGCTGGCCGGCATCCTCGCACTGTGGGGAGCCGCACGCTGTGCCAAGTCGGCTTCATCAGCATCTGGCCAATCGCTTAGTCAGGCGTACTGCTGATGAGCTATTTATTGGTGATGGCGCTGAATGTACTGGCCATGAGTTTTTTTGCCACTAGCCGGCATGTTCAGTTTCGACGTCTTTATGGCAAAGAACCCGGAGCGAACCAGAGGCGCTGGATGCTTATCGGCGCTTGGTGCCTGTTGGCAGTGGCGCTATTAAGTGCCTGGGTTTGGCAAGGGGCAGCATACGCCGTGTTAATCTGGTTAGGTACTATGACAGCGGCCGCATTGATTGTGCTTGTCACTTTGCTGGCAAGTTCAGGGAAGTTTCGGTATCTGCAATTTGGGGCTTTAGTGGTTTGTATTGTCAGTGGTCTGTATGTGAACTGACACTTCACAGTGCGGAATAAAAGCCTTATGTTGGGGAATTGAAAATCCCTTAATCGACAGGCTATGCAGAACAAGATCAAACTAACCCAATTCAGTCATGGCGCAGGATGTGGCTGTAAGATTGCGCCTGGGGTGCTCGATGAGATCCTGAGCAGTCAGCTCGTTATTCCCGACAATCCTTTGCTGTTGGTTGGTAACAGCAGTAAAGACGATGCCGCTGCCTATGATTTGGGGAACGGTATGGCTGTGTTGTCCACCACCGATTTCTTTATGCCCATAGTCGATGACCCCTTTGACTTTGGCCGTATCGCTGCCACCAATGCCATCAGTGATATCTATGCCATGGGCGGAACCCCTCTGATGGCTATTGCCATTCTCGGCTGGCCAGTCAATCTGCTGGGAGCCGATGTCGCCAGGCAGGTGGTAGATGGTGGTCGTCAGGCTTGTCTTGATGCCGGCATTTTATTGGCCGGCGGACACAGCATAGACGCGCCTGAACCTATTTTTGGTCTGGCGGTGACAGGCCAGGTACCAATTTCTCAGCTAAAGCAAAACAATACCGCTAAAGCCGGGCATGAACTCTATCTGACCAAGCCACTTGGCGTGGGCGTGCTCAGCACCGCACAAAAGCAGGGAAAACTGCTGGTTGAACACCAGTTTTTGGCCAGGGATCAGATGTGTAAATTGAACAAAGTGGGGGCAAAACTGGCCACGTTGCCAGACGTCAGTGCCATTACCGATGTTACCGGATTTGGACTACTCGGCCATTTGTTGGAAGTTTGCGAAGGCAGTAACCTAGCGGCCAGGCTCTGGTTTGATGCCATCCCCAGGCTTGACCCAGTCGAATATTATCTGCAACAAGGCTGCATCCCCGGCGGCACCCGGCGCAATTTTGACAGCTACGGGCATAAGGTAGTGCTACAAAACCTCTTACAGCAGCACTTATTGTGCGACCCGCAAACCAGCGGTGGCCTGCTGATTGCCGCTGCGAAGGCTAGTCGCGAGAGTGTGCAGAGTCTGTTGGCGGATGAGGGCTTATATGCACAGCCCATAGGCGAGCTGATTGAGCTGCACTCGCCGATGTGGATTGAGGTGTGCTGAATGGCGATTGAGTGTGATGATTACCGGCAGGTGTTTATCAGCGATGCGGCGCTGATGGATCTCAGGGCGCCGGCTGAATTTGCTAAAGGGGCTTTTCCCACCGCCATAAGTTTACCGCTGATGACAGATGCTGAGCGGGCCAAAGTTGGTACTTGTTACAAACAACAAGGTCAGCAGGCTGCTATCAACCTGGGGCATAAGCTAGTTAGTGGGGAGATAAAAGCAGAGCGACTCCGGCGTTGGTGTGAGTTCGCGAAAAACCACCCTCAAGGTTACCTGTATTGTTGGCGGGGAGGGCTGCGCTCGCAAATTACCCAGAGCTGGATGCAGGAAGCCGGAGTAAGTTATCCGCGCATCAAAGGCGGTTACAAGGCGCTGCGTCAGTTTTTGCTAAATGAATTGGAACTGCAAGTGGCCAGACAGAATATCATTTTGCTGGCAGGGCGCACCGGTTCGGGTAAAACGCTGTTATTACAGGAACTTGGCAATGCCGTTGATCTGGAATCGCTGGCCAGGCACCGGGGCTCAAGCTTTGGCGCAGGTTTAATGCCGCAGCCGACCCAGATCAGCTTTGAAAACCAGTTGGCGATCAGTCTGTTGAAGCTCGGTGAAAAGGCGACGCAGACCACCATTATGGAGGATGAGTGCGGCCACATAGGGTCGCTTATGCTGCCGCTATCCCTACGCGAGAAAATGGCGCAGGCACCCGTCATCATACTTGACTCGTCGTTGGATGAACGGGTGGAGTGCATCTTTGATGAATATATACAACAGCGTTTCGCAGCCAGCTTAGTGCATTATGTGGATGACGCATTTGCGCAATTTTCTGTCTACTTGCAGGGAAGTTTGTTCCGTATCCGCCGTCGTCTTGGCGGTGAAGCCTATCAGCAACTGAATACTCTGATGCAGCAGGCCTTGGTTCAACAAGCAAATACCGGCGATGCCAATTTGCATCGCGCTTGGATTACCCGCTTGCTGCGCGACTATTATGATCCTATGTATGATTACCAACTGAGTAAGCGACCTAGGCGGATATTGTTCCGCGGCAATGCATTACAACTTAAGGCCTGGTTAGCCGCGTAAAAGCACGAAATTGGCGGTAATACAGGCGGATAGAGAAAGAATAGAGGTAAAAAGGAGATCCCCTGCATTGAGCCTGTTTGGGGCTGGCGTTTAGGGTTTGCACTGTTACACCAACATGCAGACCGGGAGAAAATGCCATGCCAAAGTGGCTTGTGTCGCTTACCTTACTGATACCCCTCAGCGCTTGTCAGTTATCCCCTCAGGGAGCCAGAAATACTGATATAGTTAAAGGCCAACAGGATCCAGCCAGTTACCAATATCTGCAATTGGATAACGGTTTGAAAGTGCTGCTCCTAAGCGATACCGCACTGGCAAAAGCTTATGCCTCCCTGACCGTTAAAGCTGGCTATTATCAGGATCCTGAGCAAATGCCGGGTCTTGCGCACTTATACGAGCATATGCTGTCAAAGGGCTCTCAGAAATACCCGGATGCCGCTGAATACAAACAGTTTCTCGCTGATCAGGGCGGCCGCTCCAACGCCTCCACATCCGCGCAGGCAACCAATTACTATTTTGAAACCGCAGGAGATGGCTTTGAGCCTGCGCTGGACAGGTTCGCCTGGCAATTTATCGGACCTTTGTTGCCTGCCGAGTTGGTCTACAAAGAGCGTCATGCGGTCAATGCAGAGTTCAGCATGAAATTTCAGGATGCCTTCAGGCGTAAGCGCGAAGTGATGCGCACGCTGTTTAACCCTGAACACGGCTATAGGAAGTTTTCCACCGGTAATCTGGATACCCTGCAAGACAGTGAAAACCTGACCCTGCACAAGGCAATGACCGACTTCGGCCAGGATTATTATTGCAGTTCCCGCATGAGTTTGGTGTTGGCTGGGCCTCAGTCCTTGGCTGCACTTGAACAACAGGCCAAAGACAAGTTCAGCGCCATAGCCGATAATTGCAGAAAAGCGCTGGTATCCCAACCCGCTCCTTTGCTCGCCGATGAGCCTCGTCAGGTGGATATCAAAACCCTGCGTAAGCGTCAGCGGCTAACCTTGTCCTTCCCAATGCCTTCCAGCCAGGCTGGTCGGGACGCGATGGTGGATGAGTACACCGAATGGTTGCTGGAAAGTTTTAACCCCAATGGTCTGAAAAATTACTTGCGCGAGCAAGGCTGGGTTCAAAGTCTCTCGGCTTCTATTTCTTATCTGGACGATAAGCACGAACTGCTAAGCATAGAGTTTGTGTTAACTAATTCAGGTAAGGACCAACAGAGCGCTATCATCGCAGCGACCCATGCCTATTTTCAAATGCTGCGTGAACAGGCATTAAACCCTTCGGTTTTTAAGCTGTTTGCCAGGCTATCGGCGACCCGTTTTGATAATTCACCTGAGCATGTGGGGGCCGATGAGGTTCGTCAGCTATCCAGACGCTTACTGGAATACCCGGCCAGCCAGGTGCTGAGCCAGGGATATCTGTCGTCAGGCTTTAATCCAAGCGCTTTAGCTGCGTATTGGGCTGCCATTAAGCCCGAGAATATGCTGGTGGTCAGGGAAGGGCGCAAGCTCAGCACACAAAGCCGGGAACCGATTTATCAGACCGAATATCAGCGCGCCTTGATACCTGATTGGACCTTAGCTGAGTTGGATTTTGTGCCGCCTTCTGTCTCCCCATATTTTGCTGAAACCGAGAGTCGCACTGTTGCTAAGGCCTTGCAGCATCAGTCGCTGGTGGGTCTGGATGTCTGGGGTCTACCACCGCGCCGGTCCGCAGACAGTTATACCGCCATCACCTTGTATATTGATAGCCATTCGAATGGCGCTGACTTTGATGCCCTCAATGCCTTGTGGGAAAAGCGCCTGGAACAACAATTGGAACCCATCCTGGAACAGGCGTCGGCGGCAGACATACAAGCCGGAATTAGCGCAACAAGTACCGGGATGCGCCTGCAGATAAAAGGCCAAAGCGGTAATTGGTCTGCGCTGTTTTCGGATTTGCTTGGTGGCCTGGAAAAGCAAACGCTGTCAGATGAGGCAAAAAAGCAGACTCTGGTACGCCGAATAAATGCACTTGAGGGATTTGAGCGTGAACGACTGACGGTGCAAAGCAGCCGTCTGCTTGACCACCAGTTAGGTTTGGCAAGTCTGCCAAGCGAGGATTTGTTGACGCTGCGCGATTTACAGGAAAGTGACTACAACCAGTTTGTTGAGCATTACCTGGACAATGCCAGGATGACCTTAGTGGTTTACGGGCCTGTGCCATCTGCCACTGTCGATGCACTTAGCCAACATGTGTTGGCACTGCAAAGGAGTATTCAGGAGCAAGCAAATGCCTCGACCATGTGGGATGGAAAGTGGCCCACTCCATTGCAGACTCGCATGATTGAGGGCTCGGACAGCGCGGTGCGATTGGTTCTGCAACCAAAGGCTCAAACGCTGGATGACATCGCTTTGGTTGAACTGTTGGGAAGTATGCTAAAAGCGCCGTTTTTCCATCAACTACGCACTCAGGAACAGCTAGGCTATACCGTCAGAGCCGGAGCCGAACAGCGCAGGGGCATTCATTATCTGGGTTATTTCGTCCAATCTCCGGTAGCCAGTGCCACACAATTGCATGGGCGGATTGCCCGGTTTAATCAGGACTTTGTACCTAGCCTGCAGGCACTTACCCAGATGGAGTTCGATGCATTGAAGGCAAACCTGTTGGATGCCCTGCGTCAGGGGCGTTTAAACAGTGCTGATATGGAAGCTGAGCTGCGCACCCATATTCGCTATGGGCGGACGCTGGACTGGCAGGAGCAACTTGAGTTGGCCATTCAAAACTTGTCTCTTGAGACTTTCCAGCGCGAGGCAGCGTCTTTATTGGCCTTACCTTTGAATGGCTTGCTATTGGACGCGGCTAAAGCCGAGGCTAGTTCAGCTCAAGATGCTTAAGACGTTTTATATCTGACTGATACTTGATGGTATTGCTGAACAGCAGGCGTTGCCGCTTGCTGTCCAGGCTAAATGAACTCTCTGTAACGACCTCGGGCACCGGCAGGCGCAGAATCGGCTTAATTTCGCCGCTTCGGGCGTCATAGCGTTTTATGTCCTTGTAACGAGTACCTGGATCGGTGAAATAGATAATGCCGTCGTCGGCTAAGGTCCAGGAGTAGCGAGTTCCAAATTGTTCTGCGCTGATCAGCAACTCACTTTGTTCTGAGCCCGGTGACAGTCTGTACAGGCCCGGCTCGGAGCGAGTGTAGAGCAAGCTGCCGTCTTCAAGCAGTACACCATGTCTTCCGCCGTCATAAGTTAACTGGGTCACAGGGCTGCCATCCAAGGGCAGCAGAAAGAGCTCCCGCTCACGCTCTTCGGTGTCTTCATTCATGTAAATAGACCCGACTAAAGCGCTGTCATCGGCTGTCCAGGTGACCCGGTAATGGCCATTGTAAGGGCTGGGTACCCGGGATATGCGCTTGGTTGCGACCTCAACCACCATCAAAGAGTCACCACTGCCATCGGCGTTTGCTGCCAGAAAGGCAATACGTTTGCCGTCATGGGACCATTTAGGAAAAAGCACAGGGCGCTTTAATTCAGTCAGTTGCTGGCGCTGATTGCCATCGGCGTCGGCTATCCATATTTCATAGTTGCCTGACTCGTTGGACAGATAGGCAATGCTGTCACTGGCATTTGAGTAGTCTGGATACTTATGGTTGTAGTCTGACTGCAAAAACGGAAATGGGCTGGAAGGCAGGTCGTTTGCCAGCGGCAGGTAGGCAATCTGATAAAACTCGCTGCGTGTCTGGAAATACAACCAGGGTGTTTTCTTGGCAAATGACGGGTAGCTGAATCCTTCAATATTCAAGGGCGTTAAGCGCCCGGTAACGACATTCAACAGATAACCAGAACGTGAATCTGCTCTTTGCACACCGTATACCAGGTGCTTGCCATCCGGGTGCCAGGTTATGCCGACAATATCGGACTCGCCCTCAATCATCAGTCTTTCCTGACCAGTAGTCAGGTCATGCAGATAAATATTTTCTGAGAAGCGGCTAAGACGGCGACTAATGGCCAGATACTGTCCATTAGGGGAAAAAGCCATATCCCGGTCGCGCATATCACATTCAGTCAGACATACCGGTGTTTGACTGGATTCACTGTTTATTCGGCGGCGATAAACCGCCGGTTTGTCAGCAACCCCTTCCAGGCCCCAGTAAGCCAGCGTGCTGTTATCCGGGGTGATATCCAGATAATGCAAGTCGCCCCCCAGCGGACATTTTCCAATAATTTGTTCCTGCAGGCTTTGTACATCTAGTTTGATCATGTTGCAGGTTTCAAGATCATCATTTTTACGCCTGAAATACAGCACCTTACCTGTCATATCCCAGACCGCACGCCCTTCATTTTCTTCGTCAAAGGTTAACTGCTTGGGAGACAGATTGGGCTGCTGGGTGTCCTGCATGTATAAGTCCATGCTGCCGTCCGGCCGACGCCATTTATACACCACATGCCTGCCGTCAGGAGTTGGCGCGGGGAAGAGTTCCATCCCCGGTTGGGTGGTGATAACTTCGATACCGCTAATGGGGCTCAGCTCCTCTGTCTGCAGCCACCAAAACACTAAGAGCAGTAATGGCAGAGGGAGTACCCATAACCACAACGGACGGTGTCGTCGGCGCTGGCTTGTCGAAGAAGTTTCTGACGCCGTTGGTGCAAGCGTCTTGGGGGGGGACAGATACTCAGGTTCGCGCAGCAACTGGTAACCACTTTTACGAATGGTCTGAATACTTTCACTGCCATCCGGGTGTTTAAGTGCCTGCCGCAGATGCCAGATGGCATTGGTTAATGCCTTCTCTCCTACGTAGCCGTTGCCTTGCCATATATGCTCAATCAGTTCCTGGCGTGGCACTACCCGAGGGTAATGAGAAGCCAGGTAACACAACACCTCGATAAACTTGGGCTGCAAGCTCTGCTTATCTGAATCCGACAGATAGATGGCGCATTCAAGCGGCTCAACTCTGAACTGACCTAATCTGAAGGGGGTTTGCTGAAGCATGGCGTTGTTTTTATGCTGTTTTTAACAGTGGTCGAACAGTGTGAAGGCAGAGTATCGAATTGCCGCATGGGCCGCAATCACAATAGCGTGAGCAAATGTTACCCTTGATTACAGTGGAATTCAACTTATTGTTATAGAAAGAAAAAAGCGCAAATAGAGATTAAATAGAGATATAACTGGGGAAGAATAGAGCCCAACTGTATTGTGCTTGTTAACCAGGTTAAATAAAAGGAAATATCCGCCAGTAGGTAGTCGCTGGCGCTGAGCAATAAACCCGTAAAAGTAAAATTATTTTAGGGATACACAACCAATGAAAAAGAAACTCTTAACCCTTGCTATTCAGGCAGCGGTATTTAGCAGTGCCTCAGCAATGGCGCAGCAAGTTGAGGTGTCAGCCACTCAAAGCAGCAATGCCGCACAGGTTGAGCAGCAGCAAGTTAAGGAAGTCGAAAAAATTGCTGTTACCGGTTCACGTATTAAACGTGACAGCTTCTCCATGTCCACCCCCATGATGTTGATGGGTAAAGAAGACTTGGTTGATAGCGGCCTGGGTGAACTGGCCGATATTCTGGTTGATGAAATTCCTTCTATCAGCGCTGGCTCAAGCAACACAAACACGCAAGGTAGTGTGCAAAATACTGGTTTGTCCACCATCGACCTGCGTGATTTGGGTACTGACCGCACCCTGACACTAATTGATGGGCGCCGTGCGGTATCCAACAGCTACAGTGGCAACTACATTAGTTTAGCCACTATTCCTGCAGCCATGGTCGACCGTGTAGAGGTTATCACTGGTGGTGCTTCTGCAGTGTACGGCTCTGACGCGATTGCCGGTGTTGTGAACATTATCACTGAAAATAATAAAACCGGTTTTGAGATCGATGTGCGCGGCGGTGAAACTACAGAAGGTGGTGGTCGTGAGTTCACTATCGATACGGGCTATGGCGCCAGCTTCGACGATGATCGTGGTTACATGCTTGCTGCAGTGACCTGGGATCGTCAGTTTGGCTTGTTGGCCTGGGATCGTGACCGTTCTCAGTACGAGTCAAGCTTTGACTATGATGCAGAGAAAATGTGTAACGCCAATAACACCATTGATGGCGACCAATGTATGCGTGACATCACCATGGATGACTGGCGTGAACGTAGTAATGATATCTCTGGTGGCCGTTTTGAAGGTAATGCCTGGTGGTATGACGCCGACAATAATTTAAAAGAAGGCTTTAAAGAAGAGCGTGACGGCTATGATACTTACGAGTGGGATATTCTGAAGATTCCCGTCGACAAACTGGCCAGCGCCATCAAAGTTAATTATGACCTGACTGATGATCTGCGTGGTACTTTCCAAATTCACTACGCAAAGAACAAGTCTGGCCGTACTAATCCGCCAGAAGGTCAGGATTACAACGATGATGAGCTGCGCATTAACCCGGAAACTGGTGCATCTGAGCTGATTATTCCTGGCACTATTAGCCCGAATAATCCATTTGTACCTGCGGTAATCGCAGAAATGGCTGGTAGAAGTGTGACGTGGGATCGTCGCTTCGACGAAGTGGGCAATGTTATCACCGAGAACACTCGTACTACTATTCGTTCCGCTGCTGGCCTGCAAGGTACCTTGTTTGATGGACAGTGGGATTGGGAAGCGTCTGTTGGTTACGGTAAGTTCAAACAAGAACAGCGTCGTTTTAATGAAATCAGTATCACCAAGCTGGCCTTAGGTCTGGATGCTGAATACGCGGCTGACGGTACGACTATTCAGTGTGCCGATGAGCAAGCTCGCGCCGAAGGGTGTGTACCGGTCAATATTTTTGGTATTAACAGCATCAGCCCTGAAGCGGCTGACTATATTCGTGCCAATCCCTATATCAACACCGATATTACTCAGTTTAATGCTCAGGCCTTTATGACTGGCGACCTGTTTGAGATGCCTGCGGGTATGGTTGCTTCTGCCTTTGGTATTGAATATCGCCGTGATACACAGAAAGTTGATACTGATGTTGCATTGCGTGGCCAGGCTATCACTTTTAACGACGTACCGCCTTTTTCCGGAGAGGTGAAGGTATGGGAAGCCTTCGGTGAGGCTACCCTGCCGTTGTTAAAAGACGCTACAGCCGCTAAACGTTTAGATCTTGATTTGTCTTTGCGTTTAGCTGACTACAGCCAGAAAAATATTGACCTGATGGCTTCCTATCGTGCTGGATTATTGTGGGAGCCGGCCGAAGGCTATGCTATCCGCGCTAACTATGCTCGTGCACAACGTGCGCCAAACATTACCGAGTTGGTATCTCCTCCTCGTGGCGACTACAACAGCTTCTCTGATATCTGTGACGGTGTAACCGCTACCTCTACTGGTGCTGGTCATGATGCATGTCGTCAGGAACCAGGAGTTGCTAACGCCATTGAACTGTACGGTCAGTTCACTGACGAAAATACCGGCTACTCACCCAACGCAGGTAACGAGAACCTGAAGGAAGAAACGGCAGATACCTATACCTTAGGTATTACCGCCGCGCCCAGCTTCCTGGAAAACTTCAATATCGCCTTGGACTACTATGACATTTCTATCGAGGATGCCATTACCTCCATTGGTAATGAGCAGATCCTGAAAGAGTGTTATGACTCATCTGTTCCATTTGGTGACGGTAATCCTTTCTGTGGCGAAATTACCCGTGACTCTGAAGGTAATATTACCCAGTTGATCCAGCGTCAGTTTAACCTGGCAGAAGAAAGTTCTCGTGGCTATGACATCTCCATGGCTTACAAGTATGAGACAGAAAGCTACGGCAACCTGTCCTTTAACCTTAATTTCACCCACGTTATCGAGCGTTCAGCAACCTATGAAGGTAACGATGGTCTGGAAACCGTAGAATACAAAGGCGAGTTAAGCTCGGGTGTCTTTACCGACAGGGCAACGGCCTCTGTGACCTGGCGCTATGATGATCTGCGTATTCGTTGGAAAACCAAGTATAAGAGCTCTGTGGTTGATGATTATGACCGCGTAGAAGCATGGAATGAATTGTACGCTGAGAACCAAGCTAAGCTTGATGCCGGTACCGGTGGTGTAGCTAACCCCGAAACACCCATGTACTTGTTCTACGGTTCTTACATTACCCATGATGTATCGGCTTCCTACAACCTGGATTTGGATGGTGGTATGGCGCTGAAACTATACGGTGGTGTTCGCAACGTATTTGGTAAGGAAAGCCCCTTTGTTCCTAATACCGGTGATGTAGTCGAAACTGGTGACGGAAACTATGAAGGTGAGTATGACGGTGGTGTAGGCCGCTTCGCTTACCTGGGTGCAGAACTGAAGTTCTAATTCCACTCTCGTTAAAACGGGCGCTGCGGCGCCCGTTTTATTTTTTACCAGGTTGTTTGTCCGCGCAGAGGAAGCCAAGTCTTTAACTAAACAGGGATGGGATATGTTGGTGGGAATAAATATGCGTCATTTGTTGATTTCAGCCGTTCTGGTATGTGCGTCAGGTATTATAAGTGCTGACACCTTGGATGATGGCCCTTATGTGTTTACCAGTTTGCCAAACTGGCAGGCACTATGGGTATGTGCCGGTGAAGCGAAAGCCAGGACACTTCCCGAAGTGAAAAGTGCCGTCACTATTGAAGAATGTGGCTTACAGGCACAGTTGCAACCGCAAGCGGCGAAACGCCCGGTACTGGAATATCCACAGCCTTCGAAACTGGCGGCCATCAGTGATATTCATGGCCAGTTTGAGCTATTCAAAACCTTGCTGACCGCACATGGCATCATGGATAAACAGGGTAACTGGCAGTTTGGCCAGGGCCATTTAGTGATTACCGGTGATATCTTTGACCGTGGGCCTCGTCAAACAGAAGCCCTGTGGTTGATATACCAGTTACAGCATCAGGCGCTGGAAGCGGGTGGCAAGTTGCATTTTCTGCTGGGTAATCATGAAATGATGGTACTCAATGGTGACCTTCGTTATCTAAATGAAAAGTATGAGAAAATTGCCACGTTGCTGAATCGGCCTTTCCCTGCTTTATATGGTGAAGACACGGTGCTTGGGCAATGGCTACGCAGTCGCAATGTACTGGTCAAAGTGGGGGAACTGCTGTTTTTGCATGGTGGCTTGCATCCGGATCTTGCCAAAGAAGGTAGGACTCTCGCTGAGATTAACCAGGTGTTCTCTGGCCAGTTGATAGAAGATAAAGACCATCCCAGGGAAGGTTTTACCCGTTACTTGCATAAGACCAATGGTCCTATCTGGTATCGTGGCTATTTTCGTTTTCCACAGGCTAGCAACGAAGACATTGATGCGTTGCGTAGCCACTTCGGGGTTAACAGCATAGTTGTCGGGCATACCACTCAGGAGCATGTTTCGAGCTTCTATGACGGCAAAATCATTGCCATCGACAGCGGCATTAAAAACGGCGAAAACGGTGAAATGCTACTGATTGAAAACGGCAAGCGCTACCGCGGCTTGCTGGATGGCAGCCGCGTTAGCCTGTAGTGATTCACATCAGCGTGTCAGGCTGATTAGTCTGGGAAACTGATTTTACCCATAGTGACGCTGGGGATCCCTTCTCTGGCGTTACCAAACTGGGCTTTACCGCCGGCTACGCATTCGTTGGCCAGCAGAGCAAACAGCACGGCTTCTTTGGCATCGGGGTTGATACCCAGCTCACTGGTTGAATGTACTTTAACCTGAGGGATCTGGCTGCGGATATTGTCCATCAGCAGCGGGTTATGCACACCACCGCCGCTGCCATACAAATGGTATTCACCCAGCGCCCCTGCACAGCGATTCAGGGCGTCCACAATCATATCGGCAGAAAAACGATTCAGGGTGGCCATGACATCTTCATGGCTGAGCTGTTGGGTATGGCTGGCGACTTGTGCGCGGGCCAGATAGTCCAGATTAAACAGCTCCGGCCCTGTGGTTTTGGGGAAGCCCTGGGTAAAAAAGTCATGGGCTTTTAATGCACCGAGGAGTGCGGGGTTAATCTTGCCCGCACGCGCAATAGCAGCATCGGCATCGTAGGTTTTTGGGGTAAAATGCTTTTGTACATACGCATCCATTAAGGTGTTACCCGTACCCACATCGGTGCTGAATACGGCCTGTGCATCCAAGCTGGCAGGCAGGAAAGTAAAGTTGGCGATGCCGCCCATATTCAGCATCACGCGGTTTTCCTGGTTGTCGGCAAAGATCAGAAAATCGCCGTACACCGCCAGTGGTGCGCCTTCGCCCCCGGCAGCAATGTGCTTCTGGCGGAAATCACTGATGGTAATAATACCAGTCTTCACCGCCACATGGTCGCCGTCACCTATCTGTAAGGTAGCATTTGGCATTGCTGTCACGCCATGCAGGGATTTAGGCGCATGGAAGATAGTCTGGCCGTGACTGGCGATGAGATCGATTTCCTGAGGCTGACGTTGCCAGGTCTTCAGGCAGTCGAGGATCATTTCTCCGTGCAGAGTGCCTATCCAGGGGTTGAGCAGGCAAACCTGTTGTAAGTCCACATCACGCCTGGAAAAGATATCGCGAATCAACCTACGGTAAGTGTCGTCATACGCAACTGTGGTGAATTCCAACAATTCCACTTTGCTTTGCAAGCCGTCACCATGGATTTTACACAGCGCAACGTCCAAACCATCCAGGGATGTGCCGCTCATCAAACCGATAATTAAGCGTTCTGGTTTGTTGGAAAGTTGCTGAAGTGTCTCGATATGGCGATGCATTGCGGTCTCCTGCCTGGAAATTGGTATTAACTTCGTACTCTACACTTTCCTGTTTGCTTGTACACAGCGGCAATCCGCCTTGTAAACTGGATTTACTCAGGTTTGCAAGAGATTTACTTACAAAACAAGAAAAGTAAAAGCGCCTATGGTTTGACTAATGGTATCTGATGTATCAAAATTTTTTAATACCAATTTAATACCATTGTCATAATCGCAGAGGACGTTAAATGAAGAAGAACAAAATTACCAGGCTGTTGGCCTGTACCGCTACAACTGCTTTTGTCTCACAGTTCGGCTTGCTGGCCAGTGCCCAGGCTCAGGAAAGTGCAGAAACAAGTGCCGAAATTATTCAGGTAACCGGCTCGCGTATTGCTCGCAGTGAGCTGACGGCAACCAGTCCGGTTGCTTCCATTGAGAAAACCCAGTTACAACTGGACCGTGCGGTAACGGTTGAAGATATCACCGTGAAGTTGCCCCAGGCGGCAGGCGGTGCCAACAGCACTGGTGCCACGGTAGGTGACTCTTTGGGTTCATCAACGCTGGATTTACGTGGTCTTGGACAAAACCGGACACTGGTGTTAATCAACGGTACCCGTGCCACACCTTTTAGCTTCCGTAACTCAGTTGACTTGAACAGCATTCCCGCTGGTCTGATCAAACGTGTTGACGTGCTAACCGGCGGTGCGGCCGCTATTTACGGTGCTGATGCGGTAGCCGGTGTGGTTAACTTTATTCTGGATGACCAGTATGAAGGACTGGAGCTATCCAGCAGCTACGAGATGCCAAGCGGTGGTGGTGAGCAATTTAATATGGATGCGATTTTTGGTGGTGACATCAATGACGGTCGTGGCCATGTTACGGGTTATCTGGGCTACTCCGAGCGCCAGGAGCTGTTGGCCGGTGAGCGTGATTTCACTTCTGCCACTAAAACATTGGTAGCCAGCCAGGGTGGCAATTTTACCGATGTAGCCAGTGGTAATTTCTTTGCCTTTGATGATGCAGGCAATTTTTCTACCACACGCCAAACTACGGATGTAACCAATGAACGTTTCCTGATCCAACCCTTGAAGCGCTTAAGCGCCGGTGTTTTCTTCAATTACGACCTGGCAGATAGCGTTGAAGCTTATGGCCGCGCTATGTTCACTCAGGTGCGCGTTACCGGCGCAGGTTCTACTGGCCAAACTCCTGTGGCGGTCAACGAGCAGGTGCGTATCAGTGCTGATAATGCATTTATCACTGACCAGTTCCGCGACCTGCTGACCTTTGATGCCAATGGCGAAGCCCTGGTTAATGTTGAGCGTAACCTGGGTTTTGGTATGCAGCACACCAAAACCACGCGCAATACCTTGCAATTCCAACTGGGCTTGCGCGGCGATATTACAGATAACATCGCCTGGGATCTCTATGGTCAATATGGCCGTACCGACGGTAAAGCAACAGTGTATAACAATGGTGTGCGCTTTGACGCAGCCGGTAACAGCCGCTTCGGCGCTATTGCCAATTCCGTTGACATCTTCGGTCCGGACGCTGATTTGAGCAGCTTGAGCAACCCAGTACTGCATTCTGACCGCCAGCGTGAGCAAAGCATTGTGGCATTGACCTTCTCCGGCGATACCTTAGGCCTGTTGGAATTGCCCGCCGGTCCACTGAGCTACGCCGTAGGTTATGAATATCGTAAAGAGCATGGCATCCAAACCGCCGGTAGCGCGCTGCGCAGCGGCACGGCCTATGGTCTGGGCGGTATCTTTGATATGGACGCTGAGTTTGACTCCAAAGAGTTTTACGCTGAAGTGCTAGTGCCTTTGCTGGTTGACCTGCCTTTCGTTCAGGAGCTGAACCTGGAAGGTGCGTACCGTATGTCTGATTACTCCAACACAGACTCCGCTAATACCAACAAGTTGGGGCTGAGCTGGACTATCAATGACGACGTGCGTTTCCGTGCCACCCGTCAGACCGCGATTCGCGCACCAAACCTGGGTGAGTTTGCCGGCCCTGAAACCGCTTTGTCTCTGGCATTGTTCGACCCTAACAGTTCGCAGTTCGTACCGCGTTTAGGCGGCCGTTTTGACGGTGATCCTTGTTTAGATGGTCGTGGTAATGCCGAGCAATGTGCCCGATTCGGTGCCGCCGCCCCTGGTACTGTGTTCGATACTTCCAAGGCCGTTTACACCTTCGGTGGTAACCCGAATATCCGTCCGGAAGAAGCGGAAACCTACACTGTGGGCCTGGTATACACCCCGGACTACATTGACGGCTTTGACCTGACTTTGGATTACTACGATATCGAAATTTCTGATGCAGTAAGTCAGATCCAGCCAATCGCTGCCCTGACCAACTGTTATATCGACAACCCGGTTGCAGATAATCCTCTGTGTGGTGCGGTACTGCGTGATCCCACTACCGGTCTTATCAGCCAGACGCTGGTTAATGACCTGAACCTGGCGACCCTGAAGCAATCCGGTATTGATATTGGTGCCCGTTACCGTTTTGATTCACTGCTAGGTTTCGGCGAAACCCTGCAAATCAGCTATCAGGGTAACGTAGTAACCGAACAGAAACGTCAGGACAACGCCACGGTTGCCGCTCGTGACTGTAAAGGTACCTTTGGTACTGCCTGTACTGGCGACTTTGCCAGTATTCTGCAGGCCGATTATCGCCATCGTGCCGCCATTGACCTGTTCATTGATGAGGTTAATGTACAGTTGAGCTGGCGTCGTATCGGCGATGTCGTTAATGCACTGGATGCCACTGATACGATCTCAGCCCAGAACTACATTGATCTGGCAGCCTCATGGGAAGTGTCAGACGAACTGCAATTGACCTTCGGTATCGACAACCTGTTCGACAAGGAGCCGCCTATGCCTAAAGCGGCCGGCAACTTGTTTGGCACAGTGAGTGATTACGATGTGATAGGTCGTTCATTTGGTTTGTCGGTTCGTTACCGTCCATAACCTCTGCTGAAAGGCGGCGGCGTTAGTCGCCGCCTTTTTTGTTTGTACAGTAGACTGCAGTTTGAAAATAGATATTCTGTTACATAACGTTGCCAGGTTGTAAATGGCATTAACCCTACTCAGAGCATTGTCGGCGGAGTTCGGCAGTCTTATAAACAAGGTCCGCAGTGATGCACACTTTCCCAAAACAATTGACCCCAAACCTGCATGATGCAACGCCGCTTTATCGCCAACTGGCTAGCCATATTCGCCAGTTGATTGATGATGGTGTGGTTAAAAGCGGCCAGGCCTTGCCCTCCGAACGTGAGTTGATGGAAATTACCGGCACCTCAAGGGTGACCATACGTAAGGCACTGGAGCAACTTATAGAGGAAGGTCTGTTGGTGCGTCGCCAGGGAGCCGGAACCTTTATCGCCCCAGGCCGGGAACAATCTGGTCAGCGCCTGACCGGGTTTACTGCTGATGCCAAAAGTCGTGGTGAATCGCCAAGTTCGGTGTGGCTGGTAAAAAGTCTGGCCAAGGCGACTGAGGACGAAGCCAAGCACTTAGGCTTGAGTGAAGGCGAACCCGTGATGCGATTCAGCCGTTTGCGCTTGTCTGACGGTGAACCTTTAGCCATTGAGCACGCAGTGATCCCTGCCGCCATCTTGCCATCTCCCGATGTAGTGCAGGACTCCCTTTACCAGGCCCTGCGAGAATACGGCAAACACCCTAAGCAAGGTACTCAGAAGCTGCGCGCCTCATTGGCATCACCTATAGAAGCTGGGCTACTAACAGTAAAAGACGGCAGCGAGGTGCTGCGCATTGAGCGTCAAACCTACTTAAACGACGGCTCGCCGGTGGAATATACCCGTTCGGTCTATCGTGGTGACAAGTATGTGTTTGTGTCGGAGCTGCAGGACGGCCTTAGCTAAATAGACAGAGTCAAAGGGATTGGCAATGAATACTGATGTGCAGATAAAAATCGATAGCTACCCGGCAGAAGTTCGACCCGTCTTTTCTCTGTTGCGCCAATGGCTGTATGACATCGCAGCCGAGAAAGCGTTAAATCCTGTCAGCGAATCGTTGAAATGGGCAGAACCCAGTTATTCGGTACAAGGCGGCAGCACGGTGAGAATGGACTGGAAAGCTGGTCGCCCAGAGATGATTCAATTGTATTTCCACTGCCAAACCCAATTGGTGGAAACATTTCGTGAATTGTACCCGCAATCCTTTGAATTTGAGGGAAACCGGGCATTACTGCTACCTGTTAGTGGCTCCCTTCCTGAGGCCGCTATCAAACATTGCTTGCACCTTGCACTGACCTATCACAAACGCAAGCATTTACCTTTGCTTGGTGCCTGCTAAGCTTAGTTGGCCTGTAGGTTGTCATTTTTAGTGATATCGCTCTCCCAGGCTCTCACTTTGATTGATATCACTCTCTCGGCCATAAGCAAGTGGTTGATTTAAGGGAAGATTCCCCCTTCGTGTTCTTCTGATCTTATTGGTGAGAAAACAAAATGCAAATCAACACGAAGGACACGAAATATACGAAGGGTTTAATAGCTACCACCGCGCATCTAAGATTTTGATTCTCTTGATGTTATCCGCCAGCTGGGTGGTGATGAAGCAATTAGAATATTAGCTTTGCCGAAATAGGGAAGTGGTCGGAGATATACACCCCGTCCTTTATGACTTGATGGGTTTGATACTGTGAACTGCCGATAGCCTTATCGGTAAAAATGTAGTCAATTCGCGCAGCAGATTTTGCCTTGCCAAAGCCGTTGAAAGTGGCCGGAGCCAACTTATCGGCGGTATCGCTCAGCCTTTCAGTAAGTAGTTGGTAAGTTGTATCAGAAGGGCTGGCATTAAAATCTCCGCTAATAACTACCGGTAAGCCCTCACAGAGGTTGGTGATTTGCGCCAGCAGCAGTTTTGCCGCATGTTGCCGGGCATTGTCGCTCACATGGCTAAAATGGGTATTAAAAAAGCAAAAGCTGTTTTGGCTTTGCTTATCGTAAAACAATGCCCAACTGGTGATGCGTGGTAAGTGAGCCCCAGGGCCTATAGAACCGACTTTATCCGGGGTTTCCGATAACCAAAAATATCCATTCTTCTTTAATTCCAGTCTGTCGAGGCGATAGAGTACAGGGACAAACTCCCCGGCTTGTTTACCGTCATCCCGCCCCACGCCTAACTGCCCGTACTCTGGTAGCTGCTGTCCCAACCATTGCCACTGGTGGGCTAACACTTCCTGAAGGCCGACCAAATCGGGGTGAAGATTTTGCAGATGCTCTTTTACCATTGCCCGTCGATGAGGCCAGGCGTTAGCGCCATCGGCGGGATTGTCGTAACGCAGGTTAAAGCTCTCCACCACAAGTGCTTGTGCCTTTAAGCTGCCAACATAGCAGGTACTTAATACCAACAACAAAACACTGGTGACTTTAGGCATTTCTAAGCTCCTTAGCGGTAACAAATCCATAGACTGGCAGTGGATGCCGGGCAAAAGCCCTGCACAGTTACATCAGCCATTCTGGTTGCCAATAGCGCGGCTATTGGAAAACCAACCGACCACCATTCACCAGCGCTTGATGGCTTAAGAATGGTTGTTCTAAATCTTTCTGCTGGAATTTAATTTGAGCGTTAGTATTAGAACTTTTGTTCTTTTTTCTGCTTTCTATCACCAGGCTGCCGCCAGGGTAGTAATCTGAATTCAGATGCACAGTGATCTTGTCAAAGCTGGGTTCAAACAAGGCATAGTCCATTACCCCTGGGCTGACCGGGTAAATTCCCATCATGGCAAAGGCTAACCAGGCCGACATGGTGCCGGTATCGTCATTACCCGGCAGGCCGGCTGGGTGGTTCCCATAGTGCTCAGCAATCAGCTGTTTAACCCTCAGCGACGTTCGCCAGCCCTGATTGTCCAGATAGTTGTATAGGAAGGGGTAGGTAATGTCCGGCTCATTGGCCATATCGAAATTACCGGTATCGAAGGTGGCGTCTAGTGCGTTAAGGAAATTGTTCTGGCCACCCAGTAGTTCAATCAGACCTAGTGTGTCGTGAGGCACATAAAAGCGATAATTCCAGGCGTTGCCTTCGATATACCCAGGTGCCGGCTCGAAGTTTCTACCAAGCTCTGGATCGTAAGGGGTCAGCCATTGTCCACTGCGATTTTTAGGGCGCAGCATACCTGTGCTGGCATCAAACAACTTACGGTAGTTCATCGCGTGGCTGAGGTACTTCTGCTGGTCTTCGGTTTTTCCCAGTGCGCCGGCCAGCTGGGCCAGATTAAAATCGGCCAGATAGTATTCCAGGCTGGTAGAGACACTGCCGTCATAAGGCCCTTCATCATCGACAGGAACATAGCCTAAGTCCAGGTAGTCGGCATTCTCTGGTCTGAGTAAATTGTTCTGACGTTGTTCGGCCGCTCTGACCATGGCCTGATAGGCACTGCGTATATCAAAATCGCGGATACCGCGCAGATAGCTATCTGCCAGCATCGGGGTGGCAGGGTCGCCAACCATAACCTGAGTTTCCATGCCGTATAGCTCCCACTTTGGCAGCCAGCCACTCTCAGCAGCCATGGCCACGGCTGAGTTGAGCATATCGCTCTGTAACTCGGGGTAAAGCAAGCTTAATAAGGGGTGCAGGTTACGATTGGTGTCCCATAGCGAATACACCGTGTAGCGATTCCGCTTGCTGTTACCCATGCCTTGCTGGCCCATCAAAGGATAGTCACCATTGATATCCTGCAGGATATTGGGATGAATCAAGCTATGGTAAAGGGCCGTATAAAAGAGGGTTTTGTTGGTATCCGTGCCTTCAACTTCAACCCTATCCAGCAGTTTGTCCCAGGCATCAACCGCGGCCTGACGGGTCTTGGCAAAATCAAAGCCGGGTTGTTCTGCATCCAGGTTGGCACGGGCATTTTCGATGCTAACAAAAGAGATACCCAGCTTAACCTCAATGGCTTCATTGGCAGAGGTATCAAAACTAAACCAGGCACCTATGTCATCACCGGATAAGGTCTGACGAAAGCCCGGATAAGGTTTAATGCTGTCGTTATAGTGGATCCAGTCGGCTTCCACATTCTGGTACTTGGGCATTTTCTTCCAGGCACCAAATTCAGCCGCCGCTTTACTGAAGCGGGCTACAAAATAAACCGGTCGCACGTCTTCAGGGTTATAACAAAAGGTGCCGAGCATACGGCTGCCTTCTACTTCCTGCTCTGACACCACCTTTAATGAGCCGCCGCTTTCATTGGTAAGGCCTAGTCCCAGGTTCAGCAGAATATGCGACTGTCCGGCCGGGAAGGTAAAACGGCTAAGCCCGCTGCGTAGGGTGCTGGTTAGTGCGGCTTTTACCTGGTACTTGTCCAGCATACTGCTGTAGTAACCCGGGCTGGCTTGCTCTTGCGAATAGGTGCTGCCGTATTCCCTGGCATCCAGATTTAGCTTTCCGGTGGTAGGCATCAACAACATCACGCCGGCTTCGGGGCAGCCCACGCCGCTTAGATTTAAGTGGCTGAACCCGGTGAGATAACCATTCTCATGGATATACACTCTGGAGTTCCAGGCGGCGTCCTTTTCAAACTTATTGAGGGTGTCGCCATAGGCCACATTAAAAGGTGAAACCGATGCCAAGGCATTGGGATACTGAGCGCCAGGGTGGGTGGCGCCAAAATTTGAGGTGCCGATAAAGGGATTCACATGCTGGCTGTTGCCAGCCAGCGCACTAGTGCTGGCCAATAGCAGGCCAAAGAACAACGTCTTCATGGTTTTTCACTCATGCTAAATACCAGTTCACCGCCTGCCATAATATCGCTATGACGCAGACGAAAGCCTGTTAATGCTTTACCGTTTAAGGTCACGGATTTCACATAGACCTGCTGCGGCCCCTGATTTTCTGTGCGGATCTTAAATACCTTGCCGTTTTCCAGATGAATGTCAGCACTTTGTACTTCAGGGCTGCCAAGTACATATTCGCCGGATACCGGATCGACCGGGTAGAAGCCCAGGGCGCTGAATAGATACCAGGCCGACATTTGCCCTGCGTCTTCATTGCCTGCCAGGCCATCCGGGGCGGTGCTGTAAAGCTCATCCATAATTTGCCTGACCAGCTTCTGGGTTTTCTGCCCTTCGCCAAGATACTGATACAGGTATGGCACATGGTGGCTGGGTTCGTTGCCATGCACATATTGGCCGATATAACCCGAAATCCACTCCGGGAAGGTTTCGAGATCCTGCACTGTGCTGAACATCTCATCCAGTTTGGCGCTGACCTTTTGCGGGCCACCCATCATTTCCACCATACCCTCAACATCATGTGGTACAAAGAAGCTGTATTGCCAGGCATTGGCTTCACAGTAATCTTCTGGATGATAGGCATTGGGATCAAAAGGTTGGCGGAATTGCTTTTGCTCGTCCAAAGCGCGCATAAAACCGCTTTGCGGGTCAAAATGGTGCCGGTAGTTCTGTGCTCGCCTGGCAAAGCGCTGGTAGATGCCCTCTTTACCCAGTGCTTTGGCCAAACGGGCGATAGCCCAGTCATCGAAGGCGTACTCTAAGGTCAGGGCCACGTTCCATTTACGTTCGGGATAGGGAACATAGCCAAGCTTCTGGTAGCTTTGTAAACCAAACTCTTCTTGTTCAGCGCTTTGCAACACGGCGCTAAGCAAGGTTTCACCATCAATGTCGGTCAATCCCTTTAAGTAGGCGTCCACCAAAACGGGGACTGAGTGATACCCCATCATCATGTCGGTTTCGTTGCCCTGAAATATCCACACAGGCAAGCGCCCAGCCACCTGATAGTGAGCCATCATACTGTCCATCATCTCGCGGGTGCGGCGCTGGTCGATGATGGTTTTCCAGGGATGCAGAGCACGGAAGGTATCCCACAAGGAGAAAAATTCGTAGCGAGGGTACTTGCCGCTTTGCTGAATACGGCCATCCGGGCCCTTATAACTGCCATCCAGGTCGGAGAAGAGCCGTGGCGCCAGTGATGCGTGGTACATGGCGGTATAAAACTGCTTGAGGTTATCCGGCGTGGCGTCAACCACGACCTTACTTAGTTCGTCCCGCCAGGCTTGCTCAGCAGCCAGCTTGGTGCGCTCAAAGTCCAATAAATGCACTTCTGCTTCCAGATTGGCTTTGGCGTTTTCTATGCTGACCGAGCTGATGGCGGTATGCACCAGGATGCTGTTGTCACCACTTAATTCAAAGTCCATTTCCAGGCTGAGATCTTCACCAAAGCCCTTAGACTGCGTGAGGGTGCGGCCATTGGCTTGAATCAGATGTTGAGCGATAGGGCGAGAAAAGCGCGTGTAAAAATACACTCTCTGATCTTTGGCCCAGCCGGTAGAGCGTCGATAACCACCAATACTATAGTGGTCGAAGATCTCCACATGGGTAGCCAGGGTTTTGTCCCAATTGCGGCTGTAGGCAAGGTCAAGGCGAATGACACCCTGTTTAGTATTTTCAGGGTATTGATAACGCTGTATACCGCTGCGAACACCGGCACTTAGTTCAACGTTAATATCGTAATCTTGCAAAAGTACCTGATAGTAGCCCGGGCTGGCTTGCTCTTGTTCATGACTGAAATGCGAGATAATGGTGCCATCTTCAGGGCCGCCTTCTGTTTTCAGTTTTTTAAAGGGACGGGTTAACGGCATAAAAGAGATGTCGTACAAGTCACCTGCGCCAGTGCCGGATAAATGCGTATGGCTGAAACCAGCGATAATGTTGTCAGGATAAAAGTAGCCGGCTATCCAGTCCCAGCCGGTACGGCCATTATCGGGGCTTAGCTGCACCATGCCATGAGGTACGGTGGCACCAGGATAGGTTTTACCTTTGCCATCGGTACCAATAAATGGGTCAACAAAGTTCAGCGGATCGAGCTTGTCTGAAGCCGTCTGGTTGGTCGAAGGAGTATTGCATGCTGACAGTAGAGTGACCAGCAGCAAGGTGACAATTCTTTTCATGACATCCTCATCGTTGTCTGGCAGACAGCCTGCCTGTAGACAGGCTATCTCTGCCCGGCCTGTTACTTCAGAGCCGTAACACCTAAGTCGCGCAGTACCTCAAAGCAGGCGCCCAAGGTGTGATAGTCACACTTGGCACCGGCAGCACTCTTCTGGTTGGAATACTTGCTGTTATTTCTTCTAAGCACTCTGAACCAGGCACCGTATTGGTGATCTACCATGTGCTTCCAGCTGTATTCCCACAGTGCCTGATACTGCTCCAGATAGTTGTTATCACCGGTGACTTTGTAGAGCATAGCTGCCGCGGCAAAGCTTTCGGCCTGTACCCAGAAGTATTTGTCGTCGTCACACCAATTACCTTGTGGGTCAAAACCATACACCAGACCACCTTCTTGTGCATCCCAGGCTTGTTGATAGGCACGATCAAACAACGATTTAGCGCGTTCTACCAGCCAATCCTGCGGTGCATGACGATGAAGGATCAATAGCAGCTTGGTCCACTCGGTTTGGTGGCCTGGCTGAAAACCCCAAGGCCGATAAAGGTTCTTCGGATCGTTTTTATTGTATTCCCAATCTGGCTGGAAACTTGGTGTGTAATGCTCCCATACCAGCCCATCGGTGAGATTGGCCTGACGCACAGCAATATTGTGCGCAAGCAATTTGGCACGTTCCAAAAACTGGCTGAGACCTGTTGCTTCGTAAGCTGCCAGCATAGCTTCACACAAATGCATATTGGCATTCTGACCACGATAGCTGCTCAGCACTCCAGCCGGACTGATTTCATCGGCATATAAGCCGTATTCGGTTTGCCAGAAGCGCTTTTCCAGCAGATCGTAAACCATCAATAATTTACTGTTATCGCTGACCAAGCCGGTTTTACGGGCGGCGGCATAAGCTAACAACACGAAAGCATAACCATAGGCCTGCTGGGTCATATCCAGCGGCTGATGGTCTTTAAGGGTCCAGGCATAAGTCTGGCTGTCCGGTTGCCAGTGCACCTTTTCCAGGTAGTTCAAGCCGTGGCGGGCAATACTCAGATAATCCTGACGATTAAACAGCATCCCGGCCAAGGCATAGTTGACGATAATCCGCGTACTACTGACTAGCTGTTTAAAATCTGTGTCGAATAGTCTGCCGTCATCCAGATAGTTCTGATGATATCCACCACTGGTGTCTACCACTTTGTCGGTATAGAAATCCAGAATGCTCTGGCAATGTTCAATGAGAAAGTCTTGGGATAGGAAATTCATACCTGGCTCCGGAATAAAGCGGGATTGAATGCTGAAAGTTCATGTCCATGGGCGCGCAATTGCGCTTGTATATTGTTCAGGTCCGGCAAGGCCGGAAATGCACCGGGTTTTGTTACGGCATAGGCGCCACAATGACTGGCAAATAACAGCAGGGATTCAAGTTCTGCCGGTTGGACGAAAATCTTATGGCTGTTAGGAAGGCAGCTCAAGCCGTAAAGGAAGCCTCCGATAAAGGCATCGCCACCGGCGGTGGTGTCCACGGCTTTGACACTGGGAGGCTGAATGCTGCCCTGGTGAGAGGCGGTATAGTAGTCAATCCGATTGGCACCATCGGTGACCAACAGCAATTGGCATTGGGCATTCAGGCAGCGAGCCAGGTAGGCGCTAGTCTCACCTTCGGCCAGGTAGTCCAGTTCATCGCGGGAAAACTTGACCAGGTCTGCCTGCTCAACCAGCTTATTGACCAACAAGCGATCAGCCTGATTCTCGGCCCACAAATTGTGCCGCAGGTTAACATCGAAACTGATGAGATTGCCGGCCTGACGTGCAGACTCCACAACATGTTGCGTTGATTCGGCTATTTGGTCCGTGGTCAGGGTGTTACTGCAAATATGCACAATAGTTTCGCCACTGAACCATTCGGGGTTTACCTGCTGCTTATCCAGTATCACATCAGCGGTTTGATGGCGGTGAAAGGAAAAGCTGCGATCGCCACTGTTATCCAGCATCACAAACGCCAGGGCGGTTTTGGCGTGCGGATGTTGTAAAAGAAAACGCGTATCTACACCATATTGGCTGAGGGCATCAGCCAGAAAATCACCAAAAGGGTCTTGCCCTACCTGCCCTGCAAATAAAGCCTGGCCACCTAGCTGAGCCACGGCAACGGCGGCATTGGCCGGTGCGCCGCCCGGATACTGGCGAAACTCGGGTAAGGTCAGCGGGCCCTGATGAGCGGCGCCTACGTTAAGAAAATCAATTAAGGCTTCGCCAAAGCACAACACTTTCTTCATGGTTGCACCTGTGCGGCTTGAATTTTGGGGGAGGCCTTGACGCCATAAAGGGCATACCAGCCGATATACAGGTAAGCACACATAGGCACGATAAAGCTGATTTGGACTGAGCTTTGATCTGCCACAATGCCTTGCAGTAAAGGCAGTATGGCGCCACCGACTATAGCCATACACAATAGACCTGAGCCGCGAGACGTCAGCCGCCCCAGACCACCAATGGCCAGCGAGAAAATGGTGGGGAACATGATGGAGTTAAAGAAGCCAACGGCCAGAATAGACCACATGGCCAACTCGCCAACGCTGTTGATGGACAGAATAATCAGACAAATAGCTAAGGTGGCATTGCCCGCCAGCACGTAAATCGGCGCAATAACGCGGGTCAGGGCGGCGCCGATAAAGCGACCAATCATGGCTGCCCCCCAGTAGTAGGAAACCATGGCTCCGGCTTGCTTGGCGCTAAGGTTACCAATGTGTGCTTCGGCAAAGTAATTGACAAGAAAGCTGCCGATAGCGACTTCAGCCCCCACATATAAGAAAATGGCCAATACACCGAACATCAGTTGACGATGTTCCAGTACCTCTGACCAGCTAGGTTTGGCTTGCTGTTGCAGGTCGGCGTGTATATCTGGCAGCTTAATGGCTTTAAACAACAATGCGACCAGTACCGTAGCGCCAGCGAGAATCAGATAGGGCAGTTTTACCGCATCGGCGCTAATCGCCGCGCCGACTGCACCGAAAATCAGCACAGTGCCAAACAGGGGGCCCAATGTATGGCCCAGAGAGTTCACTGCCTGAGCCAGATTTAAACGGCTGGCGCTGGTTTTTTCCGGCCCCAGAATGGCCACATAAGGATTGGCTGAGACTTGCAAAACCGTAATGCCAGCGGCCAGAACAAAGAGTGCCAGTAAAAACACGCCGTATACTTTGACTTCTGCCGCCGGGTAAAACAGCGCACAGCCTGCCGCAATAGTACAAAGACCGGTAATAATGCCGCGGCGGTAGCCGATCTTTTCAATCAGCATGCCGGCAAAGGGCGACACAATAAAATACGCGCCAAAGAAACAAAATTGCACCAGCATGGCCTGGGTGTAGTTAAGAGAAAACACTTCCTTAAGATGTGGGATCAAAATATCGTTCAGGGCAGTAATAAAGCCCCAAATGAAAAATAACGTGGTCATGGCGGCAAACGCAAAGTGTCCACCGTTCACTTGCCCGCCTGTTACCTGACCTGTTTGAAAACCTGCCATAATCTCGTCTCGCTATATGAAGGGCGCGACTGCGCCCATACGTTAGTGGCGTGAAGCCTCAAGTGACATAGAATAAGGTTGGGCTGAACTGCTGCTTGCCCAGGCTTTATTCGGGGTTTGTCCCATGTCGAAATGTAGTTTGCCGCCGGCCTGAATCACGTGATGATCCAACCAGCTTTTATTCAGCGCTTTGCCATTTAACCAGGCTTGCTGGATATAAGGGCTGTCAGCCTGATTGTTGCTGGACTCAACCACAAAGGTCTTGCCGTCTTCCAGGGTGAGTGTGACCTTGTCAAACAACGGGCTGCCAATCACATACTCGGGCGTGCCGGGGGTTACCGGATAGAAACCCAACGCACTGAACACATACCAGGCTGACGTCTGACCGTTGTCTTCGTCACCACAATAACCATCAGGGGTAGCGGAATACAGTTTGTCCATCACATCACGCACTTTGTACTGGGCTTTCCAGGGTTGGCCAGCGTGGTTGTAAAGATAAATCATATGCTGGATAGGCTGATTGCCATGGGCGTAGTTACCCATGTTGACAATCTGCATCTCGCGGATCTCGTGAATAGTGAAACCATAGTAAGAGTCGTCAAACAGCGGTGGCATATCGAAAACCTGGTCCAGCTTATCGATAAAGGCTTGCTGTCCGCCCATTAGCTGTTTTAAGCCTTCGATATCGTGGAATACCGACCAGGTGTAGTGCAGTGCATTACCTTCGGTGAAGGCGTCACCCCATTTAAGCGGGTTGAAGGGAGACTGGAAACTGCCGTCTGCATTCTTGCCGCGCATCCAACCTGTGTCAGGATCAAATAAATTCCGGTAATTCAGAGAGCGCTGACGGAAGAGCTCAGCATCCTGCTCTTTACCAAGCGCTTTAGCCAGCTTGTACAAATTAAAGTCGGCAAAGGCGTATTCCAGGGTGCGGGCTGCATTTTCATGAATACCCACATCGTAAGGCACATAGCCAAGCTTGTTGTAGTAGTCCACACCTTCACGGCCCACTGACGTCATTGGGCGGCCTTCATTGACCTCAGCGTTTTTCTTCACCGCCTGGTACAGGGTCTCCATATCAAAACCGCGGATCCCTTTTAAGTAAGCATCGGCAATATTGATGGCGGAATTTGACCCAACCATGACGTTGCGATGACCAGGGCTAGCCCATTCAGGTAGCCAACCGGATTCCTTATAAGTGTTGGCCAGCCCCGCCATAATCTGCGCATCCAGTTCAGGATACATCAGGGTGAAGAAAGGAAAGACGGCACGGAAGGTATCCCAGAAACCGTTGTCGGTGAACATATAACCGGGCAGTACTTCGCCGTTATAGGGGCTGTAGTGTATCAGTTGGTTGTTGTTATCGTATTCATAGAACTTACGAGGGAACAGTAGCACCCGGTACAAAGCAGAATAGAAAGTGCGTACCTGATCCAGGTCCTGATCTTCTACCCGAATTCTGGACAACTCTTGCTGCCAGGTTGCTCTTGCCTTGGCTTGCGTCTGGGCAAAGCTGTCCTGGCCGATTTCTCGTTGCAGGTTTAGCTCGGCCTGTTCCAGGCTGATAAAGGAAGAGGCAACTTTGGCATGCACCTGCTCACCTCTTTGGGTCTTAAAGCCGATGATAGCGCCGACATGCTCACCTTTACTGCTCAGGCTGTTTTCTTGCAGCGTCCAGTCATCGTGCCAGGTGTGAGTCAGTTCGAAATCTTTATCAAACTGCACCACGAAGTAGTTATGGAAGTTCTCCGGCACTCCGCCATGATTGTTACGCGCATAGCCGACAATCTTGCGTTGCTCAGGCAGAATTTTCACCATTGAGCCCTTATTAAAGGCATCCAGCAGAATATATGCCTGTTCGGTATCCGGGAAGGTGAAGCGAAATTGTGCGGCCCGCTCTGTGGGCGTCACTTCCATGCTGGTGTCATAATCGGCCAGGTAAACCGAGTAGTGGTCAGGACTGGCTTGTTCGGCTTTATGGGAAAACCATGAAGCACGCTCGTCTTCTTTAAACTTCAATGACCCTGTTACCGCCATCAGTGAAAACGCACCGTAGTCATTTAACCAGGGACTAGGCTGATGGGTTTGTTTGATGCCACGCAGGGTGTCGTCATCATATTTATAAGTCCAGCCGTCGCCCATAGGCGCTGTCATCGGTGTCCAGAAATGCATGGCCCAAGGCGTAGCGATGGCTGGGTAAGTATTGCCATTGGACAAGCTGAACTTGGAATCCGTACCCATTAAGGGATTAACATATTGAACCAAATCTTCGGCCACCAGGTTGACCTTGGTCTGGTGCGATTGCTGGGGTGTCTGGTTGGCGCAGGCCAGTAATGACAGGCTGACCGCGACAAGGCAGGCATTACGCATTTTCATGTTCCACTCAATTGTGACCCAAATGTAGAGTCTGTAACAGGGTCAGGTTAACAATTCGTAAAACTGTAATCGATTACATTTGGAACGTCTAGATCAAAATGTCATTTCAACCGATAACCCAAATAAAAACGGCTATAACGGTTGATTTTGGCGTTATTATCTTACGATATGTTATTTTTGTTATCGATTACATCTATACTTGCTATTGCCTTTATGGGGTGAAATTATATAAACAGAAGGACAGGTGTGCATTGCCTCAGCCGATGGAAGGGCCCAGCAAACAACAGGAATCGTTAGCGTTCATGACTAATATAAAAAAGGTAAGTGAATTAGCCGGTGTTTCAACGGCAACAGTATCCAGGACACTCAAGAATCCTGAGCTGGTGACAGAGAACACCCGGGAAAAAGTGATGAAAGCGGTTCAGTTGGCGGGGTATCGGCCCAATTGGTTGGCGACTAGTGTTAAAACCGGTAAATCCAACTCCATCGTGGTGCTGGTGCCTAACCTGGTAAACCCGTTCTTTATGCGCATTATCGAGGGCATCGAGCAGGCTGCACAGGAAAAAGGTTACTCAGTGTTACTCGGGGATACGCAAGGCAAAGCCAACCGTGAAAACGAATACGCCAGTATGGTACTGACCAACCGAGCTGACGGACTGATTCAGCTTGACCACTCTTTTCCCTTCTCTGCCAATGACGCAGCTTTGGCTGAAAAAGTGCCTATGGTCAGTGTCTGTGAACGCATAGAAGGTGAGCGTCGCTATCCTTTTATTGAGCTTGATAACTATGCTGCTGGCAGAGCGTTGACTCATCATTTGATTAGCTACGGACATAGCCGCTTCGGTATTATTGCCGGTCAACGTACCAGTCAGATCCACCATGACCGACTGGCAGGGATTAAAAGTGTGTTGAACGAAGAGGGCATAGACTTCTCAGAAGATATGCTGGTTGGTGGCAGTTACCGCATTGAAACCGGCATTGAAGGTGTGCAGGAATTACTGAAACGGGACACCCCGCCCACGGCGATTTTTTGCTTCAACGATGATATCGCCATAGGTGCCCTGTATGAACTAAAACGCCAAGGCTTACGCGTGCCTGAGGACGTATCTTTGACCGGTTTTGATAATGTCAAAGTCTCGGCTTATATGGATCCACCGCTAACAACCGTTGACCAACCCGCCTATGAAATGGGCCGCCGCGCGGTGGATGTGCTTATCCAGCTTATAAATCGTCAACCCTTGTCGCGCACAAGAGAAATATTGCCCTTTCAGCTATTGGAGCGCGGAAGCACGGGGCCGGCCAAGGCCTGAAATCCCGCGATGGGGCTGGTGGTGACGTGGCTCCACACTAAAGATCGGTGCCGGATAACGCCAATTGGCTATTTATTGGATAGCTAAGCCTGGCCCGCTATTTTTCTCCACCGCCTGAATTGTGGAACCAAAGGCTATTCACGGGCAAAGAGTCTGCCTGGCGGTCTTCGCTTTCAATAGACTGAGTTTTCTTTACCTAGCCTGAAGTAACATTTTTAAACAACTTAGTTTTCTGTCTCACTAATTTTTTACAATTAAAAATCCAATTTAAATCAATTGGTTGGGCTTATCTTTGATGCTTCATTAAGTGGCAGTGGTTAAGGATTTGTTATTTCTCACCTTTTGGAACGTTGACAGGTTTTGGTACTGGGGCTAGTATTTTAACCAATTTGTAATCGATTACATTTTGGATTCGTGATTGATTGCAATGTGTAAAATCTAAGTAAAAGTGTAACTCACTGAAATTAAAGACCTATTGTGTCTTGTTGTTAATTCTGTGTTTACGATTACATTAATGCAAGTGGAGAAGCCAATGGCTACCTGGAACACAACAAAAAATACCTCGCCCTCAAGAGGTTTTGCCAAATCCCTGCTGTGCTTATCTGTATTGACTGCCATTGGGGCAACAGCCCAGGCGCAGGAATCCAGCGAGCAACAACAAGCGCAAGAGACAGAGGTCATTGAGATTAGGGGGATCCGTGCCTCTGCCTCAGAAAACCTGGCGGTTAAGCGTCTTTCTAATGCGGTGGTCGATGCCATTACCGCCGAAGATATTGGTAAGTTTCCGGACAAAAACGTCGCCGACTCGTTGCAGCGTGTTCCCGGTGTGGTGATTCAGCGCGATGGCGGGGAAGGGGCAACGGTAAGTATTCGTGGTTTGTCTTCTGACCTGACCTTTACCCAGCTTAACGGCAACTTTATTGCCTCTTCTCCTGGTGAGCCATCCCGCTCCTTCTCCTATGCATTGCTGCCTTCCACCATGATTGAGCGGGTAGAGGTATTTAAATCATCTGAAGCCCGTCTGGATGAGGGCGGTATAGGTGGTACCGTATTGATGCACAGCCGCAAGCCGCTGAGCATGGACAAGAATTCCGGTGTATTGAATGTCGAATACACCAACTCTGATATTACCGACAAGTATGAGCCGCAGTTTAGCGGTATCTATTCGTGGAAAAACGACGACGAAAACTTCGGTATGTTGTTCGGTTATACCCGCCAGGATCGTACTAATGGTTCGCAAAGCGCGCGGGTAAATATCATCAATAAAAACTTCCTGTATCAGGAGCGCCAGGACAACCAACTGGTTGAAGGTGGGGCTAAAGGTTACGCGCCACAAAGTATGGTGCAAGAAATCTGGGAAGAGAATCGCGAGCGCGAAGGTTATCAGTTTACTGCCCAGTGGCGGGTAACTGACAGCCTCGAATTTGGTATGAACTACTTTAAGTTCACCCTTGGTCAAAATGCGATTCTGAACCAGTTGGAATACCCCGAGTGGAACAACAATGACAATTTCTGGACCGATATTCGCGTAGATGCCGAAGCAGAGTATGTCACCGGCATTGATTATTCAGTTGGCACGTCCGGTGGGCAACGATTGTCGGCCATTCCGAGAATTAACGGTGAGTACATAGTTGAAGAATCAACCTCAGATACCTTCGACTTCTTCGCCAGCTACGAGGGTGACAATTATAAGGCCAGGCTAACCTTCGGTAAGACGGAAGCCGAAGGTGGCCCGTCTGAAAAATACCGTGCGGCTTACTATGCCAACGAAGCGTCTTTGTTCTATGGCTACGACCTGTCCGGCCACCGTATGACCACCTATATGGATCCTAATATGATCAATAATCTGGTGGCAGGTATTGGTGGGGAAGCAGACGTAGGCGCAACCGACTCAAGCTTTGTTACTGGCACGCAGGAAGAGAAGTATGCGAGCCTGGATGTGGATTACTACGTTGATTGGGGCATAGTTGACACCCTGCGTTTCGGTGCTAAATACCGTAACGGCAAGATTCACCGCGATACCCGTAATACCTTCTATCTGGCGCCAGACTTTGATATTGCTGCCGCAGAAGCAGATGGTGGGATTAATCTGGATGATGACTACTCGCGTAATGGCGGTATTCCGGATATCACCAAAGTGGTGAAGTCTGAATCCCTTGGCAATCTGTCGGATGTGATTAATACCAACTTGTTCCCTGCCGTTGACTGGCACAAGTATCAGCAACATCTGGTGGACAACTTCGTCAAGTACACCCGTATTGAGCCTAACTATGTTTACGGCGTAGAAGAAGAAATCACCGCGGCCTATATGCAGGCGGATTACCGCTACAAGAGTTTACGCGGTAACTTAGGCCTGCGTTTTGTGCGCACTACCACTACCTCTGGCTCATCTGACAAGATTAACTACCGCCTGGACTGGAAAGATGCTAACGGTGACATGCTACCCGAGGATGAGCAACGTGTAGAAGAGTTCGTCTACATTGAAAAAGAGAATACTCAGAACAAGATTCTGCCTAGCTTCAACTTAGTCTGGGATATTGATGACAACTGGGTTTGGCGTGTAGCAGCGGCCAAAGTGATGGCCAGACCTGGCTATGATGAAATCGGCCAGTTCCAGACGCTGACCTACACCTCTAACGAATACTCTGCAGACCGCTCTGCTGCTGATGACTTCGATACTATTCGTGATTCCGAGGGCTGGACTGGGTCAGGTGGTAACTCCAATCTGAAGCCGCTGGAGTCAACCCAGTTTGATACGTCACTGGAATATTACTACGGCGAAGGCTCGGGCTTTGGTATTGCGTTTTTCAAAAAGGACGTAGACAACTTTGTCGTGCCTTTGATTATCGACACTACCCGAAGCCTGCCTGAAGTGCAGTTCACCCTGCCAAATGCCGGTGACAAGGTGGTTAACGCGGGTGGCGACAATCTGCTGATTCGCGACTTTAGCACAGTGGCAAATGGTACTAACGCCAGCTCTAAAGGTACCGAAGTATTCTGGCAGCACTTCTTCGACAATGGCTTTGGTCTTTACGCAAACTACACGCGCAACAACACCAATCAGGCCAACGTAGAACTGGATGGCCAGAAGGTCGGTGAGTCGCCTTTAATCGGCAGCTCCAAGTATCAATGGAACTTGTCTGCTTTCTATGAAGATGACCTGTTTAGTGTACGTGCTTCATATAACAAACGGGGCCCGAGTGTAGGCGGCTATTCCGCTTCCTGGGAAACCAACTTCTACACGGCAGCTTACGACCAGGTGGATGTGAACGCCAGCTACAACCTGACCGACAATCTGGTGCTGTCAGCCTCAGTGATCAACCTGACCAAATCGGACACCTACCGACACCTTGGCAACGATACGGATAACCGCTTTATCCAGAATGCCTACAGTGGTCGTCGTTTCTACATGGGTGCTACCTACAGGTTCTAAGGGCCTGCCTGCGTAAGTGGGCAGCCGTAAAAAGATTCAGAGGAATTACAATGAAACATTTTAAAAACAACAAGTTGTATGCAGTAATTGCGCTCGCCATGAGCGGTTTATATGGATGTGGTGGCGCAGGCGAAGCCGATCCTGCCAATATCCCCGTGGTCATTGATACCACTTCCGCCGATATTAGTGGTTCTGCGGTTAAAGGCACCCTGAGTAATGCATTGGTGACAGTCACGCAAATGAACGGTTCTGATATCAGCATGGGCTCTGGCGACAGAACTGATGCCGACGGCAAGATCAGTTTCAGCGTTGAAGGAAAGCAGGGCTTTGGTATCAACGGTATGTTGAAAGTCGAAGTGAAAGCCGATGCCAGTACCAGTATGGTCTGCGATGCAATCAGCTGTGCCGGTGTGGATATGGGGGACATGCTCTCTGGTGCGCCTTTAGATGGCACCACCTTTACTACCCTGACTTACGTACAAGTACCTTATGCCAGCAATTCTGACGGCGTCGCTGATGCCAGCTTCCAGGCTAATGCCTTGACCACGGTGGCCTCAACCCTGGTGGCCGAGCAGGTCGCGGGTGGTCGCAATGTGTCGGTACGTCCACTTTACGAACTGGCCTTGTCTGATAACTCGCAAACTTTGCTCAAAGCGCTGGGCATTAGTGCCAAAGCTAACGTATTCAGCACAGAGCTGGTCAGTGCTGAGTCATATGAAAACTTTGTCACAGGCGAAAGCTGTGATGATGTGCCAAAAACTGATGCCGAGGGTAACCCTGTCACCGATGCTGAAGGTAATCCAGTAACCGAAGAAGTTTGTGTGGATACCTTGGTCAGTGGTGACATTATCAAACTGTCACTGGCTAACGCGGCCTTTGCCAACATCACTGAAGGAGAAAGCTTCAGCAGTTTAATGAATGATGTGGCAGGTGCTATCACCATCGCGCAGGAAGGGGATGTCAGTGTACTTACGCCATTGCGTGAGCGCATGTTGGCAAGCATCAGTGCCGTTCCTTATCTGCCAGAATTGGCTATCACGGCAGAGCAGGTTATAGACTTGTCTTTGGCTTTCCTGGACAGTGATACCAGCTCCGGCCCCGTGCATGAAATCACTACTGAGGCGAATCTGGCCTCTGCGGTGATTACTGGTCGTAACCGTATCAGTGATGCGGAAGCCGAAGCTATGGTATTTGACGGTAATCTCGATACCAAGTGGTTGGATCACAATGAATGGAAAGGTGCGCCAAGTGTTGAAGACCCATCCTGGCTGCAAGTACAGTTTGCCGAGCCACAGGCAGTAAGCAGTCTGTTTATTACCAGCGCTAACGATGCCCCGGCTCGTGATCCTGAAAACTTCCAGGTACTGGCTTCTAATGATGGTGAAAACTGGATTACCTTGGCCGAGTTTATTGGTGAGACCTTCGACGAGCGTTTTGAGCGTAAGGAATTCCGCTTTGTAAACGGACTGGAATTTACCCACTATCGTCTGAACATCACGAAGAACAAAGGTGATGACACCCTGATGCAAATAGCCGAGGTGGAATTTGTTGGTCCCATTTATACCAGCGCTGACCACACCGACCCGGTAGGCAGTGCCAATATCACGGCCCGCAACCGCATTGGTGATGCAGAAGCTGAGACTATGGCTTTTGACAATGATGTGGAAACTAAATGGCTGGATCACAACGACTGGAAAGGTGCGCCTACGGTAGAAGACCCATCCTGGGTACAGATCGATTTACCCGAGCCTAAGGCGGTAGATACCCTGGTGATTACCAGTGCCAATGATGCCGATGCCCGTGACCCGGAAAACTTCAATCTACAAGGCTCCAATGATGGTGAGAACTGGGTCACCTTGTCCGAGTGGATAGGTGAGAGCTTTGACGAGCGTTATCAACGTCGTCAGTTCAGTGTGGCCAACAGCCTGGCATTTAGCTCTTACAAGCTGAATATCACTAAGAACAAAGGTGATGACACCCTGATGCAGGTTGCCGAAATCGGTTTGGTCGGACCCAAGTTGCCGGATCTCAACCATGCCCTGATGGACGGCAAAGTGGTGACCTTCCGTAACGCTATCAGTGACACTGAAGCGGGCGACATGGCCTTTGACGGCGATGCACAAACCAAGTGGCTGGATCACAACGAGTGGAAAGGTGCGCCGAGCGAAGAAGAACCGTCCTGGGTTGAGGTCCAGTTCCCTGCGCCTGTTGCAGTGAATAAGCTGGGCATGATAAGTGCCAATGATGCAGATTCACGTGACCCGGAAAACTTCAATATCCAAGCCTCAAACGACGGAGAGAACTGGGTAACTTTGGCTAGCTGGATTGGCGAAGGCTTTGATGAGCGCTTTGAGCGTCGGGTTTTCCCCTTTAGTAACGATCTGGGCTTTAGCCACTACCGGGTAGAAATCACCAAAAACAAAGGTGACGATACGCTGATGCAAGTGGCTGAGATTGAGCTGATTGGTCCGCAGTATCAGTCGGTAGATCATTCGTCTGCTCAAGGTGTTGAAGTGACTGCGCGTAATGCCATTGGTGATGCCGAGGCCGGTCCGATGGCCTTCGACGATAATATTGAAACCAAGTGGCTGGATCATAACGAATGGAAAGGCGCGCCGAGTGAGGAAGACCCGTCTTGGATTCAGGTGGACCTGCCACAAGCCAAGATCGTCAGCAGCATAGCTATTACCAGTGCCAATGACGCGGATGGCCGTGACCCCGAAAACTTCAACATCGAAGGCTCCAATGACGGTGGCCTGACCTGGACTCGTCTGGGAAGCTGGATTGGTGAGTCTTGGGATAATCGTTATGAACGTAAACTGTTTGAAATGGGTAATGGATTTGCGTTCAACACCTATCGCATCAACATCACCAAAAACAAAGGCGATGATACCCTGATGCAAATCGCAGAAATTGAGCTTATTGGTCCTGACCTGTAAGCCCATCAGCCGGCGGCTACGCCGCTGGCATTTCTGTTGTATGGATAGTCGCCGCACAGGGAATTAACCTGCTGCGGCATTGTGTTTGATAGACGACCTGGAACAAATTGCAGGCAGAAAACAGACAGCTTAAAGCTGTTTCTGCCTGTGAAATGGCGGTTCGGCGAATGAACCAAACAGCAATGAGGTTTGTGTGAAGACCAAAAACCTGCAAGAGCAAGATCCCCTCTTCATGGGCATTGATGGCGGTGGTAGCCACTGTCGGGTCATGATCCAGAATGGTCAGGGTATGGTATTGGGCCAGGGCCAGGGCGGTCCGGCCAATCCGGTGTACGGTGTACAGCAGTGCAAGGATTCCATTATCAATGCCACCCGGGACGCGCTACGTGAGGCCGGGCTGGATGATAAGGCGATGGCACGTCTGGTGGTTGGTGGTGGTCTTGCTGGTTTGCACTTGCCGCAGATGCAAGCACAGATGCAGGCCTGGCAGCACCCCTTTGCGGCTTTGTATCTCACCACAGATTTGCATGCCGCAGCCCTTGGTGCCCATCAGGGCATGGATGGTGGCGTGATTATTCTGGGCACCGGATTTAGTTCTTTAGCGGCCTGTAAAGGCAAACTGACTCAGGTTGGTGGTTTCGGTTTCCCCATCAACGCAACTTGTAGCGGCGCCTGGTTTGGCCTTGAAGCCGTTAAAGCGGTATTGCTGGATGCTGACGGGGTAGGTTTGTCTACCAGCTTAACCCAGGCACTGCTGGAAACGCGCAGCGCAACCCAACTGGCCGAGGCCTTTATGCATGCCACGGCTACCGACTACGCCAAGCTTGCACCGCTGGTGTTTGAACAGGCGGATGTGGGGGATAAGGTCAGTCTGGGCCTGATTCAACAAGGTGCGGCCTTTATCAATCAGGTGATCCGGCGGTTGCTGGCTTGCGGCGTGACCCGTTTGGCCATGATCGGCGGTATTACCGAGCGCATCAAACCCTGGCTTGACCCGCAACTGGTGATGACGATTGGTCCGGCACTAGCGAGTCCACAGCAGGGCGCCATTTTGTTTGCCCAGCAATCCCATAAGCAGAAAAACAAGACTAAGGACTCCCTATGAGCTCAAGACGCGACTTTCTAAAACTATCTGCCATTACCGGTGCCGTTGGCATGCTGATGCCTAAGCTTGCTGGTGCATCCACCAAGGTCAACAAGCCCATTGTGGTGTCGACTTGGGAGCATGGTACCCCGGCAAATGAGGCGGCCTGGCAGATACTGGAAAAAGGTGGTCGCGCACTGGATGCTGTAGAAGCCGGTGTTCGGGTGCCTGAAGCCGACCCTAAAGTGCGTACCGTAGGTTACGGTGGCTATCCGGATCGCAACGGCAAAGTGACCCTGGATGCCTGCATTATGGATGAAAACATGAATTGCGGCTCGGTAGCGTTTTTGCAGGATATTAAACACCCGATATCGGTGGCGCGTTTGGTGATGGAAAAGACTCCCCATGTGATGCTGGTGGGAGATGGCGCCAAGCAATTTGCCCTGGAGCAGGGCTTCAAAGAAGAGAATCTGCTGACACCTGAGTCTGAAGCCGATTGGCAACAATGGCTAAAAGACCAGAAAGTACAGATGATCAATATCGAGAACCACGACACCATAGGTATGCTGGCCCTGGATGAAGCTGGTAATCTCAGCGGCGCCTGCACTACCAGTGGCGCGGCTTACAAAATGCACGGACGGGTGGGCGACTCGCCGCTAATTGGTGCTGGTTTGTATGTGGATAACGAAGTCGGTGCCGCCACCGCCACCGGCATGGGCGAGCTGATGATTAAGACTGTCGGTTGCCATTTGGTGGTGGAACTGATGCGCCAGGGCGCAAGCCCTGAGCAGGCCTGCCGCCAAGCGGTGGAGCGTATTGCCAGAAAGCTTGGCGACTATGCCCAGTTCCAGGTGGGCTTTTTAGCGCTGAATAAACGCGGTGAGTACGGGGCTTATTGTATTCAAAGCGGTTTTAACTACGCGGTCCGCCAGCAAAGCGGTGCCCAACTGATTGACGGTAAGAGTTTGCTGGGAGGCCAGGCTTGATGCGTGCCGGCTTGTTACTTCGACCTCTGATGCTAAGTGCCGCGCTGTTTGCCGCTGCTCTGCAGGCTGACAGCGCAAGGATATTGCATGACCAGCCACCTTTTGCGTTAACTATTTCGCAAACTAAAGCCTGGACGCCGGCAGAGGCCAGTGTTCAAAATGTTTCTGCGGTGCCACTGGCCCGGCGTTTTCCTGCCTTACTGGACGGGCAACAAGCTTCGCCTGCTAAGGTGCTGTATGCACCGGATGGCATGAACAACTTTGCCAATTATCTGCAAACTCAGCCGCAGTTTAACTTGTATAACTTTACGCACTGGTCACAGATTGACGTGCTCAACTGGTTTGCCGGTACTGCCGATTTAGGTATTCAGATCCCGGCCCGCCCTTGGGTAGAAACCGCCCATAAAAATGGCGTAAAGGTCATAGGCTCGGTATTTCTGGGGGTTGCCCAGTGGGGGGGCAGTGCCGATACCGCTGAAGCTTTGCTGGAGCAAGACGCACAAGGGCGTTTTGTGGTGGCAGACCGCTTGATAGAGATAGCCCGCTTTTATGGTTTTGACGGTTGGTTGATTAATCAGGAAACCGACCTTACCGCGGTTAAAGATGACAACAACCAGTTGCTTAAAGGGCAGAAGAACCAAGCAAGAGGCGAGGCGCTGGCCGCGCGTATGCTGGCTTTCGTGCAATACCTGACCGCCAAGGCTCCGCAAGGTATGGAAATCCATTGGTATGACGCCATGGTTGCCAGTGGCGAAGTGCGTTGGCAAAACCAACTGAATGACAAAAACCAGGTGTATCTGCAGGATAAGGTACGCTCATCCGACGCCATCTTTCTCAACTATTGGTGGGATCAGAAGATGGTTCATGCCTCGGTAGCTAAGGCCCAGGAATTGGGACGCAGCCCTTTTGATGTGTATGTGGGGGCCGACCTTTGGCCCAGTCGCAATGCTCAGCGTGCCTTTAGCCGCCATCAGTGGCTGGACTGGCTGTTTGAAGACGACCAGGCGCTTGCCTCTATCGCCTTGTTTGCTCCCAATGTGAATTATAACTTTGACGGCGAGTCGCATACCCCGGCCTTTAGCCAGTTCCAAAAAAATGCCGATGACGAGCAGGCCTTCTATACCACCGAGGTGCGACTGTTTGCCGGTGACGATTTAAACCTGGCCAAAGTCGACAGCGAGGGTTGGAAAGGGCTGGGAGGTTATCTACCGGCTAAATCCACCCTCAGCAGCCTGCCCTTGGTGACCTTTTTTAATACCGGGCAGGGCAAGCATTGGTGGCAGCAAGGCCAAAAGCAAGGCGGCTCCTGGTCCAATATGGCCTATCAGGAGCCACTGCCGACCTGGCAATTTGCCAATGAGGGCGCCATGAAGCTGCACTTTGCCTTTGATGATGCCTTTAACGGTGGCAGTAGTCTGGCCGTCACTCAGCCCCAAGGCGACAAAGCATATGCACCTTTGTATGCCACCGAGCTGTTACTCAGTGGCACAAGTCGCTTGTTAGTTACCAGCCGTGGCCAAAGCCATGGCTTGTCGCTGTTGCTGGAAACCGCAGACGGACAAACACTGCACTTGCCGCTTGATGCCACCGAGGACTGGTCAACACAGACAGTGTCGTTGCAGTCATTGGCAGGTAAGAAGCTGGTTCGCATCGCCTTGCAGGGCGATGGAAAACAGGCCATTGAGGCGCGTTTGGGTGGTTTGGAGATCCTGCCATGAGAGGCCTGGAAGTCTGTATTAATGCCGACGACCTGATGCACCTTGGTGAAGATGTGCGCGCGGTCCGCCTGGGCGGCGCGGTTCGTATTGAGCTATGCGGACAGATGCAGCATGACGGCCTGACTCCCAGCAGCGAAGCTATGCAGATTGCGCGGGACGCCTTTGCGAATGTACCCGGTATGCTCGTGATGATTCGCCCTCGCGGTGGTGATTTTTGTTACTCCCCTGATGAGCTTGAGCTGATGCGGGAAGGTATTTATCTGGCCGCTGAGCAGGGCGCCGACGGCGTGGTGCTGGGCATCTTGAACCAGCAGGCTGAACTGGATATGGCAAGTCTCAAACCCCTGGTTGAGCTAGCCACAAAGTTATCGTTGCAAGTGACCTTCCACCGCGCCTTTGATGCCATAGCTAACCCTAAGCTCGCCCTCGAGCAACTGATTGAACTGGGTATCAGCCGCGTGCTTAGCGCCGGTACCCCATGGGGTAGTGGCCAGGGCGCGTTGCAAGGACTGCCAGTGTTAAGCGCCCTGCTTGAACAAGCCGCCGGACGCATTGAGCTGGTGGTGGGCGGCGGGATTCAAATTGCGGTGCTGGATAGCCTGCTTCCGGCATTGCAAAACAAAGCACAAGCCTGGTCGGTGCACAGTTATTCGGCCCTGCTGGATAAGGGCAGAGTAAATCAAAGCTGGGTGGCCGATATGGTGGCCCGGTGTCAGGCGGAAAACCGGATGTGATCCGGTCACCGCAGCATTTTTATTTTCTAAGAGTATTATGATTACGAATTCATCCATGCATTATGGCCAGCGTCTGGATCTTTGTGGTGACTGGCAGTTTCGTCAGGCCAACGCCGCAACCTGGCTTCCTGCTCAGGTACCGGGCTGCAACTTTACCGATCTTCTGGCCAATGGGCTGATAGATGAGCCTTTCTACCGCGATAATGAAACCAAGTTGCAATGGATTGAGCAAGAAGACTGGCACTACCAGAAGCGCTTTAACCTAAGCGCCGATTGGTGGCAGTACCAGGATATTCAACTGGTTGCCGAAGGCCTGGACACCTTTTGTGACTTGTATTTAAACGGCCAGAAGCTGGCCGAAAGTCAGAATATGTTTATTGGACAGCACATTTTGTGCAAATCCTTGCTCAAAGAAGGTGAGAACCTGCTGGAGATACGTTTTCGCTCTCCCATCAAAGAAGTGCTACCGCAATATCAACAGGCCGGTTTTGCTTATCCTGCCGAGAACGATAAATCTGAGGACAAACTCAGTGTTTATTGTCGCAAAGCCCCTTGCCACTTCGGCTGGGATTGGGGCCCAAGATTTGTCACCAGCGGTATCTGGCGGCCTATTTATCTGCAGGGCATAACGGCTTGTCAGATCACCGATACGCATTTTGTTCAGCATCAGTTAGATGCCACACAAGCCCTTTTCAGTTTTGATATTTGCATGCAATCGGCACTGGCGGAGCAGGCCATATTGCAGGTGGAATGTGCGCAGGCACCGCAACTGAATAAACAAATCCCTGTACAATTGACTGTGGGCGAAAACATCCAGCGGCTGGATTTTGACTTAGCTTCACCACAGCTTTGGTGGCCCAATGGCTTAGGGGAAGCTTATCTTTATGATTTCAGTTTTAGCCTGCTGATTGGCAATCAAGCGCAGCACAGCAAACAGCAGCGCATTGGTTTTCGTACCCTCGAAGTGGTGAACGAAGATGACGCCATGGGTCAGTCTTTCTTTGTCCGCGTGAATGGCCAGCCAGTGTTTATGAAAGGCGCCAACTATATTCCCGGTGACAGCTTTGTACACCGTATGACACCAGAGCGCCATGCGCAGGATTTCAAGGCAGTGGTGGATGCCAATATGAATATGCTGCGGGTATGGGGCGGTGGTATTTATCAGGATGAGGTGTTCTACCAATTAGCTGATGAGCACGGCATTCTGATATGGCAGGACTTTATGTTTGCCTGCACTTTGTATCCGGCTGACGAGGCCTTCCTCGCCAATGTAAGAGAGGAAGCTGAATACAATATTAAGCGTCTGCGCAATCATCCCTGCCTGGCCTTATGGTGCGGAAATAATGAAGTAGATATGGGCATTAAGCATTGGCAGTGGCCGGAAAAATTTGGCTATAGCGATGCCCTGTATGCCCGTTTAAAAGACGATTACATTCGTTTGTTTGACCAGTGCCTGCCAGAGGCGGTGGCAAAGCTTGATGCCGGACGTTTTTATCTGCGCTCCTCCCCCATAGGCTTCTGGGAAGAAGATATGGATCATATGGGTAATCACCATTATTGGGGGGTTTGGCATGGTGAAGAGCCGTTTAGCGAGTACCAGAAACGCATACCGCGTTTTATGAGTGAATTTGGCTTCCAGTCTTTTCCGCTGGCCTCGTCCATGGCGAAGTTTATCGAACAGCAAGACTGGCATCTGGACTCGCAGGTTTTGAAGGTGCACCAGAAGCACCCTCGCGGCAACAGCCTTATCCGTAGCTATATGGATACAGAATATAGCGCGCCGGAAAATTTTGCCCGTTTGCTATTTTTAAGTCAGGTGCAGCAAGCCGAAGGACTGAAATTGGCCTTTGAAGCGCACCGGGCAGCGCAGCCATTTTGTATGGGTAGCCTTTACTGGCAGCTCAATGACACCTGGCCGGCCGCGTCCTGGTCCGGCATTGATTATTATGGTCGCTGGAAGGCCTTACACTATCAGGCTAAGCGCAGTTTCCGCACCGACTTGTTGGTAATCGATGAGGTACAGGAGAGCATCCGTATCAGATTGGTTAGTGATCGCTTGCATTCAATCAATGCCAAAGTAGGTTTGACCTTGCTGGACTTCAACGGCAATAAGCTGTGGCAACAGGAGCAGCTCATCAGTACACCAGCCAATGGCAGTGCTCAGGTGGCTATGCTACCTAGAATTGAGCTACTGGCTGCACATAACCCCAATAAAGTGGTACTGCAAGCTGTGCTGATTGATAGCCAGGGGCAGGAACTTACCGACAGCTTGTTTTACTTTGTACCCAGCAAGCAGCAAGCTCTCAGCGCGCCTAACCTTGAGGTGACAAGCCAGGTGGGTGAGCAAAGCCTGACCCTGACCTTGCAAAGCCCCACCCTGGTGCGCCAATGCCATGTGGAAATAGACGGCGCGGCAGGCAATTTTTCCGATAACTTCTTTGACTTGTTGCCCGGCCAAAGTAAGCGTATTCACCTGGCCTTGCCGGGGGCTAGCCAAACTGAGATTGAACAGCTGCTTGTAAGTGCTCGCTATCAGTCTTTATTCCAGGAGCAAAGCCAATGACCCTGGCTTGGTTAGACCTACTTATCATCGCTGCATACCTGCTCGGTACGCTGGGGCTTGGGATGTATATCTCCAAGCTGGCCAGCCGCGATATGAATGCCTACTTCCTGGCCGGTAAGCAGATCCCTTGGTGGGCACTGGGGGTATCAAACGCCTCGGGGATGTTCGATATTGCCGGCACTATGTGGTTGGTGTCCATGTGCTTTGTTTATGGTCTGAAGAGCGCCTGGTTGCCCTGGATCTGGCCCATCTTTAATCAGGTGTTTTTGATGGTCTACCTGTCGGTTTGGCTGCGACGCTCCAATGTCATGACCGGTGCCCAGTGGTTGCAAACCCGCTTTGGCAGTGGTCGTGGCGCCGAGTTATGCCAACTGGTGGTGGTAGTCTTTGCTATCGTCAGTGCCATCGGCTTTATTGCTTATGCCTTCAAGGGCATCGGCAAGTTTGCGGCGATATTCTTTCCCTGGCAGCTATCCCCCGATACCTACGCCTTGATTATCTTCGCCTTTACCACCTTGTATGTGATCAAAGGCGGCATGTACTCGGTGGTGTTCACCGAAGTCCTGCAGTTTGTGATTATGACCATTGCAGCGGTGGCGGTAGGTATCATAGCGATTAATTTGGTCAGCCCGGAGCAAATTGAAGCCGCGACCCCGGCGGGTTGGGACAATATCTGGTTTGGCTGGCAGTTGGATTTAAACTGGCAGGGGCTGATAGACAGTGTTAACGACAAGATTCAGTCCGACAGTCTGGAGCTTATCGGCCTGATGGTAATGATGATGCTGTTTAAGGGCGTGCTGTTCTCCATGGCAGGGCCTGTGCCTAACTATGATATGCAGCGGATCCTGGCGACCCGTTCTCCCAAGGAAGCAGCCAAAATGAGTGGCCTGGTGTCCCTGGTGATGTTCTTCCCCCGCTATATGATGGTGGCCGGTTTGACGGTACTGGCCTTGGTGTATATGGGCCCGGATATTCAGGCTCAGGGCGGTGCTTTCGATTTTGAGCAAATTCTGCCTTACGCCATCAGTAACTTTGTGCCGGTGGGACTGACCGGGCTGCTGATAGCCGGGCTGCTGGCGGCCTTTATGTCGACCTTGGCGGCGTCGCTGAATGCGGCTCCCGTGTACTTTGTTAACGATATCTACAAACGTTATTTTCGCCCTGACGCTGACAAGCAAACCTATGTCAGAGTGAGTTATTTGGTGTCTTTTGTACTGGTATTGGTGGGTGTCGGGCTTGGCCTGATGTTGTCCAGTATTAACGACATTATGCAGTGGATCTTTGGTGCGTTATTTGGCGGCTACGCCGCTGCCAATCTGCTTAAATGGCACTGGTGGCGCTTCAATGCTTACGGTTACTTCTGGGGCATGATGGCCGGTTTGCTGGCTTCACTGTGTTTGCCGCTGCTGATGCCGCACACCCACCCGCTGTTCGCTTTCCCTGTGCTGTTGCTAATAAGCCTGGCCGGTTCGGTGATAGGTACGCTTATGACCCCGGCAGAAGATGACAAGGTGCTCTGTGATTTCTACCGCCAGGTCAGACCCTGGGGTTGTTGGGGACCCATTCGGGCCAAAGTGCTGGCCCAGGATCCGAGTTTTGATCCCGATACCCACCCAGGCCGCGACATGGTCAATATTCTGGTCGGCATGGCCTGGCAAATCTGCCTGGTGGCTCTGCCTATTTACCTGGTTATCCAACAATGGACAGAAATGCTGGTGGCGTTGACGCTGGCTTTGCTGACCACCTGGTTCCTGAAGAAAAACTGGTTAGATAAGTTGAAAGATTAATGAAAACGAAAAGCTTGATTTACGGCCTTGCGGCCTTACCGCTGATGTCTTTGCTGGGATGCGCCTCCTCTACTTCACAGGTATCTGAAACTAAGGCTCTGCCTGTGCAGCAGGTGCTGGACTTTGTGGACCCTTTTATCGGTACCGGCGGTCATGGTCATACCTTCCCCGGTGCCTTAGTGCCTTTTGGCATGGTGCAACTGAGCCCGGATAACCCTTCTAAGGGCTGGGACTGGACATCGGGATACCATTACTCAGATAACATTCTGCTGGGTTTTTCTCATACCCACCTTTCCGGCACTGGTGTGGGAGACATGCTGGATGTGCTGGTGATGCCCTTTCGGGGAGACTATCAAGCCCGCGCCAAAGATGACAAAGGGCGTATATTTACAACCTACGGCCATGATAAGGAAAGCGCCAGTCCTGGTTACTACAGCTTGTATCTGCCCGAAGAGCAAGTTCAGGCCGAGCTGACCGCCAGCACTCGCACAGGAGTGCATCGCTACCGTTTTGATGGTCAGCAGGACGCCAAACTGTTGTTTGATCTGGGCTATGCGCAGAACTACGACAAGCCTGTTGTGACCTTTTTACGGGTTGAAGATAAGTACACACTTACCGGCTATCGCCTGTCTACAGGCTGGGCCAAAAATCAGCCTATCTATTTTGTGGCCAAATTTGATGCGCCCTTCAGCCACCAGTTGCTGAACGACTTACAAGCAGTGAAAGGCGATCAACTGCAGGCCGAAAAAGGCAAGATTGTGCTGAACTTTGGTAAACCGGCTAAGGCCATCGAAGCTAAGGTCGCGTTGTCCTACACCAGCATTGCTGGGGCTAAGGCCAACCTGGCGGCAGAAACCGCGCAACTGGGCTTTGAGCAGGTAAAACAGCAGGCTGCCCAGGCCTGGGCAAATCAGTTGGGTAAATTCCAGGTTGAGGATGCTGACAAGACTAACAAAACCAAGTTTTACACTGCCCTTTACCATGCCTTTGTGGCCCCGCAGGTCTTCCATGACGTGGACGGCGCTTTCTTTGGCGCAGATGGCGCGGTGCATAAAGACAAGCACTATGGACGCTATTCGTTGTTTTCGTTGTGGGATACCTTCCGCGCTTTACATCCGCTGCTGACTCTCAGCAATCCGGAGAAAGTGGACGATATGGTGAAATCCATGCTGGGTTTTTATGACGAGACAGGTTTGCTACCTACCTGGGATCTGATGTCCAACGAAACCGACGTGATGATTGGCTACCACGCGGTACCTGTGATCGTGGATGCCTATTTAAAGGGCCTGACCAGTGCCGACCCTGAACACATCATGGCGGCCATTAAGGCCTCGGCTATGCAGGACAGATTCGGTATCGATCTGTATCGTCAGTACGGCTACATCCCATCCGAGCTGGAAGTCGAAGCGGTGTCTAAAACCTTAGAATATGCCTTTGATGACTGGGCCATTGCGCAGATGGCCAAGGCATTGGATAAGCAAGATGACTATCAGCTGTTCAGCCAGCGTGCACAAAGTTATCGTACCCTGTTTGATGCCAGCACCGGCTTTATGCGTGGCAAGGATAAACAAGGTCAATGGGTAAGCCCCTTTAACCCTACTTATGTTGAGCACCGTAATACCGATTACACCGAAGCTAACGCCTGGCAGTACAGCTTCTTTGTCCCCCATGATGTACCCGGTATGATTGAACTCTTTGGTGGTGAAAGCCCTTTTGTGGCTAAGCTGGATGAGCTGTTCTCCACCAGTTCCGAGATGCAGGGTGATGTATCTCCTGATATTTCCGGACTGATCGGTCAGTATGCCCATGGTAACGAGCCGGTTCACCATGTGGCCTATCTGTATGCCTTTACCGCAGATAAGCACAAAGGCGAAGCACGTATTAAAGAGATCCGTGACACTATGTATCTGGCGCAGCCCGATGGCTTGGCCGGCAATGACGACCTAGGACAAATGTCGGCTTGGTATGTGTTCAGCGCTATGGGCTTCTATCCGCTAAATCCGGTCGGTGGTGAATACGTGCTAGGCACCCCACAGTTTGAGCAAGCTACCCTGAGCCTAGCCAATGGTCATCAGCTAAGCGTCAAGAAAGAAGGTGAGGGAAGCGTACAATCGGTCTGGTTAAACGGCGAAAAGCTGGTAAGTCCTATCCTGACTCACCAGCAGATCTTACAAGGCGGTGAACTGCGCTTTGTGATGGCACCCCGTTCTTGATTTAGTTTGCGGCAGGCTTGGCCTCTTCCTGCTTGCCGCTTTTCCACGACGTTAAGGCTTTGTATTGTTCCTTGCTGATGGGGTAAATGCTGTCTATTGGGCAGCGTACATGGAATTTACCTGGCACATACACAGCGTCAAATTTAGCATCCAACTGTGAACTTATGCTTTGGTCGGTGGCCAATGCCTGGGCAAAGTCTAAATCCGGACAGCGTCCTTTTAGTTTCAATAAATAGGATCTTGCAGGACTGGTACGTAGGACTAAATGCTGTTCACCCAAGGGATACCAGCTATCCAGTTTAAAGGTGGTAATTCGCTTAATGCTTTCAAGCTGCTGACTTTTTACAAAGTCATTTACCATAGTTTGCCATTCTTCTTCACTTGGATGGTAAGTGGCGCAACCTGCCAATAAGGCTAAAGCCAGTACGCTTGCAATCAGCTTAGACATCTTTGCTCCTTTGCCGGACGGTTGTGATGCTTTTAAAGCCTACTGCCTGACAGGGGCTTTTTCCAGCCGTTCTAAAAACCTTTAGGCTATGCCGTCCATCATTGGTATCGTTAGCGCCTCATCAGTCCATTCGTCTTTCGCCAAGAGAAACTTTCTTGTCCAGCTATCACACCGGTTTTGTGCTTACTCGTAGCAACCTGGATTCCGCTAATGGAACCCTGCTTGAACTCTGGTTGGCTACCGAACAAGGGCCGGTGCGGCTGTTAACCGAGCCGCAAAAATCAGTGTTTTTCATTGCTCAGGATGATGCAGGTAACGCTGAAAACTTGCTTCATAGGGCAGGAGTTCGTTTTGGGTTGAAAGCATTGCCACTAAAGACTTTTGCCCAGCAAGCTGTCTGTGCCCTGTATTTTTCCTCGCAGTCGGCGGCTTTTCAGGCCAAAGATATATTGAAAGGCGCCGGGCTGACTTGCTATGAAGATGATATCCGCCTGGCCGACCGCTATCTAATGGAGCGGTTTTCCTACGGTAGTCTGGCTTTTACCGGCACAACTCATCAGCGCCAAGGCTATCTGGAAGTGTTGGATGCCAAAGTGCGGGCTGCTGAACCGCCTGTGCAATTTCGTTTGCTGTCTTTGGACATAGAGTGCAGTGAAAAAGGTGAGCTTTATTCCATAGGGCTGGCCGCCGATGACTATCAAAAAGTCATTATGATAGGTGCGGTACAAGAAGGCCCTGACTGGATTGAATGGGTAGCAGATGAAACTGCACTGCTCAGGGCTTTGGAGGCTGCTGTAGCTGATTACGACCCAGACTTGTTTATTGGTTGGGCGGTGGTGAATTTTGATTTCAAACTGCTGCTGCTGCGCGCTGAACTGAAAGGCATTAAGCTCAAGCTGGGCCGCGGTGGAGGTTTTGCCACCTGGCGCGATGGCCGTGAAGCCAATCAGGGCTTTGTCAGTATGGCTGGGCGGGTGGCGCTCGATGGTATTGATGCGCTGAAAACCGCTACCTATCAGTTTGACAGTTTCAGTCTTGAATTCGTGGCCCAGCAACTCCTGGGCAAAGGTAAAGATACCGAGGATGTCGCTAACCGACTGGCCACCATCAAGCATGATTTTCTGCATAACAAGGTCAAGCTCGCTAAGTACAACCTGCAAGACTGCAAGTTGGTGCTGGAGATCTTCGCTCATACCCGACTGATAGACTTCTTAAAACTACGCAGCCAGTTAACCGGCCTGGAACTGGACCGCAGTGGTGGCTCGGTGGCGGCTTTTACCAATGTGTATTTACCCAAGTTGCACCGGGCTGGCTATATTGCCCCCAACCTGCCCGTGGGCGGCGGTTTGGCCAGCCCCGGCGGTTATGTTATGGACTCAAGACCTGGCTTGTACCGTCAGGTCTTGGTGCTGGATTTTAAGAGCCTGTATCCCTCTATTATCCGCACTTTTAAGATAGATCCTCTCGGCTTAATTGAAGGTTTACTTGCTCCGGACAAAGCCATCCCTGGCTTTCGCGGTGCGCAATTTTCCCGGGATAGGCACTTTTTACCTGACATTATCGCCGGGCTGTGGCAGCAGCGTGACGAAGCAAAAAAGCAAAAAGATGCCGCTCGTTCTCAGGCTATCAAGATACTGATGAACTCTTTTTATGGCGTGCTTGGCTCGGGGGGCTGCCGTTTTTACGATACCCGCCTGGCCAGCTCCATCACCTTGCGTGGCCACGAAATTATGCAAACCACCGCCCAGTGGATAGAGGCAGAAGGTTATCAGGTGATTTACGGTGATACCGACTCGACTTTTGTCTGGCTGGGGGATGAGGTGGCAGATGAGACGGCCACCAAGATTGGTCAGCATCTGGAGAGCATGATTAATCAGCGCTGGCAGAAAAAGTTGCAGGATGAGTTGCAACTGGACTGCTATCTGGAAATTGAATTTGAGACCCACTACAAACGCTTTTTGATGCCCACCATTCGCGGTTCTGAACTGGGCAGTAAAAAACGCTATGCCGGGCTTAAAGCCAGTGCTGAAGGTGAAGTTTTGGTGTTTAAAGGTCTGGAGTCAGTGCGCTCAGACTGGACGCCGCTGGCCAGACAATTTCAAAACGAGCTCTATCGCAGAGTATTCGCCGGGCAAGATGTGGCCGGTTATATTCGTGGCATTATCGATGATACTCGTAGGGGCAAGTTGGATAACCAACTGAGTTATCGTAAACGCCTGAGAAGGCCGCTGGCTCGTTATGTGAAGAATGTCCCCCCGCATGCCAGAGCGGCCAGGTTAGCGGATGAGCAAAATTATGCGCAAGGTAAGGCGTTGCAATACCAACACAAGGGCTGGGTTTCCTATGTGATTACCCTGGATGGCCCACAGCCTGTGGAATACCAACATAGCGCTATTGATTACGATCACTATGTGGAAAAGCAGCTTAGACCGGTAGCTGAAGGGATCCTACCGTTTGTCGACCTAAGCTTTGATGAGCTGGCCAGTAACCAGATGGGATTATTTTGAGCGCGTACTGATTCGGCTGGATCGTCTTCCTTTCGTGTTTTCTGTGTTCTTCAGATAAACAGCCCCCTAGTACAACCTGTTGTTTCCCAGTGGCACCTCCAATCGATTCCCTCCAGGTTTCGCCGGTTGACCGATCATTTCATCATAGGCGCTTTCATGGCGCAGGCGCATCTGGCCAACCTTGCTACCGTCAAACAACTTCTGCAGGCTAAGGATATTGGGGGCCCGAATGGCCCGACCGGATTCATCGACCACCAAGTGTTCCTGATGGTTAATGGTCACATAAAGCTGAAAAACTGATAAATCCAGGGATTGAATGATCACCTTTTCAATATGCTTGGTTTTAGTTAGCTCAGTCAGTTTAATGGTCATATGCGCTTGTCTGAATCTTTAACACTCACTAGTTATACGGACAAATGGGCATCGGGTTCATATTCGTGTTACCAGTTCCCGCCAGAGATCAAGATAATGCTGGGCTGCCGGTGTGGCTTTGGCAAAATCCGTGGCTGGCGCACGGTTTACTCCCATACGCTCAATATGTGAAGAGAATGGAATGTAGGTGCTCAGCAGCATGTCAGCATGCTGCTCCCCCAGACGTTGCATAGTATCAAGGTGCAACTTTTTACTTACCTGGACCATGGAGAAGAAGGCCAGAATCTTGCTTTTTTCCAGCTTATGCTGAGTGAAAAAGTCCAACAACTGTTCTAAGGTGCGCTCTGATAAGGTACTGGGGATGACGGGTACTATCACTTTGTCGGCACAGCTAAATACCGATTCGGATAACATGGAAATGGTCGGTGGGCAATCCAGCAGCACAATGTCATAGTCTTTCTTTACGCTTTTCAGAGTTTTCTTTAATGCCCCATGGCCTTTGGCCAAGCGTGACAGGAAAATATCGAAATCACGAAAATCCATATTGGCGGGCAGTACATCGAGGTTTTCATAATCACTCCCCTTTATGGCTTTCAGCAGTTTGTCGTGATCGGTGAAGAAGCTATCCTCGGTGAGCTTTTTGGCCGGTTTGAGGCGAAAGTAAAATGCCGAGGCACCTTGCGGGTCTAAATCACAAAGCAGTACTTTTTGCCCGGATTGCGCCATTAAATGCGCCAGATTAACGGCGCTGGCTGTTTTCCCCACCCCGCCTTTGTTGCTGTAACAAGCAATGATTTTCATAGATTGCTCCCTTAGGCGTGAGTTGGCTTACATAGTGGCCAGTAACTTAGATTGATGGATGGGGTCACGCAGCTTAGCTACATGCTGTTGTATCTTTAGTTTGTATTGCTGTTTTTGTGCCTGGTAGTGTAGCAGCAGTAAGTTCAGTGCGTGGTGGTAGTCAACGGATGCGCGTTTGTCTGCCTGGGCTTCTTCCAACCAAGCTTGCAAAGCGAGTTGCTGAACACAGGCATCATTGAACTGACCGAAGTCCTGAGTTAACCGCTTTAACCAAGATATCAGTTTCAACAATGGCTTAGCGGTTATCGTTGGCTGAAAAAACTCAGCCAGATAACGGGCCTTTTTCAGCGCAATACGCAACTGATGTAAATCATTATCGGGTGATTGCTCATCTAGCCGGTTTGCCAGGGTAAAAATTTTGCCTAACTGCTTGAACAGCCGCTTATGGCCGTACCGGTAAGCATGCTTATGCCCTTTCGGGCCTATGGTTAGTCGTGAAGTTTCCTCTAGCAGAGCTTGCCTCTGCCGTTGATAGCGGGAGGATTCAAGTAATCTCTTCACACTGCGCAGGGCGCTTTTGCGCTTATCGTGTAACCGGCGCTGCAATTCATCTGCTTGGCTTTGCAGGTGATCGGGCAGTATCAATTTGTAGTTGCTTAAGTCTTGCAGGTGCACGTCTAGATCACGTAGTGCATTGGTTTGTTGCATCCATTCTGCCAATTTTTGTGCAAAGCGCCGCTGCTCAGTTTCAATAAATATCCCCTTACATAGCGACAGCAGTGAACGTGCTTTGCGCATATTCACCCGGTATTGATGTAAATACTCGTTGTCAACATCCAAAATAATGCCTTGTTCATTACTACAGGCACCACTGAGCAAAGCTTTTAACCAGCTTCTGGCCTGTACGGCCATTTCTGGGTTGCCAGGGATTTGGCTAAGTTCTGGATTCTTTGCAACTAATGGGTTTGTTGCGAACAAGGCGGCAAAATCAAGGGCTTGACCGGGACATTCTCGTTCCAGCAGTTGTTGCCAGGCTTTCAGCAATTTTTCACTTTTTCGAAATCCCCGATAAGACCGGCAGAAACAGAAGCTAAGCGCGGCCTGGTCGTCTAATTTGATACTCAGCCAGTGAATTATCCCGCAAGTTTTTTGCATTTTGTTTAGCAGCCGCCACTGCTGGTAATGGCCTTCGCCATAAGCAAAAACCTGCAAAGGCCGCAGGCTGGGCAGGGTGGATAACCAGGTCGGCACGTCCATAAGGTTTCTACAAAGCATTTCTGAAGCCAGAGGGAAAACTAACTGATGCGCATGCGTGCACTTAAGCTGGTGAAGGTCGGTCTGGCTGAGGCTTATCAATTCCTGTTCAATTTGCAGTAATAGCTTGTCTTGTCTGGCGATTTGACAATCCGCGTTATCTATCAACCTTATTGGTCCTGAAAGCGACTCGGTCTGACAAAGTGTTAGGTCTCTGCTGGCCGCCTGGGTTCTCAGCCATGACCAATACTGAGGGATGTTTGACTCCCCAGAGCAATGCCACGAACCGGCCATACTGCAGGTCCCCTTTTTGATGGTTTTTTACGCTATGCCTACCACTCTATCGTGGGAACAAGTCTTGGTCAAAGTAACTATCTAAGGGAAATTTGCGTGTCTTTTCTTTAGCCGCATAGGTTAGGTAACTGCTGATTAGTTATGCAAAATATGCTAACTTGTCAGCCACTTAACAGGACAGGAAGGGTGGTGTCCAAACACCAATAGGGTATGTCAGCCAGCTCCTGTTTTCTTGTGTTGTTTATTATGTCGGATAGGTATTAATGAAAAGCCTGTGGCCAGGATGGCGCCGTATCCTGAATGTTTCTTCCAGTGCGTCCCTTGCCGGTGCGAATCTGACTCTATCCTTGTTGTTGTTGTGGTTTGCCGATGCTGCCGAGTTTGGCAGTTTTGCCATGCTGCAGGTCAGCACCGGGCTTGCTTATGGCATAAGTAATGCCTTGTTGGGTTCCCCCTTATTATTGTTTCTCAAAGAAAAACAGCCTGATGAGAGCCAACTGCGAGGCTTTTTTTCTGCCAGCTTGCTGTTAGCAGCCTTGCTGTCTGCCGGGCAAGTGTTGATCACATTGGGGCTGGCTGCCGCTGCACCTGTGATGTTGTGGGCATCCATGTTGGTTTTCTGCGGCACACTACGCTGGTTTGGTCGCAACTATGCGCTGAGCGTGAAACCTGCTCTGGCGGTATCTAGTGATTTGACTACCTCGGTACTGATGCTGATGGGTGCGCTGCTGCTGTGGGCTATTGAGTGGATAACCTTGGAAGGTATGTTGCTGGTATGTGCCATTGCCCAATGTGGTGGGCTGCTAGCGCTAGGCCGAACGCATGCGTCATTATTCATGACGGCGCTGTTTAGGCGTGACTGGCACGCCGTTAAGCATGGTGTAAATCAGCAAGGAAAGGCGGCCCTGACTGGGGCGTTAAGCGTGGAGGCCACCACCAACGGACACAGTTATCTGATTAGTTTGCTGGCGGGGCCAGCGGCTTTTGCACCTATTGCTGCGGCCGCGCTGTTGTTTCGACCTTGCTTTGTGGTGCAGGGGGCCTTGGCTTCGTTTGAGCGTCCTCGCTTGGTGCAGTTACTGGCAGCGCAAGATAGAAGTGGGGTGCGTCTGGCTGCACGGCAAATGATGGCCTGGTCTGCCTTGCTGTGGGCGGGCAATGCCTTGCTGGTTACTGCCTTGTTGATCTGGCCTTCGCACGGTTTGTGGGAAGCCAAAGATAACAGCATGATGCTTTATCTTTGTTTGTTGTGGGGGGGCATTGTATTGCTGCGTAGTGTTCGACTGACTCCCTCATTGTTTGCTCAGGCAAATGATCAATTCGGCCTGTTAGCGAAAGCCTGTGTTACCTCCGCACTGGTGACCTTGCCACTGCTGTTAACGCTGATTTTGACTGTCGATGTAAACGCCAGTTTATATGGCCTTATAGTTGGGGAAGTGATCATCTTAGCTTGGCTGTATCCCACATATCGTCGTCTGCTTAATGCCCAGGCTACTGAGGTGCAATCTCTATGCTGAGATATGTAGCCATGCTCTGTTGTTACAATCGCAAGGAAAAAACCCTGGCTTGTTTGGCTTCGCTGTCAGCGCAGCAGTTACCAACTGATGTCAGCCTGGATATTTTTCTGCTCGATGATGGCAGTAGTGACGGCACATCGGCGGCTGTGAAGGAGCAATTCCCTCAGGTGAAATGCTATCAGGGCCAGGGTGATATGTACTGGAATGGGGCGATGGCCTGTTTGTGGCAGCACGCTTTGCCGCAATCCTATGATGCGTATATCTGGCTAAACGATGATGTGCAGTTACAGCCTGATGCCCTGACGAGGCTGCACTATTGGCAATCATCGATATCTGGCAAATTAGGTGCGCTGGTGGGCAGCATGCATGAACCAGACAGCACGGCCATTAGCTATGGTGGCAGACGCAGCAGGTATGCATGGCACCCGTTAGGGTTTGGCAAGCTGCTCTCTCCAGATGAATATCCCATTGAATGTGACTTTATCAATGGCAACTTGTGCTTTGTCACGAAAGAAGCTGTGGATGCAGTCGGCATACTGGATAAAACCTATACCCATGCCCTCGGCGATTTTGATTATGGTTTAAGGCTGAAACAGGCAGGGTTCAGGCTATACGTAGCGCCGGGTTTTTACGGGCAATGTGCTTCAAATACTAAGCTAAATTCGGTATTTGACGCCTCGTTACCCATGTCGACCAGACTGGCGCTATTGAATAACCCAGCCAGATTCGTGCCTGTTGGCGAGTGGATGCATTTTGTTCGGCGACACGGCGGTTTGGTTTGGCCTTTGCTATGGGGCAAGGCGCTGATGCGCAAGTTGGCTCCGCGCTTATGGTTGTGGTTGCGGGGGCGAAAGCCCGCTGACTTAGATGCTGACAGTGGGGCAAACACCAAATGAAGCGGGTACTGATCATTCAGGATGTACTCAAGCAGTATCGTCTGGCTTTGTTTGATTCATTGCACGACGCGTTGCGATTACAGAACATTGAACTGACGGTTGCGTTTTCACTGCCGGATAACAAAGAACGCAGTAAGCAGGACAATATACTCACTTCACCTAACGCTTTTTATCAAAGGGTGCCGGTATTGAGAATGGGTAAGCTAACCTGGCAAAGAGTTGGCGGACTTAGCAATTACGATCTGGTCATTGTAGAGCAGGCTAACCGACATTTGCTTACCTATGCGCTTATGATTAGCAGGCGCCTGATCGGACAGCCGAAGCTTGCATGGTGGGGGCATGGGCATAATCATCAGAGCCGTCACACTGGCTGGCGGGAGAAATTCAAAGCTGCCATGTTGACTCAGGCCGACTGGTTTTTTGCTTACACCGACAAGGTTGCAAGTTCGGTAGAAGCATCGGGCATGCCGGCTTCACGCATAAGCTCGGTAAACAATAGTATTGATACGCAGAAATTTGCCGAGCAAGTAAAAAACTATCGGCTGGCAGGGGCGCAACAAGCTGACACTGTGCTTTTTTGTGGCGCTTTGTATCAGGATAAACGTCTGGATCTGTTATTGGATGCTGCTGAGCATCTTTACAAACGTGGCGTAATTTCGCGTCTGATTGTGCTAGGCGCTGGCCCGCTCGAAACCCTTTTAAAACCCAGCCCTTGGCTGGATTATCGGGGAGCCTGCTTTGGTGAGGATAAAGCCAGGGCATATGCTGAAGCCTCACTAGTGCTAAACCCAGGGTTAACCGGGCTGGCGATTCTTGATGCCTTCGCCGCAGGTTTGCCTTATGTTACCTGTGATTTGCCTTACCATAGCCCTGAAATCGCTTACCTTTATCCTAATGTGAACGGCCTGATAGTCTCACCATCAGCAACGCTGCTGGCTGATGCCGTAACCAACTTGCTGGAAAACCCTGAGACTTATCAGCATTGTGCAAGAGGTGCATTGGAAAGTGCCGAGCGCTTTGGAATATCAGCTATGGTTGAGCGCTTTAGTCAGGGCATATGCGATTGCCTGCTGGAAGGAGCCATGAAGTGAAAGTGATCCAGGCTCATTGCTTCTATAGTAAACGTGGCGGTGAAGACGTGGTGGTCGAACGTGAAGCGTCGCTATTGCAGCAGTCGGGCGTTTCTCTGCTTCCCTGGTATCTGAATAACCCTGCACATCCAACGACCAGGCAAAAGCTGAGGCTGGTGTTGGGGACAATTTGGCAGTCTGATGTCAGGCAACAGTTGGCTGCATTTCCGGTATCTGCAGGCGATATATTACATGTGCACAATTTTTTCCCGCTGTTGTCTCCTTCTATCTTCTATTACGCCAAACGTCAGGGGCTGAAAACAGTATTCACACTGCATAATTTCCGCTGTCTTACGCCATCGGCCATGTTGACTGAAGGTTTGGTGGAATATTCGGCTCGCCACACTTTGCAGCAATGCTGGCAAGGTGCATATCAGGGCAGCAAACTTGCCAGTCTGGCTATCGGGGGCATGATTGAGATGCATCGCTGGTGCAAGACCTGGCTAAAACAGGTGGATGCCTTTATCTGCCCCTCTGAATTTGTTCGACAGCAATATATAGAAGCGGGATTTGCCGCCGATAAATTGCGGGTTATCCCGCACTTTTGTCCAGACCCTGTGTTGGATAATCAGCCAACCGATCAAGTTGAACGCACATTTGCTCTTTTTGTCGGGCGAAATACACCAGAAAAAGGGCTGAATATGCTTCTTGAAGCCTGGCAACAGGTTAATTTTCCGCTGGTCATTGCGGGTGCCGATAAACCGCTGATTGGTGACGTTCCGCAAAACGTTCGTTTTGTTGGAAAAGTGGATGCATCCGCACTCAGCAAGCTATATGCCGAGGCCAAACTGTTGATTGTACCTTCGCAAGTGGCCGAAACTTTTGGCAATGTGGTTATGGAAGCCTTTTCCCATGCCACGCCGGTATTGGTCAGTGCCAAAGGCGCGTTGAAAGAGCTGGTGCAGTCAGGAGTGAACGGCGAATGGATAGCTTTGGAAAGTGTTTCGGCTCTTGCCAACCAAATTAAACAGCTGTTGCTTGAACCTGAACGTCTGCGCCATCTTGGCCATAGGGGCAGGATACACTATGAACAACACTATACCCCAGGGGCGCATGCTGAGCAGCTTATTGGCCTCTATAAGGAATTACATCAAGGTCAGGGAAGCACAGATTGAAGTCTTATATCGTTTCAACTGACGTGGCAGTGACGAGTTGCCAACAAGCACTAGATAGCATTCTGTTGATGTGTCAGACCGGCCAAAAAGGCTATGTTTGCCTGGCCAATGTACATATGTGCATGGAGGCCTATGATGATCCGGAATTTGCATTGCTTTTACGGCAAGCTAGGTTGGTTCTCCCCGATGGCAGGCCTTTGCTATGGATGCAGCGATTGCTAGGTTATTCAAAGGCCAAGCAAGTGCGCGGTCAGGATCTTTTCCTGGCAGCTTGTGAACTTGCGCAGGCTAACGGGATTCGCGTTGGAATTTATGGTGGTCAAAATAGTGTTGTTCTGCAAGGCCTGGCTGACACCTTACTGAACCGTTACCCTCGTTTAAGGTTAGTTTATCGATATGCACCACCATTCAGGCCTTTAACTGCCGAGGAGGAGCAAAAAGTAGCGGCAGATATTCAACGTTTGGATGTGCAATTGTTGCTGGTTGGACTGGGCTGCCCTAAACAAGAAAAATGGATGGCAAGTCATCAGCACCTTGGCCCACTAATGATAGGTATTGGTGCTGCAGTGGATTTTGTTACTGGAAGTAAGCTGTCTGCCCCCCGTTGGATGCAAAAATTTGGATTAGAGTGGCTTTATCGCTTTAGTCAGGAGCCAAGACGACTTTTTTGGCGGTATATAAAGCACAATCCGCGTTTTTTACTATTGGGGATGGGGCAGATAGTGAGCTTTTGGTGGAGGAATTTTCGCAAGAAGCCTGATCAAGGGGAATAAGATGTAGCAAATATTGATGCTTTTATTACGAGCTTCAATAGCTATATCGAGCGAGCATAAAAAACGCCAGACAATGTCTGGCGTTTTCTGTAAAAAATTCTGACAATATTTATTTGGCTCTGCGGCGCATTGCACCCAAACCAACTAAACCTAGTGCCAATGAAGCTAACGTACCTGGCTCTGGAACGGCAGTAACGTTAACGGCATCCAGGAAACCACCGTATTTGTTACTGTCTGCATTGTAATAGTCCTGACCACCAACATTTACATCCCAGGCTTTATTGCCCAGTGCTTGGAAGCCCAGGAACATTTCAGCGGCAGAGGCAGTAAAACGGTAAGTATAAGTTGTCCAGTTCAGCCAGTTAGACCCATCGTAATCCACACTTACTTGGAACAAACTGCCGAACAAATCTTCAGTCTCGCCCCAGTAAACACCGATACCGTTATCATCAGTGTCCTGAGTACGGGCGGCATAAGCAAAAGAAAGCTCATAAGTCTGACCAATGTTTAATCCGGTCAGTTGCTGACGGATCCACGAGTTACTATTGGTTGGATTCTCGTAATCAAAGTGAGTATCCAGTTCAACGTAATAGTTACCGTCAAAAGCATTAAACTGTGTGCCGTTGGCAGCATCAACAATGTTACCGTTGAACTGAGCTTCGACACCTGAACCAGCGCGAGCTTGCCAGTTGTCTAGATTCTCATAGACACCCCAACGCTGCCCTGGTGCAGCTGTACCCAAATTATCGAAGGTTACATTGGGGTCATGTTTCCAAGATGGTCCGGTATTATTGAAAATAATCAAATCACCAGCACCGTCTTCAAAACTACCGTTCGTGACGATTGAGGCGTGGGCGCCTGCTGCGCCAAAACTTAAAGCTAATACTAAAGATTTCAACAAGTTAGCTTTCAGCATCGAGAATCTCCTTATCTGAAAAAAAATTACAACATCTCCTGCAATTTGATAAAGCAAGAAATAGGCCATAAAATTATCTAATTGATATGTATGGTTTATTTTATTTTTTACTTTGCCAGCCTGTAAAAAACTCTGACAAACCCAGGTTGTAAGGTAAAAAAAATCAGTAGCCCCTGAAAAATAATATTATCTTTTAGATGCACGGTATTTTTCTACTTGTTATCCTAGAAAAAGAGTGTCGAAAAGTGAGCAAATACGCGTGTTAACGCGATGTTAATGCGGTTTTCGAAGAACCAACACGGAAAGTATCGGGTTCATGAAACTGAAACAAAAATGGACTAGCAGTGACAGGCTTGCATTTGTCGTTTTTTTGACGTGTTTGGTGGTAATAGCCGCTAAATACATACCAGGATGGGATACTTTCCCTAAAGCTATTGAGCGATGGTTAGGGTCTGATCATTACTTGCATATGTTGGTTGGTTGCGGTTTGTCTTTGGCGTTAGCGCAGTTGTTTGCGATACACAGGCATTTAGTGAAGCGGCAACTGGGCTTCTTTGTCATTTTGCTGGTGATGTACGGCGTAGATGAATTGATTCAGATCTGGGTTCCCTTTAGGAAGTTTAGCAGTAGGGACTTCGGAGCATCGGCATTGGGATGGGGAATAGCAGTATTTTGTTGGTTTATGCTGCACTGGCTTGGCAGAACGCGCAGTACGGCACTCAATCGGTAATAAATTTTATTTATATAATTATGCGCTTAGCATTGCGGGATGCTGGTTCTTCTGTTTAAAAGTTGAACTGTGTAGTTTTTTTACTATAGGATCGGCCACCGCTAAAGCGCTTAACGGAATTTAAGCACTTCGTTTCAAGGATTTGAAAATGGACACCTCCTCATTGTTTAAGATTGATTCGTCGACACATTTTCTTTATCGCATCATAGATGTGTTTATTCTGGCCACGACCTTATTCATCGCCAGTTATCTGTATGGTGTAACTTTTTCACGTGATTACCTGCTGGTCTTGCTGTCTCTGGTGCTTTTGTATGCCTATATTGGCGAGTCGGTGGCGCTTTATCGTTCATGGCGGGTTGGTCGGTTTTCCCGCATGTTAATGCTGCTTATCCTGGTGCACAGTGCTTGCTTCCTGCTGATCTTCTCGCTGTTGTTTGTGTTGAAGGAAGGCGCAACCTTTTCACGTGTGGTGTTGTTGGGCTGGTATTCATCCAGTTTATTGGCACTGGTAAGCTGGCGCATTTCTGCCAAGCACATTAAGGCTTGGCGTCGCCGCCGTGGTTTGAGCATGCAGACCGTCGCTATTGTTGGTATGACCAAATCCGGTATGCAGTTGCATCAGCAAATGCAGGATCACATCGAGCTTGGGTTTGAATGTATTGGCTTCTTCGATGATCGAACAGCAGAAAGGCTAGGACAAGGTTATAAGCATCTGCTGAAAGGTTCTATTGAGCAGGCTGTAGAAATGGCGCAGCAAGGCAAGGTATCCAAATTGTATATCTGCTTACCGATGCTGGCGGAAAGGCGTATCGCTGACATTATTCAGCGCCTCGGCGATACAACGGTCGACGTTTTACTGGTTCCTGACTTCCTGCTGAAAAACCTGATGCATGCGCGTATTGGTAGCGTGGGTGAAATGGATACCTTAAGTGTGTTTGAATCCCCGGTTTATGGCATCAAGGATTTTTACAAACGTACCTTTGATATTTTATTTAGTACATCGGTACTGCTGTTGATTTCGCCCTTGTTGGCACTTATTGCGTTGGCCATTAAAGTGGATTCAACCGGGCCAGTGTTTTTCCGCCAGAACCGTTATGGTTTGGATGGTAAGGCGATTAAGGTACTCAAGTTCCGCTCAATGCGTGTGCAGGAAAATGGTGCCAAGGTGGTACAGGCAACCAAAAATGATCCCCGCATTACTCGCCTGGGCGCTTTTCTGCGCCGTACCTCGCTGGATGAATTACCACAATTTATCAATGTGTTAATAGGCGATATGTCTGTTGTTGGGCCGAGGCCTCATGCCGTTGCACACAACGAAGAGTATCGCAAGCAAGTAGCCTACTACATGCTCAGGCATAAGGTTCGTCCGGGTATTACCGGTTGGGCACAAGTGAATGGCTGGCGTGGAGAAACGGACACTTTGGAAAAGATGGAAATGCGAGTCAAGTATGACCTGGAGTACATTCGTCATTGGTCACTTTGGTTCGATATCCGTATTGTGTTTATGACGTTATTTAAGGGATTTACCGGAAAAAATGCTTACTAGGGGACAACTCATAATGAACAAACCTACTTATTTGAGCTTGCTGGTGGCTGCTACTTTGAGCAGTGCCGCTATAGCACAGGAACAAGCTGGCTACGTTATTCAGACGGAAAGCGGCTTTGACATCATGCCAGGTTTTGACGTCAAACTTAAACACGACGACAACATTGCCAACACTAACGCTGACGAAGAGAGCAGCACGATTGCGGTGTATTCACCTACCATTGCTGCCCGTTTGTTGGATGGCGTGAATGAATACAATCTGCAAGCCGGGGTTAGTAAGGGACAGTATTTTTCCAGCAGCATTGACAACTTCTTGGATATTTATGCTGGCGCTGATGCTAAGTGGGAATTTACTGACTCTCACCGCGTGTTCGTTGAAGCGTCTTTCGCTGAAGGTCACGATGAACGCGGTACGGGAGTATTTGATGCTAGCGGTGCAACCCAGTTAGAGCCTACCGAGCATCGTACGATAGGTATCACTGGCTACTTCGAATTTGGTGCACGTACAACGCCTGCGCGTATTCGTCTTGGTGGTGGTTACACACAAAAAGATTATCAAAATCTGGAAGCTGCGACCCAATTCCGTGAGTTTAATAAAGCCAATGCGTCAGCCGCTTTCTATTATGACACCGGCGCGTTCACTAGTTTAGTTGCTCAGGTTACCCGTGATGATATCCGCTACGACAAAATTGATCCCGTCGGCGGTAATCGTGACAACATCGATACCCGTTATCTGGTGGGTATGGATTGGCAGGCTACCGCACTGACCAGTGGTGAGTTCCGTATCGGTTATCAGAAAAAGAGCTTTGACTCTGCCGGTCGCGAGGATTTCAGTGGTATCTCCTGGCAGGCAGCCGTGAACTGGCAACCTTTGTCCTACTCAACTGTTACGTTTGAAACGGGTCGTAAAGCCCGTGATCCGGACCTACGTGGTGATGTAATAAAAGAGAGCGCTCATGGTTTGGGGTGGGAGCATAATTGGAGTGAAGATTTGGAAACCAATCTGATCGCCGGCTACGTTCGCTCCGACTACCAGGGTTATGATCAACAAGATAAATACTGGCGTTATGAAGCCAAAGCCAGTTATCGTATCAGCTACCTGTGGAAGTTAGAGGGCGGCGTTGAGATCTCTGATCGCACGTCTACTGATGATCGTTTTGAGTTTGATAAAACCGTCTTTTATGTCGGTGTAGGTATCAATCTGTAAGGGATAGCATGCGAATTCTGTATATTCTCGGATTGCTGTTGTTCCCAAGCTTAGTTCTCGCCCAAAGTGGCGAGAACTATCGTTTGGGGCCGGGCGATAGCATAGAAATCAAAGTGTATGGTGAGGAAGAGTTAGATCTCAATACCCAACTTACCGACAGTGGAATTATCAACTATCCGTTTCTGGGCGCGCTGCGCTTAAGTGGCTTGACCTTAAAGGAAGTTGAGGTGCTGATTCATGATGGACTCAAAGGAGACTATCTGATTAATCCTAATGTCTACGTGGGCATAGTGGCATATCGTCCTTTTTACATTCATGGTGAAGTTAAAAAACCTGGCGCATACCCTTATCAACCGGGTATGACGGTTAATCAGGCTGTGGCCTTGGCTGGCGGTTTTACTGAGCGTGCGTCTAAGGAAGGCGTGAATCTTTCCCGCGAAGGTAATAAGTCGCAGCAGGAAACGGGAACCTTGAATAGTCGGGTGTTTGCCGGCGATACCATCACCATTCAACAGAGATTTTTCTAGTCATGACGCCTATGGACTCAGTGAATATGCAGGAACAGGGAAGTAAGGAACAGGTGATAGACCTGCGTAAGACTTTTCTGGTTATTTTGAATGCCAAATGGCGCATTTTATTAATGGCATTGATGGTGACTCTGGTGGCTGGCCTGGTCGTGTTCGGTATGCCAAAAGTCTATCGAGCAACCTCAACATTGCTTATTGAAGCCCAGCAAGCGCAGGCAATCAAGATCGAAGAAGTGTACGGTTTTAACTCAATGCAGCAGGAATACTATCTGACGCAGTTTGAGATAATTAAATCCAGAGCCGTTGCCGAGCGTGTTTTCCATCAATTCAATATTCTGGAACATCCAGAATTCCAGGGTAAGTCTTCATTAACGGATGATTTAGTTAAGTTGATTAAGTCAGCGCTGCCGTTCTTACCTGCAGAACAGTCATTAGATCCTGAGGCTGCTGAGTTACGGAAAACAACTAAAACGCTAAATCGTTTTATAGATCGAATCAGTGTTAATCCAATACGTCGTACTCAATTGGTTGAAATCAGCTTTGAGTCCGAAGACCCCAAACTTGCGCGGGATGTAGCCAATGCCCTCGGGCAGGCTTATATCGAAAGCCAGTTAGATGCGCGTATGGGTATCACACAAAAGGCCAATACCTGGTTAGGTGGACGTCTTGAGGAACTTCGTCAGCGCCTGGAAGACTCAGAAAAGCGTTTAGAGAGCTTTAGAGAGGCGAACAATCTGGTGGATGTGGCGGGTATCACCAGCCTGGATGCGCGTGAACTGCAGCAGCTTACCGACGATATTACTACTGCACGTTCTCGTAAGGCGCAAGCCGAAGGTCTATGGCAGCTGCTGGGGCGTTATAAAAACAACTACCAGCGTCTGCAAAGCTTGCCAGAGGTTACCTCACACCCATCAATTCAGAATGTGCGCAGGGAGCTGATTTCTGTCGAGCGTAAAGTGTCTGAACTGACGCAGGTATATGGCCCAAAGCATCCCAAGATGATTGCAGCACAGGCTGAACTGAAAACGGTGCAAGACAACCTGCGCCGTCAGATTCAGGAACTGGTGAACGGCATTGAGAAGGAGTTGGAGTCTGCGGACCAAAATCTGGTAGCACTTGAATCTCAACTACAACAAGCCCGTTCAGTGTTTTCCGGGTTAAGCTCAGTTGAAACCGAATATCGCCGTCTGCAGCGCGAAGTCGAAACTAACCGAACGTTATTTGATAGTTTCCTTGGTCGTCAGAAAGAAACCGAGGTGGCCGGCGATTTTAATTCGCCTGTGGCGCGTTTTACCGATTATGCAACAATGCCCACCGAAGCGGTTAAGCCCAAGCGTAAACTGATTGTATTACTGGCTTTTGTTGCCAGTATTGGTTTAGGTATGGTTGTGGCTTTGGTATTTGATGCCTTGAACGATACAGTGAAATCGCCCAAGGATGTTGAAACCTTGTTGCGTCATCGGGCCTTGGGGTATATCCCGAGATTGAAGAAAAAACTGGCGCAAAAAGACAAAACCTATGCCTTCTTTGACGACCAGCAAAAGCTCTATGGCGAAGCAATACGTAGCATTCGTACAAGCTTGTCACTGATGGCGCTGGATAAACCCTTGAAGGTGATCGAAGTCACCTCCTCGTTGCCGGAAGAAGGTAAATCCACCGCATCATTGAACCTGGCCTTCGCATTTTCAAGCCTTGAACGTGTCTTGTTAATTGATGCAGATATGCGCAAGCCCACGGTTGCAAACCGTCTGGAGTTACCTCCTTATCAACCAGGATTAGCCGATTGCCTCGGTGGTACTGAATTGCTGGAAGATTGCATCATCAAAGATGTCAGAGGCATTGATGTTATGCCGGCCGGTGCTGTGCCGCTTAATCCCCTGGAATTGCTGTCAGGCGATAAGTTAAGCGCTTTACTGGAGCAGCTTTCTAAGCACTACGATAAAATTATCGTGGATACGCCACCTGTTCAGGCCGTCAGTGATGCGCTGGTGATCGCACCTAAGGCCGATGCGGTAGTGCTGGTGGTCAAAGCCGACAGTACTCGTAGCCCTGTGGTTCAGCACGTGTTAGCTAAACTGCATCAAGCCCATGCCAGGGTGTATGGTGTAGTGGTAAACCAATTGGCCACTGAGAAGCAGACCAGCTACTATGGCGGTAGCGCTGAATATGGATACTATCAAACCTATGAACAACCTGCAGGGAAGGCATGATTGATCTTCATGCCCATTTGATACCAGGTATTGATGATGGTGCCAGTGATTCGCAAGAATCACTGGCATTGTTGCGTATGGCGGCTGAGCAAGGTGTCAGTCGCATTGTTTGTACGCCCCATTGGTATCCGGGTCGCTTTGATAACGATAGAATTAAAATTCTCGCAGGGCTCGGTCATTTACAGTCATTGTGCAGCGTGGAAAATATAGCAATAGAGTTACGCAGTGCCTGTGAAGCACGGGTTTGCGCAGAATTGCTACCAGCGGTTGAGAAAGGCGAATTGCTGTTTCTAGGTGAGCTGAATGGCCACAAAGTGCTGCTGTTAGAGTTCCCGCATAGTCACATCCCACCCGGTGCAGATCGGCTGATTAAGTGGCTGTGTCGACAGTCTATTTTGCCTATGATTGCCCACCCTGAAAGGAATCGTGACTTGCAGTCAAATCCTGAACTTATCAGGCCCTTTAAGCAAGCCGGTTGTTTATTTCAACTAACAGCTTCGGCACTGATTGGGGAAATGGGCGAAACCGCCCAAAGTCTGGGGGAAAAGTGGCTCAGCGACGGCTTGTTTGACATTATCGCCTCAGACACCCATTCGGTTAAACGTCGCCCGCCAAGAATGCGGCAGTCTTTTGACAGGGCCTGCGAACTGGTAGGAGAAAACAAGGCCGAGCAATTGTTGATAACTACTCCGGGCAATATATGTCAAAGCTTGTTCAGCTAAAAAGTCACACAAGCCGACTGCTTGCGGCGTTAATTCTGGTATTACTGATTTGGCAAATACCGGTTTTGTATCAGTCTGCTCAGGGTAATATTCAGTACTATGTCGTCAATGATGCTTTGCAAAAGTGGCAAAAAGGCGAGGTGCCAACCGAAGAGGCTTATCAGCAAAGCCTAAACGCTGCTAATCGTGCTTTGGAAAGTCAGCCGGAATCCGCTCATTACATACTCACCCTGGCGAAGGTACTCGAGTGGGGTATGCATTTTCATTTCGAGACTTCTGCTGCCGAGAGATTAATACCGCTGTATAAAAAGGCTATCTCGCTAAGACCTGATTGGCCGGTGGCTTATGCGGACTATGGATTTGTGTTGGCTTTTTGGGGAAATGATCTTCCAGGCGCAGTGACCCAACTACAGCAGGCCGAATACTATGGTCCATTTTTGCCCGAAGTTTTACGTCAACAACTGGTGGTGGGATTGGCAAACTGGGATGACATGTCAACACCAGACAAGGCATGGCTTCTCAAGGTAACCGGACGAGCCGCTGAAGCTCATTGGCCAACCTTCTCAACCATGCGTGACCTGATTAAACAATACCGTCGTGAGGCGGTAGTTTGTGCTTATCTTTTCAATCGGACTCCTGCGCTTTCAGAAGACCGTCTGAAACATCTCAAAAAACTTTGCGCTCACCCGGCAGCATTCTGACCAAATAAGCTAAGGTCAGGATGGTCATAAACAGCAGACTGTTCGCCGGCGCCTGCAAACTAAAGTCAACGGTACTGTGCATTAGCATATGTACCCAAGCCATACAGCAGCCAAAGGCAATCCCCTGATAGAGCTTGGTTTTACGCTTATTCATGACATACAAAGATTGCCAGAGTGCAATGGCAAGCCAGGCACAAAGTAATACAGTGACCGGCCAACCCAGCTCAATAGCAAACTGTAAATAGTCATTGTGTGCGTGGTCGTAAAAGCCGCTATAGGATTGCTGTTGATAGCGCGGAAAGACAGTATAGAAAGTGCCCCCGCCCGTGCCAGTGAGCCCTTGTTCTTCCAATAGTGGCAGACTGTGCATCACCACTTCATCACGGGCTTCACTGACAAAGCTGGTATCTTGCATGCGCTGTTTTACCTTTTCGACCCCAAACATTGAGCCAATCAACAGCATATCCAACACAAAAATACTAAGTACCAGCCATTTAAGCAGTGGTGGTGGGCGACGATAAATAAACAAAGCCAGTACAGCAACTATACCTAAGGCGGTAAAGAATCCGGCGTTACCCATTCTGGAGCGACTTAGCACTAAACCCACAACCATCAGAATGATAGCTAGACGCAGCAAAAGCTTGCGGCTGAGGATTAATTCCGCCATAGCCCTAAGCCATTTCGCTAGTGGCACTTTCTGCTTGCTGGTGCTTAGCTCACTGAGCATCCACCCGATAGCAATGCTCAGACAAAGCGCAAGATAGTTTGCATAGTGATTCTGGTAAACAAAGCTGCCTCTGGCTTTTTCTCCTTCGGGAATGCCAAATACAGGGGACAACTCCAGCCCGCTGAGATTTAACAGACTGCCATAGATTGCCTGTAAGCCACCGGAGATTAGGATGCAAATCAGAATGATCTTTAGCTGATGCTGATTGCGGCAGTTTTGGCTGAGTAAATAAGTAAATAGCAAAAGATAAAGCGACTTTTCCAACATAATATTGGTTTGATATGGGTCGACACTGCATATCCCCGGCAAAGCACAAGCCAACTGGGCGGCTAGATACATAGCTATAAGGACGGGGCCGAAGAGCAGCAGGAGTTGCCATTGCTTAGGGAAAAGCGGGGCTTTATTGCGGGCCACCTGAAACAGGTGCCAAATACCGCCCATAGCTATCAGGCCATGTAATAACGCCCAGGCCCAGGGGCGATTGCTACCAAGAGGGATGGGAGCCCAAACCAGAATAAACCCCAGCCACCATATCAGGGGAGTGCTGCCATAAAATCCTGACGTCGCTTTGTGCATAGATTGAAGCCGAATTACAGACTAACAAAAAAGGGCCTGTCGGCCCTCTTTACTGAATCTCACCAACTTAGTTGTTGGATGCGGTAGCGCCACCACCACCAGTGCCAGCACCAAGACCCAGTACGCCAGGCGTTGGCGCTGGACCCGTAGCAGCACCTGGTGCGGCTGTTGCTGTGTCGGCAATCAGGGTGCTAACCAGAGTAGGGTCAATACCGGCACCCACTGCGCTAGTCAGAAGCTGGTCTGAGGAAAAACCACTGGCAGAAACAGAGTCCAGCAGTTCAGCCACTTGCTCTTGGTTGTCACGCAGCAAGGCTAACAGCGATGTTAAGGTTTGTTCTGCGTTGATGGAGTTAGCAGCAATCATCTCGTCGGTCAGTACTTGCTGGCGCAGATACTGTACGAAGCTGATACCTTGATTAGCAGCCTGAGCATAGCCCTGCTGTAGCTCAGCCAGATTCAGCGTTTGCTGAGCCTGAACGGCAGAAACAGACAGTGCAGCGGCCAAGAAAACTGACAAATGCTTGATTTTCATAATGGTCCCTCATTGATTACGACAAAAATCTGTTGCGCAATTCTAAACCAGCTGGGGTGTCACTGTATATGAAATTTTTAAAACAGTCGCTGATCGAGGCTGTATCTGCAAAGCCTCTGCCTTGTATGCCATCTATATGCAGCTGCAGACATTGCCTGGCTGTCGTAGCGTTTTCCACATGACATGCCAGCACCTTGACACCGACGGCGTGGCAAACTTGGGTGAGACTCTGCACGAAAAACACGTTGTTATGCTGATTCAGGCTGCGAATAAAGCTGCCGTCAATTTTCACAAAATCGATATTCATATTACCTATAGACTGGAAGCTGCTCAGATGCGCACCGAAATGTTCAATGGTGACCTGAGCCCCCAGTTCATGCAGACTTTGTATCAGGTCCTTCAAACGATGCCCCTGGCTAATTAAGGCGCTTTCCTTAATTTCAAATACTAATGGTGGTAACTGACCTTTCAGTGTTTTCAACAGCGTAAGGAGCCACTGCTGATGCATGCGGTCATGCACAAATACATTGCTCAGATTGATACCGACACGATGTTCCGGGTGATGGCGTAACTGCGATAACACATAACACAAAACGGCTCTTTCTAATGCTGGTCCAAGGTTTAACCTTTCCGCCATGGCGAAAGTTGCTGCCGTGGATAAACTGGCTTGTTGCCAATTGAATCTGACCAAGGATTCTGAGTAGATGATATTGCCATCTTTACCCAGTATGGGTTGCAGCATAAGTTCAAAATGTTTCGCCAGACTGGTGCTTAAATGCTCAAATTGGCTTTCGGTTTCAATAGGTAAGCCGGTTTGGGTAATGGCCGTATATTGCTTTATTACACCGCGCCAATATTGACGGCTATGCCCTTCTGTTGCGTCCTCCAGGACGGCTGTGGGTTTCGCTTCATTATCAGTGAGGTGCAATGTATCCAGACGGCTGATGGCTTCTGAAAAGGATTCTTGCTCTTCTACTTTCGTGAAGTAAAGCTGAGCAAAGCCCAGAGGATACAACTCTGCAGATTGTGTAACGAACTCATTACTCAGGTGTTGCTGTAGTTGAATCAGGTCACCGGTATCCAGTCTGCACAGTATTGCCAGCTCAGAACCAGATAGGCGATAAAGACGGGTATCTGCTCTTTTGGTCAGATGTTTCTGGACAATAGTGATGCACTTCATTAGGTACTGATCGCCACCCGTATAACCCTCATTTTGGTTAATGTCGGCTAGAGATGGCAAACGGATAAGGCCAAGTTGTAAGCTATCGTTGTGCAATTGGGCATCTTCCCGTTGTGGTTCGAATTGCATTATCAGTGCCTGGCGATTGGGTAAGCCGGTCAAGCCATCCACATAAAGTTGCTCGGATAGCTGTTTGGCATAGGTGGCTTGCTCGGAAAAACTGCGTTCTGTATTGCTGACCATTTGGTTAAAAGCGCTGACCAGAGCACGTAGTTCCAGGGTGAAGGGGCGCCGCTTTACCTGATGGAATTCTTTCCTCATCACAGCCAGAGCCTGGCCTTTTAAGGCTGACAGGGGACTTAGCACTGCTTTTAAAATTAAATAACCAATCAGCATGGCAGCAACCAGCAGCCACAGCGTATTGAGCGAAAGTCCTACGGCACTTTGCCATAGCGCTTCATAAGCTTGGCCAACGTGAGATTGCACGGTAAGCGTACCTCCCGGTACCCAGCCGTTGGCGACTTCACTTTGCATCTTTGGGGCGTGCAGCGGAAACCAATCTTGAAACCATTGGGGGACGTCTAGCTCACTGTTTTCATGCACTCGGGAGAAACGCGTTTCGCCTTGTGTGTCGATAAACTGAATTTGCTCATAGTAACCGGAATCAAATATGGCACTCGCCATGGTTTCCGCGAGAATTAAGCCGGGCTCGTCCAAATGCGGTGAGATAGCCAAACCCAGGTTATGCGCCGCGTCCTGAGCATGCGAAGCAAGTTGCTTAGCTTGATAGGCTCTTACCCCTTCAATGCTGGTATACAAAGCACTGGCAAAGGCCAAGGCTAACAGGGTAACCAGCAAACCATACAGCTGAGCCTTTAACGACAGGCCGCCGCTGACATTGACTCCATGTTGTTCTGTCACTTTTTATTCTCCAAACATACCGCCCCAGCGATTAACATCAATCGCTCATTCCCCTCTCTCGATACGCTCTAACAGCTTGGTCCAGCTGGACACACCGCTGCTGTTTTTTACCGGTTTACCCAATCCTTGTGCTCTGGCCAACCAAAGGCCTTGACCATTAAAGGAGTAAACCGGGCGCAGATCCTTGCGTTGGTCTGCGGGTAAAATCTTATCGGTTAAATTATCCAGCACCAAAGGTAATGACTGTGGTGTCTCAAAATAGATCAACACCATATGCGGCTCATTTACGCTAGATGCACGCACATACATCAGGCGCAATTTATCTTCCGGAACACCTAAAGCACGTAAGGTGGCATATTTTAAAATGGCGTAGTCTTCGCAATCACCGCGCTGAGATACCAAGCTCTCTATCGGCGTGGCCCAATAGTCATTTTGTTGCCAGTGTTCCATGTCGGTGGCATAGCGGATGCGACGATTGGCAAAATAATTGGTGGCATTTAGCTGAGCGATGACGCCATTTTGTTGTTGCTCTTCGATCAAATTTTGCCAGGCTTTTACAGGGCGTTCTGACCGCTCGCCATAGCGTTGGCGGAGTTTAAGGTAGAATTCATCATCGAACGGGAAATGTTCCTGTACTGCTGTTGCCAGGCCGCTGAGTAAAAGACAGATCAAAAGGCCACCAAGCAAAAGGCGTTTATTTTGATTGTGCTGCAACGTTTGAAACCCGTACATCTATTCCCGTAAGCCGTCCAGGCTAATGTGGCGGCAAGCATAACCTAATCTCCATGAAGGGTTAACAGTTACTAGCCTACTTGGTTGATAACAAGTGAAATGTCCGCCAATAAAGGAATGCGAATAAAGCCTAACCAATGGGCTTTGAGAGTGATATTCTGGTTATTCACAAGTCGGTGTTCGCTTAGCAATGCCCTTTCGAGGCTGTGATTATATTTTCTGCCAAAATATAGTTTTCGAATGGTTTTCGCTTTGGGTACCGGGAGAATTATTTGGAAAGCTTTGAAAAATAGTAGGTTTACCGGATTTGATCTGAAATTCTGTAATTTTCATTCAAAAAATTGGCGTCATAATGCCGTCATCTGTGGCAGATATCCTACGAAAAGTGTTATTATCCGCCGCGCTAAAATTTGGATGTAACCCTTGTGGTTGTTATAAAAAAGTTAAAACGGACTTAACTTGATCCTGGTATTTCCTACCTTTTTCAGGCTGTCCGCGTTTAATTGATGAGGATGGCTTAAATGTTGAAAACTTCTATCACGGAAACTTCCCCGTCGTTGGTTACCAAAGCGGTAATTCCTGTGGCTGGGTTGGGTACGCGCATGCTGCCTGCTACCAAAGCCATTCCCAAGGAAATGCTGACCGTCGTTGATAAGCCCATGATCCAATACGTAGTGCAGGAAGCGGTAGCGGCCGGCATTACCGAAATTGTATTAGTCACCCATTCATCTAAAAACAGTATTGAAAACCACTTTGATACCAGCTTTGAATTAGAAGCGACTTTAGAGAAGCGGGTAAAAAGGCAGTTGTTGGATGAAGTGCGCAATATCGTGCCTAAGAATGTCACCATTATCTCTGTTCGTCAGCCTCAGGCCTTGGGTTTGGGTCATGCCATTTTATGTGCTCGCTCTGTAATTGGTGAACAACCTTTTGCGGTGATTCTGCCGGACGTAATGGTAGATAAACACCGCAGTAATCTGAAAAAAGATAACCTTGCCGCTATGGTTAAACGTTTTGGTGAGACAGGCCACAGTCAGATTATGGTGGAGCCTGTAGCCCCGGACCTGGTTAACCAATATGGTGTGGTAGATATAAATGGTGCAGAAATTCAAGCCGGTGAGAATGCTCTGATTAAAGACATGGTTGAAAAACCTGATGTAGATGAAGCCCCGAGCAATCTGGCGATTACCGGGCGCTATGTGCTTTCATCTGCTGTGTGGGATTTACTTGAATTTACTCCCCCTGGCGCAGGCGATGAAATCCAGTTAACCGATGCGCTGCATCAACTATTGTTGCTGGAAAAAATCGAAGCTTATCAGATTAAGGGCAAGAGCCACGACTGCGGTAACAAAATGGGCCTTCTCCAGGCAAATCTGGAATATGCCCTGCACAGTGAACGGTTCGGTCCGCAGATTCGCACTGTAATGGAAGGGTTGCTTCAGGAGCTTGAAACTGGCGCCTTTCCTCATCTATTACCTAAGCAGTAATGATCTGAATTCAGGATTTAAAAAGAATAAGGTTAAATCATGCGCGTAACAGTATTTGGCATCGGCTATGTTGGTTTGGTGCAAGCAGCAGTATTGGCTGAAGTTGGTCACGATGTGGTGTGTGTCGACGTTGATGAGAAGAAAGTTGAGAACCTGAAAAAGGGGATCATACCAATCTACGAACCGGGCCTTACGCCTTTGGTTGAAGCTCATTTTAAAGCTGGGCGATTGAATTTCACCACCGATGCGGCGCTGGGCGTGGAGCATGGTGAGGTACAATTTATTGCTGTAGGTACGCCGCCTGATGAAGATGGCTCTGCAGATCTAAAATATGTGCTGGCTGTGGCATCGACAATCGCCAAGCATATGGAAAGCCCCAAGGTCATTATAGATAAGTCCACGGTACCAGTAGGTACGGCGGACAAAGTAAAGCAAAAAATTGCAGATATTCTGGCCGAGCGTGGCGCCGCTATTGAGTTTGACGTGGTGTCCAACCCGGAGTTTTTGAAAGAAGGTGCGGCGGTTAACGATTGCATGCGCCCTGATCGCATCATTATCGGTACCTACGATGAGCGTCCCCAAGATCTGATGCGTGAATTGTATGCGCCGTTCAACCGCAATCACGACAAAGTCATCTTTATGGATGTTCGTTCGGCAGAACTGACCAAGTACGCAGCTAACTGTATGCTGGCCACCAAAATCAGCTTTATGAATGAAATGGCCAATCTGGCAGAGATCCTCGGCGCAGATATCGAAGCTGTGCGTCGCGGTATCGGTTCTGACCCGCGCATTGGTTATCACTTTATTTATCCTGGCTGTGGTTACGGCGGTTCCTGTTTTCCCAAAGACGTGCAGGCATTGATTCGTACCTCCGAGCAGCATGATTATCAACCTGCCATTTTACAAGCCGTTGAAGCGGTGAATGATCGCCAGAAGACGAAACTGCCGACCCTGGTTGATAGGCATTTTAACGGCCAGTTGGCAGGCAAAACCTTTGCCTTGTGGGGCCTGAGCTTTAAGCCAAACACTGACGATATGCGTGAGGCACCGAGCCGTGTTTTGCTTGAAGCCTTATGGGAAAAAGGGGCTAAGGTTCAGGCTTTTGACCCAGAAGCCATGGAAGAAACCCAGCGTATTTATGGTGTACGTGATGACCTTAGCCTGGTTGGCACTAAAGAAGCGGCACTGAAAGGGGCCGATGCACTGATTATCTGTACTGAGTGGCAGCAGTTTAAGGCACCCGATTTCGATCTTATAAAACAACAATTAGGTGAAGCGGTTATTTTTGATGGACGTAACCTGTTTGAGCCAAGTCGTATGACGCGTAAGGGCTTCACCTACTATGCCATAGGGCGCGGAGCTAGTGTAACTAGCTACTAAGTGTTTAAGGGCCATATAAGCGGCCCTTCTTTCTGATTGTTGTTTGAACTTCAACGAAATAAGGCAGATAAAATGAAATTTCTGGTGACAGGAGCGGCCGGCTTTATTGGCATGTTCACTGCTAAAGCCTTACTGGAACAAGGCCATGAGGTCGTAGGAATAGACAACCTCAATGATTACTACGATCCGGCATTAAAAGATGCGCGGCTCAAGCAACTGGCAAACTACCCGACATTTCGTTTTATTAAACTGGATTTGGCTGACCGTGCAGGTATCGCCGAGTTGTTTGCTAAAGAGCAATTTCAGCGGGTTATACACCTGGCGGCACAGGCTGGGGTGCGGTACTCACTTGAGAATCCCATGGCTTATGCCGACAGTAATTTAACTGGCACACTGAACATACTGGAAGGCTGCCGCCATCATCAGGTTGAGCATCTGGTTTATGCCTCAAGCAGTTCAGTATATGGCAACCAACAGAAAGTACCCTTTAGTGAAAATGACAGGGTAGATACGCCTATCTCTTTGTATGCGGCGACCAAAAAAGCCAATGAGCTGATGGCGCATACCTACAGCCACTTGTATCAACTTCCCACCACAGGGTTGCGCTTCTTTACCGTATATGGCCCCTGGGGCAGACCGGATATGGCACCCTTTAAATTTACCAAAGCGATCCTCGAAGGCAAAACCATTGATGTGTATAACCACGGTAAGCTGCAGCGTGATTTCACTTATGTGGATGACATTGTCGAAGGCATAGTGCGGGTTCAGGCACAGATTCCGGGCAGCGCAGGTTATCCGGTACAGTTGGCTGAAAATCCTTATTATGCGCTTTACAACATAGGTAACAATCAGCCGGTTGAACTTGAAACCTTTATCAGCGCTATTGAAAAAGCCTGTGGCAAGTCAGCCAATAAAAACTATCTGCCCATGCAGCCCGGTGATGTTTATCAAACCTATGCCGATGTGACTGCCTTGAATCAATGCACCGGGTTTGCGCCGAAAACAGATTTAGTGGATGGGATGCAACGTTTCGTTGACTGGTATAGAGCCTTTTATAAGTAATGGAGTGTTTGGCGAATGTACAAGCCAGCGTTTGAAAAAGTTAATGTGGGTGGCATTCAAACCGCCTGTTTGGGAAGGGAAGCGTTGGCCAGGTTAATTGGCGATGTTTGTGAAAAGTACGCGTTAGCTGAACCTGAGCATAGAGAGCCTTTTGTTATTTTCAGTAATAATGGCCATGCCATATCCATTTATAACTCAGACAAAGAAGCTCGTGAGCAAATGGACAAAGCTGATCTTGTGCATGCTGACGGTCAAAGTGTGGTGAGTTTTTCCCGTTGGTTTAATAGAAATCCAGTACCGGAACGGACTGCTACCACTGACATGATTCACGATGTTCCAAACTTTTATAGCCCTAAGTTAAAGCACTTTCTATTGGGTGGAAAAGAGACCTCAGTGAGCAAAGCGGCAGAGATTCTGGCAAAAACTTACAGTAATTTCGACGTGGTTGGGCATCAGCATGGTTATTTTACTGATGCAGAAGAAGAGGCGATTTGTGCTGCAATAAATGCTGCCAGTCCTGATGTGCTTTGGGTGGGATTAGGAAAGCCTAAGGAACAGATTTTTTGCATCCGCAACAAGCACAGATTAAATGTGCCGGTGATTATTTCCTGCGGTGGTTGCTACAACTACATCACCGGAGAATATCCGCGTGCGCCCATGTGGATGCAAAATGTCGGATTAGAGTGGTTTTTTAGAATGGCCAACGATCCGCGCAAATTATTCGTCCGCTACTTGTTGACTAATCCCCATGCCATTTATTGCGTGATTAAGCACGGAATAGGTAAGCGACAAGTTACCGCCGATGTCCAGTAAGTTACCCTTTAAACGAGCGCTTGCAGCCATAGGTGGTTCTGCCGGAATGGCCTTGTCCAGTTTGGTGCTAGCGCTTTGTTTGATGCAAAAAGGCGCCGTCGAAGAATACGGGTTGTTTGCATTTTTGTTGATAACCCAAGCTTTGGCCAATGGCGTGTCAAATGCGATTTTGGGTGCGCCTTTACTCATTGCATTAAATGAAAGTACAAGCGTCAATAACGAGCGTGTTCGAAGCTTTATGCTGGCAAACCTTGCATTGTGTATGGTTTTCGCATGTGTTCAAGCTTCATTTGCTTGGTTGTACTCTGAATCAGGCGTTATTGCTCTTGTCTATACATTCAGTGGCTTTGCGACAACGTTACGTTGGTTTGGTCGTTCATACTGCAACAATTGTCATCAGCACCAACGTGTTGTGTATTCTGATGCGATATATAGCGTCTTATGCTTGAGTGGAGCTGCAGTTTTGTATCTATCCGATTGGGTTGATCTGTATAGTTTTGGATTACTTACTGCTGTATCTGCCATTTTTGCACTATTTATGCTGGGAGCTGAGTACTTCCAAAAACAATTTACAGCGCTTTTTAGTGCTAGTTTGGATGGTTTTTTAAAAGGTTACCGAGCGCAGGGAAAACATGCATTGATCGGAGTGGTTTCAACAGAAGCAACGGTAAATGCGCATTCTTATTTGGTGACCTTTCTACTCGGCCCGAAGGCTTTTGCTCCTTTAGCGGCGGCTACGTTACTTTTCCGTCCGGCTAATGTGGTTTTTAGCAGTTTGATGCAAATTGAACGACCAAGGTTGAGAAAGCTAATTGCCGGCCACCAAACGGTAGAAGCTAGGAAGTCTCTGAAGCGTTTTTACACAATCAGTATTTCATTCTGGCTTGCTAATAGTGTGGCTGCGGCACTGCTGTTATCTCTTTACCCAGCGCTGTATTGGTCTGATAGCAGTTCGTTGAGTGTACTTTTTGTTGCTGCCGGACTGATGTCACTAATTGTGCTTGTTAGGGCTCTCAGAAACCCAGTTAGCGTTTTTCTCCAGGCTCAGGACAGATTCAAAACGCTGGCAAATATTACGTTGTTTGCGTGCGCGGTGACGATTCCACTGGTTTATATACTACTCGTAAATTTAGGCGTTGCACCTTCGCTTTTTGGTGTGCTTGTGGGAGATCTTATTGCGCTAACTCTGATTGCATTGAATTTGAAGAAGGAACTTCAGGGTGCTTAATGAAAATGTTGTGATAGGTATACCCACTTTTAAAAGGCCTCTCCAGCTGGAGAGGCTTCTTACATCGCTAGCAAAACAAGAGATAGATTTACGTTTTACGATCATCGTTGCTGACAACGAAGGCCTTAGTGGCGCTGGCTTGCTGCGAGCTAGTGAGATGTCTAGTTCATATCCTTACGACATTATTTGTTTACCCGTTGAAGCCCGCGGAATATCAAACGTCAGAAACGCAATTATGACTAAGGCTTTTGCTGAACTAGACGCGGACCTTTTGGCCATGGTTGACGATGATGAAGTGGTTGATAAACACTGGCTCAAAGAACTTTTGCTGGCACATCAGAAAAGTGGAGCGGAAATTATTGGCGGGGCAATAATTCCAGAGTTTGAATCCCCACCTCCAGAATGGACCAAGTTATGCCCTCTTTACTTTAGAAAGATAAGAGAGGAAGGCGAAGTTCAACTCATTCAGGCTGCAGGTAATATTTTACTTTCTAAGAATGCTTTTATTAAATCTGGCAGTTTGCTTTTTTCTGAAGAGTTTGGATTGACTGGTGGTGAAGACAAAGAGTTCTTCTTGCGTTTAAAGGACTTGGGATGTCGATTTTATTTTGCACCTAAAGCAGTATCTTATGAGTTTTATGGGAATGAGAGAGTAAGTATAAATTGGGCAATTGAGCGGTCATATAGAATTGGTTCTAATGATGTGAGAATTATTTTAAGTCGAAATTGTAATGTGTTACTGAGACTAAATTTTTTTATTCAGAGCTTAGTTTCTCTTTTGTTTTTCTCTGCTTCTTATCTGGTTGCTTTGACTAGAAGAAAAAATGAGTTTCTTGTCAGGCTTAAAGTTCATAGACAATTGGGGAAATTGTCAGCTTTCCTAGGGAAAAGTGAAAATTTCTACAAGTGAGCGATTCATAAAAAAAATAGTCTGATAAATATAGGTCTATGGTGTATATATGATCTCCTACAGTGATGGAAAATTAAAATTAGATTATTACAAAGCATCAGTGTTTTTGATGGGATTGTTTTTTATCTATTCTTATGTAGGGCTTTCGCCGTTTGCTGAGGCTGATTTTGATCTTCAACTTTCTGATACTGGCGGCGGAAACTTTCTCAGGCAGTTTGTCTTTGTTTTATTATTTTCTTTGACCTTTATTTGCTTCAGAAAACTGGGGGAAAAGCATGATCTGTATAAGATTGGAGGATATATTTTTCTTCTATTTTGGTGTCTTGCATCCGTTTTATGGGCTGAGGTTCCAGGTGTTTCTATAAGACGCACAGTTCTACTTTTTATCACATCATCAGTGGTCTTTATGCTTGTTAGCATTATTGATAAAGAGGATTTGCTGCGGTGTTTAGCGAAAGTGTATCTTGGAATGCTAGTCGTTAGCATTGTATCAATACCCTTGGTTAATGGTGCGGTTCATTCTAATCCGGAAATGTTTGATAGTGGTTTAGTTGGGAACTGGAAAGGGATCTACTCCCATAAAAATATAGCTGGGCCTGCAACTGCATTTGGAATCTTGCTTTTTTCATATATGTATATGAAAACCAAAAATCTTATTTGGGGTTTTGCAATATTTTGCGGGCTTGTTTTTATATATTTTACAAAATCAAAGACGTCCCTTGCCTTAATTATACCAAGTATGGTTTTTGGCATTGCCATGATGAAAGCATCTTCAAATTTTACGATTAGAAAAGTTCTATCATTAATGCTTTTTATTTTCATCGTACTATCGATAATTCTGCAGGGATTTATAGTTGATGGATTTGTTGAGCTTCTAGATGATCCTGAAGCTTTTACCGGTAGAGCAACCATATGGAATATTATGTATTACGCTCTCAAAGATAATTTTTTACTTGGTCTAGGTTATGGTTCAGTATGGCGTGTTGGCGATAACATGCTGATAACTGAATACGCATTTGGCTGGGTAGACTGGGTTTTTACTCTTACCCAGGGACATAATTCTTATTTAGATATCCTATTATCTATTGGAGTGGTTGGCTTCGGGATTAGTATTTTTGTTCTATTTATTCAGCCTTTTTATAAAATGATAGTCTTTGGAAGTAATAGCAGTTTTAGTTTTGTCTACTACTCATTGTTTTTCTTTTTTGTTTTTCATTCATTTTTAGAAACCAACTTGCTTTATGCAGATAAGGGACGGTGGTTGTTTTTCTTGCTGATATATATGGTTGTCATGCTTAAGTCTAGGGAGAAAGCTGGTGAGTGATCCTGTTTTTAGTGTAGTAATACCTGCATTTAATCGTTCGGGTACTATTGAAGAATGTGTAAAGTCGGTGCAGCAGCAGACACTCAATAATTTTGAGATAATAATTGTAGATGATGGTTCATCGGATAATACAAAGGATGTAGTAGAAAAACTATGTGAATCAGATTCTAGAATTACTTATGTATATCAAGATAATGGTGGCGGTTCTAAAGCGAGAAACACAGGAATAAAAATAGCTAAAGGAAAATATATAGCTTTCCTTGACTCTGATGATGTGTTTCTTAGTCATCATTTAGAACAAGCCCTACCTGTATTGGAATCCAAAGAAAATGTTTGTACCTATGCACAAGTAGTTGTGGACAGAGGTGATGGACTTACATTTTTAAAGCCAGGAAGAGAGATTAGGCAAGATGAGCATATTTCAGAGTATCTGATGTGTGATAGGGGCTTTGTTCCTACCATCACTTTCATTGTCCCCCGGGAATTGGCTTTAAGATCCTTATATGACGAAGAGATTAAGTCAGGTCAAGATTATGATTTTGCAATTAAGATCGTATCTAATGGTGGCTTGCTTACCATGCTTCCCTCGGCATCAGCTATATGGAATGACGGTTGGGATCCTGGCCGCCTTTCTAGTAAACCAAATCCAGATTTAAGAACTGGTTGGTTGAATCGAATTAAGCCTTTGTTAACAGATAAAGCTTACTGGGCTGAGACTGGATGGCCTGTGGCCAGAGCATACTCACAACAGGGAAGAAGGTTAAAAGGGCTTAGCCTTTATTCTAAAGCGCTGTTTAGAGGATGTTACAAACCCAAGATGGCCATTGTGATTTTTTTGCAGGTGCTACTGAGTAAAAGTGCTTATAGGAAGATGTCAGATGTGCTTGCCAAGTTTGGGATTAAGCCTTAAGCCAAAGGCATAGAGGGAAAGTTAGTGAGAGATTCAATCGAGTCATATTTAAATAATCATGCATCGTTAATCAAGTCATTCTGGTCCACGGGAAATTCAGAAGTTTTGGACTGTGGAACGCTACAAGATCACGCAGATTACATTTATGTACGGGCATTGCTAGGGGACAAGGACTGGTATTGTGAATCAGCATTAGACAAATATGCAGCTGTACTTATTGATTCAGCTTTCGCGGGACGCGTCGGTTGTCAGGAACACCTGTTACCACATATTTCAGCTTACGCACTGGCCTCGTTGAATTTGTTGGCTCTAGCCGGAGCGGATGTCAGGGGTAGAGTTCTGGGCAAGGTTCGGCTTGATTTGGATCTGCTTATAGATCGCCAAACTTATTTACCCAAATGGCCTGCTAAGTGGTCGCATCATACATGGCGGGTTAGCCACTGGATTGGTGGTATTCCATCTATCCTCCTTACGTTTGCCAGGCATGATCCTAATCGACAGATAGATGAGGCACTTGTTTGCAAGGTCCTTGAAGCATGTGACAAGGCTATATTGCAACCCAATACTGGATTGATGAAGGCTTATAAAAGTGAGCTGTTGCAGCAATGTTTTCGAGTTCTATACCGTCTTCGCCATAATCCTGAGCACGGCGATATTGGCGGATTGGTACATATTCATTGGATAAACCATGTGTTGGGTAGAAATTATATAGCGGCTGATAAGTTGATCGATAGGTGTATGGAGCATATGCAAGACGGACCTTTCCTAGAATCAGTACCCTATTGTTTAGACTTTGACTATATGCAACTTATTCGCACAGCTTTGGAACAACGCCCTGAAAAAGAATCAAACGCCATTACCTCCCGAGTTGAGATATTTAGACGCGACTTGGTTTCTTTTCTAGGAAACATACCCACTGAAGGTTATTCACTGCATAAGTTGCCTGGAGCACTGGCTACATATCATGAGGCTAATTTAATTTTAAACAGGGAAGCAGAGGAACTAAATATTAAGTCTGTTGATATTATAAAAATGGCTTATTGGCTGTAGTTCACCACCCGCATATATAGAGGATGTTTATGCAAAAAATTTGTATTGTTGGCCTTGGTTACGTCGGTTTACCTTTAGCTGTCGAGTTCGGGAAAAAATACCGCACTGTTGGCTTTGATATTAATAAGTCTCGTATTGATGAACTGAGGGATGGTATTGACCATACACTTGAAGTTACAAAAGCTGAGATTGCCAGTGCGACTTCTTTGAGTTTCACCTGTCAGGTAGAAGACTTAAAAGACGTGAATACTTTTATTGTTACTGTGCCTACTCCTATAGATGAGCATCGCCAACCTGATTTAACCCCTCTTATTAAAGCCAGTGAAACTATCGGCAAGGTGCTGAAGAAAGGCGATATTGTTATCTATGAATCTACTGTTTACCCTGGGGCAACGGAAGAAGATTGTGTTCCAGTACTAGAGCGTGTGTCTGGTCTGAAATTCAATCAGGACTTTTTTGCAGGATACAGTCCTGAACGAATTAACCCTGGTGATAAAGAACACAGGGTAACTACTATCAAGAAGGTGACTTCTGGTTCTACACCTGAAGTAGCTGAAAGAGTAGACGCTTTGTACCGCAGTATCATTACCGCGGGGACTCACAAGGCGAGCAGTATCAAAGTCGCCGAAGCCGCTAAGGTTATCGAAAATACTCAACGAGATTTAAATATCGCATTGATCAATGAATTAGCGGTAATTTTCAACAAACTAGGCATTGATACCGAAGAAGTACTATTGGCGGCAGGTACCAAGTGGAACTTTCTACCTTTTCGTCCGGGACTAGTGGGCGGGCATTGTATTGGTGTTGATCCTTATTACCTCACTCACAAAGCGCAAGCCATTGGCTATCATCCAGAAGTGATTTTGGCAGGTCGCCGTATCAATGATGGTATGGGTCGTTATGTGGTGAGTGAACTGATCAAGGCCATGTTAAAGAAACGTATTCAGGTCAGCGATGCGAAAGTTTTGGTTATGGGCTTAACCTTTAAAGAAAATTGTCCAGATCTCAGAAACACCAAAGTAATTGATATTATCAACGAGTTGCAGGAATACGACGTGCAGGCCGATGTTTATGATCCTTGGGTCGATCCAGATGAGGCTATGAGCGAGTATGAAATTAGACCTATCCAAGAGCCAAAGGCGGGTCAGTATGATGCTATTGTGCTGTGTGTCTCTCATAAGGAATTTAAAGAGAAAACAGTTCCTGAATTCAGGTCTCTGTTAAAGGAAAAAGGCGTTATCTATGATCTCAAGTATGTTCTGCCAAAAGGGACGGCAGATATTCGGTTATAGAAGAGGGCTCCAAGGCACTCTTCTTTCACTTCTTGTCATTTGTAGCCCGGTTTTCGGTGCTACAAGTGATTTGAAGAAAGCAAAAGAGAATTGGAAGACTTCAAACAGCTTAAAATACAAACAGAATAAGGAACTATTGGAAATACTAAGTGATGTCAAAGAAGACAGAGATAGGATATTTCCAGAGCTTCCCTTAGTAAACTCTTCCGGAAAGGTTCAAGCAGACTCAATTACTCGGAGTCTTTTTAAAATTAGGAAGTCGCTTTCTGAAAAGCTGAATGATGAACAAAAACAGAGCATCAGCGCAGCATTAGAAAAAATACTTGGTGAGTACAACACAGAAAGTAAAAAGGTTGGAAACTGGTGGCACTGGGAAATAGGCATACCCAGACAGATAAACCAAGTTTTACTGCTATCGCAGCCTTGGCTGGACAAAGATTTGTTTTCGCGTCTTTTGGCTGCCAGTCATCATTTTCTTCCCAAAGCAGAATTTCAAAACTACGGTAAGGCGTCTTCCTCAAAAGCATTTCACAATACAGGGGCGAATCGAGTAGATACAGTGTTAATTGTTCTTCAAAGAGCCTTATTAGAACAAGATGAGCTAGCGTTTAGTGAGGCGTTAGATAAGCTTTGGGAAGTATTTGAATATGTTGATTCCGGTGATGGCTTCTATAGAGACGGAAGCTATATTCAGCACAAAGACATTCCCTATATTGGTACATATGGTCTGGTTTTATTTGAGGGCGTAAATAGAATTTTTACGTTACTTCAAGGCACAAAGTGGCAACCGTCCTCGGCTGTCTATCATTTGATTCTAGATCGCTATCAAACACATTTACTGCCGTTCTTGGTAGAAGAGCGTTTGCTCGACGCCGTAAGTGGACGAGGGCCGAGCAGAGGCTGGGCACAGAGTAATCATAGAGGTAAGCAAGTATCTCAGTTGCTTGCAATCTTTAAGACGTTGAGTCCTCCAGATGTCGTTGCACGGATAGATTTAATACAAGAGGAAATGGAAGAGGCTGATAAACAATATAGAGCATTAATGTATCCATCTATGGACAGGTTTGTGTACCGTGCCCCCAATTATGCTTCAGCAATTTCTATGCATTCATCACGGACGGGGAATTATGAGTGTACAAATGGGGAAAACTTAAAAGGCTGGTATACCGGTGATGGTATGCTCTATTTACAGCTACACCCAGATGATTACATCGATTTCTGGCCCTTGGTTGATTCAACTTCTCTCCCCGGCACAACGACAAACGCAAAGGTTTACCCGCCATGTAAGGGACTAAGCAATATTTATAACAAACCTCAGAAGTCACAAGACTGGGTAGGCGGAGCCACTTTAGATGGCTATGCTGCAGTTGGAATGGACTATAGAAGTGTAGATGAAGAAGTCCAAGCTAGAAAATCCTGGTTCTATTTGCCTGACCTTGTTATCGCTTTGGGTTCAGATATAGAAGGTGCTTTGCAGACCAATGTCTTACAGAGGTTTGCAGATAAGCCCACCCAATTAAAATGGGAAGAATTGGATAATGGGAAGACGTTCTGGCTGGAAAATCTGGCATCAAATACTAGTTTGGGTGTCTACCTGCCCTATGAGCAAAGTGCCTCGTTTAAGCTAAATAAAATACAAGGCAGTTGGGAAGAGCTTAACCGATTTTCTACTCAGTACATGGAAGAAACAGAGCTTTCCAAGTGGAGAGCACGGTTTGATATTCTCCATGATACAGAGAAAAACAACTACGCCTATTTTCTGTTTCCTAATCAAGAGAAAGAAAGTTTTAGGTCTCTTTCAACAGAAAATCGCGTGAAAGTGCAGAGTCAATCGAGAAAGTCTCATTCCATTTGGATTGAAGAGGAAAGTACGCTGCTCGCAAATGTTTTTACAAAGGATCTTCTAGAAATATCAGAGTGGTTTGATATTAAAGGAGCTGTCAGTCTTGTGGTGAGGAAGACCGGAAATGTACTCGATGTCAGCATGGCAGATCCTTCAAGAAGCCAAGGTCATGTTGAGCTACTTTTTAAAAGTGACTTCTTACAGCAAGGTGATGGAGAGGGGAGGGCGAAAGTTAAAGATAATGCAGTGTTAGTTAACATGTCAGGACTTAATGGAAGCAGTCTGACACTTCGATTTTTGTTGAATTGATTCGTTCTTTTTTAAGAAGGTTAATACTATAAAGGAACTCATTATTAACCACAGACCTCCCGTTGCTGAATATATTCAAGTAGTGTGTTGCTGCATGCTAGTGGCAGCAAAGTCAGGATGGCTATAAAAAATACTTGTGAGTATTGCTATAGGTAAAAGTGAATGTGCTTTTTTGAGTTTTCACTTTTTACTAGTGGTTATTTTAGGCAAATCATCTAAGCAGGCTTTATTAACGAACAGTGTAATTGGGGTTTCCAGCAAAGTATTTTCTGACATTTGCAGTTTGGCTTTGTTATCGCGTTCCAGCCCGGCAAAGCTGATGTCGTCCAGCATCGCCATATACACTCTGTTTAGCAGAACCATCTGTAAGCCAGCTTGTACGGATTCAACATACACGATTCGTACTTCTGCATCTTCGAATTGCTGAACAAACTCTGAGCTTTCTCCTGTGCGTAGCAAAGCTACGCTTTTTCCCGCTAATTCGCTTAGTTGCTTCCAGCCGAATGAGGATGTTTGTGACAGCCTGACCAATCTGATTTTAATCGGCTGCTGGGACAACTCGACAGTGAAATAGTCCGAGGTCTTATTGGCCGGATAAAAGCTAGCGCACCAATGGCCGCTGTCGATACTTGCATAGGCCCGTTTGGGAGGCACAAAGAGTGGTTTCCATTGTCGCTGTGGGATGGCCGATTCCAATAATTCAAACGCCAAGCCACCATAAGGATGAGTAATGGTCGTAAAGGGGGGATATTCTACTGCCAGTACTTCAATGGACTGATACTGTGCCCGGAGCTGCCAGGAAGTGGTTAGCAACAAGAGGAAAAACAGGTGCTGTAAGGCATATTTCATGATTGCAGGCTAATCCACGGCATAATTTCGATGAGAGTCTTGTATAGCATAGCCAAGGATGAAGCGGCTATTCGACTTTAAAGGCAATCAATACAATTTGTTTATGAAAGGTCTGTCTGACCCGGCTATTAGTGGGGAGTCTGGGCAGTCAGAGAGGCTTTCAGGTATTTTGAGCTAGTATGGCGATAAGTCATACAAGTAAGCAATGACAAACCGAATACCAAAGGAAGCTGTACTAGCATCTTAGCGATATCATCGAACATAAGTTTAGCCAGCAGCATCTGACTGATATCGAGGAAGATGGGATGCACCAGATAAATCCCAAAGCAATAAGGGGCTAAAAAGCGAGTGTATGCGGCGAGCTTTTGATGAGGTCGTTTAAATAGATACCAGGCGCATACACTGGCTGCCAGCACCGGCAAACTCAAATACTGATAGCTATAGATGGCGCCCAATGCAGGGTATTCGCTAAGTTGAATATGTGCCAGACGGGCAATGATTACTACCATCAGCACAAAAGCGGCCAGCAACGCCAAACGCCCCTGATTACTGGGGCGTCCCCACATGGCGGCACCCAGCATAAACAATGGAATATAGCCGACAAACCACAATGGCCAGGGCCAGCCGTCACCAAACCATTGGAAGCCAAAAGTGTAGAGGGTTGACGCGACTACGGCCGTAGCGAGATAAAAACTCGGGGAAGGCGCATAAGCGGCTTTTAGCAACATCATCAACCAGCGAATCAGCGGCGTGGCGGCGTATAAGCCAACCAGCATAAATAAATACCAGAGGTGAAAGTAGGGCATACCGCCCAGCAGATTATCCAACAGCTGTGAAGGCGGCACAGGTTGGTGTTTTACCTCGCCTTTAAGCAGTGTCCAGCCACTGTAGAACAAAGACCACAAGAGCAATGGCACAGCAATACGGGCAACCCGCTTACGATAGAAATTGGCGACTGAATCAAGGGGAGGATGCAGTAGCAGGGCTCCCGAAAGCATCACAAACAGTGGAATGGACACTCGACTGAATGAATCGAGCAAGTTCGCCAGCCACCAGGCTCCGCTATCCAAAGGTAAACGACTGACGCCACTGGCACTGACATGCAAGACAATTACCGCAATGGTAGCAACTACCCGGATTTGGTCAGCAGAAAGGGAATACTGGTTGTCTTGCATGGTCTGTTTAGTGATTCAGTCCGTTGAGTCTGTGGGGTAATCCTCGGTTATTCTGCCAGAAGCCTTTCATTATCTCTATGGTGCCTCACACATAAGGGGCGAATTGGACATCATCAGCACGCGCTAGTCAGCATATTTTTAACGTAATTTTTTCATTCTATTCCCAAATTGCTTGTTTGGTTCGTTTTAACCAGGTCGGCGAATAACAGCGTTCGCCAATAATCCGTAAAACTTGAGAGAAGACCATGCATCAATGGAATCATAAAGCACACCGACTCAACCCTATTGTCAGCGTTCTGGCCCTGTCTTTATTGGCAACGGCGGATTGTCAGAGCCCGTGCCGTGATGACCTAAATGCGCGCACCAGCGCGTTGCTATAGACTGACATACGGGGCATATCAGTCTGGCATTGGATTGGTGTTATTAGGTCAACAACCCCTGGTTGTTAACCTCTGAATCAGCAGGCAATGCCGCTGGGCTAGCAGGGCTGTGGCTGATAACTTTGCGTTAGCTGCAGCTCAAGCCGGTTACGCAGCCATTGCTGACATTTGCCAGCTTCGCCTTCTCGTCGCCACATAATGTCCAGTGATTGTGGAAAGGATGTGGCCTGATGGTGGCTGTGCAGGTGCACTACTTGCCCGCTTTGCAGCTCTTTTTCTACCCATGGCAAGGGCAGGTCTGCCCAGCCAAGACCCATCCTCAGCATAGATAGCAGGGTCTCAGGTGCGTTGCAGTACCACGCATTGCTTCCACCTGGGCGGATACTCTCGCTGTGCGCTTGTGTATCAACAAACTTTAACTGCCGATGTTGCTGCAGATCCTGATCACTTAATTCCTTTAGCTCAACAAGTGGGTGATCGGCACTGGCCACTTTGGCAAATTGCACCTGTCCAATGCTTGTCACGCCGAAACGCGCTGCACTGTCGGGATGTCTGAGGCCAATGGCGAGATCCACTTTGTGCTCATCAAGCAACCTATAGGCGCCGTGTTGGGCAGCATGCAGTAATCGCAACGAAGTGCTGGGGAATTGTTGTTCAAAGTCATTTAGCAACTGCTTTATCTGCTGGTCGTTAATCAATTGGTTGTCATAGGCCAGGCCAATTTCCAGCTCAACTTTGTCAGCGAGGTTGCTGACCCGGTAACGAAGATGATTGTGGCTCTTTAGTACAGACTTGATGTCTTCCAACAGCGCTTGGCCTTGGCGGGTTAAGCGGGGTTCACGGGTGCTGCGATCAAACAAAGGTAAACCGGTGTCAGACTCCAGATTACTGATTAAGCCACTGACAGATGACTGCGCTTTACCCAACTTGCGGGCGGCGGCAGAAAAACTGCCGGTTTCAACGGCAGCCATAAATGCTTCCAACTGCTCCAACGAAAGTGCCATAAGTCCCTACTCCTTAGCTGACTTTACCCCTGGCAGGTAAAAATAATCGATTATTATTCGTTGTCGAATAAGTAATACTTTATTGTTTGTTGGCAGTAAGCGAAAGATATTCTCGATGGTCTGAACAAAAAAGGCCGCGAATTACGTGGCCTGCAGAGGCGTTAGGGGGCTGACCGCCAGACGTCGCGGATCTGTTCAATCAATTCAACACCTGCGCTGAAGCACAAACTATCTTCGGTTAAGGTATTTTCTCTGGTAACCCCATCAACACTGCCACGCTTCGACAGATAAGTGAGAATTTGCTCTGGCTGTATGCCTTCCAGTAAATCCACACCGCGAAGTTTACCCAACAAGGCAAGAATACCGTAGGCAGCCCAGTTTGATACATCGGCCACCACCAGTTCATCGCAACTGGTCACTGCCGGAACTATGTTGAGTGATTTCACCGCGTCCAGTACTTTCCCCATACCTATCTCGTTGCCACCGTCCCCGATAGCGATAGTTGGGCACTGGGAATCAATCAGAAAATAGTCATAGCAGGCACAGCGGTCACTGATATCTTCGCTGCGCATGTTGTAATAACGTCCGTCTGCACTAAGACCCGGACGTTCAATGGATATCACCAGACTAGGGGCATATTGCTCCAGAAGCTGACGGGTCTCACGGCGAGCTTCCGGGAGCTCATTGTCTCGAATCCGAATGCACTGATAGTCGCTGGATAAAGCGCTAAACAGCGGCTCGCCGCATACCAGTACAGGCTTGTAGCCGAGGGTTAACAGGGCGTTGTACAGTGCAACAGCGCCAACCGGGCCGTCTGTTTCAAAGGTGTCAGTGACCGGAAAACCTGTACCTATTAATACGGTGCCCGGATTATCGTTTAGCAAAGTTGCGGCACGCAACAAGTAGCCTGGCGACAATGCAGCCTGGAGGCTCTGCATTCCACGGATATTGCGCGCAACCAGCAGATCTTCTATCTGACGGCTAAGGTGAAGTAGAGCGTCACTCATCAAGTTCTTCCAGGTGTGTCAGCAAGCGTTGTTGGCGGGCATGGTGAAGCATAAGTTGATTATGCGCCTGCTCCAGGCTGATAAGTTCAAATTGGATATTTGCTCCGGGGCGACACTGGCCCAATCTGGCGCAGTCTAGGGACAGTACAGAACCCAGTTTTGGATAGCCGCCGATGGTTTGGCGGTCATTGAGTAATACTATGGGTTGCCCGTCAGCAGGAACCTGTACAGCACCCAAAGCAATGCCTTCTGACAGCATGCTAGTGGTATTGCTGGCAACACTAGGCCCTTGCAGACGATAGCCCATACGGTCGGCTTGGTTACTGACCTGGTAGGTACTGCTAAAAAACACCGCCCGGCTGGTGGCAGAAAACGCCGCATATTGGTAAGCGGGAATCAAACTTACTGTGATGTTGTGCTGGTATTGGGGAATAGCAGATTCTGGCAGTTTTTTGCGCACAGCCTGTTCAACCGCTTCGCCAATAGGCAATTCATCACCTGCATTCAGTTTACCGCCCTTCAATCCACCAATGCCTTCACGCACAACGGTGCTGCTACTGCCAAAGGCGGGGCGGATGTCAAAGCCGCCATGAACCGCCAGGTAAGTGCGCAGTCCGGCTGTTTGCATACCAAGTTCTATGTGGCTACCGGCTTTGATCTTGATGCTCTGCCATAGCGGTTGCGGCTGTTCATCGACTGTTAGTTCAAGCGGTGCGCCTGTGACGCAGATAAGTGCATCCTGACGCGCTTCAAGCTTTAAGCCACCCATGGTGACTTCCAATGCCGTGCATTGCGCAGTATTACCCGCCAGAATATTTGCCATACCAAAAGCAAAAGGATCCACCGGTCCACCCTGGGTCAGACCCAGGCCAGCCTGGCCAAAGCGACCAGCGTCGGTGAGCAGGCTCATCATGCCCGGCTTCAGTACCCTAAACATCAGCTAATGCCTCCTGCCAGCTGTGAAAGATCGCCACCCAGTCCAACAAACTCATCCTGACTGATCGCCACAAAGCGCACTCTGTCACCCACTTGCACTGGCATATGGGGCTCGCTAAGCGGATTGAACATGGGCGTTGGGCATAAACCTACCAGATTCCAGCCGCCAGGCGACATGGCCGGATACACCGCAGTCTGACGATCAGCTATGGCTACCGCGCCTTTAGGAACTTTCTTGCGGGGCGTGGCTAAACGTGGTGCAGCGATACGTGCATCCACTTCACCCAGATAAGCAAAACCTGGTGCAAAGCCTATGGCATAGACCCGATATTCCTGCCCTTGATGGATGTCGATTACGTCCTGAACGGACAAACCAGCGCGCTGTGCCAGTGCTGATAAGTCAGGGCCGCTTTGCTCACTGTAGTAAACCGGCAATTCAACCAGCTTACCGGCCAGACTGCTGCTTTGCTGTGGCAGGCTGAGTACTTTTTGAAGCAGGGCCCTGGCCTGAAAATGATCAATCTGCAGGCAGTCATATTGGATCAATATGGAGTTGTAAGAGGGCGTAACGTCCACCAGGTAACGACCAAACACCGTTCTTAAGCCAGGCAGTAAGGCTGCAATCTGGTTTGCTACGTCGGGCCCGGACTGCTCTGCCACATAGAGTATCAGGCAGTTCTCGCCCGCTGTCTGGATCATCGGATACTGGCTCATCGTGGCAACAGATCCCGGATCTGTCTGACCATGGCCAGAGCATGGGGATTATCACCATGCACACATAACGTATCAGGATTTAATGCCAGCTTACGGCCGCTTTGGGTGATCACTGTGCCTTCCGCTGCCAGCAATTTCACTTGCTGCAGGGTTTGCTCGGTATCCAATACAGCATCCGGCTGACTGCGAGGGGTGAGATGGCCGTTGTCCTGATAACGTCGGTCAGCAAATGCCTCAAACAACAGCGGTACTTGTCCAGCCGCCTTTTGATATTGATCGGACTCTGCAGTAGCAAGAATCATCAACTTCAGTTTGTGCGGGAAGCTGTCAATAGCCTCAACTACTGCTTCAAATACTGCGGGCTTGGCCATCATGTCGTTGTACAAGGCGCCGTGAGGTTTTACATAACTCAGTTGCATGCCATGTACTGTGGCCATGGCACTGAGTGCGCCAATTTGGTAATGCAACAGGTTGATGATTTCCTGACGGGTGAGTTGCATAGAACGGCGCCCAAAACCCTGTAGATCCAGATAAGCGGGATGTGCACCTATGCTGACTTGATTTTGTTTCGCTAACAGCAGGGTGCGATGCATCACATCCGGGTCACCAGCATGGAAACCACAGGCGATATTGGCCTGATCGATGAAGGGCATCACCTGGTCATCCAGACCCATTTTCCAGTTGCCGAAACTTTCACCTAGATCGCAATTCAGCAGCATACGTCACCTACAGGATAGATAGTCGGCTGTTAAGCAGGTCTGTAACCAGCATGCAGCCAGGGCTATGAGTAATGCAAAATGGCGGTTTGGCATGGCGAATGGCCATTTGTGGTGTCACGCCGCATGCCCAGAAGACCGGCATTTCACCCTCTTTAATACTGACTGCATCGCCAAAATCCGGCTTGTTGATATCCGCAATGCCGATTTGGGCCGGGTCACCCAAATGAACAGGCGCACCATGTACAGCAGGAAAGCGACTACAGATCTGGATAGCACGGATGGCATCGGCTGCTTTCATCGGCCGCATACTGACCACCATGTTGCCTCCGAAGCGCCCGGCTGGTTGGCAGGCAATATTGGTGCGGTACATGGGCACGTTTACTTTTTCAGTAATGTTGCGAATTTCCAGGCCGTCAGCCAGTAAGGGCTCTTCAAAGGAAAAAGAGCAGCCGAGCATAAATGTCACCAGGTCATCGCGCCAAAAGTCGAGAAGATCGTGAACCCGCGCTTTGTGCTCCCCGTGCTCAAAAATTTCATAGGCAGGTACATCGGTACGGATATCCACATCCTGGCCAACCTGCGGCAGCATAAAATCCCCAGGCTTGTCTGCCATGCCTATCAGCGGGCATGGCTTGGGGTTTAACTGACAAAAGCGCAGAAACTCATTGGCATAATCGGCCGGTAAAATCGCCAGGTTGCATTGTACATACCCGGCAGCCAGCCCAGATGTATTGCCCTGATGCAGGCCCTGACGAATTTCCTGGCGCAGCTGATAGGGATTTAGCGTGGCTTTGAGTTGAGCAGACAATACATACTCCTGATTGAAAAATGGACGACCAAATTATGGGCCTGACCGCGACTGGCGGCAATATACCTCAATTCTGACGCTTTCCTGCCTTGTGACCATTGCTTGTTTTTGCTCGTCGCATAACCCCCATGCATGGGGGAAGGAGGATTGGGGCCTCCAGGTTATGTTGTTTCAATTGACTAGCATTGCCTCTGACAGCAACCTCACTGGCTTTTGATGAGTTTTCATGCGTACCGGTAAAAAAACAATTAGGAATAAAATATTTCATAAACTTGCAATATTTTTATGTTTAATTATTCTTGTCATGTTGTTGTTTTGATAAGCGGTTCAACCGGGCTGGATGCTCAGTTGATTCCGCCCCCTTGCCCTCTCGGGGCGGCTTGTTCGAATCTTCGCGCTGCCGCCCTTTTTTCTTTATCTCTCATACTATTAGGCTGAAATCATTAGTTGAATGAATTTCAAATGTAGACTAATTGGTTATCAGTACACCAACACAAATCCTGGATACCTTTAGGAGATAGTATGAGGGACAATCAGCCTGTTACCCAGAGAGACTACGCGATTCCTGCCGAGTATCGCCTCATTTCTGGCACTGACCACCGCGGTATCATACAGCATTGCAATGATGCTTTTGTCGAAGTGAGTGGTTTCACCCGTGAAGAGTTAATTGGCAAGCCACACAATATCGTTCGGCATCCGGATATGCCTGCCGATGTGTTTAAGGCCATGTGGGCAACTATTTCTGCGGGACGGATCTGGATGGGATTGGTCAAGAACAGACGTAAAAATGGTGATCACTACTGGGTAAGTGCTTTTGTTACCCCCATTTTTGATGGCGACCAACTGGTGGGATATGAATCAGTACGCATTTCTGCCACGTCCAGTGAAAAGGCACGGGCAGAAGCCATGTATCACCGGATTAGGCAAGGGAAACCACCGCGCCCTGCCTGGGACAAGATTCTGGCTCGCGGGGCGGCTATGATGCCGAGTGTTCTGCCCGGCATCATAGCCAGCGCAGTTGTTTGGGTGATGGCCGATTGGCAGGCAGGATTGGTGGTATTGGCATTGACCTGCGTTGCTGCTTGGTGGAATAGGAATGCCGGCAGGCGAGATTGGCAGTCGCTGCTGGATATCAGTCCAGATTCATTTTCAGATCCGTTTGTGGCAGAAACCTACTTCAACGATGTGGGGCTGCAAGCTCAGGCTAAAATGGCATTTGGCTCGGAACTGGCCAGAACCCGCACAGCCTTAACCAGAATTGCCGATGCCGCAGGTGTTCTTGAAGGTATTGCGCATCAGACGCATAGCGAGTCAGATGCTGCAGCCAAATCGAGTGATGCGCAGAATCAGTCTACCCAACAAATTGCCTCGGCGATCACTCAGATGTCCACCGCTATCCAAGAGGTATCAGCCAATGTTCAGGCTAATGCAGAAAATGCCAGGCAAGCGCTACAAAATGTGCGTGACGGCGGCAAACTGGCCAATGATGCAAAACGTGCAATAGATGAACTTAGCGGTTCCGTCAGTGATATTGCCAAGACTGTGCGTGAATTAGCCGAATCCAGCAGTGAGATTGGTCAAGCGGCCAGCCTTATTTCAACAATTGCTGAGCAAACCAATTTGTTGGCGCTGAATGCAGCCATTGAAGCGGCCAGGGCCGGTGAACAGGGCAGAGGATTTAGTGTTGTGGCGGACGAGGTTCGCTCTCTGGCGATGAAAACCCGGGAATCCACAGACAAAATTCATGGTATTGTCTCGGTGTTGAGTAAACGGGCTGAGAATGCTGTGACTGTTTCAGGTAAAGGAGAAGCCGCGGCAGCCAAAGGGGTGGAAATCGTTGATCAGACCAGGGATGCACTTGACGGGATCAGCGAAGCTGTTGGCAGGATCACTGAACTGACAGATGAAATGTCGGCAGCGGTGGAAGAACAAAGTTCTGTTGCTGAGCATATCAATCAGCAGGTGGTTGGAATTGCTGACAGTGCCAGGTTAACTCGCGAGTCGGCCGAGAATTCACTCAATGCCAGTGAAAGATTGATGAAAACCGTTACATCGGTGCGCGAAATTATCCGGCGTTTCAGTGTAGGAACTATTGGAAAGTAAAAATTATCTTATGTCTCTGTAGGTAATATCGGAGTTCACTATTGCCGCTATTTTGCGGGCTGGACGTGCCATTCAAGCCTGACGAGTTTGGACGCTCTGTTATCAGCTTATCCTGCCCCTCGCTTTCAGTCTTGGCGGGAGCTTGTTAGTTTGGCTACTTTATCTCAAGTCGGGCAACCATGCCCGACGACGTCGCCTCAATACTGAAACCATTTTTCCAGTAGTACTGGGAGGCGATAGTGCTTTGGTTGCGGTTGATAAATAATTCATCATCCAACTGCCGTGGCAAGCTATCGTCGTTTTGTATGGCAGATGATTGTTGTAGTGGCTCTATAAGTTCTTCACAACGTCCTTGATACAAAGCGTTATTAAAATGTCCATCAGAGGCAATAAACTGATTATCTGAGAAGCGGCGGTCGCGATCCTGACCGAACAGCCACATGCAGGCAATCATTAGTGATAGAGACGCACTTGAGATTGCCAGCACGGTGAATAGGAAACGTTTAAGTGCCTGGGCAATTTTTTGATGGTCTTGCTGCATAACACATCCTCTGTATCAGACTTTCCAGAACCAGCCTCGCTTGTACATCCAATGCATTACTGTATAAGACAGCGCCAGGAAACACAGCGCAAAGGCTAATGAACCGTTGTAGTTACCAAACAGGGGCTGAAATACTTGTGTGTATAGCCACCCCTTAAGACTGGTGTCACCCACGCTTAACATCAGCAACACTCTGGCAACGATGGCAGCAAACATATAAAACGCAATGGCATTTGCGCCGAATACGACAAAAGGTGCGGTCCATGCCTTTATTCCTTTGTGATCGATAAGCCACAAACATAAGCCCAGGGTTAAACAGGCAAAACCTGAAGACAGTAAGACAAAACTGGGAGTCCAAAGGGCTTTGTTGATAGGTAGCAGACTATCCCAGACTTCGGCAACTAGCACTGAAGCTAAACCTACAACCAGTAATCCGCTTATGCGTTTTAGTAAGGCGATTTTGTCGTTCATCAAAAACTGCCCGGCTAACACGCCTGTCAGGCAGCCTGCAATTGCAGGCAAGGTACTGAGTATACCTTCAGGATCCATGACAAAAGGTGCGGCTTTCTTGTCGTACACATGAGCAGCACCCAATAGCCACTGATCCAGCCATGACGCCAGATTGTTGCCGTAGTCATACAGCCCCTGATATTGGTTTCCGGCTGTGTCACTGTATGGCACAAACGCCAGCATCGCCCAGTAACCAAAGGCCAGCAGCAGGGCCCAGATGGCGCGTCCTGCGGTGCGCCAATACAGCACTATCAGGACGGTGAAGAAATACACCAGACCAAGCCGCTGTAATACGCCGGGTATGCGCATGGAGAGCAAACGATCGTTTATCCAACTGAAGGATGGGTCGCGGAAATTGTAGAAAAACAAGGCGAGGAACCAACCCAGTAAAACCAACTTAGTCATGCGAATAAAAGCATGCTTGATGATAGGAGCGCGGGCATGGCCGGCGGCCAGTTGGCGGTCAATGGCAATTTTGATTGACAAGCCAACAATAAACACAAAAAACGGGAAGATCAGATCTGTGGGTGTCCAGCCATGCCACTGCGCATGTAGCAGGGGCGCATATACGTAACTCCAACTGCCGGGATTGTTGACCAGAATCATGGCCACTATGGTTAAACCACGAAAGGCATCAATAGCCAGTAAACGATTAGGCGGCAGGCCCTGCAGAATGCCGTTAGCGTAGCGACTTAGCATGGAAGATCCTCATTATTATTCTGTATTCCGGCAACCTGAAGGTCGGCTCAGTAAAGGTCAGATATTATTGACCTGAATGTAAAACCGGGCCAACAGGATAGGAGGTATCCCAGTTAGCCCGGTTAATCTACACATAAGATGGAGGCTCAGTCTTGCTTCACCGACACTGGTAAGTGGCCGGTGGCGGTTATTTTTCCGGACAGGAAGCGAGCCAAAGTCTCAAATGCTGGACCATAGATCTGTGGCTCAGCCTCTGTACCGGGGATCACATAGCTGTTGTAAGCATAAGTAGCCAATACCAAATCGGCGTCCTTAGCCAGGCGAGCCGTTTCATAGGGGGTGCGCAGGCTGACAAAGGCAACGGCTTTGTTCTGGCTTTTCGCCTGTTTGATCAGGGCCGGAATTAACGCCTGCTGGGCCTGGTGATCCAAGGCATCGGCTTTTACCAGGCTCATGTCTTCCATGCCGCCACGCTCTACTGCACTTTGGGCAGGTGTGATACTGGCTATCAGCAGCAAATCGGCATCTGCCATTTGCGACTGATTTAGCTCGGCGTCGAAGCCTTGCAGGCTGGCACAGCTGGAAGATAACGAAGGCAAATTGCGGCGCAGGGCCTGTTGCATGGCCAAACATTTGCTTCGGTCAGGCATAACCAGATGCAGCGATTGGATCTTGTTAACCACTGAATCCTGAGTGCCACGAATCAGTGTGAGTGCATCGTCACTCAGTGCTTGTTCAAGAGCCTTGTGCTCATCTGCACCCACTACAGCTTCGGCTTTGGCAATCGCGTCGGCTTCGCTTGCTTGGTCCAGTTTCACATAACGGGCTTTGCTGGCTCTGATTCGCTCAGCAGAGGCATGTACTTCCTCGGCCGATAATTCGCCAGACTTGATGGCGGCCATCAATGCCTCGATTAATTCTGGCAACTGCTTCAGCTCTTCCTTGCTGTGCAAACGCACCGGCATCAGAACCATATCGGTACCGGCCTTAAAGGTTTCTATCACCGCCTGGGTGGGTTCAAAGAAATGCGAAATGCCGGCCATGTCCATGGCATCCGTCACAATTAGCCCTTTAAAACCCAATTCACCACGCAGCAGGTCTGTCAGAATGGCCCGAGACAAGGTAGCCGGGCGTAATATTAGTTCACCGGTTTTGCTGACTAGCTTGGAATCATCCAGGGCAGGGTACTGGATATGCGCTGTCATGATGGTTTCCACCAGACCTTGCTCTATGGCGCGACGGAACGGCAACAGATCAACTTTGTCTATGGTGGCACGGTCATGTTCCACCAGAGGCAGGCCGGTGTGACTGTCCACAGCGGTATCACCGTGTCCGGGGAAGTGTTTCAGTGTGCCAATTACCCCTTGTTCCTGCATGGCTTGCATCTGAGCAATGCCCAACTTAGCAACCAGCGAAGCATCTTCACCAAAAGAGCGCACATTGATGACCGGGTTGTCTGGATTGACGTTGACGTCCACTGTAGGTGCATGGTTTACATTAAAACCCAGGGATTTTAGCTCTTTACCTAACACTGTGCCGGTCGCTTTGGCATACTCCAGACCGTGTTTCTGATATGTAGCGCCGATGGCCATGTTACCGGCAAAGGCAGTGCCTAAATGACGCGGCACCCGGGCAACCCGCCCGCCTTCCTGATCCAGGCTGATAAACAAAGGTTGCTGGCTTTTTGACTGGCTGGCGGCCAATTGCATGGCGCGATTCAGTCTGACCATTTGTGGCACGTCGGTAAGATTCTCGGCAAACAGAATAACGCCACCTACACCGGTATCGCGAATCAGACCGGCCAAGTCGTCAGGTAGTTCGGTCATGGGGGTGCGGCATAAGCCTTTTTCTGGTGCTTGCTCACAATAGTAACGCAGATCGATCATTATCTTCTGCGCCAAGTCATCGCGAAGTTGCGCATCGCTGAGTTTAGCGGCAGGCTGAGAAACTGGAGAACAAGATGTCATGGTTAAGATAGTCGCCACAATACAAATGAGTTTGCCGCGCTTAAGGCGACGTCCGATTGGATACATAGATACTCCCGTTGGAACTTTATCACTCCCGGTGCCGACAGCAAACTTTACGGCAAGACCAGTGAAAAGAATAATTTTTTACTGGCTTTCGGAATTAATTATTCATTAGAATGAAATCATATCAGTATAAAAAATTACATCAATGGAAAATCCTTATAAGGTATTTCCAGATTAAGTGCGATAAGCGAGGTTCGAATGCATAGCCAATTTGCCTGGCAGGACTGGCTGGTATTTGCCGCCTATTTTGTTGTGATGGCCACTACCGGCTGGTACTACAGCAGACAGAAGGCGGCTACTACCGCCGACTATTTTCTTGGCGGAAATAAAATGCCCATATGGATGGTTGCCATCTCTGTGCTGGCTACATCCCAGTCGGCCGCCACTTTTCTGGGGGGGCCGGATCAGGGATATCGCAACGATTTTAGTTATCTTGCCACCAATATCGGCGCCTTTATTGCCGCTTTTGGTGTGGCGATATTCTTAATCCCGCGTTTTTATCAATTGCGGGTCACCACAGTATACGAACTGCTTGAACAGCGCTTTGGCGCATCGGCCAAGCGTCAGGCCGGTATTATGTACCTGTTCGGTCGCGTGTTTGCCAGTGGCGCCAGATTGTACATGGCTGCCATAGCCGTCGCCATGATTCTGTTTGGTGATATCCAGGCTGGCAGTGTTATCAGCGCTATTGTTATTTTGACGCTGGTGGGGCTGGCTTATTCCTTTGTGGGGGGCCTGAAATCCGTTATCGTCAGTGATGTGATTCAGTGTGCCGTTTATGTAGGGGCTGCGCTATTCGTTATTTATTTTCTGGCGGTCAGCATCCCGGCCGATTGGTCAACCATCATGGATGCACTGGCGAATCCAGCAGACCGTGAAATGTCAAAGCTGACCTTGTTTGACTGGCGTTTGGACTTTGGCCCTACCGGAGTCTTTACCGTTTGGTCGGCCATTACCGGCTTTGTGCTGCTTAACATCGCCGCCTTTGGTCTGGATCAGGACATGACGCAGCGCATGCTAAGTTGTAAAGATGCCAAGCAAGGGGCATCTGCCCTGATTTGGTCGGTGGTGATGGTTATCCCGGTGATGGCGCTGTTTATTATTATTGGTTTGCTGCTGTATGTGTTCTATCAGCGCCCTGACTTGATGATGACAGATGCCGGACAGCCCATAGTGCAAAGCTTCGAAGGTGAGCAGATCACTATCTTTATGTATTACGTGTTGAATGAAATTCCGGTGGGGGTCAGAGGATTAGTAACGGTCGGCGTGATTGCCGCTGCATTATCTACTTTGAACTCCGGTCTGAATGCCATGTCATCCGTATTGGTTCAGGATTTGTATCGCCCCATGAAAGAAAAGCGCGGCGAGCATAGCGAAGCGCACTTTGTCTGGGCCGGCCAGATGGGCATGGTGGTCGCGGCGGTGGCGCTGTCGGCTATGGCTATTTTGTGTTTCTACTGGCAACAATATTCGGATATGCCGCTGCTCGCCTTTGCCCTCTCAGTGATGGTCTTCTCATACAGTGGCTTGCTGGGCGTTTACTTCACCACCCTGTTTACCAAAGGCGGTAGCCCGCGTTCGGTACTGGCAGCCTTGATAACAGGTTTTATGGTTACGCTGGCGATGCAACCCTATATTCAAGGCCTGCTGTTACCTGAAAGCTGGCAGTTTAACCTTGGTTTCACCTGGCAGTTGTGCATCGGTACCGCTATTGCCTTTACGGTTTGTTGGGCGGGCCGCAGTCAGCAATCGCCAGCGCAGGTAAGCTGACATGCAGACTCAGTATATTTTAGGTATAGACGGCGGTGGTAGTAAGACTCTGGCACGATTGGAGCATCTTGCCAGTGGAAAACAATGGGAAGCGCGTGGGGAAGCCTCATCGCTGAGCCTGGGTGTACCCCAATCGGTAGCTCGCATTCTCTCCCTGGCCGAAGAGCTGGCCGAGCAGGCTGGTTGCCGCACCCAGGATATAATTGCTCTGGCCGGTCTGGCCGGAGCCGGGAATCCACGTTTTTGCGCCGATGCCATGGCGGGGTTTTCCGGGCATTTTAAGCATATAACGCTCTGTTCTGATGCGCGAACCTCGGCCTACGGCGCCAACCTTGGTGAGCCGGTGGTCGTGGTGGCCTTGGGAACAGGATCGGTGGCCATGGTGCTGGATAACCATGGCGGAGAGCGCCAAATTGGCGGTTGGGGACTGCTGGTCGGCGATCAGGGCAGTGGCGCTCGCTTGGGCGTGAATGCGGTAACTTCCTTACTATGGGAACTTGATTTACACGGTGGTCATGCTGAATCCAAGCTGGGCAAAATGCTGAAGTCTCAACTGGGGCAGGATAAGCCGACTATTTTGCAATGGCTGGCTGCCGCTACCCCAACCCATTACGCGGCTTTGGTACCCATGGTACTTAGCCTGAAAGACCAATGTGCGGTAGCAGGACAGCTTTTTGCCGCGCATTTACAGGAAGTGCAGCGATTGATTGCGGCCAGTCGCCAGCATGACCAGGATTTGCCGCTGGTACTGACCGGCGGGCTTGCCGAGCCAACCATCATGGCCTTAGCTGCAGATAAAAACATGAATTTAATTCGTGCGCGTGGGACTGCCTTGGATGGCGCCTGCTTGCTGGCGCGGAAATCTGACGACGTTACTTTGAACAATGAGGAAGCCAAATAGATGGCATCAACCCAAGATAAGCTGAAAAACGAATCCGTTTTGCTACAACAATTGGATCAAATGGTTTCTGAAGGACGCAACCCTGAAACCTATGACATAGATTTGCTAAGCACCGAAGAGATCCTCGACAAGATCAATCAAGAAGATCAGAAAGTGGCGCTGGCGGTTCGACAAACCATTCCTTTGGTGGCCCAGGCAGTAGATAAGATTGTCGAGTCCTTCGCTAAGGGCGGGCGACTGATTTACATTGGCGCCGGCACCAGTGGTCGTCTTGGGGTGTTAGATGCGGTGGAATGTCCGCCAACTTTTAGTGTCTCGGATCAGCAGGTCATTGGCATTATTGCTGGTGGTGAAGGTGCTATGTACAAAGCGGTGGAAGGGGCGGAAGATGACCCTGAACTGGCCATCAGGGATTTACAGAAAGTTGGCCTGAGCGGCAACGATGTGTTGGTAGGTATTGCCGCCAGTGGTCGTACACCTTATGTGATTTCAGCTTTGCAATACGCCAAGCAACTCGGCGCACCGGCGATCAGTGTCACCTGTAACCCCAATTCGGCAGTCACCCAGGAAGCCGATATTGGTATTTGTGCCACTGTGGGCCCCGAGGCATTAACCGGCTCAACTCGGATGAAATCGGGCTCGGCGCAGAAAATGGTACTGAATATGCTGACCACCACAGCCATGATCCGCAGCGGCAAGAGCTATGAAAATCTGATGGTGGATGTGAATGCCAGCAATCAGAAGCTTTATGCCCGCGCTATTCGTATCGTGATGCAAGCCACTGACTGTGATCATGAAACTGCGCGTGACGCTCTGGCGAAAACGGGCTTTAAGGCGAAACTAGCCATTTTACACGTTCTGACCGGTTTGGAGCGTGAAGAAGGCCAGGCGCTTTTGGACAAACAACAGGGCTTTTTGCGTAAAGCCGTTGAGTCTGCAAGAGGTCAGAACTGATGTTTAAGTGGCTGGTTACCTTGTTGATGGCAACGAGCTTGGTGGCTTGTTCCAGCCATAACACTGCGCCGACCGATAACTTTATGGTGGGCGCTGAGCGTGATGGACTGTTTTTACCCAAACTGGCCGGTAAGCGGGTCGGTTTGATTGTTAACCAAACCTCTGTTGTTGGTGAGCAGCACCTGGTGGATCTGTTGCTGGAAAAAGGGGTAAAGGTTCAGCGCATCTTTGCCCCAGAGCATGGCTTTCGTGGTGACCATGATGCCGGTGCCAAAGTGGACTCATCCATTGATGCAAAAACCGGTATTCCACTTTACTCCATTTATGGCAAAACCCGTAAACCTGAAGCCGAAGCCTTAGCCGATTTGGATGTCATTCTGTTTGATATTCAAGATGTTGGGGTGCGTTACTACACCTACATCAGTTCCATGCACTACATGATGGAAGCGGCTGCTGAAGCAGGCCTGCCCTTTATGGTGTTAGACAGACCTAACCCCAACGGTGATTACGTTGATGGTCCTATGCTTGAGCCGGCATTTCGTTCTTTTGTGGGAATGCATGAGATCCCCTTGGTGCATGGTCTGACCGTGGGTGAACTGGCCCATATGATTGTCGGTGAAGGTTGGCTGGAAACGGATAAATCCCTGGCATTAACCGTTATCCCTATGCAGGGTTACCGTCATGATATGCGTTATGAGCTGCCTGTCAGACCCAGTCCGAATCTGCCCAACTATGTGTCAATCCGCCACTATCCGTCGCTGGGCTTTTTTGAACCGACGCCGGTGAGCATAGGGAGAGGGACAGATTTCCCCTTCCAAGTGATTGGCCATGACAGCTTGTTTGTGAGTGCCGCCGAGCCATTCAGCTTTGCGCCTCGTTCTATTCCGGGGGCGTCTACTCATCCCAAGTTTGAAAATGTCACAGTGCAGGGCATGGATTTACGTAGTATTGAAGCCAAAGGCTTAAACCTGAATTATCTGGTTGAATGGCATCATAAATTTGCCAAGGCAGGTGAGACCTTTTTCACCAGTCCGAGCTTTATGGACAAACTGGCCGGTACTGACAAACTGCGCCTGGCCCTTGCCGAAGGCTTAAGCGAGGCGCAAATTCGCGCTCAGTGGCAGAGTGATTTGCAGCGGTATATGAAAATGCGTCAGGGCTATTTGCTCTACCCCTGAGGTTGTTTGAATAGGCAAACAGGTATCCAGGCTGGATACCTGTTGAACCCTTTAGCGGCCGCTGGTGCGGAACTCGCGTATGGCCTGGTTGGAAACTTCGAGTAGCTTCCGACCCTTTGCGGAAGACTGGGTGAGCAGGATAAACAAGGTGTCTATCACAAACTCTTGCGCCGTACGCGCGAGAATAGAAGATAAACGCGCCGAGTTTTCGTCAGACACAGTGTAGAGTTTGACGTCGGCTAGTTTGGATATGCTGTTGTTGCCATAACCGGTGAGGCTGACAATTGTTACACCATGTTTTTTGGCTAGTTCAGTGACGGCAACTTCTTCACGGGTTTCCCCCGATTCACTGATAACAAACAGCAGATCCTTATTGGTATAGTTGGCAACGTTGGCCATTTGCACATGGTTATCGCTTTCCGCGAAGGCTGACATACCGAGTTTTTGCAGTTTAAACGACAAATCCCGGCCGACTAACGCTGAACCGCCCACGCCGCATATGAGTATGCGATTGGCTTTTTGCAGCATGGTCTGAGCTTGCTCGTAGGTGGATTGCTCATTGACACTTTTGGTATTGGTCAGCACGGCAACTTTGCTGGAGAGTAATTTTTCTGCGACAGCAGAAAAGGTGTCATCCAGGGATATCTGTCCATGAAGTCTGGGCGTGTCATTTTGCTGAGCGGAGCGCAAACTGTCGTTAATGGCAAATTTAAAGTCCGGATAGCCGCGATAGCCGAGTTTTTGGGTAAATTTCACCACACTGGATTGACTGACGCCGGCCTGCTGAGCCAGCTTCTGCGAGGATAAGTCGCGGATGCTCTCTGGATGGGACAAGATATAGTCCGCCAGGGCCAATTCACTGGTGGAGAGGTTGTCGCGCATGGCTTTGATTTTTATGAATGTTGACATGAAGCGCCACTCTGAAAGGTCAATAATAAGCTATTCGACACATATTAAATGAATACGAATAATTTTCACAACTCGCAAACCAAAATGGGACAGATGATGCAGCAAGACCCGGTAAATAAGGCTGACTTTCAACGTTTTGTGGATGAAATACAGACCTTCTTGGCCGCGGCCAATATGTATTCCGATTTGCCCCGACGACTGGCATATGCCGGTGATGCCAGTTTTTATCGGCTTATTCCCAAACTGGTGGTGAACATCGATACGCTCGAGCAACTGACCCGTTTGGTTGCCTGTGCCAATACCCACAAAGTTGCTCTGACCTTTCGTGCCGCCGGCACCAGCTTGTCAGGCCAGGCGGTAACCGATTCGGTATTGGTTTTGCTGTCTGAGCATTGGCGCGGAGCCAAAGTGTTGGACGAGGGTAAGAAAATCTGGCTGCAACCTGGGGTGATTGGTGCGCATGCCAACCAACTGCTGAAGCCGCTAGGGCGTAAGATAGGGCCGGATCCTGCCTCTATCGATAGTTGTAAAATTGGCGGGATTGCCGCCAACAATGCCTCGGGTATGTGTTGTGGGGTCAAGCAGAACAGTTACCACACGGTGGCTGATATTCATGTGGTGCTGGCCGATGGTAGCCGCCTGGATACTGCCGATTCCACCAGCGTGCAGGCCTTTGTGGCTAAGCGCCCACAGCTGCTTGATGGTTTGTCTGAACTGGCGCAAAAAGTAAAAAGCAATCCCGTGCTGAGTGAAAAGATCCGGCACAAGTACCGACTTAAAAATACCACGGGCTATGGCATTAATGCGTTGCTGGACTTTGACCAACCTCTAGAGATCCTCAAACACTTGATGATTGGTTCTGAGGGGACACTGGGATTTATTGCTGACATTACCTATCACACAGTGGTTGATGAGGCGTTTCGGGCCACAGGCCTGTTTGTTTTCGCCGATATCCGCGCCTGCTGTGAAGCCGTGCAATTAATGGCATCGGCACCGGTTAGCGCGGTGGAGCTGATGGATGCCAGAGCGCTACGCAGTGTAGCTGAAAAACCCGCCATGCCAGCTGGCATGGTAGCGCTTAAAGACAACGCCGCGGCGCTGTTGATTGAAGTTGCTGGTGAGGATGAAGCTATGCTCACCGCTCATTTGCAAGCGGTGTCAGGCATTTTGGCGGGATTTGACTCATCCATGCTCGCGCAAGTGCCATTCAGTCAGGAGCCTGCCCGCAACCAGGCGCTGTGGGCCATTCGTAAGGGAACCTTCCCGGCCGTGGGTGCGGTGCGCCCGGCTGGCACTACGGTGATTATCGAGGATGTAGCCTTTCCGGTAACGCAGTTAGCAGAAGGGGTTGAGAAGCTTCAAGCCCTGTTGGTGCGTTTTGACTATCAGGAAGCCATTATTTTCGGTCATGCGCTGGAAGGAAATCTGCATTTTGTCTTCACCCAATCCTTCAATCAGCCGTCAGAAGTGCAGCGTTATGGTGAGTTTATGCAAGCGGTAGGTGAGCTGGTTGCGGTGGAGTTTGGTGGCTCACTTAAAGCCGAACATGGCACCGGACGCAATATGGCCCCCTTTGTAAAGTTAGAGTGGGGCGAAGATGCTTACCGATTGATGCAAGATATTAAGGCCTTGTTCGACCCATCTGGCGTATTGAATCCGGGGGTTATCATTAATCATGATGTTAACGCCCATTTGAAGGACTTGAAGCCCATCCCGTCGGTGGATACTGAGCTGGATAAATGTATCGAGTGCGGTTTTTGTGAAGCGGTCTGCCCATCTCGAGAATTGAGCCTGACACCACGTCAGCGAATTGCCTTGCACCGGCAGATCCAGGATGGTGACAGTGCATTAACAGGTGTCGAAAAAGCCCAACTGAAAGAGGCTTATCAGTATCTGGCCGTTGATACCTGCGCGGCCACCGGTTTGTGCGCCATGCGCTGCCCGGTTGGCATCAACACCGGCGACTTTATTAAGTCGTTACGTGCCGAGCAGCCAACAGGAAAATGGCTGGCGGGGATGGCAGCCGAGCATTTTGCTGCGGCGGGCGTGGTGGCGCGTTTTGCACTTAACGCCAGCAAGGTTACCCATAATGTGCTGGGCGATTCGGCCACCGCGGCTTTATTCCGCGGTCTGAACAAAGTGACCGCAGGCGCGGTACCCACCTGGTATCCAGCTTGGCCGGGGGGAGCAAAAGGCAGCGATATCCCGCAACACCCTGACGCCCGGGCGGTAGTGTATTTTCCTACCTGCGCCAATCGTATGTTTGACGCTGACAGTCACGCAGAGGATCGCCGACCTTTACCTGAGGTAATGGCCAGTGTGCTGGCCAAAGCTGGCTACAGGGTGCTGATCCCGGATAATCTGCAACAGCTTTGCTGCGGAATGCCTTGGGACAGCAAAGGACATCAAGCACTCGCTAAGCAAAAGCGTCAGCAAAGTGCCGAGGCACTGTTACAACTGGCAAAAGAGCAGGAATTACCCATAGTCGTTGATGCTTCGCCTTGCGCATTGCAGTTTAGTCAGGACGGTTTGAATGTGCAGGAGACCGCCCAGTTCCTGCATCAGTATGTGCTGCCAAACTTACACATCCGCAAACAGCAGCAACCTGTGATGCTGCATGTCACCTGTTCCAGCAAGCGCTTGCATGCTGAGCAGCAATTGGTGGAGCTGGCCAGAGCCTGCGCCGAAGACGTGGTGATCCCCAAAGATATTCAATGTTGTGGTTTTGCCGGGGATAAAGGCTTTTTTACCCCAGAGCTCAATGCCAGTGCACTTAAAGGCTTGAAACAGCAAATTCCGAGCGGTTGTCATCAGGGCGTATCTAATAGCCGCACTTGTGAAATAGGTTTGAGTCAGCATAGCGGCATTCCCTATCAATCCATTTTGTACCTGCTGGATAAAGTCAGCGAGCGGCAGGTGGAAACACCATAACTTGCTAATTAAAAGTGGGTTGTCATGGATGACACCCGCAGAGATTTGAAAGTTTTGTGTTTGTGCCGCTGTCTTGATGCATACTGAGGTTAGTCAGGCATGTAAGCGGCGGCGAACAGGCTGCCAAGAAGGAAAGTCATCATGTTGAACTGGGCAGATGTGATTAATTTCGCGATTCAGGGCAATCCTAAACCCTCGCACAAGATTCAAAAATCTGAGCAGGAGTGGCAGGAATTGCTGGATGAAGAGGTGTTCAGGGTGACCCGCCAGCATGGTACGGAGAGACCATTCAGCTCTGCCATGTGTGCCAGATTTGAACCCGGCTGCTATACCTGTGCGTGCTGCAATACTTTGTTGTTCGATGCGGATCATAAGTTTGATAGTCACAGCGGCTGGCCGTCATTCACTCAACCCGCCAACATTGATTCTGTTGCCTATGTCATGGATGAGTCTCATGGTATGCGGCGCATTGAAACCTTATGCAATGTCTGTGATGCCCATCTTGGTCATGTCTTCCCAGATGGACCACCCCCCAGTGGCCTGCGCTACTGTATTAATGCCGTGGCCTTGAAGAAGCTCTGAATCTATGGCTGTAAGGCGCGTTTAAATGGGGTAATGATCCACTCCTGCATCTGTAACGCTTCCATCCTGCCTATGGCGGTTAGTAGTTGTTTCCTACCTTCTTGTTGCTGGCCCTGGCCTATCAGTAATCTGGCATGCAGGCCTGCTACCCGGGCATCCCAACCTTCGCCAGGGCTACCCGAAGTCAGCCTGGCCGGGTCGAGTATCTGAATAAGCGGTGCGGCCAACTGATATTGTGCTTGTTCCAGATACGCGCAGGCCAGGTAATAGCCAAGTACCTGTACACCAGGGGAGTCCTGTCCCAGACGCTCGGCGAAGGCGTGCATGGCCGGTTCAAGCTTGGCCACCGCCGCTGCCGGTTCTTGAAGTTCAAGCAAGATAACCCCTTCATTGCCGCTTTGCATCATACAGCTCAGGTGGTTCTCTCCCTGAAGTCGGCAAGTTTGGTCTCTGACTGTTCTCACCAGTGGCAGGGCTTCGGCCCAGCGTCCTGAAGTAGCATACAGGTTACCCAGCGAGCCTTTGGCTTCCAGCACCTGGGGTGACGCTGAACCGAACACTTCAATCAGTTCAGCAATCGATTGTTGTAAAGTGCTTTCTGCCTCTGAGTAGTGGCCGCTGTAAAGATAAGCCGCGCCCAAATAGAGTTTGGCGCTAGCGCGGTTGGCATCACTAATGTTCAATTTTTGATAGCGGCTTGAATGCAATTCAAGCAACAGGTCGATGGCTTGTTGGTACTGACCCAGGCGGCTGTAACACTGAGCAAGGTCCATGTTCAGCCGAAAGGCCGCAATTTGTTGCATGGGATCGGCTGGGTCGATGCGCAGCAGGGCGCGCTGCAACCAACTGGCGGCATCCTCAATTTGCGCTTTAAGCAAATGGTAGCGGGCGTGTGCGCGGGACGCTTGATAATCCAGGCTGGCATTTTGCTGCAGTTGCTGTTTGCTGTTGGCATCGGCCAGTTCGAGTTGTTGCCGCGCTTCGTCATATTCTGAGGCATTGACCAGTATTTCAGCCAATTGATAACGGGCCAGCAATAACTCGCTGGCATCGGGTGCCAGATGTTGCGCCAATAATTCTACCTGGCGACGCCCCTGTCTGGCAGCGGCATGATAATCGGCCAGACTGGTGTAGAGGTGGGCGGCGGTTTGATGCACAAGCATTGCCAGGAGCGGCTGGTCTTTAAAATGTACAGGAATTGCATCGGTGGCCCGGTCCAGCGCCTGGCGTACTGTCACGTTACCGCTGCCGCCAGGATTGTGCGGATCGGCATTTTTCAACAAATCGGTTAAAAAGTCGCTGATAGCCTGGGTTTTGTCAGTCTGCAATCTGGCCTGCTCGGCTGCCTGCCAAGCCTGACGATACAAGATTAAACTGCTGGTTAGGCCTAATACTAATGCCACTAGCGTTGCCAGCAGCCAGGGACGTGCGGCACGCAACTTTTGCAGTTTCTGCTGATTCTGCGCCATCAGCTGTTGCTGCCTTTCCTGCATAGCCTGCTCATTATGCCGATGGCGCAGATTTCTCATACGTTCTGCCAGGGCGGCGGCTGAATGAATACGTTGCTGAGGATTACTGTGACAGGCCAGCGCAATATCTTCACATAATAGCGGATCGTCAATGTTCTCCTGCCAGTTGCTGGTCAGAGGTTTACGTATATCGCCACTGAGTAGCTGATAAATCAATACGCCAAGCGCATAGATATCGCTTTGTATGGTGGGCATTTCACCGCGCAGCACTTCCGGTGCCAGATACAGGGGGGTACCTGAACTACTGTCTTGATGACCGACATTGTGGTCGGGATGCACAGTGATCGACAGGGCTTCAAGTTGGCGGGGATCTAGCAAGCTGCCGACGCCAAAGTCTGTCAGCTTGATTTGCCAGAAGCCCTTGCTGTCAGGTGCCACCAGTATATTGGCGGGTTTCAGGTCCTTGTGTAATATGGCACTTTGATGAGCTGCCGCTAAGGCATCGGTCAGTTGCAGGGCGAGGGTTAAACGCTGCTCGGATGACAGACTGGCCAGCCGGTTATGTTGCTCTGACCAGTGCAGGAGATCTTCCCCGCCGTATTGATATTCCAGAAAAAAAGGTGGTTGCTCAAAGTTCCAGTCCAGCAACCTGCACAGATCGGGTCTGTCGCCCAAATTCTGCTGTAACAGACGGGCTAGGGTCATTTCACGTTTAAGGATACTCAGATTTCCCCCGTCGGGACTGAACTTGTACACCCTAAGTTCGTGGGTTTTGTGGTGAGCTGCTAACCAGACTTCACTATGCCGGTTAGCGGCCAGTTGCCTTTGAAAGTGAAAATGACGGCGTTGCGGTACGCTCTGCCCTACATGCAGGTCAAGCTGGGTAGTTGTTCCTGTGCTTATCGCTTCGCACTGCAGCACACCGACAAACCGGTAGCCTATTTTGGGCTGAGTCTGGATATACTCACTGTTGTCCTTTCCCAGCGCCTTACGAAGCTTGGCGACAGCATTGGCCAGCACATGTTCAACCGTTACCCGACCTGGCCATACCCTTTCTAACAGCTCTTCCTTGGTCATTACCTCGTTGTTGTGGGTCAGCAAAACCCCCAGCAGTTCCAGCGGTTTGGGTTCCAGCTCTGCGGCTTGGCCGGCAACCTCCAGGGTCATGGCCGCGCTGTCAAAGCAGGCTGTGCCAAAACTGTAGCGAAAGCGTATATCCTGAGTTGAAGTAACCATGGCCAAACTCCCACAGATTTTTCAAACACTATACCCAAACAGTTGAAAAAGTAGACAGTTTTATGCCGTGAAAAATTCGTGAAATCACCGTGAGGACAAATTGACAATGGCGCGGTGACACTGCAAAGCAGTCAACCAACAGGAAGATTGTCATGAAATACTTGAATCTATTGATGCTGCTGTGCTTATGGGGATGTGGTGCGGAGTCGTCGTCTTCACAATTGGCCGGTGATCTGTCCAAACCTCTGCAGGGACATCCCGTGGAAGACCGGGATGAACTGGAAGGTGCGTGGATGGCGGTCAGCGATGGGCAGTTCGGCAGCCTGGAATTTCTATCCAATGGTTCAGTGTTGGTGGTGCAGGGTTTTACCAATATGAATGGCCAGGCTATGACCATGCAATATCAACTGCTAGAGGGGGGGCGGTTGAGTCTGATTGGTTTGGGGGGCAGAACCTCAGTGCTGCAGGCTATAGTGGATGATGAGTGGCTGGAATTGAGCGAGCAGCTCGGCGGACAGAGCAGCCAGCGTTTCCGGAAGGTGGACTCAGGTCCGGCATTGCTGGCCGAGCGGCAGACCTATTTACAGCAACTGGCCCTGGAGCGTGAACAAATCCTGGTAGCGCTGGGGCAAAGTCTGAGTCGCGAACATCTGCTGCTGAAATCTTCAGACAGCAAGGTGCCACTGCCTCCTATACTTTTGAATGTAAAGCTCACCGATGGCAGAACTTTTAGTGGTACCGCGGTGACCGATATTGCCGGCGATGATCCACAAGTATTTGATGTGCGCGGACAACTGCTTGTGGCCATGGATAATAGTGCCAACCTGGATTTTCAGCTTACCGGGCGGGTCGACACAAATAGTCAGGCCAGGCGCATGCGGGGCCACTTAAGGCTGATTGCCGGTGGCGATCCACTGCAGCTTGCCGGAGCATTGGAGGAAGGCAATGATGCATTGGCTGTTGTGCTGGAAAAGGACAAGTTAACCGCGCAGGCCATACTGGCCAGGGTGGAGGAAGTGGTTGAGCAGAAACGCCGGGCCATCGCTATGGTCACTGATGCATTGGGTGTTCGCACTGTCCTTAAAGGCAGTGCGCTGCGTACCGCCCAGGGACAGTTAGTGCCCGTAAGTATCATCCTGGAGCGTATGGGACAGCAGTCCGCCTATATAGGCACCGCGGTGTTCGGGCAGGATAACTTCTCGTCCAAAGTGCGCTCAGAGATTGACGTGCTGAGCAAAGGTGATGACAAGGTAGCCATTGTTCAACTGCATATGGACAACAATAACCACTGGCGCCTCTCTGTAAGCGACAAGGGGTTATCGGGCACCTGGTATTTTGGTAATTCGGTGCTGGAGGGCAAAAGTGCTGCCAGCGATTTGCGTATAGACCAAACCTGGAACGAAGAACAGCTCAGCGCTGACAAAGCAAAGATGCAGGCTTATCTGGACAAAACGCTCAGTCAGCCGCAGCAGTTTAGCGGACTTCTGACTATGCGTGATGAGGCCATGCCCCTATGGCTATCACTTCATCGCCAGTCTGACGGTAGTCTTAGCGGTATGGCAAAGCTGCAGTTCGAAGAGGTCAGTGTAGAGCTGCAGGGCAGTATTAAGCCCGGCTCTTTTTCACCACAGTTATTGTTGCATGCTACCAAGGTGCAGGGTAGTACGATGAATTTGCGCAAATTCGGCCGCCAGGACTGGCAACTGGAGCTGCTGCAGGCTGACGAGCCTATGAGGTTATCTGGCCGGGTGAAGTTGAATCTCAGCAGCGGCGAGGTGCTGCTTGCGCCTGTGGATGAACATCTGCTGGCAGAACAGAAGCGGCAACTGATTGCGGTGTTAAGCGGGCAGGATTTTATTCTGACTACCGACGACCGACCCAGAACCGAGCAGACCTATGTAAGGCTGACCCTGGATCCAGCCACCGATAAGCTCAGCGGTGCGATTTTTGGTGCCAGGCTCAATGCGGTGCGCCATCCTGCTCATCTTTCCGGGCAACTGGTGACTGAGCAAGGCCAGCATATGCTTCGGTTGCACAGCGTGCATGACTTCAAAGGACATAGCAGTATGGATTTTGCGCTGTTTGCAGACTGGTCTGAAACCGGGGTGGTTCTCAAGGGGCCGGTGCTGTCCAACAGCAGCGGTACTTACCTGACCCTGCGGACTACAGCAGACAAAGTGTCGATTCCTGCAGACCAGGCATTGCTGATTGAGGCGTATGCGCTGGGGGCGTCCGAATACCCACCGTCCAAACCTGAAGCCGGACAAAGTGCTTATCTGTATCTTACCGGCAGAACCCGCGGTGCTCTGTACGGTACTGATGTTTATCTGTTCGGCAGTGATGTGGCGGTCGCTGCGGTACATGCGGGGGTATTAGAGGACGGACAGAGTGGTATTGTTAAGGTGCATTATCAGAATCAACCAGAGCAGCTGCAAGGCTCAAGTCGTTATGGTGTGGCCAGTAAGGGCTATGAAAGCAATGGGCGAAAGGCCAAGGGACCGAGTTTCAGACTGGCATTGGTAAAGAGGTACTGATAGTCGTCACTTCTTTGACTTCGAGCAACAAGCTGAGTCGCATCGCTATGCCCGCATTCAACAGCTCAATAAGCTGCATGTGGAAGAAGTGGATTATCACGATAACCGGGGGCAGCGTCTTTCTGCCAGTTACTGGCAGAGATTTCCCGCCTTTCACTATGCCTTTCCGGCGTTTGTGGCAAAGCCAACGGCGCAATACCCATTACCATTGGCCTTGGTCATATTGCTTGCTGGGCTTGGAGTACTACTAACCTGGCGATTTAATCGTCTGGCAAAAGTATAAAGTATGGGGCGAACTTGTTCGCCCCTGTGCTACAGGCAAACACAAAAGAACACAAACTGATAAGGTTTTTCCCTTGTCTTCCACTTAAGCTTCTCTCCAAGTTAATGCTTATATTTAGTGGAAAAGCGCAAATGAAGTTATCGCGTCATATTAATATTGTTCTTGGAGCTGGCTTGCTCACGTTATCAACCTGGTCAGCACAGGCAACAGTGGTTGAAGTACAAACTGTGATGGGCAATTTCCAGGTCAACCTATATGACAGCAAAACCCCAAAGACGGTGGAAAACTTCCTCGGCTACGTTAAATCCGGCGCGTATTTTAATAACGTTGTACATCGTTCAATGGACGACTTCATCATTCAGGCGGGTGGCTATCAATTCGATGGCGAGTTACCCCTCAATGAGCTAAGCAAAGCGGCATCCGTGGTCAATGAGCCTAAGTTGTCAAATGTGCGCGGCACTATTGCCATGGCTAAACTGGCGAATGACCCTAACAGTGCAACCTCTGAGTGGTTTATTAATCTAAAGGACAATAGTGCCAATCTGGATCTGCAGAACCATGGTTTTACCGTATTTGGCCAGGTTCTTGGGAATGGTATGCAAGTGGTGGATGCCATTGCTGCATTACAAACGTTCGATAAAGGGCCGGCGTTTCGCAATATTCCCCTGCGTAACTACAGCGATGCCAGTCAGGACGTAAACGGTGAGAACTTGGTACTGATCACCGACATCGTGATAGTGGATGCGACAGTCAATACTCACCCCGAGTTGAATCCCGTGCCTAATACCCTGATTAATAAATTACCAGGATCAGAAGGTTCAGGTTCAGGCGGTAGTTTAGGTTTTGGCGTGCTGTTGGTCGGTATGCTGGTTGCCTGCAGACGCCGTTTCAGCGCGAAATCCTAATCTGTTGCTGAGGCGATTGGTTTAGGACCTGACTACGGTAGTGTTGCCAGAACGCAGTACTGCCATCAGCAAACCAAAATTCCAGATTACGAAGATAAGCTGCTGAGCGGAGTACCCTCGGCAGTGCTTGGTTTATTAACGAAATAGTCTGCTCACCCCATGGGTTGTTACTGCATCCCACTGCCCCTATGATAGCTGTTTGCTGATTTTCGGCTATGGGCAGGTAAGCAAGTGGAAGTTCAGTAGTAAGTTCAAAGTATCGACCAATTACCGGGTAGTCCAAGCTGTAGTCTAGTTTCCTGGCGGTAATCAAACGCAGCATGGTGAGGGTTGGTGCTTCTCCGGCCAGCTGTATGTGTTTTTTATCCTTATCCGCATACTTATCCATTAAGGGCTGTAAGTATTCTCCGTATTGACGGCCTAGCGGTCTGACAAAAGAATATTCAGGGTCTTGCAGTAAGCTGGCCAATAATATGGGCCGGCCATGTTTAGCCTGTAATTCTGATGCTAAATCCAGGCTGGTAAATAGCTGGTGGGCTTGGTAGTAGAGAGTCGCACGCGAATAAGTAGTATCTGGTGTGTCAGCCTGTTTGATCATACAGGGAAAGCACAAAGGGGCGCCTTGCTTACGCAGTTTTGCAATCCTCGCCGGGGGGAGATACATCACTTCATGTTTGCCGTTCAGTGAATGCTTTAATTGCTCAGTGAGTACATCGCAGAATCCCTGGCCTTCATACTTGCCTCGCATAATATGAAAGGGCGGCGCGTCATTTACTGCCCAAATGAAATGATGTTCGGCAGGTAGTTCCTGACCAAAAACACACAGATTGATAAGCCCAGATATCAGGGAGATAAAAACGGCACGCATCCCAGTCTCTCCAACTTCCCTGTTTATCAGGGTAGTAAATAAAATCGGGATTGCAGCAATTTCCGCCCATTTCATCCTTTTTACTCGACCATTGGCCGATTTATTTTGTTCTGACTGGTTATTTTTTTGAGTTTAGTGCGGTAGGCTGCATCTTTGGACCGGGATAAAGGTGCCGAAGAGCAACCCAACCCCGGATACCGTCATAATGCCAACAAGTTTTTTGGACATCCCATGTTAAGACCATTGTTAATCTCAGCAGCCTTGCTTTGCAGCTTGCAGGCCAGTGCAGACGCGATCCGTCAGACTAAAGGCGATTTCGAGGACAAATTTCGTCAACTAGATGAAGTGTTGCCCACTCCCAACGTGTATCGAAATGCTGCAGGAGAGCCAGGTCATCAATACTGGCAGCAGCAGGTAGATTATAAAATTCAGGCGAAGTTGTTGGAAGACAAGCGCCGACTGGAAGCCAGCCAACAGGTGACTTACCAGAATAATTCACCGGATACCCTGCGTTATCTGTGGCTGCAGCTGGATCAGAATATTTTCAAATCCGATTCTATGGCCGAACTGACGACAGCCTTTGCCGGCATTGGTCGTCGTGGTCCCGCTACGTCTGCCGGTGATGGTAAAAAGCCGGCACGTCTTAGCCTGGATGAGCTGCGTCGCCAGCACTTTATGGCCGACAATGAATTAGGTTATGTGATTAAAGACGTTAAGGACGGTAATGGTAAGCCGCTGAAAGTGACCTTGGTGGGTACCAATATGCGTATTGACCTGAATCAGCCGCTAAAGCCCGGTCAGTCCACTCAGTTCTCGCTAACTTACGCTTACAACATAGTGGAAGAGAATGCAGTTTCGGCCCGCGGTGGTTACGAGCATTTCCCTAAGGATGCTCGTGAAGGTGGCAATGATATTTTCCAACTGGCCCAATGGTTCCCACGTCTGCATGCTTACACTGACTATGAAGCCTGGACCAACAAAGAATTCCTGGGGCGCGGCGAGTTCACCCTGGAGTTTGGTAATTACGACGTAGAAATTACTGTACCCGCTGACCATATCGTAGCGGCCACAGGTAGTTTGCAAAACGCGGATAAGGTATTGACCCGCGAGCAGAGAAAGCGTTTGAAAGACGCCGAGAAGGCTAAGCGCCCTGTGTTTGTGGTGACCGAAGAAGAGGCGCTGGAAAACGAGAAAGAAGGCACCGACAAAACCAAAACCTGGCGTTTTAAAGCCGACAAGGTAAGAGATTTCGCCTGGGCGTCGTCGCGTAAGTTTATGTGGGATGCGAAAGGTTATCAGCAGGGCGGCGACACACAGCCTCTGGTCATGGCGATGTCTTTCTACCCGAAAGAAGGTGGCGATCTGTGGAAGAAATATTCCACCGAAGCTGTTGTGCATACCATGGAAGTATACTCACGCTTCTCCTTTGACTATCCCTATCCCGTAGCTCAGTCGGTGAATGGCCCTGTAGGTGGCATGGAATATCCCATGATTACTTTCAACGGCCCGCGTACCACCTTGCAAGATGACGGCAGCCGCACTTATACCCAGGCGGAAAAACGCTTCCTGATTGGCGTGGTTATCCATGAAGTAGGGCATATTTATTTCCCTATGCTGGTTAACTCGGATGAGCGTCAATGGACTTGGATGGATGAAGGCCTGAACAGCTTCCTGGACGGCGTGGCCGGACGCGAATGGGATTCAGATATGCCCTGGGGTATCGAACCTTCTGAAATTGTTGATTACATGGTGTCCAGCACCCAAGTGCCAATTATGACTCAGTCTGACTCTGTGTTGCGCCTTGGCCCCAATGCCTACACTAAGCCAGCTGCGGCACTGACCATTTTGCGTGAGACTATCCTGGGCCGTGAACTGTTTGATTTTGCCTTCAAAGAGTACGCGCGTCGCTGGCAATATAAGCGTCCGACACCGGCTGATTTTTTCCGTACGATGGAAGAGGCCAGCGGTGTTGATTTGGATTGGTTCTGGCGTGGTTGGTTCTACAGCACTGACCACGTAGATATCTCATTAGATAAAGTCTACAAGCTGCGTTTGGATACAGAAAATCCGGACATCGATTTTGCTCGTGATAAAGAGCAGGATCTGGATAAGCCATTGTCCATGAGCTTGGAAAACAACCGTAAAGAAGGCATCCGTGAGTGGCGAGAACTGAATGAAGACCTGAAGGACTTCTATGACGAGCATGACCGCTGGACGGTGACCAACAAAGAACGCAACAAGTACAACAAGTTCATGAAGGATTTGGAAGACTGGGAGCGTGAAGCTCTTGAGCGTGCAGTAAAAGAAGACAAGAACTACTATGTTCTTGAATTCTCAAACCTTGGCGGTCTGGTGATGCCGATTATCCTTAAACTGGATTATGCGGACGGCAGCAGCGAAACCATGCGTATTCCCGCCGAGATCTGGCGTCGTAGCCCGAAAGAGGTGAAGAAGCTGATTGTCACCGATAAGGGTAAAGAGTTGACCCAGGTTGAAGTGGATCCGCGCTGGGAAACTGCCGATGCGGATATAGAGAACAACCTCTATCCACGCCGTATAGTGCCTTCTCGTGTTGAAGCTTATAAGTCTGAGAAGTCTAAGGCTAAGATCAGCCGCGATATCATGCAGGACATCAAGACCAAGCTGAAGACAGATGAAGACAAGGACGATAAAGCTAACTAATGATCAAACAGCACTTTAAACTGCTGGTTGCCGTCAGCCTCGTGCTGGCGGCATTTGCCAGTCTTGCCCATCAGCAAAAAGCCTCTGTGACCAAGGTTTTGTTTAATTCACGCACGCAGCATATTGAAGTGATGCATCGCTTTTATCTGCACGATGCGGAGCATGCGGTAAAGGAAATTTTTGGCAAAGATGCCGATATTATCGGCTCAGAGCAAACCCAACGTCAGTTTGCCGAGTACGTGGCTGAGCGTTTTGCTTTATTACGTGACGGCCAGCCGTTGCCGCTGGGTGCGGTAGGATTTGAAACCGAAGGTAAGTTTTTCTGGGTTTATCAGGAAACCCCTGTTCCCGTTACCCTGAAGGCGCTGTCGGTGAAGCATAACGCCTTGCGGGACATCTGGCCGGAACAGGAAAACCTCGTTAATGTTGAAAAAGATGACGAGGTAAAAAGCCTGAACTTCAATGGCAATACGGAGTTGTTAGAAGTGCATTTAGGTGGTCATCACCATTGATTCAAAGCGGGGCCAATCGGCCCCCTTTATTTTTCTGCTGCTTGGCTTAGCGCCACAATTTTTCACACAACCAGCAATTTAGTTAATATCTCCCGTTTAGACCCATAACAGAGAGTAAATATGACAAACATCAGTATCAGGGCCGCGCAGCGCGACGATGCCGCCACCATATTGCACTTTATTCGTGAACTGGCCATTTATGAAAAAGCCGAGCATGAAGTCAAAGCGACACTGGAAACAATTCAAACGAGTATGTTCGGCGAGCAAAGCGGTGTGCATGGACTGATTGCTGAGGCAGAGGGGCAGGCAGTTGGCTTTGCGGTGTACTTCTACAATTACTCCACCTGGCTGGCTAAACCGGGTCTGTATCTGGAAGACTTGTATGTGTCTCAGGCGCAAAGGGGCAAGGGCTATGGTGTTGCCTTGCTTAAGCATTTGGCGGGTATAGCGGTTGAAAAGCAATGTGGACGCTTCGAGTGGAGTTGCCTTGACTGGAACACCCCGTCCAGGGAATTTTACGAATCATTAGGTGCTGAACCGCTTTCTGAATGGATCGGTTATCGAATGTCTGGCGAAACCTTGCAACGTTTTGCTACCCAGTAGTTCTGCCATCCTGTACCGGGCGGGAAATACCTATAAGTAGTGGGCGGCAGTGAACTTTCCTGTTAGCCGTGCATCTACATTGGCATGTTTTTTTGTTACCTGAATTGTTTTGCAACAGGAAGTTAAAAATAGCGCCAAGCCACCATCATTGTTGCCATGGATAGGTATATCCGTGGTCGCACATATGCTGGTGGTTCTTGCTTTGTTGCAAAAAAATACCCTTCCTAAGCAAAAGGTGGCAGAAACCACTATTAAGGCGAAGCTTTGGACAATGTCGCCAAAGCCAGCGCCTTTGCCATCTGAACCTGTTGAACAGCCTGTTGTGACTGAATTGCAAAACGAACAAGTCATCCTTCCTGAGCCTGCCGAGCAAGTGCCGTTGCCTGCTATTATCGAACAACCTTCCGCCTCTGCTTCGGAGCAGAAAGATACAGAGGTGGCTGCAGTTGAGGCAACAACGCCAACTGTGACAGAGCCGCCCCCAAGTGCTGAAAGTGGAAAAGTGCTGGGGGGGAATAGTGAACATATGTCCATGGCACAGAGGCACTTACGCAATTGGCATTCCCAGCAACAACAGCAAGTGGTTGAGCGCGCTGCCAGGCAGTTCCGGCAGCAACAGAATAACCCTGTTGGGGAAATTTCTGACTACAGCGAGCGGCTCAGTGAAGATGAGCAGCGGATGCAGGATTTAATGGTTGAAGCCAATTGTGACTCAACTAGCAACAAGGTGGCTGCCGTGCTGATGGGCATTGCCGGAGGAATGGTTAAATGCAGTCAGCCACCGCCCATTCAAAAATTTATAGATGAACGCTTGAAACGTAATAAAAATCAATGAGATAAAACGCTCTTTGGGTTGTGCTTCAATGCCATGTCTTAGCAGTTCACGCCTTTTCGAACCGAAACCGTTTCAACCGACTTTATTTTCCGGCTCTGCATCCACTTACATTCATATTACTTAGATAAAATTTGGCGGCCTTATAGCGAATATTTTCATTGTAACAGGGGGAATAGGCGCTATCATGCTTGGCCCAGACCCTAGTGCGAGTAGAAAGAGTATCTTTTTTACGTTGCATAAAATTTCATTTTTAGTGAATGGAAATTCTTCTGGGTGGCGGCTCAGTAGCGTTGCTGGGCTGCCGCAGTGCGCCGAACATCGGGATGAATTTGTTTTTGGGGGGAGCTATGTCACTCAATATTGCCAAATTTGGCGGAACCAGCGTCGCTAATATTGACGCGATGCGCAACTGCGCGCGTATCGTTATCAACAATCCTGCAACCCGGGTTGTTGTGGTCAGTGCGGCCGCTGGTGTTACGAATTACCTGGTGCAGTTGGCTAATGAAGAACTGACCTCTGAGCAAATCAATGAATTGATTGCCAAGGTCGAAGAGATCGAATTTTCCATCCTCAGAGGCTTGGACTCGCCAGCACCGGTTGCAGCGAAGCTGAATGAATTGTTGGTGCAGTTGCGCGAGTTGGCAAGTCACGAAGAGATCTTACATCGCCCGGATTTGAAAGATGCCATCCTGTCGCTGGGCGAGCGGATGTCATCGCTGATGTTTGCTGAGCTTTTGTGTCAGATGGGGCACGCTGCTGCAAACTTTGATGCCCGTAAAGTAATCAAGACTGATAATGACTATGGTCAGGCTGAGCCTGATATCGGTCTGATTGCACAACAGGCGGAAAAACTCATGAAGCCGGAGCTGGCGAGTACTGTGCTAGTCACCCAAGGCTTTATCGGCTCTGATGAACAAGATAATACCACTACACTTGGCCGCGGCGGCTCAGATTACACAGCCGCGTTGTTAGCCGAAGCGCTGGATGCGGACACCTGTGAGATCTGGACCGATGTTATCGGGGTATACACCACGGACCCACGCATTACTGACAAAGCCCGGCCTTTGCCCGAATTGAGCTTTGAAGAAGCGGCGGAAATGGCTACTTTCGGTGCCAAGGTCCTGCACCCTGCCACTATGGTTCCCGCGGTCAGAAAGAACATTCGTGTGTTTGTTGGTTCCAGTCGGGAGCCGGAGAAGGGCGGTACCTGGATTGCGAAGAACTGTGACCACGAACCCTATTATCGTGCATTGACTCGCAGAAAAGACCAGGTGTTGGTAACGGTTAAAACACCCAGCATGCTGTATGCCTCGGGTTTTTTACAGCAGGTTTTTGAGATTCTGGCTAATCATAATCTGAGCGTCGATCTGGTGACCACTTCAGAAATTGCCGTGTCGCTAACCATTGATAATCCACCTAATTCAGTGCGAGCCAGGCTGAATAAAGCCACCATCGAAGACTTAAAAGAAATCAGCGAAGTTACGGTGGAAGAAGGCTATGACCTGGTGACAGTGGTGGGCAACAACATGCACAGTGCTGCTGGTGTCTCCAGCCGTATCTTCAATGCAGTGAGCGAGTTTAATCTGCGCCTGATTTGTTATGGTGCCAACCCTCACAATATATCCTTCCTGGTCAAGGACGAAGACAGTACCGACGTTATTAAAGTCTTGCATCAGGACTTATTCGAGTCTTGATGCGAAGGGCAATGGTGTCTGATACACCATTGCCTGTTTCCCCTAATTTTATTTCCTTCTGTCTATACCCTGCAGCGCAACATTTGTCCCTCGATACTGTTTATTCCTCACACAGGACGAATTTTTAACATCTGAAATGGGCTATTCAAACTCAATACTGTCTGGTTTGTCACTGATTCAGCTTCTGCGTTTGGCGCACTGTTAGCGTTGCCATAATCGGCGTAGTTGTGCGTCGATGGAAACGAATAATAACTCCACAGGAGATGTGACATGAGAGCAAAATTCAATAGGCGCATGACTGCATTGGCAGTTGCCGCTGCATTGAGCTTTTCAACCAGTGTATTGGCTGATACGGGTGGTTTGCGTATCACTATCGTTGATAACAACGGTAACCCAGTTGCTGGTGCAACGGTTAAAGTTAGAACCCCTGACAGTTTGACAGAGAAAGAAGCGGTTTCAGACGCCGAAGGTAATGTGCGTTTGGTTGGTCTGGATGCATCGACCAAGTACCAAGTCAATATTACCGGCCAGGGATATCAACCGCTGGTTGCTAATAACGTGCGGGTTGTTACTGGCAAGAGCCTGAGCCTGAGTTATCAGGTATCCAGTGAGAATTTCGAGAAAATCGAAGTTACTGGTAAACAAGTTGCGGCGATGGATACCACATCCGCTGTCGTAGCAACAGATATTACCCTGGACCTGACAGAATCACTGCCTACCGCGCGTAACTACCAGAGCTACCTGCAGTTGGCGCCAGGTGTTAAGCCAAGTAATGGTGGCAACCCTTCATCGAAATCGGGTGTGAACTATTCAGATATTCCTGATGCAAGATTTGGTAGTGCAGGGACTTCTTCGGACAACGTCTACTACATTGATGGTGTAAACGTAACGGATAACTCTGCTGGTACCTTTGGTGCCAACTTTAACTCTGAGATTATTCAGGAACAGCAGATTATTACCGGTGGTATTCCTGCTAAATATTCAGGTGGTGCAGGTCTGGTCTCTCGGGTAGTTACCAAATCAGGTAGTAACGAGTTCCATGGCTCCATTAACTACTATATGCAGAATGACAGTCTGGTGTCTGATTACAAAAATGACTCTACCAGAGAGAAGAGCTTCAGCAACTTTGATACGGCTATCACACTAGGTGGTCCAATTATCAAAGACAAACTGTGGTTCTTTGCGTCTTATCAGCTGAAAAACGAAGATACCGACGTACCAGATCCAGACAATAACGGTGCGGTAGCCCGTTCAGTTGAGCGTGAAGAAAAACTCGGTTTTGCCAAAATTACCTGGCAGGCCACAGACGATGATCGTCTGACCTTTACCTACTTCAATGACCCAACTGAGATCTCAGGCACCGACATTGCCAGCACGCCAAACAATCGTGACCGCGTTCGTAAGCAAGGTGGCGACAACTACAAAGTTGATTACACCCACTCATGGGATGATTTGATTCTGTCAGCCGGCATTATGTCGCATGAAGGTGAACTGAGTGATATCGCAGTTGACCAAACCACCCGTAACGATGTTGCCTATATAGGTGGCAACCCAACCAAGGCCGAATTAAGCCGTGGTGGTCTGGGTTCCAATACCACACGTTTCCGTAATAAAGACAATGCATATATCAATCTGGAATACTACCTGTATACAGATTTTGGTGAGCATAAGTTTGAGTTTGGCTACGAAAGAGAGAAAAACGAAAACTACAGCAACCAGATATATACTGGTGAAGGCGCACAATATACCTCTATTGCCGCCGCTCAAGCAGGTATCACGCTGGATGAGTATATTGCCGCTAGTTGGACAGGTGAGAAAGAGTTCAGTTCTGGTGACAGAGCGCGTTTTATCAATGCAATTAACAGCAGTGCTGACAAAGACTATTTCGTAGGTCTGCTGGATACCGACAATGATGGTGCTGTTAGCCAAGCTGAAATAGGTGCAATGACCTTCGGTACGACTTCAGGCAACCCTGATAGCCAAGTTAATGCCTATCGTGCCTTGTTGTCTTTCCAAGCTCCGTCAGAGTTTGTAACAAAAGGTCAGGTTTTCTATCTGCAAGATACCTGGACTTTGGACAATCTGACTGTTGCTGGTGGTATCCGTGCTGAAAAATGGAATCACTATGCCAACGACGGTAGCAAGATCTTCACCTTTGATTGGGAATATGCTCCGCGTTTAAGCGTGGTTTATGACATCAATGGCGATGGTGAAAGTAAGGTTTGGGCGTTCAGCGGCCGTTATTACGACCCCATTCGTACCAACATGACCTCATTCGCCGGTAATGTGAAGGGTAATGTTCTGGATGAACAGGTGTTTGTTGGTGATAAGTGGCTGACTTACCGTACACGTGGTCCAGCTGATGCGATGTTTGCACCTTCAACCAAGACGCCTTATACCGATGAGTTTATGATCGGTTATCAGCAAAGCATCCTGGATGATATGAGCGTGTCATTTACCTATACTGATCGTAAAACCAAGGACATTCTGGAAGATTATGACTTAGGTTTGTACTCAGAGACGGGTGAATATGCTGGTACCTTCCTCGAGCTGCCACTGTCTTACTTTGGCTTCTCTGAAGTGCCCCGCACCAACTACGTGATTGCCACATTAGAAGGCGGTATCCGTAAGTATAAAGGCTATGAAGTGGCCTTCCGTAAGCATAAAACTGACAACTGGCAGATGCTGGCGTCTTATACGCACAACGATGCAGAAGGTAACACCAACTCAGACAGTAACGCTGACTACCAAGGGGACTGGAGTGTTCTGGATCCTCGTGCGCCTAACCAGTATGGTAAGCAGCCAGGTAACATTGATGACCAATTCAAGGTCGCTGCGTCTTACTTCTTTGACAATGGCATAGAAGTTGGTGCGGTATACAACTGGAACTCTGGTGTACGTTACAGTGAAACTATGGCGATTGGTGGACGACACTTGCCAGTATTGGTTGATGTACCTTATGAGTTCGGTGGTTGGACTGATACCTGGATTAAAGAAGGTGCGGTAGGTTCACACACTACGCCGTCTTTCGGTACGTTGGACCTGCGTGTTAAATACAGCATGGATATCGATATCTATAAGGCGGAGTTCTTCCTGGATATCTTTAACGCGCTGGATGATCAAGCTGTTACGCGTGAACAAGACCTTGTAGCAGGTGACGGTACTTACCAATTTGGTGAGGCGATGAACTGGGTTGAACCACGTCGCTTCTACCTGGGTATGAAGCTGTCATTCTAATCTGTCACTAACTGTAACAACAAAGCCAAGGCCTGTGCCTTGGCTTTTTTTTTACCCTGTTGCAGAATCAAGGGGATATAAAAAGTGGTAAATCGACGCGCATTGGCAGGTCAGACGGGCAATGTGGGTAAAGCTTGTGCGCGCGCAACTAGCTGCAAACATCTGTAAGATCGTTTCCGCATGTTGAAGAAAAGCATAGAAATTCGCAGTAACTGAAATTGAGAGGGGAATCATGTTCACTTGCATGGTGGTTGATGATGAGGAATTGGCCAGAGAGCGTCTTACCAGGCTGATTGCTCAGCGCGGCAACTGGAAACTTGTAGCTGAAGCTGATAGTTACCAGAAGGCTCGCACACTATTGCTTGAGAAGCGACCTCAGGTTTGTTTTATGGATGTGGAAATTATCGGAGGTAGTGGCATCAATTTGGCTACAGAACTGAGTTCGGAGCTGAATACGCGTTGGGTGTTTACCACGGCTTACTCTCAGCATGCTCATAAGGCCTTTGAGATTGAAGCGGATGATTATTTGCTTAAACCCTTCGATGACGAGCGCTTTGAGCGAATTTTGGAGAAGCTTCAGCGTAAACTGATATTAAGTATGCCAAACCGGGACATCTTGGCGGTGCGTACTAATGGCCATGTACAATTTATTAAAACACGAGACATCATCTGGATTAAAGGTGCGGGTAATTATCTGGAGCTGCATTGTCAGAACCGAACCTATTTGCACAGAGAGTCGATGACCGGTATTGAGCAGCACTTGGATCCCTCAAGTTTTATTCGTATTCACCGCTCAGCTATAGTCAATATTAACTATCTGGATGCCATCAATAGCGAACTGGGTCGTTACAGTACCCTGGAAATGTCTAATAAGGACGAAGTGCGTATCGGTAATACCTACCGAAAGCCATTATTCCAAATGCTAGGGTTAGATGCTGGTGAATGAGCCTGTAACAAGCTTGAGTTCGCCAGATATTAACGAGTCGTTGTTTAAAAAGCCTAACTTTTGGTTGCTGCATATCAGCGGCTGGCTTTTTTATTATTTGGTGTTGGTATTCGACAATCTGTTTTTATTTGGTAGTTATAACTACTTTGGCACCAGCATTGTCTATTGGCTTATTCCTATTACCCTGATGGGGATGCTACTGACGATACCGCTGCGCTATCTGTTCCGACACTGTATGCATATGCGGCCTTTATGGCTTGGCGTAATGATTCTGGGCGTCAGTGCCTTACTTTCTGTACTTTGGACTGTACCGAAAAATCTGCTCCTGCATTACGCCAGAGGAGAGGATGTGTTCGCCTTGAACAGCATTCCTAGTTTTGAATGGGTACATTTATTTATGATGGTCAGCACTTCATTTTTTATCATCATGGTCTGGTGTAGTCTGTATTTTGGTATCAACTACCACTTTCGCCTGGTAGATGCCCAGAGTCAGCGCTATGAGGCTGCGCGGCTGAGTCATTTGGCACAGATTCGTATGCTGCGCTATCAGATCAACCCTCACTTTTTGTTTAACAGTTTAAATGCGGTGTCTACGCTGGTGATGCGTGACGATAAGCAACGCTGTAACCGGATGCTAAGTCAGCTTTCTACCTTTTTGCGTTTTTCCCTGGATACCGATCCTGAGAAGAAGATCCGGCTGCATGAGGAGATTCGCGCTTTGATGCTGTATCTGGATATTGAAAAAACCCGTTTCGGGGAGCGATTGGAGGTTAAGTTACATGTGCATCCGGATGCAGAATTTGCTCTGGTTCCCAGCTTGTTAATACAGCCATTAATTGAGAATGCAATAAAACATGCTATTGCGAAAATGTCCCGTGGCGGAAAGATCACTGTTAGAGCATGGTTAGAAGAGACGGATTTAATTTTGCAAGTGGAAGACAATGGGCCACTCACAGACTTGGCGGAGGTCAACAAAGATGGGATTGGATTACAAAATATTACGGACAGGTTAAGAGTGCTGTATCAGGATAAACAATCGCTGAAACTCTATGTGGTTAATCCGAATGGTTTTGGCGTTCGCATTAGCCTGCCATACGAAGAGAACTGATGAACAAGGTATCTGTCATTATTGCCGATGATGAATTATTGGCCAGAGAAGGATTGACGAGTCTCCTATCGATGTTGCCTGGAGTGTGCATTGTTGGAGTCTACGCCGACGGTAAGCAAGCCTTGGAAGGGATTCGTGCCTTGCGCCCGGATATGGTAATCCTTGATGTTGAGATGCCTGAGTTACGTGGTGATGAAGTGCTCCAGATAATACGGGCTGAAGGCTTGTCCACCTCAAAAGCAGTTTTGGTGAGTGCCACAGACTTGCGCCACCGCTATTTAAATTGCTGCGATGATTACTTACTTAAACCCCTGTGCCCCCAAGTTATAAGCGATCTTATTGGAACAGTTACTGCCAGTAGGGGAATCGCTGAGGGGCGTTTGCGATGCGTTGGGGACGAAGGCGGCACGCTGATGCTTGGTGAATCATCTGAAGATACGGCGAGTGAATTTGTGCGACTAAAAACCGGCGATCACTGGCGCAAGGTGCCTCATCACCGGATTAACTGGGTGGAAGAAGCTGGAGATTATGTGTGTTTGCATACTCCTTATGAGTCTGTGGTAGGTCGGCACAGTATATTAGGCGTGGAAAGGCAGCTTAATCCGAAGACGTTTTGTCGAATTAATGCATCAGTGATTATCAATCTGACACAGTTGCAGAAAACCTCAGCGGAAGGAGCGGGGGAGCTATTGGTGTTTATGAAATCCGGCGACAGATTTAGAGTCGATAATGCCTACCGTCGTCGTTTTCAGCTATCGGCGACCTGAATGACAGGCCGCCTGTCACGCGGTTAATTATCAAAGAAGTGGACTTGTCCGGTTTCCAGTGAGTACTCGGCGCCCACTACCATCAGTCCGTCATTTTTAATCAGGTTTTCTAGGACTGCAGAGCCCGCGCTAAGTGTATTTACTGACATTCTCACATTGGCGCGAATGGCTTGTTCGGCCAGGGCTTTCTGATCATTACGTAAATCGGTATAAACCAGTGCTTCAACGGCAGGACGGATGCGTTTGACGATGGAGCCGAGGTTTTTCGAAGGGGCATCTGTTGGACGTTGCAGCTGTTCCAAGGTGGCATGTACTGCGCCGCATTTGCTATGGCCCATCACCACAACTAAGCGAGTGCCAAATTGTTCAGCAGCAAATTCTACGCTGCCAATTTGTGATGGCGCGACGATATTCCCCGCCACCCGGATAACAAATAAATCCCCCAGACCCTGATCAAAAACGATCTCAACCGGCACTCTGGAGTCTGAGCAGCCTATGATAACTGCGAAGGGAGCCTGACTACTGATCAACTTGTCACGGCGGTTTTCATTAACCAGTTTTTCCAGTTGACTGTCGCCTTCAACAAAACGTTTGTTGCCTTCTTTAAGTCTTGCTAACGCTTCAATTGCGGTAAGCATAAGCTCTCCCCTGTTATTGAAATAAATACTGATGCGAATCTTATAGACATAATCCTTACTTGGAAATCCGATATGATCGGCAAACGTAAAATTGTTCTATTGTTAAGGTGCTTGTTCAGGACTGATTAAGCCTGATGAGATAACCTGAACCCGTATTCGCAAATAGCTAGGAGTTTTTTATGCGCAAAGCACTGATTTTTTTCACTCTCTCTGCTCTGGCCTTAGCGGGTTGCCAGACTACTGCAAATAACACCCAAAAGGGCGCTGCTATTGGCGCGGTTGCCGGTGCGTTGTTAGGTAAAGCGACGGGCGATAATGCGAAAAGCCGTTATGTTTGGGGGGCGGCGGTTGGCGCGCTGGCCGGTGCTGCCATCGGCAACTATATGGATCAGCAAGAGCAGGAGTTTCGTGATGAGCTGGCCGGCAGTGGTGTGCAGGTGTATCGCGAGGGTGACAATCTGAGGCTGCAACTGCCTGGCAATATCACCTTTGCAACTGGCAGCGCTGGTATTTCTCAGGGCTTTAACCCTGTTCTGGAAGATGTCGCCAAAGTACTGAACAAATATCCGAAAACAACCTTAATGGTTGAAGGTCATACTGATGATGTGGGCAGTGCCGAAAGCAATCAGAAACTTTCTGAGGCACGGGCAAATTCGGTGAAAAACTTTCTGTTAGGTCAGCAGGTGGATTATCGCCGTATCACCACCGTTGGCCTGGGTGAGTATCAGCCGGTAGTTGATAACTCAAGCGATGCTAATCGCCAGCGCAACCGTCGGGTTGAATTGAAAATATTACCCCTGCAAGCGGGATAACAGAGCAAAAGAAAGTTAAGCGGCGCCGATGGCGCCGTTTTTTGTTGTCAGTCTTAAACCACCTCCTATGGAGGTGGTGATCGTCCAGTCGGGGCTATGCCCGTAAAGCGCCCATGCTAGATACTGACTTTTGTTTGTTACCAGCAAATAAAAGGAGTAAATAGCATGAGCCGATACGAATCCGCCTCACACGTATTCTATCGTTGTCAGTATCACATCGTGTGGACACCGAAGTATAGATACAAGATTTTGAGAGGTCAGGTGGGCAAAGAGCTTTACCGAAGTATCTATGTTTTTTGCAGCATGAAGAAGTGCGTGGTAGTTGAACTGAATGTTCAGATTGACCATGTCCACTTGGTGGTGAGAACGCCGCCGAGTTTA
>NZ_JAFKCS010000799.1 GCF_017255015.1 Bowmanella yangjiangensis | reverse complement strand
CGGAGACGAACCACAGCGCCATCAGCAGACACAGACCGATGCCCAGCCAGCGATGCCACAGGTAGAGGTAGCGTTTCATGGCTGCTCTCGTCAGAACCGCGACTGCAAGGCCAGCTCGAACGAGCGCGGCGCCCCGAGGAACAGCATGTCGCTGCTGGCCCAGCTGGCGTACACCTCATCGGTGAGGTTGCGCGCGCGCAGCGTCAGGCGGCTGTCGGCGTCGACCCGATAGCTGACGAAGGCCCCGAACAAGGTATAGGCAGGCGCCTTCAACTGGTTCGCCGCATCGGCATACACGGAGGCGACGTAGCGGCTGTCGACGCCGACC
>NZ_JAFKCS010000798.1 GCF_017255015.1 Bowmanella yangjiangensis | reverse complement strand
CTGGCGGTGAACATCATCGAATGCTGATGTTCGACCGCTAGACGCGAAAACGCCGCGAACCTTTACAAGTTCGCGGCGTTTTCGTTGCTGCCGGGGAAGCCCTCTCCCAGTATCGGAAGAGGGCCAGCGGCCGCTCAGCGCGGCTCGCTGCTCAGCCCCTTGATGATCGCCACACAGCCGACCAGCAGCACCACGGTGAACGGCAGGCCGGTCGATACCGCCATCGCCTGCAGGGCCACCAGGCCACCGCCAAGCAGCAGCGCGACGGCCAGGGCGCCTTCCATGATCACCCAGAACATCTTCTGCGAGACCGGTGCGTTGATCTTGCC
>NZ_JAFKCS010000797.1 GCF_017255015.1 Bowmanella yangjiangensis | reverse complement strand
GCCTGCATCTCTTCGACCTGAGCAATGGCCAGCTCTTCGTCACGCATGTTCTGCATGATGATGCGACGGCGGCGGTAAGCCGGGTCCGCCAGATTCTGCGGATCTTCATCCGGCAGGCGACGCAGGGTCATCTGCGGATTCACTTCATGCTTCGGCTTGACATATCCCGGCGTAAATTCAGAGGTGGAGCCGCCACGGGAACGGATAACCTCACCGGAAACAATCGGCGAAACGTACAGCGCCATGTTTACCAGTCCCGGAATTTGTGAGAGATAGACTTTCTCCGTGGTGAAGGGATAGCTCTCACGGAAAAAGAGACGCAGAAACAGC
>NZ_JAFKCS010000796.1 GCF_017255015.1 Bowmanella yangjiangensis | reverse complement strand
AGCCGGCCATTTTCCCGATAGTTGTAGGGTGCCCACTCTTCGGTGATCACTCGATACGCATCCGCGCGAGCCAGCGGGCTAAGGAGCAGACAAAGCAGGGCTGCGGTGAGTATCGAACGCTTCAAATGGTCTGCCTGGTGAAAAAGTTGTCGCGAGCCGGAGACTTGCCGGATTGAAAAGTCAGACAAGCATAGACGCGAAGCATTGCACCCTGCCGGGCACATTTCGCCAAACCTGCATGCACCCGAGGTCGCTCATGGCCAGACCTGAAGGTTAAAGTTAGGCTTAATCGGACGACCATTCAGGGTAGCGGGACAGAGATGAAGATTGG
>NZ_JAFKCS010000795.1 GCF_017255015.1 Bowmanella yangjiangensis | reverse complement strand
CCAGCGTCGTAATCGAGGTTGTACTCGACACCGCGAAAACGGGTTTCCTCCAGGTTGTTCTGGTAGGCCGAGCGGCCAAGGCCGGTACCGCCAACCGTACGGCCCGGTACGCTGACGTTGATATCCATGAAGGAAAAGTTGTCGATACGGGTATCGAAGTAGGCCACCTTGATGCCCAGACGATCGCCATCACGCAACAGGGACTCTTTGAATACATTGAAACCCACTTCCCAGTTGTGAGAGCGCTCCGCCTCGAGGAAGGGATTGGGATATACCTGTTCCGAGCCACCTCCACCATGGGGACGGCCAGACATGAAAGCCTCGGTCACCG
>NZ_JAFKCS010000794.1 GCF_017255015.1 Bowmanella yangjiangensis | reverse complement strand
AGCAGGCCGGAGCGTGGATCGCTGATCTCGGCACGCAGCAACTGGCCGTCGTAGCGGCCCCTGAGGGTCAGGCTCAGGCTGCGGTTCTCCACATATTGCCCCTCCACCTGATCACCCTGCTGGTGCAGGATCAGCTCGGCCGGCTGACCGTCGAGCGTCGTCCGGTAGTGGCCATCGAGTTCGCCGGCACGGGCGCCGAGACACACGGCGACGGCCAGCAGGAGGCAGAGCGCTCGAAGCATGGGGATGACCTCTGGGCAATTGCTGCAAGCCTAGCTGCTGGCATCGTGCCGCGAGCGTCGTCGCGCTATGTTTTCGTCGGCGTATGCAG
>NZ_JAFKCS010000793.1 GCF_017255015.1 Bowmanella yangjiangensis | reverse complement strand
GATTATTTATCTGATGCAAATAATTCTCATATAGATTATCGTTTGTAGATTGCCGTCGCTGTGCAGGAACAGCGGGCACGTCTTGCCGTGAGAGGAGTTGTCCCGATGAATAGTGTGAATCCCGCCGCCTTGCCGGCCATCGACCTGTACCGGGCCTGGCAGGCCCTGCGTCTCGAACAGCCCCGTCTGCGGGCCCGTGATGCGGCTGCCGTACTGGGTGTCAGCGAGGCCGAACTGACCGCCAGCCGCCTCGGCGTGGATGCCGTGCGCCTGCGCTGTGACTGGTCCGAGTTGCTGCCTGCGCTGGGGGAGCTGGGTTACATCATGGCGC
>NZ_JAFKCS010000792.1 GCF_017255015.1 Bowmanella yangjiangensis | reverse complement strand
CTGCAGGCTGTGGCTGATGTCGAGCACCTTGCCGTTGCTCAGCTGGACCTGGCCGCTGGACTGGTAGCGGCCGTCGAGCTCCGCGCTGGAGCTGAAGCTGAGCCACAGCGCGAGCATGCCCAGGAGCATCGCCAGGGCCGTGGCGAACATGCTCAGCAGCCACACGCCGCTGATGCCGAGTTGCCTGCAGCGGCTCATGGCAGGCATCTGCTCAGTTGGGCATCGGCCACCTGACCCAGCTGGCTTTCATGCAGCATCAGCGAGCGTGCGCCGCCCCCCGGTTGCAGGCAGAGCAGCTCGTAGAAGCCACCACTCAGGCGCAGCACCAGCTC
>NZ_JAFKCS010000791.1 GCF_017255015.1 Bowmanella yangjiangensis | reverse complement strand
AGCGGGACCTATGCGCAGGAGGGCGGCGGCCCGCGCCTGCCGCCGGGGCTGGGCGACCCCCTGGCTGCTGGCGACCAGGTGCTGTTCGAGGCGCTGCTGGCGCAACCGAGCATGAGCCTGGACGCATTGCGCCAGCTGCCGTGCTGGCTGGCCGGACGCTTGCGTCGCGCCGCCATCCACCATGGCCAGGCGCTGGCGCTGAGCCTGGAGGACGGTGGCGCGGGGCTGTTGCTGCTGCAGGTGGAGGAAGGCGCCGGGCTGGAGTGGTTGCCCTGGCTGCGCCAGTTGCTGGTGCAGCTGGTTGGCCTGGCCGGCGGCATGAGTCGCAGTGC
>NZ_JAFKCS010000790.1 GCF_017255015.1 Bowmanella yangjiangensis | reverse complement strand
CTGTCGGAGCCGGCCCTGGTGCCGGTCCTGCAGCAGGCTACGGCCGGTATCTGCCAGATTTTCGAACAGGCGCTGGAACGCGCCGTCGCTTGCGGCGAGCTGAGCGGCTGCGACGATCGGGTAGCGCTGGCCGGCTATCTGCAATGCGTGATGAGCGGGCTGCGCACCCAGGTCAAGTCGGGGCTGCCCGCCGCATCGATTCGAGCCACCGTGGCGGTGGTGATGGCGAGCTTGAATAGCGTATGAAGACGCCTGTGCGGGGCTTCGTTCGCTTAATTTTGGACTGATTGGTTCTTAAAGGAAGGCGATATGCGGGAATTGTTCGAACTGTGC
>NZ_JAFKCS010000079.1 GCF_017255015.1 Bowmanella yangjiangensis | reverse complement strand
AAATTTTGTGGATTGGCCCAGAACTGGGAGGTAGGTGGCTGCGGGCCAAGCGTAGCGGGCTTCATAGGGGACCTCAAGCGGTTCTGGTGACACGATGGTGACAGCGTTGGTGACAGTTGGCGAGCCTACAGGAGGGCATGGTAGAGCAGTTTTTCGAGGTCATTATCCCGCGCAACCGGGCCCGTAATGGGGGGAATGGCGACGGTTAGAGTGATCAAATGGGGACTCAAAAATTTCTGTTGGTTTTTCATTTAAAGCGTCCAGACGGCGACTCGAAGACTCACGGTGAACCAGTAGGCTCCCTGAGGCCAGCTCATGGAGCATCCTACTGATTTTGTCGGGTAATCTAAAAAGCCCTGGACCGGATAGGGTCTCAGGGCCTGAGCGTTGGACTCTATTGTGTGGCTGTGCGGGACGATTTGTGTGTGAGGAGCGTAGATAAGCTTAAGGCTTGAGATTTTATTATGCTTTGAGACGGTCAAGTAGGACCTTCTCAATTTTTGATAGGAGTAGTTCCTTTAATGGCCCGCTTAGCTTGCAGGTCCCCGCTTTGGAAAAACCTATTTGCCCTCGTACGCCTTTAAATGAGACATCATACAGGGCTGCCTCTACGACATACTCCCCTGATTTTAATATTTCAATTTCACTTGGATTTAGCCCCTCTTTGGAGGCAATCTCAATTCTTGCAAGGGCCTTCGCCCCTCGAAGGGAGCCAGAGACCTTCAAGCTGTTTAGATTTTTATTGTCAACTCCAGCGAGCGCGCTCTGAATGTCTTGGTCTCGCAGTGATATAGGCTGGCATGAAAAACCAAAACCTATAATCTTCTCAAGGCTATTCATTAGCTCGCGAGTGGATCGTGCGGGGCTTTCGACTCTGAACATGATTCTCGCGCCGATGATGATGGCAACATCTTGAGAGTTGATGGTTGATATCTCTTGGTTTTGAGGATTTCCCTCGCTGTCCAGGAGTGTGGTGTTGATTGTGGATTCCCAAATAAACCGAAATCGAAAGTTGCTTTCGTCAACAATGAATCCGAAATTGCTTGCTGGCGTGTATGTGTTGGTTTGAAGTTTTCTTATGAATTCTTTGGTGTCGATTGGAAGTCGAACTTCATACCATTTGTATCGAGATATCATTTTCGTCCCTCCATGAACATCGTCAAGCTTTCAGGCTCGCCATTAAAGAGCGTGCTGTTGTCTCAACTATTCGTGATATTTCGTCTATTTCCGATTTTAGAGGTGGGCGCCTCTTTCCAGGCTTTCCATCGACATATGGGTATACGCCTTTTAGTAAAATAGAAAATCCTGTGCAATTCACTGGGTCGGCAAATAAGACCTCTATATCGTAGATGTCCCCGTTTCCCAAGGTTCGCTGCATGGTCCAGCCGATTTTTACTATATAGTACTCATCAGATGTTAACTCAATTAGTAGTGCTGAGCGCGTGACTCCGTTGCCCTTGAGTAAGACTTTTTCGATGTGTGTTTCGTCATCATCGCTGGTTAGTTCAAGATGGTCGGATTTTGTTGGTTTCGGTTTGTGGACGTATACGTCGGATACGTCACGCCGTGAAAATCCCTCAAGACCATTTATCAGGTCGATGAAGAATTTTGTCCTGAGCTTAGGGTCTATGATCTCGTAGAGGGATACAGTTACTTTCTCTAATCCTTCTATTTCCTTGTCGACCTTCGCTACGACCTCGTCCCTCACAGTGTTCATGAATTCATTTTGTGCATTGCGGATGAGGTAGCCCTCAGTGGTTTGGATGAACTCAATTACGCCGTCTTTGATTTGGACTTGAGAGAATTCCGTTTTCTTGTAGTCTATTAGTGAGTACTGAATGAGAATGGAAAAGTTATTTCCGTTGCGAGAAATATGTGCTGTATCGCCACCTGCGGAGATATCCTTTTTTATTTCTTCTAAGGCAAGCCTCATGTTCTCTGGATCAATCTTTCCGACCAAGTCCATTGATGTGGTCCGCTCTCTGCGGGGAGGGCTTCCCAGTTTTTGGGATATGGTTCGATGATCATAGTAGTCGTGTGTTAGTCGAGAAAAATACTCGGCAAGTTCATCGCGCGGAGTTTTCTTGGAAACTATTGTGTTTCGTCTCTCGAAAAGCGATGCCAGAGTGGGCGCATCGACTTTATGCTGAATCAGTGCGTCGAATATGTTTTTGTCGGAGGCAAAGTATAAGGCCGGTCCATATGTTTTCTTTTTCATTCGCGCCACCCCATCCAGCCTGGATTATATGCGTTAGTTACTGCTGTGATGTGTGTGAATTTTATTTCGTCTAAAATTATCTGTCTTACGGGCTCAAAACCCCAAGCCTTCGCATATCTCTCTTTCGCTAAGCGGAAATTGCTCTGGATTTCTTTGTCGGGAGCGGCGCAGGTAACCCTAACCTGAAGAGACTTTCCAGACTCCAGCATTTGGTAGCGTGATAGGCTGTCCAAGAAATATTCAAATTCTGAGGATGAGCTTCCTGGCCTGTTGTAGTAGACAATATATCCGGCCGCTGCGCTCTCAGTGCCCTTGTGTTGCACAATTAGGTAAGGGCTCGTCAGCGCTTCGACTGTTGCCGGCTGCGACCAAACATCACCCTGTCGGCGCCTCATTACGAGGTCGGGGTAGTAAAATGTATAGTCACTTGAAATTTCCTTGGCGTGCATGAGCCTGATGATGTCGTTAGCAATGCTATAAAGACGCTGGATGTCCTGGGGGCCAAGGTAATGAAGGTATACATTGGGTGGTATTGGTATTGATTCGAGGCCGACTTTTTCCATGACATCATAGAATGCACCTTGATAACGATGGTCATGGTTGTGGATGAAGAGCAAACCTTTTACTTCGTAATCTTCTGATGAGTCGATGGAGTACAGTTTTCGCCAAGAGTCGGAGTCACGGGCACACTCAATTGCTATGGAAAGCGACTTAAGCGCGTCACGCATCTTTGTCTTTGTAATGGACTTTTTGTCGTAGCTCTTTAGGTCCGTGTGCAGATAGGTTGTTATGCCTAAATATGGATCTTCATAAGAGAATAAGACATCACCGGGGTGCACCGATTTTTGTGCTCCATCCGAATCTTTATGGTTTGGATTTGAGCATTGGAATTTTTCATTCCATTTGGGGTGCATGCTCCAAAAGAAGTGCTTGAAAATATCGACTGATAACTTCTCTGCCACTTCTCCAATGTTGACCGTTTCTGACATGGCTCCTCCTAAGCGTATGACTGTACAGCGAGGTCACAAAGCAGCTTATCAGCACGACTACCATCGAAACCATGGCAAATTGCCCCTCTTGGGTGCCCATGATGTCTTGGTACTGTAGCTGGGTGACCGAGCGAGGCTTCTTGCGGAAGCCTATACATTGCTTGAAGCTGATGAGCGTCTGTGTCGACGTTTAGTGACTCTCTCGGGCGGCGTTGCGGCGCACAAGGGCAGATACGCGTGCGTCTGCGGCTTTGCATCGTCTAAGCGCTTTAGCTCCCGGTGTCTGCGATTGGGAGCTTCGCCGCAGGTCCTTCATGGCTTTCCGGTAAACATCTTTCTCGCGTTCAACAAGGTGGGCTACGGATGCTTGCACGGACATCCGAGCGAACCCCGAGCCCTCCAGATCAAGCCAGCGCTTGACGATGAGATTGGATAGCTCGTAGGAGTAGCGTGAAAGGAGGGTGAAGGTCAGCTCTTTGTCGATGACGGCAACGGGCTGAAATTTACCTCGGCTGTCCCTGTACTGAGTCCGAACAACCTGACGGCTCAAATCAGAGCCATGAGATTCCAGAGCGGCGACCATCTTGGCGATGTCTCGTAGAACGTTCTTGTGACCCTTCCCGGTGATCTCTGTGATTTCCAAGGATGACATGCCGGGAAACCCGTTTAGCGTCGTGGGG
>NZ_JAFKCS010000789.1 GCF_017255015.1 Bowmanella yangjiangensis | reverse complement strand
CCTTGGGTACCTGACCAGTGGCAGGCGGCACGCACCAAGCCATGGACAACGCTATACCAGAGCTGCCTCTTGTACAACCATGTGAAGCGTGCGGGTTTAGCGTCTGGGTCAGCTGGCTTGCCCATTTTGCTGACTTTAAAGGCTTTTTTGCTCAGTTCTGCTTGGCAGCTTGTTGTACTTTATTTGTACATTGATTGGTTTGTGTATAGGTTTTTCGGCGGCCAGCGGGCAGAACGCAACCGGCCAGCACAGGGCTGGCCGGCCGTCGAAACGGTCAAGGGTCAGGGTTTGCCGATGCTGGCGGCACGCCTGCTCAGACGCGTCTGATAGTTAC
>NZ_JAFKCS010000788.1 GCF_017255015.1 Bowmanella yangjiangensis | reverse complement strand
AAGAACTTCCCGGCACTCTACCGAGAGCTCTATGGACGTTATGTCGGCTCCTCTAGTGACGGCTTGCAGCGTGATCGCGAGAAGATGCTGCGCAGCCTCGGCGAACCGGTCAGGAGCGACCTGGCGCAGTGGCTGGCCGAACGCCTGCCAACGGTCAGCGAGAACCGCCAGATCGGCGAGTACCTGCAGCATCATCAGGGTGGTCCGCTGATCGGTGTGGTGGTGGTCGATGCGCAGGGTCAGTCCGAAGCGTTGATGGTGACGCTCAAGAGCCTGATCGGCGAGCACTGCCTGTATGCGACGTTGCGCATTCTGGTGATCACCCCAGCGGACGT
>NZ_JAFKCS010000787.1 GCF_017255015.1 Bowmanella yangjiangensis | reverse complement strand
GTCGAGGTAGCGCCAGGAGGAGCCGATACTGAAACGGTTGTCGTTGGCACCACTGTTGATAGCGCCGGTGATTGCGCTGTCGCCATTGGCTGCGCTGCTGAAGATGATCGGCACGGACATGTCCCAGCCGTTGAAGACGTTGTTGTAGTCGAGCGTCACCTGCACGGTATAACCCCAGGCGTCTCGGTCCAGGGCCAGGCTGTCGGAGCTGGAGCCGGGCAGGATGAAGCCCGGAAACAGTTCGATCGGTTCCGAGGTGTCGTTATCCAGCACATGGATATGCACCACTTCACCTGCCAGGGTGAGGTTGTCGGCGAAGCGGGTCGGCCCGAACAC
>NZ_JAFKCS010000786.1 GCF_017255015.1 Bowmanella yangjiangensis | reverse complement strand
CGTGCCGAACTCGCCTTCGTGCGGCTCCAGCAGCAACGGCAGGTGGCTGGCCTGCAGCCCCTGTTCGCCGGCACTGCTGAGCAGGGCGAGGCCGCTGGCCTGAATCTGCTGGTGCAGGGTGGCCAGGTCGTCCTGGCAAAAAGCGCTGGGGCAGTACATGAGCAGCTATCTCCGATGCGATGGCGCCATGCTAGGCGGGATATTGGTCTGCTGTAAGATCCATTACCGATCATTTCCATGGAGCCAATCAGTCGCCATGAAGCCTTCCGCACCGCTGTCGTTCGACCTCTCCGGCATCCAGCTGCAGGCTGGCCGTGGCCTGGCGCGCCAGCTCTA
>NZ_JAFKCS010000785.1 GCF_017255015.1 Bowmanella yangjiangensis | reverse complement strand
AGCCTCATCGCGGTTTGGCGCGAGGGGCGTGCGGAGCTCATTCCCAATGCCCTCGGCGAGGTCCTCACGCCGTCGGCGGTGAGCCTGGACGAAGATGGCAGCATCCTCGTCGGCAGCGCTGCCCGTGCCCGGCTGACCACTCATCCACTGCGCAGCGTGGCGGCGTTCAAGCGCTACATGGGCAGCGACAAGCGTTTCACGCTGGGCGACCGCCAGTTCACCCCGGAAGAACTCTCGGCGCTGGTGCTCGGCTCGCTCAAGGCCGATGCCGAGGCGCACCTCGGCATGCCGGTGAGCACGGCGGTGATTTCGGTGCCCGCCTATTTCAGCGATGAAC
>NZ_JAFKCS010000784.1 GCF_017255015.1 Bowmanella yangjiangensis | reverse complement strand
CTGGCAGCAGCAGAAGCATCAGTAGGCGCAGGGCGGCAGTCAATTGCTCGTTCTCGGCTCTCGGGCACTTGCGCGGCATTATGGCGCTTTGAGATGACGCGATGAAAGCTCGGCCCTGCACGGACCGGCGTTGCGGCGTATCATGCGGGCGTCGAGTCGCGGCTGATGGCGTCGCCAGGCGTGCGAACCGGCGCTCGGCATCAATCCCCGTCCGCAGCCTCTGCGGCAAGCCTGGAGACAAGACCATGACCTGGGACCTGCCCAGCCCCTTTCTGATCGATATCGATGTCACGGCTGACGATATCGATGGGCTCGGACATGCCAACAACGCGGTGTA
>NZ_JAFKCS010000783.1 GCF_017255015.1 Bowmanella yangjiangensis | reverse complement strand
CATCAGCGTCAGCACGCCCAGATGCAACAGCGGCTTGCCCATCAACCAGGCCAGGGTTGGCGCACAGATGAGTACGGCGATGGCTTCGAACGCCAGGGCATGGACGATGCGTTCGCGCAGGGTGCGTGGCAGTGGCTGGCTCATGACTGAAACCTCGTGACAGGAAGCGATGGGCGCTATGATCATCGGCAAACCTGCCATGACGAAGTGAGTTGCCATCGGCGAAACCGATATGAACATATCTCCCGAATCCCTTCAGGCCTTCGCCCAGGCCGCTCACAGTGGCTCACTCAGTGCAGCGGCACGGCGCCTGGGCAAGAGCCAGTCGACGATCAGC
>NZ_JAFKCS010000782.1 GCF_017255015.1 Bowmanella yangjiangensis | reverse complement strand
CAGCCTACCCTGGCAGAAGAGATGGGTGTACTGCAGGAGCGTATTACTTCAACTAAGACTGGCTCTATCACGTCTATCCAGGACGTATACGTACCTGCGGATGACCTGACTGACCCGTCTCCAGCTACTACCTTTGCTCACTTAGATGCGACTGTAGTACTGAGCCGTGATATCGCTGCTCTGGGTATCTACCCTGCCGTAGACCCACTGGATTCCACTTCTCGTCAGTTGGATCCACTGGTAATCGGTCAGGATCACTATGATACTGCTCGTGGCGTACAGTCCGTTCTACAGCGTTATAAAGAGCTGAAAGACAGTATCGCCATTCTGGGTATGG
>NZ_JAFKCS010000781.1 GCF_017255015.1 Bowmanella yangjiangensis | reverse complement strand
AGGAGTTGCGCCAGGCGCTGGCTGAGCAATTGCCGGAGTTCATGGTGCCGGCGCGCATCCTGGTGCTTGAGGCGATGCCGCTGTCGCCGAATGGCAAGCTCGATCGCAAGGCTTTGCCGGTGCCGGAGTTCGGTACCTCGGCAGTCGGTTACGTGGCGCCCCGCAATGACCTGGAGCGTGAGCTGGCGGCGATCTGGACGCAGGTGCTGCAGGTCGAGCGGGTCGGAATCAACGACGACTTCTTCGAACTGGGCGGACATTCTCTGTTGCTGACTCAGGTCGGCATGACCCTGCGCAATCGTCTGGGAGTGACGTTGCCGCTGCACGCATTGTTCGA
>NZ_JAFKCS010000780.1 GCF_017255015.1 Bowmanella yangjiangensis | reverse complement strand
GAACGGAACCCCCTCCGAATCAAGGCATTGCATAGAAAACGGGCTTCCCGCCCGTCCCGGAGACGGACCATCGAAAAGCCCACCGGGTTCACTGCCGGCCTCGTCAAGCGACGAACGGTTCCCGGCCTGAAGCTGCACATTCGTGACCGATCACCGCCATTTGTGTCCCGACTGTTGAGCCGCACCCGCTCGACCGTTAAGGTCACCCGGCTGCCCACCACTGCAAAGGACTCGTGCATGAACCTGAGAACCACCCTGTTCGCCGCCTCGCTGCTGGCCGTCAGCCTTGGCGCCCAGGCACAGACCGACAGCGCCAGCTGCGGCGCAGTCACCCTCGC
>NZ_JAFKCS010000078.1:2127-3996 GCF_017255015.1 Bowmanella yangjiangensis | reverse complement strand
CCGTCAGGCCGGGCGCAGCGAGACGGTGGGCGACGCTGCCGTGCTCGAACAGCGCCTGGCGACATCGGTCGCCGAATACCGTGGCCTGGATGCGCAACGCGAACGCCTGCAGCTGCGCGCGCCGGAAAGCGGCGTGGTGCGGGACCTGCAGCCGAACCTGGCGCCAGGCCGCTGGCTCAAGCCAGGCGACCCGCTGTTGCGCGTCGTGGCGCCCGGCGTCCGCCTGCGCGGCTACCTGGCCGAAGACGGGCTCTGGCGTGTGCAGCCAGGCAGCGAAGGACGCTTCATCGCCGACGACCCGGCGCGCGCCGCGCTGGCGGTCCGCCTCGATGACGTGGACGACACCGGCGTCGCCTATCTGCAGCTGGAGGCACTCGCCTCCGACCACCACGGCCCCATCGCCGTACGCCGCGACGCCCAGCACCGGGCGGCCCCCTTGCAGGCGCAGTACGGCGCCCGCCTCAGCCTGCTGGAAGCGGCGGACGAACCCTCGTTGCCAGTGCGTGGCGTCGTCGTCCTCGAAGGGACGGGGCAGTCCATACTCGGCGCCACCTGGCGCCGCCTGGCCGCACTGGGCGTTCGCGAAAGCGGCTTCTGACGCCAGCGGTTGCGCTACTCACCCCAAGGCACGCCTGCAGCAGGCGAGCGCCTGCAGAAAGAACCTGCCGCCCGTAAGGAAATAGTGGCAAGTCCGCATCACCGTTCTATATTCAAGGGGCGCACATGCAGTGCGCCCGACAAGCCAACGACTGCGCCTGTTTCGTTCACGAACAAGGTGCGCAAGGAAGCTCCACACCGTGTCCACATCTGACGTGCATCTGCGCCCCATCACGGCAACCGACCTGAGGTTTCTGCTCGACCTGTACGCCAGCACCCGCGCCCAGGAGCTCGACCCGCTGCCCTGGAGCCAGGCCGAAAAAGCGGCATTCCTGCAGCAACAGTTCGATGCCCAGCACCGCCACTACCAGGCCCACTATCGGGGCGCCGAGTTCTCGCTGATCCTTCAGGACGAGCAACCCATCGGCCGTCTCTACCTGTTTCGCGGGCCCGGCACCCACAACCTGATGGACCTGTCCTTGCTGCCGGCCTGGCGTGGCCGGGGCATCGGCCGCGCCCTCCTCGCCGGCCTGGTCGATGAGGCCGACAGGGTGGGGAAAGCGATTCGCCTCTACGTCGAGTCCGACAACCCTGCCCGACGCCTGTATGAACATTTCGGTTTCATCGTGACCGGCCAGCACCCGATCTATCTGGAGATGCACCGCACCGCCGCACGGAGTCTGAGCGCATGAACGACGTCCCCAGCCAGGCAGACCTGCAACAGGCCCTGGGCCAGACCTGGCGCCTCAGCTGGGAAGGACATCCCGGTGTCGATGTGCAACTGGTCGAAGTGAGCCAGGGCAAGGCCATGAACCCGCGCCATCAGTGCTACGACGCCATCTTTCGACAGCCCGCCGGGGTCGACCTGCCGCAATTCAGCTATACCTTGCACAGCCCGGGCGAGGCGTCATGGTGGGTCATGCTCACCCCGATCGGCCCGGACGACGACGGGGCCCGCCTGTTGCAGGCCGTTTTCCATACACGGACATCCGCGCCACGGACCTGAGCCATCACGACAACCCGTCGGTCACACCGGCGTCACACAGCAGGGAGCAACAACATGGAACCGTTCCTCGGCGAAATCAAAATGGTCGGCTTCAACTTCGCACCGCGTGGCTATGCGATGTGTCAGGGCCAGCTGATGCCCATCGCACAGAACACTGCCCTTTTCTCACTGCTCGGCACGATGTATGGCGGCAATGGCCAGACCACCTTCGGCCTGCCCGACTACCGTGGGCGCAGCCCGGTAGGGATGGGGCACGGGCCAGGCCT
>NZ_JAFKCS010000078.1:0-2117 GCF_017255015.1 Bowmanella yangjiangensis | reverse complement strand
GCCTGGACGTGATTGTCCAGGGCGAGATGGCCGGCCGCGAAAATGTCACCCTGACCACCGCAGAGCTGCCGATGCACGCGCCAGTCGCGCATTTCACCGGCCAGGCCAGCAACGGCGCCCTGACCATCAGTGCCGCCGTGGCCACCAATCCGACCGCCGCGATGGTGCCACCCACGGCGGGCAACACCACCTACCTCTCCGCCACGACCGCAAAAGCCGGTCCTGCCAGTGTGGTGTTCGCGGGGTTGTTCACCGATACGCCACCCGACTCGACGAAAGCCAACCTGGGAGGGCTCAGCGGGCAGGCCAGCATCACACCGCAGGGAACGGTCACCATCTCGCCCGTCGGTGGCAGCCAGTCGTTCGGTATCCGCAATCCCTTCCTCGGCACCAACTTCGTGATCGCGACCGAAGGGGTCTTCCCGTCGCGAGGCTGAGTCGAGCAAGCACCTGAAGGTCGGCCCGCCCAGGCGGGCCGCCACTTACGTAAAGCAACGCCGGGAGCAGATGATGAAACGCAGATCCACCGTCACAGCGACACCCCAGGCCCCGGCGGGCCCTGCCTGGCTACTGGCCCTCGAACCGCGCATGATGTTCGACGGGGCGGTTGCCGCCACGGTTGCCGATACGGTCCAGGCCGACCCCACGCCCCAGGCGGACAGTGCCAGCGACAGCCAGGTCGATGACGGTGCCGCTGCCGCGCCAGCCGCCAGCAGCGATCAGCGCCAGGAGATCGTCTTCATCGACGGCAACGTGCAGGACTCTGCACAACTCATCGCCGGCGCCAGCGAAGGCACCGAGGTCGTCGTACTGGATGGCAGCCAGGATGGGCTGCAGCAGATTGCCGACTATCTGAACGGGCGCTCCGGCATCGATGCGATCCATATCGTCAGCCATGGTTTGTCAGGACAGATCACGCTGGGCAGCCTGACCCTGGATGCCAGCAACCTGCAAGATCACAGCTCCACGCTGGAGGCCATCGGCAGCAAACTGGGTGGGGATGGCGACATCCTGCTCTATGGCTGCGATATCGCCCTAGGCGACAAGGGCCAGTCCTTCATCAGCCAGATTGCCGCCATCACCCAGGCCGACGTTGCAGCATCCACCGACGCGACCGGCAGCAGCATCAGCGCCAGGAACTGGGTGCTGGAGACCTCGACCGGCACCATAGAGGCCGGCATGCCGTTCTCGCTTGCCGCCCAGAACGCGTTTACCGGCCAGTTGTTTTCCGGAACGCTGAATTTTTCCGGTACCGACACGATCCTGGGTACTCCGGTGACCGACGGCCAAGCCCAGTCGAGCGACATTCCTGGCGTGACGATAGAGATCTTTTCCGCCGACTCCGGCAACTCCAATAACGGCGCGGCGTGGAAGTACTACAGCGATCTGTTCACGGATGGGGCCGGCAGCCAGGACGAAGGTATCGTCGACGATTCCGGGAATGGCTCGCCCATCGTCGTGATTCGCAGCCAGGACGGGAGCGAGCTCTCGTTCACCGGAATCAAGATCGTCGACTACCTTGGCGCGCACTCTCAAATCAAGTTCGAAGCCTTCCAGAACGGTGTCTCCAGAGGCAGCGTCACACTCGCGACCGACGGCGACTACATCTCGGACTTCACCCAGGGCAATGGGCTGACGGCATCGATATTCCAGTACGCAGACGAAATCCGTATCACGGATCCAAATGGTCAACCTCTGTATATCGGCATCGACAATGTGGGTTTCGCGGATGCGGTCGCCCCCAACGCAGCGCCCACCGTCAGCAACCTCAACGGCGACAGCGTGGCCTGGGGCGGCGCAGGCAATACCGTCGGCCTCGACGTGGGCAGCAATGCCAGCCTGGCCGATGCCGAGCTGGATGCGCTGAACGGCGGCAATGGCGACTGGTCCGGCGCCAGCCTGGTGATCCAGCGCAGCGGCACGGCGATAGGCAGCGACGTGCTGGGCTTCGACACCAGCGGCGGCCTGTTCACTGTCAGTGGCAGCAACCTGCAGTCGGGCGGGCTGACCTTCGCCACCTTCACCAACAGCGGTGGCGTGCTGACCATCACCTTCACCAGCAGTGGCACCACGGCCACCTCAGCACTGGTCAACGACGTGGCGCAGCGCATCACCTA
>NZ_JAFKCS010000779.1 GCF_017255015.1 Bowmanella yangjiangensis | reverse complement strand
CAGCCGCGCCAGGCATCGTCACCGACCCGCGCCACCACGCGCTCGCAGGTCAACTCCAGCAGGCCTTCCACCTGGCGCCGGGGCCCGGCTTCGTCGCGCAGATTGTGCAGATGCAACAGCTCGCGCAGTGCATCGAGGGCTTCGGGGCCCTCGACCAGCGAGAGGTGGTTGAGGCTCAGTTGTGAAACCAGGCGCCAACGCGAAGGGCCGGACAGCCGTGGCAGGCTTTGCACGGTGGGTGTGTTCAGCAGGCTGGCCTGCGCGACGGGGCCGGGACGTTCGAATCCCAGGCGGGTGCCGGCAGGCAGGTTTTCGGCCAGGTGCCGACTGGTGCATAGCA
>NZ_JAFKCS010000778.1 GCF_017255015.1 Bowmanella yangjiangensis | reverse complement strand
CCTGCCTTCGGAGTTGCAGTGGCTGGACGTGGCGCTGATCTGTTCCGCCGCGCTGCTGCTCAGCTTCCTTGCCACGCTCTATCCCTCCTGGCGCGCCGCCCAGGTGCAGCCGGCCGAAGCCCTGCGCTACGAGTGAGCCCCCTCACCACCACCCGGCCAGGTGCAGCGCCAGCACGGCGAAGGCGGCGGCGAACAGGTAGCGCAGCGTGCGCAGCACTGCCGGGCGCTGCAGCAGGTGCTGGCGCAGCGCTGCGGCGAACAGCCCGTAGACGCTGAATACGGCGAAGGTCACTGCCATGAACAGTCCGCTGAGTGTCAGCAGGTGCTGCATGGCATGCGCC
>NZ_JAFKCS010000777.1 GCF_017255015.1 Bowmanella yangjiangensis | reverse complement strand
CAGCCTCGGCGCCCTGGTCGCCGAACACATCTTCGGCATCCAGCTGCCCGTGCTGTGCATCGGCCATGCCGCGTTTGCCCAACTGGCCGCGCACCACGGCAGCTTCGCTCGCGTCGACGGGGCGAACCTGCAGCTGTTTGCCCACGCACCCGACGATGGCTGGCACGCCAGCCCGCTCGAACCGGTCGCGCCCCAGGCGAGCACGCTCGAACTCAACGCCGGCGACCGCGCCCTGCTCGCCGGCGAACAGGGCCGCGCCGCCCAGGTCGCCATGCAGCTGCTGGTGCGCATGGCCGAACTGCAGGGCGCCAGCGCACTGCTCGACATCAGCCAGGCGCATATCG
>NZ_JAFKCS010000776.1 GCF_017255015.1 Bowmanella yangjiangensis | reverse complement strand
AATGACGGCAACGAGGGCAAGGAGCCGAAGGACACGCCGCGCCACATGGCCGCGCTGTGGCTGGACTACAACCTGCCGTCGGGTCTCGGTTTTGGCGCCGGCGCCCGCTACACCGGCAGCGTATATGGCAACGACATGAACACGGTGAAGAGCGACGACTACACCCTGTTCGACGCTGGCGTGCACTACGACTTCGCCGGTGAGCTGGATGGCGTGCGCCTGGCCGTCAACGCGCGCAACCTGACCGACAAGCAGTACGTCAACTGTCAGGACGGCTACTGCTACCGTGGCGAGGCGCGCAGCCTGATCACCAGCCTGAGCTACAGCTGGTGAGCGCGCTGAACT
>NZ_JAFKCS010000775.1 GCF_017255015.1 Bowmanella yangjiangensis | reverse complement strand
ATAACGACGAGGCTTGTACTTGCATAGAAAACGCAGTGTTCCACCGCCGATCCGGGGAGAAGATCCAAGCATTGCACCGCTTCAGCAAACACCCCGAAATCACTGCACAGGAACACCCTCACCCGCGAACGCCCCGACCACCCAGGTGCGGCGATCAGTGCATCGCCCGCAAGCGGGCTCCTACGGGAATTTCCAGGCGCGTACCGTAGGAGCCGGCTTGCCGGCGATCACGGTTCCTGCAGGTTACCCCGCCAGGCGGCGCTGCCCACGCCCGACTTTCTGCCGCGCAAAGAAGAAACCCCAGACCTCGTAGAGATCTGGGGTTTCGTATAGGAGCTTGACGAT
>NZ_JAFKCS010000774.1 GCF_017255015.1 Bowmanella yangjiangensis | reverse complement strand
CCTGGATTCGCAATCTGGTGGGGTTCTACGAGGCAGGCGAACTGGTGCAGTTCGAGCGTTTTGCCAACGTGCGCCGCGTACTCGACGCCTTTCTCGAGCGACCCGCTGTGCAACGCGGCCTGGCCATCCCGGCACGCGGATGATCGCCACGGGAGTCGGTCATCCGGCTCCCGCAGCACGCCTAAGTGGTCGCGCCCCGCTGTGCGGCGACCTTCTGGTCGGCCTGCCCGCCCAGGTACCAACCGAGCAAACCCCATAGCGCGGCGCTGGCCGCACCGACCAGCGCGACCAGCCAGGCGCCCTGTGCCAGCATGTCCAGAAGGCTTTTGAGCCATCCGCTCATGGC
>NZ_JAFKCS010000773.1 GCF_017255015.1 Bowmanella yangjiangensis | reverse complement strand
GCGCTCCACCGTCAGCGGGCAGGAGCCGTAGCCGTCATAGATCGCCTGTGGGCCTCGGCCAGCGAGCAGCGCCAGCACGTTCTCGGCGACGACCGGGGCCTGCTTGCGCACGGCGGCTGCGGTTTTCGCATTGGGCGCCGCGCAGACGTCGCCCAGACTGAAGACGTTGCCGAAGCGCGGGTGGCGCAGGGTTTCGTGATCGGCCTCGAGCCAGCCATCGGCACCCGCCAGCGGGCTCTGGCGGATGAACTCGGGGGCGCGCTGGGGTGGGACGGCATGCAGGAAGTCGAAGGTCTTCTCGATTGTCCGGCTTTCGCCATTGGCATCGGTCTGCCGGAACCACGCCC
>NZ_JAFKCS010000772.1 GCF_017255015.1 Bowmanella yangjiangensis | reverse complement strand
AGCTTCATCCACATAATCTGTGCATATCCCCAGCGTTCCTCCCCTTGTCGTCCCGGTCGCAGGTGGACAACTCCGTCCGCGCGCAGCCCTGGGTGGATATCGATCAGTTCAGCGTGCGTCAGGCCCTGCGCGGCCCCTGGCCTGGTGTCGACAGCTTTTCCACAGGCTGTTCCACCGCTTCTGTGTATGTCTCTGGTTGTTAACTTATTGATATTGCTCGGGAAATGACCTGATTCCGGGAGCCCGCGTGGCATCGGCCCTGCGCCCGCTTGTGCACCGCTTATCCACCGAACGATCCCCGTTTTCTGTGCGCAAGAGGCGCCGCCCGGGTGGCGCTTCCGTTTGCG
>NZ_JAFKCS010000771.1 GCF_017255015.1 Bowmanella yangjiangensis | reverse complement strand
GTTCGGCCTGCTCGGGCCTGATCCCGGCAAGACCCTGGTGGACAACCTGGGGCTGGGTGCTCTGATTCTGCTGCTGATCACACTGGCCATGACCCCCCTGCAGCAGCTCAGCCGCTGGGGGGGATGGATCGCCGTGCGCCGCCAGCTCGGCCTGTGGTGCTTCGCCTATGTCACCCTGCATCTTTCGGGGTACGTCTTGTTCATTGCCGGGCTGCGTCTGGATCTGGTGCTGCGCGATCTCTACGAGCGCCCATACATCATTGTCGGTGCGCTGGCGTTTCTTGGCTTGCTGGCACTGGCCGTGACCTCCAACCGTTTCAGCATCAGAAAGCTGGGGCGCAAGTGGAA
>NZ_JAFKCS010000770.1 GCF_017255015.1 Bowmanella yangjiangensis | reverse complement strand
CATTATTGTTGTCTCCTCGTTGTTGTTATTAGCGGGCGGCCACTCTGTGACCGACCCGTTACGGCGCCATGAAATAAAGCACTTCGGTTATTCGGCGACTGTAAGACTTTAGTCTGGCGGGGCCTGGGGCCTGCCGGGGCTTTCAGGGCTGCGAGGCTCTAGCGCGTGGTGACGGGCGCCTTTCGCGCTTCGACCGCCGATCGGGAAAGCGCCGTTGAGTGCACGGGCAGCGAGAAAAAACCGCCAACCGTTGGTCGATCAGCCCTAAAGCTTGCTGCTGCGCGGCCGTTAAGTTCGGCAGATCACCTGCCTGGGTACCCGGTCATGAATCCTCTGAGCTCCTTCAAC
>NZ_JAFKCS010000077.1 GCF_017255015.1 Bowmanella yangjiangensis | reverse complement strand
GGCAGCTGGCAGGTGAAGGGCCTGGTGGGCTTGCGTACGCTGCGCCTGGATCCGGCCCTGGGCTGGCCGGACCTGGCCCGCTCCAGGGGCGTCGCCGGGGTGCGTGATCTGCCGCAGGGGCGCTACGTGCACCTGAGCGGCGCCGATGCGCTGCTGGCCCTGCGCGACACCCGTGACCCACGCCCGGCACTGGAAGAGGCGAACATTCCGCTGACCGCCTGGCGTTATCTGGACGACAAGCGCGTGGCGTTTTCCTTCCAGGGCGAGTTCCCGCTCAGTTTCAGCGTGCGCTCGGCCGGTTCGTGCCATGTGAAGGCGGGGGGCGGCCGGTTCACTGGCACGCACGACAATGGCGTATGGCACTTCGAGTTGCCGATGAAGCAGGTGAGCGATGCGCAACTCATCTGCAACTAAGAAAAAGGTGCCGCGCACACGCCTGCTCAACCCCTGGATGATCCTGCTGGTTGCCGGGTTCGTGGTGGCGTTGCTGGCGCTGTCGTACAAGAGCGAGGACGTGTTCCTGCCGGACGCGGACGACACGCCGGACGCCGTCGCCATCAGTTACACCGAACTGCTGATCAAGGCCCACCCGGAAGACGACAAGCTCAAGCTGCGCCTGATCGATCAGCTGATTCAGGTCGGTGACTTCACTCGTGCCCGCGAGTACCTGGAGCAGTTGCAGGGCCGTCTGCTGTCCGCGACGCCCTTCTACTCGGCGATGCTCGACGTGCTGCGTGCCCAGGCCCAGCCGGACGGTATCAGCGATGCACAGCGGGCGGTGCTGATCGACGAACTGCGCAGCCTGAAGATCGCCGACCTGGACAATGCCATGCTGGAGCGCCTGGCGCGCTACTCGCTGGAGATCGGCGGACTGGACGTCGCCGTGCTGGCCTACCGCGAGCTGGCCGAGCGCGACAGCGAGAAGCGCACGCACTGGCTGGGCGAGGCGGCGATCTGGAGCCTGGCCAACAACGACCAGAGTGGCGCGGCGCAGCTCTATGAGCAGCTGGCGGCGGAAGACAGCGACCCGCAGGTGCGCATGGAGCACCTGCGGGAAGCGTTCGACGCCCTGCTCGCGGCGAATCATCCCGAGCAGGCGGCGCAACTGCTGGCCCTGCACCTGGACGAACTCGACGCGCAACAGGCTTCCCTCGACTGGCTGGCTGCGGGTGTCGATGCCGCCCAGGGCGGGCGCCGCTACGACCTGGCGGAAAGCTTCATTCAGCGCTGGCTGAGCCTGAAGAGGGACGACCCGCGCGCACTGACCGCCGATTTCCACCTGAGCCTGGCATCCGGTGCGGTGGACCGGGCCTGGCAGCTGGCGCCCGAGTTGCTGGCGCTGACGCCCGACGACTACGACATGGTGGCCGAAGTGGCGCGCCTGGCCGAGTGGACCGGACACACCCAGCAGGCGCTGAGCTACTGGGTGCAGATGCTGGCGCAGCGCGAAGACCCTGAGCTGCGTGAGCGGGTCTGGCGCTATGCCCTGCAGCTGTTCGATTTCGACCAGGTGATCGCGACGCTGTCCACCATCGACGCCCATCGGCAGATGACCGATGTGGAGATCGACACCCTGGTCTACAGCCACGAGACCCGCGGCACCCCCGAGGATGCCGAGGCCTGGCTGGTGGCCTACCTGCAACGCTATCCCAACCACCTGTTCGCGCGGCAGCGTCTGCGCATGCTGATGGAGAACACGCAGCAGTTCAGGAAGGAAGTGGAGCAGTGGCAGGCCCTGGCTGCACGCGGGCCGCTGACGATCAAGGAGCGCATCCGCTGGGCCAAGGTGCACTGGAACCTGTTCGAGCCGGACCAGGCCTGGCAGGTGCTGACCGCAGCCGATTCACCCGAGGTGGACGATCCCGATTTCTGGCAGCTGCGCGCCAATCTGGCCTGGGAGCTCGAACGCGATGGGGAAGTGCGCGCCTCGTACGATCGCCTGCTGAGCCTCAACGTGCCGTTGGGCCTGGAGGATGAGGATCGCCTGATTCGCCTGTACTGGGATATCGACCCCAGGCGCTCCCTGCAGATTCTCATCGATAGCTGGCAGCGCACGGGCCGGGTGACGCGTCTGATCGTCGCGCTGCAACTGGCCGAGACGTTGCGTGACTGGGGTGCCCTGCGAGCACTGCTGGTCGATGCGGAGAAGTCGCCCAACGGACGTGACAACTCGCAGTACTGGATTGCCCGTGCCGCGCTGGCCGCCCAGGACGGCAATTTCGATCAGGCCCAGGCCTACTACCAGCAGGCGCTGGCCCTGTTCCCCAGTGACAATCTGGTGCGCCAGCGCATCCTGTGGTTCTACATCGACAACGCCCAGCGCGACTCGCTGGCGCAACTGCTGCCGGAGTGGCGTGCCCTGGCCGTGACGGACAGCCGGCTGTGGCTGCCCTATGCCACCGGCTACATGTTGCTCAACAACACCCAGGAAGCCTTGCGCTGGTTCCGTCAGCACCTCAAGTCGAATCCAACCGATCGCCTGGTGCTCGCGGCCTATGCCGATGCGGCCGAGGCCGCCGGCTACGGGGACCTGGCCTGGCGTCTGCGCCGCCAGCTGCTGCGCGACCTCAATCTGCAGCGCATCACCGCGACGCCCGAAGGCTATGCCATGTACCTGCGCCTGCTGGCTGGGTCGCAGGGCACGCTGACGTCACTGGCGCAGGCGAAGCGTCTGTGGAGCGGCGAGCAGGCGACGCTGCAGCTGTGGTTCGAGCATTTCCTCGAGCGCCTCGATGCCAGCAACCAGTCGGCGCTGAAGGACGACTGGCTGGCCTGGGGGGCGGCGCGCGGGTTGAAGGCCGGCAGCTACGACGAGATCCAGCAGGCGCTGCGCAACGACAACCATGCGCAGATGCAGCGTCTGCTCGAACACGGCGGACTCGATGCTGCGAACACGGTGGAAGTGCTCTCGCGTCTCGGCCATGAGGGCGAGGCGCTGGCCTCGGGACTCAGCGCCCTGGGCGATGGACAACCGGATTCGATTCGCCAGCAGCTGCTCTCGCAGACCACCGGCATGCTCGAGCGCTCCCCGCAGGGCTTGCAGCTGGGTTGGCAGAATACAGACTTCGGCGACCTGGACATCAAGGGGCCGCGCCTGCAGGTGGCCCGCTACTTCGGTGATGACTGGTATGCCGACCTGCAGCTCGAGCAGGGCCGCTACAACAGCTCGAACCTGGACAGCGCGGTACTCGGCAACGAGCGCAACCTCAAGCTGGAGGCGCGCCGCACCCTGGACGACGGCGACCTGCGCCTGATTCTCGACAGCAGCCTGCGCGACGACGATGACCGCCATGGCCTGGGCATCGAGCGCAGCTGGCGCCTGAGCTCGCGTGATGAGCTGGGGCTGGCGTTCGACTGGCACCGCGAGGCCGAAGACACCGGCCTGCTGCGCGCCCTGGGCATGCGCGACGGCGTGCGTCTCCGGGGCCAGCACGGCTTCTCCGCGCGTGACCAGTTGAGCTGGTCGCTGACGCACAACCGCTACAGTTCCCGGCAGGGCGATGCCATCGGCAGCGGCCAGGGCGTGTCGCTGGAGTGGGGCCACACGGTGTTCTTCGACGACCCGTCCTGGTTGCTGCGTTCGGGCGTGGACTATCAGAACAACAGCGTGGAGAGCGAGGTCGCGACTGACCTGCTCAACGCCAATGGCGGTGCCTACATTCCGTTCGACAACGAGCCGGGCGCCACGATCGAAGGCACCGAGCTGATGCAGAGCCGCTATGGTCAGCTCTATGTCGCCAGCACCTGGCGGCGAGGCTTCCCGGGCGCCCTGAACAGGACACGTCCGCAGTTCACCTGGATGATCGATACCCTCGCCGGCTGGCAGTGGACGGAGCGGCAATTCAACTACGGCATCAACGTCGGCATCGGCGTCGAGCTGTTCGGCGACGACGAGCTGGCCATGACCCTCGGTTACCAGTCTGCCCCCAGAGGGGGGGAGGGTGATCCCGGTGGTTCGCTCGGTATTACCTACAGCACCCGTTTCGGGCGCTAAGCAAGGATTCTCAAAGGAGGAATGAAGATGCAAAGCATACGTTGCCTGGCCCTGGTGGCCATTGCACTGTTCGTCACGGGTTGCTCCAGTTTCAGCGGCGGCGGCAACCAGACGCTGCCGCGCGATGCCTCGTGGGGCGTCGCCCCGCTGGTCAACTATGCCCAGGCGCCGCAGGCC
>NZ_JAFKCS010000769.1 GCF_017255015.1 Bowmanella yangjiangensis | reverse complement strand
CTGGGGCTGTTCTAGCCTCGTCGGGTACGTGCGTCACTCACGCCCGGGCTTGCCTGGGCGTGTTGCATCGGTCAGCCCTGTCCTCAGCTGATGTCCACCTGGTAACGGAAGTTCTCCGCCGCCGCGCGTGACAGGCGGTATTCCAGTGGCGTGCGGTCGTAGCCGAGCGCGGTCCGCTCGATGGCCACGGCGGGGCTGCCGCAGGCGACGTCCAGGGTCGCGGCGAGCTCGTCGTCGGCGGCGGACACCGTCAGGGTCTCCTGGGCGTAGGCGATGCGCTGGCCGCAGTGCTGTTCGTAGAAGGGGTAGAGCAGCTGCGGGAAGTCGGCTGGCGCGACATCCAGCAGC
>NZ_JAFKCS010000768.1 GCF_017255015.1 Bowmanella yangjiangensis | reverse complement strand
AGCCGCTGGCGCCGCGGCCTGACGAGGCTGCCACGGCCGACAGGGCTGGCACCACGTCGGTGTCCGTGCAGTCAGCCTGGCCAGCATGCCGCCGGCACATGACGGAAAAGCGGTCGACGCCTCGGCCCCCGTTGTTCAACAGAACCACAAAGGCGGCTTCGGGTTCCCGAGCGGAATGCCGGGTCAGCCTCTGCAGCGTGCCGCGCGAGGGGTATCGGCCATGTCGGTCCTCGAATCGGCTACGCCAGCTTCATCAGCACCACGCCGAGCGCGATCACCCCGCACGCCAGCAGCCGGATCGGTCGCATGGGTTCCTTGAGCAACAGCACCCCGAGCAGCACGGCAAAC
>NZ_JAFKCS010000767.1 GCF_017255015.1 Bowmanella yangjiangensis | reverse complement strand
CGCTCTGCAAGCCGTCGAGCCCGACGCCGGTGAAATCGTCGTAGACCCAGACCTCGGTATCGCTGGTCTTGTCGCGCCGGCTGAGCTTGCCGCCGAACTTCACCTGCGCGGCGTTGCCGGCCAGGTCGTAGTCACGGGCCAGGTCGAGGCGGATGTTCTTTTCCTTGTCCTTGCCGCTGACCTTCTCCCACTCCACCTCGTCGAGTTCGAAGGAGGTCGGATCATAGAACGCGTCGCCGGCAACGAGGTGCGGCTTGCGCGAGCCATCGAAACCGATGCCGGTGAAGTCGCCGACGAACTTGGCGCCGGCGATGCCGCCCGGGTCCTTCTCGGTGGACTGGCTGTAGCC
>NZ_JAFKCS010000766.1 GCF_017255015.1 Bowmanella yangjiangensis | reverse complement strand
AGCGAAGTCGAGAATGCCGACAGCGTCATCGATGCCTGGGCAATCTTCAGCCTGATCCTGATCGCGGTCGGTACAGCGATCTTCTGGGTCAGCGGACAGTAAGGATCGGGGCCGACACGCATCAGCGGTCGGCCTTTTGCCACTGGAGCCCTATACTGCGCCCCGATGTTTTTCCGGAGGCGCGCTGTGATCAAGTGGATGATGGGGCTATGGCTGGTGCTGTGCGGCGTGCAGGCGCTGGCGCAGGTGCGAGCGCCCTCCGTCGTGTTCCTCAATCCGGGGCATTCCGATGAGCCGTTCTGGCGCGAGTATTCCCGCTACATGCAGGATGCTGCGCACGACCTCGGCC
>NZ_JAFKCS010000765.1 GCF_017255015.1 Bowmanella yangjiangensis | reverse complement strand
GCATCGAGTCGCACGCTGATCTGCAGACCCGCCTGCAGGCCGTGCTGGATCGCGATGGTCCGGTGATCTGCGAGGTGCTGGTGCAGGTCGAGGAGCCGCGTGTGCCTCGGGTGATGACGCGCATCGACGAGAATGGCAAGCCGGTATCGGGCGCCCTGGAGGACCTGTATCCCTTCCTTGGCCGCGAGGAACTGGCGCAACAGATGGCTGTATCGCTGGAACCTCCTGCATGAAGGCGTGGCTCAAGCGTCGTTTGACTGGCCTGTGCTATGGCTACCTGCGTGGCCAGCCTGACTGGGCTCATGCAAAATAACCAGAATGTCGCCATGCGCGTGTTCTGCCCATGGCCA
>NZ_JAFKCS010000764.1 GCF_017255015.1 Bowmanella yangjiangensis | reverse complement strand
ATCAACGCCCTGTGGCTGGAAACCACTCAGGACCTCGACACCGAGAGCGAGCATGAGTGAACTGGCCCTAAGCGAGCGCGCGCCACTGCGCGCGCTCTCCTGGCTGCTGGCGGTGCCCATGGCGCTGGTGCTGCTGATCCACCCCGGCGCCATGCTCGACAGCCAGGGAGGCTACAGCCATTCGCTGCTGATGCTGGTGATGTGGGGCGTGTCCTGCGCCTTCATCCACGGCGTCGGCTTCACGCCGCGCCTGCGGCTCTGGCGCACGCTGTTCTCGCCCTGGCTGGGCTGGGGGCTGTGCGGGCTGGGCTATGCCCTGCTGGGCCTGGCACAAGCGACCTGAAGGCAAA
>NZ_JAFKCS010000763.1 GCF_017255015.1 Bowmanella yangjiangensis | reverse complement strand
ACAACGCCAAGCTGCTGCCCTTCGGCCTCTATGACCAATGGGTGCCCGCCTTCGCCGCGCTGTTTGCCCGCGAAGGCCGCGACTGGCCGGCCTTCTACGCCGCCGTCGCCGCTCTGGGCCAGTTGCCCGCCGAACAACGCCATGCGCAGTTGACCACCCTGCAGGGTGACGACTAGAACTGCCGGGCAATCTGCCAGTCCAATCTCATAGGTCACCCACAACCCTGGAGAGACGCGCGATGCAACGGATGATCCCTGCCCTGGCCCTGCTGATGCTTGCAGGTGGCGCGCTGGCAGCGCCCAAACCCTGCGAGGAACTCAAGCAGGAAATCGAAGTGAAGATTCAGGCCA
>NZ_JAFKCS010000762.1 GCF_017255015.1 Bowmanella yangjiangensis | reverse complement strand
GCTGTCCGTCACCTGCGCATGGCGCTGCATGTCCTGCCAGCCGGCTTCGGTGTAGGGCATCCGCCGAATGCTGGCGCCGAGTGCCTTGGCCAGCAGCTGGCCGCCAAGGCAATGACCGATGATCGGTACCTCGCGGGCGATGAGGCGCTGCAGGGCAGCCACCTCGTCGGCGATCCACGGCAAGGGGTCATTGACGCTCATCGGGCCGCCCATCACGGCCACCGCCCTGGGTCGCTCCAGGTCATAGCCACGCAGCTCGCCCAGGTCGACGCGCAACACGTCGAAGCTGCAACCACGCGCCAGCAGCACCTGTGCCAGATGCGCGGGCGGGCAATAATCGATATGGGTCA
>NZ_JAFKCS010000761.1 GCF_017255015.1 Bowmanella yangjiangensis | reverse complement strand
CGGGCCGACGAAGAACGCCGCGTCCAGTTCGCCGGCCAGCAGTGCGCGTGCGGCCTTGCCGCCGCCGATGTTCTGCCAGGTGTCGGGATACTGCTCGGGCAGGATCGCGTTGGCGCCGAGGATGGCGTCGCTGGCAGCGCGGGTGCCGCTGCCCTCGCCACCCAGGCCGAGCTTCAGCGGCAACAGGTCGGCGATGCGGTCCAGGCCGGTTTCACGGCGATAGAACAGCCAGAGCGGCTCCTGATAGATCGCCCCCAGGCTCTGCAGGCGGGTCTGCTCGTCCGGCGACAGTTGCCGCTCCAGGCCGCTTTGCACCAGGCCGATCTGCACGGCCGGGTCATCGGCCAGCA
>NZ_JAFKCS010000760.1 GCF_017255015.1 Bowmanella yangjiangensis | reverse complement strand
GCCAGTTGAACAGCGCGTAGCTCGGCGCGCTCCTGGCGCTGTTGCTGTCCTCGACGTACAGCTCGCTGCGGTACATCGCCTCGATGGCCGTGCTGACGCCGGCCGCCGGTTGCCAGTTCAGCTCGCCATACAGGCTGTGCGCGGGAATGCCCGGCAGGTGGTTGCCCGCGTCGATCATCCGACCGTTGCTGCTGAACGCCTGGCTGTAGGTGGCGTCGATCCGGGTATAGGCGAGGTGGGCGCGCAGGGTCTCGCTCAGACGGCTCTCCAGCGCCAGCTCGATGCCGCGCCGACGGGTCTGCGCCGCGTTCTGGAAGCGCGAGCGACCACCGCTGGCCGAGGCCACCACCA
>NZ_JAFKCS010000076.1 GCF_017255015.1 Bowmanella yangjiangensis | reverse complement strand
GGCGTCGGTGAGCGACTTCGCCCGAATGTCGTGGATGGTCACCGTATCGATACCGGTTTTCCTGCGCAGCTCGCGGAAGGCCATTTTCACGGTGTCATATGAGACCGGCTTGCCGGTACGGGAGCAGAACAGCGTCAGTGCGCGGATCTTGCGTGGCAGCGCCTTCGCTCTAGCGATTACGTCCTGCAGGTCTGGCGTCATGGCCACGATGAGCTTGGCGCCGGTTTTCTCTTGGGTGAACGCCACGCCTTCGTCGGTGATATCGGCCAGGCGGATTGCGATCACGTCACCAATGCGTTGACCGGTCAGGTAGCACATTTCAAGGATGCAGCGGATGTAAGGGCTGGCTGCATCCAGCAGCGCAGCAAACTCGGCATCCGTGATGTATCGATCCCGGCGCGCTTCCTGGTGGCGCCTGACGCCGATGCACGGGTTGCTGTCGACCTCCTGCCACTCCAGTGCGTAGCTGAACACGATCCGCAGGAAGGACAAGATCCGGTTGCACATGTTCGGCGTGCTGGCCAGTTCCATCTTCACCGCGGCGACGTGCTTCGGCAGCACCTGCCGAGGCTCGAACTCTGCAAAGATGGTTTTCAGCCGCTCGGCTGCCGCCTGGTACTGCAGTGCGGTGTTGTCGCTGATGTTCTTCCGGTGGTGCGCAAAGGCGCGGTTGATCAGGTCTGGCATTCCGCCCGCTACCGTTCCGGATGTTTTCTTCGCATACGCGAGCAGGGCGGCCTGGTAGTCCGTATCAAGCCGCTCCCACTTCCCCTTTCGCACCAGGTAGTACGCGCCGTGTTTGTGATACATGCAGGCCGGCAGGTGCCTATCCTTCTTCCTCGGTCGCATGCGTGCGCCCTCATCCCATGAGCCTCAACTGCGGCTCTCTCTTCGATGGCTTGGTTGACCCAAGGCGCGACAATACAACGTCGCGTAGCACCTTGGGATGCCCGTCACCGCCCACCACGAAGCCGAACTTCTCGGCTGTCAGCCATTTGATCTGGGCTGATGGCTTCTTGTAGCCCGTCAGTTCGGCCACTTCATCGGGTGTCATGAACATGGCATCACCTCCGCCCACCTCTCAAGCGTGACCATCTTGCTCATGGCTGCTGCTCCTGCCGCTCGCCCTGCTCGGCCTGCACTTCCGGCGCCGGGGTGGCGGTTAGGAAGGCTCTGACCTTGCGCATCAGCTTGTTGTACCGGTACACCAGCTTAGTCGGCTCAGTCTCTTCGCTTCGATCCAACGTGTTGACTTCATCCAACAATCCCCGCGCCGCCTCCAGCTCGGCGCGCAGACGTGCAATCCCGACGTGCTGCGCATCCTCGCCGTTAAGCACTTGGCCGTAGACCTTGCAGACGCCGCGCGGCGACAGCTTAGCGATATTGCCGCGCAGCATGTTGACCAGCACCGATTCCGGATCAAGCAGGCCAGCCACCAGCGCCTCATTCTCCGCCCGCACCTCCGCCACCTGAGTGCAAAGGGCGTCGATGGCTGCGTCGTGGTCAGCCACCATTACCAGCTCACCTTTGTCGCTCTCGCTCAACGTCGTGCCGCGAGGCGCGTTGTAGCGCTTGATCATGGCTGTTGCTCCTGTCGGCGACGACCCCAGACACAGACAGGGCCATCTTCGGTATCGTGGATCGACAGCACGAACCATCCATCGCCAGCAGGGCGGGAAGGTTCCCAGGCCGAGCAATCGCACTGGCCGTCTTCGCAATAGCGGTCATGCATCTCGAAGTCGTCAGACTCCATGCTGGTCATGGCCGTCTCGATGCCGCGCTCGGTGCAGTACTTGTCGAACTCTTCACGGGTGAAGACATCGACGTCGTTCCACTCGGGTTCGGTGAAGTACTGCGGGTGGCTGAACCAGCCTTCGGCGTCGCGCACTACCTCTACAGGTTCAATGGGCTTGATGGTCATTGGTGTTGCTCCTTTTGTTGGGGCGCGATGCGGCGCGGCTCGTCGAGCATGGGGAGCCAACCGACAGGCTCGCCCTGGCCTTGGGTGAAATGGTCATGCGACCAGCACCATCCGGCGAACTGCCAGCGATCCTCACCGTCGTTTTCGAAGTTGTTGGCCCCGATGGTTGGCGCCTGGTCGGCGTCCTCGGTTGCGTGCTCGGTGAACTCGACGAGTAGGCGAACCAGCGTGCCGTCACGCGGCGCGGTGGCCATGTCACGCCAGCGTGGGTCGTGATCTTCCTGGGCGCCGCAAGCGGTGCAGACCAGCAGGTGCTGGCCGTCGTCGGTCCATTCGTGGTTGCAGGGAGCGGCGGGCTCGGCGTTGGCCAGCTCGCTGCTCACCACGTCGAGCCATCCGCAGGTATCGGCCAGCATCATCGACATATTGGCCACGTCCGCGGTGTACTCGCGGACGCCCTTCATGTCGTTGTTCTTCACGGCTTTCTGCAGCTTGGCGGTGTGGTAGTAGATTTCGAGCAGGCACTGCTCTGGAGACATTGCCAGCCAGGCTGGGCGGTCGCCCTTGCCGGTGTTGGCGTGCAGCTCGGCTTCCATCATCGCGAAGAACGGGCGCAGCACGTTGCTGTACTTGCCTTCGGAATAGGAGGTCATGCCGCTACGCGCGATCACCCGATACACGTCCTCGATGGCGCTCGTATCCTCGATCGCACCGCCGAAGAGCTCGTCGACGATCTTGCCGAGCAGGGCGCGCGGGATTTCCGGCGGCATGACCCCCACAGGTGCCGGGGTTGATCCAGTGGCGACGGCCTGGCGTAGGCTGGCCACTTGCTCGGTCAGCTCTTCCGCCAGAATTTCGAAGTGCTCGAACGGCGAGTACGGCGAGGGGATGACGTTGACGGTGATGGGAATATCGGGGAGGCGCTCTTTGCAGAGTGCGATCAGGCTGGCAGCTTGCTTCTCGGCTTCTGCCTTGGAAATCATCGGGTGCACTTCGTTGGGGCCGACGCTGTGCATCGCCCACAGTTCCGGTTGTTCCTGAGCCAGCAACTCTTTCACGAATGCGACCAGGCGATCTTTCTCGACTCGCTCCAGTTGGTCGCCGAACTCGACCACGTCGAGCAGCTTGGTCACGGCCTGGCGAGTGATTTCGATGATCGGCTCGCACGGCTCGGGCGTCATGCCGAGCATCATTGCGGAATGGATCGGGTCGATGGGTGCCGCGGCTTCGACCATCACCGGGCATTCGGCAGTGGTGTGATCAGTCGCACCAGGGCAGTTCACGCATTGCTTGTGCATGGCTGTTTCTCCTGTTGCAGGCGGTACTGGGTGAGGGCGCTGGTGCGGTGGGTGGCGCAGCGCGCCCAGTCACGGAACACGTCGGCGCTGGGCAGTGCGCCGAGCGAGCGGAAGATGGGCAGGTGCAGCTCTTCGGCGCGGATGATCTCGCCGCGGGTACCGGCGCTGCTTTCCCAGCCAGGGACCAGCACCACGGCGTCACAGCGCTCCATCATTTCCAGGGTTCCCGCCAGCCAGAACTCGTCGCCCAGCCCGGGCAGGTCGAGCTCCATATGGGCGGTGTTGGCGTGAGGGATGACGGGGAACCAGCCCAGGGCGGCGGCGCTGATGCCGATCACGCGGGCGGCGTCGATGTTGCGGGCGATATCGTCCCGTGTGGCCGCCCGGTATGGGCCGGCCACGTAGATGAGTGGCTGCATGGGTTAATCCTCGACGGTGTAGGTGACGGGGCCTTGCTCGCCCTGGTCGGAGTCGTTGGCGATGTTGATGAGCTGGCGCGCGATCGAGCGCAGCTGAGCGGCAGTGAAGTTGCCGCTGATGGTGCTGTTGTGGGTGGCGGCGGTGAAGGCGATCACCGGCACCTGCTGGCGCTGAGGGTTGTGCCAGGCGTTCAGGGTGATTTGCATGGCGCTGGCTCCTTGGGTGGGTTGCAGCGCAGGCACGCGCAGGTGCCTACGCGCTTGCCGGTGGTGCGGCAGTAGGTTGGGGCGTTCATTGGTATGGGCCTGAGAAGGGTTGGGGCTGGGTGCCCGTGCATCGGGCGCCGGTGACGGCTGGCGCTGGGCGTGGAAGAATACTGTTTTTATATCCAGTATTGTGCCATGCCTTACCAACTACCTGACTTTCGCCCGGTGACGCAGGGAGAGCTGCGCCGGATATGGGCTGAGCATCCGGAGATGCGCCGGCTGGTGCTCGAGGTCGAGCGCTATCGCCGCTTGATGGCCGAGATAGATGGCCTTTACAAGGCCACGCATGAAGCCTGGCGCACCAACGGCGGCGGCCATCTGGTGGCTCTGCATATGTTGCAGACGCTGATGACCACGGAGCGATACCGGGGCGCAGACAGCTAGGCTCATGA
>NZ_JAFKCS010000759.1 GCF_017255015.1 Bowmanella yangjiangensis | reverse complement strand
AGCGAGCGGAGCAAGCGATTTGAACCTTTTGTTAGGCAAAGTGCGCACCAATGTATGGCTGGAGTTGCTTTGCAATATGCAGGATTGCCAGAGTAGCTAACAGAGCTATAAGAAAAAAAACGATGGACATAAGCTTACTTCCACCAAAGCGGTTTTGCCAACGCACTCTGAATTTTAAGAACGCGAGCAGTATGAAAGGTACTGTAGCTAAGGTAATGGCTACACCAATTAGCGTTTTGGGGCCTGCAATAAGTACAGAGGCGAACGCAAGAAGCACTCCCATGACAATGGTGCTTTTTCTTTGATGCCAGGGGTTGTGCAGCGGAATTGGTTCCATAATTTTGCCTAACT
>NZ_JAFKCS010000758.1 GCF_017255015.1 Bowmanella yangjiangensis | reverse complement strand
CCTGCCGCACGGCGCCATCGCCTTGTACGGCTCGCCCGTCGCCGAGCTGCAGGGCTTCGTCTGGCAGGAGCGGGCCATCGGTTTGCTGTGTCAGCTGGAGTGCGACGGCGCCAGCCTGGACGAGCGCCTGCAGCAGGACGCGGCCGAACCGGGGCGCTCCACTGCACAGGACATCGCCGCCATTCGTGACGGCGCGCCGCACGCCGCCTCGGCCAACGCCACGCTGTTTCGCGTGCTCGATTACCTCTCGGGTGCTCATGCCCACATGACCTGAACACCCTTTTGCGAGTCTGTCGCGACGCCCCGTTCTACCGCCGGGGCGTGTTTTCTTCTGCCGTCAGCCGACCTGTTTC
>NZ_JAFKCS010000757.1 GCF_017255015.1 Bowmanella yangjiangensis | reverse complement strand
GAACTACCCGGTGGACCAGGCGTTGCGGCGTGGTGGTGGCGATGGGCCGCGTTTTGGCGAGCTGGCGTCCAAGGATGTGACCAGCGTGCCGATGGACCTGGCCGTGCGCCTGGGCGAGGGAATGGAGATCGAATACCAGTACCTGCGCAGCCATTTTCATGAGGATGCGGTGCTGCGTATCCGCGCCAACTTCGAGCAGATCCTCGCCGCCATGCTGCAGGGGGGCGAGCAATGCCTCGGTGATCTCGATTGCCTGAGCACGCTCGAACACGAGGCGCACCATCGTCTGCACGGTCAGGCATCGCTGCCGACGGCATTCGAGCCGCTGCACCTGGCCATCGCCCGATACAACC
>NZ_JAFKCS010000756.1 GCF_017255015.1 Bowmanella yangjiangensis | reverse complement strand
AGCCATCGTCCAGGGCCGCTCCGGCACACGCATCAGCATGGCCTGCGACGGCATCGTCCATCGCTGAAGGAGGACCGCAGCATGTTCACCCCCGGCCACCTGCACCGTGATAACCTCGACCGCCCCGACGCCTTGCGCCACATCCCGCCGTTCTCGGTCGACTTCTACTACGAAGTACGCCAGGACCCGCAACAGGGACCGATGCTGCACATGCGCCTGGCCGGCAACGTACGCGGCAAGCCGTTCGAGGAGGAGTTCGAACTGCACCGCGACGTGGCCTTCAATTTCGCCAGCGTGGCCACCCGTGCCGCCGCCCGCCACGGCTTGCCCATCAACGCCAGTCCGGTGATGCGC
>NZ_JAFKCS010000755.1 GCF_017255015.1 Bowmanella yangjiangensis | reverse complement strand
GGCGGAAAGGCCGCTGAGCGAGACCACCGCCTCGTACTCGCGTTCCCCGTCCATGCGCAACTGACTGGCGTTGCGCAGCTCGGCCAGCACGGCCTGGGCATCGCCGCCCTCGGCCAGCAACGCGGCCCCGTCGTCCTCTTCCGTCAGGCGCAGGCGCCCGGCACTCGCCAGGGGCCGGCCATCGAGTTGCAGCGGCGCGTAACCGCCCGCTTCGGCATAGTGCAAGGACAGCTGCAACGGTGCCCGCGGCCCCGCAGCGCGCTGCAGGATCAGGCTCAGGGGCCGGTAGTCGAAGCCGTCGGCAGCGCTGATGGCCTCGCAGCCGCGCAGGTTGTCGCAGGCGACCACCCAATCC
>NZ_JAFKCS010000754.1 GCF_017255015.1 Bowmanella yangjiangensis | reverse complement strand
CTGGATGGACTGGCTGAAGCAACAGCCGGAACTGCTGACCCTCAGCGCCACACTCGCCCTGATCGCGGCGGCCTGGCTGTCGAACTGGGTGGTCAAGCACATCCTGGTGCGCGCCATCTATCGTGTGATCGGCGCCACGACCGTGGGTCGCCACGGCCAGATCAAGGAAAGCGGCATCATCAAGCGGCTCTCCAACGTCGTGCCGGCGCTGGTGCTGTCCAGCGGCGTGATGCTGGTGCCGGACATGCCCGAGGCCGTGGTCGAGGTGACGCGCAACGTCTGCAGCGCCTTCATCGTGCTGACCATCGCCATGGCCATCGGCGCCTTTCTGGACATCCTCAACACCCTCTACCAG
>NZ_JAFKCS010000753.1 GCF_017255015.1 Bowmanella yangjiangensis | reverse complement strand
TAGTCCCGTTGTCGTGCACCAGTTCCCGTTCGAGTCTAGCTCAAAGCGGTGTTTTCGGGTTTTACCCCTAGGTACATCTGTGCCAGAGCCGCCTCTACCTGCTCGTATCCAGACAGGGATGTATTGCTCGGAAAACTCACAAAATCTCTACAATACCAAAATTCTAGGATGTTCTTCTATACTAATTCTCAAAGTCTATCTTAAGGATATGTGCTCTAATCAGAGTTTATCTAAATCTAGCTTCCAAGGTTTGTACTAAACTTCCTCTGATACCAACTGTAACGCCCCGACCCCAGTTACCCAGAGTCGGTGCATTATTACATTACATTGGCATGATCACAAGAAAGATCAGGACTA
>NZ_JAFKCS010000752.1 GCF_017255015.1 Bowmanella yangjiangensis | reverse complement strand
CGAGTTGTGCGAGGCCCAGCAGCGCGTGCTGGACGCGCCGCCTGCATTGCCGGGCCCCTCGGCCGACACCCTGAGCCGTTGCCTGGAACACCAGATGCCGCCGCTGGGCTTCGACACGCTGGTGCGTGGCGATGCCTGGCTGCCGGCGCTGGATGCGCTGCTGAGCAGCTTTCAGGGTACCGGCAACCCCTCCGTCAGTGCTGCCCTGGCGGCCCTGCGTGAAGCCGACAGCGGTCAGCGCAAGGTCTGGGCCATCGCTTTGCTGGGCGGCCAGTTCGACCTGCTGCCTGCCGCCCTGGCGCCCTTTCTCGGTGCCGCGCTGCAGGTCGCGTTCAGTCACTGGCTGCTGGCGCTGCC
>NZ_JAFKCS010000751.1 GCF_017255015.1 Bowmanella yangjiangensis | reverse complement strand
CTGGGCGGCGGTTGCACACAGCATCACGGCCAACACGGACATACGGATCATCTTGGAACCTGTTCTCTGGGTAGTGTTTGCGTTTCGACCGCAGCAAGGGGAAACGGGTTCAGCCGTCAGACCGTCGCCTGCTCCAGCCAGCCGAGCATGCGAATGGCGCTGTCGCGACTGTCGCCGCAAAGCTCGACCTCGGCCTTGAACGCCGAGCAGACGGGCGGCCGCTCCGGTTTACCGAACAGGGCACAGAGCGCATCGACGGACAGATGAATGCAGCGCACACCCGCCGGCTTGCCGTCGGGCATGCCAGGGATGGGCGAACTGATGGAGGGCGCGACGCAACAGGCGCCACAGCCGGCAC
>NZ_JAFKCS010000750.1 GCF_017255015.1 Bowmanella yangjiangensis | reverse complement strand
CATCACCGCCACCACAGTCGCCACCGAAATCGCCGAAGAAGCTGCCGCCGCCATCCACACCCGGCCCTCCCCCATCGCCCGAGTGGTTCGCGCCTGAGGACTTCCTGCGCATGGCCCGCAGCAACAGCAGCAGAAAGACGATGAACGCGCCGATCACCAAGTAGAACCCCATCAGCCTGCCTCCATGTCCCTGTTCAGCACTGGATGATAGCCCATGCGCCTGCCCGCACCGCGGACAGGTTGAGACGCCGGTCGCAGAAGCGCCGAGCCATTGCGCACGTCAGTTGCCTGCAGCTTTGCTAGGGTCACAGGCGATAGCCAACGAGCGGAGACCCTCACATGCCACAGATCACCGGCG
>NZ_JAFKCS010000075.1 GCF_017255015.1 Bowmanella yangjiangensis | reverse complement strand
AACCTCCGGCGACATCAACGTGCAGGACGACGTCCAGGCACAGGGCAACGCCAGCCTGACGCTGATCGCTCACCGCAACATCAACATGACCGGTACCAGCATCACCCATGCCGATGGTGCGACACTGAACGTGTCGCTGCTCTCCAACTTCAACAACAGCGGCAACGGCTCGGTGGCACTGAACAACGCCAGCATCCGCACCAACGGTGGTGATCTGACCATCAGCGGCGCCGTCGATCCGAACGGCTCGTTCGCCAGCACCAACGTCAGCAGTGGCACCGGGGTGTTCATCCGCTCCAGTCTGATCGACACCCATGGTGGTGACGTCACCATTCGCGGTGCCACCTCAGCCACCCTGGCCAGCGGCGCCAGTGCCACCGCGATGAACATTTCTGCCAGCACCATCGATGCCGGCGGCGGCGACATCAGCATCACCGCCCTGCAGGCCAGTACCAGTGGCACTGGCGATGCCTTCATCCTGCATGGCGGCAGCAGCCTGCTGACAGAAGGGACCGGGGCCATCGACATCAGTGCTGACAACCTGGGTTCGGGCAACGGCACGCGCATCTTCAGCACCGGCAATACCATCGCCGCCAGCGGCTCGGGCAACGTCACCCTGAGTGGCAATGCAGCCTCCGGCTTCGGTGTACTGATCTGCTCCACCGCCAGCGGCTCGACGCAGAACATTGGTGTCGGCAGCGGCACCCTGACGGTCAAGGCCAGCAGCCAGAGTGGTCGCGGGCTGTACGTCGCGGCCGCCGGTGATGGCGCGATCAACCTGACGGCCAGTGACGCGGGCCGGATCGTCCTGAACGGCGACAGCGGCGCCAGCTACGGCACCATCCTCAACGTCACCGGCAGCGGTGCCTCGATCAACCTGCTCAGCGATGGCGACATCACCGTCGAAGGCAACAGCTCCGGCGGCAGCACACCTTCGCTGGGCCTCGTCACCTCGGGCAGTGGCAGCAGCATCGATATCGCCAGCACGGCTGGCGACGTGCGCCTGGCTGCCGACAACAGCGTGATCAACAGCGGCAGCGGTTCGTTCCGTGCACTGTACATGGATGCCAGCGGCAGCGACTCTGCCATACGCGTCGGTACCCAGAGCGGCAACCTGAGCCTGGAGGGCAACAGCATCTCCGGCCGTGGCGTGGACCTTGCCCCCTCCGGCAGCAACGCTGCCATCACGCTGTCGACCAGCAGCGGTGACATCCAGGTCAGCGGCAACAGCACCGCCAGCTTCGGCGGCTACGGCATCTTCCTCAACTCCACCGGCAGCTCACAGGGCGTCGCCATCACCACGCAGACTGGCGACATCACCCTGCGCGGTGACAGCGTGGGCACCTCGGACGCCATCGCGCTCGGAGGCAGCGACCAGGCCTCGACCAACCGTATCGCCTCGCAGGGCGGCAACATCCTGCTCGATGGTCACTTCCATTCACCTGACAGCAGCGAACTGGATCACGGCATCGCCCTGCTCAGCGTGACCAACATCATTCAGACGACCGGCAACGGCAACGTGACCCTGGTCGGCCGCTCGACCGGTTCGGGCGATGGTGTGGACTTCTACGGCAACGGCAACAACCTGCTCAGCGTGGAGAACGGCACACTCAGCATCAGCGGCCAGGCCAACAACGCCAATGGCCTCAGCGTACTGACCGGACAGACCGAGTTCCGCGCCACCGGCAGTGGTTCGATCAGCCTCGACGGCTACTCGCGAACGGGTAACGGCATCCATTTCTACCCGTCCAGCAGCGGCAGTTCGGTCACCATCGCCAGCAACAACGGTGATATCCGCCTCGACGGTCGCAGTGACGGTGATAGCGAAGCCAGTGGGGTGTTCGTACGCAGCGGCTCGAACAGCATCTCGCTGACCTCGGCCAGTGGCGACATCACGATCAGCGGCAGCGGTGACAATGGTGCCAGCGGCATCACCTTCAACGGCACCAGCAGCGGCAGCAACACGGTGCTGACCGGCGCGGACGGCAACCTGACACTGACCGCCTCCAGTCGCAGCGGCACGGCGCTGAACTTCGTCAGCGGCAACAATCGCCTCGGCGTGCACGACGGTATCCTGCTGATCGATGCCCAGGCGCCTGGTGGCACCTACATCGCCCACGACAGCGACAGCACCAGCATCGGCGCGAGTGGCAGTGGTGCAGTGCTCTATCGCTTCGGCGGGCTGATCAACGCCAGCATCCTCGGCAGCGACGGTGAGGCCACGCGCGGTCATCTGCAGCAACAGGCCACTGGCAGCACCTGGAGCCAGGTTCTGTATCCTGACTACCGGCAGACACCGCTGGCGCCACGCATCGACCTGATCGATCTGGATCTGTCGCAGTTGCAGGCATCGGCACCGGGCGAAAACTGAGAACAGCGGGCAAGCCGCATACGCGTCTTGCCCGCTCCAACGCTACAAGGCCAGGTCATGAACGAAGAGACCTTCTCACTCGAACAGTTCGAGCAGCTCTGCTACTCACGCCAGCACGAGGCCGCCGCACGCGAACTGATCCGCCTGCTGCTGATCATCGACCGCCACTACGGCAAGCTGTCCGGCCAGTTCGTGCTGTCGGTATCCCCGGCGATCTCCGCAGTGGATCTCGAAGCCCACGTGCTGACTCGGATAACCAGCGCCATCACCACGCTGTTCTCCGACCCTGGCTTCCAGATCAGCCCCACCGGTTTCGATCAGCTGATCAACTTCCAGCGCTGGCTGTCCTCGCTGTTCGCCGCCAGTTCCTTCGTCAACGCCGACCATATCCTTCGTGCGCTGAACCTGTATGGTGGCGAAGCGTCTCGGTTCGAAGTGACACCGACAGAGCTGGTGAAATTCTGCGTGCTCTACTCGTCCGAGTCACAGTTGCCACTGGACGTGGAACTGCTCTGGCAACAGAACCGCAGCCTGACCGTGGCGCTGTGCATGGCGTTGCTTTCTCCACGTTTCCTTGGCACTCCCGCCGCGCACTCCAAGCGTGAAGCGCTGCTGGCCTGGCTGCCGGCGCGGCTGGACAGCCTCGACAGCCTGGATCAACTGCCGGTGGCGATCATCCATGACGTGTACATGCACTGCAGCTACGCCGACCTGCCACAGCGCCATCGCATCAAGCAGTCCATCTGCCGGCTGGTGGAACGCAAACTGGAGAACAACGGCATCGACTCCCTGCCACCTGCCATACCTGTACCGACCACTGGCAGGCGCAGGATGCTGGTGGTGCTGGAGTGGTTCTCCGGCGGCCATTCGATCTACCGCACCCACTCCAGAACGCTGGAAGCGGCACGCCAGCATTTCGACCTGCACGCCGTGGGTTATGCCAGCAATGTCGACGACCTGGGACGTGCGGTATTCGACGAGTTCATCGAGCTGAGCGCACCGAACGACCTGCTGGCCTGCGTGCGACAGGTGCGTGAACTGGCTGCCGAGCTGCAACCGCAGGTGCTGTACATGCCCAGCGTGGGCATGTTCCCGCTCACCCTGTTCATCGCCAACCTGCGTCTTGCGCCCTTGCAGGTGGCGGCGCTGGGGCATCCAGCCACCACTGGCTCTCGCCATATCGACTACATCAGTGTGGAGGAGGACTTCGTTGGCGACCCGGCCTGTTTCGCCGAAAAACTCCTGCTGCTGCCCAGCGACGGCCAGCCTTACCGTCCCTCCGCCATCCCCGTGGAGCTGCCGCGCCCCGAACGTCACGACGGGGACCAGGTGGCGATCGCCATCGCCGCTACCACGATGAAGCTCAACCCGCGCTTCCTCCAGGCCTGCCAACAGATTGCCCAGCTCACCCAGCGCCAGTACGGCAAGCAGGTGCGTTTTCACTTTCTCATCGGCCAGGCGCAGGGCTTGCTCTACCCGCAGTTGCAGCGCCTGATCCGACGTTACCTGCCCGATGCACGCATCTACCCGCACCAGCCCTACCAGCAGTACCTGAGTGCGTTCAACCGCTGCGACCTGTTCCTCAGCCCGTTCCCCTTCGGCAACACCAACGGCATCATCGATGCACTGACGGTCGGTCTGCCCGGCGTGTGCAAGACCGGTGCGGAGGTATTCGAGCATATCGACGAAGGGCTGCTGCGCCGCGCCGGACTGCCCGACTGGCTGATCGCCGATGACGTCGACGGCTATATCAGCGCGGCCGCACGCCTGGCCGGAAACTTCGCCGAGCGCCTGCAGCTTTACCACTACCTGGCGGACGGGAAGCCGTTGCAGCGCCTGTTCGACGGCAGGCCTGCAGCGTTCGCCGAACGCCTGCTGGCGTTGCTGGACGAGTGACCTGGTTAGCCCCCCAGTAACAGGGTTTCGCTCAACGCCTGCGCCGCGCTGGACAGCTGATGCCCGGCCAGGTGCAGCAGACCCACGCGGCG
>NZ_JAFKCS010000749.1 GCF_017255015.1 Bowmanella yangjiangensis | reverse complement strand
TATCTGTCCGGCAGGTTGCCATGCAGCTGGCGCCAGGCCGACGGCGACTGCCCGAACTCGTTGCGAAAGGCCTTGGAGAAGGCGGCCAGATCGGCATAGCCGAGTACGTCGGCGAGCAGGGTCAGGGGCATGTTCGATGCCTGTACGTGCCAGCTCGCGGTATCCATCTTCACCCGGTGCACCAGCTGCTTGAAGTGCAACCCCTCCGCCTGCAGCCGGCGCTGCAAAGTGCGTGGATGCAGGCATAACAGCTGCGAGATGTGGCCGAGCGAATGCTGACGCATGCCGAGGGTTTGCGTGATCAGGCTGCGCACCTGCAGTTCGAGGCTGTCCTGCAGGCCGTCGAGCAGCGTGCGCA
>NZ_JAFKCS010000748.1 GCF_017255015.1 Bowmanella yangjiangensis | reverse complement strand
AGAAGGTGCGGCGATCCTCGCCGAGGCGGGTCTCGTCGGGGCCATAGCCGGTGCGCATGAACAGCTTGTGGGTCAGCAGCGAGGTGACCGGTTCGAGCTCGGGCGACAGGCTGCCGGCCTCGGCCGCCGGGTTGTCGAGCTCATCGGCCTGCGCCAGGAACGGGGGCAGGCAAGCGAGCAACAGGGCGGCGCAGCGCAGGGCGTTGGGGCGGATCACAGGGCGAACTCCTCGATGAGACGGTTGCCATCACGGGTGGCGGCGGTGCGTTGCTCGGGCGTCAGCCTGGAGCCCAGCGCCTGCGTCAGCGCTGCTGCGCGTTGATCGCCCAGTTCCTGAGCGGCGAAGGCGAAGGTGTAG
>NZ_JAFKCS010000747.1 GCF_017255015.1 Bowmanella yangjiangensis | reverse complement strand
GTAGGAGCGGCTTCAGCCGCGATAGCGCTACCTGCCCCGCCCACATACAAAGCAGGACGACCTCGGCCCGCCCCGGATTGCATCCGGGCTACGCAATGGCAACCAGCCGGGGCGCTTCTGTGAGGATGTCTCAGCCACCCAGCAACGGGTGAGCACGCAGCCGAACGCCCCAGCCGCCGCCACACACCTGTAGGAGCGGCTTCAGCCGCGACCAGCCTCACGGCCGGAGCCAAACGCCACCCAAGCCTCAGGATGCCCATTCACAAGCCACCGCCCTACTCCCGGCCCCCGCAGCCTGCCATCGCCACTACTTCCAGGCGCAGTAGCAGCCCACGGCCAGACCGCTGGCCAGCGACACA
>NZ_JAFKCS010000746.1 GCF_017255015.1 Bowmanella yangjiangensis | reverse complement strand
AATGTTCGTCAACGGCCTGCTGGCGCTGGCCGAAGCCGGCCTGGTCAGGCGTCCGGTCTACCCGGATCTGCGTCTGCAGCATCTCGCCGACAACGCCGCGCTGGACGAGCAGGGCCGCCCGCACAGTGTCCAGGCGCTGCTTGCTGGCGGGCTGCCGGCGCAGCTGGGCGCGGCCGATCTGGACTGGCTGCTCGCCTGCGGTCTGCTGCAGGGCGAGGTGCGCTGGCAGGCCGGGCGCCTGCACCTGCCCGACGGCAGCTGGGTGGCGGCCGACCTGGACGATCCGCACACCTGTGCTTGCCTGCAACCCTATCTGGGTCGTGCCAGCGGCGGCGTGGTGCTGCATGGCGGCTTCTTTC
>NZ_JAFKCS010000745.1 GCF_017255015.1 Bowmanella yangjiangensis | reverse complement strand
CCTGACGGCCAACAACACCAGCACGGGCAGCAGCACCGTGTTCGCCGGCACGCTGATCGTGGACGGCAACACCAGCAGCACGACCACCGTGGCTAGCGGTGCCACGCTGGCCGGCAGCGGCTCGCTGGGGGGCAACGTCACCGTGCAGAGCGGCGGCACCCTGTCCCCCGGCAATGGCGGTGCAGGCAGCCTCAACATCAACGGCAACCTCAGCCTGGCCGCAGGCAGCACCCTGGCCCTGGACATCAACGGCACGACGGCGGGTAGCGGCTATGACCGGGTGCTGGTCAATGGCTCGGCCAATCTCTCCGGCGCGACCCTGGCCGTCACTCATGGCTACACGGCTGGCAGTGGCGACC
>NZ_JAFKCS010000744.1 GCF_017255015.1 Bowmanella yangjiangensis | reverse complement strand
ACCTGGACAAGCAACTGGCGCTGATCGACAAGGTCCACGCGCAACTGGCTCAGCAGGGCAAGCAGCTGATCATGCTGCCGGTGCCGATGAAGCTCGACACCTACGCCGAGCACTCGAGCTACGCGCCGGCCGAGCGAATCAGCAGCCTCTACCAGCAGTTCAGCCAGCGCCTGGCCGAGCGCGGTATCGACACGGTCGACCTGCGCAGCGCGTACCAGGACGTCGCCGCCGCCGAGCCGCTGTTCCTGCGCAACGACACCCACTGGAGCCCGAAGGGGGCCGAGCTGGCGGCGCAGACCCTGGCCCGACAGTTCCCCCAGCTGCGCGGCAACACGCCCTACATCACCCAGGCCGCCGGCG
>NZ_JAFKCS010000743.1 GCF_017255015.1 Bowmanella yangjiangensis | reverse complement strand
CACTACCCACGCTGCCTGCTGCTGGAGGTGCAATCCAGCCTGGGTCTGTTCGGCCCCTGGCCATCCTTCGAGGCGCGCCTGCGCACGGAGCTCGCCGCCCTGGGTTTTCAGCACCGCATCGCCGCCGCTCCCAACCCGGCGGCGGCACGCGTGCTGGTCAACGTCGGCGACGGCCTGCTGGCCAGTGATGCGCATGGCCTGCAGCAGCTGCTTGCCCCGCTGCCGGTGGATCGCCTCGGCCTGAGCGCCACCGCGAGCAGCGCCTTCAACCGCATGGGCCTGAGACAGCTGCGGCAACTCTGGGAACTGCCGCGCGCCAGCGTGGCCAGGCGCTTCCCGGCCGAGGTGCTGGCGCAGCTC
>NZ_JAFKCS010000742.1 GCF_017255015.1 Bowmanella yangjiangensis | reverse complement strand
CCAGCTCCTGCACGCCACTACGACCCAGCGTGGAAATCGACAGCATGGCATTCAGCTGCACCTGACGCGGCTGCAACAGCGGTTTCAGCGCCGCCAGCACCACCGCGCAGGCAGTCGCCGAAGGCGTCGGCACGCTCACCTGCCACGGGGCAGTCAGGCCTGGCGTTGCGCCCTCGCCCAGTTCGGGCAGGACGCACGGCGCCAGCTCCAGCGGCAAGGCGGCACTGAGATCGATCAGCGAACAGCCGGCAGCACGCACGGCCTCGTGAAAAGCCCGCGTCACCTCCACGCCCGCGGCAAAGAATGCCAACTGGACCTGCGTGAAATCGAACGTCTCGAGCGACCTGACCCGCAGCTGAC
>NZ_JAFKCS010000741.1 GCF_017255015.1 Bowmanella yangjiangensis | reverse complement strand
ATGCTGCGGGCCTCGCTCACGACAAGGAGGACCCGATGGCCAAAGCCCCCAACCTGAGCCTGTCCCAACGCCTGCTGCTGGCTTCGCAGCGCATGGCGCCGGTGGCGGTGAAAGCGGCGCTGGTGCAACAGCTGGGCGCCGAGCAGGCTGCGCAATTGTCGCCGCACATGCCGCCGGCGCAGTTGCGCGAACTGATCATGACGCTGCCCATCGAGTTCCTTGCCGAGGTCACCACGCACCTCGATCCGCGCAGCATCCTCGATACCTACCTAAGCCTGCCCGACAGCCTGCACCTGGAGGTGGCCCGGCGGCTGTGCGTGATCGGGGCCTTCGCCACCGCGGCGCGCTATGCCGAATGCC
>NZ_JAFKCS010000740.1 GCF_017255015.1 Bowmanella yangjiangensis | reverse complement strand
AGCGAACCGCAGACCCGGCTGACCCTGGAAGCCCCCGGCGGCCTGGTGGAAGTGGTCGCCGACTGCAAGAACGGCAAGGCCGAGCGCGTCGAAGTGAAGAACGTGCCGTCCTTCTCCGACCGGCTCGACGCCTGGATCGAGGTCGAGGGCATCGGTTCGCTGCAGGTGGACACCGCCTACGGTGGCGACAGTTTCGTCATCGCCGACGCGCACAGGCTGGGCTTCGCCATCACCCCGGACGAAGCTGCGGACCTGGTCGCCATCGGCCTGAAGATCACCCAGGCGGCCAACCAGCAGCTCGGCTTCAGCCACCCGCTGAATCCAGACTGGAACCACCTCTCCTTCTGCCAGATCGCCGCG
>NZ_JAFKCS010000074.1 GCF_017255015.1 Bowmanella yangjiangensis | reverse complement strand
CTGCCCACGCGGCCACAGCGGCACTCGCAGCACCTCGATACGCCCCTGGTAACGTTCGCGCTGCGTACCCGCAGCACGGTAGCCATCGAAAACTTTACCGTCAGGGTAGTTAGGCTTGCCGGTGGCTACCACCACCTCGTGGCCCTGCTCGTCGAGCGTGCGCACGACGTCGTTGATGATGAAGCTTTCCGGCCAGAAGTACTGCGACAGTACGAGAATCCTCATAGTCGATCGCTACCTTTGAGGGCTCTCACCTGATCCAGCAGTGCAGCGGCCTGGACGCTGCGTCTGAACTGGTCAAGGTAGTCCATATTCGGTTGCACCTTGGCCGTTTCGCCCTGAACAGCAGCCAACAGGCGCTGCCTAATCCGCGCCACGTCAGCAGCATAATGGGTGCCGACAGCTGCTTGGCGCAGCATATCTGCTACCAACATATCGTCGGTAACCCCAACAGCCAGCACTTCAGTGCCAGATATCAGGTACTCGAAGATCTTGCCACTGACCACACCCTTGGTCGAACCGACACCATCAGCTACTGGCTGCGAACCGAGGAAAAGCAGGAAGTCAGCGCTCTTCTGCACCGCCAGGATTTCCTGCCGGGGTACCTTGCCGGCGAGTTTTACAAAAGGCGCCACAAGCGGATCGCGGGCAACCGGGAAGTCGTCCAGCGCGGCATAGTCCCCATAGAAAGAGATGGCAAGGTCACCCTCAGCCAGCAGCCCTTCAGTCACCAGTTGACGAATTGCCAAGAACAGCGGGGTTGGATTCTGCAGGCCCGGCAGGATGCTCCCGGCATAGACGATGTTCACCTTTGCCGGCAGGCTAATCCGAGCCGCATTGCGGAACACATCAACCTCGCTATCCTCGAAGCCGTTGGGCAGTTCCAGGTAATCGCGTGGACCATGCAGTTCACGCAATTCCTGCAGCAACGGCGTATTGATCGAACAGATCAGGTCGGCGCGGGCCAGTACCGTGCGCTCGTGCCAGCGCTCGAAGGCCCGCACCGGCGCACAGCCGGGAAAGATCGGGTTGCCTGCCCACAGATCGCGATAGTCGGCGACCCAGAACAGCTGTCGGCTCCCTTGCTTGATCCAGGCCGCCGCAGAGTGCGCGGTGTACGACGGCACCGTCGAATAGAGCAGGTCGAAATGCTGTTCACGTAGCAGGCTCCGCCCGACGAGCGCCACGCGCGGCCACCAGAGCACGCGCGGATCGAGATAATTGCTCAGCAACCGGCGCTTCAGCCAGTACTGGAATGACAGCAGCACCCGGCGCCAGCCCTTCACCCCCTTGGAGTAACCTTGGACTCCGCCGGCCTGGCCCCCGCGAATCAGCCAAGGGGCGATCTGCTGTACGTGAATAAGAGGATTATTCCTTAGTCCGGCGGGTAGCTCCCCGGTGAAAGGCATGGTCAGCACATGCACTTCATGCCCCTGACGGGACCAGTGGTTCGCGAACGCATTGACCCTGAGCACGCCAACGGAGGTTTCCGGGCCAAAGTAACTGGAAATAATGAGGATCTTCACGCCACGCGCCTAACTGATTAACAACCGAGGGTAAAAGGATTGATGCCGTCCATCGGACGGCCTAGTCCATGAACGTGCGATACCAACGACAGAAATTGATCCAGCGCCAGACCTGCCAGGAGAACGCCTGCCGGCCCGCCACCACGCGGTCGAACTCGGCCAGCATGGCTGCCTGATCGAGGAACGGTAGCTGCAGGTCTTCGACTAGCCAGCTTCGCACCTGGCCGGCCATGCCCAACAGCCATTCCTGTTCGGGCGTGGCGAAGCCGATTTTATCGCGGCGGTCGAGAATATCATCCGGCACTATTCCTCGCATGGCTGCGCGGAAAATGTGCTTGGTCTCGCCCCGCGGGGAAATCAGGTAGGACTCGGGCATCGACAGCGCCAGCTCGACCATGTCCAGGGTGAGAAATGGCACACGACTCTCAACCGAGAAACGCATCGAGTTGCGATCCCCATGGCGTAGCAGCGCCGGCAGCCCACGCTGAGTGAGGCACAGGGCCAGCTCGGCCATCACCCGCCGCCCGGCACTGCCGGCCTGAGCGAGCTGGCGCGGGTAGCGACGGATGATACCGCGCTCCTCCAGCGACGCCGAGCGAATCCAGTGCGGCAGGCTGTCCATACCGTTGAGCCGGCGCAGGACATCGTAGAGCGCGCCCTGGCTCATTTCCGCCGCCGCGCGCTTGGCTCCGCCCATACGGCTGCGCCCCGGCCAGCGCGCCCACTCGTCGAGAAAGTGCCAGGCTTCGGCCAGCCGGCCTTTTTCCAGCAGGCTTCGCAGGCGCTGCCCCGGATAACCGTTATAGCCGGCCAGCATCTCGTCGGCACCCTGCCCGTCCAGGGTCACGGTCACGCCTTGCTCGCGGGCCAGTTGGAATACTCGATACTGAGCATAGATGCTGGTACTGCCGAAAGGCTCGCCCTGCGCGGCGATCATGTCGTCCAAATCTCGGGCCAGTTCGTCGCCGCTGACCTTTACCTTGTGCGGCCTGGCCCCGACATGCTGGTTGACCCGGTCCACCCACACCTCTTCGGACATCGCGCTGCCATGGGCGATGTAGCTGAAGGTGTTGATCGGCAGGTCCGGCTCAACATGGCGCATGGCGCAGACCACCGCCGATGAATCAATGCCACCGGACAGCGCCGCGCCCAACGGCACATCGCTGCGCAGATGCAGGCGCACGCTGGCCAGGAAGCGCTCGCGCAACTGCTCGGTTGCATCGGCAAAGCTGAGGTCGCTGCGTTCCTCGATGCATGGCGTCCACCAGCGCTGCGGCTCACCCAGCGCACCAGAAGTCAGATCCAGTTCCACCAGGTGGCCGGGCAACAGGTGCAGCACGCCATCGAGGAAGCTGTGCGCGCCACTGTCGTAGTCGGCATGCACCAGATAGTCGTAGGCGCGCTGCCAGTCCAGTTGCACCCGCTCCTGCTTGAGCGCCTTGATCGCCGCCACCTCGGAGGCGAACAGAAAGCTGCCCTGCTCACGGGTGTAGAAGAACGGCTTGATGCCAAAGGCATCGCGCACGCAGGTCAGGGTACCCCGCGCGCTGTCGAACACCACGAAGGCAAACATGCCCACCAGCCGCGGCAGGCACGCGCGCCCCCACTGACGCCAGGCAGCCAGTAGCACCTCGGTATCCGAGCCGGAGACAAAGCGATGCCCCAGCGGCTCCAGCTCCGCGCGCAGCTCGCGATAGTTGTAGATCTCGCCGTTGAAGACGATCGACACGGCCTTGTCCTGCGACTGCATAGGCTGATGCCCTGCCGCAGAAAGGTCGATGATCGACAACCGGGTATGCCCGAGCGCAGTCACCCCGCCCAGACTTGTGTACAGCTCGTAGCCACGGTCATCCGGGCCACGCCTGTGCATCGCCGCCAGCGCCTGACTCAACCTCTCGTCCAGCTTGGCCGGCCTGCCAGGCCACCACCCCCCCGTGATACCGCACATGACTATCCAATCTCCAAAGACAAGGCGATCCCGCCTTGCAAATCACACACGAGCAGATCCACTCACACGGCGTCTTAGTTGCTGCAGCAGGGCCCTCAGGTCTGCCAGGGGCAACAGCCCACATATCACAACCAGCCCCAGCAGCACACACATCAGCAGACTCTTGAGCAACAGCGTCAAAGGCAGCGCCAGCCCCGTTGCCTCAAGCTGCACGCCCACCCCGGCGCACACCACGAAGCCCAGGCTCGACAGCAGCAATGCCCGCCAGGCATAAGGAATCCTGTACAGACGTTGACTGAGCAACAGCCAGCAAAAGAAGAACAGCGCGGATGCCAGCAAGGTGGCCAGCGCCGCCCCCCAGATGCCCCACAGCGGTACCAGCAGCCAGTTACCGGCCACACTGGCCGTTGCCGACAGCAGCGTCACCCAAAGCTGCCAGTGGGTCTTCTTTGCAATGGCGATGCCTGGCGCGAAGATGTACATCTGCGAAAGCAGCAGAGACGGCGCCAGCACCCCCACCAGCGCCGCACCGGCCATGAACTCGGGGGTCGCGAACAGCATCAGCAGTTCGCGGGCAAACAGCGCCAGGAACAGGCAGCCGGCCAGTGCCACCGCCATGAACCAGCTGAACAGTCGGGCGATCTGGCCTGGCGTCTGCGGATCTCGATAGTGCTGGTAGACCAGCGGCGTCAGCGCCGCCTGAATCCCCAGGATCAGCAGTGCCGCCAGGCCGGCGATACGGCTACCGATACCGAAATGCCCCACATCCTCCAGACTGCCGAAGTGATTGAGGGCAAAGCGGTTGATATACAGACTGATGAACACCGCCAGGCCGGCCGGCACCAACGGTGCCGAAAAGCGCAGCATGGCGCGCAGCTGGCCCACATCGAAC
>NZ_JAFKCS010000739.1 GCF_017255015.1 Bowmanella yangjiangensis | reverse complement strand
ACACTCTCCTGATCGATGGAGGGAAGGAAATGCGCGCTAGTCTGCAGCATTCGAATGCATGAAAGAAGCCGATGAACGCGCTAGGAGTTTCAAAGCAGAAATGAAAATGACCACCCTGCAGACACCTGTCACAGGCAGAGCTTGAGCGATGTCCTTGTAAAAACTTCGTAAACGCAATGGATTTTCATTACGCTTGAGGGTAAAAGATAGCTTGCTTTCGATCCTGTATGGGGCGGCGTCATCGCAGCCCTTTCGGCCTGGAGTCCTGCATGTCCATCCCCTCTTTCGTGCAACGCACTGCGCTGGCGTTCGCCGCCACGCTGCTGTTCAACCTTCCCCTGCAAGCCAGCGAACGCACGCTG
>NZ_JAFKCS010000738.1 GCF_017255015.1 Bowmanella yangjiangensis | reverse complement strand
GAAGGCCTCGACCGCCAGTACGCCCTGCGGAAGTTCGCACGCATCACGTCCGGTCTTGATGTAGCCATAGCCGGTCTCGGGGCGCTCGGCAGGTACGCCGAACAGCACCATCGCACCCTGTTCCGCTGCGTTGCGGGCCACGGCGAGGGCCTTGTGGAACACCGCGACGTCCTCGATCACATGGTCCGCCGGCAGTACCAGCAACAGTTCGTCCCGGCCCTCGGCCAGCAGGTGCATGGCGGCGATGGCGACCGCAGGTGCGGTATTGCGGCCGAAGGGCTCCAGCAGGATGGTCTGGGCTTCGTGGCCGATGCTCGCCAGCTGTTCGCTGACGATGAAGCGGTGTTCCTCGTTGCACACCA
>NZ_JAFKCS010000737.1 GCF_017255015.1 Bowmanella yangjiangensis | reverse complement strand
GTAGCGGCCCTCTGTCGCCCCTCTCCCGTCATTGGGAGAGGGGCCGGTTCCGGCGTTCGTAGCCCGGATGCAATCCGGGGAAAACCTGTGGCATACCTTCCCTGGATTTCATCCGACTACGCAGGCCTTGTGCATGGCCGATGATCCTCTGCCCATCCTCCCCGAGGTTCGCCTGGTCAGTCCCGGTGAAGCCCATCGCCTGTGCCGCTGCGGCCAGTCTGCGCAGTTGCCGGACTGCCCCGCCGGTTGCCCGCAATCCCTGATCCTGCGTCCCGAGCGCGAGCAGCGACTGTTGCTCTGCCGCTGCGGACGCTCACGGAGCATGCCTCATTGCGATGGCAGCCACAGCCCGCCGGCACCCA
>NZ_JAFKCS010000736.1 GCF_017255015.1 Bowmanella yangjiangensis | reverse complement strand
CGGGACCCGGACGAATTCGCCCACGCCCTGCGCCATCCCGGCCAGGCGCTGCTCGCGCGCAGGCATCGGCCCCTGCTGGAGCGTGACCCGCTGCTGTTCTGGCAGCTGCTCAGTCTGCTGCTGGCACTGTCCTTGCTAACCGCACTGCTGCACTAGGCGCGCCGTGCCTTGCTGGCAAAACGCCCGGCAGACGGGCAGAATTTCCCGCTGCCCGTTCCTGAACGGCCTGCCCTACGGTCGCACCCGACCCACATGGCACCCCGCAGGCCTGTCCCTGCGCCGTTATTTCCTGCGCAGGTATCGCTTCGATGTCACCGATCGACCTCAACTCCGACATGATGTATCGCCTGCTGGTGCAGAGC
>NZ_JAFKCS010000735.1 GCF_017255015.1 Bowmanella yangjiangensis | reverse complement strand
GACGCGGTTGTGCGCGAGGGCAGCGATCAGCGAAAGGGGGAGTGTCTTGTTCATGACGGCGAGCATAGCAGAGCGACCAAGTGACGAGCAGCTCACAGCCCGAGCAACCGGCCATCGGTTTGTCGCCGAATCGTCATCGTCCATGCGCCAGGCTTTGCGCTCCCACCCGAGCAAGGAGATGCCGCGATGATATCGAACCTGTTGCGCACAGGACTGCTGTGCGCAGGACTGCTGAGCGCTGCACTGCCGGTGCAGGCCGACACCGTGCAGAACGCCATCGACTGGGCCCAGCGCCAACCCGGCACACAGCCACAGCACGCGCATGCTGCGCGCAAGCCGCTGGTGATCGCTCACCGTGGCGCC
>NZ_JAFKCS010000734.1 GCF_017255015.1 Bowmanella yangjiangensis | reverse complement strand
CAGCAGCACCAGGTTCAGCCACACCAGCTGGCGGAACGCGGCTTCGCCCCGATAGGCCGCGCGCAGGCCGGCCAGCGAGTAACCGGTGGCGTTGAGGATCCGCGTCAGGCCGCTACGGCCCTTGAACGACAGGGCGTCGAGGTCGGGGGCCTCACTCATGGCTGCAGCACTCCCCAGGGGTTGTTGAGCGCGTGCTGGTAAGCCTGCTGCAGGTACTGCACGTCGCCGTCAGGCATGTCGCCACGGTGGCGTCGCAGTTGGCCGAGATCGTGCCGGGAAGCACTGGCGACGCGCCAGCGACGGCGCCCCTTTTCCAGGTCCAGCAGGGCGATATCGACATCGTCGGCGCCGCGTACCTTGACGA
>NZ_JAFKCS010000733.1 GCF_017255015.1 Bowmanella yangjiangensis | reverse complement strand
CCCGGTTCGTAGAACAGGTTGGCCAGGGCGAAGTCCAACGGGGCCGGGTCGATCAGCAGCAAGGCCGCCATCAGGGCCAGGGGGATGCCCAGGGCCAAGCGAAAGTCCAGATAACGCGAAGTCATTGAGGTCTCCTCGGCGGCACTAGCGCTGGCTGACATGCTGCGCATCGCCGCTGTCGGCCTGCCAGGCGATCAGGCGCTTCTGGTAGGCATGGCTGGCCCCCTGGTAGTAGGCGATGTCGCGGCGCAGCAAGGGGTCGGTGGTGTCGACACGCGCCTCGTGGCTGAGCCCCAGGGCGTCTTCGTGGCGACGCATGCCCTGCTGCGGGCTGAGAATGGCCAGGTCATGCCCGTCGAACAGC
>NZ_JAFKCS010000732.1 GCF_017255015.1 Bowmanella yangjiangensis | reverse complement strand
AGCTCGGCGGCGCCGTGGTCATGGCCGCCCTGGGCTTCATCCCTGGCTACCTGCTGTCCTACGCGCTGAAGAAGGCCGACCTGCTGCGCGTACCGGCACATGCCGAGGAACGTGGTCTGGACCTGACCGAAGTACCGGCCCAGGCCTACCCGGAATGGACCTCGATGTATGGCCCGAGCACCAGCGTCGGCGGCAGCGAGCCGGCTCCGCTGGCCACCGCCGAGCCGAAATCCGCCTGACTCTTTCCCTAGCCTGGCCGCACACGCGGCCAGGCCCATTGCGAGGAACACAGCATGAGCATCACGACCTACGAAGGCGCCAGCGCCGTATTCACCTTCGCCGACCAGCCCGCGATCCTGGTCTTC
>NZ_JAFKCS010000731.1 GCF_017255015.1 Bowmanella yangjiangensis | reverse complement strand
CGCCATGCTGTCACGCATAACGACGCCCACCCTCGGCCACCACACCCTCAAGCGGCACACCCTGCAGGCGTGCCGACCAGTCCTCCAGGCGCCCGCTGCGCAGGCGCTGCGCCGCGATCTCGCGCCAGCGTGCGGAGAGCGCCGGGCACAGTTGCAGCTGCTGCAGGCCGGCGCGCTCCATGGGGAAGTGGTAGAAATGCTGCAGCGCCTGCGCCACGCTGAGGCTCGGGTAGCTGCGCTGGACCAGCTCGAAGGGCATCTCGGCACTGACGAACCCTGGTCTGAGCACGCGGTAGAACCAGCCGCAGCGGCCACTGTCCTGTACCGCCCTGGCCAGTTCCGGGTTGGCTCCCGGGCGGTTGAGGC
>NZ_JAFKCS010000730.1 GCF_017255015.1 Bowmanella yangjiangensis | reverse complement strand
GCGCAACTGGCCTGCCCGCTGAAATTCTCTGACGGCCTGGCGCCACCCCGGCATGTCGGCGCGGCGGTCGGCGCGCACACCGAGCAGGTGCTGCAGGAGCTGGGCTACGACGCCGAACGGATCGCCGCGCTGCGCGAGGCGCGCGTGTTCGGTTGAGTCGCGCTGGGCGGTTGCGCGTGCGGAGGCGCTCTGCTTACTCCTGGCGCTGCTCACCGCTGAAGGTCAGCGTCACCTTGCAGCGCCTGCAATAGTAGCGGCGGCCCTTGGCGACCAGGGCATGACGTTGTGCCGAGAAGGGGAACTCGCCGTCCGTGCAGCCGCAGCGGTAGATGAAGCGATTGACCTTGCTGCGCTCGACCTCGTAGC
>NZ_JAFKCS010000073.1 GCF_017255015.1 Bowmanella yangjiangensis | reverse complement strand
GGCCTGGATTCGCGAACGCCTGGCGCCCTGAGGGGCGCGCAGGGGCAGGGCTCGTTGACTGAGTAGCAAAGCGCTTGGTCTGGAGAGGGTGGGGGCTGCTTTCGGTCAGACGCGGACCTCTGCCCAGTAAATAAATCTGTCCCCTTGTCCCCTTTTTACCAATGGACATCTATTTGAGGCTTGAAAGTGACTAGGAGGGCCGGGGCGATTCACTTCGTGCTTATCGGAGTAGCGCTGCCGCCGGCGCGCTGATCTCCTGCCAAAGATTCGGCAGTCGTTTCAGGCCGCGACCAGTTGCAAGACGAAATCGAGAAAGGCCCGCACCTTGGCCGGCGGGTTATGCCTCGACGGATACAGGGCGTATAGCGGGAAACGCTCGTCCGGCCAGTCCGCGAACAATTCCACCAGCCTCCCATCCGTCAGCAGCAAGTCACTGCCCAGCGCCATGATCTGGGCAATGCCGTATCCCGCCAGGCAGGTGCTATGCAGACTGCCGACATCGTTGACCAGTAACTGTCCACGGGTATCCACCATCTGGCGCTCACTGCCACGATGGAACTCCCAGTCGAACGGCCGCCCGGTTTCAGGATCGCGAAACTGGATGCAGCGATGTCCGTTCAAGTCCTGCGGCTGCAGGGGGCGACCATGACGTTTCAGATAGGAAGGCGCCGCGACTGTAAGGATGCGCGTGTCCAGCAACTTGCGCGCGACCAGGCTGGAGGTACGCGGCTCACCGAAACGCAGCGCCAGATCGAAGCCATCGGCGACCATGTCACCCAGTCGGTCGCGAGTGATTAGTTCCAGTTCCAACTGCGAATGGGCATCGAGAAACGCCCCCAATCGCGGGCCAAGGATCAGGCGGGCGAAGAAAGGATCGACATTGACCCTCAAGCGCCCACGCACCACCCGAGCACCAACAGTGACCGAGCTAGCCGCCTCCTCCAATGCAGTCAGCAAAGGCAGTACCTGCTCATGCAGGCGCCGACCGTCGTCGGTCAGGGTCACCGAGCGCGTAGTGCGATCAAACAGGCGAATGCCGAGGCGTTTCTCCAGCCGCGCCAACGCCCGGCTGACGCCAGGTTGGGACATGTCCAGCACCTCACCTGCACCCGCGAAGCTGCCGGTATCGACGATGGCGGCGAACACACTCATGCCATTCAGGGTGCGCTCATCGAAGCTCATATTTAATGCCTTTATGTCATCAATAAAATGACTTCCATGTTATCGATTGATCAATCGACTGAGGAGAGACTGCTTGCGAACCCGGCAACCGCCGGTCGCAATAGGAGTTATCCCCATGTATGTGATCACTGGAATCACCGGCCAGGTCGGCGGTACCGTGGCCCGCACCCTGCTCGCTGCGGGCAAGAACGTACGCGCGGTAGTGCGCGATACCTCCAAGGGCGGCGAATGGCTGCGCCAAGGCTGTGAGCTGGCCCTGGCCGATATGCGTGACGCTGCCGCGTTGACCCGCGCGTTCAAAGGCGCCGAGGCGGTGTTCGTGCTGCTGCCACCGAACTTCGACCCGAGCCCGGATTTCCTCGAATCGCGCTATATCGTCTCGACCCTTCGCTCGGCGCTGGAGACCGCTCAGCCGGACAAAGTCGTGTGCCTGTCGACCATCGGCGCCCAGGCTAGCCAATCCAACCTGCTCAGCCAACTGAGTGGCATGGAACAACAGCTCGGTCAGTTGCCGATGCCGGTCGCTTTCCTGCGTGCCGCATGGTTCATGGAGAACGCCCTGTGGGATATCGCTCCGGCGCGCGACGAAGGCGTACTGCACAGCTTCTTGCAGCCACTGGACAAAGCCGTGCCAATGGTCGCCACCGCCGATGTCGGCCGCACCGCCGCCATGCTCTTGCAGGAGTCCTGGCAGGGCGTACGCATCGTCGAGTTGGAAGGGCCGCGGCGCATCTCGCCACAACGCCTGGCCGCCACGCTCGGGCGACTGCTGGGTCGTGATGTGCACGCACGCAGCGTACCGCGTGACACCTGGGAGCAGCTTTTCCGCAGCCAAGGCATGCACAACCCATTGCCGCGCATGCAGATGCTCGATGGATTCAACCAAGGCTGGATCGACTTCGCAGGCACGGCGATACACGGCACCACCGAATTGGAAACGGTACTTGCCGACCTGATCCAACGGCAAGCCTGAGGGGGTTCGCATGAGCACTGGCAGCATTGCGCTGACCGGTAGCGGCCGCTCATCGACGGCGCTGCTGGCATTGGCCTGTGGCACATTTGCCGCAGGCAGCTATCTGGCCCAGCCGATACTCTCGGCGATCGCCACTGATCTGGGTATCGTCTCCTGGCAGGCAGGGTTAGCCGTTAGCGCCAGTCAACTGGGCTTCTGCCTGGGCCTGTTGCTGGTGGTGCCGCTGGGCGATCTGTTGGAGAACCGTCGTTTAGTCCTGACCCTGGCGTTCGTGCAAGTGTTGGCACTGCTGGTGATGGCCAGCGCCAGCAATGTCGGCGCTCTGCTGCTGGCGGCACTCGTCGTCGGCCTGGGCTCCTGCGCCGTGCAATTGCTGGTGCCCCTGGCAGCGCACATGAGTAGCAACAGCACCCAGGGGCGCACCGTCGGTAGCATCACCGCCGGCTTGCTGTTGGGCATTTTGCTGGCACGCCCCCTGGCTAGCCTGATCACCGATGCATTTGGCTGGCGCGCCCTGTTTGCTGCTGACGCGCTGCTGGTCAGTCTGCTCGGTGCATTACTGGCCTGGCGCCTGCCACATCATCGAGCCAACTCGACGCTTGGCTATCCAGCCCTGCTCGCGTCCCTGGCACAACTGCTACGCAGGCACGCCGAACTACGCCGACGCAGCGCGGCACAGGCCTGCTTGTTCGCCGCATTCAGTCTGTTCTGGGTTGGTGCACCTGTGCTGCTGAACGAGCACTTCGGGCTGCATGCACAGGGCATAGCACTGTTCGCCCTGGCCGGCGCCGCCGGAGCTCTGGTCGCACCGGTGGCTGGCCGCCTCGCCGACAGCGGCCATTCCACTGCATTGCGAGGCTGGGGTGCCGTGTTGGTGGCGAGCGGGTTCCTGCTGAGCATCGCCCTGCCCACGCTGACCTGTTGGTTACTGGCGGCCCTGCTGATCGATGCCGGCGTGCAAATCAGTCACGTGGCCGCACAACGCCAGGTGCTGGCGCTTGATATCAGGGCCCGTAACCGACTGAACGGCCTGTATATCGCCGGTTTTTTCCTTGGCGGTGCCCTCGGCTCGGCACTGGCGATGCCCTTGTTGCAACTAGGCTGGCACTGGCTTGCCGGTATAGCCGCCCTTCTGGCGCTCATCGCCTTGGCTCTCGGCCAGATACGCAGCAACTAACCGCGGAGATACAAACATGTCTTCCCAGCTTCCCGCATTGCGTGACAAGCACATCGTCATCCTTGGCGGCTCATCCGGCATCGGCCTAGAAGTGGCCCGGCAGGCTCTGACCGAGGGTGCCAGCGTGACCATCGCTTCAAGCAACCCATTGCGGCTTGAAAGTGCCCTGGCCCGACTTGGTAAAGGTGTCTGTGGCCACTTGCTTGACCTCACCGACCATCAAGCCATTGCGGCTTTCTTCACGGAGGTCGGGGCAATCGACCATCTGGTCTACAGTGCCGGCGACCGCTTGCTGTTGAGCCCGCTGGCCGAACTGGATTCAGTGAATGCCCGGCACGCCTTCGAACTGCGTTTCTGGTCGGCACTCGTGGCGATACGTCATGCCGTGAGGTGGATTCGTCCTGATGGGTCAATCGTGCTTTCGGGCGGTATCGCCGGCATCCGACCCAGTTCAGGTTGGAGCCTGGCCGCCAGCGTTTGCGGCGCCATTGACTCGCTCGTGAGGGCCCTGGCCTTAGAGCTGGCACCGTTACGCATCAACGCCGTGGCGCCCGGTCTGGTGCGTACCGAGTTGTGGCGCGACATGGGCGAGAGCGAACGGCAGGCGCTTTACCAAAGCGTTGCCGCTCGCCTGCCGGTCGGGCGAATAGGCGAAGTGGAGGACGTCGCCGCTGCCTACCTGTTCCTCATGCGCAGTGGCTTCGCCAATGGCCAATCGCTGGTGGTGGATGGCGGCAATGTGCTGGTGTGATAGCTCAGGCTCGTAGCACCTCACCAATCGTGTGGTAATGCCCGCCCGCCATGCGCAGGTTCGGGACGAGCTGCGGTTGAGCAGACAGTGTTCCTTGAACTCCCAGCCAGCGCCGTCGAAACCAAGTAGGGCGGAAGTGTCTGCTTCTGGCCGGTTGCAGCCGGTCTACGCGCTACCTTATTCACGTATGCCAGCGATTTTGCCCCGCCTTCACAGCTACCGCCGAGCATGCCGGCTGCCAATGGGGCTGTATGCGAGGAGCACATGAGATACCCTTGCGCCACGAATCAACCAGAGCGCTGTGAAC
>NZ_JAFKCS010000729.1 GCF_017255015.1 Bowmanella yangjiangensis | reverse complement strand
CGGGTGTCCAGGCGCTCACCGATGTAGCGCAGCAGGCCGGGAGCCGGCAGGGATTTCTCCACCAGGCGCAGCTGCTTGCCGCTGCGTGCGAGCGACTGCCGGACCACCTCGATGTTGTGGTCGAGCCGGTCAAGGTCGATCAGCAGCGCCGGGCGCATCGGGCCGTTGGCCTTGAGCTCCTGGTTCAGCGCCTGGAAGTAGGCGTCATGCGGCTGGCCATGGTCGCGCGGCCGCAGCCAGGCAGCGGCCAGCAAGCCACCGGCACCGAGGCCGGCCAGTACGAAAGAGCGTCGCTTCATCGTGGTTCCTCAGGCAAGACCGAAGATGCCGGCCAGGTGCGCGTTGACGAAGCGGCCGTGCGGGTCC
>NZ_JAFKCS010000728.1 GCF_017255015.1 Bowmanella yangjiangensis | reverse complement strand
GACTCCAGGGTCTGGCGCAGACGCGCGATGGTGTCGAGGATGCTGCGCTGCTCCTGGAACTGCGGCTGCACGCCGAACTCATCGCCGCCCGCCGCGTTGGCCGGGGCGGAAATGCTGAAGTCGACCCCATAGACGTTGAAGGTCGACGGATAGGGGCCCGCTGCGGTACCCGTGCTCAGCACCGGGCTGCCAGGCCCGAGCGGCTGGGCGTAGACCTCGTAGTTGGTCGCATCGGTGAAGCGCACCACCACCCCGGCCGTGGGAAATTGCGCGTCGAAGGTCGCCTGGTTGACGATGGTGCCGCCCGAGACCACCGCACCCGAGGCGTTGGTCGAGGAACGGGTCACGGCGAACTCGGTCTCGGCCG
>NZ_JAFKCS010000727.1 GCF_017255015.1 Bowmanella yangjiangensis | reverse complement strand
AGGTCGTCGACCTTGAGGACGTCAGGGACGCTCGGTTGTTCGCCACGCCGCAGCAGCGAGCGGACCCTGGCCAGCAGTTCGGGAAACTCGAATGGCTTGACCAGATAGTCGTCGGCGCCGGAGTCGAAGCCTTTCAGCTTGTCAGCCAGCCGGCCGCGTGCGGTCAGCATCATCACCGGGGTGCGGCTGTTGCGGCGGATGCTGGCGAGTACTCCCCAGCCGTCGATTTCCGGCAGGTCGACATCGAGTATGACCAACTCGTAGGCAGACTGCGCTGCCATATGCAGGCCGTCGACACCATTGGTTGCAATATCGACGATATAACCACTTTCGCTCAGGCCCTGGTGGAGATAGTCGGCAGTTTTAA
>NZ_JAFKCS010000726.1 GCF_017255015.1 Bowmanella yangjiangensis | reverse complement strand
CGACCAGCGCCAGCTTCACGGGCGCAACTCCCGCAACAGGGCGCTGCACAGAAGGGCTACCTCAGGGGCATGAGGGGGCATGCTTTCGACTCCAAACCGGAATTATTTTTGTAGTTCAGACAACGCACGACACAGTAAACCGGAAAATCATGCCCTTCAATCGGATTAAAGTAGTGATAACAACAATATTTCACAGAACACGTGACACACGTCCGAGCCCCTGCGGCAGCGCACGGGTCGCCGCCGCATTCACGCCTCGGCATGACCCCGGACAATATCCGCAGCATGGCAGCCCCCTAGACTCGCACTGTCCATGGGCGCACGGCGGGCGCGATCCGCCGCCCTTCCGGTAATCCGCACGGAGAAG
>NZ_JAFKCS010000725.1 GCF_017255015.1 Bowmanella yangjiangensis | reverse complement strand
AACGCCCCGTACTCACGGGGCGTTTCTCGTTACGGCCTGAGCCCCGGCAACGCGCATCGCCAGCGTGCAACCGTCATCAAACGACGGGATGCTGAAATGACCGTCACGACACCTGCCGACTGCATCGACTTCGTCCACGAAGCAGCTAGCATAGAACTGAGCACGGCCTGTGCGAGGCCGCTCGGTCAGCTCGTGACTGGCACAAGACTTGCCACTGCATTTCCCTGACGCCAGAATGCTGACCATCCGTCGCCCGGACGTTTCCAGCCGGAAATGTCGCTCGCTCTAAGGACCGCATGAACTCCAGCCCCGACACGCCGCCCACCGAGCCGGGAAGCACCATCGCCTGCCAGGTCATCAGGACCGG
>NZ_JAFKCS010000724.1 GCF_017255015.1 Bowmanella yangjiangensis | reverse complement strand
CTCGGTACTGATCGAGCGGATGACGGTCGCCGGCAGCTGATCCCCAGGCCGACCGCCGCGTCGGCCTCTCTCCTTGCGCGCCCGCTGCACGGCGCGCTGCTAAGCCCACACGGATTGCGTGTTGATTATCTAATGAGAATGGGAATAAATATCATTACGTAATCTGGTGGGCCTCTATGCACAATCCCTACTCCTCGCTCTGTCTCGACTGCTGGCACTGGCAAGGTCTGCGCATTCGCTGCGCGCTGCTGCCGGACGACCCGCGCCTGTTCGATTTCCACGAGGCGCAGGGGCGTCAGCTGGTCGCGCAGGGGCGCCTGGACGCCTGGCGGATGTGGTGGCACCTGGCGCAGTTGCTGCTCGACAGC
>NZ_JAFKCS010000723.1 GCF_017255015.1 Bowmanella yangjiangensis | reverse complement strand
TCATGGCGCGCCATTTCCGCTTCAACGACCTTTTTTCTCAGGACTTCCTGCGCCGGCCGGCTGGCCCGGGCGAGCGGCTGCGAAACAGCACAATGTTATGTTATAACAATAACATTATGCCTTTCGGGTCTGCCTCATCCGCGTCGACACCTGCTGTCGAGCCAGTGGCGCAGGTCCCCGCCGGGCCGGTTTCCCTGCGCAATCCTGGACGTTCTGCCGTGTCTCACTCCCTGTTGTATTGCTCCGTGCCACTCGCCCTGGCGTTTGCCGGCCTGGCCGTGGCCAGCGAAGACCCCGTCGACCTGCCCGGGCTGACCATCCAGGCCAAGGCCGCCGAGGAGGGCGAGACCGACCTGAATACGCCCACCA
>NZ_JAFKCS010000722.1 GCF_017255015.1 Bowmanella yangjiangensis | reverse complement strand
CCTCGAGATGGCTCCCCGAATCCTCGTCGAGCATGCTGCGCTCGGCGATGAACGCCTGGTAGAGATCCCGGTCGGCATTGAGCAACAGGCTGATGCCTGGCAGGAAACGGTTGGTCAGGGTCGTCGAGGAATCGGCCACCTGCGTGATGCCACGCATGCCGAGCACGCCCATGGCCACCAACAGGGCCGCCAGAAGGAGAATGGGCAGGGCAATTTTCCAGCGAAAACCAAGGTCAGTGAAGGCACGCAGCATGATTGCACTCCAGTATCAATCAGGTAAGAGCAAGCATAGTCGAGGCTGGCAAAATTGATTCGTCAGCCTTCCTGGCCGTGAGCCTAGGCACGAAGGCTTAACACTTCGTTAAGCCC
>NZ_JAFKCS010000721.1 GCF_017255015.1 Bowmanella yangjiangensis | reverse complement strand
CCCGAGCAGCACTGCGTCGACGTCGGCTTCGAGCTGGTCATGCGCGACAGCGCCTGACGCGGTTACTGGCCCTTGTTCGCGGCGGCCAGTTGTTCAGCTGCTTCCAGGCGCAGGCGCTCACGTTCGTCGAAGCGTTCCGTTGCCAGCGCGTCGATGGCGGCGCGCTTGTCAGCGCTGCTGAGCCCCGGGTTGGCTTCGATCTGCGTCTTGGCGGCAAGATAGGCCTCCAGGCGCCGTTGCCAGTTCTGTCTCTGACCGTCCAGCGTCTCCAGGCGGGCAGTGGCCTCGGCACCGACCAGTTGTTGGCGCATCTGGCGAATCTGCGCCGAGCTGGCGCCCTGCGCCTGCAGGCGCGCGGTGTTCTGGCGCA
>NZ_JAFKCS010000720.1 GCF_017255015.1 Bowmanella yangjiangensis | reverse complement strand
AGCAGCAGCCCGATGCCGAACAGCAGACCACAGACGAACGCAATCACACGGCGCATCCTCAGCCCCCCAGCAGATGACGCAGAACGAACACGGTGGCGAACCCGCTGGCCATGAAGCACAGCGTCGCCACCAGCGAGCGCGGTGACAGCCGGGATATGCCGCAGACGCCGTGGCCGCTGGTGCAGCCCGAGCCATAGCGCGTGCCGATGCCGACCAGCAGCCCGGCAACGATCAGACCCAGGCTGCCCACCTCGAAGTGGACCGCCGGCAGCGCGCGGAACAGCCCCCAGAGCAAGGGCGCCAGCAGCAGGCCGACGACAAAGGCGGCCTTCTCGCCACGGCCTTCCGCGTTGCGCTGCAGCAGGCTGCCG
>NZ_JAFKCS010000072.1 GCF_017255015.1 Bowmanella yangjiangensis | reverse complement strand
AGGCACGCGCCAAAGCCAGAACTGGCGGGCATTTGCCTTGTGCACGGCACGGCTATGCTTGCATTGAGTGCCGTCTCCAACCCGCGTGCAGACTGCTTTTCAGGCGAGCGAAGTGCCGCCACCTTTTATCTTGCCCTCCACCTTTTCAGTAAGCTCCGAACTGCTGGTTAGAAGTCGCTATGCAGAAGGTAGTGGGGCTCAGACGTCACCGTGTGCCGGGCGAGGGCTGGTGAGCACCACTCACACGCTATCGATATCAAGGCTGACGTAATAAAGGCCGGTTAAATTTGACTATAAAGGCTGCGTTCGAGCGATCACCACGTCGACAGACCCAAGGCCGAACAAGTAACAGTCGAGCGAACCCGAGTTTTGCTAAAAATTAACAACTTCATGCCAATCAGGTGCCCACAGGTGCGCCAGCACTGGCGATCTCAGTTCAAGCGTCTGGTCACAATGGGCGCATCTGGCTGACCTGCTGCTGTGCTCCACCGATACCACTGCCTTCAACAGCGATGCTTTCGGTGGTCGTGACAGGACGGAGTCTGATAAAACCATTCTTCAATGTCTGTAGTGACGCCCCGACTGGTATTCTCCACTACCCATTTGCTGTCTACTGTGTAACCGGCAGCTATTTCAGGAAAGCAGATCATGGGTATTAGCGTTTACCTTCTCTCAACTGCTAAGCCTACATAACGTCATCAATAACTTAGGGGCAGTACTCGATGAGGATCAGACGGAAAGTTGCTGCCCTTTGGCGTGACAAAGCCAAGGCATCATCCTCCCCGTTGGTCATCCTTTCCCCTTTTATCACGGGAGCGCTATGCCGATCCCTCGTCAAGGGAAAAGCTAATGTTAAGATCTTCACGCGTTTTGATGTCGGACTCTTCGCTTCAGGCGGTTCATCCCTAGACGAGCTGGAAAAACTGCTGAAGGACGGGCACCAGCTTTTCCAGGTCAACGATTTGCACGCCAAGGTTGTCATGGATGAAAGCTTCGTCACCATTGGCAGCCAGAACCTCACTAAGCGTGGAAGGCTCCTCAATAAGGAGTTGACTGCTGCCTTTGATGACTCTGCCGTAAGCAACTTTGTGAGGGAGTGTATATCCCCTTGGCTGGAGGAAGCCAAGCCAATCACCTCAGAGATGATCTCGTTAATGAGGTCCAGTGTTGGGAATGCGTCGGCTTTACACAGAGCATTTCGTGCAGCATGTAAAAAAGGGGAAGAAACATTTCTGACTGGAGCTGAAGCTCTAATGAAAGGAAAGGAGGAGCTTGAACCAACAGATGTTCAGTCAGAACGTATTCGGCAACTCCAAGTAATCCGTGGCCAGATAAGTGCGCGCATGATACCCCTGACAAGGAGCCAGTCTACGTTGGCATGCCGAGTGGTAAAGCCGAGGATTGAAACTCACAGCCCATACCTTAGTGCATCGGGTGGGAGCTTCACCAAATGGCACATCGGTGATAGGTCGGTTGAGCTTGATCAGGGAAATCGATATCTCTGCGTACTTGAAACTGGTGATATCGGCTGGGTAAGGGTCGCTTCAGGGCGTATCACCAAGATTTCCAGAGGCGTCACTACAGACGACGGTCTACTGTCAATCGATAGAGCGTTGTCTCTGGAGCTGTCTGGTGAGATGAAGGATCTAAGAAAGCTACCACCAGGTGCCAATCTTGCTTGTTTTGTCTGGCGTAGTAACGTGAAGATATGCACCATTCCTGTAAGCTTCAGCCTTACCGGCTGCAGTGTACTGGATCCTCTAGTTCATAACAGTCGTCAGTTACGGCTTGGCTCAGGTAATAAAAGCCAGGGGGAAATTATTGACTGGGTTTTGAGTGATAAATCCAGAATGAGAGCCCTGATTATGAAAGAGATTCTAGGGCCATTTAAATTTCACCAGCGTCTTTTGGGTGAAAACGCAGACAGTTTTTTTGGTAAGCCTGGGAGCTATTGCTTCGCCTCTGTAGCTGAGATCAAGGGTTCGCCGATCTTCTTAGTAAGATTTTCATCCGGGAATAAGCGTAAGCGTCGGCGGTATACGCCCGCCGGTACAGAGGCATGATGAGGTTCGACTTATGGTCAATCTACAAGTGCATATGCGCAGGAATTAGTCGACCGGTAGCGTACAGTCAAAGGGAGTGGTGGCAGAGCGATGCGATATTGGTGGGTGAATCACAATAAGACTGCGCGACAGGAGTTGGAGGGCGGCTATCTTTGGGCGCCACTACGTGAGGCTAATGGCGCGCGAAGCCAGTTTTACGAAAACATGCGACGCGCCGAGCCTGGTGACGCTGTGCTCTCTTTTTCTGGTGGACTTATTTGCCATGTTGGTTCTGTCTTAGATTTTGCAAGCCCAGCGCCGAAACCCAGCAAGTTTGGCTCTGCTGGAGAGAATTGGGCCAACAATGGTTGGTTGCTGCCGGTTGAGTGGAGGGCATTGGCCGCGCCCATTCGCCCTAAGGACCGAATCGCAGAGCTGGGGGCGATGATGCCCAAAAAGTACTCGCCGATTCATCCAATTACAGGAAACGGCAATCAGAAGGCATATCTCGCAGAGGTTGGGCAGGCGGCGTTCGAGCTGCTAGTTGGTCCATCCGACTCCACGGAAATACCTGCTGTGCTGGCGCAGCGCGCCGCCATTTCGGGGCTTAAGGGCATCGATGATGCTATAGAAACCCAGATCGCCACTGATCCAGATTTGGACTCCACAACTAAGCAGCAGCTTATCCTCGCGCGCCATGGTCAAGGCTTGTTTCGAGCCCGCGTATTTGAGCTTGAAAAGGCGTGTCGATTGACAGCTGTAGAAACTCCCCGGCTACTGATTGCCAGTCACATAAAACCGTGGCGACTGTGCAGCAGTGCTACCGAGCGGTTGGATGGTGCTAACGGCCTGCTTCTTGCTCCTCACGTTGACCGCCTCTTTGATCGAGGTCTGATCAGCTTCAGTGATCATGGCGAAGTCATTGTCTCGTCACGCCTCGACCGGTTGGACATTAAGCGTCTGGGGCTGCAGCAAGCGTGTGAGAAAGGTTGCGCCCCGTTTCACCCCCGTCAGGCCGTTTATCTAGCCTTTCATCGGGACAAGGTTCTATTGCTCTGAGATCCTGAAAAAGCTCGATAAATCCCTATAGACATCTCCGATAAATCTCGATAGTGTTTGCTTCATGAGCAAATCTACTGATGACATCGACCATTTAAGAGCCCAGGAAGCCGAGCTTGAGCGCCGGCTTAACGAGGTGCGAGAGCGCCGTGCCGAGCTTGAGAAGCTCATGTCGCCCCGCGAGAAAAAAGGGCGACCGCTGCGAGATATCACACTGGACATGCTTCAGGAGGCGCGTTGCCCGCTTAACTCCCTACTGCTGGCGAGTGTGATTCGTCCGCTGCATGGTCGGAGTATTCCCGCAACTCGTTTTGGCACATTGTCGAACGACGAGGCTAGATCCTTCGAGTCTTCTAGAGCACGCCCGGTCTATCTCTGTCACTGTATAACCTATGATCAAGGGCAAGCGGTAAAGCGCTTCTGGGCCCGTTCTGACTGGTCTTTAGCTGATCGCATTATGGCTCCAATGACTGGGCGCATCCTGTTCTTAAAGGGGGCGGCTTGGACGATAAATCTGGCACGCCTGGTTAGTGAAGGACAAATCCCCGCTGACAACCCGGCTACCTTGCAGTATGTGGCGGCCGATCAGGCGCGTGATGCTGGCTTCCCGGTCCAGCGCACAAAATTCCTCTATGACGAGTGGCTGGCAGTGATTTCTGCATCCCTCGATAAACATGAGGCTGAGGACCGCGCCCTGCGTGAGGCCGCGGCTATGGAGCTGGAGCAGCAGCTGTCAGAGCGAGATCAGTTGTTCGGCTCTCGCACCGGGTTGGTCTCCTTACCCGGCTCAAGGAGATCCTGGCGGAGTACGAACGATGACCGTTAAAGGAAGCACTGCGCTTGTCCGGCTTGCCGGCAACCCATCCTGTGAGATCCTTGGTGCCATGGTGATGCAGGAGGGATCGGAAAAGCGATTCTACGAGCGGATTGTTGGTGAGCCGTATGATCGTGAGTTTGGTGAGCGCCAATCTTCAAAGCGGCGTGGTACACAGTTTGAGCGGAACGTCTTTGCAGGCGATGCTAGGCTCCTGCGCGAAGCTTTTTCTCCCTTCTTCGGTATTGATGCTGACGAGATTGTCGTCAGGAACTTGTTTGACGATTACCCAGGCACTAAGGACGACTCTCGAGTGGCGCGTTTGCGAATTACTCGAGGTATCTTGGCCGATGCGGTTGCAGGGCGACCGGTACCGCACATTATCGTCCAGCCCCAACTGCTGCTTCCAACCCGCCCAGGTCCTCGTCCGTATTTCTTCATTGCGCCCGATGTGCTGGTGCGGTCGCCCGTTGATG
>NZ_JAFKCS010000719.1 GCF_017255015.1 Bowmanella yangjiangensis | reverse complement strand
AGCAGGCGCTGGGTCAGCTGCAGTGTGGCGGTGACGTTGATAACGATCAGCTCTGCGATCTGATGCTCGTCCTGCTGGTCGAGCAGACCTAAGCGATTGACCCCGGCCGCGTTGATCAGGCAGTTGAGCCCGCCGAAGTTCTGCGCCGCGGCGACCAGCGCATCCCGCCCGGCCCGTGTGCCGATGTCGGCCTGGACCAGCTGGATCTGTTGCGGAAAGCGCTTGAGCAGCGGCTCCAGCGGCTCCAGGCGGCGGCCGGCCAGCAGCAGGTGGGCCCCCTCGCTGGCCAGGCGCTCGGCCAGGGCCTGGCCGATGCCACCACTGGCGCCGGTGAGCAGGGCGCGGCAGTCCGTTGGTTGCATGGCGTCACT
>NZ_JAFKCS010000718.1 GCF_017255015.1 Bowmanella yangjiangensis | reverse complement strand
AGCAGTACGAGCTGCAGAACAGCACGACCATCGGCGGAACCAGTCGCGGCCTGGACGCCGAGCGTATCCGCGCCTTGCGTGCAGGCAGCGTGGTCAGCCTCGGCAACCTGCTGCGCGAGGGTGACAGCCTGCAGGTCCGCACGACGGTGTTCCACCACCGGATCGAGGACGAGATCTTCAAGCTGCGCAGCATCGCCTGCGAGCGCCAGGCTGCGGAGGGGGGCTCCATTTCCGCGAAGTGCGGCGAATACCTGCCGTTGTCCAACTACCGCAACCTGCCAGGCGTGACGCTCAAGGGGTTCGAGGTGGAGACCTACTACGACAGCGACCGCCTGTTCGGCAGCCTCACCTATGCCTGGGTCAGCGGCAAGC
>NZ_JAFKCS010000717.1 GCF_017255015.1 Bowmanella yangjiangensis | reverse complement strand
CTGCCATTTGTCGGTGTACCTCTCTCGTTTGCTCAGTTGTTCAGGAATATGGTGCAGCAGCTCGCCGTCGCCGCAGTAAATTGCGGCGTGATTCGGCACTGATGAACCAAAACAGCACAGCAGCACATCGCCCGGCTGTGCCGCTGACAACGGCACCTGATACAGCCCCGTCGCCTCCAGATTATCCAGATAGAGATTCTGGCCGTTACGCCACCAGTCATCCTCACGATGAAAGTCCGGCATCTCAATCCCCGCCAGATGATAAGCATCCCGGAACAGTGTGTAACAGTCCGTCACACCGTGCTCAAAGCGCCGCCCGGTGAGATGCGGCACACAGCGGAACTTATGAATCGTCCCCCGGCAGACCAGCC
>NZ_JAFKCS010000716.1 GCF_017255015.1 Bowmanella yangjiangensis | reverse complement strand
CTTGCGCCAGGCCTACGACGGCAAGCCGCTGCGTCTGGACAGCGCCCGTATCGAACAGCTGCTCGATGAGCACGAAGCGCGCATCGCGGCCTCGCCGCAACGCCATGCCAAGGCTATCGAAGCGGAACAGCGCTTTCTCGCCGAACAGCGCCAGCGCCCCGGCACCCGGGTGCTGGAGAACGGCGTGCTGGTGAGCGAGCTGGGCAGCGGCAGTGGCCCGACGCCCTCGGCACGTAGCCGGGTGCAAGTGAGCTATCGCGGTTCGCTGGCAGACGGCAGTGTCTTCGACGAGAGTGACACGCCACAGTGGTTTCGCCTGGACAGCCTGATCGCCGGCTGGCGCAGCGCACTGCTGCAGATGCCCAAGGGCGC
>NZ_JAFKCS010000715.1 GCF_017255015.1 Bowmanella yangjiangensis | reverse complement strand
GAACGATTTGAACCACTAGTTAGGCCAGCCACATTTCGCAGCCTTGGGTACAGGTATAAGTTGACCGGAGGAGGTCGCAAAGAAAAGCTCATCTGTATAAATTAGCTCCGTACTGACGCTAAAAATGTGGGGCTTTACAAGTTCTGGTGGAACCGAAAATCTACCAGTGTAATATCTCTTATCTTGGTCTGTGATAATGATATTGCAGCCTTCGTACCAGGGAATTTTTGCTTCACTCCCAGGATTAATATTCCAAGAGTAACCTCCGTCAGGTCTAGAAATCACTAGTAATGAAGCGCTCTCATTCTTGATGTTGGCGTTCATTACAGAGGGGCAGCCCGTGAGCTGAGTTGCAAGTAGTGAGATTAAGACC
>NZ_JAFKCS010000714.1 GCF_017255015.1 Bowmanella yangjiangensis | reverse complement strand
AGGCCTGGGCGGTGCTGGTGTCCAATGGCCGCCGGGTCGAAGAGGCGGGCAGGGTGCTGGATGTGGTTCGTCTGCCGAGCCCCCACTCCAATATCGCGGCCAGTTACGTCATCGAAACGCCTAACTGCGGCAAGCTGCAGTGGTTGACCGAGCGGCACGGCATGGCGGAAGGCGACACGACCTTGCTACCAGCAGCGTTCAACGAGCAGTTGAGCAATCCTGACTGCGTGCTGGCGCAGGGCTTGAGCCGCGTCTGGACCGCACTGGATTACTCCAGCTGAGCAGGGCGCCTCGATCAGGGCACAAAAAACGCCGCGACTATAGAAGTCGCGGCGTTTTCTTTTGCAGCATGAGTCCTTCGTGGGGACTACAT
>NZ_JAFKCS010000713.1 GCF_017255015.1 Bowmanella yangjiangensis | reverse complement strand
AGGCAATGGGAACAGGCGCGCAGTTTACCCTGTCCCCCACCCGTGGAGCGCTCTCCGCCATGAAAAAGCTCGCCGCTGCAGCGCCCAGCCGCGCCGCAGGCAGTGGCAAGGGCGTCCGCTCGCCGTGACGACACGCATGGATGCAGAGCGCATGACCTCACGTAACCCGGATGAAATCCGCGGCATGGCCGCCGCCCCCCGGATTGCATCCGGGCTACCACCCCGCAAGGGCGGCTTCAGCCTTCGGCGTAGCACTCAGCAATGAAGCCAGGGCCTCCTGCAGATACGAGGCAAGCTCAGCTGGCAGTGGCCAGCAGCGTGCGCACCTTGGCTGCCGACAGGCTCTGCAGCTGGCAGAGGAAAGCATGATCGG
>NZ_JAFKCS010000712.1 GCF_017255015.1 Bowmanella yangjiangensis | reverse complement strand
CGCATGTGGCGAGCGGCTCATGCTCTGGAATACCTGCAGGTTGTCGAATGTCGCCATCAGCTTCTCCCGGATGCCGCCATGCTACACCCGCCATCCGGTAACGCCAGTCGCCGCGAGAAAAATGCGCAAGTTCGTGCAAGTGGCGGCGGTGCATCCCGGATTGCGACTGCCTGGCTGCTCGCGTGAAGTACGGGCCGAGGTTTTTTGCGCGTGGCTGCGGCGGCGCAGGGCGAGTCGGAGTATCGTGGCGAGCACTCGAACAATGATTCGCATCCCGGATGCCCTTCTCGATGACTGACCTGCGCTCGTTCGCCCTCGCTTCCCTGTTGATCACCCCCGGCCTGCTGGCCGCCGCCCCCTCCATCGATGACAAA
>NZ_JAFKCS010000711.1 GCF_017255015.1 Bowmanella yangjiangensis | reverse complement strand
ACAGGCGGCCATTGGGGCTGCCCAGTACTTCGGGGCGGACCCGTGCGGCGGCGAACAGCTCGCCGCGTGCCTGGCCCAGTTCTTCGGCCAGCGCCAGCAATGCCTCGGCGTAGGCCACGGGCACCAGTTCGGCGGTGAGGTTGAGGGCGTGCTTCATCGAGGGGTTGTTCCGGCGACTGGCCGTAAATGACCGTCCTGAACGCAGACCTTAACCCAGCACATCGCTGTTCGCGGTCGCACTGCCCCCCTAACTTTCTGCTGGAAAAACGCACTGGCCAGATATGACTGTCACCTTGGCTGTTACGAACCTGTGACGAGCCGCGCATGGCGCTCATAGTGGACACCAGTCAAACAGCGTAATGGAGCCCTCATGG
>NZ_JAFKCS010000710.1 GCF_017255015.1 Bowmanella yangjiangensis | reverse complement strand
CAGGTTGGGATCGATCACGTAGATCTCCTCACCCTGGGAAATGGCGCCATTGGGGCACTCGGGTTCGCAGACGTCGCAGTTGATGCAGTCGTCGGTGATGATCAGGGACATGAAAACAACTCCTGTCGAGGCGACGCCGCGACACTGGCAGACAACGATGAGGCGAATTGTGCCGGATCGCTGCGTCTTGTGCCATTAGCTCGGCCGGTTGGGCGCTTTGCGCCCCTCTCCCGAATACAGGAGAGGGGGCGGGGAGAGGGTAGGGAACGTGGCGCCGCTTTGCCCCTCTCTCATGAATGGGAGAGGGGCATCCGACAGGCGTGAACGGCTGGCGCTTATTGCTTGCGGAAGCGCTCGTTCAGGGCGTCGGCGAC
>NZ_JAFKCS010000071.1 GCF_017255015.1 Bowmanella yangjiangensis | reverse complement strand
ATCACCCCGCGCCAGGAACACGACTGGTACCTCTACGGCCCCTGCCAGGCGCACGGCACCTTGCGCACGCGCTACGGGGAATGGCAGTGGCAGTTGCTCAACCTGGGCACGGCACGCATCACCGCAGTGACCGGTGACAGCTTCATCCTGGCCGACCCACGGGAGGAGTCGTCGCTGGCGGGGGAATGAGCGCCCGCCCAGCGAGACGCTGCTGCACTCACAGAGACAATGGCACAACGAACGGACCGTCCGACCTCGTGCCCACGCCCCCAGAGACAACGAACAGTATGGATACCAAGCGACTCAAAGAGACCAGCAAGTTCCTCAGCTATGTGCTCAGGCATGAGCCGCAGGCAATCGGCCTGCAGCTCGATTGCGAGGGCTGGGCGAACATTGAATCATTGATAGCTGGCGCCGCCAGGGATGGGCGGGTGCTGGATATAGCCCTGATCCGGACGGTGGTCAGCAGCAGCGACAAGAAGCGCTTCAGCCTCTCTGATGACGGGCTGAGCATACGTGCCGTGCAGGGACACTCGACCGCAAGCGTGAACCTGCAGCACGTGGAAAAGGAACCACCGGAGTTCCTCTACCACGGCACGGCCACACGCTTTCTGCAGTCGATCAGGCAACAGGGCTTGATCCCAGGCGCACGCCACCATGTGCATCTGTCACAGGAGATCGCAACCGCCATTGCAGTCGGCCAGCGTTATGGCAAGCCTGTGCTACTGAAGATCGAGGCCCGACGCATGCACCAACAGGGCTTCACCTTCTTCCATGCGGAGAATGGCGTCTGGCTGACGGCTCAGGTCCCCACACCATTTATCCGGGAGGATGAGCCGGACAACCTGTGAACGGGCAACGGCAGACGCCTGTAAACGCTCTGCCGGCCTGAAGGCCGATACGAGATCAATCGGCGGCCCTCGACTTCGCCATGAGTTCACGAAGTTTCTTCTCGGCCCACTCGCAATCCCTCTGCTGCTGCTCACCTACCGGTCGGCTGCACGCGGTCAGAGGGTCTGCGGGCATGGCTTGGCGCTTGAGCGCATTCGGGCCGGCCAGGCGCGCCAACAACACGCCCCCCACGATAATCACCAGCCAGAGCAGAAACATCTTCCAGTTGATGACACTGACCAGGCGTGCGACGGGGATCAGCCACGCGTAAGGCAGGGCCCCTCGCGTCACCCGGTGCAGAAAACAGAGACTGGCTACAAACACCAGCGTGCCCAACAGCAGCGTGATGGCCATGGGGGCGTGCTGCGCCCAGGCACTGACCAGCACGGCGAAAACAGCCGCCGGCATGACATGCCGCAACATCAGCAGTCCGGAGCCTTGCCTGAACATCGCGGGCGGGACAAGAAAGCGGCTTCCCCATACATCCGGATGAGCCAACTCACGTGCCAACCACGCCCATGCCCGCCTCAGCTGGCTCAGAATGACCGTCATGAAGCTACTGGCGATCAGAGCGAGCGCCAGCCCCTGATACATCGAAGTCTCACCTCCCGACTGCGCCTGGTGCAGCTGATCGACCATCAACACTACCGAGATGATCAGCCAGGCATACAGGATGGCCCAGCCGCCCCAGTCCTGGTGTCTCCACTGGCGCCAGTTGGCAACGTATTCGACTCCCATGCGCTGCGGAATGTGCGGCTGGCGTCGTTCGACCTCACGTGCCAGGTGCTCGCAGGCAGCCCAGTCGGCCGGTTCGAAGCGGTCGGCCATCTTCCGGCGCTTCGCATCGCTCATGGGTTTGAACAGGAACCAGCACGCGCGCTCTTTCGGCTGCTGCGGTGACGGCAGCGCAAGCTGACTCAACAAGGTTTTCCACATGGAGGTATAAGCGAGGTGGTCAGCCAGGCGCTCCCAGCGCTCAGGGTCACAAGGCAGGAATCCATCCCTGTCGTTCCAGCCAAACAATGCCGACATCTGCCTGAGCAGATCAGGTGAGCCGTGCTGGTAACACTCCAGCACGGCAATCAGGCCCTGCTGCAACTGACTGTTGAGCTCGAGGGGCTGCATCCATTTCTGACACGCCAGCGCCTCGACGTTTTCATAGAGTACGGCTTCGGTGACCGTAGGCAATTGCTCCCAGAGCAGGGTCAGCTCGTGCTCGAGCAGGCGCTGCGCCAGCTGGGCCATGGCGGTGGCCGGAAGATAATGGGGCTGCCACGGTGTCAGCCAATTCAGGTGTTCGACGGCCCATCTGATGAGTTCGATCGCCCTCGCACCAGACAACTGACTGCGGCGCAGCAACTCGAGCTGCAACACCTCCTCCTGATGCATCTCACGTGCCTGTGCCAATGCCTCTGACATCGACCCACAGGTATCGGGCAAAGCACGCACCCTTTTCGCTTCGGCGCAATCCGGCTCCCCCGCCGGCTCAAGGCTGGAACGCGGCAGCGTGATATCCGAAGTCGCGTCCGTTGCCTTTTCCAGTACTGGCGTGGACGCGCCCTGACCGCGGCTGACCCACTCAAGGGCCTGTTCGTAAGCATCACGCAGACGCTGAAATGCCTCCGGGTCATCCTCAGGACGAAACTGCTTGAGCAATTGGGCGTAGCGGCGCTTGACGCTCCTGACGTCGGTCCCGGCATCGAGGTCGAACATATCGCTGGGCAGCATCGAACTCACCACTCCGCCTTGCGACTGTAGTCGACCTTGAACATGTCACTGACGCCCTTGAGCGAACCCGGCCAGGGCGATTTGCCGCTGCAGACGTGGCCGAGAAACAGCAGCGCCAGGGCGAACACAGCAAGCGCAAAGGCCCATCCACCCGTCCAGGGGTCGAACAGCGCAACGAGGCTGGCCAGCGCGGCGGCGGGTACACAATGACGCAAGACCAGCATGCCAGAGCCATCAGCATGCCAGGTCGCTGGCAGCAGCAAGCGACTCAAGGGAAGCTCAGCCCACAGCATGAACCGCGTCAGCCTGCTCCATCCCCTGACCAGGCTGGCGAGCAGCCCGACAATGGCCAGACTGGACATCAGGTTCGCCACCACAGCGCCTTGCAGCCCCTTGCCATGCCCCGCAATCTGAAGCGGATCATTGCCGTACAACATCCCCAGCAGCATGGCAGCGAAGAGCAACAGCCAGGCATAGCAAGCCGCAGCCGAGGCCCAGCGCCGTGGGCGCCAATCCTGCCAGCTCTGCCAGGCAGTAGCGCCAAGCTGTGCGGGCAGCTCGGGGTAGTCCTGCCTGAGCCGCCCATCGAGCGCTTCGCAGGCCCACCAATCCTCCTCGACGAAACGGTCGACCAGGAGACGTCGCTCGATCGACGTCATGGGCTTGAGCAGAAGCCAGGCGGCGCGCTGCTCTGCACTCGGGGGCCACTTCTCGTTCAAGTGCTTGAGCAAGCGCTGCTTCACCGCCTGGTACTCACAACGCCTGTTCAGGCGCTCCCAGCGATCGAGCGGACAAGGCAACCGCCCCTGTTCCTCAACCCATCCCAAGCGGTCCGCCAGCCGCTCGAAGAAAGCAGGAGACCACTGCTCATTCTGCTCAAGCAGACGTAGCACGCCTTCCTGAAACTGCAGATTGCGCTCGAATGGCCGCAACCACTCGCTACGGGCCAGTTCGACCAGATGATCCAGAACAGACCGCTCCGTTCCCGCCTGCAGCAGAGCCGCCGCCACCTGGAGCTCCTGGGCGAGCCACCTGTCAGCCAGTAGCTCCAGCTGGAGCTGCGGCAGGTAGTCGGCTTGCCAGGGCGACAACCAGTGCAGCCGCGCCATGGCCCAGCGAAGGATTTCACAGCCCTTCTCATCCAGAGAATTGCAGCGTGCGAGCAAATACAGCTGCAACTCTCGCTCAAGCTGCAAATCAGCTGCCTGCTGCAATGCCGCGTCCAGTGAGGGGGACGCCTCGACAAGACGAGCGATCGGCTCATGCAGGCTCGCCTGTTCCGCCTCGGCAGCGGCTTCCTGCCGAGGCGGCACGAATTCGGAAGGCGGCGCGGGGACGGCGGCGCCGTCACCACGCTGGGCAATGTCCAGAGCCAGCTCATACGCGCGGCGAAGGCGCTGGAAGGCGTCCGCGTCGTCGTCAGGCCGGGTGTCTTTCAGCAACTGGGCATAACGTCGCTTGATGCTACGTACGTCAGCATCCGCGCTCAGCCCCAACAGGGTCCAGGGGTGCATGTCAGTAACCGCTCTCGATGCTATCCAGACGCGTCAGGAGTTCCGCGCGCGCCTCACGGATCTCGCGCTCGTCCTGACGCTCGAGCACCGCAGAAAAATGCCCGGCCAACACCCCTACATGCTCTCGCAGATCGCCCAGGCTCTCCTGGTACAGGCGCTCCAGTCTGGCCATCAGGGCACTGTTGACTTGCTGATCACGCGGATGGGTCTTGAGCGCCTGCAAAGCGCTGAAGCGTTCGGCAATCTCCTCCGGAGTCATGACTCCGGGATTGTTTTCGATCACCAGCGATTGGCTCTGCCCGGTCAGCAGGGTA
>NZ_JAFKCS010000709.1 GCF_017255015.1 Bowmanella yangjiangensis | reverse complement strand
ACCGCCGCGTACCACGCGCGGGCTGTCGTCGAGCAGGCCGGCACTCTGCGTTTCGCTGCCGTCGAAGCGCTGGGTGAAGCGCGACGCGGTCCATTCCCAGACATTGCCCGCCGTGTCGCTCAGGCCGAAGCCGTTGGCGGGGAACTGGCCCACGGCGGCGGTCTTGTTGCGCAACAGGCGTGATGTCGCGCAGCCACGGCAGTGGGCGCGCGGCGCCTGCTCGCTGCTGTCCAGTTCATCGCCCCACCAGTAGTAGCTCGGGCTACCGCCGCGAGCGGCATATTCCCACTCCGCCTCGGTCGGCAGGCGGTAGCGGGCGCCGCTCTGGCGCGACAGCCATTGCGTATAGGCATGCGCGTCGCGCCAGGACACGTG
>NZ_JAFKCS010000708.1 GCF_017255015.1 Bowmanella yangjiangensis | reverse complement strand
CCTCGGCCACTCGCTCCAGGCTCAGCGGCTGGTGGATATGGGCGCTGAGGTGGGCGTGCAGCTCGTCGAGCAGGCTGCCCTGCCAGCCCCATTGCGCGAGCTGCTGGTCGCACTGCTGGCGGGCGATGTGCGCGCCGGTGGCACCGGCGTGCGGCCAGGGGCGCAGCAGGTATTCGCGGGGCAGGCTCATGACTGTCGATGGGCGATCGAAGCTCAGCTCGTCGCTGAGATGCACCCAGTACTGCTCGACATGGCGTGGTTCGGCGTAGGCGAACTGCAGGCGCCAGGGCAGGCGTTCGTGTTGCTGGCGGCGGGCCAGGGCGACCACCGCGGTCATGCTCGCCTCCAGCAGAAAGGGCAGCTGCTCGGCGGCGCC
>NZ_JAFKCS010000707.1 GCF_017255015.1 Bowmanella yangjiangensis | reverse complement strand
CCCCAACCAAGGGCTGGACTTGCTCACCATTGCCCCGGCCGAAAACCGCCGTTGCTGGCGCTGTCCCCCGTTGCAGAGCGCTTCGACACACGCCGGTAACGCCGTAACGCTTGCGCTCGAACGCTGGCGCAACGACTAGGCAAAGGCCACCTGGCGCTCAACAATGACAGTTACATCAAACAATGTAATCGTCATTGCCCGGAGCCTGCCATGTTCCCGCTCACCCTGCTCGTCGGTCCTAGCCGATGAACGCGCCCCTGCAACGCCACGACCTGCCGCCGCAGCAACTGGACGTTCACAGCGACGGCCTGCGCCTGCGCAGTTACATCTGGGACAGGGCCGATGCCCCGACCCTGCTGCTGGTGCATGGCTATCC
>NZ_JAFKCS010000706.1 GCF_017255015.1 Bowmanella yangjiangensis | reverse complement strand
CAGTTCGTCTTTCGTCACGGGGTTTACCTGTAGGTTCCTGATCGATCCAGATGACACGCGCAATACCAGGTCGATCAGTTTCGGCCTGGCGTGCATGGAAAGTTCGCGTCGACTGGCGGGGGAGCGTGCAATGCGGCATGAAATGCCGGCATCGTTCTCCTGTCTCGGTTGTTACGAGTATCTGTAACTATTCGTCGAGAAAAGTTGCGTGGTGCAACGGAAGCGTATTATCGCCGACGTCCGATGAATGTCCAGTGATCAGTTGGTCAGCGCCTGGTAGTGCAGGGTGACAGTCAACCGGCAAGTTTGCCCGGGTTGCAGCAAGTGCAGCCCCGGACGCCCCGGCAGATGGTGGGCGTTGACCGGGTGGCTGACC
>NZ_JAFKCS010000705.1 GCF_017255015.1 Bowmanella yangjiangensis | reverse complement strand
AACAGCCAGCGATAGGGGGTATCGGCCTGCCACAGCTGGTACAGCGCGAGCGGATGGGCGAGCAGCAGCAGCCACCAGCTCAGCGTCGCCAGGTGCTTGAGCCAGGCCTGGCGCTGTTCGTTGCGAAAGTTGAGCAGGCCGAACGCGCCGGGCAGGAAGGCGAAGATCGCGCCCATGGCGAGGGCCAGCGAGGCGCAGAGTTTCAGCAGTATCTCCATGAATCGTGTCGCTCCCGTGATGCGTAGGTGCGCAGCATGCCTGCTCGGTCGCCCGGGGGAAAGTTCCCCGTCCCTTTGATGGTCCGTCATTCATCGCGCTTGGGTCACCGCGCACAGGCCCGTTGCAGGGCGCCATTCATCCTTTCGAGCGACAGATG
>NZ_JAFKCS010000704.1 GCF_017255015.1 Bowmanella yangjiangensis | reverse complement strand
CCTAGAAGGGTGCCTTTCTGCTCAAGAAAGCTCTAAGCGCTGTTGACGCTCCTCTTCCTCTTTGGCTTGTTTATCCTGATACTTCACATAACGGCGAATGATGTCTTCGTTAGCGCCAACCGAATCAACAAAGTATCCTCTTTGCCAAAAATGGTTTCCCCACAATTTCTTCTTCCGCAGATAAGGAAATTTGTTGAACAATCTGATGGCTGTTCGACCTTTCAATGTCCCCATCAACTCTGACACGCTTAAACTCGGCGGCGTTCTCACCACCAAGTGGACATGGTCAATCTGAACATTCAGTTCAACTACCACGCACTTCTTCATGCTGCAAAAAACATAGATACTTCGGTAAAGCTCTTTGCCCACCTGACCT
>NZ_JAFKCS010000703.1 GCF_017255015.1 Bowmanella yangjiangensis | reverse complement strand
TGTAGCTATGGTGGCCGCTTCGCTTCGGAGGCCTCATGTCCATCACCCGTTCCCTGCTCAGCAGCATCGCCCTACTCCCGCTTCTGACCGCCTGCCAGGTCTACACCGGCAAGCCGGAAGGCCCGCCACCGGCCACCCGCCTGCAGGGCCAGGTACAACTGGAGAACGGCCAGCTGCTGTTCAGCCCCTGTCAGGAACAGCGCCGCTTCCTTCTGGTCGACGGCGGCAACACCGGCATCGAGCATGAAGCCAGGCAGCTCGCCAGCGATGGCCAAGGCGAACTGTTCGCCGACCTGGCCGGCCAGTTGGGCGGCAGCCAGGGCCAAGGCAACGATGGCCGCTTCGAGGTCAGCCAGCTCTACCGCCTGCAGGGTGAA
>NZ_JAFKCS010000702.1 GCF_017255015.1 Bowmanella yangjiangensis | reverse complement strand
CGCAGCCGGCCTCGTCGAAGCTGATCAGCTGGTTGTCGCCGCGCTTGTCGCGGTAGTGATAGCGCTGCCTGCCGTTCTGCCGGGTGATCATGTCCGGCTTGCCCAGGCTGCTTTCCACGTCGGCGCTGCTCATGCCGCTGCGCACCTCGCGGCGGATGATCGCCTGGCGCTTTTCGCTGCTGCTGAGCAGGTTGCCGCAGCCGTCATCCTGCTCGCCGACGATCACGGGCGCCCTGGAGCGTGTCGTGGGTTTCGCGGTGCGTGCCCTGGGGACGGCCAGGGGGATGGGTTTGCCGCTGCCGGGGGAGTGGTTGCGCACCTCCTGCCTGTACTGCGTCTGCTCGGGTGCGCAGCCGTGGCGGGTGAAGGTGATCTGC
>NZ_JAFKCS010000701.1 GCF_017255015.1 Bowmanella yangjiangensis | reverse complement strand
AACGGCTGCGGCGCCAGCAACACCCGCTCGTCACGCTGCAACAGCAGACTGTGCTGCACCAGGGCCAGCTCCGCCTGCCCGCCCAGAGCCTGACCGTCACGCCCGACCAGGGTGCTCGACGCGCCGCAGCGAACCCGCGTCAGGCCGACGCTGCCCGCCTGCAGAAACTGCAGTTCCTCGCCCTGGATCAACAGCATGCCGGCATGCAGCTCGGCCACGCCCTGCCCGCTCTGGCGCCGGCGAAACAGCTGCAGGTTCAACGCCGCCAGCACCTGGCGCGCGGCCTGGGTCTCGCTCCAGCTTTGCGGGGTACAGCGGAAATCGGCGAACAAGGCATCGAGGTGGCGCTCCAGGTACTGCACCACATCGGGGCAGTG
>NZ_JAFKCS010000700.1 GCF_017255015.1 Bowmanella yangjiangensis | reverse complement strand
CAGCGCCTGGCCCAGGCTCAGGCCGATCAGCCCGCCCAGCAGCGCCCCGGTTAGCGATTCGCTGGCGCCCGTGCCGAGCACCAACCCGACCAGCATGAAAATCCATTGCATGCAGCATGTCCCGTTCCGATGAGAAAGTCGCCTCGCGTCCCTGCTGGCAGCCCGAGGTGGCCACAGGGTGCCTCCGAAAGGCTCGGCAAGGTAGTCAGCTTGTTGCGAACGCAGCGCTGACCACGCAGGCCGTTTTTCAGAGTCGCCCGCCAGTATAGGAGTCGCGCCGTCCAACACCCAGAGAGACGATTGCCACCTCCATCACAGGCACAAGGAAAATCCGCCGCCGACCGGTGGTTCACAAATTCACCGCGCCCGCTATCATCG
>NZ_JAFKCS010000070.1 GCF_017255015.1 Bowmanella yangjiangensis | reverse complement strand
ATAGTATTGCCGAACTACCCACATCATGTGGTGCAGCGAGGGCATAACCGGCAGGTGGTGTTTGCTGCTGAACAAGACTATCGGCGTTACATTTCCGGGAAAAGGGGACATAGCTGCAATGGCAGAGAAGTCCGGGCTCACTTCTCTCACAGTTAAAGAAGTTGCAACCGGTAAGACTTTATATTGGCAGCCTGGGATGCGCGCTTTGAGAGAGAGGGATTAGATGATGAAGCTTTCTCTATCATGGGTCGTTGGGTTCGGAGCGGAGTGCCAAGGAGGGAGAACTAACGATCCCTCTTGGAGTAATGTTGAATCTCACTTGAGGGAAGTGTGTGAGGTGTCTGGCTCTGTTACTTTAGAGGCTGCGAACCTCAGCGGATTTGAGTTGTTGAGTTTGCAAGTTGTTGCGGATCATGGAATGTTCGCGATGACTTTAGGTGAAGATGATGGTGAGGATTACACTGTTCGATCCTATCTCGGAAGTGGAGATGCAGGTAAGGCAGTTGATGTTCTAGGGGATGCTGTTGATGCCTCAGCGGTTTGTACTGATTTTGAGACTGTTGTTGATATTTTTAGAGGGTTCTTTGAAAAAGGCTGTGTGCCTCGGAATTTGATGGCCTAATTCTTTGGTCCAAAAGGAACAGTAAGTGCTCCAAATCTTACTGAGCGTGGAACACTAGTCAATTTGCGTCCTAATGATGTCGCCATATCGCAGAGGCCGGTAAGAACTCTTGTTCAAGATGAATCGGGCCGCTATTGGCTGCAGACATCAACAGGGAAGAAAATCACTCCTTCAGGCTCATATGACTTTGTCACTATGCCTGATGGAACTATTCGCGTTGCAAGACCGAATGTTAACCAAGATTTCTCCACCCATTTTGGGTCTGAGTGGTGGCGGGGAGGTAAAGTACGCCGGCTCTATTCGCTTTGGAAATAATGATGGGCCAAGTAGGGGGACGATATCTCAGTGGACTAATAATTCGGGCCATTATCAGCCGCCTGCTGGTTTAAGCAGTAATGCTGGCCTACCTCAAAACCTATTTAACTCAAGGTGAGCAGGCTGTGAATGAAAAGCAGAGATCGCTTTGCAGGTATCTCGCTAAGATGGAGTCTGCACAGGCGGCTGAATGGTTGATAAGCACATACCCCATTGATTCCGTAGATTATGGCGAGGCCTTTTTGCTTATGCCTCATCGATCTTGGAGGCGCGCTGATCAAAGGAGATTGGCTAATTATTACTTTAAGAAGCTCCCTTTTTCTGGTGCTTATGGCTATGAGTTATTTGCTTCATTTATGTCTACAAGTACGCTTCTAGGTTGCGTTAGAGAACGCTTGCCCATGAATCATGTTGATGCGGAATTACTGCTCTATTACTTGGTGCCAGCCCTCAAGAAATTCGCGAAAGGCCAGGCTGATTATCAGCTGATTGCTGACTTTGCTATTGAGGCGCAGAAAGTTGTTGAGGAATAAATAGTCGCAATATTTACCCAACAGCGGCTCCGCGCCGGTGTTGTTTTATTCGCGGCCAGCGCCAGGCAGTAGCCGCCCGTCCGCGATCCTGCCCCTGAACTCCCCCCACGGAAAAGGGGACAGATTTATTTTTAGGCTGACGGTGCTGCGTCATAAATAAATCTGTCCCCTTTTTACTCTACGGAAAGAACTTGAGGCTGGCAAAGCCGTTAGTGTCAAAATTGAGGTGAAATACCCGCCAGGTAATGGGGTTAGGCCGAGTGAATTCAAGGTGTATGCCATGATGGATGGTGAGTTAAAGCAGTTCACATTTATTCAATGAGGTGAGGCATGAATACAGTTGAAGATGCCTATAATGAATTGGCTAGAGGGATTATTGATTTTATTGGGGGGCGCTCATGGGATAAAGCCTTCTGTAGTTGTCAGATTTATCACCGGATGGCATCAACAGTCTATTGGCTTGAAAGCTTCGGCAACGTTGATAAAAAGGCATTGGCTTGGCCAAATAGCTGTATTGATAGTGGCAAGGCGGCGATCCTGATTAGGGATGATGTTCTCCAAAAAAATGGGCAGCGCATTTGGGGGCTGATTTTTACGCTTTATCCTGATGGGAAATTTAATATTGAGTATGACTACAGTAAGCCGGAAGATTATGAGGAGACGGACGACATCGTTGGAGAGTAATGGTGAATCAAGGGAAGGTCTGAACTAGGGTGTTATTTTGGGTCGCCTTCGGTCATTCCCGATTTTGAAAAAGGCGATTTGATCAAACGGGAAAAGGGGACATATTTATTTTTAGGCTGACGGCGCTGCGCCATAAATAAAATCACCCCTTTTCGAACATTCTACGTCCTGGAACTAATGTAGTTGGAGCTGCCCCGTGATGCGTGATGCTTTAGGTGAACTTGACTACTGGGATGAGCGGATTGAAAAGGATTATGTTTGGTTGGGAAGATGTTCGAAATTACTTTCTGTCCCTTCTAAGAATCCTGAGTATAAGCCTCAATTTACATTCGATATTTCGATGGATGTTGTCAGGCTAATTCTCCAAAAATATTCCAGGGGGGATGAAATATCCTCGTTAAAAGATTCGTTCTCTATGTTGCTCGATATGTGGGAACTCTCTGATAGTCTTTCTGTTGAGATATGTGCCAAGCACGATTTGAATGTCTGCCGTTCTTGGGCGTTCAGCTTGTCGGTTCTTAATCACTATAATTGGTGCTTCTGGCTGGTTGGGCTTGCACTTGTACTTGATATTGTTGATGAGCAATGGCAGCGCCTGTTGATGTTGATTGGCGGTGAGGGAGAGGACCTATTACTAGATAGGGTAATTGCCAGTCGACAGTCCGATAGGCGAATTGGTACGGAGCTTCTGCATCCGAAACCCTATACCCGTTTGCTCAAGGCCGTGAATGCGCCGAAAGAACAGCAGGCCACATTATTGCGTGACTTCGTCGATCATTGGTACGTGGAGTTGAAACGCAAGGGTAAGGATGAGCTGTGGTGGTATACCTACGGCGATCCAGAGAAGCATCCTTTAGAAAAAGGGAGCTACTTTGGACGTTGGTGTATCGAGGCGGTGGCGGCGGTCAAGTCGTTTGGGCTGGATGATAGCCTCTGCTTAGGGCATGAGAACTATCCCGGAGACCTGCTTCGTCCTGATGGGCCAACTACTCATCCCGAACGTAAGGAAAAGAAGAAGGGCTGGTTGTCTAGAATACTTCGAAAATAAATACTGAAACCTATCTGCTGATAGCCCGTTTCCTTCTGTTCATTAGGGAAAAGGGGACAGATTTATTTTTAGGCTGACGGTGCTGCGTCATAAATAAATCTGTCCCCTTTTTCCCGGTGTTGTAACTTGGAGGCCGTAATGTCGGTAAGTTACTATTTAGTCTGTATGCATTGCAAAAGTGGCATCCTTCTCGGAAAAGCAACTCCAGTGGAGTACTCTGGTGCTGACTGTTTTGGGTTTTCTCAGATGCAGGGGGCGGATAGCTGTCGTGATCTGCAGCAGTTTTTAGTGGCGCATAGACTGCATGAACTAAGAGTTCTTCCGGGAAGTGTTGAAAGATTCGCATCTGACATAGGGGTTCCTCATAGTTTTCCAGGTAATGACGATGATGGACTCAAGGAGCGGCAGGCTCTGGCAGAAATGACCAGAGAACCTCCGAATCCGGACTTTGACCTTGAACAATTAGATCCAGTAGTAGTGGAGCAGCTGAGGTTGTTCTGATCAGTAATAGGAGACACCCATTAGCCGGCCTGGCGTCAATGCTTGGAAAAGGGGATGGATTTATTTTTAGGCTGACGGCGTTGTGTCATAAATAAATCTGTCCCCTTTTAGTCTCTAAGCAGTTTATTAAGGAGGTGTGAAGGTGTTGTTTAAATATAGTGACTCCGATGGGGTTGACATCTTTTTTGGTGTCCGCAATAGGGGCGACGTAAGACGCGCAATAGGAGTGGAATGTCGGGTTTTTCCGAGGACTGAATTTTCTGATAATTCAACTGATGCTTTTGGTGGATCTATAGCTAAAGTTTGGTATGACGCTGATGATAATGCGTGTGGGATTCAGCTTTATTATCCGGCAGCAGAATTCTATTTCTCTGAAAAACAGTTTTTAGGTGTTGGTCTGGGGGAGGCAGAATTATTTCTATCTGATCAAGGTGTTGCGTTTGATTGTGAGGATGATAATACTGGCATAAGTATAAAAGGAGGGGCGGTTAGATTTTATGCACCTAATGCTGATGAGCTTGGCAATGCTGCGATAATTGAGGCTGTCTATGTGGAGATTCCAAGGTTGGAACATTAAGCAAAAGGCGGGAAAAGGGGGCAGATTTATTTTTCGCCTGATTGGTTAAGCTGAAGGTCTCAATGGAAGGAGATCGTTATGCCATGGGTGGGTGGATTGTATTGCCGAACTACCTGCATCATGTGGTGCGGCCCGGCCATCACCGGTAAGTGTTGTTTACCGTTGAGCAGCATTGCCAGCGCAGCATTACAACTGATCTGTGCGAACTCAACGATGCCTTCAGACCCAAGCCCTCTGACCATTGCCTGATGTCTGTCCACCAAGGCCGCCGCTAGAGCGACCTTGGACACCTGCGCGCAACCGTGTCCGGTGCGCGCGACGCCTCCTACCGTACCTCCACCACCACTTTACCCACCGCCTTACGCTGGCCGAGCGCATCGATCGCTTCGCCGCCGCGCGCCAGCGGGAAG
>NZ_JAFKCS010000007.1:148432-205810 GCF_017255015.1 Bowmanella yangjiangensis | reverse complement strand
AAGCGGTAAGGCAGCGGGTTTTGATCCCGCCATGCGTTGGTTCAAATCCAGCCACCCCAGCCAATTTCTCTCGGTATAGTTTTGACCCTTTTGGGGTATCGCCAAGCGGTAAGGCAGCGGGTTTTGATCCCGCCATGCGTTGGTTCAAATCCAGCTACCCCAGCCATATTAAGAAAAGCCGGTCTCTGACCGGCTTTTTGCTTTTTATCTGCCCTATCACACCTCTGCGGCTGGACAGAACACCACAATAACGCCAGTATAGGCGTCCAGAAGTCCAATAAGAATAAAGAGCAACAGTGATCCACGACATCGTTTCCGCCGTCAACGGCGTACTTTGGGGCTGGCTACTTATCGCCATGCTAATCCTTGCCGGTATTTGGTTCAGTGTCCGCCTTGGCGGCGTACAGATTTTCCAGTTCCGCCACATGTTCAGCCTGTTAAAAGGCAGCGGCCAGCACGACAAAGCCGGTATTAGTTCTTTTCAGGCACTGTGCACCAGTTTATCTGCCCGGGTTGGTACAGGTAACTTGGCTGGGGTAGCCGTCGCTATCTCACTAGGCGGAGCCGGTGCGGTATTTTGGATGTGGGTTATTGCCTTTTTAGGCATGGCAACCGGCTTTGCTGAGAGCCTTTTAGGTCAGCTCTATAAAGTAAAAGACGGTAACGGCGAGTACCGCGGCGGACCAGCCTATTACATCCAACAGGGGCTGAACAAACGCTGGCTGGCTATCGCCTTCTCCCTGTGTTTGTTCCTTGGCTATGGTTTTATCTTCAGTGCCGTGCAGGCCAACTCCATCACCGATGCCTTAAATCACGCCTATGGTATTCCCACCTTGCATGCCGGTGTAGTGATTATCATGCTTGCCGGCGTGATAGTTATCGGTGGACTGCGTGGAATTGCTCGCTTCTCTGAATGGATGGTGCCATTTATGGGTATCAGCTACGTCCTGGTCGCTATCGGTATTACATTGCTGAACATCGAGCAGGTGCCAGCCATGCTGTATAACATTATCACCTCTGCCTTTGGTCTGCAGGAGGCTGCGGGGGGTGCCTTTGGTGCCGCCCTTAAACATGGTATTCAACGTGGCTTGTATTCTAATGAGGCTGGCTCAGGTAGCGTGCCACATGCCGCTGCCAGCGCTACACCAAACCCGAATCATCCCGCCAGCCAAGGTTATGTGCAAATGCTGGGGGTATTCCTGGATACCATGGTGCTCTGTACCTGTACGGCTATGATAATTTTGCTTGCCGGAGGCTCGCAAGGAGAGCAAATGGAAGGTATTCGGTTGACCCAGGATGCGATGGCCTTTCATTTAGGTGGTGGTGGTAATGACTTTGTCGCTGCAGCTATCAGTCTGTTTGCCTTCACTTCTGTGGTGGCCAACTATGCGTATGGCGAAAGTAACCTGCATATGTTCAAACTGGATAATCGCGCCGGACGTAGTGTTTATACGGCGGGTTACCTGGCCATGATTTTATGGGGCTCCATGGCCTCCCTACCTCAGGTATGGGCCATGGCGGATATGGCGCTGGGCCTGATGACGGTTATTAACATCATTGCCATAGTGTGGCTTACCCCGACTATCGTTAATGTCAGCCGTGACTACCTGGCACAGCGCAAAGCCGGTCAGACACCTGAATATCGAAACGGCAACTGCGAAATTCAGGGCAGTACCGAGCAATGGCGAGATAGCTAAACTTGGCGGCTTGTGCCGCCTTTATCTCTTGTCTAACAACCTTCAGGTAATCCTTATCAAGCCAAATTGGCAGAATCGGAAAACTGTTTGCGTATCAACTGCCCGTAAAAAAAACATACACATTGACCAGCCAGAGGCATATAGATAAAGTCTGAGTTCTTTAAGTATTTCAACATCTTAATTCATGGACTTTAACAGCACATCCTGCCTGAATTGCGGCCAACCTCAAGACCACACTTATTGTTCACACTGCGGACAAAAGAAAGCTCAGCGACTTAATTTCCTCTCTGTCTGGGAGATGCTTAAACAAGGGGTAATTAACCTGAATGCACCTTTCTTTCATACCATGAAATGTTTAACTCTGGCGCCAGTACAAACCTGCAGAGATTACATCGAAGGTAAGCGCGTTCGTTACTTCAACCCTCTGCATTATGCGTTCTGGATAATGACCGCCTCATTGTTCGTTGCCACCATGATGGATGTCAATCTGTCCGATCCCAGCACGCCTCTGAGCCAGGTAAACCAGGACAAGGCTTTCGGAAAGCTGCAGATGCTTATTCACAATGGCGTCGTCTACCTGGGATTATTCACCGCCCTCCTACATGCCTGGATGGCCAGGCTATTTTTTCCAAAGTCTGTTTACTCCACCATAGAGTATTTAGTGCTGTTCCTGTACCTCTCCGGCCATCTTAGCTTGTTGTCACTGACGTGTTTGTTATTGGGTATTCATGCCCAAAGCATGCCCTTTACGGCGGTGATTTATCTTGTGGTGTATTCGTCAGTTTTGACACTCATCCAACCTGGCCCCAAAAAAGCCTGGGATTGGTTTAAAAGTGTTGTTTCGGTGATCATCGCCTTTGCCCTGCTCATCATTGCGACAGGGCTTATTGGAGGTGTCTGGGCTATTTTGATGGATAAATAGCAGTTCTAGAATTTAAAGTCCCATGGCGTAGCGAGTAACCTGTTTCTTTAAGAGCCCCGCTCGTTGCGCTACACTCAGGCCCAAATTACGTAAAGCCTTTACTGGCGCAAGATCATTACTGAAGGTGGCATACAGCACATCCATGGTCGACATCATCAACAGGTTATCTTTGTAGCGCTTGCCCTGATATTGCTTAAGCAGTTTATCCAACTTACTTTTATCCATGCGCCAGGTATTGTCTGCAAGCCGGTCCAACAGACAGGCAACGTCTTTAAAACCCAAGTTAACGCCCTGTCCCGCCAGCGGATTAATGGTATGGGCTGCATCGCCTAATAACACCACCCTGCCCTGAACGTAACTATTGGCATGCATGCGTGTCAGGGGGAAACTGGCCGTTTCCAGAATATCAAAATCAACCAACTGCTCAGGAAAGTTGGATTGAATCTCTATTTTCAATTCATTAAAGGTCAAAGACTTCAAGCGCTTTACTTGCTCAGCACTGTCGTACCAGACCAACGATGCGTATCCATCGTAAAGAGGTAGAAAAGCCAATGGACCGCTGGGCCGAAAACGCTGCCAGGTAATATCTTGCGTAGCTTGTTCGGTTTTGATGGATATCGCCAGAGCTTGCTGGGCATACTGCCAACCATGGGTCGCAATACCCGATAATTGCCGAACCCGAGAGGCAGCACCATCAGCGCCGATGATCAACTCGGCCTGCAGTTTGGTGCCATCATCAAGTTCAGCCACCGTCATCTCATGGGTTTGCTGGAGTCCTTTTAATCCGGCACTAAACCAGCTTACAGGATACGCTGCCAGCGCTTGATGCAGTCCCAACTGCACGATGCGGTTTTCAATGATGTGTCCCAAGTGCTCACAGTCCAGTTCATTGGCGGAAAAATCTGTACGCCCTTGTTCTTCCCAGACAGATAAACGTCGATAACAACAATGCCGCATCGCCTTGATAAAGGACCAAGCGCCCAATCTATCCAACAGTTGTTCTGACGCCAGGCTAATAGCAGAAACTCTTATGTCGGGGGCCTGCTCTGGATCAAAAGGCGTTGGCATCGCAGGCTCAATTATTGCAACCCGATACCCTTGGTGAGCCAATCCTAGCGCAACACTTGCGCCAACCATATTGCCACCAACCACAACAACATCGTATTTCTGCATACTCTCAGACACTTGGCTCCATTTGTCGGCAAGCATAGCACGACAGGGCGCGTGATTTCGTCGACCACCAGCGGTTTTTCTTTGACTTGTAACAACTCAAGGCTAAATGCCCGAACTGACAAACTTTCTTACATCCGCAAAACAACTTTTTGCCTCTCTGCAGCTACATATATATCAAGCACCTTCTGCTACCACCGGAGACAACCATGAATCGTATAGCCTTAATTGCCGCTCTCGGCTTGCTTGTCAGTCTTAGCAGCCACGGCGCCCTGACTCAGGATCAGGACCTCCCTCGTTATGTGTTCACTTATAAGTTGAACAACAGCATGAGCTACATGGCGTATCAATATCAGGTAACCAAGCAGGATATTGAAGACAAACTGGAAGACGATATCCAAGATCAGTTGATTGGTGCGTTAGCAGAGCAACTAATTGCCGCCAATCCACCTCAAGCCGGCGATACCAGTGGTAAAAAGGTACAGCCAGAACAACTTTAACTCTCTCCCTGGGCCGCTGACATTGTTGTATTAAATGCTCAGCGGCATTCTTCATTCCCGCACTTCTATTCGCCCAACGCTTGGCTAACACGACGATGCATGATTAAATGGTAGGCAGATTCCATTTATTATCCTGAATATTGCAAAGCCTATAAAACCGCTATGTTGAAGTGCCCTGCTTTTGCCCAGTTTATTTCCGTTCCCGAGCCTGCTCAGCAACGCAGTCGTGATGCATTGGAGCGCATGCTCGCAGCCGGAGAACAATTGCTGGCAAAGAACGCCTTTGAAAACGCCAGTGTGGCGCAAATTGCCGAACAGGGCAGCTCGTCGGTGGGGACCTTTTATCGTGTCTTACAAGACAAAGACACCTTGTCCCAGTTGTTGATTCAGCGCTTTTTCCAGTCAACCATAGCAACCATGGACAGGCTTACACGCCCTGAAGATTGGCAAAACAAACCTTTGCATCAGTTTATATTCGCGTTATCCGAATGTCTGGTGGGATTAACTAAAGGTCGGCAAGGTGTTCTCAGGGCCCTTATATTAAGAGCCTCCAAGGATACCGACTTCCGGGATAGGGTTCATCAACTGAATGAGCATTTGGCTAGCCGTGTTGTCGGGGTGCTGAAGCTGCATACTCAGGAAGTTCAGCATCCTGAGCCCGCCAAGGCCATGCAAATCTGCATACATTTTCTGATAGGTGCACTTAATCAACATACGGTCACAGGTAACCTGCCACAGATTAGTCAGGAAGAAATGATCCAGGAGTTTGCCGAAATAATCCTGGCTTATTTACGCGTGACGAGCAGAGCCAGCCACACAGAAAACTAGCCCGACAAAACCCAACGCTGAAAATCCAACAATTTATTTCCATTTACTTAACACTTTCACTTGAAATCGGAATCAATATTCCATAAATTGAATTCGGAACCGAACTACCGATTCCTTAATGGAGATGTATGCAATACTTTCATCACGACAATGTTCGCCTGCACTATCAGGACGTAGGACAAGGTGCGCCAGTACTGCTGTTACATGGCTTAGGATCATGCACTGAAGACTGGCTCGACCAAATAGCCGCGCTGAGCAATAACAACCGGGTTATCGCGTTGGATTTGCGTGGGCATGGACAAAGTGCTGCCGTCAGGCAGGCTTACCTTATGCGTCAACTGGCGGAAGATGCACAAGCCTTAATGGAACATCTTCAGTTGCCAACCTATCATGTCGTCGGCTTCTCCATGGGGGGGATGGTTGCTTTTGAATTGGCGCTACAAGCCAAAGAATCAGTGCAATCTCTGGTCATCATCAATTCCGGTCCACAAGCATTAGCCAATTCAGCCAAGAAACGTTGGCAGCTGATGTTCAGACAATTGATTATCAGCGTGCTAGGCATGCGCTCGCTAGGACGAGTCATTGGCCGGAAGTTATTTCCTCAGCCCAACCAGCGAGCCCTTAGAGAGCGTTTTGAATCTGGTATGGCGAAAATGGACAAAACCAGTTATCAGCTCGCCCTGCGTGCGATATCCCAGTTTTCAGTTCAGTCCTCGTTGCCCCAAATTACGCAACCCACCCTGGTCATCAGTAGCGATCAGGATTACACCCCCATCAGCCACAAAGCTGAATACATCAGGCTGATGCCCAATGCCAGATTAGTCGTAATAGAAAACTCTCGTCATGCCACCCCAATAGACCAACCACAAGCACTGAATAAGGTATTGACAGAATTTATCGGCAGTCAGTGCCGAGCAGGGAAGCAAACACAAAGTCCTGACGGCCCAACCCTACAACAATAAATTGGAGAACATCATGCATAAGCTCCGTACCTCAGTTACCCTGCTAGCCGGATTGTGCGCGTTACCCACACAAGCCGAGCAGCCCGCTACAGAGCAGGACAGCGTCATAGAGAAGATCCAGGTTACTGCGCGTAAACGCAGCGAAACCATGCAGGATATTCCGCTGGCGGTTTCTGCTCTGGATAAAACCACCATAGAACGCAATGCCATCAATAATCTGGTGGATCTGCAAAGTCAGGTGCCATCTCTGAGTATTTATGCAGCACGGGGTACCAGCTCAACCGCCACCGTCTATATACGCGGGGTTGGACAGTCCGATCCCCTGTGGGGAGTTGAGCCTGGCGTTGGCATCTATCTCGACGATGTTTACTTAGCAAGGCCTCAGGGCGCACTGTTGGATCTGCTTGATGTGGAACGCGTGGAAGTATTGCGCGGCCCCCAAGGCACCTTATATGGGCGTAATACAGTAGGCGGTGCAGTCAAATATATCACCCGTCAACCGCAAGACAGCTTGAGCCTTAAAGCCGACGTGGCGATGGGAAGTTATGGACAGATAGATGGCAAATTCGCGGCTTCCGGGAGCTTAGTGCCGGACACACTACTGGGCAGTATCGCAGTTGGGTCATTTAATCGCGACGGCTTTGGCGAGAATCGCCTGACCGGCAAAGACGTCAGTAATAAAGACATCTTAACTGCCAGGGCCAGCTTGCTGTGGCTGGCGGGGGATGACACCACTGTGACACTTGCACTGGATAAAACCCGCGATAATGCCAATGTGCGTGGGGCCAGGCGCATGCTGGAAAATGGCTTTGAACTTTACTTTGAAGGCCAACCTCCTTTACCGGTCAGCACCGACCGTTATGATGTAGATAACGGTATGACTCTGGATAAAAATATCACCAATAGCCAGGGCGCTTCGCTAACACTGGCCTGGGACATCGACAACAGCTGGAGTATGAAAGCGGTGACAGCCTGGCGTGATGGCGATACCCAGGGTGCCATAGACTTTGATACCGGTCCCTACCCCATCGCTGATGTTGATGCAGACTACTTTGACCGCCAACTAAGCCAGGAGCTGCAATTTAACTACAGTGGTGATGAATGGCAGGCGGTATTCGGCTTGTATCTGATGGAAGCCGAAGCCGGCGGACAAATACGCAATCGTTTTGCGCTGCCGTTTGCGGCACTGGGATTAGCCCCACCAACATTAATTCCCGGTCCTATTTACTATCAATATGGCGTAAGTGGTGGGCAAGTGGACACGCGCACAGTGGCTTTATACGGTGATGCCAGTTGGCAATTCAGTGAGCGTTGGCGACTGAGCATGGGACTACGAGCGGGGCGGGAAAGTAAAGAAGCACAAGTACTGAATCAGGGGTTCAGCGATGATAACTTTACTCAGCCAAACGGTTTGGTCAGCGCAGACTTTACCAATAAAGAAAGTTGGACAGATTTTTCTCCGCGCCTGGCACTGGACTACCAACCTAATGCCGACTTACTGATATACGGCTCGGTGGCCAAAGGCTTTAAAAGTGGCGGCTTTAATGTACGAGCCAATACCTTGCAAGTCCCTGATTCAGCCGAGGCATACGATCCAGAAAGCGTACTTACCTACGAGCTGGGCATAAAACCTACCTTGTTCAATCAACTTCAGCTCAGTCTCGCGCTATTCCATAGCCAGTACAAAGACATCCAACTGAGCATATTTACCGGCGTCGACAGTGATAATGACGGCAACAATGATGGCTTTTTTGGTGATTTCACTAACGCCGGTAAAGGCCGTATCCGCGGCATTGAGTTTGAATACCTTTGGACCCCAGCAAAAGGCTGGCGTGTATGGGGTAACGCTGCCTATCTGGATGCCAGTTATCAGGAATATTTAAGTGGCGGAATAAACCTGGCCAAGCAAAAAGAATTTACCGACGTCCCTGAACTGGCGTTTAGCCTTAATCTGCAAAAACGTTGGAATTGGACGGATATGGGTGAATTGTCAGCCAGCCTCAACTATCAGTGGCGAGACGAGGTACAACCTGTAACTAACCAAAGTGCACTGCTCAAACAGCCGGCCTTTGGCCTGTTAAATGCCACCCTTTTGCTTAACCTGGATAACAGCAACTGGCGTCTGGCGCTGGAAGCTAAGAACCTGACCGACAAGGAATATCGCACCACGGGTTACGATTTAACTGACAGTGGCTTTCCCATAGTAACTGGGTACTATGGAGATCCGCGGACCCTGACGTTGCGCGCCACATACCAGTTCTGAACCATAATAAAAGAAGTATAAACAAGGAGAGCCCGATGCTGAACCTGGTCCCCAATAAGCCTTTAAATGTCAGTGATATACTGCTGCATATGCGTCGTGTACATGCAGAGCAACAAGTTGTCAGTGTTAGCGCTGATGGAGAAATCCATCACGCCAGTTATCAGAGCGTGACCGAGCGGGTCGCCCAATTGGCCAACGCTCTGCAAGGTTTAGGGGTCCAGCCCGGAGATTGTCTGTCAACCCTGGCATGGAATGATCAGCGGCATATGGAGATTTACTTTGCCGTGCCCGGATTGGGGGCTATTTGCCATACCGTCAACCCCCGGCTGTTCAGTGAACAGCTGGCCTACATTCTCCAGGATGCAAAGTGCCGCTGGTTATTTGTCGACCCCATGTTTGTGCCGCTCGTACTGCCACTCCTGGGTAACCTGAGTCAACTTAAAGGCGTTATAGTGCTGGGCGATGCCACGCAACTGGATCCCGCCTGGTTTCAGGCACACAAGCATTTAGCTTGGCATGATTATGAAAGCTTGATTGCAGGCCAGTCACAAGTATTCGAATGGCCTGTTTTGGATGAAAATACCCCTTGTGGTTGCTGCTATACCTCGGGTACTACCGGTGATCCCAAAGGCGTGTTGTATAGCCATCGCTCCACGGTTTTACACAGCTTAGCCATCGCTCTGCCTGATTCTGCCGGTTTATCGGCAACGGACAGCGCCTTGGTGGTTGTGCCAATGTTCCATGTTAACGCCTGGGGTCTGCCTTACGCCTGCGCCATGGTAGGCGCCAAACTGGTACTACCCGGCCGGTTTATGGGCGATGGCGCCATGCTGTCCAGGCTCATTGAACAGGAGCAGGTCACCCTGGCTGCCGGTGTCCCCACTGTGTTACAGGCCTGGGTCAATCACCAGCAAACACCAGTAACAGGCGGTATACGCGTCATTGTTGGGGGGGCCGCCTGCACCGAAGGCTTGCGTGCCGGGCTTGAAGCCTTAGGTTGTGAAGTAAGACCGGCATGGGGCATGACCGAGACCTCCCCCATCGGCACGGTAAACCGCGCAGGCCAAGGCGAACACCGACTTTGCCCCGGGCAAGCCGTATTTGGTGTAGAACTGAGAATTGTTGACGACAATGGCCAGGTACTGGCCAATGATGGTGAGCAAAGCGGCGACTTACAGATCCGCGGCCCTTGGATTGTCAACGGCTACATTGGCAAGCCCAACACCGATGCCTTTAAGGCCGACGGCTGGTTTAGCACAGGCGATGTGGCACGTTTATACCCAGACGGCTACATGCATATCACCGACAGAGCCAAGGATCTGATCAAATCCGGCGGTGAATGGATAAGTTCACTGGCGCTGGAAGAAATTGCCTGTCGTCATCCGAATGTCGCTACAGCAGCAGTGATAGCCATGCCCCATCCTCAATGGGATGAGCGTCCCTTGTTGTTAGCGGTTGCCAAAGACAAAGACGCGGCAGACGAGCATGCCTTGCTCGAATGGTTTGAAGGCAAAGTGGCTAAATGGTGGAAGCCTGATGAGGTGCGCTTTGTCGATGCACTGCCCTTAACTGCAACAGGCAAAATAGACAAGAAGAAGCTACGTAGCCTGTATACAGAAAGCGACTGACAATATTTAACTAAAGACCAGGTTTTTCTGCACCCCGCATAACATCCACGCGCGCCTCTGTTAGAATGGCGCGCGTTTATTTTTATCAGGATGGTTATGCGCTCTCCCATGTTGCTCGGCGCCCTGAGCCTGATTTTGGCAGAAGCCCTGTTTGCTGGCGTTGGCGCGCTGGTAAAACACTTAAGTGACAGCCTGAATCAATCCCAATTGGTTTTCTTCCGCAATCTGTTTGCCCTGGTGTTTTTACTGCCCTGGCTATGTAAAGTAGGCCCACAGGGACTTAAGACCGAGCATTTTGGCTTACATCTGCTGCGTTCCACATCCGGCCTGCTGGGCATGTATTGCTTCTTCTATGTGCTAGCCAACCTTCCCCTGGCTCAAGCCATGATGGCCCTTCTTGTGGCCCCCTTTATCGTGCCGATTATTGCGTATTTCTGGCTTAAAGAACGCATCAGTCAGAAAAGCCTGATGGCCATTGGCCTGGGTTTTATCGGCTGCGCTTTTGTTCTGCGTCCAGAATCTGGCGGCTGGAATATCTTTGTCCTGCTGGCACTCTGTTGTGCAACCTTTGTCGCCTTTACCAAATGTACCATCCGCAAACTCAGCGATTCAGAGCCATCTGGACGCATCGTGTTCTACTTTACCGGCCTGGCTACACTGGTATCATTCTTCCCCTTGCTGGCCAACTGGCAACCTATGCCGAATGCGGCCTGGCCCTGGCTACTGCTAATGGGCTTGATGGCCGCCATAGGCCAATTACTGATGACCAAAGCCTTTCAACTGGCCTCGCCTGTGCGCATTGGCCTGCTGACATACAGCAGCGTGCTGTTTGCCGCGTTTCTGGGCTATTGGTTCTGGCAGGAACCTGTCTCTGCAGGCTTACTGGCAGGCACCTTGTTGATCATCTGGGCGGCCAATCTGACTATTCGTCAAAGATGGTTATGGTGATTAGCTGGCAACCTGGCGCCAGTGGCGGTAAAATACGCGGTTAATCACGTACCAAATTTTTAAAGGAAGGCACCTGGCCTTTCTTTTTTACTTATTAGGGTTTTACTTAAAGCAGTATGAGCAAGAAATTATTCATCAAAACCTGGGGTTGCCAGATGAACGAGTACGACTCGGAGAAAATGGCTGACCTGCTGGATTCAACACATGGATATCAGGCCACTGAAAATCCCGAAGAGGCCGATGTTATCCTGCTCAACACCTGCTCGATTCGCGAAAAGGCCCAGGAAAAGGTCTTTCACCAATTGGGCCGTTGGAAAACCCTGAAAAAGAAAAATCCCGACCTGATTATTGGTGTGGGTGGCTGTGTGGCATCGCAGGAAGGTGAGCATATCCGTGATCGGGCACCTTATGTGGATATCGTGTTCGGCCCACAAACCCTGCACCGTCTGCCTGAAATGATTAATCAGGTCAAAGGCACACAATCGCCGGTGGTGGATATCAGTTTCCCGGAAATCGAGAAGTTTGACCGTCTACCCGAGCCACGCGCAGAAGGCCCCAGTGCCTTTGTGTCTATCATGGAAGGCTGCTCCAAATATTGCAGCTTCTGTGTGGTACCTTATACCCGTGGTGAAGAAGTCAGCCGCCCAGCGGACGATGTTATCTATGAAATCGCCCAGCTTGCTGAACAAGGGGTACGTGAAGTAAACCTGTTAGGCCAGAACGTCAACGCCTTTCGTGGTGTCAATCATGACGGCAGCATCTGCACCTTCGCCGAACTGCTTCATTTAGTCGCGGCCATTGATGGCATTGACCGTATCCGCTACACCACCTCGCATCCGGTAGAATTTACCGACGACATTATCGAAGCCTATGCCAACATTCCTGAACTGGTGGATCATTTACATCTGCCGGTACAAAGTGGTTCTGATCGTATTCTGACCATGATGAAACGTGGTCATACTGCCATCGAATACAAATCCAAAATTCGTCGCCTGAAGAAAATTCGCCCAGACCTGAGTATGTCGTCAGATTTCATCATTGGTTTTCCAGGTGAAAGCGACGAGGACTTCCAGGCCACCATGGATCTTATCCAGACCATTGGCTATGACCTGAGCTTCAGCTTTATATACAGCGCTCGTCCAGGCACACCGGCCGCAGATTTGCCGGATGATGTCAGCGAAGAAACCAAGAAACAGCGCTTATACCTGCTTCAACAGCGTATCAACCAGCAGGCCATGGATATTGCCCGTAAGATGGTAGGTACCGAACAGCGCATACTGGTGGAAGGTCCATCCAGAAAAGATGCCGGCGAGTTGTGCGGTCGTACCGAAAATAACCGGGTGGTTAACTTTGTCGGCAGCGATGACATGATTGGTGAATTTGTCGATGTGAAGATCGTCGATGTGTTTGCCAACTCACTGCGCGGTGAAGTAATAAGACGGGAAGCTGATATGGGGCTGCGTGTCAGTGTCAATCCCCAAAGTATTATTCAGAAGCAGGCCAACCAACCAGACACCCTGGGTGTTGGTCAGTACATTCCTATCAGTATGCAATAAGCAGGAGAGGATCTTTGCCCAATCAACTGGTCAGTAACGAACTTGTACTGGAACCTAATGACCACAAACGGCTTTCTAGCCTTTGTGGTCCCTTTGATGACAATATCAAACAGATTGAGCGCCGCCTTGGGGTGGAAATCAGTTACCGTGACAACCTGTTCAAGGTAATGGGTAAGGCCCAACAAACCATGGCCACCTCGGAGCTACTGAAACTGTTGTATATCGAAACGCAGCCAGTTAAAGGGACTATTCCGGAACTGGATGCAGAGAAGGTGCACCTGGCCATTCAGGAAGCCAAATGCATTGAGCAGGCCGAAGCAGGCAAATACGGCAAAGAAGTGCATATTAAAACCAAACGAGGCGTGATTAAGCCGCGTAATCCGCACCAGTCGCAATATGTGCAGAACATTGTTAATCACGACATCAGCTTCGGCATTGGTCCGGCCGGTACAGGTAAAACCTATCTGGCAGTTGCCAGCGCAGTGGATGCCCTGGAGCGTCAGGAAATCCGCCGTATTCTGTTGACTCGTCCGGCTGTGGAAGCCGGTGAGAAGCTGGGGTTTTTACCCGGCGACCTGTCACAGAAAGTCGACCCTTATTTGCGCCCGCTCTACGACGCGCTGTTCGAAATGCTTGGCTTTGAGAAGGTTGAAAAGCTGCTGGAGCGCAATGTTATTGAAGTCGCTCCACTTGCCTATATGCGCGGCCGTACCCTGAATGATTCCTTTATCATTCTGGATGAAAGCCAGAATACTACGGTTGAGCAGATGAAAATGTTCCTGACCCGTATCGGTTTTAATTCCAAGGCCGTCATTACGGGTGATATCACCCAGGTAGACCTGCCCCGCGGCGCTCGCAGTGGTCTGCGCCATGCCATTGAAGTGCTCAAGGACGTCAACGATATTTCGTTTAACTTCTTTGATGCCACCGATGTGGTGCGTCACCCTGTGGTTAGCCGCATTGTGTTGGCCTATGAAGAACATGAGCGTGAACAGGAAGAACGTAAACTTGCCGAAGAAGAGCTCCGCCGCGCCGAGCGCAATAAGCAGGATGAAAACAATCCATGAGTGCCATTTTGGACCTGCAGATAGCCAGCAGCGCGCCTCAGCTACCCACAGAGCAAGATATTCAAAGTTGGCTTGATGCCGTGTTGCAGGAAGTGCAACTGGCAGAGGGCGAAATAACCGTGCGCATAGTTGATGAAGACGAAAGCCGCGAATTGAATCATCAGTACCGTGGCAAAGACTATGCGACCAACGTACTGTCATTTCCCTTTGAAGCACCGCCTGGTATTGAACTAAGTTTACTGGGTGATTTAGTGATTTGCGCCCAGGTCGTTGCACGGGAAGCGGCGGAACAACATAAGCCGCTATTACATCACTGGGCACATATGTGCGTGCACGGCACCTTGCATTTACTGGGCTTTGACCATATAGACGACATTGATGCCGAGGAGATGGAAAACCTGGAAATCCGCATCCTGGCAAAATTAGCCATTGACGATCCTTACCTGGATCGGGAATGATACCCCCTCATTGAGATACAAGATTGGAGCCTATGAGCGACGACAGTCCCCACTCTAGCAACGGTTCTTCCAATAAAGGCTGGCTGGAAAAGATAGTCCAGAGCCTGTCGGGAGAACCGCAAAACAGAGAACAGTTGGTTGAAGTAATCAACGAAGCCCAGCAACGTGATGTCATAGACAACGCCACCCGCGACATGATCGAAGGGGTGCTGGAAATCAGTGAAATGCGTGTCAGGGATATCATGATCCCCAGAGCGCAAATCGTAACCATCGGCATTGACCAAACTGTCGCAGAGTTCCTGCCGGTAGTATTAGAGTCAGCCCATTCACGTTTCCCTGTGATCAACGAAGACAAAGATCATATCGAGGGAATTCTGCTGGCTAAAGATCTGCTGGAATACGGCTTCAACCCCGAAAAAGATTTCAAACTTAAAGATATCCTACGCCCGGCTATTATCGTTCCGGAAAGTAAGCGCGTTGATGTACTACTGCGTGAATTCCGCCAGGAACGCTATCATATGGCGATTGTGGTGGATGAATACGGCGGTGTGTCGGGTCTGGCGACGATAGAAGATATTCTTGAACTGATCGTCGGTGAAATTGAAGATGAGCATGATGTTGAAGAGAATGAAACGGATGATATCCGTCCTCTGAATAAATGCACATTTTCCGTTAAAGCCCTGACCTCTGTGGAGGACTTTAACGATTACTTCAATACCGGTTTTGACGAAGAAGAAGCCGATACCATTGGCGGTATCGTGCTGCGCGCATTTGGGCACATGCCTATGCGTGATGAATTCGTGGTTATCGATGGTATTGAGTTTCGCGTCACCAATGCGGACAAACGCCGTTTGATCCAATTAAAAGTGAGTCTGCCGAAAAAGGATGACGCCGAAGATCAAGGCGGCTAAACGCCTGCTGCCAACCTGCCTGCTCAGCTTTCTGCTGGGGGCAGGTTTAACCTTCTCATACGCACCATTTAGCGTCTGGTTTATCGCTCCGCTGTTGTTAGCCGGCTTCTTTTGGCTGCTTAACAATAAAGGAAGGTCACATGCCTTTCTGAGCGGCTGGAGCTTTGGACTGGGCTGGTTTGGTGCCGGTATTAGCTGGGTACATGTGAGTATCGCGGATTTCGGTGGCTTGCCTCTGGTGGGATCCATAGGTCTGATGCTACTGCTTAGTGCGTATCTGGCTCTGTACCCCGCTCTCGCCTCATGGCTGCTGGTACGCTTTATTACCCCTTCGTATTGGCCATTAGGTATCGGTTTTATCTGGCTTTTCTGTGAATGGCTCAGAAGCTGGATGCTAACCGGCTTTCCCTGGCTGTCGCTGGGTTACAGTCAACTGCACGGGCCGCTTGGCGGCTATTTACCAATTTTAGGTGAAACCGGTGTCAGTGTGCTCCTTGTGACCTTAGCCTGTAGCCTCGGCTTGCTAGTCCCTAAGCGTCATTTTAAATCCGCCTTTATGATTACCGCGGTCCTTCTTATCAGCGGTTACCTTTTAGGTAAACAGCAGTGGACTGAGGATAAGGGACAATCTGTCAAACTGGTCATGGTGCAAGGCAATATCCAACAATCTCTGCGTTGGGTGCCCGAGCAGGATTTACCCACCATGAACCTGTATCGGCAACTGACCGACTCCCACTGGGATGCAGACCTGATCATCTGGCCGGAAGCGGCCATTCCCAAGCTGGAGCCTCTGGCGCTGCGTTATTTGCAGGAACTGGATGAAACCGCCGCCAGTCACCAGACGGCAGTAGTAACCGGCATTGTTAACTACAATTTTGAGACCCGTGACGCCTTCAATAATCTGATTGTTTTGGGTAGTCAAAATGGCGAAGCACAAGGCCATTATCGCTATCCACATGCTAACCGCTACGCCAAGCATCACTTGCTGCCAATTGGCGAATTTATTCCTTTTGAGGATTGGTTGCGTGGCATAGCGCCATTGTTTGATTTGCCGATGTCATCGTTCAGCCGCGGTGATTTTCAACAACGTAATCTGCAAGCAAATGGGCTTCACTTGGCCCCGGCCATCTGCTTTGAGATAGCTTTTCCTAATCAAATCCGTGCCAACCTGCATGATCATACTGACTATATTCTCACGGTCAGTAATGATGCCTGGTTTGGTCACTCTCACGGCCCCCATCAACATCTGGAAATAGCCCAGGTACGGGCCAAAGAATTCGGTATCCCGGTACTACGGGCCACCAATAATGGCATTACGGCAGTCATCGACGCTGATGGTCGGGTGCTCGACCAGCTTCCGCAATTTGAGCAGGGCGTGCTGGTCAGCCGCGTTCCCCGTTATCAGGGCCAGACCCCTTACGCCAAGTTTGGGGATCTGTGGGCTTGGTTATTAGCGGCGATGGGTTTAGGGCTGGCAGTTTGGTTACCCAAACGAAACACCACCCAGCAATCAAGCGCCACACAGGTTAATTAACCGAACGGGTTTTCCCTGAAAACCCGCTGAATTTCTTCTACTTCAGCTCGCTGGTCGATTAAGGCTTCAACACAGAAGGGATCGAGCTTACTTCCCGCCATCTCACGCAAGGTTAAAAATGCCCTGTCATTGTCCCACGCCTCCTTGTAGGGGCGCTTACTGGTCAGGGCATCAAATACATCGGCCACCGCCACGATTCTTGCTTCCAGCGGAATATCCCGCCCTTGCAGAGCATCAGGGTAACCGCTGCCATCCAGCGCTTCATGATGGTGGCGCACGATATTACGCAAAACTGATATGTGATGAAGATGGCTCAAGCCGAAATTTCCCATCAACTTATCGACCATCTCAGCGCCGGTCAGTGTATGCCCTTTCATCACCTCGAACTCAGCGTCTGTCAACTTGCCCGGTTTGAGCAACACGCTGTCTGGGATACTGATTTTGCCCAAATCGTGTAACGGTGAGAATAAATACACATGTTCAACAAAATCATCATCTACGCCAAACTCATTTGCCGTATGCAGAGCAATTAGCCTGGCGTAACGGGACATACGTTCTAAATGATATGCCGTTTCAGGATCCCGGGAATGGGTCATATCCCGGGCAGAGCGCAGCGTCGCCAGCAGCATTCTGGCATTGGACTGCTGGGTTGCTATCAGCAAGGTCAAAAATTGCGCAATAACATCCAATTCAGATAAACAACGGGGGGAGAAGGCATCAATACGGTCAGCGTTAAAAAACACGAATCCGAGTAACTGACCTTGCCACAGCATGGGAACCGTGTAACTGGAGCGATAACCTGCCTCGAATATTTCATAGGCATGACGATGTTTGCTGTCAGCAAATACACTGAGGTTTTGTTCCACCCTTGTGCCATGAGAGTGGGCCAGTTCCTGCAACGAATAGCATTCGCTGAGCTTTGCCTGATAGTGATTCAGACCGCACGTCTTGCCGCTGTAGACAAAAGTACGCACCATATCGGTACTACTGTCGTACAGCGCCACGGCAATACGGCTCAGAAAACTAAAATTGAGCGCCGCCACCTCGTGAAGGTGCTTGAGTTGCGCTGACAAACCATCTTGATTATCAGCAAAGCCACGCTTATTGCTTAACATCACTGTCATCGTCCTTCTGCCAAAATACCAAACCAGCAGTATTTGATATAGCAGCTAGAAACCCGCTCAGCAATAACCTATTGGCTAACCTTACGCTGCATAAACAGAGGACTTGAGGTCATCCAACTGCGAATCTTTGCATAAGGAGTTAGTACCAAGGCGTTACCGCATAACACCAGTAAGAATCCCCATAAGGTAAATTGATTCCAGTGAAAATCTTCAAACCAACTGCTCAGCGCCACCGCAACCAACGGAAACAGGACAATCACATAACTGGCCTTTTGCGGGCCAATGTTCTTCAGGAGCACAAAGTAACAAGCAAAGGCAACAACCGTACCGAATATGGCCAGATACAACAGGCTAATGATATAAGGCGCCCTGAAGTCAAAACTAAAACTGGCCCCCGTTAATACCGACACAACGGCTAATACCAGAGTGCCGTACAACATGCCCCATGCATTGCCCTGTAGCACCCCAACCTGGCGCCTGGAGTTGCGTACGCTGACCATGTTGCCAAACGAGGCAATCAATGTGCCCGCCAGCGCCATCAACAGCCCGACCAAGACCTTATTTGACAGATCGAGTTGCTGTAAGTCCGGCCAGAACAGCAGCACAATTCCAGCGATGCCAATTAGGGCTCCAAGATAAATACGCCCGGCAATAGGCTGGCCGAAGAACAAACGCGTATTCAGGATATTCATCAGCAGCATGGTGGAAAATGCGATTGAAGCGAGCGCTGAGGTCAGATAAGCCTGCGCCCAATACAGCACCAAATAGTTAAAGCCGAAGTTACACAGTGCCAACAGCATAAAGAATCCATGCTGAACCAATCCAAATTGCATGGGCAGTTTGCGATACCAGCAGTACCCCCACATCAGGATTGCAGCCAGACCAAAACGATAAACCAAGGAAACCTCTGGCGGTACTACGCCCAGTTGAAACTCAATCGCCAACCAGGTTGATCCCCAGATCAACACAGTGGTTACATAAAGGAATAGGTTTTTCATTGCACGTCCTGGTTTATTTGCAGGGAGAGCTATGATAAAGATTATCTGTATACTGAACATATACAGATTGTAAAAAAGCGACCTGCACAGATTATGCAACCATTAGTCAATCGTGAAAACCACACTTACCTGTATCGACAGGTGGCAGACATTATTCGTGACATGCAGACAAATGGCACTTTGCGGGCCGGTGAGCGCATTCCTTCACTGCGTCAGTTAGCCAGCACATTGAATATCAGTGTACCTACCGTCAAGCAGGCTTACGAAGAGCTTGAACGTATCGGTATGGTGGAATCCCGACCTAAGTCGGGTTATTTCTTACGCGCCAGCCTGACGGTCAATGCCACGCCTCGTAAACCCAGATTAGCGGCCAAAGCCTTACCGGTCAGCAGGCAGCAACTTATTGAGCAGGCCTACAATGCCATTCATGTGCCGGGCATTGTGCCACTGGGCATTTGCAACCCAGTGGCAGCCCTACCAACCAACAAAGCACTGGCAAGAATCATGCGACGCGTGATGTCCATGGCGGGCGAAGAAGCCATAGGTTATGGCCCCTTTGCTGGATTTGAACCGCTAAGACGGCAACTGGCCCGGCGTTATCTGGACATGGATATGACAGTCGACCCCAGTCAGATTGTCATCACAAACGGTGCGCAGGAAGCCTTGACCCTGGCACTCAAACTGGTGGCCAAACCTGGTGACATTATTGCGGTTGAGTCCCCTTGCTACTTCGGCATTCTCGAACTTATCGAGAGTCTGGGCATGCTGGCTTACGAAATTCCGGTTTGCTCACAAGAGGGTATCAGTGTCGAGGATGTAGTTCAGGCACTTGAACGCCATCCCATTAAGGCCTGTGTTTTTTCATCCAGTATTACCAATCCCATGGGCGCGCTGATTGATGAAAGTACCAAACAACAACTGGTGGCGCTGTTGGAAGAAAAACAGGTGTACCTCATAGAGGACGATGTTTATGGTGACCTGTATTTCGGTGAATCTAGGGGAATACCCGCCCAGCGTTATGCCCAAAAGGGTTTGGTGCTGACTTGTAGTTCATTCTCCAAAACTGCCGCCCCCAGCCACCGAGTCGGCTGGTTGCTCGCCCCAGGTTTTGCAGGCCAAGCTGCCAGCCTCAAGCGAGCCCTGTCCTGTTCATCCTCATTACTCAATCAGTGGAGTCTGTCAGAATTTATTGGCAACGGCGAATATGACAGATATCTTCGTCAACTTCGCCAGGTGCTCTTCGTCAACAAGGAACGCATGCTGGCCTGCATCGCCGAGCACTTTGTTGCTGGTACCAGAGTCAGCAGCCCGGCCGGTGGCGCGGTGTTGTGGCTGGAGCTCCCCAAAAGGCTGGATGGCAATCAGCTCTTTCAACAAGCATTGCCATCAGGTGTCAGCTCAATGCCGGGCACATTATTTGCGCCATCGGATAAATACCGCCACTGCATCCGGCTAAGTTATGGTTTGCCCTGGACCGACAAAGTGGAAAATGCGGTTGCTACACTGGGAAGGCTGAGTAAAGGACTCTATTAGGCAGGCCTGACCTAACCCGCATAGGCATAGTCTCCCCCCGCCTTTAGCGCCCTCTGATAGGCAGGCCGGGCGTGAATGCGCTCTACATAACGGCGAATATTGGTGTGGTATTCAGGTACTAAGCCCCTAGCCAACGCAGCTTCAAGAGGAAAACTCATCTGTACATCAGCGCCACTTGGTCTGGAGCCTGCCAACCACTGGCGTTCAACCAACGAATGTTCAATGAAGTTCAGATTGTTCTGAATATTGGGGCTGACAAAAGCCTGCATCACTTTAGAGGCGATGCCTTTTGCCACGGGACGGATAAAAAATGGCATTGGATTGCTGCGAATTTTATCCATGACCAATTTCAACAACATGGGTGGCATTAAACTGCCTTCGGCAAAATGCAACCAATAGTGATACTGCAAATAGTCCTGGGTACCTTTTTCCGGTATCCATTGGGGTCCATACTGCTCGCACAAATACTGGATAATGGCCCCGGACTCTGCCAACAGCTGGCCGGCATCGGTAATCAGCGGCGATTTGCCCAATGGATGCACGTCTTTCAGTGCAGGAGGTGCCAGCATGGTCTTTGTATCACGTTGATAGGTTTTAATTTCATAGGGAACTTGCAGCTCTTCAAGCAACCAAAGAATCCGCTGCGAACGGCTGTTATTTAAGTGATGCAAAGTGAGCATAGACTGTATCCTGAACAATGGGTCTTTAACTTACGTACAACAGCCCAGATGGATCAATAAGTTGTGGACTGAGATAACTGACCCTCTTGGTATTCCTTCGAGCCCATCTCCACCAAACGGCTTTTCAAACGCTCGAACTCAAACAGCAACGCTCCCTCCGTATACAAGGAATCCAAGGGCAAACGAGCCGTTACAAATAGCTTCACGCTCGCCCCATAACACTGATCTACCAAAGCAATAAAACGCCGAGTCGCATTGTCATTAACGCCCAAACTCACAATTCTCTCACCGGTCTGCCCGGAGCCCTCTGCGCCATCTTCGGTGCCTCTGGCTTTTATTTGCTCTTGTCGCGGCCCTGATAGCGGTGGAACGTCCAGCAACAGTAGTGTGTCAAAACGTTCACACAGCTCAATGTAATCCAAATGACTTCGCGGTCCCTGACAAAGCTCAGCAAAGCTAAATGCCGCCGTATTGCGGTTTGTTCCCAAACAAGCAACAGACCGCCCCATCAGCCTCATGTCGTTTTCACGTTTTAGTTGGTATTCATTTAGCAGGCGCTTATTGGCCAGCGTCATCTCCTGGGCATCGTATACCCAGTAACAGGGTGCAGACGTAAGCTCACGCAAACGGTAATCAATCTGTCCATCCAGATGCATAATCTGGCAGTGCTGCTCAATTGCGGCGATAGCAGGCAAAAATCGCTGCCTCTGCAAGCCATTTGCATATAACTGTGCCGGTTCACAATTGCTGGTTGCAACCAGTACCACATTGAGTGCGAAAAGCTCCTGAAGCAACCTGCCAAGCAGCATGGCATCGGCGATATCAGAAACAAAAAACTCGTCAAAACAGAGCACCCGACATGTGTTAGCCAGACGTCGGGCAATAAGCTTCAGCGGGTCTTCCCGTCCGCTCATCTGCCCTAAGCTAAGATGCAAATCCCGCATAAACTCATGGAAATGCTGGCGCCTAACGCACTTTGCAGGCAATTGCCTGGCAAAGTTATCCATCAGCATGGTCTTACCGCGTCCGACCTTCCCCCAAATATACAAGCCTTGAATGCGTTCAATACTCTGGTGACTAATGTGTTCGGCAATGGCCTCCAATTCTGCTTGTACCAACAGCTGCCCACTGTCCAGACACATTGGCAGGTCAAGTCTGGCAGCGGCAGCATCCTTATCATTCGACATAACTAATCCTGAATAGCTGAAGTCTCGATTTTCTGATATAAAATTCATTCTAATCAATATGTTGAATAAGGAAATAGAATGCAGTGGTATAAGAAATTTTTCACTGATTACTTCACCTTCTCCACCCGTTCCAGACGCGAAGAGTACTGGATGGTCTTTCTCATTAACTTTATCGTGTCACTGGTGCTGAGTTTTCTCGGTGGCATTCCCGGCATGATTTACTCGCTGGTGATATTCATCCCTAGTATTGCCATCATGGTTCGTCGCCTGCATGACACCGGTCGCAGCGGTTGGTGGGCATTGCTATTGCTCATCCCACTGATTGGTTTCCTGGTAATACTGTTGTTTATGATTCAGGACAGCCAAGCCGAAGAAAACCAATGGGGACCAAACCCCAAAGCCACTTTGGCAGAATAACAAAAGGCCGCTTACGCGGCCTTTTTTACAACCCTAAAAAATCACATTTTAACGCTTTTACCTGGCATAAAACCGCGATCCTGCATCAAGGCATCCACCTTGGCATGCCCATGGCCGTCAACGTGTCCCGCTCAAAGGCATCGGGGTCGATATATCTGTCGGATCGACCATATGCAGCTTCAAATCGATAAGGGTTGAGGCCAGATACTCAGTGGTTTTAAAGCCTTCGTTAAAGGTCGCTGCCTGCTTAATTTTCACCACTAATTCAGCCGGAATGGGCTGACCGGTTTGATGGTGCACGAGATAATTGTTAATCACCTCATCGGTCAGTAACCAGCGCTCCAATAAGGGATCCATGGAAGAGCGAGTGTTAGTAATAGCGTATTTGCCTTCCTGCCCACGCTCGGGTCGTTCTGCATGCCGAGCTTTTAGTTAGGAATTGTTTCCGGCGCAATTTACCGGCAGCAAATCTGGCCCGTCAGCATGCGGTTTTTGCCCGCCCACATACAATTTTTTGCAATGAAATCTGTAAATTGCAGCACATAGGCGAAAAATAGCGTCTAACCTTTAGGTAAAGGCAGCTGAAACACTAGGCCTTCTCTTTTATATCAATCATGTGATTCCAGTTGATTATCCCGGAGGTGGTTATGGGTATTTTCGAGCACTACCAACAACGATATGAAGCTCACAAAGAAGAAGAATACAGTATCAGCGAATTTCTCGACCTGTGCAGACAGGATAAGACTGCATATGCCAATGCGGCAGAGCGGCTGTTACTGGCTATCGGTGATCCAGAAATGGTGGATACCTCCCAGGATCCTGCGCTAAGCCGAATCTTCTCAAACCGAACGATAGCTCGCTACCCGTCTTTCTCTGATTTTTTCGGCATGGAGGAAGCTATCGAACAGATAGTCTCTTACCTTAAACATTCGGCGCAGGGATTAGAGGAGAAAAAACAAATCCTCTATTTACTCGGCCCTGTAGGTGGCGGTAAATCATCTCTTGCTGAGAAACTCAAAGAGTTGATGCAAAAAGTCCCTATCTATTGCCTCAAAGACTCGCCGGTCAACGACCATCCTCTAGCCTTATTTAATGCGGACGAAGATGGCGACATTCTTCAGAAAGAATATGGCATTCCCAAACGCTACCTGAAAACCATTATGTCGCCTTGGGCCAGAAAACGCCTGCACGAATACAACGGGGATATTTCCAAATTCAGAGTGGTAAAAATGCACCCATCGGTACTCGACCAAATTGGTGTGGCCAAAACCGAGCCCGGTGATGACAACAACCAGGATATATCCTCCCTGGTAGGTAAAGTGGATATCCGCAAGTTGGAAACTTTTGCCCAAAACGACCCGGATGCCTACAGCTACTCAGGTGCTTTGTGTAAAGCTAATCAGGGGTTGATGGAATTTGTAGAGATGTTTAAAGCACCTATCAAGGTATTACACCCCTTGCTGACCGCCACCCAGGAAGGCAACTACAATCCGACCGAAGGTTTTTCAGCCCTACCCTATGACGGCATTATTCTGGCCCACTCTAATGAATCGGAATGGATGACCTTTCGCAATAACAGGAATAATGAAGCCTTCCTTGACCGGGTTTATATTGTCAAAGTGCCCTACTGCCTGCGCGTTAGCGAAGAGCAGAAAATCTATCGCAAACTATTAGAAAACAGCGAACTGACCGGCGCACCCTGCGCTCCCGGTACATTGGAAATCCTGTCTCAGTTCAGCGTTTTATCGCGACTCAAAGAGCCGGAAAATTCCAGTATCTACTCAAAAATGCGGGTATATGACGGCGAAAGCCTGAAGGATACCGATCCCAAAGCCAAATCCTATCAGGAGTATCGCGACTACGCCGGTGTAGATGAAGGCATGGAGGGCTTGTCCACCCGCTTTGCCTTTAAAATTCTCTCCAAGGTGTTCAACTTTGATCCCCAGGAAGTCGCGGCGAACCCTGTGCATCTTTTCTATGTGCTGGAACGTCAGGTGGAACGGGAACAATTCCCACAGGACACTACTGACAGATATAAAGAGTTCCTGAAAGGCTATCTGGTACCCAAATATGTGGAATTTATCGGTAAGGAGATCCAGACCGCATATCTGGAGTCTTATTCCGAGTATGGTCAGAACTTGTTTGACCGCTACGTGACCTATGCCGATTTTTGGATCCAGGATCAGGAATACCGCGACCCCGAAACCGGTCAGCTGTTTGACCGCGAGGCGTTAAATGCCGAACTGGAGAAAATTGAAAAGCCAGCGGGGATCAGTAACCCCAAAGATTTTCGCAATGAAATTGTTAACTTTGTACTGCGCGCCAGAGCCAACAATAAAGGTAAAAACCCGGCCTGGACCAGCTACGAAAAATTACGCACTGTCATTGAGAAAAAGATGTTCTCCAATACAGAGGATCTACTTCCAGTTATCTCCTTCAACGCTAAGAGTAGCGCTGATGATCAGAAAAAGCATGACGACTTCGTCAAACGCATGACTGAGAAGGGCTACACCAAGAAACAGGTGAGATTATTGTGTGAATGGTATCTACGCGTCCGTAAATCATCTTGAAGCCCGAGGTAGTAGTATGGCGCACTTTATTGACCGCAGAGCGAATAGCAAAGGTAAAAGCACGGTTAACCGGCAGCGTTTTATCCGTCGCTACAAGCAACAGATAAAAAAAGCGGTATCGGATGCAGTATCCCGACGCAGCGTAACGGACATCGACAACGGTGAAAGCGTCAATATCCCTACCCGGGATATCAAGGAGCCAATCTTCCATACCGGCAAGGGCGGTGTGCGGGATACGGTGCACCCAGGAAATGACCAGTTTACTCAAGGCGATCGCATCCAGCGTCCAATAGGTGGTCAGGGCGGTGGCTCAGGTCAGGGTAAGGCCTCAGACAGCGGTGAGGGACAGGATGAGTTCGTCTTCCAGATATCCAAGGATGAATACCTGGACTTGCTATTTGAAGACCTGGCGCTGCCTAACTTAAAGAAAAACCAGCTGGATAAACTGGTGGAATACAAAACCTACCGCGCGGGCTTTAAAACCGATGGCGTGCCCAGCAATCTGGATATTGTGCGCTCTTTACGCGGCTCAATGGCCAGACGTATTGCACTAACAGGTGGAAAACGCAAGGAACTGCGTGAACTGGAAGCTCAGTTGCAAGGGCTCAAAGACGATAAGCATGATCATCAACTGGAAATCTTGGGGCTGGAAAAACAAATCGCGGAGCTTAAAGCCCGTATCGCCAGAGTACCTTTTCTGGATACCATTGACCTACGCTTTCGCAACTTCGAAAAACGCCCGCTACCCACCAGCAAGGCAGTTATGTTTTGCCTGATGGATGTGTCTGGCTCCATGGATCAGGCCACTAAAGACATGGCCAAACGTTTTTATATTCTGCTGTATCTGTTTTTAACCCGCACTTATAAAAATGTTGAGGTAGTGTACATTCGCCACCACACCCAAGCTAAAGAAGTGGATGAACAAGAGTTTTTCTATTCCCAGGAAACCGGCGGAACTATCGTGTCCAGTGCCCTTAAATTGATGGATGAGATTGTGCAGGCTCGTTACCCACAAGGTGAATGGAATATTTATGCTGCTCAGGCCTCTGATGGTGACAACTGGGCTGACGACTCTCCGCAATGCGGCAGCTTGCTGCAAGATCGCTTACTGCCCAGGGTACGATACTATGCTTATATAGAAATAACCCAGCGTCAGCATCAGAGTCTCTGGCGCGAATATGAAGCATTGGCCGAGTTTAATGACAACTTTGCCATGAAACATATACGTAGCGTGGAGGATATCTACCCGGTATTCAGGGAGCTATTTAAAAAGCAAGCGGCCTGAGGAGAGGCTACTGTTGCCGAGGTGTAAAAAAGGGAGCAGATTTGGCTCCCTTTTTCTTTGGCATGGCGTTAACGTTTAGCCACGAAATGAGAAGAACGAACGGAACCCGGCTGAACCACTACTACCACGTTTTTCAGCACGGCGACGACGCATCCATGAATGCAGTTCCTGGCGCTTAGCTTCCAGCCAGTCAGCCTTAGTGGTATGAGCCTCTTCACCACGACGCTCAATTTCCTGGCGACGATAGACGCAAAACTCATCGTAGGCTTTTAGATCATCCGCCAATTCACGAGCCACCAGTTCAATCATAATGGCATCATCCAGAAAGCCCAATACCGGCAAGCGGTCATCAATCAAGTCTTCGGCTTTGGAAAAATAAGCCAGGGCACTGAGCACATCCAGCTTTTCTTCCTCTGTCAGATCCCAATCATTATCTTCAACCATATCAACCAGTTGCTCTAACTGCTTTAAGCGACTGGCAACAAAGTCAGGCACCTGTTCACGTACTTCCCCAGCCAGCTTACGTGCAGCATTTAAGACTTCTGAGCGGTCCAGCTCCCTGACCGCCGTCTGCGTTTTCTGCATAATATCGCGGTAGTAATCCAGGTCTTGTTCCTGCAAATCAAAATTGATTGTCAATGCCATCTTATTATTCCCTGTGTGATCGATAAAAAGCAGCCCGGAGGATACCGGGCCTTAACACTGAATTATGAACATTTTACAAACACAAAGGCAACCGTGCATTTACACTGTGTGGACCAAATAAATGTAAATCCATCAATGCTGGCGTATAGAATCAACAGGCAGATAGGTATTGCCATCTATCGGGCTATGTACTGCAATAAACTCTCGTAACACATCAGCATCCACAAATCCGGTATTGACATAACCTGCATGACCGGTCAACACCGGATAGCCGTCACCTCCTGAAGCGTTATAGCTGTTGAGTGCCAAACGATATGTGCGCTCCATTTGTATGGGTTCACCGCCAATAAGTACCTTCTGCGGTTGACTATTGTGGAATGTCATGCTGACGCTGAAAAACTGCGGGTAAGCACCAGTATCTATGGGCTTAGTGGCCACCTGTGCCAAATAGTCGTATAGCTCTTGTCCACTCATATCCACGTAAGCCAGGGTGTTACCAAACGGCTGAACCTTCAGAACGTCTTTATAACTGATTGGCCCCGCTGCGATGGAGTCTCGGATCCCGCCGCCGCTGATGACCGCCAGATCCGCGCCAACCTTGTGTGACTGTGCAGCGCCAATCAGGCGTCCCAGGTTGGTTTGCTCAAATCTCACTTGGGCTCTGTCACCATCCAGCCGTGTCAATGTCTCACCTATGGTCACAGACAACTGTTGACGACCGATCTCCTGATAAGGAGTCAGCAATTCCAACATTTCGCTATGTTCTGCTATCACTGGTAAGGTGGTGTTTCTGAGGTTAACCGGCAGCAATTGATACTCCTTCAGGGTCAACTTACCCTGCTGAAACACAAAATCTGCACGGCCTACATATTTACCCCATTCGTGTGCTTGCATGATCCAGATACCATTTTGGTAATCAGGTATGCACGCGCTGCCCGGCTGGTAATCAACCTGTCGAACGTTCTCTCGCTCCATGCAAAGCGGCTCTTGTGAGTGACCGCCAATCACCATGGCAACACTGCCGGTTGGTAAGGTGCGTGCTAAGGTCACGTCCCCTGGCGCATTAATAGCATGCTGGCCATTATCATAATGGCCCATATGGGTTAGGACGATGATCAGATCCGGCTGCTCTTTTACCTTTAGCTCAGCCACCAGCCTTACGGCTTCCGCTTTAGGGTCACGAAACTCCAAATCACGAATGTATTCAGGATTGCCAATTTTAGCCGTGTCTTCCGTTGTCAAACCAAGCACGGCAATGCGCAATCCTTGTCGCTCAAACACCTGATAAGCCTGGTAACGACGTTGCCCAGTTTTACGGTCATAGATGTTGGCAGATAGCATGGGAAAGCCAGCCCATTGGCGCTGCTGCTCTATAACCTCAAGGGGATTATCAAACTCGTGGTTACCCAGCGCCATCGCATCATAACCAAGTAGCCGCATCCCCAGAAAATCCGGCTTGGCCTGTTGCATGTCAGACTCGGGTACCCCCGTATTGATGTCACCACCAGAGAACAACAGCACTGAGCCCCCGCGACTTTCCACTTCCTGACGAATTTGCTCAATCAGCGTTTTACGTGCAGCCATGCCATATTCACCCTGCTCGTTACGCCAGAAACGCCCATGGTGATCATTGGTATGCAGTATGGTGAAGTGCAATGGCGGCTCAGGCTGATGATTAGCACAAGCCAAAAGCACACTGACAACAGCGGGAATGACCAGCAGACGCAGTCGGGAAAGTCTCATATCAGATCCAAAAAACACAGTTCAGTTAAGGTTATCAGGACGAGTCACAACGCGCCCTAAAGAAAAAGCCGCCTGAAATCAGGCGGCCATATCAGTCAAACTGACTTTACCAGATGCGCACACGCTCTTCTGGTGCAAGATACAAGGCGTCACCAGGCTGCACATTAAAGGCCTTATACCAGGCATCGTGGTTACGAGGTGCTTGTGCACGATAGCGACCAGGTGCGTGAGTACCGGCGCGTAACTGATTGAGCATGCTCTGTTCAGTGCGCTTCTCTTTCCAAACCTGTGCCCAAGCCAGGAAGAAACGCTGATCCCCTGTCAAGCCATCGATAACCGGCGCTTCCTTACCTTTGAGGCTGAGCTTATAGGCATGGTAAGCCATAGCCAGACCGCCAACATCACCGATGTTCTCACCCAGGCTGTTGCGGCCATTTACAAAGTTACCTTCAATAGGCTCATAAGCACTGTACTGGGCAGCCAGACTGTCAGCTTTAGCTTCAAAAGCGGCACGGTCAGCGTCTGTCCACCAGTTGCGCTGAATACCCTTGGCATCAGACTTAGACCCTTGGTCATCAAAACCGTGACCCATTTCATGGCCAATCACTGCACCTATGGCGCCGTAGTTTACTGCCGGGTCAGCATTGGGATCGAAGAAAGGCGCTTGCAAAATCGCCGCCGGGAATACGATTTCGTTGAATGAGCTGTTGTAATAGGCGTTTACCTGTTGTGGCGGCATGCCCCAACGCTCACGATCCGTTGGCTGCAGTTCCTTCTCTACGTCCTGAGCATTAAAGAACTTGCGCAAGTTATGCACGTTGGCCAGTACATCTGAGCTATTGATTGTCAGGCCATCAAATGACTGCCACTTATCCGGGTAACCAATCTTGGGGCGGAACGCTTCCAGCTTAGCCTGAGCATTGACTTTAGTTTCCTCGCCCATCCAATCCAGGCCTTTAATCCGCTCACCTAAGGCAGTACGCAGATTCTCCACCAGCTCGGACATTTGTTGTTTGGAGCTTTCAGGGAAGTATTTCTCCACATACACTTTACCTATGGCAAAGCCCAGTGATTCGATACCGGACATTTCATCCACCGCGCGCTTCCAGCGTGGACGAGGTTCCTGCTGACCACTCAAGGTTTTACCAAAGAACTCAAAATTAGCCTGATAAACTGCTTCAGGCAGATAGTCTGCATTGCCACTGATGGTATGGTAGGTCAGATAGTCCTTCCACACATCCAAAGGGGTGTCGTTGATGATACCGATGACCGCCTTAACCGGTTCTGGCTGGCTGATATTCAGATTTGGTACTTGCAGGCCGCTTGGCGCGAAGTAGCTGTTCCAATCATAGTTTGGATAGGCATCAGAGAGCTCAGAGCGATCCAACTGGTTCAAGGTCAAATCACGATTACGGCGCTTTTCACGTGGCCATTGAATTTCAGCGATACGCGTTTCCAGTGCCAGAATTTGCTCAGCTTTTTGCTCGGCATTGTCTACCTTGGCAAAACTCAGCATCTGAGCAATGTTGGCCAGATAAGCCTGGCGAATCTTGGTGAAACGCTCAGAGTCTTCCAGATAGTAATCACGATCTGGCAAACCCAAGCCACCTACGCCCAGGGTCAATTGGTACTTGTTGGGATCCAGGCGGTTGTACCACAATCCCCCATTAATTGGCGAATTAGTGCCTGTCAGCCATGCGTTACCAAATGCCTGGGTCAGAGCTTTCACTGAATCGATAGCGGCAATATCATCCAAAATGGGTTGAATTGGACTGAGCCCTTTGGCATTGATGGCATCCATATCCATATAAGCATGGTAAAAATCCGCAATCAGTTTTTTCTCACCGCTTAACTCTTTGGCAGAAGCCAGTTCATCAATAATTTCTTTAACCTGAGCTTCGCTCTTGTCTGCTAGTTCGCTAAAAGCACCATAGCGGGTCTTATCTGCGGGCATTTCAAAATTGTCATACCAAGTGCCGCTGGCATACATAAAGAAGTCATCGCCAGGTTTTACCGCTTCATTGCGAGCGGTAAGATCAACCCCAAAGCTCCCCAGCTCTGCCTTACCTTTTTGCACCTGCTCGGCTGGCGCTTGACTAACCTGAGGCGCTTTGTTGTCGCCGCACGCGGCTAACACAAAAGTTGAAGCAATCAATGATGCCAATAGTGTTTTCTTCATTCGTTCCTCTTTTATATTCTCGTTATTGTTGTTTTGCCGTTCTAGCCCAACCTGTGACCTTAAGACAAATTGCTCGCAGAAGCCAGGCACTGCATTTATTACGGCATAGGTCTAGGTGTCAAGCCAGAAACACGAATCTTTCTTCATTTGAGCATAAGCAAAGCTTGCGTTCGGTGATTTTGTCGGTATTCCATCAGCACCTGAAAGATATTTCAGTGCTGCAAACCACCTTAAAAGGTTTGTGTGCGTGACTTGTCAACCGAACATCAGGTGAAGCACTCAATAATTGAGAGCTGGTTGTTTGCTCGTCATGGATACTGTGACTCATCAGCCATAAGATCCAGCGCTTTGAGCTAATAACCCGGATTTTGCGTCAAACGCCGAGTAGACGAGATATAAGTCAGGCATTTTTATGACGACAGGCTATTCCGGCAAGGGAATAAACTCCTGTTCATCACCGGGCACTTTAGCGAATCGCTGTGCTTTCCAATCCGCCATAGCCTGCTCAATCCTCTCCTTACGACTGGAGGCAAAATTCCAGAACATAAAACGTTCACCCAAAGGCTCACCGCCAATCAACGCAAGGCGGGTCTCGGACGAGGCGGTGACTTTTATCTGACAATCAGGAGTCAGCAGCGCCAGACTGCACTGCGGTACGTCTTTGCCATTGATGATTAATCCGCCTTTGGCCACATAAACTGCGCGCTCAGGCGCTAAAGGCAATGTCAGGCATTGACCGGCCTTAAGAAAAGCTTCCAGATATAAGGTGTCACAGAAGGTTTTCACCGGCGATACCACCCCATAGGCCCTTCCCATCATGACTCTGACCGGCACCTCATCAATAGTTACACTGGGAATGGCTTCGACACCATAATGGTAAAAAGCGGGTGGCGTTTCTTCAAATGCTTCGGGTAGCGCATGCCAAAGCTGCAAACCGTGCAAGCGGTGGGCTGTTTCGCGCACTTCGGGTCGTTCCCGCTCTGAGTGCACTATCCCAGCACCCGCCACCATTAAATTAATATCCCCTGGCTTGATAGCCTGCAAGCTCCCTAATGAGTCGCGATGCAAAATCTCGCCTTCAAACAGGTAGGTAACGGTTGCCAAATTAATATGAGGATGGGGCCGTACATCTATCCCCTGCCCGGCATTAAACTCTGCCGGGCCCATGTGGTCAAAGAAGATCCAGGGCCCCACCGAACGCAGCTTGGCAACCGGCAAACAGCGTCGAACATAAAAGCCGCCAATGTCTTTATCCTTTGGAGACACTATCAGTTCAACACCAGAGCAGGGTTGACTCTGTTCAGCACATTCCCCTTCATCCTTTATTAAATCAGACATGCCGTTTCCTCTTTTTTAGCAGACTCGCATAGTTATGGCTCGCTAGGTGTCTGCTGTAAAGTTGATAATTGACTCTATGCGAGCTCCTGACTGGCTCTTACTTGCCAGACCAGAACTTGAACTATACTCAAAACATAGGTTTATGTATTTCCGCCAGATTGTTCTTTTATGCGGTATCCAGTGAATTCGCCTTTAGCACATGATGCGTTTCAGGAGGAGTGATATGACCAAGCGGCGTAAAGGCCATACCCTGTCTGACGGTCCCGATTGGACCTTTGAACTACTTGACCAATACCTGGCTGAGATTGACCGCGTAGCCAGGCATTACAAACTGGAAACCTACCCCAACCAGATTGAAATCATCACCGCAGAACAGATGATGGATGCCTATGCGAGCATTGGTATGCCCATCAATTACACCCACTGGTCATACGGCAAAAAGTTTATTCAAACCGAGCAAGGCTATAAGCGCGGGCAAATGGGACTGGCCTATGAAATAGTCATCAACTCAGATCCTTGTATCGCCTATTTAATGGAAGAAAATACCATTACGATGCAAGCCTTGGTTATCGCTCATGCCTGCTATGGCCATAACAGCTTCTTTAAAAACAATTATTTATTTAAAACCTGGACAGACGCCAGTTCAATTATCGACTATCTGGTGTTTGCCAAAAACTATGTGGCACGTTGTGAGGAAAAGTACGGCATTGCGGAGGTTGAAGCTACCTTGGATTCCTGCCACGCGCTATCTAACTTTGGGGTGGACAGATACAAGCGCCCCCAAAAATTATCCTTACGTCAGGAGCAGGAGCGCCAGCAAAGCCGTGAAAAATATCTGCAATCTCAGGTAAATGAACTTTGGAGAACCTTGCCTCAGCGCGATGACAACGAACAAGATCCCAAGCGCAAACGTTTTCCCGCAGAACCCCAAGAAAACATCCTGTATTTCATCGAAAAAAATGCGCCATTGCTTGAACCCTGGCAACGGGAATTAGTGCGCATTGTGAGAAAAATCTCCCAGTACTTCTATCCTCAAAAGCAAACCCAGGTGATGAATGAAGGATGGGCATGCTTTTGGCATTATCATATTCTGCATCACCTCTACGATGAGGGAAAAGTCACCGACCGTTTTATGCTGGAGTTTTTACACAGCCACACCAGTGTGGTGGCCCAGCCTGAATACAACAGTCCCTACTATTCAGGCATCAATCCCTATGCGCTGGGATTCAATATGTTTATGGATATTAAACGTATGTGCCAACAACCCACTCCCGAGGATAAACAATGGTTTCCTGAAATTGCCGGTTCCGACTGGCAACAAACATTGCACTTTGCCATGCAGAATTTCAAAGATGAAAGCTTCATCAGCCAGTTTTTGTCGCCAAAGCTGATGCGCGATTTTCGCTTGTTCGCTATTCATGACGACGACAAAGACAGTCACTTACAGGTAGCGGCTATACACAACGCCGAAGGCTATCAGATTCTGCGGGAAAAACTCTCGGCCCAGTACAATCTGAGTAATCTGGAACCTAACATTCAGGTCTACAACGTAAATGTCCGGGGAGACCGTGCACTTACCCTACGCTATGTTCCGCACAATCGAATTCCTTTGGCGGATAGCAGTAAAGATGTAATGAAGCATCTGCATCGACTTTGGGGATTTGACGTCAAGCTTGAAATGGAAGATGAGCAAGGAGACATTCATCAGCTTGTCCATTGCCCGGAACAGCTGGAGCAAGCCTGACAGCGGCGAATTAGTCAGGCGTTTTGCAGACTGGCCTGCAAAACTTCCTGCCAATGCCCAGAAAACCAAGATTGATTGAACATTTTTCTGCCAACGGCGGGTCAAAACAACTAATGCATTACATTGACTCTGGAATCTGAATGCCAATCTTCTCCTATGCCCAAAAAATACAGCGCGGCTTAAATCAAACCCGCAAACTAGATTTTTTCGGCCCCCTGGCCCTTCGTCTCTATCTGGTCCCCATATTCTGGATGGCCGGCATGAACAAGCTAAGCGGTTTTGAAGATGTAGTGGCGTGGTTTGGCAATCATGAATGGGGCTTAGGCTTACCTTTCCCCTATCTGATGGCATGGCTCGCCACTTGGACAGAATTGCTTGGGGCCGCCTGCTTACTCTTGGGGTTTGGCGTACGTTACATCAGCATTCCCTTGATGATTACCATGTTGCTCGCCGCATTTAGCGCGCATTGGCAAAACGGCTGGCAGGCCATTGCCGATCCCCATGGTATGTTTGCCAACCAGCAGGTTCTGGAGTCTGCCGACAAACTCGCCATGGCCAAGCAGTTGTTGCAGGAATATGGTAATTATGACTGGCTAACCAGCAGCGGAAGCTTCGTTATTCTTAACAACGGTATTGAGTTTTCCATTACCTATTTTGTCATGCTGTTAATGTTGTTTTTTGTAGGTGCGGGTCGTTATCTGAGTGTGGACTACTGGATAGCAAAGAAGATGAAAATTCCCCACACAGAATACCAGTAACCAGGGTGTTTTAACCAACAGGGGCGACATTTGAGCAGTCTTTTACTCAAGATATCAGCCCCTCACCAAAGAACAATGAAAGACAATCAGATGATCGCGGGTCAATGCTGAATAAATGTCGGTGCGAAGCCGGACAATCAATAAAAAGGACCCCTGATGGCTGCACTTCTTGCTTCTTTGCGTATGCGAATTTTACTCGGTTACCTGGCTATGCTAGTCGCCACGCTAGTTGCTGCATGGGTGTTAAGCCAAGCAACACAACGGGTAATGCATCAGGTGGATGACTTTACCGGTCAAACCCTACCCGCCCTGGACAACGTCGCTCAATTGCAGCTGCAAACAAAAGAGTTAGTGTTAGCCGGGTATTCATTATATGGCCTGACATTGTCAGCTGATGAATTCGAAAGCAAAGTTGCCCTGCTTCGCGAACACATACATGGATTGCAGCAACGCTTGCAGTCAGCAGAGAAAACCGCTGCCGATCTGAATGAGTACTCTGGCCAAGTATTAGTTGGACTAGAAGCGCTCTCCCAAGCCATGAGCAAACAACAGGTCGATTGGGATTTAGCCCGCCAGCATCTGGCCGAGCTGCACCAGGCTGCGAATCAGCTAGCTCAACACTCCTACCAACTTGGCGAGCACTTTCACCAGAGTGCGACCGACAGCGCCCATGACATAGCCGGCTTGCTGCAACAAGCGCAGTTTGCCGTATGGTTATTGGTCGCGGTGCTTGGCGTAGTAGCGCTGATTGCCTTGCTCCTGGCCAGATGGCAAATTGAGCAGCCTATTGTTCACCTGGCAAAACAGCTAAATGGAATTGCCCGGCAACGAGACCTGAGTAACCGCTTGACTGCCAAGGGCAGTACAGAGATCACCACTATGTCTGTTAGCGTCAACGGCTTACTAGGCGTATTCCACCAGGGTATTCAGGAAGTCAGGCAAGCCGTGGAACAAATCGAAGATTCCAGCCAGCAACTGGGACAAAGCGCAAATCTGACTTCCCGCCATATCCATCAGTTAAGACAAGACATTGATGGATTAAGCCAACACATACTGAGCCTTGAAAACAAACTGCATGAGAGTGCACAAAGTTGTGACCTCGCAGCCCAACAGGCCAATCACGGCGCAGAGGAGATCCAGTTGAATAAACATCAGTTGGCTGAAACCGCTCAAAGCATTCACACCTTGGCCAGCGACATTGAGTCCAGTGCCGTCAAACTTAGCACCTTGCAGCAAGCAGGAAATCAAGTAACCGGCGTGGTTAATACTATTGCGGATATCGCCTCTCAGACCAATTTGCTGGCCCTGAATGCAGCGATTGAGGCAGCTCGTGCCGGTGAAAGCGGTCGTGGTTTTGCGGTCGTCGCGGATGAAATACGCAGCTTGTCTATTCGTACACAGGATTCCACCACCCAAATCAATACCATGTTGGCGACCATAGTCGATTCCATTCAATCGGCCGTGACAGGCATGGCATCCAATCAACAACAAACACAGCACTGCGTAAATCTTACTGGCGAGCTGGTTGATGCGCTGGAACAAAGCAGGCAGAACATTTTAAGTATGCTGGATATCAGCCACCAGTCGGCACAACAAGTGCGAACTTGTGCCGAGCAAGCCGTGACGGCACGTCATCAGGTTCAAGCCTTCAAAGCCTTAGGTGATGACGTATCGGAAGGTAAGGAACAGGTTGTACAAGCATCCACACAGCTAACCAGATTGGCTGCTAACCTATCTGGAATCCAAGCCCAATTTAAGCTCTAACATTTCGTTCTGACGCTTGCCAAAAACTTATCGGCAGGATAACAATAGCCTGGTGAATTTTGGCTGTATCAGATAACGGAAATTATAAAAATGAAGTTGGGATATGTAGCAACACTCCTATTGCTGGCGGGCTGTGCCGGTCACTCAAATTCCCCCATTATTAGTGCCGACAAAGTCATATTGGGCGCCAATATTCTCACCCAGGATCCTAACTTGCCAACGGCCAATGCGCTGGCAATAAAAGACGGAAAAATCCTGTTGGTCGGTTCTGATACACAAGTGCAGCCACTAATTGGTGACGACACAGTGGTGCTTACCCTGAATGGGCAGACGGTATTGCCCGGCCTGATCGACAGCCATATTCACAGTATTGAAGGGGCGCTGGCATTACTTGCCTGTAATTTGAACGACCAGGCCATGGATCTGAAAACCCTCGGCGAACATATCCAGACGTGCGCCAGCCAATACCCCGGAGACTGGCTGGAGGTGCTAAACCTGCCCAGTGTTGGCCTGGCGCTGAATAAACAAAAGCTGGATCAGCTTTTACCAGACCGACCGCTGTTTATCATCAGTACCGACGGTCATACCGGCTGGGCTAATAGTTTGGCATTGAAGCGAGCCGGCATCACAGCAGATACGCAAGCGCCGCATGATGGCCGTATTGTCAAAGATACACAGCAGCAGCCCACAGGTATGTTAGTCGACGGTGCAACAGCCTTGGTCAGCCGTCATTTACCCAAACCTGACCTTTCTTACAAAATACAAGCCATGCAAGCCGCACTGGCTGGTTTTTACCAACATGGTATCACCAGTTTTCTGGAGGCTAATAGTAACGCCGACAGCGTAGCGCTCTTTTGTGCCCTCAAACAGCAACATCAATTGCAGGCTAAAGTGAATCTTGCTCTGGGCAGTAAGGGAAGCTCGGACGACGAGGAGTTTGCCCGTTTACATAAGCTGCGTAACCAGGCTGAGTCTTGTGGCCTGATGGCGGACACCATCAAGCTGTATGCCGATGGTGTAATGGAGTACCCCACTCAGTCAGCTGCGTTACATGCGCCTTACTTAAATGCTTCCGAGCATGGTGATAACTGGCGCGGTAAGCTCTATATCCCCCCGACAGATTTAGATGCCTTTGTACAACGCGCTCAAGCTGAAGGCTTTAGCCTGCATATTCATGCCATCGGTGATGCCGCCATCAGTGAGAGCCTGGATGCATTTGCCAAAGCCCGGGCAGTAGAGGATTCCCCAGTTGTGCGTTTCTCCATCACCCATCTACAGCTCATCAGTCCTGAAGACATTACCCGCTTTTCAGAGCTTAATGTCTTAGCGTCTATGCAGCTGTTGTGGGCACAGCCAGATGAATACAGTGTCGATGCGCTGGCCCCCTATCTGGGAGAGCATCGCCACAACCAGATTTATCCAGCCGCCAGTTTGCTAAAGGCCGGCGCCAGTATCGCCGGAGGCAGCGACTGGAACGTCTCTGACTACAACCCTTTCGCCGCTATGGCCGTGGCTATCAGCAGACAAAATCTACAAGAGCCAGCACGTCCCAGTCTCAACAGCCAGGAAGCTTTACCCTTATCGGCTTTACTGGAAGCTTACACGCGCCATTCTGCCGAACTGATGGGCATTGCCGCACACAGCGGCCAGTTAAAATCAGGGATGGATGCGGATATAGTGATTTTGGATCGCCAGCTAACGGATACCTCAGATCCGCAAACTGTGGCTGACACAAAAGTCAGCATGACCTTAATTGATGGCAAGGTGGTATACGACGCTGGCACCCAAATGGCCTCAGGTCAGGACCACTAAGTATTTATGCGCTATCTGTTTCCGACACTGCTGGTATCTTCATTGCTGCTCTGGTGGCTCTGGCCAAGCAAATCAGCCAGTCCATTCTAAATCAGCACTAGTCCTCGTCGGCACCATTAACGATGCTGGCAATCTGGCTCAGCCGGTTAACCGCCAGACTGTTGATGCTGCCTTTGGGGAATCGGGCGCGAGGACTGAGCGCCCCGGCTTCACGTCCCATCAGAATCTCTGCAGCCTGATCCACGGTCTCTACCGAATAAATATGGAAATGTCCAGCTTTGACAGCCTGTATCACCTCTTTATCCAGCATTAGATTTACTTCGTTGGATTTAGGGATAACCACGCCTTGCTCACCGGTCAGACCTCGATGCGCACAGAGTTTAAAGAAGCCTTCAATTTTCTCATTCACGCCGCCAATACTCTGCACTTGCCCATATTGGTTAATTGACCCTGTCACCGCCAGCCCTTGCTTAACCGGCACTAAGGTCAGCGCTGATAAGAGCGCCACCAATTCAGCCAGAGAGGCACTGTCACCGTCAATCTGACCATAGGATTGTTCAATGGCAATATTGGCGGACAAGGTTAGGGGGAACAGCTGCGCATATTTATGCCCGAGGTAGCCAGTTAACAGCATTACGCCCTTGGAGTGAATAGAACGCCCAAGCTCTACTTCTCGCTCAATATCCACCACCCCATTAGCGCCCACATACACGGTTGAAGTAATGCGAGCGGGGGTGCCGAATAAACTGTCACCTATTTCAAGTACTGTGAGGCCATTTACCTTACCCACGGCGTCACCGTCGGTTTCAATCAGGATCTGGCCTTCTTTGATATCGTCCAGCAAGGCTTGACTGATACGGCCGCTACGCTGCGTTTTCGCCTCCAAAGCGGCTTCAATATGGGTAACGTCCAATTCGTCACTATGTTGCTTAGCACAGAAATATTGGGCTTCATGTAAAAGCTCAATAACGTCAGCGAAGCGCGCCGATAAGCGGTGCTGATGTTCAGCCAGTCGCAGGCTATATTCCACCAGACGGTACATGGCCTTGGCCGAGATCCCTCTTAATCCCATCTCCTTTACATGACAACGTACCCGGCCAACAAAATCGTACAAGGTGTCCTTATCCAGCGGAATTTCATGATCAAAGTCCACCAGCACCCGGAACAGCTCATGAAACTCGTCTTCATATTCCTGCAAGGTGTAGTAAAGGTCGCGGGAGCCTAGCAGCACCACTTTAACTTTTACCGGGATGCTTTGTGGGTTAAGGGTGACTGAGTTAACCATGCCGATATCATGTTGCTGGATATCCATTTTCAGCTCACCGCGCTTTAACACCAGCTTAAGCGCTTCCCAAACATAGGGTTGCTGAATCATTTTATCGGCGTCCAGCAACAGGTAACCGCCATTGGCTTTGTGCAATGCCCCAGGTCGAATCATCCGGTAGTTGGTAAACACCGAGCCTTGCACGTTAGTGTATTCCACCCTACCAAACAGATTTTGATAGGTTGGATTAGGCTCATACACCACCGGTGCCCCACCATTTAATTCGTGGCTGACCAGAATATTCGGCAAATACTGCTCTTCCAGTACGGTGCGGCGGTCAAAGTCTTCTGACTTTTCATCTTTGTTTTCCTCGCCCAGTACCTCAATCACCGTCTCAATCAGGTGCGGTTTCAACTGGCGCAGAAACTTCAGGATCCCCAGATCTCCTGAGTATTTATGCTCAAGTTCTTTAAGTAGGGGTTTGATGCCCTGCTCTGCAGTCTCACGAGTCAGTGCACGCCCCTGCTCAGAGGTCTCGCGCTTCCATTGCGGTAACTCCAGCAATTGCTCACTGAGTTTTTCTTCCAACTGCACGATGATTTCATAAAACTGTTGGCGCTGTTGTTCCGAAGCCGTTGCAAACTCTTCATCCGTAATCGGCTTACCATTAACTATGGGTGAGAAACTAATAGTGCCGTTTTCTTCGTACAAGGCGACACTGTTGCGCTGCGCAAAGACTTCCACCTCGGCAATGGCTTTCTCATAACGCTGTTCAAACTGCCGCTTTATATTGGCTTTTTTACGCTGATAACCTGGGTTATCAAAGGCTGCAGGAAAGGTATCCAACAACTCATCAACCAAGCTGTTGAGATCCGCTGACAGCTTGCGGCTCTCACCGGCAGGCAGACGCAGCGTAAAGGGCTCTCGCTCGTCATCAAAGTTGTTGATGTAACACCAGTCATCCGGCGTTGGCGCACTGTTCACATGCTTGGCAATATACTCATGCACCAGGGTAAAACGTCCCGTCGCCACCTCACCCATGACATACAGGTTGTACCCTTTCGCATCTATCCCCAAGCCAAAATTTAATGCCTCGCGGGCTCGGTGCTGACCGATAAAAGTCGCACTTAGTGCCTGCTCATCACTTAAGGCCTGATTAATCAGGCGGCGGCTGGGTTTGGCGGTGAGTTGTAGGGCATTGAGTTCGACGGCTTTTTGCATGAAACGTAGCGATGATAGGAATGTCTTGCACAAGTGAAACCTGAATCCTACAGACTGTCAAACTCCTGTGGCTAAAAGCCTGAACATTAGCTGTTTTTTTGCACCAATCGTGACAAAGTTGGCAAAAGCAAGCGGCCACACTATGCTGACAACAATATTTCCAGCGGCACAAACTTATGCGATCACCCTGTTTTGCTCTTTTATGTTGTCTACTTAGCACACCGCTCTGCGCTAAGGTGGTGGCTGTGGCTGACCATGGCTTTGTGTTGGAAAACCGAGTCCAGGTAAACTCAACAACTGAAAAGACCTGGCAAGCGCTGACACAAGATGTCAGTAAATGGTGGCCGGAGGATCATACCTGGTGGGGCAAAAGTGCCAATCTGAGTATAGAGCCCCAGGCGGGAGGATGTTTTTGTGAAAAAGACGGTGGCAAGCAAGCCATGCATATGCAGGTCACCTTTGTCGAGCCAGGCAAGTTACTAAGAATGTCAGGCGGGCTTGGGCCTTTGCAAGGTATGGGCCTGTATGGCGCACTGGATTGGACGCTTCAGGCTAACGAACAAGGGACAGAGATCATTCTGACCTACAAGGTACATGGGTTTTCCCCCGAAGGCTTTGCTGAACTGGCTCCGATTGTCGACTATGTGCAAGGACTGCAACTGGCAGGCCTAGCTGACCATCTGAATGCCCCCTCTCACTAAGGCGCAAAATGCGCTGCATCTTAGCAAGACGTATCAGAGGGACCGGGATGCGTCTTGAGATTACTCAGTAAACGATATAACAGTGTCACACTCAGCACTGAGCCCCCTAGTACAAAACTCAGCACACCAAGAGGTAAAAACAAGCTCTCATGCAGCACGCCATTAACATCCACATACTGATAAAAATGATGTTCAAGGACTAAAAGCACACCGCCCAGCAACCACAAAGCTAATCCGATATACAGCCAAACTGTTGATTTCTTCATCTAGCACTCCCTTATCTTTCCTGATGCTCAGCAGCTTAGTGATTGCAACGCCATTTCCAGTTGTGACCAATCTTCCGGCTGGCTGCTGATACATTCAATACGACTGTCAGGGGCGTCATTAAGTTCACTGCTGGTTAACACCCCATCGACCTGATTGAACAACATCCAGCCCCGATTGGTATGCATAATGGCTTTGAGCCGCTCCATCTGCAGCCCCATCATCAGCGACATTAACCGCTCATAGTGAAAGCAATATGACGGAGCAAAGACCCACCCGCAGCTGTGCATACCATCAGCCTGACCTCGTTTGCTGATGAACCCGCTTGCTGGCATCTGCAACTCGGTAAAAGTCTCTGTTGATGAAGGTTGTGGCGGCGAAAACAGGGATGCCTGAAAGCCACTTCGGCCCAGCAGCCAGGCAAAAGGAATCTGACCTTGGCTGGTTACTTGAAGCGGCGAAGCAATAGACAGGTCACGAAGATAGTCTTGCAGCCTTGCTATTGAATCCGACTCATACAGATCCACTTTATTTGCCACAATCACATCAGCTACCTGTAATTGCTGGCGGAAAATATCATGCTGAGCATAACGGCTGTCCGTCACCTTTCGAGCATCGACCAACGTCAGGGTATGCTGAATATCCAGTACGCCTCGGTAATGCTCAGATGACAAACTGGCCAGTACTTCTGCCGGGTGCCCCAGGCCAGTAGGTTCAATCAGCAGGCGGTCAGGCTTACTGCGTGCCAGCAGCATATTCAAAGCAATCTGCATGGGCAAACCTGATGCACAACACATGCATCCTCCCGGCACTTCCTTGATAAAAACTTTACCAGGCTCCTGACCTGCTCCCAGTAAATTACCATCCACACCAATCTCACCAAACTCGTTGACTAGCACAGCCCACACTTCATCGGCAGGTTTGTGTTTTAGCAAGTAAGTAATGGCTGTGGATTTACCCACGCCAAGAAACCCAGTGATGATATTAGTGGGGACGGCTCGTACGATTTGCATTGCAGATTCCAGGCTGATTTGCGCCATTATGACGTCAAAAGGGCAAGGTATACAGGGCCCAATGAGGCGGGCCCTGTTTTCAGGCGGGTTTAGTGAACGTGTCCACCATCAGCTTCACCCACTATGCCCAGCCAGGTAAGCTTGTTAGGGGTAAATCCAAGGGCTAATTCGCCACTGATCTTGCCCTCGTGCCTATCCACAATGACCACATGCTTTTTAATAGGATCGGCAATGTAGACATACTCATTGGATAGGGTCATTTCAAAGCGGCTGCCTTCTGGCATCAAGGCAACATCAGCCTCACTAATATCCAATTTATGTGCCAGTTCCCAGTGCAGATCATCACCATGCTGATGAGCGCTAAGCAGCGTCAGGTAACCCTGACTATCAAGAATAATCAGGTTTTCACCATCCAGACTGACTTCCAGGGAAAGCAGCTTAGCCTCTGCGTGGGGTTGCCAGTCAAGCAACTCCATCTCCCCCGCATCTGGATTAATAACAAACACCGTGGTACCGGCTATACCAAAGAACTGCTCTCCCTCCAGGTGAGCCCTCAATGTCCCAATACGCATGCCTTCGCTGAACGCCTCAGTATTAAGGATTTTACTGGCACTATACTCGGCATTTTCTTCACTTATCACCACAACCCCGTCTGCACAGGCAAAGGCCACAGCATCATGATTCTGCGCACTGCCGTGTAAGGCGGGACATAAGGTGTCGAAGACCTGCTCCTGGTGGAAGTGATCGCCATGGGCATGAAAGCGTGCAATGCGATCTGGCAGAGTTGAGGTGGTATTGGCATCTCTGAGAGTGGCAAACACGTTCTCCCCTCGGGCCTGAGCTGCACCGTGCATATGAGTATCAAAAGTATGCACCGGGTAGTCCGAGTTATCCGCACTGATATGCGCTTCATTAAACATGGCGACGGACGCACTGATACCATTTTGCCCGTCCCCATCAAAGAACACCGCAATCTGTTCTTCACCCATCGTCACATGGGTAGGACGACTGCCGGGCAAAGTAAAATCGACCAAGGCCGGGGCTTGCTCATAAGGATGCAGATGGTCGCCATGATCTTCTTGCCAGATACCACCATCAATAAACTCAACCAGATCATCGCTTCTTTCGACCAGCATGGCGTAGCGTTTAGTTGGAGAGGCATACAAATAAGCAGGTTCATGTGTTAAGCCCAATGTCGCCAACAACTTGTTGTCTTCCAGCTCGTAAAGGTTTACCTGATTGCTGCCCTTGCTGGTTACCAGCAGGCGCCCCGCGCCACTGACATCACCATGGTCATGGCCATCTCCCGGCACGACCACAGGCTCTTTTTCGACAATCTCAGTGGTTGCGTCACCACAAGCAGCCAACATGGCAGCTGCCACAAACAAGCTCAGATGTTTTAGTCTGGTTTGCAAATTCATTTTGTGTCCTTTTTGTTGTCTTTGATCAGAAATATCCACGGATGCCCAGTGCCACAGAGCGTCCAGGCAGTGGAGCAAGATGTTTTAAGAATGAAGTGTGAGGTCTGGCTTCTTCGTCCATGAGATTGTGACCTTTGATATAAAGGGCCAAGTCATGACTTCCCAAGCTCAGGTGATAGGTCAGATTGGCATCCAGCAAAGTGTAACCATCCGTCTCAGTTTCAAGCTGAGCGGTTTTATCCTGGCTGAAGTAACGGGTTAGCCCCACATCAGCACTAATAGCCTGACTTTGATAACTCAGATTGGCGCCAAGACGCAGTGGCGGTGTGCGGGGAAGATCTCCACCATCCTGCAACCTGGCGCGCACATAGTCACCTTGCAGACTGAGCTTCCAGGATGGTAAAAACTGCCAAAACACCTGAGATTCAAAACCGTGCAGCAGAACGTCATCTTGTGCAAACAGATAGACAGGTAATTCCCCTTCCCCGTGCCCATGATCGTGGTCATGGTCGTGATCGTGACCATGCCCTGAGTCGGCTAACAGCGAGGTGGCCTGCTGGTAATAATAGTTATCGATCTGGTTATAAAAGGCGTTGAGGATAAACCCAACATCCCCGTTAAACTTACGCAACGTCAGATCGATATTGTTGGCAGTTTCCAGATCGATAGCCTTATCTGTCAGCCCTAAGCTCGCATGCCCCTCCTCATCTTCATAAAGTTGGAACAGTGCACCGACTTCAAAACTGCCGGTGCCAATATGCGGACCAAAAGACAATAGTTCGGACGCTGAGGGCGCACGCTGAGAATGGGACAATGACAATCCCAGGTTGTAGCCTTCCTGGAAGTCCCATACCAACCCCAGAGACAGACTGTAAGGGTCGAATTCATGGTCGGCATCAAAACGACGTATAATCAGATCGCCAGTTTCTGCGTTGTGGTCATGCTCATCATGCACAACACCCAAGGGAAAACGCAGTTCATCGGTGGTTAAGGTCGTTCTCTCGATACGTGCACCAAATTGCGCCAAAACAGGGCCGAAGTGCCGCTCTTCCATCACCGCCAACGCCAGGCTGTCAGTAACAGATGGTGGGGTGAAGGCTTCGTTGCCCACTGCAGAAAAATCACTGCGTTTGTAGTGCAGGCTCAGGCCGCCATGCCAACCTAAGATCTCATTATGCAGAAACTCAATCCTGGCCTCTTTACTGTCGTTGGCAAACTTTGTCCCAACCAGACCTTCCTCGATCTCTTCATGCTGATAATCGGTGTAGGCCATCTTCAGATTTAACGTGTTTATCAGTCCCTGCTCAAAACGCAATTCGCTGATAAGCTGGACCCGGTCTTGCTGCATGTCGGCAAATACAGCGACATCCTCTTCGCCATGACTATGGCCGGGAATACCGTATTCTCGATCCAATCGGCCAAACGCCAGACCAAGGTAACCATTGTCCAGTAAATAGCTGGCACCCAGGGTATAGCCTTGCGACTCTGCTGCTGAGTTCTTGACCTGAGACGATGAACTTGGCTCAGCAAACTGCTCGGCTGGACCGGCAGAATGATAATCGTCACTCTCTCGCCAATAGCCATCTGCATGGATGGCAACGCGGTCGGTACCGGTATTGAGGTTAAATGAGGCCAGCTTCTGATTATTCACTGACTCTCTTTCCAGCAGCCACTCCCCGCGGGTTTGGCTATCCGTTGGTACACGGTTATCTACCACATTAACCACCCCACCAATGGCACCGCTTCCATAGAACAAGGTAGCGGGTCCGCGCAAGACCTCAATCTGCGTCGCCGTGCTGGCTTCAGCTGATACCGCATGATCAGGGCCTACTCTGGACGCATCACCGGCGTCCAAGCCATTTTGACTGATAAGCACCCTGGGCCCATCCAGGCCACGAATAATGGGTGTGCTGGCGACCGAACCATGAAAGTTGCTGTGTACGCCGACTTCACCCGCCAAGGTATCGCCCAAAGTTGACGCCTGCTTATTACGCAACCTGTCGCCACTTAACACAGTGACAGGCAACGCCGACTCGATAGCCGATGCATGGAAAGGACTGGCTGTTACATCCACCACTTCTATACTGGTGTCCAATAACACAATACGTAAGTCAGCCAATCCCTGGCTTTGTACATCCAGGCGGACACTTTTGTGTGCAAAGCCGGGTGCCGACACATGTAATTCCACCTTACCTTCGCGTACTTGCGGGTAAAAAAACTGGCCATTCGCGTCGGCCGTCTGTGTGCCGTGAATACCGTGCAGTTCAATGTTAGCGCCGCTTACTGGCTGCCCATTGGTATCAACCACCTGCCCTTGCAATGACTGCGCAATGGCAGTGACACTGAACAAGCTTGATAGACTGACGGCTATCAAGTGTTTCTTCATCATAGCAACCTCAATGTTATATCATATCAATAAAAACCAATAATTCCCCCAAGGCACAGCTTCCAAGCCAGCAAGATGAGAATTACACCATTAGGGAGTAATTACCTCTCAGACACGAAAGATACAATATAACATACCAAAAATTCAACCCGCACTATCTTGTTATTGGTCGCCTCACTATTCCACTTGTGCTGGATCAAAAATGCAGTTAAAGATCTACAGTAGACTACAAGGTCAGTGTTGTTGAGGCGGTAATTCTATGCAGGACATTTTGGGTCCACTTTTAAACCTTGGTCATACAGAGCCCACTGTTGCAGAGCTGGCTAGTCGTAATCTGATTACCTGCCCACCACATACACCTATTCGTGACGTCGCCCAGATGATGCAAACCCATCAGGTAAGCTGTATCTTGGTTAAAGAGCATGAGGATATTATCGGTATTTGGACCGAAGCCGACGCCAAGTCCATTGATTTTGACTCAGCACAGAATTACGAAACCCCAGTCAGCGAATTGATGAGTTACCCCGTAATCCAGGTGCAAGGCGACATGTTGCTGAATGATGCCGCCAGTTTAATGCTGCAAAAACAGATTCGCCGTTTGTTGGTTACGGATAAGCAAAACCGTCCGCTGGGATTACTCACGCAAACCGACATAGTCAAACAACAACGTATTGAGTTTTATCTTGCTTTGCGAGATGTGGGCTCAACCATCAACCGCCCTCCGCTGGTGCTAAATGCCAGTCAGTCGCTGGCTGAAGGAGTTGCAGCGATGCGCAAACAACGGGTCGATGCCGCCTTGGTGGAAACCAACGGACAAGCCCAAGGCATAGTCACCGAGCGCGACCTGGTCAAATTTATCGCCACAGCGTCGGCCAAAGTCTCATTAAGCGAGTTGGCACTTAAACCAATATTGACCGTTAAAAAAAGCTGCACCTTGCTGCAGGCTGTTGAGATCCTAAAAGAAAACAAATTCCGCCATCTGGCTGTCTGTGATGAACAAGACCAGCTGTGCGGACTGCTTTCCTTTTCAGATATCCTGCTTAACGTTGAGCATACTTATGTAGAACAGCTCAAGCAGGCACTGCGCGCCAGAGATGCCGCTCTGCGCACCTCCACCGATTATCTACGTTTGGCGCAAAAGGTCATTGATGCCTCGTTGGATGGGATCATGATCACCGATGTAAAGGGTGTCATTGAATCAGTAAACCCCAGCTTTACTTTACTTACCGGCTACAGCGCCGATGAGGCCATAGGTCAAAAACCCGACTTGCTCAGCTCAGGCCTGCATGAGCCACGATTCTACAAAAACATGTGGGAAACCTTGTTATCACAAGGGCTGTGGCAGGGCGAGATATGGAACAAGCGCAAAAACGGCGAAGTCTACCCACAATGGCTGTCGATTACTGCGATTCGCGGGGAGCAAGGCGAAATATGCCAGTTCGCGGGCATTTTCAGCGATATCAGCGAACGAAAACGCCAGGAAAAACAAATTCACCAGTTAGCCTACATTGATGAATTAACCGGGCTGGCTAATCGCAGACTGTTTATGGACAGGCTGCATTTAGCCATTGCCAATGCACACCGTCATCATCACAACATGGCGGTGTTATTCTTAGATTTGGATTTGTTCAAACGTATCAATGATACCCTGGGTCATCAAGCCGGTGATCACGCTCTAAAAGAAGTGGCACACAGACTTATGTCGACGGTCAGAGAAGGCGAATCCGTAGCCCGCATCGGCGGTGACGAGTTTACTATTCTTATTCCGGAAGTAGACAAAGCTACCTCATTGGAATGCCTTGCCAAGCGTTTGGTAGCTAAATTTGATGCCCCTATTCGCATAAAAGGACAGGACTTTTTCCTGACCACCAGTATTGGTATCAGCTTGTTCCCCAAAGACGGCCAGAGCTCTGAGCAACTTATCAAACATGCTGATCTTGCCATGTATCAGGCCAAAAATGCCGGGCGTAACCAATTTTGCTTCTATCAAGCCAGTGCAGGCCAACAGACAGCCGATGAGTTAAGGCTGGAACAGGGGCTCCGTCTGGCCCTGCAACATCAGACATTACGCGTTTTGTATCAACCCAAAGTTGACCTTCGAACTGGCCAACTCATCGGCGTTGAAGCTCTTGTGCGCTGGCATGATCCCGGTCTTGGACAGGTATCTCCGCAAGATTTTATTCCACTGGCAGAAAAGCTGGGATTAATAGGCTTACTTAGCGAGCAGGTGTTGGTACGCGTATGTGACGACATCCGAACGAAGCGTCTGCCAGAGGTACCGGTTTCTATCAATATCTCGGTATTACAGCTCATAGCACCGGATTTTTGCGAAAGGCTGTTAGCGATACTGGAACAAACCCAGGTCTCTGCGGAGCAGATAGAACTGGAGTTAACGGAGAGCTGCCTGATCCCGGAACAAGCAGAGACGACGTTGGGACTGCTTACACATTTACGTAACCTGGGATTTAGGTTATCCATTGACGACTTTGGAACAGGCTACTCTTCCCTCTCCTATCTGCGACGATTACCCATCAATACGCTTAAAATCGACCGCAGTTTTATTTGTGAACTGCCAGACAATAATGAAGACAGCCAGATCACGCTGGCGATAATTGCCATGGCAAAGGCACTCAACCTTGACGTTATCGCTGAAGGTATTGAATCGCAGGCTCAGCGCGATTTCCTGCTTGATTCAGGCTGCCATTGCGGTCAGGGATATTTGTACAGTCCTGCCGTAGAAGCCGAAAAGCTGCAGGCCTGGACGACCTGACGAATAACATCTGCCCCAGTCGAATTGACACCAACCGAAAAATGATACATTATCACATAACAATTAATTTTTGAGACTCACTGTGAAAGATATACTTGGCGCTCTCGCTTCAGCACTATGCATTTGCCATTGCTTGTTTACGCCATTGCTTGTCGCACTTGGGGCAACAGGGCTGCTGGTCGATAGTCTCACTACCGAATGGTTTCATTTAGTCCTGTTCATCCCCATACTGCTGCTATTGATGATTAGCTTACCCAAGGCACATTGCCAGCATAAAAGTCCGGCACCTCTGGGTATGGCTGTTGTAGGGATCACCTTATTGATATTGTCGCTTTTCAGCCATGATGAGTTGGAGCTGATATTCAGCCTTGGCGGCGGCACATCTTTGATTGTGGCGCATTTATTGAATCGCCATCTGCTTAACAAAGTACGGCAGCTTCAACCCTATCATTCGGCTTCCAACAGAGCTTGTTAGCCCACTCGGCATAAAAAACTGCAAGCCTATCCGCTCTGTTAGTGAGCTAGATGATTGCAATGCAACAAACTATCTCCATAATGTGCGCCATCGCAACTTGAGAATGCCATTATGGAAAAACTGGTTGAAAAACTGATCTACTCTTCGCGCTGGTTGATGGCGCCTATCTACCTGGGGTTAAGCCTGGCTTTACTGGCGCTGGGCATCAAGTTCTTTCAGGAAGTATTGCATATTCTGCCGATTATCCTGTCGATGAAAGAAGCCGATCTTATCCTGGTAGTGTTGTCATTGATTGACCTGGTCCTGGTCGGTGGTCTGATTGTGATGGTAATGTTTTCCGGCTATGAGAACTTCGTGTCGAGACTGGATATTGATGGTGACAGCGAAAAACTGGATTGGTTGGGGAAACTGGACTCAGGCTCTTTAAAGAATAAAGTGGCCGCCTCCATAGTCGCCATTTCTTCAATTCATTTGCTGAAAATTTTTATGAATGCACAGGCCATAGATAACCAAAAGTTGTTCTGGTATGTGATTATTCATCTGACCTTCGTGTTATCGGCATTCGCCATGGGCTATCTGGATAAACTAACCCGTAAAGGATATACCGACAAATAACGCTAAAAGCGTTGCTTGAGAGACAAAAAAGGCGCCGATTGGCGCCTTTTAATTAGCTTCTTGAAGCTGCGATTAACGACGCAGACCCAGACGCTTGATCAATTCCAGGTAACGGTCCTGGTTCTTGCTCTTCAGATAATCCAGCATGCTACGACGCTGGCTTACCATGCGCAGCAGACCGCGACGAGAATGGTGATCTTTCTTATGATCCGCAAAGTGACCTTGCAGCTTGTTGATATTGGCAGTCAGCAGTGCTACTTGCACTTCTGGAGAACCAGTATCGCCTTCTTTTACGCCGTAATCAGCGATGATTTTTGCGGTTTCTTCTTTAGTTAGTGACATATCTTTCTCCTAAGTTAAGACCGGCCGATCACTAATTCAGCGGGTCGGAAAGAGGCGGTATTATAGCGACGCCGCAAAGAATAGCAAGCGGCGTAAAATAACATCAATAGACCACCAGCCGCTTGGGTGCTAAGCGTCCGGGGCGCTCGACTTCGGCCACGCCGAGGAAACGTCCGTCATCTTCAGCATAAGCACGCACCAGTCCATTTAACTGGCCGGTCTCGGCTTCAACCTGATTGCCATTACTGAAAAAGCCCAGTTTTTGCAGGCTCACAGTGACAGTTGGCAAACTGGCCACCGCGGTATCCATGGGCAGCAACAACGCATCCAACTTGTCGAAGTCTGTTTGCCCGTCCTGCGTGCAGCTTTCCGCGAAGCTTTGCAGATCATCGAAGCTCATCATTTGTTCAACGGGGTAATCAGCCACTCTGGTGCGATCCAGCATAGTGACATAGGCACCACAGCCTAACATCTGGCCCAAATCATCAACCAACGAACGAATATAAGTGCCCTTAGAGCAATGTACCAACATATCCACTTCATCCGTTTCAAAACGGCTGATCTGAATATCGAAAATTTCGATATCGCGAGCCTCGCGGGGTACCTCAATACCCTGTCGGGCATAGTGATAAAGCGGTTTACCCTGATATTTCAACGCGGAAAACATAGACGGGATCTGTTTGCTCTTGCCTTTAAATCCCATCACCGCATCGACTACTTGCTGCTCAGTGACCTGAACAGGGCGACGTTCAACAATCTCGCCATCGGCATCGGAGGTGGTGGTACGAATACCCAGTTTGGCGGTCACGCGGTAAGTTTTGTCGGCATCCAGCAAAAACTGGGAAAACTTAGTCGCTTCGCCTAAACAAATCGGCAGCATACCGGTGGCCAATGGATCCAGGGCACCTGTGTGACCGGCCTTGGCCGCAGCAAAGACCCGACGCACCTGTTGCATCACTTGATTAGAGGAACCACCAAGCGACTTATTGAGTAGGAATATGCCGTTAACATCACGGCCTTTCTTACGCCTGGCCACCTATTTGTCCTCTGCGTCCAAATCTCTACCAGCCTGACGAGCACGCTCTTTATCTTTATTAATGGTATCCGTCAGCAAACTGGATAAACGCATACCTTCGGTAATAGACACGTCTTGCACAAAACGGATGGCCGGTACCGTACGCATGCTCATACGCTTAGACAGTAAAGTGCGCACAAAGCCTTTATTCTCATCCAATATGGCCAGCTGTTCTTTGATCTTTTCTTCATCCGTATCGAAGAACGTCACAAACACTTTGGCGTGCGACAGATCACGAGAGACCTCCGCACCGGAAACCGTTACCAGACCCAATCTTGGATCACGATTCTTAAATTCGTTTTGCAAGATACTGGCAACTTCTTTATGGATTTGCTGACCGACCCGGTCTGTTCTGGAAAATTCTCTTGCCATGATTTTTACTCTCGTAAAGACAGCAACGGAGGCCTGTTACCAATAGTGGTGGCCCCCGTTACCTATATTTCTGACACAACAGAGGCTAAGCCCCTGACAGCAATCAGATTTCGCGTTTGATCTCGATGGTCTCGAAGACTTCGATCTGGTCACCTACGCGGACATCGTTGTAGTTCTTCACGCCGATACCACATTCCATGCCGTTACGCACTTCAGATACGTCATCTTTGAAGCGACGCAGGGACTCCAGTTCGCCTTCATAGATCACGACGTTGTCACGCAATACGCGAATCGGCGCACTACGCTTGACGATACCTTCGGTGACCATACAGCCAGCGATAGCACCCAACTTGGGTGAACGGAAGACGTCACGCACTTCTGCCAAACCAATGATCTGTTGCTTGAACTCAGGTGCCAGCATACCGCTCATTGCACCTTTCACTTCGTCAATCAGGTCATAGATAACGCTGTAGTAACGCAGGTCGATTTCTTCGTTCTCAATCACCTTACGCGCCGTTGCATCCGCACGAACGTTGAAACCAACAACAATCGCACCAGAAGCGGCAGCCAGGCTGGCATCAGTTTCGGTAATACCACCTACACCACTACCTACGATGTTTACTTTTACTTCGTCGGTAGACAGTTTCAGTAAGGAATCACTGATGGCTTCTACAGAACCTTGTACGTCTGCTTTCAGTACCACGTTCAGCTCACTGACATCACCGGCTTCCATATCAGCGAACATGTTCTCCAGCTTAGCCTTCTGTTGTTTGGCCAGCTTCAGTTCACGTTGCTTGGTACGACGGGTGCTAGCTACTTCACGGGCTTTACGTTCGTCCTGAACCACACGAGCATCATCACCGGCAGCAGGAACACCTGACAGACCCAGGATTTCAACCGGTGTTGAAGGACCCGCTACTTTCACATCCTGACCATGCTCATCGCGCATCGCACGTACGCGACCATACTCAAAGCCACACAACAGGATGTCACCGGCTTTAAGTTCACCTTGCTGCACGAGTACGGTAGCGACCGGACCACGACCTTTATCCAGACGCGATTCGATAACCAGACCTTTAGCTGGGCCTTTAGGTACGGCTCTCAATTCCAGTACCTCAGCCTGTACAGAAATCGCTTCCAGCAGATTGTCCACACCCATACCAGTCTTAGCAGACACAGGTACAAACTGGTGCTCACCGCCCCACTCTTCAGAAATAACGTCCAACTGCGACAATTCAGTTTTCACCCGATCAGGATCGGCACTTTCTTTGTCCATCTTGTTGATAGCAACAATCAGCGGCACACCAGCAGCTTTCGCGTGCTGTACGGCTTCTTTGGTTTGTGGCATCACACCGTCATCGGCAGCCACCACCAAAATAACGATATCCGTAGCCGTTGCACCACGAGCACGCATGGCGGTAAAGGCCGCGTGTCCAGGAGTATCTAAGAAGGTAATTTTACCCAGGTCGGTTTCTACGCTGTAGGCACCGATATGCTGAGTAATACCACCCGCTTCACCCGCAGCGACTTTTGCACGACGGATATAATCCAACAAAGAGGTTTTACCATGGTCAACGTGACCCATGATGGTGACAACCGGTGCACGAGTCGTCTTGTCGGCAGTGGTATCCTCTGCCAACAATTCGTCTTCAAGCGCATTGTCGTTAACCAACTCGTATTTGTGGCCCATCTCTTCTACCACCAGCACGGCCGTGTCTTGGTCCAGCACTTGGTTAATAGTGACCATCTCACCCATTTTCATCATGGTTTTGATCACTTCGGTAGCCTTGATAGCCAGTTTATTGGCTAGTTCGCCAACGGTAATTGTTTCGCCTAATTTAACCACACGTTCCACCGGCTGGGCTGGCTTGTTGAAGCCATGCATCAAGTCAGCACCAGCGTTCTTTTTCTTTTTGGCCTTGCGACGGCGTCCGCCGCGCTCAAACTGCATATCCTCTTCGTCTTCGGCTTCCTGAGCATAACGATTGGAATGCAAATGTACTTCTTCTGCCTCACGGCGACGGCGGCGCTCATCTTCTTCTTTCCAGCGACGCTCGTTCTCTTCAGCCAACTTGCGAGCTTTTTCGGCTGCTTTCTTGGCTTCTTTTTCCAATTTTTTCTGGCTTTCTTCTTCCTGAGCAACACGAATCTGTTCAGCTTCCTGGCGAGCTTTTTCGCGCTCAGCACGCTCTTCATCGCTCAGGTTAGTTTCTTTCTCACGCTGCTCAGCTTCACGACGTTCACGCTCGGCACGCTCAGCCTCGGCGCGAGCCTTAGCTTCTGCTTCCTTACGCGCTTTCTCTTCTGCCGCTTTTCTGGCCTCTTCTTCAGCAATCCGTTGGGCTTCTTTAAGCGCCGCTTCTTCTTCAGCACGACGTTTGGCTTCTTCTTCGGCCAAACGCGCCTCTTCGGTTTCGCTGCGTTTTACGTAAGTGCGTTTTTTACGCACTTCGACTTTTACTGACTTGGACTTACCCGCAGCATTAATGCTTAAGGTACTGGTGGTACGACGCTTAAGTGTCATGCGCGTCGGTTCAGCCGTACCTGCACCACCATGCTGACGACTCAGATGGTCAAGCAAAACGCGCTTTTCATCTTCCGTCACCTGATCGTTCTGGCGCTTTTCAATACCTGCGTCAGCAAATTGCTGAACCAGGCGGTCAACCGATGTGCCAATATCACCGGCAAGCTTTTCTATGGATACATCTGCCATGAGTGCTAGTTCCCCCGTTGACCTTACTCTTCACTAAACCAAACGATGTTACGGGCAGCCATGATCAATTCAGCTGCTTTCTCTTCGCCCAGTTCCTCTATATCACTGATTTCATCGACGCCTTGCTCAGCAAGGCCTTCCAGATCGGTTATACCGCGACTGGCCAGAATAAAGGCCACGTGTCTTTCCATGCCAGGCAGGTTAAGCAGTTCTTCCTTAGGTTCTGCATTATCCAGTGATTCTTCATTTGCCAGCGCCTGGGTAGTTAATGCGGCGCGAGCACGCTCACGCAACTCTTCCACCATCTCCTCTTCAAAGCCATCAATGGCCAGAAGCTCGGCGACTGGTACATAAGCAATTTCTTCCAGTGACGTGAAACCCTCTTCCACCAGTACGGCTGCGAAATCTTCGTCAATATCCAGGCCTTTTACAAAGCGCTGCAATACTTTGGAGTTTTCCTCTTCGTGCTTAGCATTGAGGTCTTCCACTGTCATCACGTTCAGTTCCCAACCCGTCAGTTGACTGGCCAGACGCACGTTTTGTCCACTACGGCCAATGGCTTGAGCCAGATTGTCTGCCTCAACAGCAACATCCATAGTACGGTTGTCTTCATCTACCACGATGGCGGCGACTTCGGCAGGGGCCATGGCATTAATCACGAATTGCGCTGGATTTTCATCCCACAGCACGATATCAACACGCTCACCACCCAGTTCACCGGACACCGCTTGTACCCTAGAACCACGCATACCTACGCAGGCACCAACAGGATCTAAACGCTTGTCGTTGGTCTTCACCGCAATTTTGGCTCGCGAACCTGGGTCACGGGCTGCGGCTTTTATTTCAAGCACTTCTTCAGCTATTTCCGGTACTTCAATGCGGAACAGTTCAACCAGCATCTCAGGCTTGGAACGGCTGACAAACAGCTGTGCACCGCGTGCTTCAGGCTTAATGACATAAAGCAGACCACGTACCCTGTCGCCTGGACGGAAGGTTTCACGCGGCAGCATATCTTCGCGATAAATCACACCTTCGGCGTTGTTACCAAGGTCAATGATGATGTTGTCGCGGTTAACTTTTTTAACCGTACCTGTGACCAATTCCCCAACACGGTCTTCATATTCGGCCAGTACCTGAGCACGTTCTGCTTCACGTACTTTCTGTACTATTACCTGCTTGGCAGTTTGTGTAGTAATACGGTCAAAGGCAATGGACTCGATTTGCTCTTCCACATAGTCGCCAAGCTGAATTTCCGGCTCGTCGATTTGCGCTGCAGACAGCGTAATTTCGGCAAAAGGATTATCCTGGTGCTGATCATCAGGAATGACTCTCCAACGACGGAAGGTATCAAAGTCGCCGGTTTCGCGATCGATACTCACCCTAACCTCTATTTCGCCTTCATTCTTTTTCTTTGTCGCACTGGCGATAGCATATTCCAACGCTTCAAAGATCTTTTCCCTGGGTACTTGCTTCTCGTTGGATACAGCCTCAGCCACTAATAGAATTTCTTTATTCATTGCCCTGTTGCCTCACAATACTTCCACGTTGCTGGTTAAACAGCCTGCCGACTTCGACTCTGTTGTCGTTAGTCGAAGTTAGGAACCAGATTACCTTTTTCAATATTGGCTATGGCCAGTTGATAGGACACGCCATCCACTTCCACGGTCAGGGTGCCGTCTTCACAAGCAAGCACCTTTCCTTTGAAATTACGTCTGTTGTCCATTGGCATTCTCAGCTTCACAGACACAGTTTCTCCCACTACGCTAAGGTAATGAGCTTCCTTAAATAGCGGCCTGTCCATGCCGGGAGACGACACTTCCAAGTCATACTCGGTAGAAATCGGATCTTCCACATCTAAAACAGCACTGACCTGATGACTAACATCCGCGCAGTTATCCACCGAAATACCGTCTGGGTGATCGATATAGACGCGCAAGGTCGAATGCCTTCCGGCGCGCACAAATTCAATACCAAGCAGCTCAAACCCCAGTGCTTCAACAGCAGGGGTCAGCATATCGGTTAAGGCATGTTCCAGTTTTGACACAGCCAGGCTCCAAAAACAAAAAAAGGGCGCAAAGCCCAGACAATATTCGGGGACAAGCCCCTTACAACCTATGTATTCCAACGTTACCTTTACTCATCATTGACGGAATAAAGCGAACGTTGAGGACCAAGACTAACAAAAAGCCCCGATATTTACGGGGCTTGTCAGGTCTGGATTCTAGTCCAAGTATTCTGCATCATCGTTACAAGATGATGAAACAAGCTGCATATAGGCACAGCTTGCTGGAGAAATACATAAAATGTATTTCATCCCCTTGAAATTCAGGACGTTACTATTCAATGAAGAGGGAGCCCGTCCTGATTTCGACGGCGAAAGTATAAAGTTCGCCGCCTCAATTTGCAAGTTAAGCCCAATTAGCTTAGCCAGCCGGTATAGCCTACCTAGGATTCAGTAAGCGAAAAGCCGACAAGGGTTAACTTGTCGGCTTTTCAAGTTGGTTGCGGGAGCCGGATTTGAACCG
>NZ_JAFKCS010000007.1:291-148422 GCF_017255015.1 Bowmanella yangjiangensis | reverse complement strand
AGCTACCAGGCTGCTCCATCCCGCGTCTGAAGTCTTTTCTTGTCTGGGCTGTTTCAGCACCCCGTCTCAAGATGGTGCGTATTATACATAGGCCCGAAAAGCGCGCAAGCCAAATTATGAAATATTAATGAAACAATGGATCGTTCGCTCAATTAACCAGCTAAACGTACAAACAACCAGCAAGACAGGTCAACAAACCACCAAAATTCGGTAGTCAGCAATAGATTCCGCTCTGCATAAAAGAAACGACCAAAGGACCATAGGGGGTTTTCAACGATTCTCTCTTCCTTTAATAAAGAGTAAATAGCCTTATTCCTGTTAAACAGTGTTGAGTTCAAACTCCATGATTGTCTGTGCGAGAATCGCAAGAGGTCAAAACGAAGTGGCAACGAGAATTGATATCATTAGATAATGCATTGATTTGTATAAAAAATTTCCAATAATTCGAATATTACACTACACTTGACGGCATATTTTCTGATACACGGATTTGAACCAATGAAAGGTAACGCCAAGATCATTGACGCATTGAACCTGCTGCTGGCCAACGAGCTGACAGCAATGGACCAATACTTTATTCACTCTCGGATGTATCAGGACTTTGGCCTGAACAAGTTATTCGAGCGCATTGACCACGAGTTTGATGACGAGAAAGGCCACGCAGCTGCCTTAATCGAGCGTATTTTGTTTTTGGAAGGTACGCCAGACATGACCAAACGGGATGGCCTGAATATCGGCCAGGACGTTCCCGCCATGCTGCAGGCAGATTTGAGCCTGGAGTACGACGTGCAACGCTTGCTGAAAGACACCATTAAGTTGTGTGAACAAGAGCAGGACTATGTTAGTCGCGATATGCTGACCGGCTTGCTTAAAGATACAGAAGACGATCACGCTTACTGGCTGGAGCAACAACTACGTTTAATTAAACTAGTTGGTCTGCCTAATTATCTGCAATCACAAATGTAATCCATCACTGGATATATAAAGCGTGAAGCACTGGCTCAAACCAGTGCTTCATTGCATTCTCTTTGTCGCTAGACATTCAGCAGCAAGAACTCCCGCTCCCAGGAACTGATCACTTCGTTAAAGGCTTCACATTCATTACGCTTAACGGCGCTGTATGCATATGCAAAGTCTTCCCCCATGATGTGGCGTAGGGGTTCACACTTATCCAGCAGACGCAACGCTTCCTCAAGATTGCGGGCAACCTCGATTTCCTGCGTATAAGCATTACCTTCGTTAGCTTGCTGAGGCTGAAGATTTTCCAAAATACCCAAATATCCGCAGGCCAATGTTGCAGCAAAAGCCAAGTATGGATTGGCATCTGAGCCAGGCAGACGATTCTCCACCCGGAAACCATCAGGTTCACTATCCGGCACACGCAATCCCGTGGTCCGGTTGTCATATCCCCAGTCAAAATTAATCGGCGCCGAATTATCCGGCGTGAAACGACGATAAGAGTTCACATTAGGCGCAAAGAAACAAAGTGCACTTGGGCCATACTTTTGCAACCCGGCAATATAATTGAAGAACAAACTGGAGTACTTTCCATCTTTGGTGGAAAACGCGTTGTGTCCACTTTTTCTATCTACCAGGCTTTGGTGGATATGCATGGAACTACCTGGCTCACGACGCATCGGCTTAGCCATAAAGGTGGCGTACACACCGTTCGACAGGGCAATTTCCCTGACCACACGTTTAAATAGAAAAACTTCGTCGGCCAGTTTAAGCGGGTCGCCATGCAGAAAGTTAACTTCAAACTGTGCCGCCCCGGATTCATGGATCAAGGTATCAATACCCAGCTCCATCTTTTCGCAATAGTCGTACATCTGGTCAATGATTTTCTCAAATTCATTCACCGCATCAATGCTATAACTCTGCCGCGCTGACTCACGTCGTCCTGAGCGCCCTACCGGTGGGGTTAACTCATAGTCCGGGTCGGTATTTTGCGCGACCAGAAAAAACTCCACTTCTGGCGCCACAACAGGCACCAAATCCTTACTTTGATAAAGTGCCAAAATTTTCTTTAACACATTACGTGTGGACAAGGGGTGAGGCTGACCACTGGACAAATAGCAGTCATGAATAATCAGCGCAGTACGCTCATCAGCCCAAGGGACTTCGCGAATAGTAGAAGTATCAGGTTCCAGAAACATATCCGAGTCAGTTTCGCTGACAATATCGTAATGTTCACTGGTGTATTCACCGGTTACGGTTTGAATCAAGATACTCTCAGGTAAGCGGCTTTCCTGCTTTATAAACTTTTTCGCAGGAATAAATTTGCCCCGAGCATTGCCCGTTATATCAGGCACTAAACATTCAACTTCCGAGATGCGATGGCTGGAGAGCCACTTCTTAACATCATCCATATATCACCTGTTGGATTGTGCTCATAATTCTATTTCGAATTATCATTCGATATGCTAGGGTAAAAAGTGTTAATTAACAATATGGCATATTGCCAGATAAGCTAATTTTTATACCTGCTTGGGTTCTTTACCTCGCTAATCTATGACAAAGAGGCCGGGATGGAAGACATACGTCACCAGTACTACCAACAGACGGTAAACAAGCAGGTTAACTGCCCCACTTTCAGCGGCCAGCAACAGGTTGATGTCTGTATCGTTGGTGGCGGATTAACGGGTTTGTCTACCGCCCTGCACTGTGCAAACCGTGGCTTAAGCTGCGTATTGTTGGAGGCAGAAACCCTCGGATTTGGCGCTTCTGGACGCAATGGTGGTCAGGTCAGTCCGGGGCAGCGGCTGGACCAAGCAACGCTCGAAGCTAAAGTGGGCCACGAGCCGGCCGGTAAACTATGGCAACTGGCGCTTGATTCCATCGATTTGGTGCGCAACTTAATTGACCGACACCAGATTGACTGTGACTTCGTGCCGGGTGTTTTGCACACAGCCTTTAAGTCCAGTCATGCCAAAGAGATGCGTGACAATGTACGAAAGCTCAACGAAGAATATGGGTACCACGATACCCGCTTTATTGAGCGGGATGAGCTGTCGCAAATGCTGGCCAGTCCCCGCTATCATGGCGCAGAACTGGATATGCGAGCCGGACACCTGCATCCCTTGAATTTCACTCTTGCGCTGGCCGAATTGGCCCAACAAGCCGGTGCCAGCCTGTATGAGCGCAGCCGCGCTACAAAAGTAACCAGCACTAAACAAGGCATAAGAATTGATACCGCTGATGGCCAGCTCATGGCAAGTAAACTGGTGCTGGGATGTAACGGTTACCTTGGCGATTTATTTCCCAAAGTAGCCGGTAAAATTATGCCCATCAATAATTTCATCGTGGCTAGCCGCCCGCTCGGTGAAAACACCGCGCGGCAGCTTATTCGCGACAACGTTGCGGTTGCCGATTCAAAGTTTGTGATTAATTATTTTCGCACCACGCCGGATCATCGCCTGCTGTTTGGTGGCGGTGAGAACTATTCATCGCGCTTCCCGGATGACATCCGTACCTTTGTCCGCCCCTATCTGGAAGAAATCTTTCCGCAACTGCAGGGAATTGAACTGGAGTATGGCTGGGGAGGAACTCTGGCCATTACATTGAACCGTATGCCACATTTTCAATGTCTGGATAATCGTATCTATGTGGCACAGGGTTATTCAGGACACGGTGTGGCCTTAGCCACCCTGGCTGGTAAGCTGATTGACCAAGCCATCGCTGGTCAGCCGGATGATTTCAATGCGTTGGCCCGTTACCCTACTCCCACCTTTCCTGGCGGTACTTGGCTGCGTTATCCCGGCCTGGTAGCGGGCATGCTCTACTATGCGCTGCGTGATAAGTTTGGAAACTAATAAAACATGAGCAAACCTTTAACACCCAGGATATCACCCAGCCAAAAGCGCTCTATTGCCCGTCAGGAACAGATACTTGAAGTAGCTGCTGTGCTTTTAGAAAAACTCGGACCTGCGGCACTTACCACCATACGAATAGCTGAAGATGTGGGTATTTCAGTTGGCACTTTGTACCACTATTACCCCAATAAAGAAGCCATTTTACATGCTATGGGACAACGCTGGCTGCAACAGATGGCCAATACCCTTAAGCAAGATGAGCAGCAGTCACCGGCTAACTTGCATGATTTTGTTGAGCTATTTGTCAGTCATATGCATCAGTTATACAAAAAGCAGCGGGGCATTTTGCATTTGGTACAAGCCATGTTCGCCATCCCCCAATTGATGTCATTGGATGAACAACATGATGAACTGGTTATCAATCACGTAGCGAATCGTCTGGAGAAAATGGGGGTAACACTGTCGTTGTCAGAACGACAGCGTATTGGCCGAACCTTTCATGAAACCAGCCACGCTTTATTATTAGTGGTGGTCAATCAATCCAAACCCAGAGGCAGCAAAACCCTTGAAGAACTCAAGCGTATGCTGCAAACCCTGGTCGTGTCTTTTACCTAGGCTTATTTTTGACTGGCCAATAAATAAAGCATATCTGTTGCCAGCGTGGCCGCTAACAAGCTGGTGATCTGGCTGTGATCATAGGCAGGACAGACTTCCACCACGTCCATACCGACGAAGTTCAGCCCTTGCAGTTGGCGCAATAGCTCTAAAATAAAATGCGGGCTGATTCCACCGATAACAGGCGTACCGGTACCTGGTGCAAAGGCCGGATCAATACAGTCTATATCAAAGGTCAGATAAACCGGGGCATCCCCCATGGTTTGCTTAATCCGCTCGGCAATATCCACTGCCTTGGCATACCAAAGCTGCTCGGCCGGGATCACCTCAAAGGGCGTCTTGCTGGAATGGTCAGTACGGATCCCAAGCTGCATTACCTTACCATCTAGTAGTAAGCCCTGCTCCCTGGCGTGGTAAAACACACTACCATGGTCGAACTCGCTCCCCCCCGAATAATCGTCGGTGTGTGCATCAAAATGCAGTAGTGCCACAGGGCCCCGTTTGGCCACCATGGCCTGTAATACCGGCAAGGTAACCAAATGGTCACCACCGAAGGTAAAAGGTATAGCCCCCAGGTCCATAACCTTACCAATATGCTCGCGCACCGCCTGCATGGCGCCGGGTGCATCGCCATGGGAGAAATTAACATCCCCCACATCGGCAATTTTAAGTTTTCGTCTCAGGGAAAATTTCCATGGGTGACGACGTTGCTCCCAGCCAAGATTGGCGGAAGCCTGGCGAATAGCGGTAGGTGCAAAGCGCGCCCCAGGCCTGCCAGACGTGGCAAGGTCAAAGGGCACGCCAGCAATGACCACGTCGGTATCCTTATCCATTTTGCTTTTGGACGCGAATACAAAGGTGTTAGCTGGCTGATAAAGCGAATAATTGGCGTTGGTCATAAATCTGCATCAAAGAGTGTTGAGATAAAAATCATATTCCTTGAGCGTCACGGTTTGTTCGAACTTGAGCAGTTCCTGCTCCTTGCAAGCCCGGTAGACTTGGATAAAGTCAGCCCCAAAATATTGGTTGAAGACCACCGACTCGCCTAACAGCGACAGTGCATCCGGTAAACGGCAAGGTAAGGATGGGTTGTCGAACTCGAACGTATTGCCTTCCTGCGGCGCAGGTGGGGTGAGCTTGTTGGAGATACCATGATACATGGCAAACAGCACCGCCGCCATCGCTATATAAGGGTTGGCATCCGCACCGGCTACTCTGTGTTCAACCCGGCGGCTATGGGGCTCACCCGGCGGTATACGCACTGCTACAGTTCGGTTATCAATGCCCCAGTTGACATACATGGGCACATACAGATTGGGCTGCATACGACGATAGGAATTAATATTGGGGCATAAGAATGCAGTACTCTCCTGCATAGTCTCTAAAAGCCCGGCTACTGCACTTAGCAGCAAGGGATTCTCGTCGGCTTCCCCTTCTCCAAAAAGATTTTCACCGTCCTCATCTACCAGGCTTACGTGTAAGTGCAACCCACTGCCAGCCAACGCCCCATAGGGCTTAGCCATAAAAGTTGCTTGCATACCATGCTGCTCGGCAACCTGATGAATGATGCGCTTGAGCATCATGGCATGGTCACAGGCCAGCAAGGGATCGTCCCCATGGCGCAGGTTAATTTCAAACTGCCCCGGTGCATATTCAGAAACCGCTGTATCCGCTGGCACGCCCTGGGCCTGGCAGCAACTATCTACATCCAACAGAAATTCAGCAAAATCATCCAGATTGAGCATGGAATGGCATTGGGTGTTGGCTTCACGCTTACCGGTTTTGGGAGAGATGGGTGGCTGGATATAGCCGGTTTCGGTACGCTCGGCATCGATAAGATAGAATTCCAGCTCCACCGCGACCACCGGATGCATACCTAACTGTTTAAATAAGCTGACAGCGCGGTTCACCTGATGACGAGGGTCCAGTAGCACCGGCTCACCTTCATAATCGTACATGCTGAACAGCACTTGGGCGGCTGACTGAGTATTCCAGGGGCATATTGCTAAGGTTTTTAAGTCTGCATAACAAACGCGATCCGGCTCACCAATCTCCAGCCCCAATTGCGACTCTTCTACCGTCTCACCGGATGCGTCCAGCGCCAGCACAGAGAAGGGAATATGCATGCCCTGCTCGAGTACGGACTCAATGGCATCCCGCTTTACCCGCTTACCTCGTGCCACACCATTTAAATCTGACAGAATCAGGTCAAAAACTTCTACATCCGGGTAATTGACAAGAAAGGAGCTTAACTCCATGATCATCTCCGACGTTTATTATATTGAACACTTGTTCGTGTTCATCTCAGTTAAACATAAAGCATATTGGACATTCCAGCCTGAAAAACACCACTTTGTTAACGATTAGTTAAACTAAGCTTTGATGTTTTGCACACTAAATCAGCAGATTGCCACTTGAACTTTATTATTAACTCCAATAGCTTGAACCTAACGTTTCAATATTTTGTTCAGTGAGCCATACAAGTGCGAAACGCCAGTCCATTATTTATCGGTGTTTGTGCAGACCTGATAGTGCGTGGTCCTCATGCCTATCATCAGTCAGGCGACAAATATATCCGGGCCTTGATGCACGGCGATACGCCCGTGGTGCCGCTGGTTATCCCGGCGCTTTTTCATACCCTGTCAAAAGCATGCCAATCCGCTTTTATAGAAAAGCTGGATGGTGTTTTGCTAACAGGCTCTTATTCCAACCTGCATCCCAGCTATTACGAAGAAGCGGAACAGGAAGGTGATGACGCCGAGCGCGATCCGCATCGTGACGCCAGCAACTGGGCCTTATTCGATAGTGTGTTAGCTGCCGACCTCCCTATGCTGGGTATCTGTCGGGGTTTTCAGGAACTCAACGTCTACTTTGGCGGCAGCCTGCACCACAGGTTGCATGAAGTAAAAGGGCTGATGGATCACCGAGAAGACAAGGAACAACCAGTTGAGCAGCAATACGCCCCCGCCCATCCTGTGCAATTGAGTGGTCAAGGAATTCTAAGCGAATGGTTCGCTTCACAACAAAGCATCCAGGTTAACTCCATTCATATGCAAGGGGTTAAAGAGCTAGGTCATGGCTTACAAGTTGAAGCGAGAGCCGAAGACGGACTGATTGAGGCGTTTTCGCGTCCGCATTCATCTTTTCTGCTGGCCTTACAGTGGCACCCCGAATGGCGTCCTGAGCAGTATCCTCAAAATGCGCAGATACTGACGGGCTTTATTGAGGCTTGTCAGACCTGGCGGGACAAAAGGAGTCAACGATGAAGACATTACAAGAATGGCAAGCCGCTGATGCGGCGCATCACTTGCATCCTTTTACCAACCAGGCAGATATCAATCGCAAGGGCTCCAGGGTGATAAGTCACGCCCAGGGTGCCTACATATTTGAAGCCAACGGCCATCGACTATTGGACGGAATGTCCGGGTTATGGTGCTGCAACTTGGGTTACAGTCAACCGCGCATCAATCAGGCCATTGCCGCCCAGCTTGAAGAGTTGCCCTACTACAATACCTTCTTCCAGTGCACTCATCCGCGCGCTACAGAGTTGGCTCAAGCAATCAGTGACAAGGCACCTGCACATCTCAATCGGGTGTTTTTCACCAATTCAGGTTCCGAAGCCAATGACTCAGTGCTGAGATTGATTAACCGCTATTGGGATGCCAGAGGAAAGCCACAACGAAAAGCCATTATTGCCCGGCAAAACGCCTACCACGGCAGCACTATTGGCGGTGCCAGCCTCGGTGGCATGGGTTTTATGCACGAGCAGTTTGAACCCTTGAGAGGAATTCATCATATTCCACAACCCTATTGGTTCGAAGCCAGCAAAGACGTGGCTGACATGGATGAGCAGAGTTTTGGGCTATGGGCAGCCAACCAGTTGGAGCAAAAAATACTGACCTTGGGCCCCGATCATGTTGCCGCTTTTTTTGCCGAACCCATTCAAGGTGCCGGTGGGGTAATCATCCCACCAGACAGCTATTGGCCGCGCGTACAGGAAATTTGTCAGCAGTACGGCGTATTACTGGTGGTTGACGAGGTTATTTTTGGCTTTGGTCGCACCGGAGAATGGTTTGCCAGCCAATTCTATCAACTTGAACCAGACTTTATCGTGTTTGCCAAAGGCATCACCAACGGCTTTGTGCCTTTGGGTGGTGTGTTGGTATCGGACAGGGTGTCAGAGGCACTGCTGTCCCATACCAATGATCTGGCCCACGGTTTTACTTACTCAGGCCATCCGGTAGCTTGCGCTGCTGCATTGGCGACCCTGGAGATTTTGGCCGAAGGGCACATCGACAAGGTGAAAAATGAGCTAAGTCAGGCCATGCTAGATTATTGGCTGCCCCTGGCCGATCACCCACTTGTGGGACAAGCCAGATGTAAAGGATTAGTGGGCGCGCTGGAACTGGTAAAGGATAAATCCAGCAAGCAGCGATTTGCCGGCAACGGGCGTGCCGGTACAGTCTGCCGGGACATGTCCCTGCAGGCCGGTCTGGTCATGAGGGCCACGGGTGATACTATGATTATCGCTCCGCCATTCATTCTTGACCGCAATGAAATCAAGGACTTAACTGAGAGAGCCTGGCAAGCACTGGATTTGGCTCAGGCACAATTACAACAATAACAAACCTGGACAACAGTGAAATCAGCACGATTGACCTAAACCTCCAACTTATTGAATAAGGAAGAACAATGACATTCTCCCCAAAATTGCGGTTACTTGCTGGCTCCGTGCTGGCCACATCGGTTTGCGCTGCAGCTCAGGCCGACACTGTGCATGTTTACAACTGGAGCGATTACATCGCCGAAGACACAGTGGCCAACTATGAGCAGAAATCTGGAAACAAGGTAGTGTATGACGTATTCGACTCCAATGAAGTAGTCGAAGCTAAACTGCTGACCGGCAATACCGGTTTCGATGTAGTGGTACCTTCTGCTCAGTTTTTAGGGCGTCAGATTAAGGCTGGCGTGTTTGCCAAACTCGATCGCAGCAAGCTACCAAACTGGAAGCATTTGGATCCTATGCTGATGTCCAAACTGGAAAAAGTTGATCCGGGCAATGAGCATGCCGTACCTTACCTGTGGGGTACCACAGGCATTGGCTACAACGTGGAGAAGGTCAAAGCCATTTTAGGTGACGACTTCGAAGTCAACAGCTGGGATATGATCTTCAAACCCGAAATCATTTCCAAGCTCGCCGAGTGCGGCGTAGTGACCTTGGATGCCGCGTCTGAAATCGTGCCTGCTGCCCTGCACTATCTGGGCATGGATCCAAATACTAACGATACCAAGGAAATCGAAAAAGCCGGCGAATTGCTAAAATCCATTCGCCCGCATATCCGCTATTTCCATTCATCTCAATATATCAACGACCTGGCCAACGGCGATGTGTGTGTAGCTGTGGGTTGGAGCGGTGATGTATTCCAGGCCGCTGATCGTGCCGAAGAAGCCAACAACGGTGTGACTGTAGGATACGTGATCCCCAACGAAGGCGCGGCCATGTGGTTTGACATGCTGGCCATTCCGGCCGATGCCAAACAGGTTGAAGCCGCTTATGACTTCGTAAACTACCTGATGGAACCCGAAGTCATCGCCGGTATCAGTGACTATGTGTCCTACCCTAACGGCAACAAAACCTCTACCAGCATGGTTGACCCGGAAATTACCGGAAACCCGGCCATTTACCCGCCTGCCGAGGTAATGGAAAAGCTCTATACCTTTGAAGTACGCCCAGCCAAAGTTTCCCGCGCCACCAATAAAGTGTGGACGGAAATGAAGGCCGGTAAGTAATCATAGGATGCGTCCGGGCAGCATTGGGTTGCCCGGACCTGACAAATTGCGATAAAGGATCCCCGTACCGATGACCTTGAAACACCTTTCTCACTCTCCCAGCCCGGTGTTGCTGGAACTGAAAAATCTAAGTAAGCATTTTGACGGGCATCCGGCCGTGCGTGACGTCAACCTGCAATTTTATCAGGGTGAAATTTTTGCCTTGTTAGGCGGATCCGGCTGCGGAAAATCCACCTTGCTGCGCATGTTATCCGGCTTTGAAATTCCAAGCGGTGGCAAGATCTTGTTAAATGGCGAAGATATCGCGCAAATTCCCCCTTATCGCCGCCCATTTAATATGATGTTTCAATCCTACGCGCTGTTCCCGCATATGACGGTAGAGCAAAACATTGCTTATGGATTGCAACAGGACAAATTAAGCAAGGCAGACATTGCCAGCCGCGTAGAAGAGATGCTCAAGCTGGTACACATGACCCAGTATCGCCAGCGCAAACCCGCCCAATTATCCGGTGGTCAGCGTCAGCGGGTTGCCCTGGCTCGCAGCCTGGCAAAACGTCCAAAGTTGCTGCTGCTTGACGAACCCATGGGTGCTTTGGATAAAAAACTCCGTGGTGAAATGCAGTTAGAACTGGTGAATATCATCAAGCAAGTGGGCGTAACGTGCGTGATGGTTACTCATGACCAGGAAGAAGCCATGACCATGGCTGATCGTATCGCCATTATGCATGCGGGTGAAATTCTGCAAATTGGCTCTCCACACGACATTTATGAATTCCCTAATTGCCGTTATGTGGCTGACTTCATTGGTGAGGTTAACCTGTTCGCCGGTGAGATAGTGGAAGAAGAGCCAGCCTATGTGGTTATTCATGTGCCAAACCTGGCCAGACCCATATACATAGACCACGGTATCAGTGGTCCGGGTAATACCCGCCCGGTGAGCGTTGCCGTCAGACCGGAAAAAATTCGACTCAGTGCCGAGCAGCCCGACGAACAGTACAACTGGGGGACGGGTATTATTGATGACTTGGCATATCTGGGCCAACACAGTATTTATCATATCCTGTTACCCAATAAGCAGTTTATTCAAGTTACCCAAACCAACGACAGGCGCCGTGAGCTGCCATTTGAACTGGAACAGGAAGTGTATGTTTCCTGGTCGCCAGATGCCTGTGTGGTGCTGGAGGAATAAGCATGGAACTGCTCAAAAGCCTCCGGCAAAGCTGGCTGTTCAGACCACGCAGTGGTGTCATCGCCATCCCCTACATCTGGCTGCTGCTGTTTTTCCTGGTGCCTTTTATTATTGTGCTGAAGATCAGTTTCGCTGAAACCGAAATTGCGATTCCTCCTTACACAGATTTGGTCACCTATGAAGATAACCATCTGACCATCGACCTGAACCTGGGTAACTATGCCTATTTGTTCAACGACGATTTGTACCTGACCGCGTATCTAAGCTCCATTCGTATCGCCTTTGTCTCAACACTGTTATGCCTGTTGATTGGTTATCCGATGGCGCTGGCCATCAGCCGGGCACCGGCATCAACTCGTAATGTATTGTTGTTACTGGTTATTCTTCCGTCATGGACGTCTTTCTTGATTCGTATCTATGCCTGGATAGGCATTTTGAAGCCCAATGGCTACATCAATAATTTTCTGATGAGCCTGGGCATTATTGACGAACCTATCATCATGCTGCATACCGATTTTGCCGTGTATATCGGCATCGTTTATGCCTATCTGCCCTTTATGATCCTGCCGCTGTACGCCAATATGATGAAGCTTGATCATAGTCTGGTGGAAGCCTCTCAGGATCTCGGTGCGTCGCCTTTCACTACCCTGACCAGGGTTATAGTGCCGCTTACCAAAGCAGGCATTATCGCCGGCTGCATGCTGGTATTTATTCCGGCCGTCGGTGAGTTTGTCATCCCTGAACTGCTGGGGGGCCCGCAGACCCTGATGATAGGCAAGGTGCTATGGGAAGAGTTCTTCAACAACCGTGATTGGCCGGTCGCTTCGGCTGTCGCCATTGTCATGCTGGCGTTGCTGATCATTCCTATTATGTGGTTTGACCGCATCCAGAATCGTCAAACGGAGGAAGCCTGATGCGTTTTTCCTTCAGTAAGATGATGTTGTGGCTGGGATTGGCGTTCCTGTACGCACCAATGCTGATTTTGGTCATTTATTCATTTAACGAATCACGCCTGGTCACAGTCTGGGCGGGATTTTCGACCAAATGGTATGGAGCACTGCTGGACAACCAGAAGTTGTTAGACGCAGTGGCCAACAGCCTGAAAATTGCCTTTTTCTCCGCCACCGCAGCGGTTATTTTGGGAACCCTGGCCGCTTTTGTGCTGGCCAGATTCAAGGGCTTCAAAGGCAGCACCTTACTACGAGGTATGATTACCGCGCCGCTGGTTATGCCTGAAGTTATTACGGGTTTGTCGTTGTTGCTGTTGTTTGTGGCCATGGCCCAGTTAGTGGGTTGGCCGGGAAGTCGCGGTATGACAACGATTTGGCTGGCGCACACCACGTTTTGTACTGCGTATGTTGCCGTAGTAGTAGGTTCAAGGCTGACCGAAATGGACATGTCAGTGGAGGAAGCGGCGCAGGATCTTGGCGCCACGCCGTTTAAAGTATTCTTTACTATTACCTTGCCGATGATTGCCCCCGCGCTGGTATCGGGTTGGTTGCTGGCCTTTACCCTAAGCCTGGATGATCTGGTGATTGCCAGCTTCGTTTCCGGCCCAGGCTCAACGACCCTGCCTATGGTAGTTTTCTCCTCTGTGCGACTGGGCGTCAGTCCAGAAATCAACGCCTTGGCAACTATCATTATTGGTATTGTCACCAGTTTGGTATTTGCCTCCTGGTACTACGCAAGACGAGTGGAGAAGGCCCGGCTGCGCGACCAACGGGCGTTGTCACAATCATGAAAGTCGGTAAGCGTATTAAAGCATTGAGAAAGCAGCGAGGCCTGTCCCAAAGGGAATTGGCCAAGTTGGTCAATCTGCCCAACAGCACGCTGTCGATGATTGAACGGGATGCGGTCAGCCCGTCTATTAGTAATCTGCACAAGATACTAAACGGGCTGTCGATGCCGCTTAGTCAGTTTTTTACCCATGATTTTGTCGAAGAGGACAAGCTCGTTTATGGCCCCGACGAACTGACCGATATTGGCAGTGACGGCGTACAGTATCTGCTGGTCGGGGCAGAAAAGGCCGATCGGCAACTGACCTTTCTGCAGGAAGTGTATCCGCCGGGCAGTGGTACCGGGGAAGAATGGATAAGTCATCCAGGTCAGGAAGCCGGCACAGTATTAAGTGGTGAACTGACCATATTGCAGGGCCATCAGGAATATCAATTAAAAGCCGGAGACAGCTACTATTTAAATACCCAGTTGCCCCACCAATTTGTTAACCGGGGTAATGAGGTATGCAAAATTATCAGTGCCGTCACCCCGGCCAGTTTTTAATGCCCAAGGAGAATCCGATGAGCGACAAAACCTATGCCCAGTGGCAAGCCTATTGCCAAGCGCTTGTCAGCCAGCAACGAATCGAAGGGCGAGCCTTTATTAACGGCGGCTATAGGCAAGCGCAAAGCGGACGCAGCTTCGATTGCATTAACCCGGCAAATGGCGAAGTCATTGCACAAATTGCTGAATGTGATGAAGCCGATGTTGAGATAGCGGTCAGTGCCGCCAGGCAAAGCTTTGAGTCTGGCGTATGGCGAAATCAGTCACCTAAAGTACGCAAAGAGACACTGATTAAACTGGCCGCCTTAATGGAGGCAAACCAAACCGAGCTTGCCGCGTTGGAAACCCTGGATATGGGCAAACCCATCAGCGAGAGTTTTCATGTGGACGTGCCCGGTAGCGCCGATGTGATCCGCTGGCACGGCGAAGCCATCGACAAAATCTATGATGAAGTCGCCCCCACCCAAGATGATGTGCTGGCCACCATCACTCGCGAGCCTATTGGTGTGGTAGCGGCTATTACCCCCTGGAATTTTCCATTGTGGCTGGCTTGCTGGAAAATTGGCCCGGCATTGGCGGCGGGCAACTCTGTGGTACTCAAACCTTCAGAAAAATCCTCGCTGACCGCGATTTTTCTCGCACGGCTTGCCAGTGAAGCCGGTATTCCAGACGGTGTTTTTAACGTGGTGCCAGGATTTGGCCACACAGTAGGCAAAGCGCTCGGGCTGCATATGCAGGTTGATTGCCTGGCCTTTACCGGCTCTACTCGCACCGCCCGCACCCTACTTGAATATGCCGGTCAATCCAATATGAAACGGGTTTGGCTGGAGGCGGGTGGCAAAAACCCGAATATTGTCTTCGCCGATTGCCCGGATCTGGATAAGGCCGCCCGCAGCGCTGCGTCTGGCTGTTTCTACAATCAAGGCGAGGTATGTGTGGCCGGCACCCGTTTATTGGTGGAACGCAGTATTCACGATGAGTTTGTACAAAAAGTCGTGGAAGCCAGTCGCTATTTCAAACCCGGCGATCCCTTAGATCCCGCCACCAACATGGGGGCCTTGGTGGATAAACAGCACCAGGGCAATGTGCTGCAATACATTCAATGGGGCCAGCAAGGTGGTGCCACTTTAGCCTTAGGTGGCGAGGCGGCGCTTGATGCTGACAAGGGGGCGTTTGTTGAGCCCACCATTTTCACCGGTGTTAATAACCAGATGCGTATTGCCAGAGAAGAGATTTTCGGCCCAGTGATGGCAGTTATCCCCTTTGACGACGAGCAGCAAGCTATTCAAATCGCCAATGACACCGACTACGGTCTGGGCGCGGCGCTGTGGACTGGCAATTTGTCACGCGCCCATAAACTCGCCAAGCAACTGCGAGCCGGTTCAGTGTGGATAAATAACTATAACGACGGGGATATGACGGTGCCTTTTGGTGGCTTTAAGCAATCCGGAAACGGCAGGGATAAATCCCTGCATGCGCTAGATAAATACACTGAACTGAAAACCACATGGATCCAGCTTTGATCAATCAGGAAATCAGTCGCAAATAACAAAGGTTTAAAAACGAACCCGGTCATCTTGTCTTTGACATTAAGACCATTGGGAAACTGTCCCAATCCAAGGCGGAGTGAGTTGTCCCGTCTAGATTCTAACAATAATGTATTGAAGGAAACCAGGATGAAACTCAAAACCAAATTACTCTCAAGTGCCCTGCTTCTTGCTCTACCTGCGCTGGCCAATGCCGAGGTCAGCGGCTATGTCACACTGACCTCGGACTATATGTTCCGGGGCCTTAGTCTGAACGACAAGGACCCAGCCATTCAGGCTGGTCTTGATTGGAGTTCGGAAAACTCCGGCTGGTATGCCGGAGTCTGGGCATCCCCAGTAACAGATGACACCGAAGTGGATCTGTTCGTCGGCTATGCCGGCGAATTGTCTGAAGGGCTGGAATATGACCTCATGGCAGTTTACTACGCCTATCTGGACGAAAACGAATACAACTACATGGAACTGCACGCCGGGCTAAGCAAAGCGTTGTCAGATAATTTCAGCCTGGGTGTGAACCTTGATTACACCAATGATTCTTTAGGCTCCAGCGCCTATGAAGACATGAATGCCCTGCACATGTCAGTTGTGGCCAGTTTCAGTATTCAGGAAGACCTCTCACTGGAGCTAGAGTACGGCCGCCAGGGCTGGGAAGAATATGGCGAAGATGAAGACTATGACTGGGGTCGCCTGTCTGTGCTTAAAGACTATGGCAACTTCTCTTTTGATGTCAGCGCCTGGTACAACGACCTGGATGGTGACGACTCATCCAAGTTCACCGTGGGCGTCAGCTACAACTTCTAGTCGCTCCGATTAGCCGTATTCCAGGCCCAATCGGGCCTGTTTTCCCCATTGGGAGGTCAAAATGGGTGAACTTGTCAGCAGCTATTATCAGTTTAATGCCGGTAGTACCAATTACCCCAAATTGCAGGGTACCCAGGATACCGACGTATGTATCTTAGGCGGGGGCTTTACCGGCTTGTCATCAGCCTTACACCTGGCTCAAGCCGGAATGAAGGTGGTTTTGCTGGAAGCCAACCGTATTGGTTTTGGTGCCAGTGGCCGTAATGGCGGGCAAATCGTTAACAGCTACAGCCGAGATGTGGATCATATTACCGCACGCTACGGTCAGGCTGCTGGTGACGCCATGGCCGCCATGATGTTCGAAGGGGGCGAGATTATCCGCCAGCTAATCGAGCAATACCAAATTGACTGCGACTATGTGCCCGGTGGAGCCTTCGTGGCCATGAATGCCAAACAGATGCAGCATCTTGAGGCGCAGCAACGTCTGTGGCAACAACATGGTAATCAGCAACTCACCCTGTTAGATCGTAATGCCCTGGCAGATATCGTCAGTTCCGACCGCTATGTCGGTGGCCTTAGTGATGGTTTAAGTGGACATATCCAGCCCCTAAAGCTGGCGCAAGGTGAAGCCCGCGCTATTCAATCTCTGGGTGGACAGATATTTGAACAAAGCCCGGTCACTCGGGTGGTACGGGGTAAAACCTTACAAATCCATACCACACAAGGTTCAGTTAACTCGCGTTATCTGGTCGTCGGTGCCAATGCCTATCTCAGCCATGTGCTGCCTGAGCTAAGCAAACGCAATATGCCTTGTGGTACGCAAATCATTACCACTGAAGTATTAGGTGAAGCACGTTGTCGCGAACTTTTACCGGCCAATTATTGTGTAGAAGACTGCAATTACCTGCTTGATTACTACCGTACCACGGCAGATCATCGACTGCTTTACGGTGGCGGCGTGGTGTATGGTGCGCGCGATCCGGCCGATATAGAACGTTTGATTCGGCCCAAACTGGAGGCCACCTTCCCCAGCCTGAAAGGCGTAAAAATTGATTTTAGCTGGACAGGGAATTTCTTACTGACCTTATCTCGACTACCTGAATTTGGTCGTTTGGACAACAACATTTACTACATGCAAGGTTACAGTGGCCACGGAGTCACCTGCACTCACCTGGCCGGTAAAGTTGCCGCCGAAGCCCTGACCGGTCAGGCTGGTCGCTTTGACGTTTTTGCCAAGTTACCACACTTACCACTATTGGGCGGGCGGGCCTTACAGATTCCATTTACGGCCTTAGGTGCCGCTTATTACAACCTGCGTGACAAATTGGGGATCTAAGATGTCAGTCATTAAATTCACCAGCACAGACAGCAGTTTCTCCAGCTACCCCACTCCGCTGGAGAAACAGTTGAGTGGCCCGGTTACCCAATATATTGCGAATCATTACTCCGACCCGACCAATCAATTTCATGTCGGTTTCTGGGGCAGTGAGGTGGGTAGTTGGCGGGTAAGCTGCAGCGAACATGAATACTGCCAGCTGCTGGAGGGTCAGGTTGAACTGGAAGATGAGCAAGGCAATAAAACCACCATTCAGGCGGGTGAGCACTTTGTGATCCCGGCTGGGTTCAGCGGTATATGGCACAGTCTGACACCATGCAAAAAACTCTATGTAATATATGAAGCAACGCCCCCAACAATGGCACAAACAACTTAAACAAGCTTAGAATTGGTACGTCAGGCTAATTCCCCATTGACGCGGGGCTGCAAGATAACGCTCAGCCACACCAAAGGCCTGGGTAAAATCATTAGCGCCGATAACATATTGAGTATCTGTGAGGTTTGTCACAAAAGCCGCCGCGCTCCATCGTTCATTCAATTCCCAATTTAGCCTGGCATTAACCAGGCTAAATGCCTTTTGTACCGCCAGGGCAGAATTAAATACATCGTTGTAAGTCTTGCTGCGAAATGCCCAGTCTAAACGAGCGGTGACGCTGCTCTGCCCGGCCAGCGGCAAACGATACCAAAGCGCCAAATTTGAAGTCCAAGCTGGAGTTCGAATCAGCTTGGAGTCCAACGTCACCTGAGTGGCACTGCCCACATCCACAAACTCTGCGTCGATGTAACTCAGGCTGCCACTTAGTCCCAACCTGGTATTCACCTTTGCTTGCCATTCAAGTTCCACGCCTTTACTGCGCGCCTCGCCCACATTATCAATCAGAATCTCAAGCCCTGATTCCTCACTGGACTGGCCACCACGTAACTGCATATCCTGATGGTTGATGTAAAAGCCGGTCAGATTCAAACGTAACTTGTTATCCAGCCATTGCGAGCGCATGCCAAGCTCATAGGAGGTCAGGTATTCAGGATCAAAGGGCTGAGCCGTTACCGGGGAATTGGGTAAACCGTTGAAGCCCCCTGATTTAAAGCCCTTGGAAGCCGAGCCATATAACATCATGCTGGGGCGATATTGATATTGCAGCGCCACCAATGGTGAGAACACCCGCCAGGACTTCTTGATCGCCCCTTGCGGATCCTGCGCCGTACGTCTGAACAGCTCCACTCTGGAGACATTCGCCACACCCAGTACCTGCTGGGATTTTCGCTCATAAGTCAGCCGCCCTCCCAACGTCAGGCTCCATTGGCTATCTAACTGCCAGTTTGTCTGGGCAAACAATGCATAGCTTTGGTTATTCAACCAGTTGATGTAACGATTATCCAAGTCGAGACTAATATTCAGTGGGTTACCCGGCCCCCCAATGTCCGTTGGCTGGTTGAGTGGTGAGCCATCTAATGGACCCGGCAAAGCTTCCAGCGCAGCATAAAGATTCTCAAAGAAGATAAAATCTGCCTGGTATGCAACATCTTCATCAAAGGCAAACAGGCCAAGCAGCCAATCCAGCGAGCCATTCTGACCGGTTAAGTTAAATTCCTGACTGCGCTGGTTGCTCCCCTGCCAGTCACGGGTTACCCCAATATTGACCGGGTTGTGATCAAAATCACGACTGTATACCCCATTCATGCTGTTATATGCGGTAATAGACTTAAGATTGAGTAAGGGGGATATTTGCCAATTGATAGTAGCAGCCCAAGCGTATTGGCTGAGGCTATTGTCATTACCCAAAGTGGCTGCACTGTCAAAGCCGGTCTGGCTGGTTTGCAGGGGCTGCAACGGCATAAAACGCCCTGACACTGAGGCAGCCTGATTAAATAGCCGGATAAGGCTGGCCTCATCGTTTTTTACCTCAATGACGGCAGGTGCACTGCCGTTTTGCTGCCACTGCCCACTGTAGCTAAGAGTCAGGTCCAGGGCATCGGCTAATATCAATTGGTACTTGGCCAGCAGATTAAAATCATCCTGGCCACCTTCCTGCTCGCCGTTCAGGCGGGTAACAAAGCCGTCCCGGCTATTTTTCGACAAGGCCAGACGCAGGCCACTGTCCTGAGCGAGAGGCTGATTCCACACCAAGGCTATATCACGCCGCTGATACTCCCCCATATCAGCTTTTACACTCAGGCTTTGCTGCTTGCCCACCTTGTTGGTGAAGACCTGCACTGCACCACCTATGGTATTTTTACCAAATAAGGTGCCTTGCGGGCCACGCAGCACTTCCAGATGATCAATATCGAGAAACCTGACAATGCCCCCCGCTGAACGAGCCTGGTAAACCCCGTCTACATAGATACCGACACTGGGATCAATAGTGGGAATGGGGTCGACCTGGCCTACCCCACGTATAGTAATATTGGCACAATGTGTACAACCAGAGTTCTCCCCTACCGTAGTCACATCTATATTTGGCAAAAAATACGACGCGTCGAGCAGACTATTGTGGCCACCCAAAAGTAACTGCTGGCCAGTTAAAGCTGACACTGCCAGAGGGGTTAGTTGCAGGTCTTCCAGCACTTTTCGGGCTTCGACCTTGATATCCAACAATTCATCCAGAGAAAGAGAAAAAAGGTCCGTGTTGAGTTGATTATCAGCGGCATGTCCTTGCTGGCTGACCATCCCAGCCAATAATGATAAGACCAGAATGGAAGATGCTGTTACTTGCATGCAAGCCACCATCAACGTTAAGGGCTACTTGAGTGTAGCCCATTGCCAGATAAAGTTTTAATTCAAGGGGTTCCGATTGTCCTGGCATAATCCGAAAGCGCTTCCGCCACCCTGGCAAAGATTTCTCTGATATCTTCCGGCTCACAAACGAAAGGCGGTGCAAAGCTTAAGTTGTTGCCGCCGAATCGCACATACACACCTTTTTTCCAGCACAGTGCACTGATTTCGCTGGCGTGGCGAAGCGGTTGTTTTGCATCCATAGTCAACTGAATCGCTCCCGCCAGCCCGATATTACGAATATCCTCCACCAGCGGCAGCCCTTTTAGTTCGTGAATAGCTTGTTCGAACACCTTGGCAAGGTCGGCCACGTTGTTCAGCAGACCTGGCTGTTGCAACTGATTCAGACTGGCCAATGCCGCCGCACAGGCTAGCGGATGGGCTGAATAGGTGTAACCATGCGGGAACTCAATCAGGTAATCATCACCGGGTTGATTCATCAAACAATCGTAGATTTCGCTGCTGGCCAGCACTGCCCCCATCGGCATCACACCGTTGGTCAGGGCTTTGGCACAGGTCAGAATATCCGGCTGCACATCGAAATAATCAGCACCAAACATGGTTCCCATTCGACCAAAGCCGGTAATGACTTCGTCGAAAATCAGCAAAATATCATGCTGGTCGCAAAGCGCCCGAAGCCGCTTCAGGTACCCGGCTGAAGGTATAATAACGCCCCCCGACCCGGCCATGGGTTCAACCATAACAGCGGCAATATTGCTGGGATCCTGAACTTCCAAAATAGCTAACAAGGCGTCAGCCAAGTGTTCACCCTGCTCAGGCAATCCTTTGCTGAAACGGTTCTCAGGCAACCAGGTATGAGGTAAATGGTAAGCATCCAGTGTTTGCCCATATATTTTGCGATTGCCACCAATCCCCCCCACCGAGATACCGCCGAAATTCACCCCGTGATACCCCTTACTACGACCGATAAACTTGCTTTTTTCCGGGCGACCTTTAGCCCGCCAATAAGCGCGAGCCAGTTTAAGCGCGGTGTCAGCCGCTTCCGAACCAGAATTACAGAACAACACATGATTCAGTGCTCCTGGTGCCATTTCGGCGAGCTTATCTGCCAGTTCAAAGGCCTGTGGATGACTAACATTAAATGCCGGGGCGTAGTCCAACTGCCCCATTTGCGTATTAATAGCAGCGGCAATTCCCTTATTGCCATGACCTAAAGGCGTACACCACAGACCGGACAAACTGTCGTATAGCTGATGGCCATCTGGCGTGTAGTAATAAATGCCCTCAGCATGACTAACCATTTTGGGCTGCTGATGAAAACGTCGATTACTGGTGAATGCCAACCAATGGCTGGAAAACGACTGACGATTGGGGTGAAAAGCCGCCATATAAGGATTCCTGGATGAATGAACTAAGAACAAGAAACGGACAAATGATCTTTGAATGCTAAATCTAGGTAAATTTCTTTGGACGATAAATCCTCAACTGATACAGTTCAGTTTAGTTTTTTTTAACCTATCAGCTCGATGATAAATTCCCGTAAGCTGCGTCAGGTCAGTAACCTGGACTTAAAATTGCTGAAAACCTTTATCGCCGTGGTTCAGGCTGGTAGTTTTACTGGTGCAGAAAGCTTGCTAAATCTGAGTCGCTCGGCCATATCCATCTACATTTCGGATCTGGAAAAACGCCTTGGCATGAAACTATGCAACCGTGGCCGGGCAGGTTTCAGTCTGACACTGGAAGGCCAAAAAGTGTATGAAGCCGCGCAAAAGCTGATGTATGCCACCGATGTGTTCCAGGAAGAAGTCAACAATACCTACGCAGTACTCAAGGGCGAACTGAACATAGGCATTATTGACAATTTGGTCACCATACCACACCGCACCATAAGCAATGCGCTGGCCAAGCTGAAGCACATCAGCAGTGAGATACGTATTAATATCCGCATGAGCAACCCCGCGGATATTAGCCTGGCGTTATTAGAAGGTGAGTTGGATGTGGGGGTGATGCCCAGTCTCCAGCCGATTGACGGGCTTAGGTTACACTCCTTGTACAGTGAAACCAGCGCCTTGTATTGCTCTAACGCGCACCCTTTGTTTAGCAGCCCGGATGACCTGCAAACGATAGCTCAGCACAGCGCGGTGCTGCCTATTTACGCAGAACAAATGAATCAACCCCAATTGTTCGATCAGCTCAATGTAACAGCCACCTCCAATGACAGAGAAGGTGTGGCATTTCTGATCCTAACCCACGAATACATTGGTTTCTTACCCGAACACTATGCCACGCGTTGGGTAGAAAAAGGTGAAATGCGCGCATTGTTGCCGGATATGCTTAAATACCAAACTGATATTTATGTGGTTACCCGCCAATCCCAACGAAACAAAAGAGTGCTGGACGTTTTCCTGAATGCGTTAGTTGATAAGCTGGTCATTGCTGACTAAGTTAATAGTAGCGTTTTATCAGACATCGTCAGCCGCGCTGGATGTTAATCAGGGATGTAACATGTCAGAACAAAAACTGCAGTTTGTGCTTCGCCGCCACCGCATTAAAGCCGTCAGCGTCTATTTGCTCCTTCTGGGTTTCTTATTTGTCCTTAATCTATTGTTCGGCAACCCCGAAGAACAACAAATATTCGCCGTCGCTGCGCTGGTTGCCAGCCTGACGTTACTCATCGTTATCAGTTATCTGGAAACACTCATCAGTGAGTTACTGACTTCAAACGAGCACCGCCGCGACTAACTTTTATGGCGGTACAATGCATTTCATTGACGCGCAGTTAAAACACATCTTGTTATTTAACAACACCAAACCCTATCAAATGTTGCCAATCCCACAACATTTGGTAAATTGTCACAAGAATGATTTAAATAAAACCACAATAAATCACATCGGACGTTGAGCTAATTCGGGGGATCCATGTTCCACTCTTTAAGTTTGCGCGCCAAAATCATCGCATTTGCTGTCAGTATTTTTATCTCGCTACTTGCCGTGTCATTTATTGGCTTGCACGTGCTAAGACTGGCCAGTGAAGGCGACAACATTGCTCGTATCAATCAGTTGATGAAGAGCACAGTCAACGTCATCCAGCAATTTGAACTCATGGTGGCCAACGGCGAGTTGCAAGAGCAACAAGCCAAAAAACTGGCCACGCAAATCCTCAGAGAAAATAAGTACCACGATTCTGAATATGTTTATGTGGTCAACGAGCAACTGGATTTCGTAGCTACCCCGCACGACCCACAGTTACATGAAACCAGTTTTAACGATTTTACCGACGCGCAAGGCAAAAGCATTGGCCAGATGGTGAAAGGACTGGTGGGCAATCGTACCGGTGAGATCATCACTTACTATTGGAATGATGAGCGCAACGGTGACATTGTCGACCTGACATCTGTGGTACAAAAAACCCCGCAATGGGGTTGGTACGTGGGAACCGGTATCAGTTATCAGGAAGTTGATCAACGCTACTGGGATACCGCTATTTGGCTGGTAAGCCTGTCTGTGATTATCGCGATTATTCTGGCACTGGCGCTGGCACGTTTCGGCTTTAGCTTAAGCCATGCGCTGGGTGGCGAGATACGCCAGGTCAGAGAATCTGTTATGCGCGTATCTAAAGGGGATCTCAGGCTGGCAGACAATCAGGATAATATCGCCAGAGACAGCATTCTTGGAGCTGTTATCTATATGCAAAGTAAGTTGCGCGAAGTAGTGCAAAGCATCAAGTCCGCCTCTCACAGCTTACAAACCCAGAGCCAGGATTCCCAGTCACGTTTTGATGAGCTGGATAAACTCACTCATACACTGAATACGCAGGCGCAATTAGTTGCCACCACCATAGGCGAACTGACCCATTCTGCCCAACAAGTCGCAGAACAGTCAGACCTCACCTCTCAGTCTGTCAGCTCGGCCGACGAGCAGGGCAAACAGGCCAACGCCTTGACGGATCAGTCCACCACCACTATTGCCCTGCTTGAACGTCAGATAGAACAGGCCGGCAATAATATTCAGGTGTTGGAAGACGAAGTCAGTCAGATAGCCAGCGTGTTGTCGGTGATTCAGGGCATTGCCGAACAAACCAACCTACTTGCCTTAAATGCCGCCATTGAAGCCGCCAGGGCGGGCGAACAAGGTCGTGGCTTTGCTGTGGTGGCTGACGAAGTCAGGCAGCTGGCACAGCGAACTCAGGCCAGCACGGGAGAAATCCAGCAGACCATTGGTAAATTGCAAACCGCCACCAAAGAAGCCAAGTCGTCAGTCAATGCCAGTATCGCCACCAGCGAACAGGCAGTGATAAATGCCGGTCAGGTCTCAGAGCAGCTTTCACATATCGGTCAGTCCTTGTCTGCCATTATGGCCATGAGCGAGCATATCTCCCATGCCGCCGATACCCAGCTAAAGGCCGGGCAAGGTACCAGCAACAGAGTGGATGAAATCGCCCGAATTGCCGCGGATAACGCCAGCTTGTCTCAGCAAGCTCACCAGGCCACGGATCAGATCAAACAATTAGTCGTACAGTTGGAAAGTCAGGTAGAGAAATTTCAACTCAGCTAATTTCATACAACTCAATAGGCAACCCATCCGGATCGGCAAAAAAGGTAAAACGCCTGCCGGTAAATTCATCCACCCGGATGGGTTCAACCTCCACCTTATGCCTCTGGAGATCTGATACCGCGTTATCCAAATCGCTAACCACAAAGGCCAGGTGTCTCAGGCCACAGGCTTCGGGTCGACTTGGGCGAACCGGTGGATCAGGAAAAGAGAACAGTTCCAGTTGTCCGCCGTCCGGCAAAGCCAGATCCAGCTTCCAGGAATCCCGCTCTGCCCGGAAATTTTCCGCAATGATCTGCAAACCCAATGTCTGGGTGTAAAACGCTTTAGCGCGAGGGTAGTCCCGGCAAATAATCGCAACATGGTGAATACGCTGCAGCATGCTTTCTCCCATTTCAATATGCACAAAAAAGGGCCTGACGGCCCTTCTTTTATTCGACATAGCCTTCGTTGGCTTTTACTGTCAACGGATGGTAGCCGGGTTTGGCTTCAGTAAACGCTTGTTTAGCAAAGGCCTTACCTTTTTCCGTTTTCGACAACGCCTGATACAGGGGTTTAACCAGCTTATTGCGGCCAATATGCACCAGGTAATCATGCAAGCGGCTGAACGCCGGTTCATACCAGTTGTTTACCGACATCAGCAACCAGCTGTGGGCAATCTCATTATTGCCGACCTGAGTCAGAGCAAAGGCATTATCCAGCTCGGTCATCTGAGCCTGAGAGAGAGACTCTGGCATGTTGTTGAGGAAATGCAGCCACTGGTGAGTATTCCAATTGGCGGTGTCAATTTGCTCGGCCTTTAGTTCACCAGCCAACCAGTTATCTCGCGCGGCATCCACTTTCGTAAAGGCGTCAGAATGGGCCATGGGCGCACCTGCAGGCACACCAGGTTCGAAGATCCACTGTTGAATACGCTGAGCATCCAATTTGTCTGCATGCTCCTTCAATAGTGTGTCATTTAAGTAGGCAATAAACTGATCTGTGGTAATGCTCTGGAAAGCAAAGTGCTCAAAATAGCCCATCAGAAATTTATCAAAAGCATCACGCCCTACTTTTTGCTCAAGTTCACGGGCAAACAATGCACCTTTTTCATAAGGGATATCAGAAAACACATCATCAGGATCGCGACCACGTAAGTCGATAGCCAGCATCTGATCAGCGGCCGGTAAGCTGGCGATATCCGCTTGCAACGACTGCTGCCCCAATACAAATTCCATCTGCTCGCGCTCAGGACCATAAATCATTTCCATAATGCGGTAGGTCAGATAGGTGGTGAAACCTTCGTTTAGCCACAGATCCCGCCAGGTTGCATTGGTCACGGTGTTACCCGACCAGGAATGGGCCAGCTCATGGGCAATCAGCGACACCAAGCTCTTGTCACCCGCAATTACAGTCGGCGTAATAAAGGACAAGCGAGGGTTTTCCATCCCACCGAAAGGGAACGAGGGTGGCAGAATCAGCAAATCATATCTGTCCCAGCGGTACTTACCGAATTTCTTCTCGGTCACATTCAGCATCGCTTCGGTATCTTCAAATTCCTTGGCAGCGGCCTCCAACATGGACGGCTCGGCATATACCCCTGTGCGCTCCCCCATTGGTTTGAAGGCCAGATCGCCAACCGCCAGGGCTATCAGATAAGACGGAATAGGTTGCGGCATGGAAAAGTGGTATTCCCCATCACGCTCAGTAGCGGGATCGTTCGAGGCACTCATCACTGCCAACAGTTCTGCTGGTGTGCGAACCGTGGCCTGATAAGTCACCCGCACTTGCGGCGAGTCCTGCAGCGGAATAAAGCTTCGGGCATGAATAGCCTGCGCTTGGGTGAACAAGAACGGCTGCTGTTTACCCGCAGTTTGCTCTGGCGTTAACCACTGCACGCCGCTCGCTTGCGGCGACGTATGGTAGGACACAGTTACCGCTTCAACCTTAGCCGGTACTTCAATACTGAGTGCCGCGCCTAAATGCGGATCGGCATCAGCCAGGGTGAAGGGAATATCCTGCCCCATGGCCGTTACCCTTTCGATGCTAAGATCCCGGGTATCCAGAATCAGCGTCGACGCGTCAGGCTCAATGCGCTGAAATTGGATGGTCGCGTCGCCAGAAATAATGTGCTGGCTGAAATCCACATCAAGATCCAGATCCAGATGAGTCACTTTGATTTGCTCTGGGTTAGCAAAGGAATGGTAATCCTTGCTGACTTCCATAGCAGGGTTTGACGCAGTGCTGGCAGATTGTGGCTGTGTTTGTGTGGTTTTGCTTTGTTCGGGCGCTTTGCCACAGGCGGTCAGGCTAAGACCGAGCAGGACAACAGAGGCGATTTTGAATTCCATCGATGTTCCTTGTAGTTATAATCTTGGCGCCGATTGTGGCATATTTACCGCAAAGACCCAACGGCCTGCAAGCCCAGTTGCGTCAAGTCAGCTTATAAGGATGGATTGATGACGGTTTTGTATATACTCGGTGGACTATTTATCGCCCTTTTGGTGTTGATTCCGCTGTTGGAACGCTCTCGTCATCAGTTTACGCCTGAACAAGTTGCCAAACTCAGCCGCTGGATTTGGCCGTTAATGATCATACTCGCCATAGTGCAACTTATCCGCTATATGCTTTGAACCTTGTTCCGTTAAATGATTCCGCCCCATGATCCGATAGATTATTTGTTCGAGATCAAAAAGTCGTAGGGTTTTCGCCGTAAATACGACAACTCTATGAAAACTTAATCTGGAACAACTTTTCGTAACACTTGCCTGGATAGAATGCCTGCCATCAACAGTTACATAGTCCAAGGAGACAGCATGGCCAGTCATTCAAAACATAGGGTGTATATTCCAACCAACGCCAGATCTAACCAGTATTTGCTGGCAGAGATCAAAACCGATGACAGCTTCTATCAACATTTTGACAGCGCCGAAACCTGCTACGAAAAACTGAGCCAGCGCTTTTTTGCCCTGGCCGACCAAGCGGGTTTGCATAATGTCCATATGATTGCTAATGACAAGCTCCCTGTGGTGCGTTACCACGCAGAAGCCATGCATTTCCAAACCGGCAAACAAATTTTGTTTTTCTACGACCCGGCTATCCATGAAGGACAGAATTTATTCGTTAGTCCGGATTACCAGGCGCGTAAAATTCGCCTGTTGTTCCTGGCAACCGGCCCGGAAATTCGTGCCCACGCCGCGCAATTCCATCAACAAGTGATGAGTGTTATCGGCCAATTAAAAGCGGAACTGCCAGAGCAGGACTGTCAGATTAAAATCCGCGACCACCAGCATTTATCCTATGATTTATATGCCCATGAAAAGGGCCATAAAGAAAGTTACGGTTACAAATTACGTGGGCTTTACCCACGTTACAAAGCCAGACAATGTGAACTGCCTCAGCAACACTCGGCAATCAGTTATGTGACATTGAGTCTGCCTATGACCCGCCAGCTTAAGCAGAAGTTTGGCACTACCGGCGCTGCCAACTTTGCCCCGCTATATCTAGCCTTGGAAGAGCAATTTCTGAAAGCCACCAGAGATAAGAAACTGGATCGTCTGGCCATGGTGGCCAACGGATTGACCCCACTGGTGCGTAACAGTCAGGTGGACCAATCTCAACACAATGCTGAACTGCAAAAAATCAGCTTCGATCCTGATGCCCCAGGTCAGCAATTTGTTGGCTTCTGGGATAACGATAATCTGGTAGAAACCGCACACTTTATTATCGTGGCAGGTAAAGAAGACAATACCGAATTCGGCTACGGTCACTTTATGAACCGGGTAGAAGAAGCCTTGTCCGTGTTTGCCAAAAGCTTAGGTATCGACCCGGCCCGCACTGCACTGACGCTGCGTTTCCACCAACATATCAGTTATCTGGCCTGATAGGTCTGGCCGGTCAAACGACCGGCCAACCTCTCCCTGTATCATCAAGCACAGGCAGATTCTCGCTGCACAACAGCGTCGTCGCTGAGCCTATCGGCAATGGCCTTAACCTCAGCAAACCCTCTCTCTATTGACGCCTGATGCCTGTGATCGGCAAATTCCTGATACTGGACCTGCACCTCATCAAGCTGTTCAACACCCAGGTAGTGGCATAAGGTGCGGATATGTGGTGCCAAGTGATTCATCTGCTCTCGCACCCCACCCGCTTCAAAGCCAAATTCACCAGTGGACGATAACAAAATCAAACGTTTACCAGACAACAACGGGGCGATAGGGAAATCGCCCCGCGCCAAATCAAAGCTAAAGGTTTTGTTTACCCGGCTGACCTGATCAAACCAGGCCTTTAATGCTGCCGGCATGCCGTAGTTGTACATAGGTGTTGTCATCAACAAGGTATCGGCCCACACCAGCTCATCAAATAGCTCATCAGATAATGCCAGTGCCTGCTTTTGCTCAGTTGTGCGTTTTTCTTCCGGCGTAAAACACGCCGCCAACCAGTTTTCATCAATAAAGGCCGGTGGGGTTTTGCCGACATCTCGAAGCTTTATTTCATAATGAAATTTATTCATCTCTAGTCGTTCCATAAAGGCATTACCAAGCTGCCTTGAAATGGAACGGTAGGAATGTTTTTCGTTAGTATCCCCTCTTACACTGGCGTCTATTCGCAATATTTTCATGAATGCAACTCACTTTAGGTTGTTAGGAGTGGCCATTTTGCAAATTGCACTTGCCAGTGACAAAAGATACTTTCTACACAAAAGATGAATTAAACTCACCTATAAAGATATACATAGACCTTCTTGAATATGTCCGACTATCCATCACTTAACAGTCTAAGGGTGTTCGATGCCGCAGCCCGTCTGCAAAGCTTTAAGCTGGCTGCTGATGAATTGCACCTGACCCCCACGGCGGTATCCCACCAAATTCGGAATCTGGAGGCGTGGTTAGGATTACAATTATTCAGCCGACATGTTCGTCAGGTCAGGCTTACGGCCCCAGGTGAACAGTTGGCGCAGGTGACCTATGCCAGTTTACAGGCCATAGGTCAGGTACTCAGCGAGCTCAAACAGCAAAGTCAGGGCCTGGTGATCAGTTGCACGTCTTCATTTGCGGCCCTGTGGTTGCTGCCTCGTATGGCTGAACTGCAAGCCTTGTTGCCGGACACCCAAATGGAGATACGTAGCGGTGAATTGTTGGAACCATTGCAGTCAGTCAGTTCTCTGGGAATTCGATTTGGACCGATAGCTGACCAGAATCACAGGCTTAGCCATGAGTACTTTAACTTGTATGGCACCGCCGAACAGCTGGCAGCGTTCGACGCGCGGCTGGGATGCAGGATTTTTATTCCCAAATGGAAAAACGCCAGTCTACCAGCGGCTCCCTGGGACGCTTACCGCCAGCAAACACCCATGCGCTGGAACAATTGCGGCCTGGAATATTTCGACCAGGAGCTGTTCGCCGTTCAGCAAGCCCAGGCGGGACTTGGTTTGGTATTCAGTGGTCAGACGTTAGTAAAAAATGCCACCAGCCTGCGTCCTGTACCCTCTTATTCTGCCGTCCCATCCGGGTTAGGCTACTATGTGCAGCATACCGACAACCGCAAACTTACTAAGTTGATCTCTTGGCTGACCCTCTCGTTGACTTCACCCATATACGAATAGAGAGTTTATGGCATTTTTAACAACAATAGGTCATCACTTGGGGAGACAGCGCTTGGCGACCAGAGCATCATTTGCCTGTCCATATGGCAGTAGATTGTCTAGGCTCTGTTGTCCCTCTATCACAGCGAAAATCCGACCATATAAGCCTTGGCTCGTCCTTGCTCGTCTACCCAATAGCCAACCGTCAATAACTGCTCAGCCACCACATCTGCAGACAACACCAGGGTTTTCTTACCTATTTGCAGAGACTCGCTCTGCCAAAACTGGCCATCGTGCTGGTACAGCGACACCTCCCACTCTGTCAGCGCTTCATCCAAGCCAGTTTCGGCTAATACCAACCACTTACCTTGATAAGGAATCAACAATCTGGCCCAGTCCAATGCTGCTGAGCCAAACATTTCGACACTGATAAGATCGCCGCTGGTTGGTGACATTTTGGCCAGGAACAAATCCCCTCTTCCCTGATAATTTTGATCCAATGCCAGATAACTGGTTCCCACCAGCCAAACCTCCTCATTCACCACCTGGGTACCTGCGATAGTGTCTATGGGACTGTTACTCAGCGATACCGACCAATAAGGGTCGCCGTTAGTCGTCAGCTTCTTCAGCCAGGCACCTCTGGACTCACCCATATCGCTTTGGTAACCAACGTATAAGTCAGAGTCCATAGCTGCGCTGGTGTAAAAATCCCCCTGTGGGGTATCGTCCGTTTGCCACCACTGTAGCTGAAATTGCCCCTGGTTATGTTCATCAAGGCGCGCTAACCAAGGGTTCTCCTTCGCTTCCAGATAATTAGTTGGAATAAAGTAATCATCATAGCCCACCAGCAAATATTGCTCAGGTGCCAGTTTGAGCAATTTCACAGGCACATTAGGCCGCTCGGTACCCAGTTGCGACACCCCAATCAGACTGCCGTCGACGCTCAATCTGCCAATTAGCACATCCTGCTTACCCTGATTAACCTGCCCCGGCATTGCGCCGGTGCTGGCTCCAACAAAAAGGATCTGATTGTTGTCGAGCAATAGCTGATTGATTTGATCCGTGCCAGTTGTATCAAGTACATACCGCCAAACACGCTGAACCGCGCCCTGGGTATCCAGTGTTAACCTTTCAACAAAGGCGTTGCTGTTCCCTGCTGCCTGACTTTGTGCTGTAGACCCTTCATAGCCAGCGACAATCACCGAACAATCGCTTAACCTGACGACAGACTGCAACGCACTTTGTCCCCGATATTCAGGTTGATAGAGGGTTGGCCAACTGCTGCAAGTCTCCGTTGGCGGCGTTGGAGCAGGAACCGGTGCCAGATTGTCTCTATCACCACCACAGGCCATCAGCCCTGCCAGCATGGCGGAAATCATACTATTCTGGGCGATAAAACGGATTCGCCACCTATCACTTGTTATCAATTTTTGCTGTTGCATACTTTGCTCCCGGATTTGAATCGGCGCATTATCAAGAGCCGTGCAACAAGCCGCCCCTATAAACATCTTAAAAGATTGCTAATTGAGCAGATGGGGAGAGTTCACGTCATAACAGAATGTTCAGATCAGAGGGCAAAAGTGGCTGTCTAACACCACAGACCTGTATGGGGGCAAGCTAATCCTATAAACCAGCTCCCCCATTAAGCCTGTTGGCTCAAGCTTAGCGTGACAGCCTTAGGAGTGCTGCTTCTCAACATGGGCCTTAAAGTTATCCAAAATGCCCTGCCAGCCTTGGCGCTGTTGTTCGGCAGAGTTTTCGTCTTCGGTTTCAAATGTCTCGACCAGCTTCACGCCCTGCTCGGTTGGCAAAAACTCCACCCGGACTTCGCGATCATCACCGAGTGTGTACTGAATGACTTTATGCAATTCAACTTGCGTGTAGGTACCCACAAAATCAAAGCCCATAGATCCATCTTTGGCTTCCATGCGATAGTTAAACCCCTGCCCCACTACCAGCTGGTTTTGCGCCCTCGGGCAACACCAAGTGTCGATGGCAAAATTCCATTGGATGATATCTTCTGGGTTGGTCCAGGCATGCCAAACTTGTTGCAATGTAGCTTTTACGGTGGTTTCGATTGAAATCTTCATGGGTACTCCGTTGCAGTTATAAAGCGCCCTTTACCGGGGCGTCAAAGTGGGTGTTCTGCTAATTAGTCGTTGCTAGCCACTCCGCTTCGACAACAGGATGCAAAAATGTTGATGTTTTGCATGGCAATGCTGCACAGGCCCTGGTGTTTAACGCAAAAACCAGGGCCCAGAAGCATTAGTCGCGCCAGCGGCGGGTAAGATCCTCGTAAGCATCAATGCGACGGTCACGGAAGTAAGGCCAGATACGTTTTACTTTTTCGGTACGGGCCAAGTCCAGCTCTACCAATAAAGTTTCTTCCTTGTCGCTGCTGGCCTGGGCAAGCAGCTCACCTTGCGGCCCGGCAATAAAGCTCTGCCCCCAGAACTGGATTCCCGGGTCGCCGTCAATGGGCGAGGCTTCAAAGCCGGTACGGTTGGCCACGATCACCGGCACAGAATTGGCCACCGCATGGGCACGCTGAATGGTATGCCACGCGGTGTGCTGGCGCTCACGCTCATCCGGTGTATCTGTCATATCCCAACCAATGGCCGTGGGATAAAACAGCATATCCGCGCCGCGCATAGCCATCAGGCGCGCCGCTTCCGGATACCACTGATCCCAGCATACCAATACCCCTAGCTTACCAACACTGGTCTGAATCGGCTCAAAGCCCAGATCCCCAGGGGTGAAGTAAAACTTCTCGTAAAAACCAGGGTCGTCAGGAATATGCATCTTGCGGTACTTGCCCACCATGCCTTCTTTGCGGTCGAACACCACGGCAGTGTTGTGATAAAGGCCCGAACCCCGCTTTTCAAACAAGGAGGTTACCAACACAATATTCAGCTCGGCGGCCAGGACCGCAAAATACTCGGTTGCAGGGCCAGGAATAGGCTCAGCCAGATCAAAATAGTCGGTGTTTTCTTCCTGACAAAAATACAAGGTGCTGTGCAGTTCTTGCAACATCACCAGCTCGGCACCCTGCGCCGCCAGATGGCGCACCTGCTCAGCACTTTTTCGCCAGTTGGCCTGTTTGTCGTTGCCTACCACGGCCTGCTGAACCAGACCTACTTTTAATTTAGCCATAGACGCTAACTCCTTTGCGCAACTGCGCGATCACTTCATCTTTTAACGTACCTTGGGGCACCTGCATGCTAATACAATGCAAACTGCCATATTGCTGCACCAGCACTGCACAATCCAGCGCCACAATACGATGGGCCGGATAGGCCTTGGCCAGTACTTCCAGAGCAAGTTCGTCTTCGGGCTGGCCGTAAATCGGGCACAGTACCTGCTGATTGTTAATCAGGTAATTGGCATAGGATGCCGGAAGGCGATCGCCTTCATCGCTAAAAATCACCGGCAGTGGTAATTCAAAAATCTGGTGCTGTGGTAAGGCCTGACGGCATTCTTCTACCAGCGCCTGCAATCCCGCAAAGTGACCGTCATCCGGGCGATTAAAACAAGATTGGATCACCAGCCCCTGATCCGGGGTAAAACGTACCAGGGTGTCGATATGTCCGTCGGTATCGTCCCCTTCCAGATGGCCGTTTTCAAAGATGCTGACCTGACTGGCCCCCAGGTATTGCTTAAATTGGGCGCGGTAGTCATCCAGACTCATCTGGCCGTTACGCTCAGGATTCAGCAAACACAGCGAGGTGGAGAGCAAATGGCCATCTGCATCAATTTCCAGTGCGCCGCCCTCGGCCACGATATCGGTGCTGATCAGCGGCAATTTGCATAAATCAGCCAGAATCTCTCGATTCGCCCTGTTGTCACGGGATGCATCAAATTTATTACCCCAGCCGTTAAACTGGTATTCCACCGGCTGCATACCCTGGTCAGACTGGCAGGTCAGAAAGCCATAGTCACGCAACCAGGTATCGTTAGGGTCGGCTTTAAGTAGCAGCACCTTGTCGGTGCTATTTACCCGGCGCTGGAAGTCGGCCATATCGCCTTCTCTTATCAGTAACAACACCCCACAATCGGCCTGATTGATGGCATGGATCAGTTCAACATATAAGCTACGGGCTTGTTCCAGCCAAGGGGCCCAATCGGTATTTTCATGGGGCCAGGCCAGGATCACAGCTTCCTGAGGCGCCCATTCGGGCAGTAAGCGGCGAGATGTGGTCATCATCATTTCCAGCACAAGTTGCAATTGCCGCCGATTATAGTCGTTAGGCAATACAGATCCACCGGAATTACCCTACTTCAGCAGGTCTACCTGCACCAGATAAACCCCAAGGCCAACGGTAAATAAAAACATGCCCCAGATGGAATGTTCAATAGCCACAATTAAGGTCGAACGGGTTTGCAGATAACGGTAACCAAATAACAGGCCGCCGAAGGCAGAGAGCAACACCGCCGGCCAGTTACCGTAAGCTGCATGAGCCAGGGCAAAACTGGCGGTGCTTAACCCCAAGCGCCCGGCTTTAGAGGGTAAGATGCCTTTGTAACGATGAAAAAAGAAAGTACGAAACACCAGTTCCTGCGGCAGTACTGACACCAGCGGATAGACCGCCAGGGTAAGCAGCCACAAGGATTGATCGTGTTGCGGTAAGGAGAAAAACACTTGTGGCAGCCACAAGTACACCAGCAGGCTGATCAGCAGTGCCAAAGGCACAAACAACAACAGCTGATGGCGCAGACAGCCTTTCAGTCCTTGTATATGCCACAACCGAAAGCGCTTAAAATGTGGGTCGCTCAGCAATAACCACAAACATAAGGTACAAATAGTCAGCAAAATGGGGATCAGCCAGCCAATGTAGAATGACGCCAGAATGGCAACTGACATTGGCACCAAGCCAAATAAGCAAAACATTTCCAGCCAGCGATTCACTCTGTCACCTGCCGGTCACAAATTTGTCACACCCTATAAGGTATATACAAAAATCCACATGCTGGCGAAAAATATCTACAGCATCGTGAAGTTACTTTACACGCTGTGCTGACCAAATTCGCTGGCCAAGTTGGCCAGCGTCACTTGTTTAAATCGTGCTAACAGCAGCGCTTCGGCTTCGTGCATCACGTCACGCAGCGCATTATTAACCCCGTGCTCAATAGGGCAATTGTTGTGCTCGTCGGTCAGGCCAATGGTAAATACCGAACTGTCCCCCAGGGCCTTGTGTATGTCATACAAGGTGATATCAGACAAAGGCCTGGCCAATGACCATCCTCCATTATGCCCTTTTACGGCACTGACATAGCCTTGCTCGCGCAGCGCCGCCATGGTTCTGCGCACCACAACAGGATTCGTTCCCAGCATTTTACCAATGTCGTCAGATGTAGCTGGCTTGCCATGATGATCCAAATGGATCAAGGCATGAAGAACGCGGGAGAGGCGACTGTCTTTGCGCATAGCAATTTACCTATTGAATTTGTGCAAATGCTACCACAGCCTTATGTAACATTTAATGTTTCTTGTGTTGAATAAATCAAACTCTTCATGTAACAATAATTGTTACTTAATAAAGAGGTGATTGATGCATACACAAGTACTGATTATCGGTGGCAGCTTTGCCGGGTTATCTGCGGCAATGCAACTGGTCAGGGCCAGAAAACACGTCGTTGTGGTAGACGGAGGAAAACCGCGAAACCGCTTTGCGTCCCATTCCCATGGTTTCTTCGGCCTTGATGGTGAAACCCCTGGCGATATACACCAAAAAGCGCTGGCCAAGCTGCTCCCCTACCCCGACTTTACCTTGCATCAAGGCGAAGTTGTTAGCCTGGTTAAAGACGCTAACGGCTTTACCGCCACATTAGCAGATAACACTTCAGTGCATGCCAGCAAGGTCATTCTGGCCACCGGGCTCCACGACCAGTTACCCGATATTGCTGGGTTAGCCTCACGTTGGGGTAAAACCGTACTGCACTGTCCCTATTGTCACGGCTATGAGAATCGCGATCGTCCATTAGGGGTACTTGCCACATCGCCGCTTTCAATCCATCAAGCCAAATTGATCCCGGACTGGGGCCCTACGACCTATTTTAGCCAAGGGCAATTCTCTCCCGATCCTGATGCCAGACAGATGCTGGAAAAGCGAGGGGTTAGGATTGAAGAAACCCCGGTTGTTGAGCTCATAGGCAAGGCGCCACAAATACGCGTAGTACGCTTACAGGACAACCGCCAGCTTGCCATTGAGGCTTTATATGTCGGCCCAACCACGCGCATGGCCAGCCCACTCGCAGAGCAACTAGGCTGTGAATTTGAACCTGGCCTTATGGGGCCAATAGTGAAAATAGACGACAGCCAGCAAACCTCTATATCCGGTGTTTATGCAGCAGGCGATTTGGCCATTCCCATGCAGAACGCCACGCTGGCCAGTGCATCGGGCGTTATGGCTGGCGTGCATGTACATCATGCCTTGATCCAAATGCAACTGAACGCATAAGGAGTCGTCATGCAAACACAAAATCAACCCGCTTTTGGTGCTGATATGGCCGCCCGCTATGACAGCAGCCGGGTAAAATTGCAACCTCTCAAAGATGCGTTGCATTTGCAGATGCAGGCGCTGTTTTCAGCCCTGCCGCAAAACGCCCGAATTTTATGTGCCGGGGCTGGCACGGGAGACGAACTATTATTTCTCGCTGAGGTATTTCCTAAATGGCAATTTACCTTAGTCGATCCAGCTGATGCCATGCTGGCACGCTGTCAGGAAAAAGCGCAGGCACGAGGTATCAGCCAGCGCTGTGAATTTTTCACAGGTTTTGTGCATGACTTACCTGAACATGCAGCATTCGACGCCGCCACCAGTGTGCTGGTTGCGCACTTTATTCACTCCCCGGATGCCCGTCTGGCGTACTTTAAAGATATCGCTAAACGGCTAAAACACGGTGCTATGCTGGTAAATGCAGAACTCAGTTGGAACCGACAAGACAGCAGTTTCACCACCATCAGTCAGCATTGGGTCGCGCTGCATAAATTGGCGGGCCTGAATATAAATCCCAGCTATCTGGGAGATCAGGTTGTTGTTGATGCCCCCAGTGACATAAGCCAGCTCTTAGCCAGTGCTGGGTTCAGTTCCCCAACTTTGTTTTATCAGGCTTTGCTTATACATGCTTGGTATTCAAAGTTAACGGGGATACAACCCTGAATTCAGTGTCGCAAATCTGTAAATTCTAATTTTCAAGAGGTGAACTAATAAGCAAGGATATACGAGCAACAGATAGTTAGCGCCGAGTATAAACAGCGCTAACTGCCATCTTCGACTAAATGATACAAGTCTGTTATTCCGTAAGTTGCAAGTATCTCCCTAACTTTGAGTCATGATATCTGCTAGTTGAACACTTTTAAAATGTCACGCCTTTTTTTCTGTATTGAGTAATTGATGGTATTCAAAACATGTTGGTCTACCGTCTTTTTGCTGAGCATATATCTGACAGGAATACTCTGTATTACAACCCCAGTATTTACTACATTATTGTATTGATTATCAGAGATCATGTAATTTCCTGCCAGTCTATCTTCTAAAACAAAATCAATACGTTTCATGTTGAGCAGTTCAAAACGTTTTCTCGCATTGGGAAGATTAACATATTTAAGCAACTTTCTTTTTTTAAGATCGGAAATAAATTCTCCGTAATAACTACCTGAATTAATACCAAAAACCATTCCCTTCCTTGCAAATTCCTTGACATCAAATTCGTTATAAGACATTGAGCCATGCATATAAAGAGACATGATTTCTAGCCGATACGGAACCGAAAAATGTGCATACTCTTTTCTTTCTTCGGTCTCAGTTGCAGCGAATAACATATCCACCCTGCCATCCTTTATCTCAGCCAGCATTCTTGAAGAATTAGGATAAACAATAAATTCGCTACACATTCCAGAGCCTTCAAATAGTAGGCTCATAGCCTCAACCTCCATACCTGAAAAAACACCATTCTTATGTATTATGTATGGCGGCCAATACAATTCATTTATTCCCACTCTTAGCGTTCGTTCACAAGCATTAGCAAAGGAAAAAAGACTTCCACACAAAACAAGAATAATGTAAAAGACAGCCTTATTCACACCAACACCAACGTAATTTTTCTTCTAAGATAAAAACATCATAAATCACGCCAATAGCCCCCAGAGTCAATACAACTGAACCACACTTGAGTATGACTTATGAGCATTCCTTGTCGAGTCTCAGCGTTCAACAAAAGGATGAAAATTCATACGAAACATTTATAAGACATCAGTAAGATGATTGAACTGCCCATTCGGAAGTGCACAAACTTAGTTGCCATTTTCGCCCTTTTACCCAATTCAAAGCCAAGCAACACCAGTTCGCTCTGAGACCTTATAATGCATCAGCGCCGCACCTCGGTTCATATACGTACACTGTTGCTGTCGGCACGATTGCCAAAGGCTCAGGCACTTGTGGTTTCGCTACTAACCCAACGGCGACAGCGTAGCAAACTATTGGGGAGCAGCCTCTGTCGGTCAGTCTTCACCTTGTACCTTGTCGAAGATTCGGAGACAGGATCCAAGCGAAGTTATTTACCAAGTAGCCACTCAGATTGACTAAAGGTTCCTGAAAAATCTGCAGCCGGTAAAGCCCAGATGAGTGAAAGAGATAGTCCCCTTTAAACAGATAAATTTTAGTGCACTCACACATTTCGAAGTGATATATAACAATCGATTAACTGGCTTTCTGACATTCAAGCTAAGCTGAGTTATAAGGTGAAGAACTATACTCAGGCTCCAACAAGTCGACCCAACTACAGAACAGGATCTAACTTCCTATGAGCCATCGCATCGAAAAAGACTCCATGGGCGAACTTCATGTGCCAGTGGCAGCCTTGTATCAGGCACAAACACAGCGCGCGGTGCAAAACTTTGCTATCAGTGCCGCCACCATGCCGGCTGGCTTTATCCGGGCCTTATTGCTGATTAAACAAGCCGCCGCCCGCGCCAATGGTGAACTCGGTTTACTTACCCAGGCACAAGCTAATGCCATTGCTACCGCCGCCCAGCAACAGTTGAATCGCCTGGATTTAAGCCAGTACCCGGTGAGTGTATTTCAAACCGGCTCCGGCACCAGCAGTAATATGAATGCCAATGAAGTACTGGCAACCCTGGCCACGGACAAACTGGGTGAGAAAGTTCACCCCAACGATCATGTTAATCTTGGTCAAAGCAGTAACGACACTATCCCAAGCACCATTCATGTCAGTGCCGCTATTGCCATTGAGCATGATTTACTGCCCGCTATACATAGTCTCCATCAAGCGCTGGAAACACAAATCGCCAGTCACGGTGACATGGTTAAAACCGGCCGCACCCATCTGATGGATGCCATGCCGGTAAGTTTTGCCCAGGTATTTTGTGCCTGGCAGAACCAGCTCATTCACGCCAAAACGGTCATTGAGGAACAGCAACAGCGTTTATTGCAGTTAGCTCAAGGCGGCACGGCAGTGGGCACCGGTATCAATGCTCATCCAAGGTTCTCTGCGTTGCTGTGCCAACAGCTAAGCCAGACCACCGGCCTGCCCTTTCAGCCCGCCGATAATTTATTTTTTAATATTGGCAGCCAGGATGTGGCAGTAGCCACCTCCGGCGGTCTGAAAACCCTGGCAGTGGCACTTATGAAAATAGCCAATGACCTGCGCTGGATGAACTCAGGCCCGTTGGCAGGTTTGGCCGAAATTGAACTACCCGCACTGCAACCCGGCTCGTCCATTATGCCGGGCAAGGTCAATCCGGTGATCCCCGAAGCCGTGGCCATGGCCTGTACTCAGGTTATAGGGCATGACAGCGCCATCACTCTGGCGGGTCAGTCGGGTAACTTTGAACTAAATGTGATGCTGCCGCTGATTGCCAGCAATCTTTTAGACAGTATCGGTCTGCTGGCGGGTAGCTGCACCGCCATGGCCGAGCAAGCGTTGAAGGGGTTAAAAGTTAACCAGCACAATATTGCATCGGCCCTTGCCAGAAATCCCATTTTGGTCACGGCGTTAAACCCCATTATCGGTTACGAAAAAGCCGCCGCTATCGCTAAGCAAGCTTACCAGCAGCAAAGGCCGGTCATAGAGGTGGCCGCCGAGCTGACCGATATCCCCTTAGCACAGCTGCAGGAACTGCTGGATCCGGCCAAGTTAACCGGGCAATAACTAAAGGGAAAACAACCAAGGCGCATTGGGGTGCGCCTTGTTTTACTTGCATTGGTAATAACCTGCTAAGCGCCAGCGACTTTTTAATCCCCGTTAGTTCAGCTAGCTCGCCAACTCAACACCAGGCATGGCGATAAAGCCTGGTAGCGCTTTGATTCGTGCAATCCAGGCGGCAATATTTTGGTAAGGGCTAATATCCACATCACCTTCCCAGGCCAGCGCCACATAAGGAAATACCGCACATTCAGCGATAGTCGGTCTGCCTGCGGCCAGCCATTGATGGGTAGCCAAATGCTCGTCTATCAGCCCTAAAATATGTTCACTGCGCCTCAGCGCCAGCGGCGCATCCAAATTGGCACCGAATTTTTTAATCAGCCTGGCCGCACTCGGCCCATGTTGAATCTCATTGGCTGCCACGGATAACCATTGCATAACCTGCCCTTGCAAGTGCGCTTCTCCCGGCCACCAAGCCTCACCGCCGTAGCGCCCGGCTAAGTAAACCAAAATCGCCTGGGCATCACGTAGGACCAATGCATCGTCTTGCAGAATCGGCACTTGCCCCCAAGGGTTGAGGCTGAAAATGGCTTCGCTCTTATGCTCGTTGCGGCTAAAGTCCACGGCCACCAACTCCAGCTCAATCTGCGCTAATGCCGCAAATAAACGCACCTTATAGCAGTTACCCGACACCGCTAAATCATATAGTTTCATTACGCTTACCCTCCTCGGGGATTAATTGATTAAACTCCAGTACATTGCCATCCGGATCGCGGATAAACAGCGCTACCCGCCTCGGTCCTATACGCTTTGGCCCTTCGGTAATCACTATGCCCTGCTGCGCCAGCCAATCCTGAAACTGCTGAATATCAGCCACCAAAAAGGCCGGATGCGTTATACCCGGAAGTTTGACAGGCTCATCCAGCAACACATTTTTTGTGCCAGGGCGTGTGGCACCATTAAAAATCAGGTTAATCCGCACCCCGGATGGAGTGACCATTTCATTGGCCTCACCATGGGGTATACGATAGGTCTCGCGAAAGCCCAGGCCTGCGTAGAAGCGCAAGGCGCGCTGGCGGTTGGATACCCGAATCCCCACATGGTCATAGCCAATGGCAGGCTGTGGGCAATCAGTCAAGGTGAAGTTCATGGAATGAAATCTCCCGTTTGGTTGTACGGGATGCAGTCTGCCAGCTTTCAAATATCAAGATAATACGGTAATTTTGGAAAATATATTTCCGAATTATGGAATAAAAATGGACCGTCTTAATGCTATGGCCATGCTGGTTAAAGTCACAGAGACCGGCAGTTTTTCTGCCGCCAGCAAAGCCCTAGGGGTGCCGCTTGCCACCTTAAGCCGCAAAGTATCAGACTTGGAAAAGCAACTAGGCGCACGCCTGATTATCCGTACAACCCGCAAACTCAGTCTGACCGAAGCTGGCATTCACTATGTCGCGGCGTCTAAGCGGATTCTTGAACAGGTTGAAGAAGCCGAGCGCCAGGCCAGTGGCGAATATACCCAACCTAAAGGGGAGTTGGTGATCACCGCCCCCCAGATGTTTGGCCGCTTGCATGTACTACCGGTTATCAGTGAATTTCTGGCCATCTATCCGGAGATCAAAGTTCGTCTGCTACTGGCCGACCATAACCTGGATTTAATCGAAGAAGATGTGGATATGGCAGTCAGAATTGGCCGGTTGCCCGACAGCACTATGGTGGCCACTCAGGTTGGTACCGTAAGAGTCATCACCTGCGTAAGTCCGCTGCTAATGTTAGCTATTGAGCCACCCACTCACCCCGAGGATCTGTTGAAACTGCCTTGCATCACCCAGGATTCCAACCGCACTCCAGCAACCTGGCGCTTTAACCAGCCCAGCACACCGAATTCGCTGGAATTAGCTATTCAATCCAGACTTTCTGTCACTAATAGTGATACCGCCCTTTGCGCCGCAATACGTCAGGTGGGGGTAACCCGGCTACTGCATTACCAGGCCGCCGATGCTATTACCCAGGGCAAATTGCAGATTATTCTGCCGGAATATGAGCCGCCACCGCAGCCAATACATCTGTTGCATACCTCCCGCGGTATGATGCCGCTGAAAATGCGCAGCTTTTTAGATTTTGCCGCGCCGCGGCTGCGTCAGCGTATTAGTGCCTTGTAGGGAAACGCTAATGCAGAGTGTTGTTAAGCAGCAAGGGCATGTGACACCATGTAACAAGTCGATGCCGAAGCTGCCGCCGACTGCTAAATGGTGCTGCACTAAACGCCGCCCTTTGGGTCGCGGCCAGTCCGGAACCTATGGAAGTTTTGCCTAAGGCCATTGAGGCGTTTCGGGTATTGGCGGATGGACTGTTAACAACTTCGACCTGAAGCCGTCGAGCAACGCTGATTAGTAACGACTTGATAGTATTCCCTGAGGTTAAATCCCCTTCAATAATCTGTCCGCCAGCTTGGCTGACATGTTGATATGCCGACTAATCAATGCCTGACTGCTTTGTGCGCGCAGCAGCATCGACAGACCATAGACCTGCGTGCACAAAAATTCCGCACAGTGAACTATGTTTTCAGGCTTAACCAACTCCTCTTTTTCAAGCACTTTAACCAGCAGGCTTCGCCAGTATGCTTCAACTTGCTCTCTGTGCGCCTGCATTTTCAGGGCGACTTCCGCATCGGTAGGCGCTACCTCAATGGCAGCATTACATACCATGCAACCTATATGACCATGACCATTGAGAAACGCGAAGATATTGTCAAATGCCGAAACTACAGCAGAATCAACATCCTGATAGTCTACTTTCTGGGCATTCAGTGCTGACATATACATCTTGATATATTCATCCAAGCTCTTGAGGAAAATCTCTCGTTTGTCTCCCAATGAGCTATACAAACCGTAAAAATTAACGCCGGTGTTAGAAATTAAGTCTCGTACCGACGTGTTTTCAAAGCCGTTTTGCCAAAAAAATTGCATTGCTTTTGTCAAAGCGACGTCCGGATCAAACTCTTTCTTTCGTGCCATACTATTCAGCTTTCGCTGCTATCGCAGCGCCTCTCAACCTCATTAACCTCTCGGTTGCAGTCTAACAGCTGAATGGTTTTTAAAAAATCTATATAAGTAGCTCAACCACAGTAGTGGCTGAAAAGGGTCTTAGCCTTACTTGGCTATAAAATATGCTGCGCCAACGCCTTAAATATCGCATTACAAAAACGTAGTTTCACCCATGATCAAATATATAAACCCGGGCTACCTGGGCTTGTCTAACATAGCTTCATGCGCTGAGAATATTTTGCCCTTTAACCTGTTATCAGGCGTTTCTTCTTTTCTAACAAGATCAAACAGTCTGGCGAGATTCTGCGAGCCAATATGATTTCCCCGCAATATCGCCGACTCTGGATTTACTTGTATTACATCGAATACACTTTGGGTGGATATTAGATATACAGGTGCCTGACTGTTGGTCAATGATGCCGCACTTGGTCGAAGTAACGTGAATCGCTCACTCGCTTTAACCCCCTGCCTGGCACCGATATTTATCACTACCCCGTCGGGGGTGACATTCACGACTTGCCCTAGCGTATGGCGACATTTCAAGGCATGCTTGGTGTCTTCAATCGCATTGCTAATGGTATTTAAGACAGAGCGGCCAAAAGCTGATTTCCAAAAGATGCTGCTATTTAAATCAATATTAGCGTAAAGTCCGAACTCCCACTCCGCCTCAGCATGATAACTTTCATCCAGTACGACGGTTTGATTGAATACATCCAGTACGTAAAGCCTTAAGGTAAAGTTTCTTTGTGTTTGGGTAGCGCTGGAGAACCAAGATTCAGTTCTGCGCGTAAATAAACTGATATCCCTAATCGCAGCAAAAACCACATATTGATAGCCTAAGGTTTTACTTAGCAGTGTGGTTTTTTCTTGCTCATTCTCGGTAAAACTCCAGGCCACTTCAGGTAAATGCGAAAATGCCTGAGGTAAAATACGCGTTTTAGTCAGCGGAATTTCGCGTTGCAACTGTTGCTCAAAGCGCTTACTCAGATGTGCGCCCAGATCCTGTAAACCACCGACAACCGTTTGCGTTATATCATCCACACTAAATTGAGAAACAACCACTGATGGGCCAAGCGTATTCACTTCGCAGGTATTATGTGACTGAATATCCACCCTCACCCAAACCGTCAGTATCCCGTTGTTCAAGACTTCATCAATCACCTCGATACGATTAATATCACTGTTGGATCTAAGTGAAACCGAACTTCCCACCAAAACACCATTAAGTGTGACATCTTCAGCCGACACTATAGATCCAGCCTGATAAGCTGCATTTGCAACAGCATTTTTGATTGCTTGAACCCTCACTGTGTCCAAAGGCGCATCTTGCACAGCAATCGCCGCATCACCGTAAATCCATTGTGTCTCTGCCTGAGCAAAGGTGAAAAACTGGCAGGCCATGCAGCCTATAAGCAAGCGAAACTTAGTCATGAATAACCACTCAGTTGAACACAGACAAAATACGGTCGATCACCGACTCCGCCTGGTTATCCGCCAGGGAGCCTTCACCACTGTATTCAATCCTCGCATTACCAATTTTTTGCGAGCTTACGCGGTTGCTTGCATCAATATCACTGCGTCTTACCTCACCGGCAATACGCACATACTCTTCCCCCTCGTTTAGTTTTATCCACTTTTCACCGGAGACCACCAAATTTCCATTGTTCAGAATCTTTCTGACGAAAACGTTGACAATTCCGTCTAATGAATTGGATTGTTTTGCCCGGGATGCACTGGAAAATGCACTACTCTGATCATGTTCGACATTAAGTTGCCCTTTACTCACCCGGATTGGTCCGACATTAACTTCGAGTGGCAATACAGACATTTCGCTGCTCTTGTCTTTCTTCATTTCAAGTGACTTGGATGCACTGGTTTCTTCTTCAAGAAACACTTGAATCATGTCGCCAATAACATAATGTCTTTTTTGCACAAACAACCCAACATACCTGTCCTCCCTAAACAAAGAACCAGTGGGAAGCACAAATGATTCAACGGCAGTGTCGCGCACGGGGACATACCTTGGGTCTCCTTGCAATGCAGTTTGTCTGTCATCGGCCAATATTAATTCCTCGACTTGTACCTGCGGATTCGTAGGCAACTGTTCAACAAGTTTTTCTTCCGGAGATGGCATGTTTTTACATCCAACACTCAGAAGCACAAAGGTAATCAGTACCCATAGGTTTCGCTTAGGCAAAGGTCGCCAATTGAACATGTCAGTCCCCTTTAACTACCTATCGGGTTGATAACTTGGTTGTGAAGTTTTGCTGCGATGGAATCAAATCGCTTGCGATCGGTGGCGATGATTTTTCTGGAAGTTTCTGTGCAATGTCTGAATCACCGGAAAACACATCTTGGGTAAATTGAACAATGTTGTTAAACATCGAGTCCCCGGTGACTTCCTTGGCGATTAAATCTGCAGCAGAGTAGGCTACCCCCAGTGGTCCTGCGAAAATAAAGCTTCCCACCACGGACGCTGCAGCACTGATGCTATCCTCGGTAACCTGCTGATAAACGTCTGAAACCAGGGGTATATGGTGCAACATGTTCAGCGTATCGAATACATCATCCGCCTGAAAACCGTCTTCTCCGAAGCTGTAAGTCTTGGCTCTTTCGACAATATCTCTAATATCATCAGCAAGCTTACCTGTCTCCTTTGCATAAGTCTTAGCCACCTGCTCAGTCGCTTGCATGCTGGCCTCAGGTGCGCTGTGGTTGGCTGAAAATACAGACTGTTTTAATGCACTTAATAGCGACGCTTGCATGCTTGCCACATCATCACCGGTGGCAAACGCCCCTGGCGCTTGCAATTCTGTGCCGTTGGCCCTGTGCCCTGTCGCCTGAGGAGGGGCGAGGTCACCCAACAACGTTACGAGTTGGGAAAATTTGTTCTGATCAAAACCGCTCGGTTTCTCAGCTGTCTGTGTATTAGCAAACTGAGCGATGGCGGACTGGGCTTGGCTGATTGATGGCATATAATACTCCACATTAAATTATCACTTGATATGAAATAAGCATGCCACAATTAAAATACCATAAATATAAACATCAAATTAATAACCACTTGATATCGTATTGAAAAAAAATCAAAAAGAAAGGTGGAAAAATGTTGCCGCAGTACAAAAACCTACGTCGCTGAGGTGGCAACATACTGCCGCTTTTTTTAATGCATGTAGTGTGTGAGGCTAATCGGCTCTCGTAGGTATAAGGGAATGCCAAAGGGCTATTTCGAAAACTAAAGAGTAGCAGTGAGTGGAAAATGCTTGAGTAAGAAGAAAGACTCAGGCTTGAGTACCACCACTGTTCACCAAATGATGGTATGCCTTGTAAACACGCAGGTAAAAGTTATCGCTAGCGCGCTTATGTCGTAGGTTCGTTGAAAGCTGAGGAAGATTTAAGAATTTATTGGGTATCAGAAAGAGAGAAAATGGTCGGCGTGAGAGGATTTGAACCTCCGACCCCTGACACCCCATGACAGTGCGCTACCAAGCTGCGCTACACGCCGACTGAAGAGGCTGCAAAGTTTACTTATTTTACCTGGCTTTGCAATGCCCAGATGACAGAAAAAAGTTTGATTGCCGATTATCTGTGCAGCTTGGGCAAGCTCTGTGCAATTTTCGGTGCGCCCTGGCTCAACTGCGACTGCTGTCGGAGCTGATACGGCTGGCAGTGGCACCCTTTTGATCTTTGTATTTGGCATCCTGACGGGCGTTGTAGGGTTTCTCCGCAAAATCAGACAACACTTCAAAACTCAGCGCCCCAATTTTCATATTAGGACGCAAGGCCAGTGGCAGCTTACCGCTGTTAAAAAACTCCAGCACGATATTACCAGACCAGCCAGGGTCAATACGGTGCGCCGTCACATGCACCATCAGGCCCAAACGCGCCAAAGACGAACGACCATCCAGCCAGCCTACCACGTTGGCTGGTAAGGTTACCGATTCCAGGGTGACCGCCAGGGCCAGTTCACCCGGATGTAAAAAGAAGGCTTTGCCTTCGGCGATTTCAATCTCGTCACTCATCACCGATTCCAATGCCGCTTCCATTTCTTCGCGTTTGCCACTTAGGTCAATATAAGGTGCAGCATGATCTTCAAAAACCCGAAACTTATTGCCCAGACGAATATCCACGGTTACCCCGCTGATCATATTGTCCTCAGGCATAGGCTGAATCTGGATCTTGCCTTCATTAAGCCAGGTTTTGATGTCTTTATCGCATAAACGCATGGTGATTCTCGGTTGGCAGGTGAAATCGGGGCACAAAAATGTGAGGCCGTCATTATTCCTGTGCCCCCGCTTAGATTCAATGCTTTTAATCAGCTTCTTTTATGCTGATATCAATGGCCTGCGCCTGATCCTGGCCACTAATATATAACTGTTTAGCCAGTTGCCGGGCAGCCGCCCCATAAGCCTGGCTGATGACACTTTGTGGCTTATCCACAATCAGGGCTTTGCCAGCATCAGTGTATTCACGAATATGGATATCCAGCGGAATATGCCCAAGTAGCGGCACTTTGTTCTGCCCACTGATGCGCTCGCCACCGCCCTGGGCAAACAAAAATTCCTTATGCCCGCAGTTCTCGCATTGGTGGTAGCTCATATTCTCCAGCACTCCCAAAACCGGCACCTTGACCTTGTTAAACATGGCAATGGCCTTTTGCGCATCGGCCAGGGCAATATTTTGTGGGGTGGTCACCACCAGCGCACCGGATACCGGCACCTGCTGCGCCAGGGTTAGCTGAATATCACCGGTACCGGGCGGCATATCAATCAACAGATAATCAAGCTGTGGCCATAAGGTTTCATTTAATAACTGCTGCAAGGCTTTACTGGCCATGGGGCCGCGCCATACGGCTGCATCGTCGGCTGGCACCAGATAGCCGATACTGTTAGCCACCAGCCCATGGGCCTGAAGCGGCTGCATATGGCGGTTGTCAATAGACTTGGGATGCTCACCGGCATTACCCAGCATAATGGGAATAGACGGGCCATAAATATCGGCATCCAGAATACCGACCCTGGCACCTTCGCTAGCAAGTGCCAGCGCCAGGTTAATGGTAGTGGTGGACTTACCTACCCCACCTTTACCCGACGCCACTGCCAGTAAGTTTCGAATGGATCTGTGACCGCGTTTGGCATCACCACCAAAGGCAATGTTCTGACGGATCTGGATTTTATCTCCCCCATCCAGCTTTTGCAGGGCCAGACTCAGCCCTTGATGCTGTGACTGACAGGCAAACGGCAGGGTTAGAACCAAACCGCCATCTTCAGACGTAAACCAGCCACTGACCTTTTGCTCTGGCAATGAGAAAAAGCCTGCAACGCAAGCAACAAAGGAAGAAATATCAGTGCCAGCATGGCGTTTTTTAAAAAACAACGGCGAACTCCTTGCTACAACTTACAGAGAACTATGATTAGGGCGCAGATTTGGGTAACATTTGCCTCTTTTCAAACTCCACCCTCTATTACGATTCTTAAGGCGGTTATGGCAGATTCGCAACGTAAAATTCTGGTTACCAGTGCCCTTCCCTATGCAAATGGCTCCATTCACCTGGGCCACCTGCTGGAACATATTCAAACGGATATCTGGACCCGTTTTCAGCGAATGCGCGGCCATCAGTGCTACAGCGTGTGCGCCGACGATGCCCACGGCACCCCGGTTATGCTCAAAGCCCAGGAACTGGGTATCAGCCCTGAGCAAATGGTGGAGCAAACCCGTGCAGAGCATCATCAGGATCTGCAGGATTTTCACGTGGAGTACGACAACTACTATATCACTCACTCGCCGGAAAACCGTGAACTGTCCGAGCTAATTTATCGTCGCCTTAACGATGCCGGCTATATTAGCAAACGCACCATCAGCCAGCTATACGACCCGGAAAAACAGATGTTCCTGCCGGATCGTTTTATCAAAGGCACCTGCCCGAGCTGCGGCGCCGAAGATCAAAACGGCGATAGCTGCGATGTCTGTAGCGCCACTTACAGCCCAACTGAAGTGAAGAATCCCCGTTCAGTGGTCTCGGGTGCGACACCGGTGCTGAAAGACTCCGAGCACTATTTCTTCGACCTGCCGCAATTTGAAGGCATGCTCAAAGACTGGCTGAAAAGCGGTGCCATTCAGGAAGAAATGGCCAACAAACTGCAAGAGTGGTTTGAAGACGGCCTGCAGCAGTGGGATATCAGCCGTGATGCGCCCTACTTTGGTTTTGAAATTCCCGATGCACCCGGCAAATACTTCTACGTATGGGTAGATGCGCCGGTTGGCTACATGGCCAGCTTTAAAAACTACTGTAATGCCAATGGTGTGGACTTTGACAGCTTCTGGAACAAAGGTACTGACACTGAGCTGTATCATTTTATCGGCAAGGATATCACCTACTTCCATTGCCTGTTCTGGCCGGCCATGTTGGAAGGTGCGGGTTTCCGCAAGCCAACCGGTGTTAACGTGCATGGTTTTGTGACCGTCAACGGCGCCAAAATGTCCAAGTCCCGCGGCACCTTTATCAAAGGCCGCACCTACCTGGATCATTTAAACCCTGAGTATCTGCGTTACTACTTCGCCAGCAAACTGAACGAAGGGGTAACGGACATTGACCTGAATTTCGAGGACTTTGTCACTAAGGTCAACTCGGATCTGGTCGGTAAGGTTGTCAATATCGCCAGCCGCTGCGCCAGCTTTATCAGCAAAAAATTCGACGGCAAGCTGGCTGCCGAACTGCCGGAACCGGCACTGATTGCCGAGTTCCAAAATGCCAGTGAGTCTATTGCCCAGGCCTATGAAAAGCGCCAGTACAACCGTGCTATCCGCGAAATCATGGCCCTGGCCGATAAAGCCAACCAATATATTGATGCGCAAGCACCTTGGGTGACCATTAAGGATGAAGACAAGCAACTGCTGACTCAGCAGATTTGTTCACTGGGGATCAACTTATTCCGCATCCTGATGGTGTACTTGAAGCCGGTACTACCCAAACTGGCCGAGCAGGCCGAGCTGTTCTTAAATGACCAGTTGGATTGGACCTCTGCCCAGCGTATTCTGACTGACCACAACATCAATGCCTTTAAAGCACTGATGCAACGTGTAGAAACCGACAAGGTAAATGCCGTGATCGAAGCCTCTAAAGAAAATCTGCAAGCTAAAGCAGCAGGCCCAGCGCCGGACAGCCCGCTGGCAAAAGACCCTATTGCTGCCACTATCGAATTTGATGATTTCGCCAAGGTTGACCTGCGTATCGCCAAAATTGCTAAGGCTGAGCATGTAGAAGGCGCAGATAAGTTATTGCGTTTGCAGCTGGATCTGGGCGGCGAAACCCGTCAGGTATTTGCCGGGATCAAGTCGGCTTATCAGCCGGAAGATCTGGAAGGCAAGCTGACGGTGATGGTAGCCAACCTGGCCCCACGTAAGATGCGCTTTGGCTTATCTGAAGGCATGGTGCTGGCAGCAGGCCCAGGTGGCAAAGACCTGTGGATCTTAGAGCCGCACGAAGGTGCCCAGCCGGGTATGAAAGTGAAATAAGTAAAAAGCGCCCTAGGGCGCTTTTTTTATATATTGACCTGCTTGGCAATAAAGGCCGGTTTAGGTGACCACTTGGGCTTTTGCAAAGAAAGCGGAATCTCTCGCTTTTTACCAATCAGAATGTATACCGAACCGAACCAGCGGCAATAGTGACTGGCCCACTGCTGAAACTTATTGTCAGGATTGACCTGGCGGTCAAACAGCAGTTCGGTGTGCAGCAGGCAGCGCTCCTCTACAATTTCAAAGCCCAGCAGGTTCATCCAGTCTTTAATACGCATCATGGAAAAGCAACGGGCATCATGCAGCAGACTGTCGGCACGCAGCGGTATATATTTGGCAAGCCCAGCCAGACTCAGCGGATTAAAGCCAATCAGGGCCAGATGCCCATCCGGCATCATCACCCTATTAACCTCACGCAGGATCTGATGCGGATCCTGGGCAAAATCCAGCTCAAAGGCCAGAATACAGGCATCAATACAGCGTTCCATAACAGGTAACTGGCGGGTTTTCGCGGTTATTCCCGGCGCTTTGCCCAGACCATTATGTATTGAAACTTGATGCTTAATGGGGCAGTCAGGTAAATCAATGGCCGCACTTAATTGCCCGACTTTAAGCAAGTGGTAACCAAACCAATGTCGGCTGGGCTCCAGCAAACGTTCGGCTACCACTTGCTGCAATAGCAAACCACTGGGCAAATCTTGCCAGGTGGAAGGATAACGGGGCTTTTTGCTGATCAGAGCCGGCTTCATAGGAACCGTCAGGCTATTTGGCTGTCTTAGGCCCCTAGCATACCAGTTTTATTGCATAGCTGTTACGCTGTTATCCGTTGTGATTTTTATATGAGAGATGTCGTTGATGCTGAGTGTTTCTGCCATTCCTGCTTTTACCGATAACTATATATGGTGCGTGCATTCAGCGCAGCAAGCCTTGCTGGTTGACCCGGGAGAAGCGGCGCCTGCTCTGGCTTTTTTACAGAAGCAGCAACTGCACCTGACCGATATTCTGATCACCCATCACCATGCTGATCATATCGGCGGCTTAAAAGCCCTGATAACGGCTTATCCGGATGTGACCATCCATGGCTTGCAATCGCAACATGTACCGCTAGTTAATCATTATGTTAGCCCGGATAACGCCTGCACTATCAAGGCCCTTGAGCTGGATTTTGAGGTGATGTTGTTACCCGGCCACACGGTGGACCATATCGCCTTTTATCACCCTCAGGTTGGTTTGTTTTGTGGGGATACGCTGTTCAGTGGTGGCTGTGGACGATTATTTGAAGGAACCCCTGCGCAAATGTTTGCCTCGTTGAACCAATTGGCAACGCTACCTGATGATACTAAGGTCTATTGCACCCACGAATATACCCAGGCTAATTTGCGCTTTGCACTAGCTGCCGAGCCAGATAATCAAGCCCTTAAGGACTACAGCGTCTGGGTGGATGCCCAGCGTCTTAGTAATAAGCCTACGCTGCCCAGCAGTATTGGCCTTGAAAGAGCCATTAACCCCTTTTTACGCTGTGACAGTGAACAGGTTCGCTCACAAGTTGAACAATACCAGGGTATAAAAGCCAACTCCCCAGAGGACGTATTTGCCGGTCTACGGGGCTGGAAAGATCATTTTTAAGCCTTACAATGGCAGCATTATCTACCGCCATAAACGGTAGCTCACAGAATGACCCTAGACGGCCGATAAGATTCCAAGGAATTACTTGGTTGCGTCAGAACAACGAGAGAATCAGGTACGCCGATGAGAAAATTACTTTTTATTGTTCCTTTGTTGGGACTGAGTGGTTGTATGACCACCGAAGAATTAACTCAGGTTGACGAGCAACAGAACAATGAGCTGGAAATTGCCGCCCAGGTTATGCAGGCCTGCGAAGAAGTTGAGCACGACAGCGAAACCTGCCAGATTGCGCAGGAAGGAACCATCCCCATTACGCATCCTGTTGATGAGATCAATCACCCTATCGAGACCGTGCCGGAACTTATCGATCACCCAGAAGAAGTGCAGCAGATTACTAACTTGTGGTCGCGTATTGCCAGCCAGTTAGCTTTCCAGGTGCCGGATGACAAACGGGTTAAAGTACAGCAGGACTGGTATCTTAAACATCCCAAATACATGGACAGGGTCAGTAAACGTGCCGCCCCCTTTTTGTTCCTGATTGTTGAGGAGTTGGAAAAGCGCAAGCTGCCCATGGAACTGGCCCTCCTCCCCATAGTAGAAAGCGCTTTTGACCCTTTTGCTTACTCTCATGGCCGCGCCGCCGGTATGTGGCAGTTTGTGCCTGAAACAGGCAAACGCTTTGGTTTGCACCAAAGTTGGTGGTATGACGGTCGTCGTGATGTTCTGGCATCCACCCAGGCGGCGATGGATTACCTGGTCTACCTGAACAAAATGTTTGACGGTGACTGGTTACATGCTTTGGCTGCTTACAATAGTGGTGAAGGCCGTGTGGCCCGGGCCATCAAAAGTAACAAGCGCAAAGGCAAAAACACTGACTTCTGGTCTCTGGATCTGCCTCGCGAAACCCGCGCCTATGTACCTAAGTTACTGGCACTGGCCAATATTCTGAAAAACGCCGAAGAGTGGGATGCCAAATGGCTGCCCATTGAGAATCGTCAGGTAACCGGCGTTGTTGATGTGGGCTCTCAGATTGATTTAGCACTGGCCGCTGATTTGGCAGGCCTCAGTGTTAAAGAGTTACATGCCCTCAATCCTGGTTACAATCGCTGGGCCACCGACCCCAAAGGGCCACATACGTTGTTGCTGCCCTTGGAAAAAGTCGACAGCTTTATGATTGCCCTGAATGATCTGGATGAGTCCAAGCGCCTCAATTGGGTTCGCCATCAGGTTAAAAGTGGTGACAGCCTGCTCAAGCTGGCGCAGAAGTACCATACCTCGGTAGACGTGATCCAGCAGGTCAACGAGATGAAAGGCAATATGATCCGCGCTGGTGACCATTTGCTGATCCCGGTTGCCCTTAAATCCCAGGATTATTACAGCCTGTCAGCCGAACAGCGCCTGGCAGAAACACAATCCAAACCACGTGCGTCCTATCAACTCAGCCATCAGGTTAAAAGTGGTGATACCCTGTGGGATCTGAGCCGCAAGTATGACGTTAATGTGCGAAATCTGGCCAAGTGGAATGGTATGGCGCCCACCGACCCTTTAATGCCGGGTAAAAAGCTGGTGATATGGGTAAATAAAGTGTCCAGCACCCAGTCAGATAATGCCATTATGCGCACTGTCACTTACACGGTCAGAAACGGTGACTCACTGGCCCGTATTGCTGGTAAGTTTAAAGTGGGGGTTGACGATCTCACCCGCTGGAATCAACTTAATGCCAAGAAGCATCTGCAACCAGGCCAGAAGCTAAAAGTGCATGTGGATGTGACTAGGATCTGAGTGAGGTGTGAGGAAACATCATGACTTGCTAGTGTGGCAGCACTCCATGGAATTGGTTGAACAGATTTACGCACTCACAAATACTTTCCCTCGTTCGGAACAATTTGGTTTGATTTCGCAGATGCGCAGAGCTGCCGTGTCTGTGCCATCAAACATTGCCGAGGGCGCAGCCAGAGAGAGTAACTCAGAATTTAAACATTTTTTGGTTATCGCCAGAGGCTCATTGAGTGAATTGGAAACCCAACTGATGCTTGCAGATAAACTCGGCTTTTGTTCTAACACCAAACCACACATGGATCGCCTGGAGGTAATATTTGCGCTGCTGGGTGGACTCATACGTAAACTAAATAACGCCTCTTCACCTCACACCTAACATTTAACTCCTCCCTCACTATGCTTAATTTCAGTCTAAAGCGCTTACGGGAAAGCCATGAAGGTACCTGGCTTTTACTGGACTTTTTTATGCTGGGTTTGCTTATCCTTAACCTGGCGCTGATTTTGTTCGACTCGCTTTATGCCACCGATATGGTGAGACAATCGTTAAATCAGCTCTCTCCCGCCTTGCTTGACTGGTACCAACCGCTGCACGCCAATTTTATTTTGATTGATCTGGTGTTTGTGGGCATATTCCTCAGTGAGTTTATGTTGCGCTGGTTGGTTGCCATCAAGCGTAAAGACTACCTGCGCTGGTACTTTTACCCTTTTATCCACTGGTACGATTTAGTCGGCTGCATCCCGGTTGGCGGTGCCAGGTTTCTGCGTTTTTTACGCATTTTTTCCATTCTCTACCGCTTACAGAAATACAAAATCATTGATATCAAAGACACAGCGCCTTACCGCTTTTTACGTTTTTATTATCAGGTTTTTGTGGAAGAAGTCAGTGACCGAGTGGTTATCAAGGTGTTGTCTGATGCTCAGGATGACTTGCGCCAGGGCTCGCCTTTACTGGACGATATTATTAATAAGGTACTGGCTACCCGCAGGCCGGTGCTATGCCAGTGGTTGGCATCCATATTGGTGCATTCCGGCCATACCCTTAACCATGAACAAAGCGGTGAAGTGGTACGCCAGCATGTGCAAGATAGTGTGACTAAAGCGGTACGCGACAATCAACAAGTAGCACGTCTGCGCTTAGTACCAGTGTTGGGAGGGAGTGTGGAAAAGATGTTGGAAAATGCCGTCTCCGATATTGTGGTACAGAGTTTGGCTAACCTGTTGTTGGATGTCACGCCGGCTAAAATTGACCAGTTGATGACACATGGGCTGGGGGCCAGCAACCTGCAAGAACAAGCCCTGGATCAGGAAATGCTAAATGTTGTGGATGAATGCTTGCAACTGCTTAAACAGCATGTGGGCAAACAACGCTGGAAAGATGCTTTATAAAAGTGGCGACGTGCTGTTCTTTTTCACCTGATACATCAGGCTGTCTGCGACACGTAATAAGGTCTCTTTGTCTTGCCCATGGTCAGGGTAGATAGCCAGACCAATACTGGCAGTGATTTGCAGTTGTATATCGGCAAGCACAAAAGGCGCTTCCATGGCTTCAAGAATTTTCTCCACCACTAGTTCGGCATCCCGACTGTCATTAATGAAACTCAAAAGTAAGGTGAATTCGTCACCGCCGATACGCGCCACCGTATCGGTATTACGTACCGCGCATTCCAGCCGTCGTGACGTTTCAACCAAAAGCATGTCACCTACATCGTGGCCATAAGCATCGTTTACCTGCTTAAACTTATCCAGATCCACAAATAACAAACCCACACGCAATTGGTTTCTGGCACCAAGCTTAAGTGCCATATCAAATCTATCCATAAACAGCATACGGTTTGGCAAGTTAGTCAGAATATCGTGGGAGGCCAGGTACAAGAGTTTTTCCTCTGCCTGCTTGCGTGCAATAGTGGCAGCTATCTGGGTACAGACAAACTGCAGTAACTGTTGTTCGTCTTGAGCCAGCCCCCCCTGACAACGTTGAACCGCCATGGCACCAATCACCTGTCCTTGTGTCCGAAGCGGTAATCCCAGCCAGTCACAACATAGGCGATTATCGGGCTGCTGGCAGTTGCGCTGCACAACCTGTTCGCCGGAGATAACCTCAAACAATGCCGTCGTCTGAAGTGTATCAGCCAGAACCGGCTGACAATTATCGGCCTGAAACACTCTGTCAGTCTGAAGAGTAATAGGATCTCTAAGCAACAAGGTTAGACAGCAGCCATCCAGCAAATCGGATAACATCTGGTGAATGCTCTGATAAATGGATTGTAAATCCTGCGCGCCATAGGCGGTTTCGGTAATGCGGTAGACCGCTTCCCTCACTCTTTCGGCCTGCTTTATGCGGGTGACATCACGGGCCACCGCAACCCGTACCCGTTCTTTTTCCAGCCAGCGGGCCGACCACATAATATCGATCACTTTGCCGTCTTTGCGTATGTAGCGGTTTTCAAAATGACGCTTAGGCTGCCCGGCCATAATCTCACCGGCTGCCGTCAAAGTGCGCTGCCGATCAGCAGGGTGTACCAGCTCGATCATGGGTTTACCCACCAATTCATGCTGCTGATAACCCAGGATCTCTTCGCAGGCGGCACTTAAGAATAGAAACTGCCCATGCTCGTCTACCACGCAAACTGCATCCATCAGTTGATCGAGTATGCCAGCCAGAACAGATTGAATGTGTTGCGTCACGTCGTCACAAAAAACCACTACTACAGGCCTATAGCATGACGTATTGGACCGAGGTTGCCTAGTGGAACCTTGCTAAAGTTAAACCTTCAGCACAGATTACTTCGCTGCAGTGCCATAAACACACAATCAGTGCCGACAACCCCATTTCATACAAAAAAGCCCCACCGAACTAAGCTCTGCGGGGCTTACCTGAATACCATCAATAGCTATCTAAACAGGACTTTTTCCTGATTAAACCAGTACACGCAAAAGGCGATCAGGGCGCCAGCGATCAAAACAGTAGAGCCAAAAATCGCAAACAACGACACATAATCCATAGTGCCTTTAATCAGCTCTTTGATGGCCAGCGCCACATTGGTTATGGGCACCCAGGCCCAGCCGCCTTTGAGGTCTACACCGGGCATCATGGCCATCACAATCGGCAAAATAGCCACCATAATCAGGCTGCCCATATAGCTTTGCGCTTCTTTAAAACTGCGGGCATAGATAGACAAGCTGAGCAACAAAGCAGCAAAAATAGCAGCAATAGGTGCCAGCATCAGGAACATCAGAATGAAATCCAGCACGCTGATGGCACTCATAAACTCACCCACCACTTTAATGGCCATACCCTGACTAAGTACCACACCCCACACCGCCATACTCAATATGGTCATCAGGGCACAAGTCACACCAGCAAAGGCAATAGTCAGGAATTTACCCAGTACCAGTTTATATCGTTCAGTGGGCGAGATAAGCAGGGTTTCCAGAGTGCCCCGTTCTTTCTCTCCTGCGCCCATATCGGTGGCCGGGTACATAGCGCCCTGCAAACAAAGCAAAAACAAAATATAAGGCAGGAAACCACCGATTTTCTCACCCCAGTTCTCGCGGCTGTCAGCCACATCTTCTTTTTCAATAACCACGGGTTTGAGCAAACCCGCTTGCTGCAAATCACTTAGTGCCAAGGCATCAAAGGCTTGACGGCGCTTATCCTCAATCTGACTATCAATCAGTTCCTTAATCCGGGATTGCACCATATTCAGACCTGCATCATTCAGCACCAACACCAAAGTGGCCTGGCCGCCTTCCAACACAGGCTGGTCATAGTTGCTCGGTACCTTAAGGGCAAAGTCGATGGTTTCATCACGGATCAGCTGTTTAAAGTCTGCATCCGCCGCCACCTCAACCCGTTCAAACTTGTCGCTGGCCTCAGCAAGTGAAGCGCTGAGTCCCGGGGCATATTCACTGCCCACAATGGCGTACTTCAACACTTTGGTCTCGGCGTCTTTCACCGCCTTGCTGGCAAAAAAGCCGAAGGCACCAAAAATCAGCGGAAACAACAACAAAGGTAAGGCAATCATAAAAAACAAGGTTTTACGGTCGCGTAACAGCTCCAGTAATTCTTTTTTAAATACCAACCACATTATGCTGCTCCTTTTATCGTGGTCAGGAACGACTCGTGCATTGAGCCGGCAGACAAAGCTTTAAAGTCCTGCAAAGAACCATCAAAACAGGTACGGCCTTTGTCAATCACCGTCACCTTGTCACAAAGTTCATCTACTTCATCCAGGTGGTGAGTAGAGAAGATAACCGGTGTGCCTTGCGCCTTGAGGCGGCGAATAAAATCCAGCACGGTTTGGGTAGCCATAATGTCCAGGCCAGTGGTTGGCTCATCCAGGATTACCACCTCAGGTTGGTGGATCACCGCCCTGGCAATAGAGGTTTTCTGTTTCATGCCAGTGGAAAAACTCTCACTGCGTCTGTCCAGAAAACTCTGCATATCCAGAAGGTTGGCCAGCTCATCGATTCGGTACTTAAGGTCTGACTCACTGACACCATGTAATCTACCGAAATATTCGATATTCTCACGGCCGGTCAAACGCCCGTAAAGGCCGGTGGAACCGGATAGAAAACCTATTTTACGCCGCGCAATCAAAGGTTCAGCCAGAATATCCACCCCATTTATACTGACACTGCCGGCAGTGGGCTTAATAGCGGTAGACAACATGCGTAAGGTGGTGGTTTTACCTGCTCCATTAGGCCCAAGCAAACCTAATACCTGGCCTTTATCGCAGTTAAAATTCACATCCTCTACGGAATGAAAAAAACGTCCCTTCAGCCTGGGGTCTTGCTTTTCCTGATCACTGAGCTTTTTAACATTCTCGACCACAAACTTTTTGGCCAGCCCCTTAATTTCAATCATACTTATCTGTGCTCCTTCCCTCTTCAGTGCTTATTATTCTGAATGTAACTAGAAATCAGCTACACAGAACCAATAGTCTGGCAAGGTAGAATTTAATAACAGATTTTTTTCATTTTCTTTTGGGCATGAAGTAATTCTGGTTAGCATAGAACGCGGCGTGCTCATTGTCCGGCCACCAGCCAGGCACGCCTAACAGAGGCAAAGGCCACAACGCTCCCCGTTCACCTAGGCAGTTTTGTTGTTCCAGACGCTCAACCAGTTTTTCATCAACATAAGCGAGCTGCTGCTTGTTGTCCCAGGAAAAATAGTCTTTTGGCACCTGGATTCCCAGCCACTTGCCGGTCAATCCAATATAAGGCTTGAGCAACATTTCATAGTTGGCATGGCCAAATACCAGCGCCTGAACACGAGTTCCCCAATCACTGCGGCGATCAACAAATGCCGCGTGCCACTCATGCTGTTTGAGAAGGTTAGGGATCTCTTCGGTTGAGTAAATCATCAACACCCCACATTCATCAAAATGAGTAATACGATTGCGCCTAGGTGTACGTTGATTGGAACCAACCGCATTAATATCCGTCATATGTAGGCGATTCAGTGCGCTTTTACTGCGCGGAAATTGCTTCCAGATCAGAGCATTAAACAGGTCGTGCCAATTTTGAGGGCGGGTAGGCACCTGCTCATAGGTATGGATAAAAGACTCATAACAAAGCGTTTGCTCATCCAGCATCTGCTGCGACACAAAGCGCACAGGCAAGGATGCGTCCGCATTTAACCAATTGAAATCCGGCCAGGTTTTGATGCAGCACAAAGCATATAGATCGTCTAACCAAGAGAATGGTGGGCGTAAAAATGCGTCTGAGGACCATTCTTGCGGAAGGTGCTGGGTAAAACGTCTGGTAGTGGTCGTATTTTTCTTACCGCTGGTCGCAAAATGAGCGGATTTTGGGCGTATGTCCAACATGGGCTGACTGGTCTTGATCCAGGGATTTACCTATACTTGGGCCGGATTTTACGTGATGCAAAACGAGATGATAATGAAAAAAAACCTATTGGCTGTAGCTATTGCACCACTTTTTATGGCGCTTGGTTGTACATCTACCTCAACGACGACGAATAATTTTTCACAAGCCTATGACAGCATTACCGCTGCCGAACTGGCCCAACATACCAAAACCCTGGCCTCTGACGAATTTGAAGGACGTTTGCCTACCACTATTGGCGAAGAGAAAACCGTTGACTATCTGGTCAGTGAATTTAAACGTTTGGGCCTCAAGCCCGGCAACGGCGACAGCTACCTGCAGCCGGTTAATTTGCTGGAAATTACTGCTGACCCCAACGTTAGCCTGAAGTTAGGCAGCCAGACCCTGAAATACAAAGAAAACATGGTAGTCGCTACCAAGCGTGAGCAGGAAACCGTGTCTTTGGACAACTCCGAACTGGTGTTTGTTGGTTATGGCGTCAATGCACCTGAATACGACTGGAACGACTATGCGGGCCTGGATGTAAAAGGTAAAACCGTAGTGATCCTGGTCAACGACCCCGGTTTTGAAAATCCGGATAGCGGCAAGTTCCAGGGTAAAACCATGACCTATTATGGACGCTGGACCTATAAGTACGAAGAGGCCAGTCGCCAGGGCGCCGCTGGCGCCTTGATTATCCACGAAACAGAGCCAGCCTCTTACGGCTGGTCTGTAGTGGGTAACAGCTGGAGCGGCCCACAATACAGTTTGGCCAGCGCCGATGGTAATGCCGGTCGCGTCGCCGTAGAAGGTTGGATCGATCTGGATGCCGCCAAGAAACTATTTGCCGAAGCCGGTATGGACTTCGCTGACATGAAAGCCAAGGCTCAACAAGGCCCTATTGCTCAGCCTTTAGGTGTGACCACGTCAGTGACAGTTAACAGCACCCTGAAACGTTCAACCAGTAACAATGTTATCGCTACCCTACCCGGTCGCACTCATGCTGATGAGCATGTAATTTACACTGCGCACTGGGATCACCTGGGCAAAGACGAAAGCCTCAATGGCGATCATATTTATAACGGTGCCCACGATAACGCCACAGGTACCGCCGCATTATTGGAAATGGCGGAAGCCTTTACCACACTCCAACAAGCACCAGAGCGTTCCATTACCTTCCTGGCGGTTACCGCTGAGGAGCAAGGTCTGCTGGGCTCGGCCTACTATGCTGAACACCCGGTTATTCCGCTAAACAAAACTGTGGCTAACCTGAATATGGATGCCATGAACATTTTGGGGCGAACCAAGGATGTGGCTGTTGTAGGTAAAGGCAAATCCGAATTGGAAAACTATCTGGATAAGGCCGCTAAAGACCAGGAACGTTATCTAACCCAGGAAGACAGGCCCGAAGCTGGCTACTATTACCGCTCTGATCACTTCAGCCTAGCCAAAAAAGGGGTACCGGCCCTGTATGCCAAAGGGGGCATTGACAGTTGGGATGAAGACACTGCGCAATACCGTAAACGCACACAGGTGATTACCCGTGGTTGCTACCATCAGGTGTGTGATCAGTTCCGTGAAAGCTGGAACTTTGGTGGTGTTGAGCAAGACACGCGTATGTTCTTTGCAGTGGGTTTTGACATCGCCGACAGCCGGGATTGGCCTAAGTGGTTACCCACCAGCGAATTCCAGCGTAAAAACTAACCAGAGTACGCCGGTTGTGCTAACAACCGGCCTATTATACCCAGGACATGGCATGAGGCCGCTGTCTCCTTTAACGATGGACTGTCACAACCGACATTGAGGTAGTTGTCGTGATCCTCGAAAAACTCAAGGCACGAATCAGACGGCGATTTCTTGTGGATTTGCTGTTTGTTGTTCTATCTACCCTTATCGTGTTTGTTCTGATGGGGAACGTCGACATGCTGGAGATGATTTACCATGCATCACGCCAGCATGAAGCCTGGGAATTGGATGAACTAGTCCCCAGCGGCGTCTACTTAATTATGGCGCTGTGTTTTTACTCTTTTCGCCGCTGGCACGACGTGCAAATCCTTTCGCGCCTGAGTGAGGAACAATCCCTTCGCCACAGCATTACCGGCTATCCGAACCGCCGGGCATTGGATAGATTATTGCTTGGAAAGCTGCGAAACACTGACTTCCCCCTGACCTTGTTAATGATTGATGCCTTGGGACTACGACAAGCCACCATGAACTATGGCCTGTCTATGGGAGATGAACTACAGGAAAAAATCATGCAGCAAGTCAGCGCCCAGCTCCAACATAATGAGCTAACCGGACACTGGAGTAGTGAACAATTAATGGTCTTCGCTCCTGCTATTTCAGATGACAGGCGCAGAGAACTAAAACAAGCCATTAGCAATCTGCATATTAGCCTAACGCCCGATGCCCCTGCAGATATCCACTTTATCTGTGTCAGCGTGGTAGTTGAAAGCCTGGAAAGGTTGCAGTTGGGGTTAGAACAATTGGAAGATGCACTATACCTGTCCCATGCCAGATATATCCGGGAGAACTGATGCTTTTCGACAAAAAAAGGCGCCGGCTAACCGGCGCCTTTTTGTTTTTTATTTCAGGTCAAACCTGTCGGCGTTCATCACCTTGGTCCAGACTTTGACAAAGTCGCGAACAAATTTCTCGCGGTTGTCATCCTGGGCATACACCTCAGCGTAAGCACGCAGAATTGAGTTAGAACCGAATACCAGGTCAACCCGGGTTGCTGTCCATTTCACTTCACCGCTGCTACGCAGCTTGATGTCATAGGAATTACGCCCCGTAGGTACCCAACGGTAATCCATATCGGTCAGGTTGACGAAAAAGTCGTTACTCAGCACCCCAACCCTGTCAGTGAATACACCATGAGTTGTGCCGCCAAAGTTAGTGCCCAGCACCCGCATGCCACCTATCAGCGCCGTCATCTCATGCGCCGTCAGGCCCATCAACTGTGCACGATCCAGCATCATTTCCTCTGGTTGTACCGAATAATGCTGCTTCTGGTAGTTACGAAACGCGTCATGCAGTGGTTCTAGTACCGCGAAAGATTCCACATCGGTCATATCCTGTGTGGCATCACCACGGCCTGGCGCAAAAGGCACACTGATGTTAACTCCGGCGTCTCGCGCTGCCTTTTCAATGGCTGCACTGCCACCTAATACAATCAAATCGGCGATACTAACGGGTTTAGCAAAGCCACTTTGAATCTCTTCAAGTACATTCAGCACCTTCTCCAGCCTGGCCGGTTCGTTGCCATGCCAGTCCTTTTGCGGTGCCAGGCGGATCCTCGCACCGTTAGCACCGCCGCGATAGTCAGAGCCGCGGAAAGTGCGAGCACTGTCCCAGGCGGTCGCTACCAATTCACCGGTTGTCAGGCCACTGGACAAGATCTCGGCTTTAAGTGATTGTACATCCGCGTCAGTCAAAGTGTAGGTAACGGCTGGCACAGGATCCTGCCAAATTAAATCTTCAGCTGGTACTTCCGGGCCCAGATAGCGACTTTTAGGACCTAAATCACGGTGTGTCAGCTTAAACCAAGCCCGGGCAAACACTTCATTAAAGTAAGCAGGGTCGGCGCGGAATTTTTCCGAAATCTTGCGATACTCAGGATCCACTTTCAGCGCCATATCCGCGTCTGTCATCATGGGGTTGCAACGAATAGACGAATCTTCCACATCCACCGGCTTATCTTCATCGCGAATACTTACTGGCTCCCATTGCCAGGCACCTGCCGGGCTTTTTACCAGTTCCCACTCATGGTTGAACAGCATGTCAAAGTAGCCGTTGTCCCACTGAGTCGGATTGGTCGTCCAGGCGCCTTCAATACCGCTGGTGACAGTATCCCGCCCAACGCCACGAGATGTGTGGTTCATCCAGCCAAAGCCCTGTTCATGAATATCCGCGCCTTCGGGTGCTGGTCCCAGATTAGCCGCATCACCGTTACCGTGTGCTTTACCTACAGTATGACCGCCTGCTGTGAGAGCAACGGTTTCTTCATCATTCATGGCCATACGGGCAAAGGTTACACGCATATCCTGCGCGGTTTTCAGTGGATCAGGGTTGCCGTCCACACCTTCCGGATTCACATAAATAAGGCCCATCATCACCGCGGCCAGGGGATTCTCCAGATCGCGTTCACCACTGTAACGGCTGTTCTCACTACCGGATGGTGCCAGCCATTCTTTCTCAGACCCCCAATAGGTATCTTTTTCCGGATGCCAGATATCTTCACGTCCACCGGCAAAGCCGAAGGTTTTAAAGCCCATGGACTCATAGGCCACATTTCCGGCCAGAATAATCAGATCTGCCCAAGACAAACTGTTGCCGTACTTCCTCTTCACCGGCCACAGCAAACGTCTGGCCTTATCCAGGTTGCCGTTATCCGGCCAGCTGTTCAGCGGCGCAAAACGCTGGTTGCCGGTACCGCCACCACCTCGACCATCGGCAATTCGATAAGAGCCGGCAGCGTGCCAGGCCATACGGATCATCAAGCCACCATAGTGCCCCCAGTCAGCAGGCCACCAGTCTTTGCTGTCGGTCATCAGCGCATTTAAGTCAGCTTTCACCTTGGCTAAGTCCAGCTTGCTGAATGCTTCGGCATAATTGAAGTCCGCATCCATAGGATTTGTTTTGCGGTCATGCTGATGCAGAATGTCCAGATTCAGCGAGTTTGGCCACCAGGCCATGTTACTGCTGCCAGCGGCGGTATTACCACCATGCATAAATGGGCACTGGCCACCTGAAGACGGGTTATGTTTTTCCATGTCTGATTCCTCTTCGTATTGCAAAGTTCGATGAACAGCGTTCATCTCAGATAGATACACCTTAGCAGCGTCTCACCATCTTAAAAATCAGATTAATAAAGATAGGTTAATCTATTTTAAAGATTAAAGGGGTCTTATTGTTGTGACTGCCAAGCCCACAAGGGGTTCCGTTAAATTAACCCTGGCAAAAAACGCAAAAGACCTGACAAGTCGACAGGCCTTAAGTAAAGAGGAAAATAACCAGACTGTAAAATAACCCTAATTAAATAAAGGTTTATTAAGGCAGTTTTTTCTCTAGGCTAAAGATACCGCGCAGTTCACCTGCACTAAAGCCAGTTGCCATATCCTGAGGATAGAGAGAATCAAGTGCCACCTGCACTTCATCACTTAATTGACTACCATGACAAGCCAGACATAGTCCTTCCGTCACAATGGGTTTGGCAAAGCGAAATTGGCCACTTAGTACCTCGCTGGCTGTCAGCGATGCCGCCGATTGCCCCTCAGACAAGGCTTGCTGAAACACTTTTATCTGGGCCTGTTCCCAGTCATCTGGCTGATTGGCTGGGTTGCGCACTTTGTGGCTGGTACGCCCTAACATCCAGCCGTCCGTAGCATAGATATTGGCGATACGTGGCGCTTCATCCCTGCATACTTCGATACCTTTAACAAAACCACCGCTTTGTATGGCTTGCTGCAATGTGCCTTTTAGTTGTTTGGCAAACTGGCCTATTCGGGCGTTTGCTTCAGCCTGCAGTGCAGCTTCATCGAAAGCCTCCACCTCGCTTGCTGTCGTCTGAAATGTCATCAAAGACAACCCTGCCATGGCCACAACCGCTAGTCTTGGTATTAATTTTTGCATGCATGTTCCCCGAGCCTGTTAACTGCCTTAGTATAAGATATCACCCAAGGCAGTCTATAAGACCATCAGATAACGGAGTGGATTATGGCGGAACAGCATGAATTTTCTGTCTCTTTGACCTTACTGCAAGGTTATAAATTTGAAGTGGACTTTGGCGAATTTGGCCAGCTCTTCAGCGATGAACCCGCCCCTCTTGGCGAGGGTGACGGCCCCAATCCTTCGCGCTTGCTTGCCGCTTCGGTAGCAAATTGCCTGGCGGCCAGTTTGATGTTCGCTATTCGTAAGTTTAAGGAAGAGCCAGGTAAGGTATCGGCGACAGTAAATGGCGCTTTGGAACGTCACGACGGCAGATGGCGAATCGGCAAACTGGATGTGCAGTTGCAGTTGGGCAATTCAGCTCAGCATCTCCCCCATTTAGAAAGGGCTTTAGCACAGTTTGAAGACTTCTGTGTCGTCACCCAAAGTGTGCGTCAAGGTATCGAAGTAAGCGTCAGTGTCACGGATAGTGATGGAACCCTATTAAAACAGGCTTAACTAGAGACTGACCAACAGGGAGCAACACGCTCCCCCGCCTTATTTTGTCCATTGCACGACGTTTATGCCTTTATAAGAAAGTTTATTACAGAATCATCTTGCATTTTCCGCTGAGACTGGCACAGTCGGGGGGACGAAAGCTTTGTTTCAGAAAAAGACAGCTTTCGGCAAAAGTTTTTTACTAACGCCCTGTTTTTTCACGTTTTAGTAACAAAACCGGCAAAACGGAAGTTTGCTGCCAGGGCCAGGATGTGCCCAAAATCTGCCGTTTCAAGTGGAACGGCACCAATCTGTTTAACCAGGAGAGACCTCTTTTTATGTGCGGTATATTCGGTATTCTCGACATCAAGACGGATGTCACCGAGCTACGCTCCAAGTCACTGGAGCTTTCCAAGTTATTGCGCCATCGCGGCCCAGACTGGTCAGGGATTTGGAATAATAATAATGCCATCCTCTGCCATGAACGTCTGGCTATCGTTGACCTTGATAATGGTGCCCAACCGCTCATCTCAAATAATAATCAGCAGATCCTGGCCGTAAACGGTGAAATTTATAACCACAAGCAGTTGGAAGCGGGTTTAGAAACGCCTTACGCGTTTAAAACCAAGTCTGACTGTGAGGTGATCCTGCCTTTGTATCAACAAAAGGGCGTGGACTTTATCGACGACCTGCAAGGTATGTTCGCCTTTATTCTGTATGACGAAGCGCAAGACGCGTACCTCATCGCCCGTGACCATATCGGTATTATTCCGCTTTACACCGGCTTTGATGAGCACGGCAACTTCTACGTTGCCTCTGAGATGAAAGCTTTGACGCCGGTTTGTAAAACCATCAAGGAATTCCCTCCGGGCCACTATTTGTGGAGCAAAACCGGTGAGCTGACCAAGTACTATCAGCGTGACTGGATGGACTATGAAAATGTTAAAGACAACACCACCAGTCTGGAAGATCTGAAAAACGCTTTTGAAAAATCAGTGAAAAGCCACCTGATGTCAGACGTACCTTATGCGGTACTGCTGTCCGGCGGTCTGGACTCGTCATTGGTATCGGCCATTGCCGCCAAGTATGCTGCCAAGCGCGTGGAAGATGACGACCAAACGCAAGCCTGGTGGCCTCGTCTGCACTCCTTCGCCGTAGGCCTGGAAGGCGCGCCGGATCTGGTCGCAGCCCGCAAGGTGGCCGATATGATTGGTACCGTGCACCACGAAATTCATTTCACCATTCAGGAAGGTTTGGATGCCATCAAAGATGTTATCTACCACCTGGAAACCTACGATGTAACTACCATTCGTGCTGCCACGCCAATGAGCCTGATGTCACGTAAGATCAAGGCCATGGGTATCAAGATGGTACTGTCTGGTGAAGGCTCGGATGAGATCTTCGGCGGTTATCTGTACTTCCATAAGGCTCCAAACGCCAAAGAGCTGCACGAAGAGACCGTTCGTAAGCTTGAACGTCTGCATATGTTCGACTGCTTACGTGCTAACAAGTCTACTTCTGCCTGGGGTGTGGAAGCCCGCGTACCTTTCCTGGATAAGGAATTTATGGATGTGGCCATGCGCCTGAATCCAAAAGATAAAATGTGCGGCAACGGCAAGATGGAAAAACACGTACTGCGCGCGGCCTTTGATAATGGCGAGTACCTGCCTGCCGAAGTATTGTGGCGTCAGAAAGAACAGTTCAGTGACGGCGTAGGCTATTCCTGGATTGATTCGGTTAAAGATTTTGCCGCCAGCCAGGTCACTGACAAGCAGATGCAGACCGCCGCTTTCCGTTTCCCGGTAAACACACCGGATACCAAAGAAGGCTATCTGTTCCGCACTATCTTTGAAAGCTTCTTCCCGCAGGAAAGTGCGGCACGCTGTGTACCTAGCGGCAAGTCCATTGCCTGCTCCACAGTAGAAGCCCTGGCCTGGGATGAAAGCTTTACCAGCAATGCTGACCCATCCGGTCGTGCCATGCGCGGTGTACATAGCGACGCCCTCGCTAAGTAATTCGCCCATCACTTCCCAAAGCCCGCCTCGCGCGGGCTTTTATGTTCATGGATGAACGGTATGACGACGTTGTAGGGAACATTCGTCGTCGATGTTCATGGATGAAAGGCAGAAAAGCTGTTCCCGACGTTTTCTGCACTTCCACCATCCGTGGCGGTTGTATGCCACGGTGGCATGGATGCCAAAAAGTGGCAATGTCCAGGGATGGATGGACTAAAAAACCACTCTGCCAGCAACCTTCACTCCAAAACCCTATTGATTGTCTTATATCAAGGTTACTGACCGATAAGTCATTGGCAACCAGCGTCTGTGGCGTTTAAGCTGAACAAAACGCTTTATACGGAAAGACCATGCGCACCGCTTTTGTCATCTCCCATTTGCTAATGGCTATGGCCATATTGTTGCTGGCCCAAACCTGGAGCTGGATGGTCTGGTTACTAATTCCCTTGGCGATTACCTTTGCCATAGGCCTGCGCGATATGCTGCAAACTGAGCACAGCATTCGTCGCAACTACCCGTTAATTGGCCGGGGTCGCTGGCTGATGGAAAGCTTCCGCCCCTTTGCCCGTCAGTATCTGATTGAGTCTGATCTGGACGGCACCCCAATTAACCGCATGTTTCGTAGCATTGTTTACCAGCGCGCCAAGGGCGATCTGGATACCCTGCCCTATGGCACCAAAATCAACACCTATGAAAGTGGCTACGAATGGATCAGTCATTCCATTGCCGCGCGCAATATTCATGAACTGGACTGTTCTCCGCGCATAAAAATCGGCGGTAAAGACTGCCTACAGCCTTATTCCGCCAGTTTACTGAACATTTCCGCCATGAGCTTTGGGGCACTAAGTAACAACGCCGTCAGGGCGTTAAATAAAGGCGCCAAAATCGGTGGTTTTTATCATAACACCGGTGAGGGCGGCATCTCCGACTACCACTTGGAACATGGCGGCGATCTGGTTTGGCAAATTGGTACAGGCTACTTTGGCTGTCGCGACGGTGAAGGTAAATTCTGCGCCGATACATTTGCCGAAAAGGCCAACCAATCCAGCGTCAAAATGATTGAAATCAAGCTGAGCCAGGGCGCAAAACCCGGTCACGGCGGCATTCTACCAGCCAGTAAGAATACCGATGAAATTGCCCGTATTCGCCATGTTCAAGCGCATAGCGATGTGATTTCCCCGTCGGCACACACCGCTTTTTCCACCCCTATCGAAATGATGCATTTTATTCGCGTGTTGCGGGAGCGTTCAGGTGGTAAACCTGTTGGTTTCAAGCTGTGTATTGGCCGCCAGAGTGAGTTTATCGGCTTGTGTAAAGCTATGGTACAAACCGGTATTCAGCCGGATTTTATCACCGTGGATGGCGGTGAAGGCGGCACGGGAGCTGCGCCGCTTGAGTACAGCAACTCTGTGGGTATGCCGCTGCGTGATGCCATTGCCTTTGTGGAAGATTGCCTGATTGGTTTTAACCTGCGCGAAGACATCCGCATTATCGCCTCGGGTAAGGTGTTTTCTGCCTTCCATCTGGTGCGCAATCTGGCCCTGGGCGCTGATCTTTGCAATAGCGCCCGCGGCATGATGCTGGCACTCGGCTGCGTGCACTCTTTGGAATGTAATACCAACCGCTGCCCTACCGGCATTACCACGCAGAATCCTAAACTGGTGAAAGGGCTGGATGTGCAGGACAAAGGCCAAAGAGTAGCGCGTTTTCATAAGGAAACCGTGCACGCTGCGGTGGATATTGCCTCTTCTGCAGGGCTTACCAGCCCCTCTATGGTTAACCGCAGTCATGTACAGCGACGTATTGACCAGCAGCGCGTAGCCAGGCTGGATGAGCTATTCCCTTACCCTACGGCCGGTTCGTTTTTACAAACGCCCTATCCCTCCAGCTACCGGCCCTATATACAGGAAGCCAGCAGCGAGCACTTTATGCCCGACAACTACCTCTGCCACCGCTGTTAACCGGGAAATTCAGGATTACCTACATAGGCTAATCCAACCTTAACGGCGACAAGCAAAGCTGACAGTACGCCTATCTGGCTCAGCGAGACAGGCTGGGCCAATTCAGGTCTTTTAGGTATAATTCGCTCCCTCTCCCTGTAAAGGCATACCCGGGCTTGATAAAGCCTCTGGGCGTCGCCATTTACAGGCCATTGCGATTTGATTGGAGCCTTTAATGGAAACCCGTTTTGATGAACTGCTGGAGTTCCCCTGCTACCAAACCTTTAAAGTGCTGGGTGTTGCTCATGAACGCCTGCCCGAAGACGTGGTAGCCTGCCTGCAGCAACTGGCCCCGGATGACTATAGTCCCAGTATCCGTCCCAGCACTAAGGGCAATTACCATTCGGTATCTATTGATGTGCGCGTGATCAGCAAGGAGCATATGGAATCCGTTTATATCGAACTGGGTAAGCTGGAACTGGTTCGCGTGGTGCTGTAAACCGTGAGTGAACAACCGCTAATTATCCGCCAACTGGGCAGACAAGATTACGCCCCGATTTGGCACGCCATGCAGGAATTTACCGACCAGCGCAGCGCCGACACCCCAGATGAAATCTGGTTGGTGGAGCATAACCCGGTGTTTACCCAAGGCCAGGCTGGCAAAGAAGAGCATGTGCTGGCCCCCGGTGATATTCCGGTGGTTAAAGTAGACCGCGGCGGTCAGGTTACCTACCACGGTCCTGGTCAGCAGATGATGTATATTCTACTGAATATTAAGCGCCTGAAAGTGGGTGTACGGGAGCTGGTCACCGCCCTTGAGCAGTGTGTGGTAGACATGCTCAAACCTTATGGCATCGACGCTTACCCCAAGGCCGACGCTCCTGGCGTATACGTGGACGGGCGTAAAATCTGCTCGGTAGGTCTGCGTATTCGCAAAGGTTGCTCATTTCATGGTCTGGCGCTAAATATCAATATGGATCTGTCGCCTTTTCAGCGTATAAATCCATGCGGCTATGCCGGGCTGGAAATGATACACTCCGCCCAACTCGGCGGGCCCGACAACCTGCCAGAAGCGGGCAAGCTATTAAGCCAGGCATTTTGCCGACTTATTCATATCGAACAGACTGACTATCGGGAAGGTTTTGATGACTAAAGCAGTACGTGTCGAAGCAGGGGTAAAACTGCGCGACGAAGACAAGATGAAACATATTCCTGTCACCATCATCCCCACCGAACGGGAACAGATGCTGCGTAAACCCGACTGGATCAAAATCAAGCTGCCCTCCAGTACCGAAGGTATCGATCGCATTAAAAACATTATGCGTAAGAACAACCTGCACTCGGTGTGTGAAGAGGCCAGCTGCCCTAACCTGTCTGAGTGTTTTACCCACGGCACTGCCACTTTTATGATCCTCGGCGATATTTGTACCCGCCGTTGCCCGTTCTGCGATGTGGCCCATGGTAAGCCGCTACCGCCGAGCGCCGAAGAGCCGGAAAAGCTGGCCACTACGATTGCCGAAATGAAGCTGAAATACGTGGTGATCACCTCGGTAGACCGTGACGATCTGCGTGACGGTGGCGCCCAGCATTTTGTCGACTGTATTAATGCCATTCGCAAACACAGTCCCAGCACCAAAATTGAAGTGTTGGTGCCGGACTTCCGCGGCCGTATGGATACCGCGTTGGAAATCTTTAAAAGCGGCGTACCGGATGTGTTTAACCACAACCTGGAAACCATCCCGCGTTTGTACCGTGAGTGCCGCCCTGGCGCTAACTACAAATGGTCACTGGAGCTGCTGCGTAAGTTTAAAGAGCAGCACCCAGAAATCATGACCAAATCGGGTCTGATGATGGGGATGGGTGAAAACCAGCAGGAAATGGCCGAAGTGCTAAAAGACCTGCGTGAACATAAGGTGGATATGCTGACCCTGGGCCAGTATCTGCAACCCAGTCGTCACCACTATCCAGTGAAACGTTATGTCCATCCGGATGAGTTCGACTCCCTGCGTGACACCGCCTACGAGCTAGGCTTTAGCCACGCCGCCTGCGGCCCTATGGTACGTTCAAGCTACCATGCCGACCGCCAGGCTGCCGGGGAAGAAGTTAAATAAATCGTTAGGTGTGAGGGGTTAGGTGCTAGGCGCTTAGCCCCTTTTGATTTTACTGTATAATCAGTTTCCTATGTTGTTTCAATAACATTCTTGTTTTTGTAAGACGCCAGTCCACTCGATTATCCTGCCAGTTGCCCTTCGGGGGGCGTCAGTAATTGCAGATCGTCTGCAAACCATAAAGTGTTTAATAAATCAGCGACGAGCGATAACATGGCAATATTATCGTGCGCAGATTCTGCGGTAACCTATTCAGGCTGCTCAAGGTTTTTATGAACATTGCCATCACAACATCGCTTAAGTTAATGGCGCTTCTTGCGCTTCTGTATCTGCCACTTTGCCCGGTAATAGCTCAGCCTCAGGTTCCTGAAACAGACATCGATAGTTTGTTTGCCAGTTACACTGACAACACTCCCGGAGTAGCAGTGGTCATCGTCAGGAACGGAGAGGTGATTTTCCGCAGAGGCTATGGTCTGGCAAACTTAGAATATGGTATTCCGATAACTCCCCAAACGGTGTTTAATGTTGGATCCGTTTCTAAACAATTCACGGCTTTTGCGATCTATCTGCTGGCAGAGCAAGGAAAACTCTCGCTCGACGACGATATTCGCCGCTACCTGCCTGAACTACCCAAGTTTGGTAAGCCCATCACGATTAAACACCTCTGTTACCACACCAGTGGCTTGAAAGAACCACTGGCTTTGCTGAGCTTCGCCGGCTGGCGAATGGACGACTACATCAGTACAGCACATGTGCTTCAGCTACTGAGCCGACAAACTGCTTTGAATTTTGAGAGTGGCAGCGCTTTTCGTTACTCTAATGCTAACTACGTTTTACTTGCTGAAATTGTGGCACGGGTTTCGGGGGAATCCTTTGCCGATTTTACGCGAAAAAATATTTTTGAGCCGCTTGGCATGCAGCAATCTCAATTTTATGACGACAATGAAAGGCTGATAAAAAATCGCGCCTATTCGTATGATTTTGAAGATGGCAAGTTTAAAAAAGAAAAACTAAATGCCGCTTATGTTGGCTCAACGGCCCTTTATACCACCGCAGAAGACCTAGCAAAATGGAACGCCAATTTTCAGAAACCAAAGATCGGCAACCCGGCGTTGTTGCAAAAATTTAATGCACTTGCCACCCTCGACGACGGTACCCCTGCCCTGCTGTCCAAAGATATGAACATTCAACATGCTAAGGGACAGTTCTACCGGAACTATCGTGGTATTGAAACTTACATTCATACGGGAGGAGATGCTTTCTTCCGATCCTTTTTCGGGCGATTTCCACAGGAAGATTTAAGCATCATAGTATTAAGCAATAGCCCCCATTTTGTCGCCTTCCCGATGGGAATGAAGCTATTAGAAATCCTCGTGGCTGACAAGATGCTCCCTCTTCACGAAGAGGCGGCCACTATTCCGACGCCCCCGGCAACGAAATCCGAAGCAGTGGCTGAAACAGACCTAGCTCAATACCAAGGGCATTTTTACAGCACTGAATTAAATTCAACCTTTGAGGTGCAACTAAAAGGGGCACAGCTTTGGCTCAGACACTTCCGTCTGGAAGAAATCCCTCTTGAGCCACTACCAGAGAAAGGTAGCTTCAGCGGCCGCAATTACTACCCTTTTTCGCTGCACTTCCGCCAGAATGAGCAGGGGCAAGTACAAGAAATGGAAGTTCAGGATTTTCGCGGGGAAAAACTGATTTTTGAGAAACATTAATTGGCAACTGGTCATGCTGACTTCATATTGAAGGACCGAGGTTCGTATTTGAGCCTTCTGTTTATCATGTAGGCATTCAGTAAGCGAGGCGCTGACGATGCACAAATTATTCAATACAAGCCTCCAAAAATGCAACAAAACCCTTTAAACACAACAATTTATAAAAATATAAAAATTTACAAATTAATCTAACTGCCACACTAGAACGGGTTTTGGAAGCTGAAGTCATACAAAGCAAGCAGCGGGCATGGAATATCAATGAACCTGACCCCGTTGATCATCCCGATCCCCAAGTTAGAGGGATTCACGAATGTCCTCAAGTATGAACATCTGTGACCATTCATGGCGTTTGTTCCATGGATAATCTCCTCGGAACGCCGCTAGGTAATGCCCCTCCAAATACCGAGCCTCTTCGCCACTGACTGTCGGAATGCACCGAAACCACACTCGTGTCTTGATAAGTTCGACATTGTCGTTGTGACTCTTTCGGAAATGCTGGCTAAGTCTATCTCTGAGGCTCTGATCGGCGGCTGAGCCAAGGTACTTTGGAGAGAACTCGCTCTGTGTCTTCACGCCAAGCTCATAGATTCCTGGAGAGTTCGGCGCTCGTGCATAAAAAGTCAACCTCTGTGGCGGTGTTGCATCCTTCCAAGAGAGATGTTCAATCGACTTCTTGCTCATCACGTTCTCCTTCCCTCTAACGCCCGCGTTTGGGGCTGGTTTGGAGCGCAGCGGAAAACCAGTCCGACAACATGCGCTTGTTAACTTTGTTGCCCAACGGGCATACCCAGCAGAATCATTTCAAATGTATATTCTGTTCCACAGTGATCACATTTTAACTTATAGCCGTCTTCTATTTTGGGATCAACGAAGTCAGGTTAATTGCTATTCAGGAAAACAAAGTTTCAACAACTCTGACCCTGACCGATCCAAACCCTATCTGATCTATAAAAAACAAAAATCTTCGGGTAGTGCAACTCTTGCTTGGCCGCAAGAAGCTAGAGAGCACTGTCCGCTACTTAGGTATTGAAGTGGACGACGCTTTGGAAATATCGGAATCTATTGAAGTCTAGGCTGTACGGGGCTGTCTGTGCAGCCCCAGTGTACGTGAAGCAGACATTTTATCTTTCCCATAAAAACACAGAATATGTTTTTTCAGTTGAAAAGGTTGTTACTATGTGATCTCAGTAATAACCTGTTAGCTCTTATGGACAGATCGAATAAGGAATATTATGACCGCTTTTGCTTTAGGACTATTGGCAGTATCAGGTTGTCTGTTTGGCGCATCTTCCCTGCAAACAGTCAAGGATATAGGCTTTTCAATTGTAGGCTTATCCATCGATCAGGTGTGCGGGTATCTAGGTTTCATATTATTCATAATTGGAATTGCGCTGATATTTTCAAGATGGGCTTTATGGGTGTTCTTGTTTTTGTACAGCCGCTTAATAGATGCTCTTCCAGATTTTTTAGATCCTATTTATATGGCTAGGCCTGCATCCAGCATGGAGTTAAAGTTTATTTTCAATATGGGTGAGGATCTATTTGAAGGAGGCGTGTCTTCAGTTAATCAAATGAAAGCTTGGTATAAAATAAACCCCAATATCTTTTGGGTACTTAGGAGAAAGGGTGAAGGAAAGCGGGACCCTATAAGAGGATACTTCTGCATTATTCCCCTCAAGGCAGACGCAGTCAAACTTCTAAAAGAAGAACAAATTACAGGACAATCAATTACAACAACCCACATAAGCAAAGAGCGGAATCCAAAGTCTGTATATGTTGGTGCTATTGCGGCGAAAGGTTTTAAGTCTAAAGGTGCAGTTCTGCATAAAATGTTGAATCAAGTTGAAATACTTAAACAAAAAGGTACAAAAGACGTATTTACACGCCCCGTCACCGAAGACGGCATCAGATTAGTTAAGAAGTTTAATTTTTCCTGTGTCGGTTACGATGAAGGAGAGAAAGGTAAACTGCATCACCTTGATCTTTTATGCACATAGTTAAGAAGACGCTGTTGTCGCACAATTTTTCAACAGCGCTCCATTTGCCGCAAATCGCGGTATTAAACGTCTGTTCCTTGTCTTTTGATGCCCTTCAGTGCTCGCTGTTGGGCTGCTCCGTACGTAAAGCGGAATTTGGCATTACAAAAAGCCCACTTCTATCAACGAGCAAATTGCAGACATATCGGAAACTGTTTGATAATCTCATTTAAGGTCGAGTTTCGCCCCAAAGCGGACGAACCACGATACCCAATTGAATGAAGATTAGTGAGTGTGAAAAGGTGAGCTCAACGGCAAATTGGGTGGTTATGAAATCGAAGGAACATCATACAAGTGTTGTGATTAGATACTGTAAATATTTAAACAGAATCAAAGTTGTCCTTCTTGTGATTTTTGAATATACCCTAATGAGCATTATAAGTGATTTTGCAAATCAAAAATTAAAATACTTCAGCAACAACTTACTGATTAAAAAAAGTAAAACATACTAGTTAAGCAATTATTGACGGATAAATGCAAAATCTCGTTTAAGGAAATACGATGAGTAAAAAGGTTTTCATCAGTTATTCACATCGTGACGAAGATCACAGAGAAGATTTCGGTGATCATTTATCGATGATGCAAAGAAACGGTGTAATTGAATGTTGGCATGATAGGAAGATTCATGTCAGCGATGATTGGAAGAACGAGATTGACCAGAATTTAGAGTCTGCTGATATTATTATCTTTCTTGTAAGCCCGAGCTTTTTAGCGTCAGAATACTGTTTTGACGTTGAAGTCAAAAGAGCTATGGAGCGACAAAAAGAAGGTACAGCGCAGATTATTTCAATTGTGGTGCGACCTTGTGATTGGGAAGACTGTGAGTTTTCAAAATTCCAAGCTGCACCTAAGGATGCTAAACCAATAACAAGATGGGAAGATCGCGATGAGGCTTGGTTAAACGTCGTACAATCGATTAAAAAACATATCAATGAATTCAAACCTAAACTGGAAATACAAACCGGAATTGAGGTGTTAACAGGACCTTCACAAGAAAACCTAGAATGGTTATCAGATACTGAGATTGTCTTGACTCATAGAAGAGTAGATAGAGTGCTGCTGGAAGGTATATTCGTTGTACCTGATGTCGAACTTGAGAGCACGAATGACCTAGTCAATATTAAAAGTGCAAACTATATGTTAAACCATATGGGCCACTATCTTATTTCAGGTGAAGAACAACAGGGAAAAACGTCTTTACTCAAGTATATATATCGCAGTTCACTTAAGAAAGGTTACTTGCCCGTTTACATAAACGCACCTGAAGTTAAAAAAGCATCGGTTGAAGAAGAAATAAAGAAGCGTTTGGGGTCTCAATATGTAAACTTAGATTACGATACTTTTCTAAGTCACAAAGAAATTATGGTGCTAGTAGATAATATTGATGAAATTGGGCTTAATAAAAAATTCAAATCTGCATTTTTAGATCAATTAAACAAAATAACTCAATTCACATTTGTGACGTGCCATAGTTCGTATAGTTATATCAGTGGAGATATTCCGTCTCTTGATGAACATGAACGAGTTGAATTATTAGGATTAGGCAATAAAAAAAGAGAAGAACTTATACAAAAATGGATTTCGTTAGGCGTGGAAGAGAGCATTGAAGAAAAAGAACTTTATTCAAAATGTGACGAATTAAAGAATAATCTCAACACTGTAATTAAAAAAAATATAGTACCACCAAAACCAATCTATGTATTGATGCTTCTACAAATGTTTGAAGCCAATTCTAAACTTGATTTGGAACTAACTTCTTTCGGACACTGCTATCAGCAACTCATCTATCAATCATTTGACAATGCTAATATTAGTAAACAAGACTTTGACAAGTATTTGAATGTGCTTACCGAGTTGGCGTGGAAAATATTTACTAGCCAAGAAGAACTGAATTTATCCCAAATTGATATTTTTTTTAAAAAATATAACGAAGTTTATTTACCCGTCAAAAGAGAAAAAGTTTTAAAAAAGCTCATCGAACATGCAGTTTTAAGAGATAACGGTCTCACAGTTGGTTTTAAGTACCCTTATATTTATTACTTCTTTGTTGGAAAAAAAATAGCAGAGTCGTATAGCGAAAATTTAGAGACTAGAGACCAATTTGAAGAGCTATTAAAAAAACTCCACCGTGAAGACTTTGCCAACATACTAATCTTTATTACTCACCATACTAAAGAGCCTTGGGTCTTAAAAAACATTAAAACAGTTCTACAAACGCTTTTTGAGCAACAGGATGAGGCGAGGCTTGATAAAAAACAACTCTCTTTTATGGACGACTTTATGAAGTCTATTCCAGAACTCATAGTTGAACAGCGAGAAATTCAAAAAGAACGAGATGAACAAAATGAGAACCTTGACCGAATTGAAAGAAGTACGGAAATCGAGGAATCTGAACCACTGGACATTCTGGCAAGCATAAATAAAACATTCAAAGGGATGGAGGTCGCTGGACAGATAATAAGAAATAGACACGCTACGCTCACAAGACAAGCGATGGAAGATTTAGCGAAAGTCAGTGCCAGTGCTGGGCTACGTTTTTTAGATTATTTTATTAAAATAAACGATGCTGCAAAAAATGAAATCTTGAAGCTAATATCTGCACAGTTAGCAGAGCACCCAAATTTGTCCAATAAGGAAATAGAAAAAGAAGCTGAGAACGTATATCTGCATTTAACTTACGGAGTTATTAATGCTTTTACACGAAAAATTGCGTCTTCGATTGGCTCTAAAGATGCTTTAGAGGTATACAGACAAGTAGATAAGCGTGCTGGTACTCCAGCGTTTAACCTCATAAGACAAGCCATTGAACTTCAGTTCAATAAATCTATTGATATAGATCAGATATCAGAGTGTGTAAAAAGCCTTCATGGAAATGAGGTCTGCTTGCGAATTTTGAAAGAAATGATAATTCAACACATATATTTGTTTCCAGTTGATTATAAAGAAAAGCAACAGCTGTCTGAACTACTTTGTATATCTGTGCAAGGACAGCGATGGATGGATATGAAGAAAGCAGGCAAAGGTTAGTTAAATCAATGTGCTAAAAATAAGTATATTAATTAGTCCGCTCTGGGCGTGAGTCCGAAATAACAAACAAAGTCCTTGGTTACGGCACTCGCACTAATCGGAAATTCGAAAAGCTCAATTCCGAGTGTCCGCTATTTGTCTGAAGCAGACCACCGCCTACGCGATGGTGATGGTCAGGTTTTCGCTCTTTGCTGCAACTACGATACTGATCCAATCAACGAGTCGCATAAATCCAAACTCCCCCGATACAACCAAGGTAATTGGTCTACCTACACCGAAGGTCTGATTGTTCTGGTCGGCGTCACTTTCTAGACTGCCTTCTTTTTCTCAGAGGGCATGCTTTCATGACGGATAGCAGCAGTACGTCTTACCAATCAAGGCATAAACCCAGCAGTACATTTTCTTCCCGCGGCGACTACCTGGAACATGAACTGCAAATTATGGCGCCGCGTCGCTGGCGGCCCAATCTGCCCTTTCGCGACTACCGATTCGAATTTGAAGATTTAGTGCCAGCCATGGCCGCGACTATAGGCAAAATTGTTATGGTGGCGGCCGTGGTGGGGGCATTTGCCGGGCCACTGGGCTTATCGCAGGAATTTGTGATTGAGAATGCCCGTTTTGAAATGCTGATTGCCGCGATTTTGTTTGTGGTACTGATATCCGGCTTTCTAAACCCTAATGCTAACTTGGCAGGCACCCATGGCCCACTGATCCCTTTGATCCCCTTGATTGTTGCCTCTGGTGGCCATCCCATGGCGCTGGGGATCCTGATTGGGGTGTTCGGTTTTATTCTCGGTATAACCAAGGGCGGCAGTTTGCTGGCCAGGTTAACCAGTAACGGGGTATGTGGTGGGCTGCTGCTGTACCTCGGTTTTATTGGCATTACCGCGCAAATCACCAAGCTATACAGCTGGGCCGAAAGCTTCGATATGGCCTATATCGCCTTTGTGGTGATCCTGTGCACCATATTAATGTACGCCTGGCTTGAACATATCAAAATGCGCTGGCTGGCCATTCCACTGGGCGCTTGCTTGGCGGCGGTAATTGCCTTTGCCTTAGGCGCACCTTTTGAGTTCACCACCAGCCCCAGCATTCCTAATCTGTCTCCTGCCTACTGGTGGGGAGAAGATACGGGCTGGCAATTAGGCTTACCTGATCTACAAAGCTTTATTGCGGTGGCCCCTTTTGCGGTGCTGGCGGTAGCCATGTGGTCTCCGGATTTTCTTGGCCACCGGGTATTCCAGCAATTGAGCTATCCGAAAAAAACCGACAAAGTACTGATGAATATTGACGATACTATGCTGTCAGCTTCGACCAGACAAATTGTCGGCAGTACCTTAGGCGGTGGTAATCTGGCCTCATCCTGGGGAACCTACATAGTGCCGGCCGCCATTGCCCGTCGCCCTATCCCTGGCGGTGCCATTTTAACCGGCCTACTCTGTATTGTTGCTGCGCTGTGGGGTTACCCCATGGATCTGGCCGTATGGCCACCGGTACTAAGTGTTGCGCTGATTGTTGGGGTATTCTTGCCCTTGCTGGAAGCCGGTATGCAAATGACCCGAGAAGGTAAAACTACCCAATCGGCCGGTATCGTGATTTTCTCATCGGCGCTGGTTAACCCGGTATTCGGCTGGTCACTCACGGTGCTGCTGGATAATTTGGGCCTGATTGGCTGTAAAGAAAGAGGCAAAGAGCTCGGCCACGCCGGACGTTGGATTATTCCGGGTATTACCTTTGCTGTGCTTTGCGCCGTGATGGCCGCCATTGGCATGTTTCCGGGTATTCCGCCGCTTCTGGCATCTTTTGCTCACCCTTAGTTTTACTGATGCGCGGGCTTAGCGGCCTGCGCATTAAAGATAAGGGTGCTGTGCAAACCAATCCTGCAAAAATTTAATAAAGCGCTGTAGCCGGGGCGGCGTAAAGTGTCTCACCGGGTACAACGCATAAAGTGTCATCAGGGGTTTAGGCGCCTCGGTTAAAATCTCTACCACCTCACCACTTTGCAAAGCCGGGTAACTGATAAAGCGGGGAATAAAGCCTACGCCCATACCCTGCTTGATCATATCCAGCAAAAACACCGAGCTGTTGGCCTTCATATTGCCACTGATAGCCACACCGTCAGCCCCCACCGGCCAGTGATTTTTATGCCGAAAATAACTGTATTCAAAGCATTGGTGGTGGCTCAAGTCATCCGGCTTAAGGATGGGGGGATGAGCGGCAAGATACGCAGGGGCAGCACAAATGCTGTAACTGAATTGGGTAATAGTTTTACCAACGTAACTAGAGTCGAAGGCCTGACTGGCTACCCTAAGGCCCAGGTCAAAGTTATGTTCGAGCAGATCCTGCGCCTGGTCACTGAACTGGATATCCAGCTCTATATGCGGGTAGCGGCGCATAAACTCGGCAAATGCCGGGGCCAATGCAGTTAACCCCAAGGCCATCGCCGCATTGATGCGCAGGCGGCCTTTAGGCTCTTGCTGCTGCTCCTGAATATGAGCTTCGCTGTCTTCCACTTGGCGCAGAATCTCCCGGCAGCGCACAAGATAATCTTCCCCTAGCTGGGTTAGCTGCAAACGGCGGGTGGAGCGCTGCAATAACCTCGCTCCCAAACTGTCCTCCAGGCTACTGATTTGCTTGCTTATCATGGACTTACTGCTGGCACTTTGTTCCGCGACCCGCGAAAAACTGCCCAGCTCTGCCACGCGCACAAAAAGCTGCATGGCCTTTAACTTATCCATATTGTTTCCATACAGGAAAAAGAGTTATCACATTGTAGCCATATATCAATTCAATACACAGTCCTATAGTGAAGCCGTTCCCACATGCAGGAATTCACAACCAAGGAGTTTGCTATGTACACATTGTATTTTTCTCAAGGGGCTTGCTCGCTCGCCACCCAAGTTATTTTACGTGAACTGAATTTGCCAGTGGTGTTGGTGAGCAAAGCCAGACTGGCTGATTATCAGCAGGTGAATCCTCTGGGTGCCGTCCCGGCTCTGGGGGTGGATAACAAAATTCTGACCGAAGGCGCTGCGATTATTCTCTACCTTCTCAATAAGCACCCTAACGAGCTACTGCCCCTGGCTGGTGATGCGCGCCAGCAGGCCATAGAGGACCTGCTTTTTGCCAATGCCACTGTGCATCCGGCCTACAGCAAATTGTTCTTTATTGGTTCAGCACTCCCCGATGGCGAGGCGAAAACCCAGGCACTGAACGCCGCAGCAGAACAAATCAATAAACTCTGGAATCGGGTAGAAACAAAATTAGCCAACCAGCCTTATCTGGGTGGTTATCGTCCGTCAGCGGCAGACATTTTACTGGCCGTGTATGAGAGCTGGGGCCAGTACTTCCCGGTTAGCATTGAACTGGGCCCGCGCAGCCAGGCAATGATCGACCGGATCCGTGCTCTTCCCAGCTACCAGGCCTCTGTTGCCGCCGAGCAGCAGGCAGCCTGATGGTGAACGACCAACATATGTCTGAGTGGCAACAAGTCGAAGCCCTTTTGATGCAGTACTTCGAAGGTTTGCATAATGCCGACATCAAGCTACTGGAACGCATTTTTGATGCCGACGCCAGGTTATATGCGCCCGGCGTGCGCCGCAGCAAAGCGCAGTGGCTGGAACTGGTTGTCAGTCGGCCGGTTCCTCGTGAATTAGGGCATCCCTTTGACTATCAGATTTTGGCCATTGAGCTTTGCGGCGAACAAGCCATGGCCAAAGTCAGTTGCCCTCTGCTGGGACGCCAATTTATTGATTATCTCGGCCTCTTAAAGGAGCAAGGTACCTGGCGCATTGTGGCTAAACAGTACGCCGATAACCCGTTTACCTCATATCACGACAAGGAGTGACCATGCCTTACGTTAATATCAAGATTACCGATGAAGGGGTAACCAGCGAGCAAAAACGCCAACTGATTAAAGGGACGACTGAGCTGTTGGTCAAGGTGCTGAATAAAAACCCCAACACCACCTTTGTGCTAATTGAAGAGGTTAATACCGACAATTGGGGTATCGGTTATCAAAGTGTGACTGAACTGCGCCAGGCCGACAGCTAATTTGCCACGGTTATGTATGTCGGACATCTGTCCGACATCAGGCGCGGCAATAACCAAGCTAAATAGCAAAAAAGCGAGCTGCAGATAAAGCGATCTGCTGAGCTTGTGGACTTTGAATTTTGCGCTCCGGGGTAATCAGGTAGTAGCGCTCGGTAATATTACCTGCTACCCCAATCTGACTAACCTGATGCTGCGCGCAAACATGCCCGGCAATACAAGCCGGAGCACAGAACACCCCATAACCTTGCTGGCCCAACAATTTAAGTACCGCGCTATCGTCGATTTCAGCCAGCACTTTAGGCCTGACTCCCTGATTCTCAAGATAGGCCATAACACTGATACGCATGGTGGATTTGTCACCGGATAACAGCAAAGGTGCGCCTTCCAGGCATGCAGGGAATGGCTGCCTGGCATAGGGGCTTTGCGCTTTAGCAAAGAAACACAAGGGGCTCTCCCCCAGAAAATGGCTAAAGGCTTTAACATTGGCACCTGGCGGTAGCGGCCGGTCTGCTAATATCAGGTCAACCCGGTTTAGCGCCAGTTGGGCCAGCAGACTGTCCAGCTCACCTTCGCGGTAAATCAGCCGCGTGCTGTCCAGCGCGGCGAACAAGGGTTTCACCAAGTCGAATGCCAGAATTTTAGGAATGACATCGGTGACCGCCAGCGTAATGCGATTGAGGGTGCCAGGGCTTTTTAAACGTAATTGGCCCTGCAGTTCTTCGCCCAGACTAAAGATTTCCTCCGCATACTGATACGCGGTTTTGCCCCTGGCATTGAGCACCAGTCGTTTACCCTTTCGTTCAAACAGCAAACCACCTAACTGATGCTCAAAGGTGGTGAGCTGCCCGCTGACCGTCTGTGGGGTAACATTAAGGCATTGCGCCGCGCGGGCGATACTGCCTTCCCGGGCGATAATGTAAAAATAATGAAGATGGTGGTAGTTAAGCTGCATTGTTATCAGGTTTTAACTGATTAAAAATCAAATATATTCGAATTTATTTGTTATTAAAACTGCTCTATAACTCAAAAGGGAACGGACCAAGACGACCATATTGGCGTTCTAAGGCGTAAACCACTTTTGGAGGTGACTATGCAGCTCATCATCAACGCGTCAAATCTTAATCTTAATAAGCGGCTTCGCCGTACCCTGAGTAACAGGATAGCCAAGGGCTTGTCCAAACTGTCGGGGAAAATACGCCGGATCCAGGTATCAATCACCGATGTGAATGGCCCCAAGGGCGGTAACGATAAGCAATGCCAGCTTAAAGTTGATATGCATGGCATGCCCAGCATTCTGGTGGTGGAAAGACGTGCATCCATCACACAGGCCATTGCTCAGGCTGTCCTGCGGACAAGTATGGTATTGAAACGAAAATTGTCACGTGCCCGTCAGTTTGACCGTCGTCCTGCGCGCCAGGCACTGACCGACATAACTTGTAGCCCGGCTATCATTGCGTCCAATTAGGAGAGTGTTATGACTCAGCATACCGCCATTTTACAATCGGCTCAGAGTAGCCAATCCGTTTCGCACAAGGTACTGCGCAACACCTATGCGCTGCTGTCTCTTACCGTACTGTTCAGCGCTGGCGTGGCTATGTTCAGCATGGTCAATAACGTTGCTCATCCGGGCCTGCTAGTCACCCTGGCTGGCTATTTTGGTCTGTTGTTTTTAACCGTAAAAACCCGCAATAGCGGCTGGGGCCTGGTCAGTGTATTCGCCCTCACCGGTTTTATGGGTTACACCCTGGGCCCTTTGCTTGGCAGTTACTGGGCTGGCGCCCCTGCGGTTGTTGGCCAGGCACTGCTTGCCACCGGGGCGATTTTTGCCGGGCTGTCGGCTTATGTGCTGACCACCCGCAAAAACTTCTCGTTCCTCGGCAGTTCACTGTTTGTAGGAATATTAGTGGCCTTTCTTGCAGGTATTGGCGCGCTGCTGTTTGACATTCCGGCCTTGTCACTGGCCGTGTCGGCTCTGTTTGTGCTGCTGATGTCGGGCCTTATCCTGTACGAAACCAGCAATATCCTGCATGGGGGTGAAACCAACTACATTATGGCCACGGTCTCTTTGTATGTGGCCATATTCAACCTGTTCACCAGTCTGCTGCAGTTGTTGGGCTTTATGCAATCCGAGTAGCCCAAGCAAAGCTATCTTGTTATGACACTTCCCAATCGTCAGTTTGCCCCGCATTTTTTTGCGGGGCTTTTTTATGCTGCGGCAAAGGCACTGCGGGCGCAGAGTTGGTTGAAAATAACCTGTGTAAATCTCAGAGGCCTTGGCCCAATCGCGATTATCACTGCCTATATGCCGCTCCGCATAACATCCCCCACTTATCTGCCCCTTCCCTGCGCTCGCATCAAATAGGCACGAGCCTGGCTTCTGTCTGTCCATCACGTGTATCACATAGCACCAGACACGCACTATCAGCGGCGGCAAAAACCTGTTTCCCTTGGCTGTTCCAGATGGCGCTTTGCCCACAAGCCTGCCAGCCGCCGGTTTCACCCACAAAATTCGCCAGTAACACCGGGCATTGCCCCTGTTTAGCAATAGTTGCCAAAATTTGACTGTCGGCTTGGTAGCCGCCTGCCGTTATCAAGGCACTCGCCAGATAAATATCAACATCAGCCATTCTGGCATGCGCAGCATGACGGGGATTGGCAAAATCAGCACAAATAGCCAGCGCCACTTTATTTCCCTTGATATCAAAATAGCAGGGCGAATCCCCGGCTAAACAATATTGCCCTTCTCCAGCATGCAAATACTGCTTACGGTAGATAACGACCTTTCCATCCGGGAAACACAGCAACGCACCTATATAAGCCTTACCATCTTCACCCGGCAGCGGGTAACCGGCAATCACTAGTACATTGTGCTTTTTGGCGGCCTGAGACAGCACGGCTTCGCAGTGAGCCTGCTGTTGTGCCAGCTCAGCGGCTAAATCCAGTTCATAGCCAGACAAGGACAACTCTGGAAACACTAAGATATCTGCGTGATGCTGCGCTGCTAACTCAATGGCCTGCAGGTGGCTTTGCATATTTGCCGCAATCTGCCCGCGCCGACTGCTGATTTGCGCCAGACTGATGCGGATTGAAGAACGCATAGTTTTCCTTAAAAAGACTGTTTATACATAATTTCAATAAAGACTACTTAGTCTCAAAACACGACATTACTCAGCTAAAGCAGCCCCGATTAATGTAGGAGGTAAATAGCCATAATTGGCAGTAAATATATTCGTTACTTACCAAATGAGCTTATCGCCCGCCTGCCACATCCAGCAAACTGCCGGTCATATAAGAAGCCCCTTCGCCCAGCAAAAATGCAATCACCTCGGCCACTTCAATGGCCTGTCCACCACGCTTTAATGGAATGGCATTTTTTAGCCGCTCAAGACGGTTTGGCTCGCCGCCATCGGCGTGAATATCGGTATCGATAAACCCGGGTCTCACTGCATTCACTCGGATCCCCTGCCCCGCCACCTCTGCGGCCAGCCCCACAGTGAGTGTGTCCATGGCACCTTTACTGGCAGCATAATCCACGTATTCGTTGGGTGAACCGTATTTTGAGGCGGCTGATGACACGTTGACGATAGCACCGCCTTTTCCGCCAAACTCGCTGGACATACGTTTAACCGCTTCACGACAGCATATAAAGGCGCTGGTTACGTTTGTGCTTAGAATATGATTGATACGAGCCGCATCCATATCCACCAGTTTACTTTGGGTTTTAAGCACACCGACGTTATTGACCAGCGCACTGATGGGGCCTAACTGTTGGTCAATTTGCCCAAACATTGCCACAACCTGCGCCTCGTCAGCCACATCGGCCTGCACTGTTAAAACCCGAGCGCCCATACCCCGCAGCTCGGTTGCCAGGGCTTCAGCCAGGGCAGTCTCTTTTCGGTAGTTGAGGCAAAGATCATAGCCCTGCCCAGCCAGTACTCTGGCGGTAGCCGCCCCAATTCCGCGACTAGCGCCGGTAATTAATGCAATAGGTCGCAAACCCTGCTCCTGTTTGTTGCCAATTGGTTATTGTGACGCCGCCAAGCTTTGCCTGTCTATGACTTCGCCACGCAGTATCACTTTATCCAGGCTGTCGTATGCTTCAATACTCTTCAGCGGATCACTATTAAGTAACAGTAAATTGGCCATTTTGCCCGGCTCGATGGTGCCGTAATCTTGCTCAAGCCCAAAGGCACGAGCATTGTTGATGGTGGCCGCGGCCAGAATATCCTTCAGGCTAATGCCCACTTTATGCATATGCTGGAGCTCATTAAAAGTAGAAAGCCCGGGCTGTGCGGCATAAGTCGGCGAAGAGGGTGTGTCTGAGGCAAGCACCATAGGATGGCCTTTTTCATACAAGTACTGGATAACCCGTTCGCCATTATCAATGGTGTTCTGTTGAATCTGGCGAATACGCTCAGTCGGCAAACCCCCAAAGTCGCTTAACAGCTCTTGTTTAAACCACTGCGCCGGTTCAGTCTGATACCAGCTCAGAATGTCTCGCGGCACCACGTTGGCATAGTTAGGATCGCTCAGTGTTTCCGGCAGCATGGTCGCGGTAAGACCATCCATCACATTAAAGGTTGCCTGATAGGTCATGCCAGTTTTCAACACCCTATCCAACACCTGACTGATCGCTTCCGGCATTTGTTGCGCTTGTCGGTATTGGTTCCAGTTCCACATGCCATGCGCCATCACATCCAGCCCGGCATCAACCGCAATTTTTTGCATATCAATGGCATTGGCATGGGCCAGAACCGGCAGACCATGCTGTTTGGCTGCCTGTTTAACTCTGCTCAGCAACTCAGCGCTGATATTCGGCCAATCACTACGCTCACCAAAGCCATCCTCGATAAAAACTTTAACGCAGTTAGCGCCCTCACTGGCCATCTTGGCTACCACCGCCTCTGGTGTGTGCTCAGCTGGATCCAGCCCTTCAGGAACAGGTATTCCTGTATCGGCCCGAATGATCATATAGCTGAACATCTCGCTGGCCTGTTCCGGCCCGGTAAATACAGTTGGATAGCCACCTAATATGGGCGTAGCGCCGCAATGATAAATATCAGGATGCAGTGGCTGGCTTTTAAAAACCTTAAGTTGTTCAGCTGACTGGGCAGGATCGAGCAGTTGGGTGACGCCGAAGTACAGATAGCTTCGCGGTTGCTGAATCTCAAACTGCTTCTGCAACGCCTGAGGTTCACCATTAGGCAGTAAACCCGGCATTAACGACAGATGCACGTGGCTGTCCATCAAACCAGGAATAAGAAACTTGCCTGTTGCATCCAGTCTTTGCTCGCCAGCTTCCGCAGCTAAAGGCGAAAAAGACACCAGGGTGATTCGACCATCTCGAATGCGAACATAGGCTGACTGTTTAGACTGATCCTGCTCAGGAGAAATCAGCGTGGCATTTTCAATCAGCAGGGACTGCGACAGAACCGAAAAGGGTAGCAAGGCAGACAAGCCAACAACGCGTTTAAACATAATTTCTCCCATATTTTTGTTATTAACATCATAACCTTAATAACAAAAGCAGGGAAAATGAGCAGATGTAAGCAGGTATTGCCAAAGCCCTCAGTATTCAGTTAAACATTAAAGCCATGTTATAGTCCGCCCTTCGCGTTTTTTAAAGCGGTGCAATTTTTCATGTTAATCAAACGCTTAAGCCTTTTCTGTGGCCTAACTTGGCTGCTGACCGGTTGCCAAAACACCCAGGCGCCAGAAGCGCCTCTGGTGCAAAACAATGTCCCAGCGCCAGCCGTTGTAGAACCGAGCCCAACGCCCGTTAGCAGAAAACCAGAGATTGCCGTTGCACTTCCACAAGAGGTGGATGATGTCTGGCAGCGTATTCGTATGCAAATGCAGATGCCGGTTTCACATCACCCCAAAGTAAAAGCACGTATTGACTGGTACTTACAGCATCCAAACTATATGCAGGTGATCAGTCAACGTGCCGCCCCCTTCCTATTACATATTGTTGAGAAAGTAGAAGAACGTGGATTCCCGCTTGAGCTGGCACTGATCCCACTGTTTGAAAGCGACTTTAATATTAAAGCTTGCTCCAGCGAGCGCGCCTGTGGCTTGTGGCAATTGACGCCGTTAATCGCCAAGCATAACGATGTTGATATTAACTGGTGGTATGACGGCCGCCTGGATGTAGTGGACTCCACTCAGGCCGCGTTGGCCTTCTTCGACTATTTACAGCAGCGTTTCGATGGTAATTGGCTGCATGCTTTAGCCGCCTACAACGCCGGTGAAGGCCGGGTTGCCCGCGCCATTGAAAAGAATAAGCGTCTGGGTAAATCCACAGAATTTTTTGCCCTGGATCTGCCCAGAGAAACCCGCCGCTACGTTCCAAAGTTGCTAGCCGCAGCAGCATTGTTGAAGAATGCCGAGTCTTATGGCATGCATTTCCCCCCCATTCAAAACCAGCAAGCCGTGACGCTAGTCGAATTACCGCAACCTTTGGATCTCAGTGTGGTAGCCAGCTTGACGGGTATCAGCCATCAACAGCTGGCCAAGCTGAACCCTGGCCACAAGCGTTTTCCTGCCATGGCCAAAGGCGCTAACCATTTACTGATCCCCGCCGACAAGCAAGCGTTGTTTGCCAGCCAATTGGATAAACTCCCCCCCATGGAAGACTACAACTGGCTTAAATACCGTATTCGACCTGGCGACAGCCTAAGCGTGATAGCTAAACGCTATGACTTGAAAATAGAAGACATTAAATTCTTGAATCAGCTTAAGACTAACCAAATACGCGCCGGAAAGACGTTAATGCTGCCACTTCCTGCCACCGCGTCGGCCGAAACCAGCCTCGCCAGCAGCGTGCAGTATCAAGTACAGCAAGGTGATAGTTTATGGACTATTGCTCGTCGCCACGGCGTAAAGTTAGAACTGCTGAAAAGCTGGAATAATCTAGACAACGACCTTATTGCTCCCGGCAAAATATTGGTCATCAGGCAATAGTGTTCGCCAGTGTTTTGAGTGAATGTGGCACGATCAGGCGATGAATGGGTCTGACGGGTAACATGTAAAGTCGCCCAAGTCGGTTATGTACATTTACAACCGTTGTGGCAAACAGCCGGGCTTGTTGTCCTTCCACTTTTATGTGGAGGGACAATATGACATCCAGATGCTTATCCTGATCCGTGAGCAGCACTTCATTATGGCTGTTGTGCAAAAGCGTGAAAATCCCCACGCGATCACCTGGCTGATAATCGGCCTCCGCCCGCCCTTTCTGCAGCTCGCTTAATAAGCCGAGATCCTTCAGCCCAACCAGGGATACCAGTTTATTGCGTATCAGCATTAAGGCGTTTACCCAGCCGGGTGTCTGGCTGGCCAGTTTTAAGAACAAACCCAGCGCCGACTGACCAGAATAGACAATAGTAATGCTGTGACAGTCAGCAAACCAGGCGCCTGGAAGCTTTGCGTGAATCAGTGCTTGCTCCGGAAGAGCATGAAGATCGGGCATGTCTACAACCTACCCAGCTTTATAAGCCGCGCGTCATGGCGCCAATTTTAACCGGCTCCACCGAATGAAATTGCAACTCCCTGACCTGACACATGTCTTTCCACATCAGATCATAACCTTTAGTAAACGACATGGCGTTTACCCGCTTAAACCAGCGCTTGCATTCCTCTTCACTGGCCTCTCTGCGTTCACCCGCCACGCCTTTGAGCTTCAATGCGGGCCAGTTGTCAAAACCACCTCTTAGCAGTGACTTAAACCAGAACCAGCGGCCACTGTTAACCGCCAGCACACAGATACTGGCATTGTGACTGATATTAGTCGGTAACTGACGGGTAAATTTTTCAAAGAAGATCCCCTTGCCAGGCTCGGTCAGCATCAAGGAGCCAATCGGCGTTACATGGGGTAGACCATCCTCACCAATACTGGCGATGGCATAATGGGAAGACGAGCTGAAACTCTGAGCAAAAATCCGCCGGATTTGATGCCAGTCCTGATGAATATCCATTCTCTACATTCCTCTAGTTTGCGCGCAAGTATGGCCATTGCCTAGCCAGACCAATGCTATACAGGCCACCAATGGCCGAGCAAATCAGTGAACTGACCAGCATAAATACCGGGCGTTCTAGTACTTGTTCAAAGAATTTATAGTCATTTACTGCCACGATAAACAGACCATACAGCCCCCGAAACAGATAGACGAAGCTGATTAAGCACATGGCCGTGCGCAGCAAGGGAAGCCGACGAATCAGGCCTGCGGCACTCAATGCATAGGCTCCCCAGATACCTAGCACGGCACTGATGGCCAGGGTCAGTAAGGCAGGATAAAGGCTGCCTTGCTCCGCCATCTGCGCCATTTGTTCGCCGGCACCAAAAAATCGATACCAGTCGGGCCCTCCTGCTATCACTGCCAGATGGGTAACGGCAGCACCCAGGCTGGCACCGCCAGCGGTAATTAATAATCCATTATTCTTCATACTTTTCATTCTGTTGTTTCTCGTTACCTTGCTCAAGGTTTTGTTTGTATCAATCTATTTGCGCCAGACTTCTGCCCTTTCATACAACCGATAAAAGGCACAACACCGTCTTTCCAACCTTGAATTATAAACAGCAACAACAGGCCTCCTGGCACCAGCACCGCCTTCAATGCATGCCCGAGAATGTAACTGTAGAAGAATAGAAATGGCAGGAACAGAATGTAACCCAGTATACGTACACAAAACTCTTTCATTATCTTTACCTGTAAAATTGAGCGCGCTCAACAATATATTTTGAGCGCGCTCAATTTTCAACTAGAATGTGCAAAATACCTGGCGGCAATCTGGAAGAAAAAATGGACAAGAAGCAGCAAACTCGTAAGCAAATTTTGGTTGCCGCCTGGCAGCTTTTTGCGGACCAAGGCTATGCGCAAACCAGCACCAGGCAGATAGCCATAGCCGCACAGGTAGCAACGGGTACTGTGTTCTCCCACTTCCCCACTAAGCTGGATTTATTGAAAGAAGGTTTACAGGATAAGCTGGATGAAACCCTGGCATGTGCCAGTCAGACTGACAAACTGGATAACCCTAAAAACAGACTGCTGCACTATGCCAGCCACCTATATCAGTTTTACCTTGAACAAAGAGAACTCAGCCGCGAGCTATTCAGAGAACTTATCTGGCAATGGGATGATCTGGAAGCGGAACTGGAAGACTTTAAACATACCCTGTTTTCCCGCAGCCACTACAATGCCATTGCTGCCAATTTGCTGATGGACTGCTACTTTATGACCCTGCTAGACGGTTTGCATGGCAAGCAAAATCAGCAAACAATGCTCAACAATCTGCGTGATAAGCTGGCCTTAATAGCGCTGTAACCAAAGATGTTAGCCATAAATTTATTCTCTCTGCAGCAGCATCAAGGCCACTACCATGAGTGGCCTTTAAGCTCCGTGCTGTATTACAAGGGGCAGAGTCTGGGAATACGCATTCCAGGCTATGTAATCGAGGGGCAATTCGCGCTAAAAGACTACTATTTGTTACTGGTTAACTGGGATTGCCCCTTTGAGGAAGGCTACGAGGTGATTGTGATAAGTCACAGACTTAAAGTGGTTGGCACTTATAGTTTCACGCCCTTTCTCAACAACTATCTACTAAGCAGTATCAGCGAAACCACGGCAAATCAGTTCCAACTGGTTTTTAATCAAAAAGAACGTTTTAATTTGACCATCGACTACCCTAAAACACACTGGTTTAGTCGTACTGTGAGGGTCGAAAAAATCTCTGCCGACATAGGTTAAGTAAGCAAAAAGCGTTTTACTACAGGCCCCACTATGTCTTGCGCTTCCTGATGCACGGCATGGCTGGCAAAGGGTACATTGCACAAATCGCTCTGCTGCAGCCGCTCTGCCAACGCGCAGGCTTCATGCAGCGAAAACAAAAAATCCTTGTCACCGCGGATCTGCAGAACCGGACAGCTCACCTGCTCCACCAATTTATTGGGGTAACCGGATTCAGCGCTATCCAGCCAGACCGCCTTGACCCTGTCCACCAACAAATCAAAGTGAGGTTCTGGGTTAGCGCTTTGGTACCAGGTTACATCGCCTGCGAAGCGTTGACGCCAGAAATCCGCGTTTAAGCCCTTAAGGATCTCAATTGACGGATCGTCTGGCAAAAGCCGCCACTGCGCGCCGATAGCAATCAGTCGCGCGACCCTGCCGGGATGGTAAGCAGCCAGACGATAGGCCACAATACCGCCGTCGCTAAAGCCCAGCACCGAATATTGCTCAACACCAAGATGATTGAGTAAAGCTTCTATGTCCTGTTGATAACGGGCATAGCTCAGCGGTTGTTGCCCCAGGGTGGAACGACCATGACCACGAAAGTCCATGCAGATCAGTTGGTAGTCAGCGGGAATATGGGCCTGCAGGCAGGCCATTTCCCGACTGGATCCCAAACCACCGTGCAATATAAGCAAGGCTTTACCCTGCGGGTTACCTGCCAGCTCATAATAAATCCGGCAGCCGTCAACCTCCAAATAACGGCCAGCCTGGTTCTGTGCATAACTCACTGCTATTTACCCACCGCATCCAGTGCCTGGGCTACATCGGCAATAATATCGTCGATATGCTCGATCCCCACTGAAATACGGATAAGGTCGGCACTGACCCCGGCCTTTTTCAGTTCCTCGTCATTCAACTGGCGGTGAGTGGTAGAGGCTGGGTGACAAGCCAGAGACTTGGCATCACCAATATTAACCAGGCGCAGGATCATTTGCAGTGCATCGATAAAACGCCCACCGGCTTCTTTACCGCCTTTGATACCGAAGCTCAGAATACCAGAGGCTTTACCCCCAGTGATTTTCTGGCAGCTTGCCTGATATGGGCTGTCGCTTAAACCGGCATAGTTAACCCAGGATACCTGTGGATGATCAGACAGATAACGCGCCAGTTGCATGGCGTTGTCACAATGACGCTCCATACGCAGGCCCAGGGTTTCCAGCCCCTGCAGAATTTGGAAAGCATTGAAAGGCGAAATGGCCGCACCAGTATTACGCAGCGGCACCACGCGGCAACGGCCAATGTAAGCGGCCGGCCCCAGCGCTTCGGTATACACCACACCGTGATAAGAAGGGTCTGGTTGGTTCAATAGTGGGAAACGCGCTTTGTTGGCGGCCCAATCAAACTTACCTGAGTCAACAATGATGCCGCCCACGGCCACACCGTGCCCGCCAATGTATTTGGTCAGGGAATGCACCACAATAGCGGCACCCTGCTCAATGGGACGGCACAAATATGGCGTGGCCACCGTGTTGTCCACAATCAGCGGCACACCATGACGAAGGCCGATTTCAGCCAGTTTCTGTATATCCACTACGTTACCGGCCGGGTTACCGATAGACTCACAAAACAGCGCTTTGGTGTTTTCGTCAATGGCGTCTTCAAAGGCCTGGTAGTCGTCGTGAGAGCACATACGTACTTCGATACCCTGACGCGGGAAGGTATGGGCAAACAGATTGTAGGTGCCACCGTAGAGTTGGCTGGTGCTGACAATATTGCTGCCCACCTCACACAAACACTGTATGGCATAGGTAATAGCCGCCATGCCTGAGGCCAGTGCCAAACCACCAATGCCCCCTTCCATGGCCGCAACGCGCTGTTCCAGCACCGCGGTGGTCGGATTCATAATGCGGGTATAGATATTCCCCTGCACTTTTAAATCGAACAAATCAGCCCCATGCTGAGTGCTGTCAAAAGTGTATGAGGTGGTTTGATAAATAGGTACGGCAGCCGCTTTTGTGGTTGCCTCTGATTCATAGCCGTGATGCAGCGCCAGGGATTCCAGCTTCATGCTCAACTCCTTGTAGAGAGGGTAAAAAAATAAAAGGCGGTCGAATTATTCGTACCGCCTTGTCGGGTTAGTTTGGTTTGTCTACGTCGTTAGCGTCCTGACCATCCTGCCCTGCGCCCTCTTCAATGCGCCTGGCAGCCCCCGCTTCTTCCAGTTTTTGTTGTTGTTCGTTATCCAGCATGGGTGCACGGGATGCCTGATTGACTTGATAAATGGTCTCGGCATTGTGCAAATCTTTTTCATTGGTAATAGAGGCTATGGCTTCGCGGCCACGCAGGAAGCCTTTGATTTCTCTGACAATAGTATCCAACTCCTCGCTATTTCTGGACAAGCTCAGTACGTAGCGAGGCATTTCCAGATTGCGGGTACCACTGGTGGCAAAGGTCGAGGTAGTGATCCTGGAGGTAATAATCCAAGGGGTAATGGAGCTTCTGACCACCACGTTCTCAGAACGGGTGGAGTCATGAATCGCCATACCTGTGGAAATCTTACTTTCCGTGTAGGTGCCTTCGGTTTTCATCCACATCAGCAAGCTGGAAAACTGCATTTCCGACCAGAACAAATGGGTACCACGTTCCAAAATACGACCACCGGCCAATAGGGTCTGCCAGCTGAAGAACAACACAATTGCCGCAGAGGATAATGCGCCTAACTCTGACAAAAGCGCCATTGCCTGGCTGTCTGACATACGACCCAGTCCCGCCATGCGTTCGCTGGCAAAAGCATAAATGTCGTACGCGCTGCCTACCAGAAAATAAAACAATACTGCGGCGGCAACTAACAAAGCTTGCCCCACTATGGTGGACAGCAAACGGAAACGCTTAAAGGTCGCGCTGTAGTCCATTTCATGCACTTCGGGTTGCGTTTCAATCAAAAGTTGCCCTTTGAAGTTGCCCTTGCCCTGGCTTTGCTCCTGCAATACAGGCTCAAATCCCTGATAAATACGGTTGGGGATCTCTTTATAACGGCGATTAGCCAACACAATATTTTCAATGTTGATAAAGATTTCGTTCGGGTGCACCGACTCCTGCATATTCTCACGGAACTCCGCCACTTCGGTTTTGGGCTGAGCCAAGGCGAAACGCTCTTTAATCATCAGTGCAGATACGGCAATCACCGCCAGGCTCACCACAAACAGCAGCGCCAGGTTGCCCCAGGCACTGAATACAATCACATTGTCAAACCACAGCTTCAGATCGCCGCGGGTAGAAGCGTTAAACTGCGAATAGAGATAGCCAAGGCCTACAGGCACGACAATGGCGATCACCAACAGCTTGGCAATACTGGTGGCATTTTTACTGTGCAGCTTGCGGTTACGCGCGGATACCAGAGATGCCGCCATGCTGCGCCAGGCCATAATCAGATAAAGCAGCAGCAAAACTGACAGCACAGGCGTAATCAAAATGCCGGCCTCACCAACCAGGCCTGATACGGAAACAAAGTAAGCCACGGCAAATACCACCAGCGCCATCACACTGGTTACCACCAGGCCACCTAACTCCTGTACGAAGTTGCGAATGGGGTATGGGGTAAAAATGAGCTTGGGCAGTAAGGTATGGATCAACCTGGCGGTCCAGCCCAGCGGCTCCTTAAAGGTGGAGTTTTTACGCCCCATCAGCATGGATTCAAGCTCTTCGGCACGGTACTCGGTAAATGCACGTTCTTCCTGAGCATTTTCGCGCTCGCTGGGATTAAAGTTTTGCGCCAATGAGGTCGGTACCGAACGGCCGACAAAATACTTAAACATCTGAAACAGACCAACACCAGCCTGCTGCAAACCCCATATCAACAGCACCAGACCTAAACCTGCATTCAACCAGGCTTTAATCATGTCCAGTTTAAGCGCTTCACTGATCCCCAACAGTGGCACGATGGCCAGCATACAGATAAGTATTCCACCGATTAACTTGGTGAAACCTTCAAACTTAAAGGGGTTCTTTATCCCCAGCGTATTGGCGCCAAAATCGTATGCCATAGTCCTGTCTCGCGAAAACAGAGCCGTACGTCCGGCTCATTAATTGAAAGGTACACTGTGCCGGAGCTTCAGTTTGCCCGACAGTACCGATTTACGTTAGCAAATTCAATAGCTTGCCAATGAAATTGCAGATTATGGAAATAGCCTGAGGGCATCACCACAGCGCAGAAGGTTTGACTCTCGCCCCTCGTTTAGGATCCCCATGAGATTACACAGCCAGCCCCTTGAGTGCTTAAAGCATAGCAAGCCCTTAGTTAAAGAAAATGACAGCAGGATATTTCTAGTCGGTTAGTTACACTTTGGAGCAAACCGTTTTTCAGGCATTACGTGAAGCACTTGCTCACGGACATAGGGTGGTGGCCGTGTGCATGGCAGAGCCCACCTACTGGGATCATCTCAATGCGACTCTGGCTGCCTGGTGGCCTACCTCATCAGACGTCAGAACCATATACAGTTTTAAAATAAAACGTTTGCCGGATGATCTCAGCCAGTTCAGCAAAACGACTGTCAGTTCTAAAAACGCCTTTGGGTATTTTGTTAAAAACGACACCATCAATAATCAAATGGCACAATATCCCACTATCGCTTACTTAAGGCTTCTCAAATCCAAGGAAAAGTGGAAAAAGTAGGCATCAACATACAGTGTTTTACATTTAATTTACCGCCAAATCTGTTGGCTAGCGTTAATCTGTAGCAAAAATTTACAGGGAGGAGATAAATGCTAAGCAGAAACCAGGGATTTGACCTCGCCAGGGCCCTTGCCCTGTTTGGTATGGTGATAGTGAACTTCAAACTGGTGATGGGAGCTGAACAAGGCCAAGCTCATTGGCTTTATCTTACCAGCCTATTGGAAGGCAGAGCAGCTGCGCTGTTTGTCATTCTGGCAGGTATCGGCATTGCCCTAATCAGCGCTAAAGCGCAGCAAAACGGGTCCTTGTCTCAGCGCAGACAAGTGCAAACAGATATCTTCACCCGGGGTGTGCTGTTACTTGGCATAGGTCTGGCGTATATCACTATTTGGCCAGCGGATATTCTGCATTTCTACGGCTGCTATTTTATGCTGGCCGCATTGGTTTGTTTCGTCCCGGATCGGCGCCTGCTGCAACTGGCCATTGCCCTGATGCTGCTATTTCCTTTGATGTTGCTGCTGGTGGACTATGACCGCCACTGGGATTGGACGACCCTCACCTATCATAATATGTGGAGCCTGGATGGGCTTTGGCGGCGTATTCTGTTTAACGGTTTTCACCCTGTTATTCCGTGGCTGGCATTTTTACTCTTCGGGTTGTGGCTGGGCAGAAGGTCGTGGTACAAACCTGCTACCCAAAGAGTATTGCTGCTACTTGGCGTGAGTTTATGGCTTATTGCTGAAGGCTTGTCCTGGCTGGGTAGCCAGCTACTGGCATCTGTCATTAGCGATCCTGTCGAGCTCGCCGAGGCAAGCATATTAGTCAGTACCGATATGATCCCCCCCATGCCTTTGTACATGCTATCAGCCAGTGGCAGCGCGCTGGTTGTTATCTGCCTTTGCCAATATGTTGCCAATAGCGCACCGCGCCTGTGTTCGCCTCTAATCAAAACCGGACAAATGGCGCTAAGTTTGTATGTCGCTCATGTCATCCTTGGTATGGGTACTCTGGAAGCGCTAGGAATGCTGGGTAATCAAACTATTGAAATGGCGCTGCTGGCAGCAGGTGTATTCAGCCTGTTTGCGATAGTGCTCAGTGTCATCTGCCTGAGCTTGTTTGAACGAGGCCCACTTGAATGGTTGTTCCGACTATTGTTGCGCAGCTTGTCCAAGGCAAACACAAAAAACCCCGCCTAAGCGGGGTTTACATTATTTTCAGTGCAGTACTTTAAGCACGGCGGCGAACACCGGCCCAACCAACCAGCGCCAGTAACATCAGCGCTAATGCACTTGGCTCTGGCACTGCACTGGCGTCGGCCACATTGACACTGGACAGCGATGCAAAACTCGCCTGCACGTCCTGGCCGTTCAGATCACCAAACACCGCATCAGGTCCACCGACACCGAATCCAAACACGCCAGACTTAACTGCTGTAAAACTGAACTTGGCAATGGTCAGCACAGCATCCGTACCGATACCCATAAAGTCCCAATCGACAAATGCCAGACCTCGCCCAAGTGCATTGGCTTCGTCGGTCAGCATCCAAGGCCAGGAGAACGCATCACCCAGATCAGAGCTAAAGGTTGACATATAGGCAAAGGCGGTATTGTCAAACAACAAATCGAACTGGAAAGCGGTAATCTCCGCCAAATTCTGGCCTGTGATTGTAACGGTCACCTCATCGCCCACCTGGTAGTTGCCTTGATCAGTTTCTACGTTAATGATGGCCGCTTGTAGGTTGATGCTTGTCAGTAATGCAAATAAGGTAATTAACTTTTTCATTTTTCACTCCTTAAATATTATTCAGTGGCACAGCCGGTACGTGTACAAAGCTGACGCATTAACTGTGCGTCACGAACGTTGACGGTACCGTCTTGGTTTAAATCAAAAGACATATCGATGGTCTGTTTAGCCGCCAACGCGCGCAGCAGGCCAGTGAAGTCCAAACGATCCACATCACCGTCACCATCAAAGTCACCCGGTACAGGTGGAGGTAGCAGGTTTAAGCTGACAAGCACTGGATCATGGTCAGATACACGGTATGGATTGACCGCATAGAACTGCGGATGGTTGTATTGGGTGTCGTAATCCAGCGCACGAGGTTCATCGGCGTTGATATGCCACTCGACCACATCCACAACCTGCTCCGCCAAGGCTTCGCTGCCGATAGCGTGGTCCAGATACCCCATTTCCCCGCCAAAGGCGTATGAGTAGGCTTCGGCGCCCACATGGGTTTCCACCAGGTTGGTAAAGCCACTGCTGGTGAAGGTGCGGATAGGATCTTCTTTGGCATAGGCATTCAAATCACCAATCACGAGTTGATTGGGGTTTGCGCTCAGTTCGGCATCCTGTGCCAACCAATCGATCAGCGCCTGAGCTTGTGCTACCCGTCTGGCGTTGTAGCAGCTTTGACCATCGCCCTGATCGCTGTCAGCGCCAGAGGCACCGCCACAACCTTTAGACTTAAAGTGATTCACCACCACGGTCAGCTCGGCACCGTTTTCTGCCACAGCAAAGCGCTGGGCCAGCGGCGGACGACTGAATACCCCATCGTTATTGATACGGCTTGCTCCTTGCAGGCTAACCACCGCGGGTTTGTACAGTAGTCCTACAGCAATTTCATCGCTACCAATCGGGCTTACGCCGGGATCGACATAAGCATAACGCGACTCGCCCACATAGCTATTGAGCGCGGCTGTCAGTTGGGCAATAGCACTGTTTTGGCCGTAGCCGTCATTTTCAATTTCCATCAGGCCAATCACATCCGCATCCATAGCTGCCAATGCCTGAACTAACTTATCCAATTGGCGTTGATACTCGTTCAGATCATCGGCACCGCGGGCAGTGGGGAAACCGTTACCCTGGCCATCACCGTTGAAGAAGTTCAATACGTTTAGGCTGGCAACGGTGACATTACCGCGGGTCAGCTCCGGCGATGCAGTTCTGGCATTAGAATGCACAAAGGTTGGTTCCTGAGCAGGAACGACCCGATAGGCATTGAAGCTGTAATCCAGGTTGCCAAGTAAGGCTGTTACTGTATCTCCGGTACGCAGGGTATTTTGTGCAGACAAGCCGCCGGTTGGGTAAACCACAGGGTTCGGATTCTGGGCACTGATAGTGTCGTCCAGAATAATCCGATTGCGCTTGTTCTGGTCAGCCAGAGCAATGGCTTCCGGCGTGCCAGGTGCATGCAGGTTGGTAGGAATATAGTTACGGCCATTGCCCAAGCCTACATCACCATAACGGCCCAGATTGAAGTTGTCGTTCACCGTCAGCACATGACTGAAGTTAACTAACATGCCTTCGAAAGACTCTGGCTGCTCGGCGCTGGCAAAGGGCAGACTAATAGTCACGGGCTCAACAGCCGCCGTGCCGCAATCCAAAGGCTGAACATCTGCAGCCAACTGGGTTCTGGTGTAGAACTCAGTGACGTTGCCCTTAACCCGAACCAGGCTACCAACTGCAGGCAGGTTAGTATCCGTGCCCTGGTAAACAAAAATACCTTCAGAGGTGGTATTGTCATTATCCCACTGGCTGCTTTCTTCCTGCACAAAGTAACCACGCAGGTTTGGCACAGTATTAGTGACGACACCTTCGATCACTTTGTTCTGATCCACCATGGGCGATGCGGCACCACTGCCTTGAATGGCGCTGATCAAGGTCGCGTCTTCACCACACAGACCAATATCATTGCCCGGCTCACCACCTATATCGCCATTATGCGAGCCCAGGTTAGTAAACACGTTAGTGCCCAGATTTATCCATTCCTGGTTATAGTCGAAGGTGTCAGACGAGTCGGTATCGCCGCTGACAATTTCGGGCTTACGCACCAGTGTCACATCCACGGCAAAATTGCTGCTGTTACCAACCTGACCGAAGCTATCTACCAACTCACCATTTTTACGTAGCTCCAGTACATCGTTACCATTAAAGAAAGTTACCGTGGAGGTAGTGTCTGCTACGGCCAGGATTTCAGCATTGGAGCCGGAGTTGGCAATTACATAGGTTGCGCCAGAAGCCAGGCTGCCCTGTAGATCCAGTTTGTTGCCTGGAGTAGTTGAGCCGTTGGCATATAGCAACACCTGATAACCAGACAGATTAATGCTTGCGCCTGTGGCGTTGAAAAGCTCGATAGCTTTATTGTTGCCGCCGGCACCTTCCACGTATTCAGAGAAAATCAAACCAGCTTCACCTGGGGTTGGCTCTTGCGGATCGCCACCACCATTGTCACCGCCGCCGTTGTCGCACTCATCTGTGCTGTACAACACCTCAACCCACTCGGGATGATCAATAAATGGATTTCTGTTGCCCTGGAATTCGTAGATGGCGTTGTTGCGGTTCTGCTCAACACTGTCCACAGGATCAGCATTGTGCCATTCAACCAAGCGACATAACTTGCCAAGAGCAGGTTCGCCGGGGCCAGTGAGTCGGTCCACCAACTGCAGATCAGGCGTCACATCCGCGCCTTCATAGCGAACGTCCATATAGAGCATCATTCTCGCCACATCACCTTTTACGGCGTCTCTTGGTTCAAAAGAATCGCTATCGATGCGGTTTTGCGGCGCTTCAGCCAGTGGGGAGTCACTGGTATCAAAATCCAGATTGCCACGCGAGGCATTTACCGAAATATCGGTGGGACGTAAATGGTGAATATCGGTGTAAGCCTCAAAAGACTGGCTATTGAAGCCGTGGCTGTTAGGCCAAACATGTTCGCGGTTCCAGTTATCCGGGTTGCTGCTTTGGCTACCACTGCCGTTACTCGACTTGGCCAGTGACGTACCTTTGTAAAGTAGCGTCACGTTGTTGCTGTTTTGTGGGTCTTGGTCGGTAACTGTCAGGGCGGTCCACACTTCAGCGTAGCTCAGTACCCTGTGGTCGTTGCTGATGGTGTTAGTCAGTAATGGCTTAACTTCCGTTGCAGTACTGCCAGCGCCGATAGCCGCAATAACCGGTGCATAATATTGCCCATCATTAAACAGTGCGGCATCGGCTATCTTGCTTAAATCCGGGCAATTGAAACACACGCTACCATCAATAATATCGCCATCTCCCCCCGTATCGCCCCCATCACCGGGATCGGTTTCCGGACCAAATGACTTAAGCGGGAAAGGAGAACCGGTACTGGTGTTATTCGCAACGCCATCCAGCGCATTAGTGCCACTGAAGGTCCAATTAGCCAACGCAAAGTTAGCACCGTCAGGACCAGTATTGGCCGTGCGATAAGCCCAGCCATCCAGGTAATCCCAAGCCTGGCCGCTGCCATCAACATTCACATCCCCAAAGCTATCAACCACAACGCCATCACAAAAAACTTCAATGGCATCATCACCATTAATACTTGCAAACCCTGAGGTAAAGTCAGGTGAGAAACCAAAGAAGCTGGTGAAACCCGTCGACTCAGAGGCCACATACAAGAATGTACCAGCGCTAACTGCCTGAGCTGGAAAGGTAAATTCCTGACCATCGGTTCCCTCGCCATTATTGGCAAAGCCGACACCACAATGGCTGAGGTCGTCAATATCTTTTGCCACGTACAGCTCGACGGCCTTGGGAATGCCCCCCGTTAGTGGCCCATCAATAACGCCAGTCAGAATTAAAGAATCTGCAGGTGCTGCGGTCACCTGCATCGACGCCAGTATGGCAACAGACAGCAGGGTAAGTTTTGTTTTCATTGTCCTTCCTTTCACAAAGTGTTGAATGGTGCTTGTCGGTTAGCTTCACCCAAGTCAGGGCAGCGTATATAAACTTATCCAATTCTGTGCTTTGGTATAAAAACAGGAAGACGTCATAAAAATTCATAACTTCTTGTACATATATTTTAAAAATCAAAAAGTTACACTTATTAAGTAAAATTACTTAAAGGGATAAGTAAGGCTGAAGGGCTAAGAGCAATTAACAATTCTGTAAAGATTGCAGAAATTTATCAGAATTTGCCACTGGTGACAGTTTAATGACAGCTTTGCAAGGAAAGGCAGGAAATATGACATGCCGATGTACCGGCATGTCATGTTAGTTATTCAAAGGTACCTTTAACCAAGGGCATACCTTCCGCTACCATCTGCTGTCCTCTGGCATACACACTGTCGATGGCCAGGGTATCCTTATCGACTAGCAGCAGATCGGCATCTGCACCAGAGTCAATCCGGCCTTTGGCGGCCAATCCCAGGATCCGGGCCGGCGTTAGCGTGACCGAGGTAAGGGCTTGCGTAAGTGGGACATTATATTGCTGCACGGCTTCGACCATCGCCTTATATAAACTGGCAACCTGCCCGACTTCCAACCCAATCAAACGGCCATGCGCATCAAACACAGGTAAACTGGCATTACCGTCCGAACTCATGGTTAATTGGCTGACCGGCACGCCCCGCTGCAAACACATTGCCAACGCTTTGGCGGCCGGAATTTCCCCTTCGGCAATAAACTGTGCATTGGTACTGGTGGTCATATCCACAAAGCCGCCCTGCGCAGCCCAGGCCATGCCCGCCTCTAATAAATCCAGATTGCGATTAATATGGGTGGGATAAAACTGTGAGGCCGGAATATCTGACTCTCTGACAACCTGTTCCAATAGCGCCAACCGGCTGGCTCCCTCTCCCACATGAATACTGACAATACCGGCCTTACCACTGAGCATACCGCCAATTCTGGCCTCAGAGGCAAGACGCATCAGTTCCTTGGCACAAGGCTGTGATGAGCGGTGATCGGCAATAGCCACCTCACCAATACCAATAAACTTATCAATCAGCACAATATCGTCGGTGATATTGCCCGTGATAGTTCGTGCCGGTATCTGATAAGAGCCGGTGTAACAGTACACACTCAGACCTTCAGTGCAAAGTGCGCCGGCTTTGGCAAGCAAATCGGTCAGGGTACGGGTGGTGGCATCGGTACCAAGTGCACCAATCAGGGTTGTCACGCCGCTCAGGGTGGCATCGGTCAGGTTCATCTGCGGGGTTCGGGTATGAAATCCACCTTCCCCACCACCACCGGTAATGTGCACCAGGCTGTCCACCAGTCCTGGCAACAGTAGCTTGCCGCTGCCATCGACGACATGAAGTGCGCCGCCTTGCAAGTCGAGGTGATGACCCACCGCCAGAATCTGCTGGCCAGCAAAAAGTACGTCTTGTCTGCCCATATCTTGTGGGGCAAACACATGGGCATTCTTAATTAGGGTTAAATTGTTCATTGATATCCTATCGTTACTGCAATCAACATAGCTGACGCGGCCATGGCCATCAGCGCCAGCATGGGCTTCCAGGCAAAGCGCGCCCATACCGCCCAGTCAATTCTGGCCACGCCAAGGCAACCAATCAGAGAGGCCGAGGTGGGAATGATGATATTGGTCAGCCCGTCTCCTAACTGAAATGCCAGCACTGCCGTTTGCCTTGATACGCCGACTAAATCAGACAGCGGCGCCATCAAAGGCATGGTCAGGGCCGCCTGGCCCGACCCCGAGGCTATAAAGAAGTTAAACAGCGACTGAAAGCCCAGCATAAACAGCGCGGAAACGCTTTCAGATACGCTGGACATGCCACTGCCAACATAGTGCAACAGCGTGTTCAGCACCGAGGGGGTGGTGGCATTGTCGCCACCAAGAATCAGCACAATACCCTTGGCCATGCCGACAATCAGGGCGGCAGGCAGCAAATCTTTGGCGCCTTGCTGAAACGCCTGAGAGGCCTGATTCAGTGTCATGCGCCCGACCAGCACCGCAATAAAAGCAGCGGCAATACCCATGGCAAAAAACTGACTGGCAATCTGCGGAATATAATATTGATGAAAAGTAACACCCCACAATACCCATAGAATCCCTGCCAGCAGGCTCAGCAGTATAGCTGCATCGGCCTTGCTGAAATGATTGCTTAGCTGCGCTTGCTGCTGGGCACGAAAATAGTTGTCTGCGCTTTGACTGAGACTGGCTGCAGGGTTAGCCTTCACCCTAGCCGCATAGCGCAACGTAAACAACATACCGCATAAGGTAAACACCGCCCACAGGATCATCCGGTAACCACTGCCGGACATCAGCGGTACATCGGCAATACCCTGCGCAATCGCCACACTAAAGGGGTTCATCCAGGAGGTGGCAAAGCCAATTTGCGTGGCAATATAGGTAATAAGCACGGCGGTAATGGCGTTATAGCCCATGGCAATCACCAGCGGGGTCAGCACAATACAAAAGGCGATAGCCTCTTCGCCCATACCAAATACGGCGCCGCCCAGGGAAAACAGTAAAAACATCAGTGGCAGGATCAGCCTGTCGGCGCGCCTGGTACGGTTTATCAGGGCAAGGATGCCATTATTCACTGCGCCGGTTTGCATAATGATGGCAAAGGCGCCACCCACAATCAGAATAAAGGCCACCACCCCAACAGCAGCCCCCCATTTATCCCCCGACACCATGCCTTCAAAGGCATAATTCAAAAAGCCCTGGCTGCCCTTTGCATCAAACAGCCCGGCCTGCCCCTGCGAATCTTGAGCAAAGCGAAAACTGTCCGGCCTGATAAGCTGGCGAACCTGGGTTTGGCCATTGATGTTTTGTGTCACTTCTTCTAATTCAAAGTAACCAGCAGGCAGCAGATGAGTCAGTAAAGTGGCCAGGGCCACCACAAAAAACAGGATGACAAAGGCATCCGGCATGCGACTGGAAAGCCCCTTGGCTTGATCGTTATCTTGTTGCATAGCATATCCCGGCCGTATACGTTGGCCTGATAAGTGAAGAATTTTGGGGAGGCAACCCTCCCCACACTAAACTTAGAAACGGTAGGCTAACGATACCTTGTAAAGGGTGCCGTAGGCATTATGATTAATCGAATCAAAGCCTCTGGCCGAGCCATAAGCTTTGGGCGGTTCACGGTCAAACAGGTTGTCTACCGACAGGCTGATACTGGCGTTATCAAACTCATAACCTAAGGTTGCCCTGAATGTGGTCCAAGCACTGACATCGCGCTTGCCATCGGCGTCTAACTCGCCCAAGGCGTCCAGTTCATCCAATTCCCGGCCCCGCAAACGTTCGATATCATCCTCATAAGCGCCTGTGTAGTAAGCCGTCAGACCTGCGTACCAGTTGTCCTGATCCCAGAATACACGTGCGGTAGCGATATTCTTGGGATAACGCCAGGTACCAGCCAGCTCTTCAATGTCATCGGAGCCCGGCTTATTGCGTTCATAACTGATGTAATGGGTGGCATCCAGGCTAAAGCTTAATGCACCAGTTGCAAATTCGAGACGATGGTCAAAGGTCAAATCCAGTCCGGACACGGTTTGCGTACCGGTATTTTCCAGCAGCAGTACATGGTCGCGATACAGTTCCAACTCGGCATAGCGTGGGTCGGCATAATCCACCCAGGCATCCAGTATTTCAGTGAGGTTCGCCCCCTGCTGTTCAATGGTCAGGCCCTGACTGTCGGTTACATCACACATTTGTGGATCGTAGGAAATCCCCATTTGTCCTTCCGGCACCAGGCCGCAATGACGCAGCGATGCATCAGTGATGGCACGATTCAGTACCCCTGTCATATCCGTGTCCACCAGCTTCTCGTGATCAAAACGCCAATAGTCCAGGGTCAGGCTGGTATTGCGGGTGGGGCTATAGCCGAATCCCAGGCTGAGCGATTCAGACTCTTCAGCCTGCAATTTAGGATTCCCCAATTCCAGTACATTATGACCACGCAAATCCCCAAAGCCTTCACAATAAAGGTCGGCCACCGCCTGGTTCGCCGAGCAATCAAAGGATGCACGGGTGGTGCGCAGTTTCACCCCCGCCTGAGTGAGTGAAGGTGCCCGGAAAGACGTTGCCCAGGATGCCCGCAGCACCCAGTCTTCGCCCGGCCGGTAGGTTAGCGCTACTTTTGGATTAAGGTCGCCACCAAAATCATCATAATGGTCATAACGACCCGCCAGTTGCATTTCCAGTTGCTCCGTTAACGGGATATGTAACTCGGCAAAAGCGCCCCATTGGGTTCTTTTCGCCTCGGATAAACTGGAACCAAAACCAAACACATCCACCAGATAACCGTTATCGAATCGGGCCCTGGCATTCTGCGACGGAACATCGGTAATTTCTTCCTGACGCACTTCCACGCCAAAAGCCGAACGAATCATCTCGTCGTTGAATTCAACCAGGTCGCCAGAGAAACGCAGATCCCAGCCATAAACCCGACTTTCACCTTTGCGGGTAGGCTGTTCCTGAGCAGTGGCCAATATGCTGTCATTGCTGGCATCACCACTTAGAAACGGGTTATAAAGGCCAAGCAAATCGCCGCTGCTACAGTTTAGGTTTTCCCCATCGTAACTGGCCAGGCTGCCGTCTGAGCAAAGCTCACCGGCCAGGGCTGCATGATATTTGTACCGGTTATACACACCCGCTACCGCCACCTGATCAGACTCAGATTCTGACAGCGTCAGGGCCGATTCCCAGTCCCAACGTCCAAGGGTGCCAGACAAACTTGTTACCAGGCGAAACGCATTGCTTTCAATCTCCACGGTCCGGGGGGTGGCAAAGCGCCCATCGAACATAAAGCCCCAGATTTCACGGCCAGCTTGGGTATCAAAACGCTGAAAATAAATGTCATCCATAAGCTGGTTGCGAATGGCATCAGGAAAAATATCAATGGCGGTTTCTTCAGTAAAAGGCCCTTCAGAATCATCAATTCTGTTAATAGGCGATGGGCTGGAATAAGACGTGGACTTGGTGCGGGTATAAAAGAAGTCGGTTTTCCAATCCAGTCCGCCCAGGCTCTTTTGATAGGTGAAACCTGCAGACAGGCTTTCCAGCGGCGTTTCCAGCCAGTCATCTTCGTTTCCATAATAGGCACAAATGTCTTCACCGAATTCCGTCGTCACCAAAGGGGTGGCACAATTCGGATTGGCAATTTCCAGATAATTGCCGTCGGCATCCGTCACATTGGATGAGTTGTAGTAGATATTCGGGGTTTTAGACAAATAGGAATAGCTGCTTTGCAGCACTGGCATTCGAGTTGACTGTCGGTCGGTGGCTCTAAAATCCTTGCGGTCATAATAGTCCATAAACAGCATCAAATCGCCGCCTGCCAGCTTGTCACCCCAAATGATATTCAGGTTCAAGCTACCTTCATCAGAACTGGCAGTGCTATTACCGTAAACGGCATTGAACTCTGCCCCCTGAAAATCTTTTTTAAGGATGTAGTTAATCACCCCGGCCACCGCATCAGCACCATAGGTTGCAGAAGCGCCGGTTGCCAATACCTCGATGCGTTCGATAGCCGCCAGGGGAATGCTGTTGATATCGACGAAGTTCTGCGTACCAGAAGCAAAAGAACTGGCCGCAATGCGCCGACCATTAATCAGTGTCAGGGTGGCAGAAGGCCCTAAGCCACGCAGTGAAGCGGCAGCTTGTCCAGCGGGGGTCGAGGTTGACGTCGCACCACTTTGTGAGGTGGAAAAAGCCCCTTCACCGCCACGGGTCTGAGTCAAGGTACTCATCAACTCAAACACCGTGGTGGCGCCGGATTTGCGAATATCCTCGGCGCTGATAATGGTCAGTGGCTGCGCCCCTTCCATATCCACCCCTTTGATGTGAGTACCTGTGACCTGAATTTTCTCCAGGTTACTGTCATCCTGCAGGGTTGGCAGATTACTGGCCTGCTGAGCCAGTGCATAACCCGAAAAGCTGAAGGCCAGCGCCATCGTTAATTTGCTGAATTTCATGTTCGAATACCTGTCGCATACCGGGCGCATGAACGCCTCAAGGGCAGTCCAGTGCGACCAGAAATTAATCGTTATGTTTTTTAAATGCAGATGCAGTGCTGCCTGAAGCAACACTCAGCGATAACGCGAAAGGCAGTTTCTACTCGTCAAACCACTCTGACAGGTAGAAGCTCTTGTAATAGTAGGTGGTCAGGTTGACCGCTTTTTTTAACATGAAATCTTCTGGTTTTGGCTAATAAGTCGTCAATATTTATTCAGTATCAGACGGTCGTCTGAAGGAACAATTAATATTTGACACCCAATTAGAGATACCCGTAGCGTAAAATCATGTCAACAAAAATTTAACTAAATAAAATGAGCATATCTGCTAAAAGATTCGCCTCTTTAATACTTTTATTTGCATTAAGCAACATCGAGGTACATGCCGACAATGGCAGTGAAAAAGAGACTAAAATACAGGAAAACATCAAGTTAAATGCAAAACGACATCAGCTTATGCTGGTGGGTGGCGGCCTGAAAACCTGCTCCAGCCTGAGCCAGAAAAATTGTCTGACTGCCCGGTTTGATGAACAGGACAAGCAACAGAACCTGTATCAATTTTCACCAAATCGGCTAACCGCCCTGTATGCTGCCCCGCCCTTTTTGCAGCAAAGTGAAAATTATCGGCAGGATTTCACCCAGGTAATACAGCATATTTATTCACGCCAGCAGGATAAACTGCTGACCCGAACACAACTTCGCGATGCCTTTGACCACACCCAGTTCCAGCATATCAACGGCGCCATTTTCTATGATGAGATTCCCGCCATCTTGTTTGATGCCATGCTGGATTATCTGGAAGTGGCGCAAACAGACAGCCACGGCCAACGCAAAAAAGAACGGGTGGATCTGGCCAACAACAGTAATCAATCCGCCCTGAGCATTTACCAGCATTTTGTTGCCATGGCCCAAAGCAGAGGCCAATCTGCCACGCACAGCAAGGCCAAAATAGCTGTTATAACAGCATCCAGTCGAGATCCCTTTGAATCCGCAGATTTTTATACTTCGGTATTTACCCAGGCCGGCGCCGATGTCTTGTGGTTACCACTGGACCAAAGCTACCAACAGGCCCGGGCACTGGAGGCCATGGGTTTACAGGGCTGTCAGCAGCTAAGCAGACTACGAGCACAAAATGGCAGCCATAACCGCGAAGCCATTTACCCCGAGCGTACCCAACAACAACTGCAATTTTGTCAGCATCCCGAGCTGATGCTGGAACAGTTAAGTCAGGTACAGGGGGTGTTTTTTAATGGTGGCGATCAAAGCCGCACTCTGGCTGCTCTGACCCTACCAAATGGTGCAGATAGCCCGGAACTGACACTGATAAAACAACGACTTGCCGCTAACCTTATGGTGGTCGGTGGCACCAGCGCCGGCACGGCGGTGCAATCAGGCGGGGTATTCTCAGGCAGACCCGTACCGATGATCAGCAGCGGTACATCTGAAATGGCCTTTGAACGAGGCGCATTTGCCGCTGCCCCACCACCCGAGTCCTGCGCCAATAACAGTCCTTGCATAAACGGCCTGATGGGCGGTGATCTGACCTACCGGGCGCTGGGCGGAACCGGGCTTTTCCAGCTTGGTGTTCTGGACACACATTTTTCAGAGCGAGACAGAGAAGCCAGACTAACCTTATTGGCGGCACAAACAGGCAGCCGCTTCGGTTTTGGTGTCGATGAAACCACGGCCTTGCTGGTCGGTTGGCAGAACAACGATCTTGCTATGCAGGTCATAGGCCAAGGCGGTGTGTTTATTGTGGATCTGGCCCACAGTATTTATAAATTGCAAGGCTCAAAACGCCAGGTGGTGGGTATGAGCCACTATCTGACTCATGGCGATAAAGTCAGCTATAACGATAAAACCCAAAGCTTGGACTTTACCCTGGCTCAGCCACAGCCATTTGAAGCCAGCGAGGATGGTGTATGGCGCAACACAGTGCGTCAGGCTTGCGGCGCCACAGAGCCGCTTCGCTGGCAACAAGGAGATATCGCCATCGTACTGATGCCCAGCGAAGATACGTATTTCAGTCACGCTCAGCCGCAAAACAACCTGACCTGCAGTTACCAGAATCTGCCCTTTGGAATGGAAAATTAGTTCGGTAGGTGCGAGCACAACCTGATAAAGTCGCTAAACTCACTTAGCTGACTTTATCAGAGCAGTTTTACTTTCGTTTTTTGCCACGGTATGTTCGGGCGCTTGGGCTAGTACGACCCTGTTTTTGCCACCTTTCTTGGCTTCGTACATGGCCTTGTCGGCACGTTGAATTGCCAGCTCCAAATCAGCATAGTCCTGCACCAGGCTCACTCCAACACTCAAACTTATTTCCCGGCAAAGGGCGGTATTCTTAGGTTCCAGGGCAGCAACATTGGCACGCATACGTTCGGCTATGCGCACAGCCTCCTCAACCTGAGTGTTTGGCGTTAGGATCAAAAACTCCTCACCACCAAAACGCACCAGTACATCTTCCTCTCTGACAATACTTTTCAGGGTATCTGCGACCAAACGAATAGCCATATCCCCCTCGGCGTGACCGAACTCATCGTTTAACGTTTTAAAATCATCAATGTCAGCCAGAATTACACAAATAGAAAATTGGTATCGCTTTGCAGATGAAAACACTCCGGCAGAAATCCGTTTGAAAAAGCGTCTGTTCTTTAAGCCGGTCAAATTGTCGGTATAGGCCTCATCTTTCAGCTTAGCGATCAGATCATGGATGTAGCTCATAGCCACCCCAGCAAAGAGTAAACACTCCAGTGCCAGGGCAAATAGGGTCGCAATCGGCAGTAATCCGCCCAGTGGTTGACCTGCATAGGCATAAATGGGCATCACCACCAGTATCATCAACCAAATCAACAACAGCGTCAGTTGCATCAAGCGGTCGCCGCCGTTGTGTGCCCGTCGTCGTACAAACAAGAATTGCTGGGTCAGGAGCAAGGGGATACTGTGGTTAAAAAAAGCCAGCAATTCTCGCGTGCCGTACCAGTGCCCCTCCCGCCACAACCACCATTGCACCAAGGTGAACAGAACCAGATGAGCGACAACCAGCAGACCCGCGCGGCAATTCAGGGGGGCATTAAATCTAAGCCTCACACCTTGATAAAACAGATAAAACGCGGCGAGCAAAAATAAATTCACCGTCAGCACCGAGGTGCCCCAAAACCCTAAGTAACGCAGACACAGCCCAGCATAGGCCAGATAGCTAAGCACAAAAGAATATTGGAAGCACAAGAGCGCACGATGCTGGTGACGTTTGGGCTGTTTGGGTAAAACAAAAATAAACAGATAAAACGCCAGGGTTGCAATCGTCAATATTGCTAAATTAAAAGCCACAGATTGCAACATAGCCAGTCCTGTTATTTTTGACTTCTACATTATGTTCATATTGCCAGCTTAATTGCCAGCTTGCCGCCGTTCTGGTTCAATGTACTCATAAACAGAACGGTGGAAGCTTCATGGATCTGTGGCTTACTTTTCCTCTTATCCTGCTATTTTTAACCTTGGCTTTCTATGCATTATCCTTTGTGTTGTTGCAGTGGCGGGTAAGTCGTCATTATAAGATGACTGGGGGGCGCTATGCAGCTATGGGGTTGCTCGGCAGTCTGGCATTCATCTGGCAAATTATTCGCACCATACTGAAACTGAGCTGGTATCTGCTAACTAAGAACCGTAAAGGCTTACACCCGCTCCGCTCTGGCTTTGGTCCCAAAGTGTTGCTGATACATGGACTGCATATGAACGGCAACTGCTTTTGGGCATTCCGCCAGTCTCTGGAGCAAGCAGGTTTTCGCACCTACAGCATTAACCTGGGTAAACCTTATATTCCGGTCGAACGCTATATCCATACTCTGCACCAGGTATTGGATAAGATTGCAAATGGCGAAAAAGTCCATTTAGTAGCGCACTCCATGGGTGGTTTGGTGATCCGCATGCTGCTAAACCACCATCCTGAGGATGCCCGCCTTATTGCATCAGTTGCCACTTTGGGCACCCCCCACAAAGGTACGGCTATAATCGGTGACTTCGCCCTGCCCTGGCTAAAACAGCTTTTTCATCCAGCCAGCCCCGAATTGCAAACCTTACCCGATATCTGTCAAATGCTTCCCAACGTACCAGTCATGACCCTGGGTTCACGCAACGATCTGGTTGTCTACCCGTTGAAAAATGCCATGCAACCCAGAGCCAGGCAGGTCAAGCTATTTGCCGTCAGCCATATTGGTCTACTATGCGAGCCGCGCGTCATACAGAAGGTACAGCGATGGATACAAGCTCAGCAAGATACCGATGACATAGGGGACACACCGAAAAATCCATCCTGAGTCAGTGAGCAGCAGCCACCAGCAAGGTGAATTGAGTCTTAAAATCACTGAAAACGCTCTGCGCTCTTATGCATTTTCGGCGAACTTAATATTACGAATGCCAGGGCTAATGCAACCCAAAGATCATCCACGTGGGTCAATCATAATAGGCGTTTTAGTAGCTCTGCCCCAAAGATAAGTACAACTGATAGGCTCGGTCCTGATACTCCGCCTCCGCCTGCCCATAACCCAAAAACACCGGCCCGATGGGGCTATCCCAACCAGCGAAGATACTGCCGGCCCAAATCCAAGGGGCCGTTCTGGTTATGTCTGGCTGTAACCAGTTGTCTTCCACTCTGCCGCGCTCAACCGACATCCCCAAGTACAACGGAGACTTAAAGAACCCGAACTTGTCTTCATGCAACTTGTACATGTAGATCAGGCTACCAAATGCCACCTTGGGACCAAACAGATAGTTTTTAGGGTATCCCGACAAATTAAACAGCCCACCCAGCGAATATTGTTCCAAGGCAATATCGCCATCGTCTGATTCATACTGTTCAAAGCGCCAACGGGTGTTAAGTATATGAGACTGCCATTGATGTGCCGCCACCAGCTCCCAGGATTGATTGACACTATCGGAATGTTCGTCAGCGAAGCGGTCATCCAGCCATTGATAAACCGCCGACAACTTGATTCCCCGGGTAGGAAACGCGCGATTGTCCAGGGTGTCCCAGGCGAAAGCGAACTGAGGACCGTGCCTGTCGTAATGCAAATGGTTATAGCCAAAGCTGCTGGCCAGCGCCGCGGGCAATTGGTAGCTGCCGTTCTTGTCGATCCAGCCCGCTTTGAGCACGGCATCATCGGAAACATTCCATCCCGCATCCACGCTAAGCATGAGCTGCTCTTTATAAAAGTCACCTAAAGACAACCCTCTGCTGTCTTCTACGACCAATGCGCCGCTTTCTCGCACCACCTTACCACTGACAAAAGTGGCAGGTGACAACAGCGGCCAATACAATTCACTGCTAAGCAGCTTATCCGTGCCAAGCGCCAGCTCTGAATGCCACTCTGCGCCCAATTTTGTGAGATTGGTCAGGGTATAAGAAGCGCCAAGTTGCACATGGCGGTTACTGCCAAAATCATCTTCAAGACGAAAGCGAAAATTCAGATAGCCTGGCCCCCAGCTTTTTTCTTCAGCCTTGAGCACCATAGTGGTCTCTTTCTCATTGGTGTGATAGAGCTGATACGACACCCGCTCTAAAGTATCCAGACCATACATGCTGCGGATACCTTCACGAAGTTGTTTTGAGTCAAGCGCCTGCCCATACTGGTAACCCAAACGCGCAATCAGTACCTCATCATCCAGACGACTTTGGTTATCCAGAATCAACCTATTAATCGCCATTTCGCTGACCTGCGCATTGCGATGCGAACTTAGCCAATGTTGATAATTGTCGGTATCCTGACTGAATTCCAGCAACTGCTCGGCGTGTTGGCTAGCTATCAAACGTCCTGCCGCCACCGCCTCTTCAAGGCGGAAAAAGTCCAGAGTGCCGATATCATCAATCTCAGGTCGCAAATGTAAGTCAGTCTCCTGCAACAAGGCCAGTTGCTTTAGCACCCCCTGTCTGACAAGAAAACTGGTTAGCTGTTCGGTAATGGCAAACGCCGAGTCCAGTTGTTCAGCGCTTTTCAGCGGACCATCAATATTTACCGCTATCACCCTATCGGCACCAAGGGCTTTGGCGATACTTACCGGCAGGTTATTGACGACACCACCATCCACCAACAGCTTGTCATTCAATTTCATCGGTCGGACGACGCCAGGAATCGACATAGAAGCTTGTACCGCCGCCAGTAAGCTACCTTTTTCTAATACCACCTCATCACTGTTAGTTAAATCTGTGGCCACTGCCCGAAATGGGATGGGCATACGGTCAAAATGCACCCAGTCAGACTGCACACCAAAGGCCTGCTCCACGAGATCGGCCATGGCCTGTCCGGCTAACACGCCTTTGGGCACCCTGACGCCTTCCAGACCGACCCCCAACTCCAATCGAATGGGATACTCATCACGCTGCTGTTTGCGACGCATGGGCATTTCATCGCGGTAAACCTGATCGCGAAAACCATCACCCCAATTCAGGTCATGCAGAATATCCGCGATCTCATCTGGGCTTTTACCCGACGCATACAAGCCGCCAACAAAGGCCCCTATACTGGTACCTACCACCAGATCTATGGGGATCTGGCGCGCTTCAAGTTCACGGATAACCCCCAAATGTGCGCCGCCGCGCGCGCCGCCGCCGCCTAACACCAAAGCAATACAAGGCCGCCCCTCAACTTTTTCACAAGGCAGGGGGGACTCCGCCCTAAGCGGCAATATAGCCAAGCTCAACACTAAAATAAGAAAACGACCTAGCATCGATAAAAGCCCTTTTGCTCGAAGCTGTTAGTGTAAACTTATCTGTCAGGATTAGTCTCGGATTTGATGACCGACGGCAAGGTGACGATAATCAGGTCCGCATCCATTTTATCAGTGAGGCATTCACTCAGTCTGAACCTAAGTAAAATAAGGACGTAAGAGCGAGAGGCCTCCTGGCGTTTGCCAAGCCTAGAGGAGATTTTATGTGTTCGATCAGCCAATGCAAACTCGCCAATTCATGAAGTCATGTAGCTCTGCTTCAGAAAGGTATCATCTGATATTGCATTTAGGCGCATCATGTGGGGAATACCATACAAAAACCACGTTCGTACTGCACAGTTTTTAAGCTAAGCTACTGCCATTGCACTAGGCTTTGTGTATAATCCGCCGACTTTTTTCCGGCCTACCTGAGAGCCGGCCAGTAATGCCTTTAGCCAGCGAGACACTATGACCGTAGAAACCTATACCCCAAACCAGACCACGACACTGGACACCCCCAAGAAAGTCTTGGCTGAACAAGCCAAACAGGGACAGGAAGTCGACATTGCTGGTGGTAACCGTATCGGTTTTATTTCTCTGGGTTGTCCGAAAAACCTGGTGGACTCAGAACGCATCCTGACTCAGCTGCGCACCGAAGGTTATGATGTGGTGAATACCTATAACGATGCCGACCTGGTTATCGTCAACACCTGCGGTTTTATTGACTCAGCTGTGCAGGAATCATTGGATACTATAGGCGAAGCCCTGGCTGAAAACGGCAAAGTAATAGTGACCGGCTGCCTTGGCGTCAAGGAAGACGAAATTCGTGAAGTGCATCCTAATGTGCTGGCCATCACTGGCCCACACGCTTATGAAAGCGTGGTTGAGCAGGTGCATGGCTATCTGCCAAAACCCGAGCACAATCCCTTTGTGAATCTGGTGCCGGATCATGGTGTGAAACTGACCCCTCGTCATTTTGCCTACCTGAAAATTTCCGAAGGCTGCAACCACCGTTGTACTTTCTGCATTATCCCCTCGATGCGCGGCGATCTGGTGAGCCGTCCCGTCGGTGAAGTATTGGACGAGGCAAAACGGCTGCAAGCAGCCGGTGTGAAAGAATTGTTGGTAATTTCACAGGACACCAGCGCCTACGGCGTGGATGTGAAAAACCGTACGGGTTTCTGGAATGGCATGCCGGTCAAAACCGGTATGACCGAACTCTGTGAAAAACTGGCCGAAATGGGTATCTGGGTGCGCCTTCATTATGTTTACCCCTACCCTTCAGTGGATAAAGTCATCCCACTGATGGCGGCAGGAAAAATTCTGCCTTATCTGGATATTCCACTGCAGCATGCCAGCCCGCGCATTCTTAAGCTGATGAAGCGCCCCGCTGCAGCTGAGCGGACCAAAGAACGCATCAAGGATTGGCGCGAGATCTGTCCACAGTTGGTGATCCGCTCCACTTTTATTGTCGGATTCCCAGGTGAAACCGAAGAAGACTTTCAGATGCTGCTGGATTTCCTGGACGACGCGCAGCTTGACCGGGTTGGTTGCTTTAAGTATTCCGACGTTGAAGGCGCGACAGCTAACGATCTACCAGATCCTGTCTCTGAAGAGGTCAAACAAGAACGTTATGAGCGCTTTATGGAGAAGCAACAGGCAATCAGTACTGCTAAGCTGGCAAAGCGTATCGGTACACAAATGGATGTGTTGATTGACGAAGTGGACGAAGAAGGCGCGATTGGGCGCACCTACGCCGACGCTCCAGAGATTGACGGTGTAGTTTACCTAAACGGCGATACCGAGCTTAAGCCCGGAGACTTGGTCAAAGTACAAATAGAGCATTCTGATGAGTACGACCTGTGGGGAACCCGGGTAGACTTGCTTTAAACCGATAAACGCCTCTGAAGAGGCGTTTTTTTTGCCCGCAACCAATCTGATAATCAGTGAATCCAAGCATCCAATGGTAACGGTCAGACTTGGCCGCTAATCCTGGTAAGTTTAACCCGATTGTCTGGGATCCAGATATAATAAGGCTACTATCTCAGAAAAATTACAATAAACGAGGCATTTTAATGAAACTAGTAACAAGTCTGCTGTTAACCGCACTGAGCCTGGGTAACAGTGCACTGGCAGCAACCACCTTAACCAGCGAAAAAGCCATCATCAGTATTGAAAAAGTCGCTGATGGCCTATCCCATCCCTGGGGCATGAGCGTTATGCCAGATGGCAACCTGCTGGTAACCGAACGAAGTGGCAATTTGCGCATTATCAGTCCAGCCGGTCAGATCAGCGAGCCCATCAAAGGCTTACCTGATATCAGGGTATACGGCCAAGGCGGCTTGCTAGATGTGCAACTGGACCCTGATTTTGCCAGTAATCAGTGGATATATTTCAGTTTTAGTGAACCGCTAAATAATGGCAAAGAAAGCAGCACCGCCGTTGCCAGAGCCAAGCTAAATGGCGATAGCCTGAGCGATCTTGAAGTTATTTTCAGAGCGAACCCGAAAATAGAAAGCCCCTATCACTTTGGCAGTCGTCTGGTGTTTGACCGCCAGGGCAATCTGTTTATTACTCTGGGCGACCGCGGCTCCAGACGCCAGGATGCGCAAACCCTGGATACCCACCACGGCAAAGTAGTGCGCATCCGTAAAGATGGTGAGATCCCCAAAGATAATCCCTACATTAATCAAGAGGGTGCCCTAAACGAAATCTGGTCTTTGGGGCACAGGAATATGCAAGGCGCGGCGCTGAACCCACAAACCGGCGAACTGTGGACCCATGAGCATGGCCCCCAGGGCGGTGATGAAATAAACATTGCCAGAGCCACTAAGAATTATGGTTGGCCGCTTATTACTTACGGCGAAGAATACGGTGGCGGTAAAATTGGTACCACCAGCCAGGATGGGCTGGAACAGCCTCTCTATCATTGGGTGCCTTCTATCGCCCCCAGTGGCATGTTGTTCTACACCGGCAAGCAATTTGATGCCTGGCAAGGTGATCTCTTTGTTGGCTCTTTGAAGTTCAGTCAATTGGTACGTTTGGAGCTGGATGGCGACAAAGTCACGCATGAAGAACGCATGGATATCGGCCAGCGCGTAAGGGATGTGGAACAAGGACAAGACGGGGTTTTATATCTACTGACAGACCAACCTAATGGCGAACTGCTGAAGCTCACGCCCGCCAGAAAATAGCGTAAAAGCGGCGGTCTGCTGACTGTCGTTGCGTCTGCCCGTTTATTTATCAGCCCTGCCTTAGGCAGGGTTAATTTTCTGTTCAGGCAGATAGGTTAAGGTCAATGTCCGTATCTGCTTTAATTTTGCGATAATCCTGGACACCGTAAAAGATAAACACCGGACTCAATCAATAAGGAACCCCGCGATGCCAACTCTGTTCAACACTCTCAAACTCAGCGTTCCGCTGACAACCTTGTTGCTTGCTGGCTGTGCCAGCATCAGTAAAGAGGAGTGTCTGGTGGCAGACTGGTATGCGATGGGTGTGACTGATGGCAGCCAGGGACGTGCATTGGCAGCATTCAGAGACTATCAGGCCGACTGCGCTAAGCACCAACTGAGCAGTGATTTTGAGCAGTACCAGGCCGGTCACCAACAAGGCGTTGTAAACTACTGTGTGTATTCCAATGGCGTAGCTCTGGGCAGGCAAGGTAACAATTTTAATACCTTGTGTGAAAGCGAGCGGTTCGAGGACTTTCAGGAAGGCTATTTTCAGGGACAACAACTACATCAGATGGAGAACAAGCTGGCCAAACTTCGCCGTGATATGGCGTCTATAGAAAGCAGGATTGAACAAAACCAGCAGCAGCTTAAGGACAATCAAGCCAGTATCATCGATGAAAACAGCACGAAAACACAAAGGGAAGAGCTACTGAAAGACAATGACAGGCTGCGTCGCGATATACGCAGGTTAAAGACGGATCTGGGCGCACTGGCTGAGCTTGAAGAAGAGACCGACCTGGAACTTAGCCACTACCTGAACAGTATACAGTTGTAGCTGCACATACCCGTGGTAGCTCAGACCTAACTTAACTTTGTTGGGGTAATTGTATGGTGATACCGAACCCTTTGCCTGGCGGATCCAATTGCAACTGCCCTTTGAGTTTCTGTGTGACCAAGTTGAATAAAATGGACATGCCCAGTCCGACGTTGCCAGCCTTTCTGTCCGTGGTAAAAAATGGTTCGAAAATATGCATGCGCTCATGCTCGGACAGCCCTCGTCCATTATCCTGATAATGAATGATCAAATGATTCTCTTTTTGCATCAGCGAGATTTGTATTTCAGCCTGGTCGTTTTTCGCTTCATCAAAGCCATGACTAATACTGTTATTGATAAGGTTCGTCAGGATCTGTGCATGTGCGCCGGGAAAAGTAAGAACAGGTTGGGATACACATCCCTGGATGCTGACCTTAATGTGCTTTTGCTGTGTTTTAGGTGACAACAGATGCAAGAGATTCTGGTAGTAGTGCATTATCTCCAGCTCTTCAAGCACCAGTGACTCTTGATCTGCGGCGGTTTGCTTAAAGCTGGTAACCAGCTCTTTGGCTCTGCTCAAATTATTACTCAGCAGGGTCATAGCTTGTGCGGTGCGTTGTTCTACGGCAGCCACATCAGAGCGTCGTACCTTCCCTTTATGGAGCAACTGCCAAAATGTATTCAAGCTGTCCTGCACCACGCTAGCCGATGTAATGGCGACGCCCAGCGGGGTATTCACTTCATGGGCGACACCCGCAACTAAATTGCCCAGAGCCGCCATTTTTTCCGACTCAATAAGTTGCTCCTGAGCTTCCTTCAAATGCGCAATAGCGTCTTGTAACTCGTTAGTACGATCTTCAACCCGTTTTTCCAATGATGCATTGAGACGCTGCAGCTTTTCCTGATATTGAAGACGCTCCATCTCACCGGATATACGGCCGGAAAACAGTTCAAACAAGGTTTGTGTTGTATCCGGCTCATGAATGGGGCGTTTGTAGAGTGCCACTACAATTCCCATCACCTTACCGTCAGAGTCATGAATCGCGGTACCTAAGTAACCGGTGATCTGCATATCAACAAGCATCTGGTCATTAGGAAAATAACTGGTCACACCAGAGGGGTAACAGCAAGACTGCCTATCCAGCACCCCTGCGCACGGCGTATCCTTTAATGAATAGCTGATATTGTCCACAAGCTTACCGTTAGCCACCAGCGCCAATGTCTTGGCCTCATACACGTCGGCTTGTAAAGAAGCCACAAAGGTATAATCCGCTTTGATAGCGTAATCCAGTGCTAAACAAATCTGTTCAAAGAACGCTTGTCCGTAGGTATTAGACACGCTACGGATAATATCCTTGATAATCTTTTCCAAAATGAACTCTCAATTCCATCGAACGCCTTTCGCAAGGATACAAAAGCGCAGTAGTTAAACAAACAGCAGGTGCCACAACACCACGACGCCAATAATGAAGTGACATCATATAAATGCAAGATAATCCTATGGCTCAAGAGCACTTAGTTGATGTCGGTCAAGAATAAACATGGCTGTCACAGGAGTAGTGACAGTAGCTAACAAACCCGCAGATTACCGGGGTGTTATCGAACAACAGGGAATAGGGAGGGAGGTAACATACGCTGCAAAGCAAGAGGACGATAACGATTTTCCAGCTGTTGCAAGCGCCCCTCTTTGAGCAGGGTCTCAATAGCTTGATTAATTGCAGCTAAATCTGTGGTATCCAAGGCACCTTTTCTGATCATCAGATGAGCCGGGGTAACAATCAACGCCGGGCCATTTAGCACCACTGAGTCATAGCGGTCAGGGCCCAAATTTTGAAAAAAGATATCCGCATCGACCAAAACCAGTTCCCCCCGGCTGGGACGTGCGAAAAACAGTTCAGTGGCTTTGGCGGCGTCTGGATAAGGTGTATATAAATTCAATTCCTGCCAGCGCGCTCTTAAGCGCTGAAAGTGCTCGCCGTACCAACCGCTGGCCGGGCCAATTAAACGCAGTCCTTTGGCCTGTGCTTGTTCCAATGTCAGGGAAGCGGGCAATCCATCCCGCTTATGACTGAACAGCCCCACGACTTCCTGCCGATAGGCCTGACTAAAATAGGCGTATTCCCGTCGTTCAGCAGTGTTTGAAGCACGAACCATCACATCAAATTCGCCATCCTGCAGGCTACGAATAATTCTTGCCCCCGTCATTGGCAATAAATGCCAACTTATCTGACATCCCGCTTCGGTTAAGATCAAATTAGCCATATCAGCATCCATGCCCACCACTCGCTGTTGGTCATTGAGATAAGCAGAAGGAGCATGTAAGTCCAGATGCACTTTAAGTTCTTTGTTGCATAGCGCTTCGTTGGCCACAACAGATGAACCAAGTACCAACAGGCTTGGCAACAAGTAAAGTTTTAGAGCAGTTATATTCACAATGGGAAAGCGTATTCGGCCGAGGGGATTAAGACCGGCGCATTATGCCTGAAAATCAATCAGAATGTGGTGATTTTTTTGGCAGGCCGATTAGGAATAGCGGCCTGCCAATAGCGAGTTACTTTTTCAAAAGCTTAAGTGTCGCCAGCGTCAGTGCTTCAGCACCTGTGGCAACCACTTTATCCGCCTGCGGTGCCCAGAACGGGCTATGCAAAGAAGGCAATTTACTGCCATTTTTCTGCGCTTCATCCCAGATTTCTTGCGGTACACCACCTACCCAGAAAATCATGCTTTTAATACTGTTATCTGCGCGGTAATAACGACCAAAGTCCTCACCGGCCATACTTGGCTTACCTTCTTTAACCCGATCTGCACCAAAATGCTCGGCAAATACCCCCGCCATTTGTCGGGTAAAGTCAGGATCATTCCAGGTGGAAGGCGTGTATTCTTTCTTATAGGTAACCTCCGGCATCAGATCTTCTGGGATCCCCGCCGCTATAGCTTCGCCCTTTGCGATACGGGTAATACCATCAATAATTTGCTGACGAGTGGCATCTGAGTAACTGCGCACTGTCAGCAATAAGGTCGCCTTGTCAGAAATAATATTGTGCTTGCTGCCGGCTTGGAAACTCCCCACTGTGACCACTGCCGGGTCCTGCGGATCCAGCTCACGGCTAACCAGGGTTTGTAAGGTACTGACTATACGACTGGCTAAAACGATAGGGTCTTTGGTGCTTTGCGGATAGGCACCATGCCCTCCTACCCCATGTACCACAATATTTATGCTGTCCACATTGGCCAGGGTGTAACCTGCGGTATAGCCAATCTCACCGGCCGGTGCCGCAGATGAATTGTGAAACGCCAGGGCATAATCCGGCTTGGGGAAGCGCTTGAACAAGCCGTCATTGAGCATATCGCGTGCCCCGCGCCCACGCTCTTCGGCAGGTTGCAGGATCATCATCAGGGTGCCTGACCACTCATTTTTGCGAGCCGCCAATTGACGTGCAGCCCCTAGCCAGCCCGTCATATGGGTGTCATGACCACAAGCGTGCATGACGCCGGTTTCCATGCCTTCCTCGGTGGTCGCAATCACCTTAGACGCAAAGTCCAGACCGGTTTGCTCGATGACAGGTAAGCCGTCCATATCAGCACGGATCATCACCACCGGACCCGGGCCATTTTTCATCAAGGCCACAACGCCGGTGCCACCCACCTTTTCGGTGACATCAAAGCCCAGCTTGCGCGCTTCTTTGGCTAGCTTTGCAGCAGAGTTAACTTCCTGGCCACTTAGCTCCGGGTATTGATGCAAGTCTTTATAAACCTTCATCAATGACGGCAAATCTTTATTAATAGCGTCGGTAACGCTATTGGCTTGGGCCTGGGCACCAAACAGCGCTGAGCAAAGGGCAAAAGAAAGAAGAGCGGGTCTGAACGTCACGGGCGATCCTTTTTTGAATAGCTATTATCTTCCACAGCATACCAGCCGCAGATTAGGGGAGGAATTCGATTGTTTACGCCCTGCATAGCCACAGGTAAAGGCAGAGGAAGCTCAAATTTTAGTCGGATCGGCGGGGATCAATTTGCCATCTGTACGCTGTTCAATTTGCTTAAATATATCCCGCCAACTGACGATACCCACCCAATGATCATTATCATCAACAACGGGCAAACAGGAAATGGGATGACGATTAAACAGCCTAACAGCCTGTAATACGGTGTGGTTTTGGTTAATAGTGATCAGATCACGGGTCATGATCTGATACACCTTTTTCTGAAAGGATGCCATATCTCTGGCGTCCGCACTGGATGAGCCAATACGGGCACTCACTGCCTTTAGCAGGTCGCGGTCGGAAATGACCCCCAGTAAGGTTTTCCCGTCCACCACTAATACATGGTGGAATTTGTGCTTTTGAAATATCTCATGCACCCGATGTAGGTTGTCATCCATCTTGACCGTCACCACCGGGGCACTCATTATTTTGCTAACTTTCACCCTTTTACCTTCCAGAACAAAAAGTTAACAGCGCCTTACCGGCACTATAGCGAAACCGCAGAATAACCGCCAGTAGATTAGAGTGTGTTGACCTTTTAAGTATGATTTTGCAGCAGTTTGTGGGCCCTTTATACAAGGCAGAGCGAACGTGGTGTAGTTATTCTACATGAGTGAGTGATAACGCCGTAGAAAGAGCCCACAAGCGCGGCCCGAAGGGTTCAACCCAGCCCGTCCTGCTCGGTGTTGCCGGGCTTTGACTTAGGCCCACTAGGCCTTCAGCCCGGCGTCGTGACCAGAAGGGGCTGGATTTGAACAAAATCTATACTCAAAAGGTCAACACACTCTAATCAGCGTCCTCGTCAACCGACAATTCCGCCAGGTTGCTGCTGATTTTCTTCGACGATTGCACGCCAAGGCTCTTAAACTCTTCCGCTCGCCGTACCAGATTGCCACGCCCCTCAGAGAGTTTTTTCAGGGCACCATCATACTTCTTCTGCACTGTCTGCAAAGACGCTCCCAGCCCTTCCATGTCAGCAGTAAAAGCGACGAACTTGTCGTACAGGTCCGCGGCTTTCTTGGCAATTTTCTGAGCATTCTGATTTTGGTATTCGTACTGCCAGATATTATTGATGGTGCGCAGGGCCACCAGCAGATTGGTGGGACTGACCAACATAATATTATTGTCCAGCGCCAGCTTGATAAGGTCGGGGGCCTGGTCGATGGCCAGCAAAAACGCGGGCTCTACCGGCACGAACATCAATACATAATCCAGGGTTCGCACCCCATCTAACTTCTGATAGTCCTTATTACCCAAGCCCTTAATATGATTACGCAGAGACTGAATATGCTCATTTAAATGGCGGGCGCGGTTATCATCGTCCTGCTCATTAAAATAACGTTCATAGGCGGCCAGTGACATTTTGGCATCGATGATCACATCCTTGCCACCAGGCAAATGCACAATCACATCAGGTTTGTAAGCCTTGCCCTGTTCATCTTTGTACTGGCCCTGGGTTTCATACTCATGCCCTTCGCGCAGCCCGGACTCGGTAAGAATGCGTTCCAGCACAATCTCACCCCAGTTGCCCTGCTGTTTATTGTCGCCCTTAAGGGCCTTGGTCAGCGCTGCAGCTTCTTCGGTAATCTGCTTATTCAGCTCTTTGAGGCCCAGGATCTCGGTTTTCAGCGAGGCGCGCTCCTGACCTTCCCTTACATATTGATCACTAACCTGCTTTTTAAAGCCTTCAATCTGATCTTTAAGAGGGGTTAACAAAGAGTCCAGACTCTGCTTGCTGGCCTGACTGAAGTTCTGGGTCTTCTGCTCAAATATCTTATTGGCCAGATTTTCAAACTGCTCTTTTAAGCGAGTTTCGGCTTCCTGCAACACCGTCAGCTTTTCCGCCATGGCCTTTTGCTCTTGCTCAAATCGGGCCGACTGCGTCTCAAGCTGGGTACGAAGGCTGCTTAACTGATCGTTGGCGTGCTGCCATTTGTCCTGCCACTCGCGGCTTTGCGCCTGTAGCTCCGGGATACGCTCGGCCTGCTGGCGGAACTGGCCCAATTGGTTTTGCACTTGCAATTGCTGTTGATGATAAGCCTCAATGCTCCGCTCTTTGTCGCTGACCTCCTCATAGGCCTGATGCAGACTGTGCTGACTTTGCGCTAACTGCTGCGCCAATTTATCCAGCTCGTTCTGAAACTGCTGCTTGTCGGTGCGGGCGCGACTGGCCACTAACATCCAGCTAATCACGCTGCCCACCACAAGCCCGCCAAAGCCAAGGGCCAGATGCAATGCATTGAGTTCCAGATTCATTATTATTGTTCTCCAACAAAGAATTCGTTTGCAGGACTATGCCCTACCAATCAACTGGCGAGTTTATCATGCAGGCCGTTGGATTGGCGGCATAAACACACTAAAAACCTAGCTTTAACAAGCTGCGTACCCTGGCTTTGACTGACGCAGGCTCATCAATCAGCGCCATCTCCAGCAACTGCGTGACCTCGTCCTGCATATCAGGATACTGCTTTGCCAGGTAAAAAAGGCCGTGAAAAGACCAGGCTCGCACAAATTTGTTGCTATGGCTGAGCCCCCAACGCAACTTAGCTTCCACTGCTGTTTTGCGAGAAGCATCAACGATAAAAGCCGCAAAGCATTGCAAAAGGTGCAGTTGTGTCTGCCAACAGTCCAGCGCAACAAAGATATCCAGTAAACGGTGTTGCTGCACAGGAGTCAGTTCTTGTAGATGAGCAAGATGTTGCTTTAGCAGCCAACTTGCGCCGGGTTGGCAAGCTGGCTCGGCCATCAATTCAACCAGTTGGGTAATAGCGCCGGTCTGAGCAACAAGGTCTTGGTAAACCCCGGCGAGATAGTCCGAGCTTTTTCCATCCCAGTTTAAGATAGCCTGCCTGAGTGCCATCATGCTTAGCCAGATTAGGTGTTAAACAGCTGTGGAGCAGTGCGTTGCAAATACCGGTACACACATAAACTGGCGTAAGCGTCATTGGCTGCGTAGGCAATCTGTGCCTCAGATAAGGGCAAACGCGCCCAGTTGGATGTGGACAGATGCTTAGACTTGGGCAGATACTGTTTAAGCACTATAGCCACGGCCGCCTGCACCCCAACCTGATCTTTATAACCCAGTGATTTCACCACCTTGGCCAGGTCAACACAAGGTTTGAGTGCCACCCCCAATTTATGCTGCAAAGGCCCTCTGTCAGAGCGAAGACCAAAGCCCACTTTGAGAATATGTTCGGCCTGAATAATTGTCGCCAGGTGAGCGTTTCCCTCAAGTAAAGCGGCGCTAAATAAAAACGCCTCTTTATCGGTAGCCAATTGCAGCAAATGTGGGCCACCGGTGGACTGATTGGCCACAAAGTTCGGCTTGCTCTCCGTATCAAAGCCCAGTACATCTGCCTGCTCCAACACTTGGCAAGCCGCCGCCACTTGGTTGCCGCTGGTCAACATATGAATGTGCTTGGGTGTTAGGCCAGCGAAGGCAGGCAGTTCCCGTATCTGCTGTTTGGAAGGCCTTGTGAGATAAGAATGAGGCTGCATAATCCATCCCTGTGTTTTTTACGCAGCCTAGCTGATCTGCACAAAGCTTAGCAAGGGCAAAAATCTGCTGATGAAAGGGACCCGCATGCTGTTCCCCTAAGCTGATAATTAGCGAGTTTTAGGCAAGCTTCGCGCCCTAACTACCAGTGCGATACCGCCCAGAATCAGTAGCGCGGATAATATCAGTTTCACTGACACCTGCTCAGCACTGAATACCACGCCCCCCGCCGTTGCCAGTAAGGGGACCAGTAACTGCAAGGACGCCGCCAGCGGAACGGGTAAATGTGGCAAGGCCGCATACCAGATGGCATAGCCGATCCCCGAGGTAAGAATGCCGGAGAGTAGCGCCAATACCACGCCATTATCTGACACCTGCATATGGCGCCAGCTAAAGAGCATCAGAATCGCTACCAGCGGCGCTGCGCGAACAAAATTCATTGCTGTGTCATTGAGCGGCTGTTTGGTGCCCTTACCCAGCAAGGTATAACAGCCCCAGGCAGTGCCAGCAGTGGCCATAAAGAGAAAACCCAAAGGGTCCGGCTGCCATTTGTCAGGTGCCAGTAAGTACCCCAGCCCCGCCATGGCTACCAGCATGCCCAGCAACTCAAGCTTTTTCGGCCGCTGGCCGGTCAACATACCTATGACTAGCATGCTAAGTTGCACAAAACCAAACAGGATAAGCGCGCCAATGCCGGTTTCAAGCCATTGGTAGGCATAAGAAAAGGCTGCCGCATAGATAAATAACATGGCTGCAGACAGCCAACTGCCTCGTTTGAGAACCTGCGCTGTTCCGGTTCTTGCCGAGGCAATCAGCAGCAAAACCAGCGCACCAGATAACAGGCGCATTGCAGTAAAACTGGTCGCATCGGTACTGCCATCCAGCAACGCCAGACGATTTAGCACCGAATTGCCAGCAAAGGCCACCAGAGCTAAAGTTGTTAGCAGAAAAAGTTTCAACATAAAAGCCGTCGGCGACCAATCAAGGCAACAGCATATAGCCATTTTTGCGGCACACCAAGCTGAGGTACAAACACTCCTTCGCTACACCTCAGCTAGAAAATGCAGACACATGCACGTAAGCTGCGGTTTTTGGCGATCCATGCAAGTGAGAAGTGGCGTGACAGACAGCGTAAAAATTGAAGATCTGGTTACCGGTAGTGGCAAAACGGCAGTCAAAGGGGCGCTGATTACCGCCCATTATCGCGGGTGGCTGGAAGATGGCAGGGAGTTTGATTCATCCTACGATAAGGGTCGACCGTTTCAGACCGTACTCTCCGCTAACAAAGTGATCCAGGGCTGGTTCCAAGGAATGCAAGGTATGCAGGTTGGCGGTAAACGCAAGCTTTGGGTACCGGCGACACTAGCCTACGGCGAGAGACAAATCGGCGACAAGATCCCGCCCAACAGCAATCTGATTTTCGAAATTGAACTACTGGAAGTGCTAACCCGGGATGACTAAATAAGATAGGTAGAATAAAGGCGTCCTAAGACGCCTTTATCAGTTTGCTTTACTTGGACAATGCTGCGTCCAGTTCTTCAATTTTGGCTTTCCAGATGGCCGGGCCAGTCTGGTGAGCATTACTGCCCTGGCTGTCCACCGCCACGGTCACTGGCATATCTTCTACTTCAAATTCGTAGATAGCTTCCATGCCCAAATCTTCAAAGGCCACCACACGGGATTTCTTAATTGCCTTAGACACCAGATAAGCGGCGCCGCCCACAGCCATCAAATACACGGCTTTGTGCTTGGCAATGCTCTCGACGGTGGCAGGACCGCGCTCGGCTTTACCTATCATGCCGATAAGACCAGTTTGCTCCAGCATCATATCGGTAAACTTATCCATACGGGTCGCCGTAGTCGGGCCAGCGGGGCCAACGACTTCGTTACCCACGGCATCCACAGGACCCACGTAGTAAATAAAGCGATTGGTCAGGTCTACCCCTTCAGGCAGGCCTTCGCCGTTTTGCAGCATGGTCTGAATACGTTTGTGCGCAGCGTCGCGACCGGTCAGCATTTTGCCTGACAACAACACAGTTTCACCGGACTTCCACTGTTGAATTTCTTCTTTGGTGACGGTATCCAGGTTCACGCGGCGCGTATTGGCCCCCACTTCCCAGGTCACTTGTGGCCAGTCTTCCAGTTTAGGTGGGGTCAGCTCGGCAGGGCCGCTGCCATCTAAATGGAAATGCACGTGGCGTGTGGCGGCACAGTTAGGGATCATCACCACAGGTTTGGAGGCAGCGTGGGTGGGCACAGACTTGATTTTAATGTCCACCACTGTGGTCAGACCGCCCAGCCCCTGCGCACCAATGCCCAGGGCATTGACCTTATTGAATATATCCAGACGCAGTTTTTCTTCAGTGGTCTCGGCGCCGCGTTCCATCAGTTCATGGATATCCACCGGATCCATCAGGCTTTCTTTGGCCAGCACCGCAGCTTTTTCTGCCGTGCCACCAATACCCAAACCTAACATGCCTGGTGGACACCAACCTGCGCCCATAGTGGGCAAAGTTTTGACTACCCACTCGGCAATATCATCGCTGGGATTTAACATCACCATCTTGGATTTGTTTTCGCTACCGCCGCCTTTGGCCGCGATCATCACCTCGATATGGTCACCTTCCACCATATCGATATGCACCACTGAAGGGGTGTTATCTTTGGTGTTTTTACGGCTACCGGCCGGGTCGGCCACAATTGAAGCGCGCAGCGGATTGTCCGGATTGGTATAAGCACGGCGAGTGCCTTCATCCACCATCTGCTGCACTGTCATATCGGTCTTATCCCACTGCACACCCATACCGATTTTGACAAAACAGGTCACAATGCCAGTGTCCTGACAAAGCGGACGGTGGCCTTCGGCAGACATACGGGAGTTAATCAGGATTTGCGCCATGGCATCCTTGGCGGCCTGGCTTTGTTCTTTTTCGTAGGCCTTCTCAACCGCCTTCACATAATCCAGCGGGTGGTAATAGGAGATAAACTGTAGGGCATCTTCGATGCTATCAATAAAATCCTGCTGACGAATCACAGCCATGCTTTTGCCTCATCGCGTTGTCTGATTTTTACACACTCGGTAACCGTCAATGCGGCTACCTGCTTGGTCTTTCTTATTGTTGCAGTATGATACTCCCATTAGCCGCGGCGACCAAGGCCGGATAGCCTGTATCTGATTAGCCTTTGGTCTGGATCTCATGCCTTTTTGGGAATGTTGTGAATACCACTTTACTACCTGATAACTTACCAATTCTGCGCCTGTTCGCGCATTTTGCCGACCAGCCCTGGGCAATTCTGTTGGACTCTGCGCAAAGCCAGCATGAAAACGGTCGCTACGACATACTGTTGGCCGACCCGGTTGCCACTATTCAAACCTTTGAAGGTACCAGTCAGATATGGCAACGCAGTACTGACAGTGTTGACCCCCAAAAGGGCGACCCTCTCAGTCTGGTGGAAGACTTAAACCATGCTCTATTCGGTGATGTCCCTCCCCTGGATGCGCCTTTTACCTGCGGTGCGGCGGGGTACTTTAGCTACGACCTGGGCCGCTGTTTTGAAGCCCTGCCCGCGCAAGCAGAGAAAGATATTCAGGCGCCGGATATGGCGGTAGGCTTTTATAGCTGGGCACTGATAAGGGATAACCACACTGGCCAGACCCGGCTTTATGCGCACCCTGACTACCCAACACCCAGTGCAGAGGAACTGATAGCACTGATAGATAAGCCAGCAGAAAGCCCCAGTGAATTTAGCTTAACCGGTGACTGGCAGGCCAATATGAGCGAGGCTGAATATCTGCAAAAGCTGGCACGCATTCACGACTACCTGCTGGCAGGTGATTGTTATCAGGTAAATTTGGCGCAGCGCTTTAGCGCCCCTTACGAGGGTGATGAATGGCAGGCCTATTTGACCCTGCGCGCCAGTAATCAGGCGCCCTTTTCGGCCTATATGCGTTTAGCCAACACCGCAATGTTGAGTTTGTCGCCGGAGCGATTTTTATTGGTAGACGGCGATAAGGTGCAAACCAAGCCGATCAAAGGCACTCGCCCCAGACACCTGGACGCTGTGCAAGATGCCCTCCTTGCCGACGAATTACGTCAAGCTGACAAAGACCGGGCCGAAAATCTGATGATTGTGGACCTGCTGCGCAACGATTTAAGCAAGCACTGCCAAAGTGGCTCGGTAACGGTGCCTAAGCTGTTTGATATTGAAAGCTTCCCGGCCGTACACCATCTGGTCAGCACCGTAGAGGGAAAGCTGAATTCTGAGGCGTCTGCTATGGATTTGTTGCGCGGCGCCTTTCCCGGCGGCTCTATTACCGGCGCCCCGAAAATACGCGCCATGCAGGTAATTGAGGAGCTGGAACCCCATCGCCGGCATTTGTATTGCGGCAGTATTGGGTATTTATCCGCCCAGGGTCGTATGGACACCAGCATCTGCATACGTACGCTGATATGTGAAAATCAACACATTCACTGCTGGGCAGGGGGTGGTATAGTGCTGGATTCGCAGCCGTACGCTGAATATCAGGAGACCCTGCATAAAGTGAATAAAATTCTGCCTGTATTAGCAACCGTTTCCAAACACTGCAGGTCAGACAAGGAGCAGTCTCAGGAGAGTCATCCATAAGCTATGCGCAAGAGTGAGTTTCTAAACCGATTCCATCATGCCCGCCAGGTAGAAGGCGAGGTAGATTTTCCACTGAGAAAACCTGGCTGCCCTGCCGCTGTGCTCATGCCCATTATTGAACGTGAAGAGCTGACATTACTGTTTACCCGCAGGGCCAGTCATCTTAAACACCATGCAGGTCAAGTCAGCTTTCCCGGAGGACGGCAAGAACCCAATGACACGGATTTACTGGACACAGCCCTGCGTGAGACTCGCGAAGAAATCGGCATAGATACCAGCAACATAGACATTGTCGGGCAACTCCCCCGCTATCGCACGGTCAGCGGCTATGAAGTCACACCTTTCATCGGGCTGTTGCGCCCCCCCAAGGTGTTAGTACCCGATCACAATGAAGTGGCGTCGGTATTTGAAGTGCCACTGAGCTATCTGATGAACAAACAGAATCATATGATTCACTTAGCTGAGCGCCGCGGCCTGCCCCACCCAATTTATTTTATTCACTGGCAGAATCAACATATCTGGGGAGCCACCGCGGCGTTTGTACGCAATCTGGCCAATCATCTGGAGTAACCAAACTGTATCAGCTGCAGAGCCTTGTCTCTTGGTGTTCTATCGCCTTTGCCTGACTTTTAGCCAGAAAACTTTACATCAGATTAACTTTTCTAATCCGGGGCATTACTTTTGTCTGTTTGTCAGATTGACCAGAATAGTCAATATTGGACAGTTACAAGAATTTTAAAATGAGAACCCTATGATCAGTGTATTTGACATGTTCAGTGTCGGCATCGGCCCATCCAGCTCCCATACAGTTGGCCCTATGCGAGCGGCCAAAGCCTTTTTGCAGGATCTTAAGGATCAGGGGCTGTTTGAGCGCACTGATTTTGTCAAAACCGAGCTTTACGGCTCCTTGGGTCAAACAGGTAAAGGTCACGGCACCGGCAAAGCCGTTATTCTGGGTTTACTCGGCCATGAACCTGAAACCGTTGATGTGGATGAGGTCGATTCCATGCTGGCTGAGATAGACAAGACTCAGCAGATTAATCTGGGTGGTGAAAAACGGGTAAGTTTTCCGCGTGAAGGGGCGATTGTTTTCCACCGTCGCAAAACCCTTAAACTGCATTCCAATGGCCTGACGTTTTTTGCCTATCAGGGCGAGGAATTGCTAGCCAGCCAAACGTATTACAGTATTGGCGGAGGCTTTATTATCAAGGAACAAGATTTCGAGGATGAGAAAGCCACTGCGCTGAAACATGACGAACAACCCGTGCCCTTTCCTTTTGAAACGGCTGCAGAGCTAATGGCCCATTGCAAAGAACATGGCATGCGCATCAGCACCCTAATGCTGAAAAATGAGCAGGTGTTTCAGAGTGAAAAAGAAATTCGCGCCAAACTTTGGCATATCTGGCAAGTCATGGCGGCGTGCGTAGAAAAAGGCAAAATGACCGAAGGAATTTTGCCAGGCGGCCTGAAAGTCAGACGCCGTGCACCAGATCTCTACCGTAAACTGCAAAACGAAAAAAGCGCAGATCCCATGGCCGCCATGGACTGGGTGAATCTGTTTGCCTTGGCCGTCAATGAAGAGAATGCAGCAGGTAGCCGGGTGGTAACAGCCCCCACCAATGGCGCTGCCGGTATTATCCCCGCCGTACTTTGCTACTTTGACAAGTTTGTCCGTCCGGTGGACGAAGACACAGCAGTACGTTACCTGCTTACTGCTGCGGCAATAGGTATTTTGTATAAAAAGAATGCCTCCATCTCAGGTGCCGAAGTGGGCTGTCAGGGTGAAGTGGGCGTAGCCTGCTCCATGGCCGCGGGCGCATTAACAGAGATACTCGGGGCCAGTGTCGCGGCAGTGGAAAATGCCGCTGAAATCGGTATGGAACACAATTTAGGTCTGACCTGCGACCCGGTGGGTGGCCTGGTACAAGTGCCTTGCATTGAGCGCAACGCCATGGGTTCCATCAAAGCGATTAATGCCGCTCGATTGGCCATGCGTGGCAGCGGCGAGCATAAAGTGTCACTGGATAAAGTCATTAAGACCATGTGGGACACCGGCAACGATATGAAATCTAAGTACAAAGAAACGGCAAGAGGCGGATTGGCAGTTAATATCATCGAATGTTAAGCCGTTTTATTACCGGGCATGAAAATGCGAGGGGGAGACATAAATGTCTCCCCCTCGGCGTAAAAAATTAGCTCTGACTTACTTCACCGGCAAGGTGAGATCCTTAAACATCCGCTCAATATCGTCGTTGTTTTTCTGCATCATGGCTTTCTCTACCACATCTTTGGTTAGGTGCGGCGCAAAGCGCTCAATGAAATCATACATATAGCTACGCAGGAATGAACCTTTGCGGAAGCCAATCTTAGTGGTGCTGTATTGGAATAAATGGCTGGCATCAATCTTGACCAGATCGGCATCCAACTTTTCATCCAGTGCCATAGATGCAATCACACCAATTCCTACCCCTAAACGTACATAGGTTTTGATTACATCAGCATCGGTGGCGGTAAACACGATCTTGGGCTCTAACCCTGCGCGATTAAACGCATCATCCAGCTCAGAGCGACCGGTAAAACCGAACACATAAGTTACCAGCGGATAGTCGGCGATATCTTCAATGGCGATTGAGGTACGCTTTGCCAGCGGGTGCTCTCGATTAACAATGATACTGCGGTTCCAGTGATAGCAAGGCAACATCACCAAATCATTGTACAAATGCAAGGCTTCGGTGGCGATAGCAAAATCTGCTTCACCTTTAGCGGCCAAATCACTGATTTGTGAAGGTGTGCCCTGATGCATATGCAGTGACACCCGCGGATATTTGCCCATAAAGCCTTTAATCACACCAGGCAGAGCATAACGGGCCTGAGTATGGGTCGTGGCAATATTCAATTTACCCTGATCTGGCAGCGTATGTTCTCTGGCGACTGCTTTGATGCTTTCAACCTTGGCAAGAATCTCACGAGAGATATTGATCACATCTTTGCCCGCTTCGGTCACATGGGTCAAATGCTTGCCACTGCGTCCGAAGATCTGCACCCCCAGCTCATCTTCGAGCATCCTCACCTGTTTACTGATGCCAGGCTGAGAGGTAAATAAACTCTCTGCTGTGGCGGACACATTCAGGTTATTGTTGAGAACTTCGACTATGTATCTGAGTTGCTGTAGTTTCATCTGGTGAGCGGGCCATCGTTTGCGCGGTTGTTTATATGCAAAATATATATACTGATGGGAAAATTAATTCCATAAAATTTTAGATAAATACCGGGATTTTCTTCATTTATGGACGATAACCAATTGGCTGGCCAGGCAATTGGCTTTCCCTGCCGGTGCATTATTGGTATAAATCAGAACATCTTTTCCGGGTAGTAGTGACTATGCCAACCTCATCGAAGCTGATCGATTTCTCGTCTGTACTGGCAGCCGGGGTGCACGACATGAAAAATTCTCTGTGTCTGTTATTGCAGTCCATTGAAAATCTCAGCCTGATGATGCCCGAGGCGAATCCACAGATCAGCGAAAATCTGGCGAGCTTGCAATATGAAGCTTTTCGACTGAATACCGGCCTGATGCAACTGTTATCCTTGTATCGTGCAGAGAAACAGAATTTGCCTATCAGTGTTGATGAACATTATGTTGGCGACATTGTTGATGACCTGCTGGCAACCAACGAAGGCTATGTTGCCAACAAGAAAATGCAGTTAGAGGTGGACGTCGAAGAAGATATTGCCTGGTACCTGGATGCAGATCTCATCAATGTGCTGCTCAATGACATCTTGATCAACGCCATGCGATACAGCAAACAACGGTTGAAACTCAGTACCTTTGAAGATGAAGGTTACTTGTGTTTTCGTATTGAAGATGATGGTCCGGGTTATCCAGAGAGTATGCTGCAAGCCGGCAATTGCACCATGCACGAGTTTGACATTGCTAGCGGTCGCACAGGACTGGGTTTATTTTTCGCCCGTATGATTGCTCAGGCTCATAATAATAACGGCCGACAAGGTTCAATTCACATGGAAAACGGCGGTGTATTGGGTGGCAGTGTTTTTACTCTGAGATTACCTTAGTATGCCCTGCCTAGGCAGTTACAATAACAAAAAGTGACAAGTATATGTTGTTTCCCACTATCATAATTTTGATTGTTGCTTTGGTCATTATGGCCATCGTTATCAATGCCATTCAACAGCATAAAGAGCAGGTTGAAGCGGAAAAGCGTGCCGAATTAGCTAAACAGAAATCAATCGTCGACGAGACAGAAGATGCGCTGATGGCTGCTGCGCAGATGCCAATTTCCCAGCAGTTAATACTGATATTACACAAGCGCGTACATAACGCCTTACAGACTATGTTTGAGCTTAATCCCAAAGCCATGGACATTAAACAGCGGGTCAAAGATGCCAAAGAACGGGTTGACGCCACCAAGCCAGAGCAGTTGGCGCCGCCCAGCGATCACTTTCTGCTACCAGAAAATGACAAACAAATCATAGTGTTAATACAAGGTATAAAGAAACTTCGCACCTTGTTGCGTTCAGAGAATTCTAAGGGCAAAGTCGATACCCATGTCTTTATTGAAGAAGACAAGCGCCTTGAGCGCCTGCAATTAAAAGTCAATGTAGAAACCTTAGGCAAGCGAGCCCGAAGTGCGATTCAGAGCAATATGTTGGGCTCTGCACGACAATACTACGAGAAAGCAATTGTGGCCTTGAGTGCCCAGCCCAATCCAGATGAATACGTTGTTAAAAAACGCCATGAGCTGGAAGAGCAATTACAAAATATTAAAGACAACCTGCGTAACGCCAACGCCGCAGACAGAGCTAAGCGGCAAGATTCAGAACGAGCGGATTTAGACGAGCTGTTTGCACCCAAGAAGAAATGGTGACAAGGCAGAAAATACACAGTCGGTATTTCTGCCGCTAAGCAAACACAAAACGCTCAAATATCAGAGCCAAAAAATGCGTGGCTGGCACAGACAAGTTACTTCGACTGCGCCGAATCACACCAATACGTTTAGCTGGCCCCGAGTGCGCCAGCGGTACGCAGCAAAGTCCGCGGCGTAACATGTCGTCACGACAAATGGCCGGAACCACAGAGACCCCCAGACCAGCCGCCACCAACTGCCCAACAGTAGATAGCTGACTGGCCTCGGCAACTATGTTGATATGGGCATCCGTCTGTTTAACGGCCTCTTCACACCAAGCCCGGATAGTAGACCCTCTGTTCATCGCCACATAACTTTGCCCGTGCAAATCAGTCCAGCTCAGTGATTTTAGCTGGCTTAGCCGGTGTTCTGGATTAAGTAACACCACAAAGCTGTCTTCACAAAGCGGCATAAACTCAAGTCCTGGCATATGCTGAGCCTCAAAGATAATGCCGAGCTCAGCCCGTCCATCCAACACGGCTTCCATGACCCGTTCCATTACCACATCCAATAAGCTGATATTGATATTGGCGTGCTGCTGGTGAAACAGCTTAAGTATTTGCGGCAACAGGCTGTTTGCAAAAGACGGCATGGCCGCAATGGTCAGCTTGCCTCGCTGCATGGCAAACAAATTGTGTAAGTCGGTAAAGGCTTCATCCCAGTCGTGTAATAAGCGCTGTGCTACAGGCAAAAATGCCCGGCCCTCCGGCGTTAACTCCAACATTCGGGTACTACGCGACAACAAGCAGCCCCCCACCGACTCTTCAAACTTACGGATAGCAATGGATAAGGCCGGCTGGGACAAATGCAGCCTAAGGGCTGCTTCAGCAAAAGACCGGCTTTCGGCCAATTGAACGAAAATCTGTAACTGTCGAATTGTGATACTGTTGGGCGCTTGCACATTCATAAATATTATTAATTAATCCTTAAATTAAATTGATTTTACATATTTACAACATTACTCAATACTGAGGCAAGTGCCTGATACGCTATACCTGATATTCAGGCAAACAATCATAAGACAGGAGAAGCAGATGGCAGGTTTTGACAAGGTGGTGTCCAGCTACGAAGAGGCCATGGCCGGACTGGAAGACAACATGACGGTGATCGCCGGCGGCTTCGGCCTTTGCGGCATTCCTGAAGGCTTAATTGCACAAATTAAGAAAATGGGCGTTAGTGGCCTCACCGTAGTGTCGAATAACTGCGGTGTAGATGGTTTTGGCTTAGGAATATTGCTGGAAGATCGGCAAATTCGCAAAATGATTGCTTCATATGTGGGCGAAAATGCGTTGTTTGAAAAACAGTTACTCAACGGCGAGCTAGAAGTTGAGCTAACACCACAAGGTACGCTGGCTGAAAAAATGCGCGCCGGTGGCGCGGGCATCCCGGCATTCTACACTGCTACAGGCTACGGAACCCCCGTCGGCGAAGGCAAAGAAGTACGCGAATTCAATGGCCGACCTTACATTCTTGAGCCATCTATTACAGGTGACTTTGCCATTGTCAAAGCCTGGAAAGCAGACCGCTATGGCAACTGTGTCTACCGCCATACTGCACAAAACTTCAACCCCATGGCCGCCACGGCGGGCAAGATAACCGTGGTGGAAGTAGAAGAAATTGTCGAACCAGGGGAAATTCCGCCAAGCCAAATTCATACCCCAGGTATTTATGTCAACCGCGTTATTAAAGGTAACTTTGAAAAACGCATTGAACGCAAAGTGACTCGCAGCGCATAAGGAGAACATCATGGCCCTATCTAGAGAACAAATCGCCATGCGTGTGGCGCAGGAATTTAAAGACGGCAGCTATATCAATTTGGGCATTGGTATTCCAACCCTGGCCGCCAACTACGTCCCTCAAGGCATTACAGTGATGCTACAGTCGGAAAATGGCTTGCTCGGCATGGGACCTTACCCGACCGAAGAGCAGGTGGACGCCGACATGATCAATGCGGGTAAGGAAACTGTTACCGCCAGTACTGGTGCCTCTATCTTCAGCTCAGCGGAAAGCTTTGCCATGATCCGCGGTGGCCATGTGGATATTACCGTACTGGGTGCCTTTGAGGTGGACCAAAATGGCAACATTGCATCCTGGATGATTCCGGGCAAATTGGTGAAAGGTATGGGCGGTGCTATGGACTTGGTAGCAGGTGCCAAGAATATCATCGTTACCATGACTCATGCTGATAAACATGGTAATTCAAAGCTGCTAGAACAATGCACACTGCCATTAACCGGCGTAAATTGCATAAACCGTATTATCACCGATTTAGCTATGCTGGAAATTCGTGACAACACTTTCCACCTACTTGAACGTGCTCCAGGTGTATCGGTTGAGGAAATTAAGCAGAAAACCGCAGGTAAGCTTGTTGTTGAAGGCGATATTCCAGAAATGCAATTCTGACCTATAGAGTTAGAGCATACCAAGGCCAGCGTCAACGCTGGCTTTTTTTATCAAGCAGGCTGCACCAGATAGCCATGCCAACATTATTATTTCTTCAAAGCGTAACTCATCTGCTCAAACAGCCAGGGCTAAAAAAAAGCCCTGTTAAACAGGGCCATAAGTCATTGGAGAATGATTCTTTTGTTTAGGCGGTAAACAAGCATACATACGCCGACCATTAACAACAATACAGATGCTGGCTCAGGCACAGCAGCCGTTACCACAGCTTGCGACAACAATGTTTCTATCTTGAAAGTTGCACTGCCACCACTAAATAAAAACACATCAGAACCTGCACTGTAGCTAATGTGCAGGCTGTTATCAGTCACGCTGATAAAAGGCACAATACCGTCCTGCGTCAGATTATTGGTTAAGAGTACGATATTGGCGATAGTTTCACCAGCCTGGGAGAACACAATGTTGCTGATCCAGGCATCAAAGGTCTGAAAATCCCAGTCATCTCGGGATAACAAGGTCAAAACTGATGACAAGGGATCATAGTCTATCCACACTTCACCGCCTTGCCAGTCATCAGGGTTTTGTAGGAAGTCAGCGCTATCTAATTCAAATCCAGTCCCTACTTGCTGGTCAAGACTCTGATAAACCAAAGGTAATCCATTCCCAAAATCAGGTAGGTTAGATTCAGTACGAAAATCGGCACGGATGAGTGACGCTTGGCAGGATAAGCTGATAACAGCAAAAAGTAAGGCAAACACTTTCATAAACATCATGAACCTCAAGTAAGTTACCTCATGTAAAACTTTTGACGTCCATGTGCTTTTTAATTAAGCATGATTCAGACCAAAATATAACCAATTATTTTTTATGGATATTATTTAAACGTGAAGTCTTCTTATCTGAATTATGTAAATTATATTGACAGTATAGATGCAGAGAGGAAAACCGCTAAAGTTCCTCTGCTGCACCTATTTCAAGGGGATAAATGTAGTAAAGCGATGTTATTCGCGCTTTGTACTGAAATGCCAGGCAGGATAAGCTAATAGTGCCAGGAGTTCCTGCATGGGCATTGGTCTGGCGTACAGATAGCCTTGAGATTGCTGGCACCCAAGTTGCCTGAGCAACTCATGTTGCTCTATGGTTTCCACACCTTCGACCACTAGGTTCAGCGATAAATCAGCAACCATTGCCGTCAGGTTTTTAACTATGCTGCAGGCTTTGTTGTTACAGGTGAGGTCCTGAATCAACGAGCGATCAATTTTCACGGTATCCAATGGCATGTTTTTCAGGTGACTCAAACTTGAGTAACCACTACCAAAATCATCCAAAGCAATATGGAAACCTTGCCTTTTGAGCTCGACCAGGATTTCGCTGGCCTTATCTTCGTTGTCCATTAATGCGGTTTCTGTGATTTCCAATTCCAATTCACAAGGCCTCACACCATGGGCCGATAAACAGCTCAGCAGCCAGTCACATAGATCTGGCTGACATAAATGCCTGGCCGACAAGTTAATCGACAGCGTTGGTAGCTCTCTACTCTGACCGCGCATATTCGGCAGCAGTTTGCAAAGCTGTAAAACGACCCAACGGTCCAGTTTAATAATCAGGTCACTTTGTTCTGCGATGGGAATAAACTCAGCTGGAGATATATCGCCCAGCTCAACATCACGCCAGCGAATTAGCGCTTCAATACCAGTTAAGTGACGACTATTCATGCTCCACTTGGGCTGAAAGAATAAATGCAATGCATCATCGTCTTCCACTAGCGCTTGGGATAGACGCCTTAATATCTGATGTCGGCGCACACTTGCCTGACCATCCGAGGGATTATAATAGGCGACACAATTGCCTCCCCTGCGTTTGGCATCTTGCACAGCCATTTCAGCGGCGTTAAGAAGCGTCTCTCGTTTGTCAGAGTCATGTGGAAAACATGCTACGCCTATACTGGCGCAGCAACTGATTTGCTTATCCCCCAGACTAATGGGCTGACGCAATACATCCAAAATTGCTTCACATAGCATGTCCGCACAAGCGTCACGACTTTGATGAAGCAATACAAAATCATCAGCGTATAAACGTACCAGGGTATCTTGCTCGTCAATGATTTTTTTTAGCCGAAGTCCCTGCACCCTGACCACCAAATCGCCAATGGTCAGTCCATACTGTTCATTGATATGCCCCAGTTGACTGGCATCTATCCAAAGAATTAAAAGCTTAGTTCGTGTTGCTTTAGATTGTGCCAAGGCCTGAGGAAATCTATTGATCAACATCTCCCGACTGCCAAGCCCCGTCAGGCGATCATAGTGGATGAAGTCGAATGAGTGACTTTTCCGGGTTGGCTGTTCACTGAGATCTTGCATCATCCCGAGGTAGAAGCGAACCTCACCGGATTGATCTTTTATTTCCGTGATTTTCAGCCACTGACGATAAATGGCATGGTCTCGCCGGCGATTCCATATTTCACCTTGCCAACAACCTTGTTTAGATATGGTCTGCCACATTTCCTCATAAAATGAGGCCGGATGCTGCGAAGACCGAAACAGCACAGGGGTTTTGCCAATGACTTCTTCACTGGCAAAACCTGTGATTTGGCAAAACGTTTTATTCACACGAACAATACGTGCACTGGCATCAGTTAACATCAGCCCCTGACTAGCTTCATTAAACAAAAGATCCGCGACATCAGGTAATACATCAATAGCTTCTTGCCCGGAAAAGCGAGGCAAGGACATCGCAAACTCATTCATACCATCCCTCTTCTTTGCAAGCTCAAAAAATGCTGAGCCAGCAAATGCAACTTCTCTACATCAGCCCCCAACTGTTGTCCTTTCAATTGCGCAGAGCTGGCCGCCGCGGCAGAACATCTGGCTTGCTCGAACAAGTCATCGGCACGTTTATTTAATGCTTCTAAGGTATCCAACTGGCGAGAGGTCGACTGATCGGTATGCTGAGCCTGCAGCTTGATATCTCCGATAGCACAGAGAATATCAGCAATAGAAGTAACCGCTTCTTCCACAGCCAAATTAGTTGATTCTGACATCTTTGCTCCCTCTCCCATACTCGCCGATGATGCGTCAACGGCCAGCAACAGCTGGTCAATAATACTTCTAATCTCTTCTGTAGATTGCTGAGTGCGGTTTGCCAGTTCTCTGACTTCATCTGCCACAACAGCAAAGCCTCGTCCCTGCTCACCCGCTCTGGCCGCCTCTATTGCAGCATTAAGCGCTAGAAGGTTAATTTTTTCAGCCACCTCTCGGATAACATTGACCACCTGACTAATACTGCCACTTTGGTGGTTGACCTGACTAAAACCCGACTGAAGCCCTAGCAACTGACCGTTCAACTGCGCCATAGCATGACGCATATTGCTAAGTTGCTCTTCGCCTTGCCTTGCAGCATTCTCGACATGACTGGAGTATTCATTGGTTCTGCGGGACGAGTCAGAGGTTTGATTTTGAGCCTGCAGCATAGTGGCTAAATCATCCAACAAAGCTTCGATATTTTGCTGTTGCTGTAGGCTTAGCTCAGCAGCCTGACAGATATCACTGGCAGCCTGACTACGAACATCCAATAGTTGCGCCGCTGTATTGCTAAGTCTGGCCATTAGCGCTTCTAATTCCTTTCGCTGCGATTCGTAAGCATGGCTGAGACTAGCGCTGATTCCTCGTTTGCCTGTGTATATGTATCCCATCAGAGGATTAATTTCTGCATGTTGCAGCAGCGCTTTCATCTGACGATGATCGCTATTTTGCTTAATGCCATAAACACCTAGAAGTGGCCAAAGCAACAAAGTTAACAAAGCAGCAACACCATGCCCAATGGAAGCCTGCAATGCACTCGCTATCGGCAGGCTAAGCGGCAATAGCCAACCCCATGGCAATTCATGATGCCAAGCAGGTGATAAGCGTGAAGGCCATTTGGCATAAACTTTTGCAGCTCGTTTTTTCTGCTCTTCTGTCAGTGCCGTCCGAATGGACTGATACTCGACGATCCGCCTGTCAGAAAAAACCGGCGTTACGTAAGCATCCACCCAATAGTGATCACCATTTTTACAGCGGTTTTTGACTACACCTCGCCATGAACGACCGGCCTGAATGGTAGACCAGAGATCAGCAAAGGCTTCTTTAGGCATATCCGGATGACGAATTAAGTTGTGATTTTTACCCAGTAATTCTTCCTGCTGGTAGCCAGACACATCAACAAAATCTTGATTAACGTAGGTGATAACTCCCCGGGGATCTGTAGTGGTAATTAAATAGAGTTCTGGTGAAAAGTGCTTCTCTTGTTGCGTTACAGTCGCACCTCTGCGCATAGCTATCCTTACTATAATTATTATTAAAAGGAACTGATAAAAAGCTGAGCAAGTTCGTACTAGACCAACACGAACTTGTTAAATACCTGTAATAAAATATTCTCGGCCTTGGGCAAAAAAATTGATCTAGATCAAACTTTGATGCAAAGACCACAATAAATAAATGGTTATATATTTATTCAATAGCTTGATGTAGGCACGAGAACAACTTTTCCGAGGATAAATAGAGTGTGCTATAGTGCGCGCCCTGCAGCTTAGGGTGGTGTGTGAATGAGTGATTTTAGCCAACGCTTTGGCGGTACCAGTCGGTTATACGGAAACCAACAGACGCTATGGTTAAGCCAGGCCCATTTTTGCGTGGTGGGCATAGGTGGCGTCGGTTGCTGGGTAACAGAAGCGCTGGCGCGCACGGCGGTGGGTGAACTCACCCTGATTGACCTGGATGATATCTGCACCACCAACACCAACCGTCAGATTCATGCACTACAAAATACCATCGGCCAATGCAAGGTCGAGGTAATGGCGGAGCGCATCCGCCAGATTAATCCACAATGTCAGGTACATTGTGTTGAGGACTTTGTCACACCAGAGAATGTCCGCGATTGTCTGCAAAGGTTCGACTATGTGATTGATGCCACAGACTCGGTAAAAGCCAAGGCGGCCATGATAGCCCACTGCAAGCGTAATAAAATACCTGTGCTGACCGTAGGCGGCGCGGGTGGACAAACCGATCCCACTCAGGTCAAAGTGGCTGATCTGGCGAAGACGGTGCAGGACCCCCTGGCGGCCAAAGTGCGCTCTCTATTGCGACGCGATTACAAATTTTCCAGCAATCCCAAAAGGCGCTTTTCGGTGGACTGCGTGTATTCCACCGAACAGTTAAAATACCCTCAGCAAGACGGCAGCGTATGTACTGCTAAGCAATTTCCGGATGGCAGCATGAAACTGGACTGCAACTCAGGCTTTGGTGCCTCTGTGGCCGTAACAGGAACTTTCGGTTTTGTGGCCGCCGCACGTTGTATTGAAAAATACTTAGAGCGCTGTCAGAGGCAGGTCCAAGCTTAATCCATTTTGGGTTTTAGCCTTCTGAAGGGCTGCCAGGCTTTATAGGTCAGGCAGCGCCATAGCCATTCGAGCGGCCCAAACTGAAAATACGTTAGCCACCAGGGGCTGATCAATAATTGGCAGATAAGCAGCGCAAGGGCAATAAGCAGTTGCCAGGCTCTGTCGACTTGCCCATACCAGCCCAGACCATAACCGAAAAACAGCAGGCTTAGCACCAACGAATGGGTTAAATAATGGGTCAGTGCCATTTTGCCCATGGCCGCTAGCCCACTTAGCCTTGCCAACCAACGGGGTTGACTGCAAAGCCATAACAATCCGCCCAGATACCCGGCACTCAGCACATATTGGCTTAAATAGTACAGGGAATAGGCCACCGCGCCTAACCAGGAGTCCAACTCAAATCTGGGAGCCTGCATAAGTATCAGAGCCCATAAACTCAAGGGCAAACCTATGCCGATTCCCCCACAGCAAAGTAATTTCCATACTCTGGAATAGCGCTGATAATTTTCTATCATACCGCTCCCCTGCAGCGCATAGCCGAGCAAAAACAGCGGAAAGATCGCCAACAGGATGTTAATTAGGCTAAACGGAAACTCCGCTGTTGCCTGTTGCAAACGGAACGCGCTAGCTTGCAAAAATGTCCCCTGTCCCAGAGCTTGTATTTCCTGCTCAAGCTCAAGGGCATTTTGCTTAAGCTCCTCTGCGCGCAGTCGGGCATCCAATTCGAGCAGCTCCGGCTCGGATAACTCGGTGCTGTTTTCATCCACAGGCATAGGCGTCGCGCCTGACATCAGCAGCTTAGCTCTGGCCTCTACCGCTTGCTCGTATTGCCAGTCCTGCTCATGCTGATTGCCGGTATCCTGAGTACTAAACAGTAAAGCTGCCAATAACAGCAGCACACTGGGCGCCCCAAGCCACCAAAGCGCCACGCGCAGCTGGTTGTGAGGCCGATGCAAGTCCTGCAGATAGCCCTTATCAAACAACCACACCATGCCCAGCAAGATAAACCCCGCCATGGCATAGCTATGCAGAATATCGCCACTCCATAGGAACACCAGATGCAGCAAACCGAACAGGAAAAGCACCGTCAAGCGCCGTGAAAACCAGGCAAAATAGTCGCGTCCAGTCGCCTTGCCGTGGCGTAACATAATCGCAAAGCCCATACCGAATAGCAGGGAAAATAAGGTATAAAATTTACCTTCTATAAATAGCCGCACGAACCAGCCAGCCGCCAAAGACAGGCCTTGCTGCGACTCATCCCATTGGCCAATTTCAGATACCGGTCGGTTAAACCATTCGATATTCATCAGCAGGATCCCCCACAAAGCGAAACCTCGTAAAATATCCAGAATGACCAATCGTTGTGCGTCGGCCACAGGGCCTGGGGAGGAAGAAATAGCGGATGAATCGACAAACTGATGTGCCATATCAGGCTCCTTGCCTATGACTGGTTTAAGTTTAGCGTCATAGCCCGGCTTTTAATCGCGGACATCACGGCATTAAGGCCATTACTGCGGGACTGGCTTAGGTGCCTTCCAAGACCAAGCGTATCCAGATATCCGGCCAAATCCAGTGATTGGATCTCGGCTATAGAATGGCTTTGCACATACTCTATCAATACCGCTAATAACCCCCGCACAATCTTACTGTTTGACCACGCCTGCACAGATAGCAAACCTTGTACATTGACGGTGCAGCTAAGCCATACCTGGCTCTCACAGCCCGGCACTTCATGTTCAGGCTGGCAAAGCGCATCTGATGGCAATGGTAAAACGCGCCCCGCCAGCATCAGCTCGCGCATTTGAGCGTCCCATCCGGTTGTCTGGCGCAGCTTATCAGCCAGCTCAGTCATGCTTAGTGTCTCCGCAAGGTTGTGCTAAGTATTCACCAAGCAAAGATTGTAAATAGCCAATCTTGTCATTGCTCAGTTGACGGTAATCAAAATACGGGCAAACAAATAGCCGATAACGCGGATTTACTGCGAACTCAGGGGTTAACCAAAAAAGCCCCAGACTCTGCTGCTTGTTCAGCGCATTGGCATAAGTACGGCCGCTGATAATCTGTATGGCCTGCTGCTGCTCATCCAAAACTGGCGGAGAAAACAAAAGGGCCGTTGCAGAGCCAGCTTGAAGCAGGTGATTGTCGCGATAATGCTGCCAATTGGGTGTCCCCGACGCTAGTTTGATATCTTGCGCCTGCAGCGCAAAGACCAGCTTGGCATACACATTAAACACCTTACGCCAGCCATTGCCGCAGGCCCGGCCTAGTTCGGCAATATCGCCAATAACTATAGGTTGGCAAACAGACAGATGCTGATAAGGCATAGGCCGGTTGGCAATATACACTTTAATAAGGGCATTAGTGTCCCCAAGCCCCACAGTAACAGGCAAGGTTTTACTCACCCGCTTGTGCCAGTGCGTCCAGCAATTCTTCCACCTTAACCATAATCCCCTCCTCTTCTTGCGCCAGAGGGAATAGCATCAGCAGCACTTCGTCTTGCTGCCACTGGGAAAACAATGTCTGTTGCAACTGTGCAAAAGGGATCATTTTTGGCTTAGACTCAGGATATTGCTGAGCGCACCACAGCTGGGCACTTTGGGCGTCAGGAAACAGTGGTGTACAGGCGTCTCCTTCGGCGCTTAGCATCACCCATCCCAGCTGGCCTTCCAGCCCCCATAGTGGTTGCTTGTCCAGTAATAACTGAAAACAATACTCGGCACGGGTCTCAGGATCCTGATCTATCAGTGCATCCGGTGTATGGGGCTGTGTCATGGTTGGTTCCACTCTAGGTTTTAGGACATATTGTGCCGGAATTTTTCGGTGAAAAAAATCAGACTATGCAGGGTTCTAGGCTTTGCGATTCAGTCGAGTCCAAGGGGTTGTGCATCCTGCGCGGATACCGCATATAAAAAAATACCCCGGTCATTTCTGACTGTAGGGGATTACTCCGGGCTTCCGGCCCTCCCCCCTGCGGGCCAGCCTGTGGCTGTTCTACAACGCTCCTGGCGTTGTAGTCGAACCCAAGGGGTTCTGCATCCCGCGCGGATACAACATATAAAAAAATACCCCGGTCATTTCTGACTGTAGGGGATTACTCCGGGCTTCCTGCCCTCCGCCCTGCGGGCCAGCCTGCGGCTGTTCTACAACGTTCCGGACGTTGTAGTCGAACCCAAGGGGTTCTGCATCCCGCGCGGATACAACATATAAAAAAATACCCCGGTCATTTCTGACCGGGGTGTATTACTACTTGGATACTGACCTCCGCACAGCGCGCCAGCCATCCGCT
>NZ_JAFKCS010000007.1:0-281 GCF_017255015.1 Bowmanella yangjiangensis | reverse complement strand
TGTTACCGCCGTGAAAGGGAGTTGTCATAGGCCTCTAGACGAAGGGGACAGAAAATCTTCTTTGCGAAGCAAGCTTCGCAGATTTTCTGTAAGGTGAACGTAGCCATGCGAAGTGAACGGCCTTATTCTTCTCTTACAGTACTCTCTGTCTTTGCCAACTAGGCTTGGCAACTATTTCCTTATTATTGCCTTTTCAGGCTTCCTTTTGCTTTCGGATTTATCCGTTAGCTGAATATGGCGTCCCCTAGGGGATTCGATCGCCTGTTACCGCCGTGAAAGGG
>NZ_JAFKCS010000699.1 GCF_017255015.1 Bowmanella yangjiangensis | reverse complement strand
CAACCCGTCGGCCGAATACCTGGCGACCACCGGCAGCGGTGTTTCGGACGCGACCTCGGGCCTCGATCCGGAGAAGAACAAGACCTGGGAGCTGGGTACCAAGTGGGAACTGCTCGACCGTCGCCTGGAGCTGGATGCGGCGATTTTCCGGGTAGAAAAGACCAATGCCCGCGAAACCATGGCTGACGGCAGCACCCAGCTGGCAGGCAAGCAGCGCGTCGAAGGGATCGAGGTGGGGCTGACCGGCCATGTCACCGAGCGCTGGGACGTGTTCGCCAACTACACCGTACTCAGCAGCGAGACCCTCGAAGCGGCCGACACTGCCGCCGGTATTGCCCGCGAGGGTCAGGCCCTGGCCAACACGCCGCCGCGTTCGTTC
>NZ_JAFKCS010000698.1 GCF_017255015.1 Bowmanella yangjiangensis | reverse complement strand
CTGCGTGAGTAGCCCAGGGCGCAACAGACCAGCAGCGGCCCCTGATGGCGCAGGCGCTCGATGGCTTCGGCGGCGTGTCGGCATGTCGCTGCATCCGGCGCGACCAGGTCCAGTGTCGGCAGGCTGCAATAGGCCAGCGTGCCAGGCGCTGCGGGCAGTTCGGCGCACAGGTCGACCAGCGCAGCGTAGCCGTCGAGATCGCCCGCAGCGGGCAGGCGGCCGAGGTGGATACCGTCGACCACCAGGCTGGGCGCGGGCTGGCGGTACGTCCATAGCCGCGAATTGATCCAGGCGGCGAGCAGGTAAGGGCCGAGCAGTGCCCTAGCCGCCGGGCTGAGACGCCCATTGGCCTGCTTCTGGAAGCCGGCCGCGCCGAACA
>NZ_JAFKCS010000697.1 GCF_017255015.1 Bowmanella yangjiangensis | reverse complement strand
CAACCAGCGCACCCGCTGCTGCAGCCAGCTGCGCCAGCGCGGATAGGCCAGCAGGCGTACCAGGGCCAGGTCCCAGCCCCAGACCACCAGGGTCATCCACAACATGGCCAGGAACAGGCCCCAGCTCGGCATGGCGGCTTCGCGCAGGACACCGAACAGCCCCGCGTAGAACAGCGGCAGCTTGGGATTCAGGCTGCTGGCCAGCAGCCCCTGGCGCAGCCCCCGCGTCCAGCTGCCCAGCGCCACCTGCGCAGCGTCCGGCAGGTGCAGGTCGCGCCGTGACAGCAGTGCCTGCACGCCGATCCAGGCGAAGTAGAGCCCACCGACCAGCTGCAGCACCCTCCAGAATGGCCCGCCCTGCCCGGGCAGTGCCTGCAGG
>NZ_JAFKCS010000696.1 GCF_017255015.1 Bowmanella yangjiangensis | reverse complement strand
GAGCGGCCGCCTGGCCGTGGTCATGGAGCAGAACCCCAAGGCGTTGCTGGCGCCCAGGGTCAAGGTGTTCTTCTCGGCCAAGTCGCGCGTGCCGTTGCCGCAGAGCGTCGTCGATCTGAGCAAGATCACCGATCAGGACCGTATCGTCGGGCGCGAGTCCGCCGAGGAATGGGGCTTCGAGCGCCTCGACGAGCTGTGGACCGGGATGGAGCTGGAAGGCCGCGGGCGCTAGCGCCTGAGGATGTAGCATGCGGTAACGCTTGGCGGGGAACATGGCCCGGGCAGGGCAGTCGTAGATTCGGTCACCGCAAACGAGAGGACCGATCCTTGAAATATGCTCTGCTCCTGCTGGCCGCTGCCATCAGTCTGCCGGCCATGGC
>NZ_JAFKCS010000695.1 GCF_017255015.1 Bowmanella yangjiangensis | reverse complement strand
CGCTTGCCCGAGGCGCAGCGTCAGGCCCTGCTGCATGCGGCCGAGCGCGCCGAGCGGGCAGGCTGGGAGCTGTCCTGGGCACTGACCGAGTACCAGACGCGGATGCTCGCGCGGCATGGCATGGAGGTGGTTCGCGATATCGATCCGGCCCTGCAGCAGGGGCTGGTCGAGGTGGGGCAGCGGCTGACCGAGGAGTGGCTGGCGCGTGCCGGTGACACGCGGGCAGGGATCATCCACGAATACCGGCAAGAGCAGGCGCGCTGAACCACGGCGGCGGGCGTCAGCCTCGAGCTGGCGCCCGCCGTGCTCATGCCAGGCGAAACTGGCTGGCGCTGCGACCCAGGGCGTCGACCTGGGATGACAGCCCCTCGGTATGACCG
>NZ_JAFKCS010000694.1 GCF_017255015.1 Bowmanella yangjiangensis | reverse complement strand
CAGGCAGCGTCGCCTGGCGCAAGACCTTGATCCGTAGGGTGGATGTCGCTCTTCACATCCACCAAAGGGGTCGCCGCTACCGCAAACGGCGAACGTAATCGGCGCTGAACGCAGCGCAAGAGCATCGCGGCTGAAGCCGCTTCTACAGGAGCGAGATGATTGGCGATGCTTCGAGGTGCACCGCGCTGATCGCGGACAACCCCTGCTGACGCTGTTCTACCGCGACACCAGAGCATCGTGGGAGCGGCTTCAGCCGCGATTGAAGGCCAGGTGGACGCCACGTTTCACATCCACCACAACACCCCGTGATCAGGCCTCGGCGCGCTGCATCAGCTTGCGCTGCCGCCACTCCATGAAGGTCTTCAGCAGCAGGGTGAGCA
>NZ_JAFKCS010000693.1 GCF_017255015.1 Bowmanella yangjiangensis | reverse complement strand
GGGTCGCCGGGTGCTGGGGGTACAGCGGGCGATAGAGCAGCGAGAGCGTGTCGTCCTGCTCCTCGACCTGCAGCTCGCCACCCTCGCCGCCGAGGCGCTGGTAGCGCAGCGCGGCGGTCAGCGCATCGCCCAGCGTCGCGCTGCGTTGCAGCAGGTAGCTGAGGACGCTGAAGGGGCCGGGCGTCAGGTTGCGTCCCAGCAGCAGCCCCGGTTCCGGGTGCTGCAGGCGCCTGTCCAGTTCGAGCCACAGCGCTTGCTGGGCGGCGAAGGGAATGCGCGCATCTGGGTCGACGAGCTGCTCGTCGTGCAGTGCGCAGGCGTCCAGCAGGGGCTGGCGCTCGAGGCCGAGGCGCGTGGCGGCGTGCAGGATCGCCTGGGTCA
>NZ_JAFKCS010000692.1 GCF_017255015.1 Bowmanella yangjiangensis | reverse complement strand
CGAACTGAATCAGGGAGCGGAGCGATTGCACTGATACCCCAGCGCTGGCTGGGTGACAAGCTCCATGGCCAGAAAAGTTGCCTGCAGCGCCCCGGTCCGCCATGCGCTGCACGGAGAGGGTGCGCCGCGCACCAGAATGGCGCGGCGCTTGGCGTCGACGAGCGGTCATACCCTGAAGTTGGCGATCAGCCCGTGCAGGTCACGGGTCATGCCGGTCAGCTCGCCGCTGACCTGTACGGTGCTCTGCGCTTCCTGCGCGTTGCTCTCGCTGAGGTATTTGATCTCCAGGGTGTTCTGTTCCACGCCCTGGACCACGGCGGCCTGCTGCTCGGCAGCCGAGGCGATCTGCACGTTGTGGTCGATGATCTGCCCCATGCTGTC
>NZ_JAFKCS010000691.1 GCF_017255015.1 Bowmanella yangjiangensis | reverse complement strand
ATTCAAAGGTCTTGCCGCTGTTGGTCAGTGCCTCGATCACGTCGACCTCGGCCGAACTGTAGTCGACGCTGACGTTGTACGGCGTAGTCCCGGCCGCCTCGATGGCTGCCTCCAGCGCGCCGCCGGCAACCGCCTGGATGCCAGAGCCAGTCATGATCCAGTCGTCATCTTCGTCGAAGTCGGTATCGCCGGCCTCGTTGCTCACGCCGGAGATGGTCAGCGGCATGTGGTCGAGCGCGATGGTGCCATCGACGCCAGCGCGCTTGATCTCGCCCGTGTGGGTGGCGGCGGCTACGTTGGTGACATCACCCCACACCAGGGCAGCGAAGACCCAGCTGAAGATCTCGCGGAAGTTGATGTTGAGCGTCACACCGGTCACGCG
>NZ_JAFKCS010000690.1 GCF_017255015.1 Bowmanella yangjiangensis | reverse complement strand
GCGTGAGCATCGCGCAGGGGATCGAACCCAGGCCTCCGGCCTCGCAGACGGCGGCGGCCAGGCGGCGATTCTGCGAACCGGCCATGGGCGCCTGGATCAGTGGCAGCGGGCTGCCAAACAGGTCATTCACGAGCATGGGGCGAGCTTCCTTTCGGTAGGGGAGTCGGGGGTAGGCGCCCGCCAGGTCCAGAAAAATGACCAGAGCAAGGCCAGGGCGCCGATCGAGAAGCTGCTGGTCAGGCTGTGACCGGCGGCGGTCCAGTGTTCGACGAACCAGGGACCGACCAGTTGGCTGCCGCCGTAGAGGCTGATCAACAGCGCGGCCAGGCGTGGTCCCTGGCTCGGTTTGAGCGCGCGGGCAAGGCGCTGCGTCAGCAGGACGG
>NZ_JAFKCS010000069.1 GCF_017255015.1 Bowmanella yangjiangensis | reverse complement strand
GCCGTTCTGGAAGAACAGCCCCTCGCCCCAGTTGACTACTTGGCTGCCGGCGCGCAGGTGCAGCGGTCGCTCGTCGATGTCGAAGTCGGCGAACACATAGGCATCGAGCAGCTCCAGGCCCTGGAACTTGGCCAGGTCGTCGAACTCGCTGTCGTCCAGCTTGGCATTCATCCGATAGAGGTTCGAGGAATGCCCATAGTCGACCTTATGGTTCTCCAACACATAGTCGTACCAGGCCTTGCCGCGCAGGAAGGCGCCGTAGTTGTGGTAGTTGAACTCCACCTCGCCGAGCAGGGTGACCGGCGCCGACACCAGATCGTGCTTCTTAAAATTCAGGCGACCGTCGTCGCCGTTGCGCGCGCCGGTGGGGTTGAACTTGCCTGGCGCGCCCAGGCCGATACGGTTGGCGTTGCCCTGGAAGATCAAATTCGAATCGGGGGCTTCCGTGGACCAGATGCCGCCAGCACTGATGCTGCCACTGGCGCGGCCGCTGATCTCACCCCATTCGAACTCGGCCGCGTGAGCGGAGATGGCGAATGCCAGGGGGGCAACGGCCAGCGCGGCCTTGCTCAGGCGGTGTTGGGGATGGGCCTGTCGGCCTCGAGTGGACTTCATGTAACACCCTCCTATTTATTCTTTTTGGGGGGTCGATATTGCGTGCGCTGAGGTTGCGCACCGTTCAGGCTAGCTGCCCGGCGGGCCGCCGATTAGAGTCCTGCCTAGACTGGCCCCATTGTCGGAGCCGGCTTTCTCTTGTTGCTGGATACTTCGTGCCACTGACTTAACAATTGGCGCCGGCCGCGCTTTGCCCGGTCGCAGCAGCCGTGCGGCGTTAGCGGTGCTGGGCCAGCCACTGAAGAATCTGAGTCGCGATGGCCTGCGGCTGTTCGGGCAGCATGGCGTGGCCGGCGTTCGCCAGCAGTTGGACTTGCACCCGCTGGGGAAAGGCAGCCTGCAGCTGGCGGGCGTTGTCTTGTGGCGCTACGCGGTCCTCGACCGCCTGGATGACCAGGAGCGGCGCGGTGCCGCCCGACCACCAACTGTTCCGCGGCGTGGCGTGGTTGGCGGCCTCCTGATACTGCGCCACCTGCGGGTACCAGCCGTCGCGCCAGACCGCCGGGTCGTTGCGGTCAGCGAAGAAGGCCAGGTGCACCGCCGCCATATGCTCGGCGTCGGGCAGTTCGGTGCGGAAGCTGTCGCGCAGCGCCTTGGCCACGGTCGGCGGAATCGGTGTGGCGCCGCCCGCCGCCAGCAGGACCACGCCGCGGGTCCGCTCCGGATAGCGGGTGGCGAAGGTGCGTGCGACGCGATTGCCGAAGGCATGGCCGATCACCACCACGGGACGCTCGGTCACCCGGCTCACGACCAAATGCACATCCTCGGCCAGGTCGTTCAGGGTCAGGTCGGTCAGCGCGCCGCGACTGCCGGCGATACCACGTGGCTGGGGTAGGATGATTTGGTAGCCGGCGGCGCGCAGGCGCTGCTTGAGGTCGTCGAAGTCTTGTGCTCCGCGCCCCAGCGAGGGAATCAGCACCAGCGGCTGGCCTTCGCCGAGGACCTCGGCCTGGATGCTGCGCTGGCCGTCCGCAACCTGCAACTCGACGGCTGCGGCCGGGCCGGGCAGGTGCGTGAGCAACAGGCCCAGGCCCAGGCCACTGAGGCGGGTGCTCGTCCCGGCAGCGGGACTACCTGCGCGTAACTTGAGAGTGGGGAGGGGCATAGCTACCTCGTGCCGACTGGGTGCGCGGAGGGTCGCGCGCTCGGTGAATGTTGCTTTCGGCCGAGTCTAGGCTTCCCTATCGATCGAGAACAGTTTAATAAAGTCATCTTTCGATGCATTTTAGGAATCAAAAGGGTGACCACTCTTAAGCAGCTCAAACACCTGCAAGCGATCCATCAGCACGGCACCATCCATCGTGCCGCCGAGGCGCTGCACATCACCCAGCCGGCCCTGACCCGTAGTCTGGGCAATCTGGAGGAGGCGCTGGGGGTGCGTCTGTTCGACCGCAGCAAGAGCGGCATGCAGGCTACGGAGTTCTACCTGCGCATCCGCGCGCGCTGCAGCCAGCTGTTGCTGGAGGCGGAGGAGTTGGAGCGCGAGGCCGGGCTCTACCGCAATCTGGAGGCGGGGCAACTGTCCATCGGCATCGGCCGGGCCAGCCGGGAGCTGGTGCTGCGTGCGGTATTACCGGAATTCGTCCGGCGGCATCCGCAGGTCCGCGTGCAGGTGCGCGAGGGTGTTGCCGAGGAGCTGGTCCAGGGCCTGCAGAGCCGCAGTCTCGATCTGGTGCTCGCCGGATTGGGCAGTTACCGCGACGTCGAGGGGCTCGCCTGGCAGCATATACAGGACTTCACGTCCAGCATCTTCGTCCGCAACGGGCACCCGCTGGTGAGTCGCCGCAAGGTCGCGTTCGCCGAACTGATGAACTTCCCCACGGTCTCCGCCGCCGAACTGTCACCCACTCACCCGCTGCGAAAGAGGCTGCCCGGCCTCGCTGCGCTGCAGGTGAGCGTACTGTGCAGCGACTTCCAGGTGCTCAGCGAGGTCGTCGTCAACACCGATGCCTGGATGGTCGCGCCGCAGTTGCAGTTCGCCGCGGAGCTGGCCGCCGGCCGTCTGACGGTGCTCGAGGTGGAAGACTGGGATCTGATCATCGAACTCAGCGCTATCGAGCTGTCCGGGCGCTCTCGTTCGCCGGCCGCGCAGCGCTTCATCGAACTGTGCCAGACCCGTCTGCCCGGGCTGGTCGCTGCGGACGTCTGAGCGTCACGGGACGGCCGGATAAGCGGATGCTCTGCATCGGCAATGATGCTCGAAAGGCATCATTTGATGAGATCATTGAATTATTAATCATCAACCTGTCGGCCTAACCTAGTCCTCGGCGAGAGTCTCGGCAGGCGTCGCGTAGCTCTCGCGTGACCCACTTCTATGGCGCCGGAGTGCTAGTGATGTCCATAAGAAAATACAACCCAAAACAGGGGGCACGGATCGGCCTAAGTTTGGGGCTGATGCTTGGTCTCTCCGGGGGGGCGGCGGCGGAGCTGGCCGTCGACAGCTGCCCGCCTGAGCGGCTACAGGCGGTTGCCCGCTATTTTTCCGTCACCACGGCCGAAGCGCCGCAGCATTACCAGAGCGCCTACCGGCAGTTCCCGGCACGTGCCATAGGCGCGGCGCCTGATCCCTTGCCGCTAGCGCGAGGCAAGCCGCTGGGCGAGGTGGAGTTCCGTTACGCCGACAGTGCGCGGCGTCTCGACGACTTCCTGCAGGACACCCGCACCCATGCCTTCCTGGTCCTGCACAAGGGCCAAATCCGCCGCGAGCAGTACTTTAACGGCGGCACTGCGGAAACCCGCTTCCTGGCCAATTCGCTGACCAAATCGCTGGTCGGCCTGCTGGTGGGAGTAGCCTTGGAACAGGGCCTGATTGCCAGCCTGGATGAGCCGGTCAGCCTCTATCTGCCGGAGTTGGCCGGCAGTGCCTATGACTCGGCAAGCGTGCGCCAAGTACTGGACATGACCACCGCGGTGCGCTTCGCCGGGCAGGACCCCAAGGCCGCTGGCCGGGGGCGGGACATCGAGGCCGCTGCGGGGCGCAGCTTCGCCTGTGGCCAGTCCCTGCGGCCGCATCCGGCCAGTGCGTTGCCGAGCGAGGACGCTCGGCATGGCGAGCGCTTCAGCTACGTCAACACCAACCCCCAGGTGCTCGGTGCACTGCTCGAGCGCGTCGCCGGCATGAGCCTGTCGCAGTTCATGGAGCGTAACTTGTGGTCGCGGATCGGGACCGAGGACATGGCCTACTGGCTGGTCGACCAGCCTGCGGTCGATAACGCCATGGAGCATGCCTGGATGGGCTTCAACGCGCGACTACGTGACTACGCCCGTGTGGGCCAGCTATTGCTGCAGGAAGGCGAATGGCAAGGCCAAGCGCTGATCGCAAAGGACTGGCTGGAGGCGAGTGAGAAGCCCACGGAGGGTTTCCTGCAGCGCCTGCCGGAACGCCCGCAGTTCGGCTACAGCCACCAGTGGTGGATACCCTTCGGCGGCGCGGGGGAACTCATGGGCATCGGCTTCGGCGGGCAATACCTCTATGTCAATCGACCCAGCCAGTTGGTCGTAGTGCAGCTCAGCGCCAACCCGGCCTATGACCCGCAGCAGACCTCGGAGCAGGCGCTTGCGGCCTTCCGGGCCATCGCCGACCAACTGGAGCAGGAGTAAGTTCATGAGTCCGAATCTACTTAAGGCGTTGCGGCGACTGGCCGCCGTGCTGATGCTGCTTTCCGGCATCACCCATGTGTCGCAGCTGCTGGTCTACGGTTTCGCGCCCAATGTGCTGGGGGCGGCGACCTTCGGCGGGATCTATCTGCTCATCGGCGTGCTGCTGCTCAGGCAGGGTCTGTTGGGCTTGTGGCTAGGCGCCTCTCTTCCCGCGATCGGCGGTATCCTCGGTGCCGTCCGCTACCTGATGGTGCATGCCAACCCCTTCAGCCTGTTCCACATCGGCATCGACCTGATAGTGGTGCCCATCTGCCTCGGCCTACTGATCTTCGAGTATGGTCGGCTACGGCGGCGGTAGGCGCAGCTAGCTGTGTAAACCCAGTACGTTGTTCAGTGAAAGCGGCGCTCTGCTGATTGGGGGCAGGTATCCGAGGCTGGCGTGCAGTCGGTGCCAGTTGTAGTGATGCACCCAGGGCAGCAGGTGCGCTGCTCGCTGCTGTGAAGTGTC
>NZ_JAFKCS010000689.1 GCF_017255015.1 Bowmanella yangjiangensis | reverse complement strand
CTCCAACCATTGCGGGCCAACAACCTCAAGTCTAGGAAAACGTGCGGCAGCTCACAGGAAAATCCATGAGAAATTTCGGCGCCGGCGTATTGATGGCGGAAGCCATGCGGAAAGCGAAGCGCCAGACCGAGAGCAATCAGGCGCCACGCAGCGGTAGCCGCTGACGGGTCCGAAGGACGAACTCCAGCCGGCCAGATAGCGCGTGCCGGACGAATGCCAGGCCACAAGCCCGGCACTCGGGTTCGCCGGTACGGCTCCCGTCACTGCCCGAACAGCAGCTTGCGCGCTTCGGCTGTCAGCAGTGCCTGGGGATCTTCGTTGACCTTCTCCACCAGCGCATAGGCCCGTTGCACGGCCGGGCGTGCGCCGATGCGTTCGAGCCA
>NZ_JAFKCS010000688.1 GCF_017255015.1 Bowmanella yangjiangensis | reverse complement strand
CCTCCAGCTTCTTCAGGGTGAGTTCTTCGTCGATGAGCATCGGCCTGTCCTTTTCCAGCGATTCCCGATTGTGCCGTATCCATGAGGTCCAGCGGTGATTGGCCGGTGCGACTTTGGTGGCAGGTGGCGATGTCTGGAATGCCCCGTCATTTGTCATTTAAACAGTGTTGATATGAGTGAGAGGCAAGGGTTACCGTGCGAGCAGTCCTGCATCGGTACAGGTCCGTGCCTGCGCCATGCTCCGCACCGCTTGAGGAGTATCAGCATGAACGACGTCACTTCGCCGCCCGTAGCCTCCGGCCTGCGGGTCCTGCACGCATTGATCCGCGGCGAGCTGCCCGCTCCGCCCATCGGCGAGACCATGGGGCTGCGTGCGATACAGG
>NZ_JAFKCS010000687.1 GCF_017255015.1 Bowmanella yangjiangensis | reverse complement strand
CGATGTCCCTGGGCAGCCAGCCCAGGCGATAGTGGAGCAGCGTGTGCAGACCAGGGAGCCAGCGTCGCCAGCCGCGTTGCTGCACGATGATGGGAAGCGATTTGTAGTGAGGGGCGGGCATCGCGTGGCGCTCGGGAGACATCTGCCTAGTAAAGCGCAGAGTAGGGGCGCCTCACCAGCCTGGCTGCGTTGTGCTGTCTTGCCGGTGTTTCCGCAGAGGTTCTGCAGGGATGTTCACGCGCTGCATGTCAGACCAAAAGATCATACTGTTGCGACGCGATGCCCGTTAGGCTCGAGGTTTCGATCCGCCGCCTCGCGAGGATGCTCATGGCGCAGTTGCCCCTGGAGAATTACGACTACCTGATCGTCGGTGCCGGCCCGGC
>NZ_JAFKCS010000686.1 GCF_017255015.1 Bowmanella yangjiangensis | reverse complement strand
CCGGTGATCGAGGACGGTCGCCTGGTCGGACAGATCAGCCGGCACGATGTGCTCAGGGCGGTCAAGGAATTCGCCCAGCATGAACGTGGTGCCGGCGAGGGGAGTGGCAATGAGCGATCCGTTGGATAAGGCCACGTCCAAGGCGCCGCCGACACTCGGTGAAGGCTGCGTGCGGCGCTACGACCCGGATGCACTCGGCGACGAGGATGGCACCGATTTCCCCGACGCCGCAGAGCTCTGGCGGCAGCTGCAGGAGCAGCAGGAACGAACCTCCGGGCAGGAATGAAGAAAGGGCGCCACGGCGCCCTTTCTCATGAGCCTAATGTGCCTCAGATGCGGAAGCTGTCGACCAGGTGCTTGAGGCGCACAGCCTGCTGCTCCAGG
>NZ_JAFKCS010000685.1 GCF_017255015.1 Bowmanella yangjiangensis | reverse complement strand
AACCGTCGATCTGGCAAAGGACTGTTGCATCCATGCAACGAGCGAAACGGATTTTTCGTTGTCATGGGGCACTCGGCGCCGGCGCGTGGCCGTGGCATGCGGGGTCAGGCACGCCCGTATTGCTGGCGATATTGCGCGGGCGTCAAGCCGGTCAGCGCCTTGAACAGGCGCCGCAGATTGGTCGCGCTGCTGATACCTCAGGATGGTGAAGTGCTGACGTTCTGATCCCGGTCTGCCGCGCGTTGCGTCATCCAGCGCCGGTACTGGCGAGTCCGGAAGATGTCCTTTACCTGCTGCGTCAGCAGCGCCCACAGCGGCGACACGCCGGGCTGGCTGTCTCGGCCCTGGCTGAGCTTGTGCAGCTGGTATTTCACCACTGCCATG
>NZ_JAFKCS010000684.1 GCF_017255015.1 Bowmanella yangjiangensis | reverse complement strand
ACGGCGGCACCGGTGTTGCCACCGACCTGCTGACCCACCATTGCACCCACCGCTCCGCCCAGGGCGCCGCCGAGGCCGGCTTCGGTGCTGCCGGCAAAGGCATAGCCCGCGCTGCTCAGGCCAAGGGAAAGGAAGAAGAGTTGCAGAGACTTCATGGACACCTCGAATGCAGAAACCGCCAGATGGCAGGGGTTACGCCATTGACCGGCGATTTCCGTTCGAGGTTCCTGGCCGCCGGTCAGCTGGTCGCGCTGCTGCCCAGCAGGTTGCTGCCGTTCGCTGCAGCGAGGCAGATGGCGACGAACTTGGAGGTCGGCGTGCTGCTGCCGACACCGGCACTTTCCAGCGGCACCAGCGGGTTGGCCTCGGGGAAGTAGGCCGCAGCC
>NZ_JAFKCS010000683.1 GCF_017255015.1 Bowmanella yangjiangensis | reverse complement strand
AGGCCATATTTGTTTTCGATCAATAACGTTCCTGTGCATATACTCAAAACACTCGGACACCGCCTATCAGGATGCCTATGCTGCAGCGTTTCGTCTTATCGCTCGCTCTCTTGCTGTGGCTGGCCTCCACCAGCCAGGCGGCCCCCGTCATCACTCTGAGCGCGACCAGCAGCGGCTCGGCGCTCAACGCCGACGTCGAGCTGCTGGAGGATTCGCACGGCACGCTGAGCATCGGCGACATAACCTCAGCCACACAGCAATCGCGCTTTCAGGCAGCCAACGGGCGGGCCAGCGTGGGCCAGAGCCTGAATCCCTGGTGGATCAAACTCAGCGTGCAACGCGACAGCAGCGCGCCGACGGACTGGGTGCTGGAAGTCGGCTCGGTC
>NZ_JAFKCS010000682.1 GCF_017255015.1 Bowmanella yangjiangensis | reverse complement strand
ATGGCGAGGCGTTATCGTGACTTTGCACCTGTCCTGGCAACAAAAATTCCGCGCCCTCATCGCGCTCACCCTAATCAGTCTGGCGTTGATGGCGGCCGCCTCGCTGTGGGCCAGCCACCGCCTGAGCAGTGCCCTGCAGGCCAGGGAACAGGCGGCGAGCTACGCCAGCGCCAGCACCGAACTGATGAACCGCTGGTGGCGGCAGAACGCCCAGCGCCAGCAGCTCACGCCCGAACAGCTGGCGGCATTCGGCAGCGGTCTCGATGAACTGCACGAACTCGTCGGACAACTGTTGACCAAGGCTCAAGCCCTGCGAGACGACGATACCCTGCAACACGCACAGCGGATCCAGGCCATCCTCGAGGAGGAGCTGGAACAACAGCGCC
>NZ_JAFKCS010000681.1 GCF_017255015.1 Bowmanella yangjiangensis | reverse complement strand
CCGGCTCCGCCGCGCTGCCAATCCGTATTGCACTTTCAAAGCCTAACGGCGGTCAGTTGTGGAACACCTGGGCGCAGATGCCGTTCTGCGCCTTTACTGTTCGGTAGACAGGTAGCCGTGGAGGTCGCCATGCGCGGGATGCTCGACAGGCCGGAACAGGAGCTGATTCTGGTCGCGGACGACTCACAGGAGGTGCGCGAGCGCATCGGCGCGCTGCTGGTCGAGCGCTACCAGGTGCGCCTGGTAGCCGCTGACCAGGCGCTGGCTGCTGCCTGCGAGGTGCCGCAGCCGGACCTGATACTGCTCGGCTGGCAGGATGACTATGCGCTCTGCCGCCAGTTCAAGCGTGAAGCGCAGACCCGGCATATCCCGTTGATTCTGGTGAC
>NZ_JAFKCS010000680.1 GCF_017255015.1 Bowmanella yangjiangensis | reverse complement strand
ATGTCGACCTTGACCACCTTGAGCATGGCCTCGACCTGCGCCAGCACGGCGTCCTGGCCGACGATGCGCGAGCGCAGCAACGCCATGACCGCTGCCGGCTCGAAGAGGAAACGCGACTGCAGGCGAGCAACGCCCTGTTCATCCAGACGCTCGCGGTTGCTGTCGATCAGGTCGTTGGCGAAGGGCATCCCGTTTATTCCACAGAGACAAAGGCATCGCCGGCAAGCCGGCTCCTGCGGGCGATCAGCCAGCCGTGCGTTCCTTGCCCGGATGCGGCAGCTCTGCCACCGGGCAGTCGGCCACGCCGATGGTCGAGCGGGTCATCTTCTCCACATCCTCCCGGGCCTTCTGCGCGTCCAGCACCCAGGTGCGGTAGAACTCGAACGG
>NZ_JAFKCS010000068.1 GCF_017255015.1 Bowmanella yangjiangensis | reverse complement strand
ATGCGCCGTGCGACTTGACCGCCACCGCCTCCTGCCGCTCTCCCTGCTCAGCCATCCTGGCAATGAAGGCGCCGATGATCGTCCGCGCATGGCCACCGATACCGCCGCCAGTGAGCGCGCCTTTCTCGTCCAGAGCGAGCAGGGCCTTTGCGCTGCTGACCAGAGCTGCATCGTCGCCACGGAAGTCGTCGACATGCGCCGGCTTCGCAGCACAGCCAAGGCACGGAACAAGCTCTTCATGCGATGGATCGCAGGCAGTGTCGTTGCATGCCTTGCACTGCACTTCAGGCGCCGAGGTGGCGGCGATCATCGCGTCAATATCGGCAATCAGCGTCGCCGACGTTTGACCTAAGCCATGCGCTTCTTCATGGATTGCTACGTCGTGCTCCGTACCACTCGCCAGCGGATAGATCACGTCATCGCGGGCTGCCTCTATCCAGTCGCCGCACTTTCGGATCAGCCGATCCTGCGCGACAACTTGAGCCCGCAACTCCACCACCTGAGTGCGTAGGGCGTCGTAGTCGGCAGCCAGCTTCGGATAATACTCAGCAAGGTCGATCTCCACATCGCACTCAGGGCAATACCCGTCAGCCTCGCGAACTTCATCCAGCCCTTTGCGCGTTCCGCAAGACCAGCACTGGATGACGTGCGCTTGCTTCACTTCATCGTTCATTGGAGCCTCCAGTGGCGCGTTCTGTGCGGTGTTTATTGTTGCGCAGAGCGCATGCTTGTTTGCGGGTTGGAAAGATCAGCGAGTGCCTGCACCAGGCGGTGTCGATCCCGCTGTCGTATTCGTCGTTCCAATCCAGGTTGTCGCAACCGTGGCAGCAATCAGGAACTGCGCCGAGCGACATGTATGCCTTGCTCATACCTTCCCGCCCTCCGCGTGGCTGGCCCTTCCTGCAGACCAAATCTTGAACAGGAATTCGGCGTGCACGTATTGGAAGGTTTCCGGGTCACGATCAAACGACTTGAACGTTTGGCGCTGGCTTCCTTCGGGATCTATTTCCTTCATGTCCTCTCGGAACATGTCCATAAGTGCGATTCGGTCGCTCATACCCCACCCTCCCTCGCGCCGGATAGCAGGGCGCGGAGTGCCTTGGCGCACAGATTCGTTTCTGGAACATCGCGCAGGATCTGGACAATCAACTCACGCGACACGCTCACCCGCTCGGGCGCGGACTGCTGGGCGGAAAGGGCGGCGCGCTGCTGATCCAGCATGCGCACGCATTGGGCGACGGTCATGAGCTGGCGTGCCGTGCGGCTGGCAACAATGGCGCTCTCGTCGTGCTTTGTGCGGACGATGATTGTGTCATTGTGCCGGTCGTCAGGGTCGGCGATCAGAAGAGTTCCAACCACCTCCACCTCTTCCCCAGCCGATCCAGCAGCCGGAAGGGAGTGGGCTTCATCAGCCGAGCGCTCATTGGCAAAGCAGCCGTTTGCGTTGCATGCCTCGCCGGTACTGGCGCCGCACTGCTCGCACTTCCAATGCTCAGCCTTGACGGCTGGGGCGGCGGCGTACATCGCATGCCATACGGTTTGCAGCTCAACGTCTTCAGGATCGATTCCTTGGCGCTGCAGCTCTCGCCATCCAGCGTTCTTCATGTCGAGCGTTGCGACATCCGGCACACCCACGGGCTGGCTGGCGCGCTTGTTCCAAGCCGATACTATGTCGCCATCAGGTGAATCTATGCGGGAAATCATCAGCCCACAGCCTTGATCACCGCTGCACATGATGTAATCGTTACCACGCTGAATCCCAATTTCTGCGGCGTGGTCAAGATCGCTTCCGCCGCAACAAGGGCACGGCAACAGTTCCACATCCATCATCTTCTCACTCATAAAATCCGCTCCCACACCTCGTTGTTATCCAGATCAGCGCGCTTCGCATAGAAGCTGCGCCCGTCGATTCCTTGCAGCTCGCAGACGCCATCCTTTTCGAAGATCACGCAGCCGCGCCGATTGCTCGGCTTGTGGTGCCAGCGTTCGATCTGATCGTTTATGCGGCGCACCGTGGCGCTCTGTTCCATGCCGTTCATAGTCCCAGCGCTCCAGTTGCGTTCTTGATGATCAGCTCAACGACGGCTGACGGCGCTTCATGGCGCATGATCTTGCTCATCTGCGCCCTGTTCTCGATCGGCACCATGTCGCGCAGCCTGCCAGCGGTCTTGCGCACTGCTTCGTCAGTCATGTGTATCCGTAGCGCCAGGGCAAGGCACACGGCAGCGTCCAGCGTGTTCAGCTGCGAACTGCGCGTGCGGAATGCCCAGGCGGGTGCGTGCATAGCGCTCACGATTGGTACTCCTGATGCGGGATGACCTGGCCATCCGCTCTCTTGAATCCCCATCCCTTCGAGTCGCCCCAGGTGACGAACATTGTCCAAGCGCCACCGTGGGATACGCGGTCAATCCGGTGGAACTGGCCGCGATCCATTCGGTAGGTCTGGCCGGCATGGCGCCGACTTGTGTGCACGTGATTGCCCGGCCGTCGCTGCTCGAGATACGAACCGCGCAACACGAATGTGCGGAACGGCCATGGGTGGTCATGCATGTCGCGCCCAGCATCTGCGGCAAGTATGTGGTGCACCCTGATGCGCAGCGGACCAAGGCGCAGCAGCCACCAGCGGCGCATGTACCAGCGCTCGTTCGGCTCAAGGCTGCTGAGGCGGTAATGACCGTGCACGCGCCTGATACTCCCAGCACAGATGGTCAGGTGGTCATAAGGCGTGCGCTGGGCTCGCCTGATGATCCAGTCAGCAACAGCCGGCAGAGCCAGCTGCTTCGCAATGAAGCGCCAGATGATTTCGTTCACGGGAAACTCCAGGCGGCGGGAGCCGCTGGTTAGCGGAGCAGGCTTTGATCGCCGTAGGGCGACCGCTCCAGATAGAGGTCTTCGATGCTGAATTGATCAGCCACCGAAAAGAACGGGTTGCAGGTGTTGCAGTGACCGGCGACGACTACCGCCCAATGGTTGATTGCCGCTTGCGAGTAGTCACGCGCGCAGCTCGGGCAGCGGATGATTCCCTGCGGGCCGCAGCACTTGAGGGCGGCGTCTTCATCGTCATGTACTGAATCGCATACAGGGCATCCGTACATCTCGTAGACACGTGGCATGCAGCACTCTCGAGCGCCGTCCTCGTCGTCGTGAATCTCACCGCATTCACCGCACTCCCAAAGCGGCTTAGCTTCGTGCTTGTCCATTGGTATCTCCTTTCGGCCCGCACCTCAGGCACCCACACGGCACGGGAGCCCAGGATGTGCGGCAGTAGATAATTCGGCTCAAACCGCCACCCTGTACCGCAGTTTCAGGAATGGCTGGGCGATGGGGTCGTCAGCGAAGTAGGTGCGCAGGATGCGGACCACCTTGTCGCGTGAGCAGCCGCAGGCCTTGGTCAGGTCGCGCTGCATTTCCGCTGCCGGCAGTGCTGCCTTGAGCTTTTCGACAACCTCGGCGTCGCCTTCATAGATGCGGGCGATGCGCTTGGTGTCGTGAGCGATGCGTTCTTCTGGCAGGAACTGAGCGCCGCCGCCAACTGGCCGGTTGTTGAACAGGCTGACCTCGCCAGATACGCCGGTCTCGACTTCCTGAATGCGCCCGCCGCTGGCCAAGAAATCAGCGGCCATGCGGTCAATATCTGCCTGGGTGATGCGGCCAGGTATGCGGTAATGCTGCTCGATAGCCTGGTCTGCATGGACCCAGCTGTCTGCGGGAATTGCTTGCTCTTGGACTGGTGCGAGATCGGTTTTCATGGGATCACCTCATGTCAGCTGCCTACCGCAATCAGTCCACGGGCAGCAGCAAGTTCGATTTCTTTTGCAGTTGCGTTGACGCCCTGGGCCTTGGCGAGCCGGGCGAGTTCTTCGGGAGTGCGAAGGCAGGTAAAGCCGGCCTTCTTGGTGAATCGGTTGGCAGTGATGAACTCGCGCAGCTCTCGCTCTCTGGCGATCTGCTCGCGCCGGTTCACCGGCTTTACCTTGCGCGCGGGGCCGAACTGCCACGGCGACGCGCAGTTGAAGTCGGGGATGTGGTTCACCGGTTACGCCTCCGCAAACAGCGCCTTGACGGCGCCAATGTTCGCCAGGCTTACCGGCAGAGGCTCATGAACGCCGCGCAGTCGAACGTGGCCGGCCTTGCGGTCGACAGAAACGTACTCGTCGACCAGATCACGGCGAACCAAAATGCTCCGGTGGGTGCGGATGAAGTCTGGAAACTCATGCTCCAATGACTTCAGGCTTTCTTCGATGAGCAATTCGCCGCCTGGGTAGAACGCCGTGGTGTACTTGTCGCCGGCCATGAAGTGGGTGATTTCAGAAACCGCTGCCCGCGCCACTCGATGGTGATAGCGGGCGATGAGGTGGGTTCTCATGCTGTTCTCTCCGAATTAGTAGGCCCTGATCGCCGCGGCGGGCCAGTCCAGCTCGTTATCCGGCGCGGCTCCAAGCTTTGCCGGTGGCGCCCCGTGTCGTGGTGGCGGGGTTCTTAGGCGGCTTTCTGCCGCAACTTGGCTTCGTACTCGTCGACCAGCAGCTTGAACTGCCACAGATCGGCCTCGAGCTTTTCGATGTAGTCTTCGTCGCGCTGGAACTCGCGCCACCAGAGCTGCTTGCCTACCGGCTCGAGCGCTGGGCAGTACATGCCGACGTGCCAGAGCTTGCGGCCAGTGATCCACATGCAGCCCATGACCTGATCCATGATCCCGCTGGCGTCGTTGTCGATGTGGAAGGCGCGCAGCTTCTCCGGGGCC
>NZ_JAFKCS010000679.1 GCF_017255015.1 Bowmanella yangjiangensis | reverse complement strand
AGCGCAACCTGGGTCTGCACGGTGTCGCTGTACTGGCGGATCATCCACTCCAGGGGGAAGACCCGCCAGGAACGATCACCCTCCTCTGGCTGCGGATGCAGCGTATCGGGATAGCGTTCGCACAACTCGCACAGCAGCTCCAGGGCTGCAGCCAACCCAGCCAGTGCATGGCGTCTGATCCAGGCTTCGCCTAGCCACACGGCGATCATCAGATCCTTGCTGCGTTCACGCAGCAGGTCACCGGCCAACTGCTCCAATGCCGCCCAGTCGCCACGCTTGAGTTCACTTTGCCAGACGCCGGTGGGCAGGCTTGCGTCGTCTTCGCGGCGCAGCTCGCGCAGGCGATCCCAGGCGCCCTCGTAACGCAGGCTCGGTCCGCAGACCGCAT
>NZ_JAFKCS010000678.1 GCF_017255015.1 Bowmanella yangjiangensis | reverse complement strand
CAGATGGAGCGGCTGGTGTGCCGTACGTGGCTGCGAGATGGTGAGGCCCTGGCCCAGAAGATCATGGGCGCGGTCGCGAACTACAAGCACCTCACCGCCGTGCCTTTTGCCCTCGAGTTGCTGGAGCCGGATTACCTGCCCTTCGAGTACAACGATGCTGGCAAAGGCATCACCCAGGGTATCGAGCGCGACGCCTGGCGCCGCGTGAAGGCTTACCACCTGCTCAAGGCGCACCCCGGCGATATCGGGCACGGCATCTACCAGCAAACCAAGCGGGTAGACGTTGAGCGGGTTATTCACATCGCCAACCGTAAACGCATCGGCCAGAACCGAGGTGTGCCGCTGCTGCATGCGGCGTTGATCCGCTTGGCCGACCTGAAGGACTACG
>NZ_JAFKCS010000677.1 GCF_017255015.1 Bowmanella yangjiangensis | reverse complement strand
GAGATCACGGAGATGGACGAGCAGAACCCGCAGGCCCGCCACGGTACCTGAGCGTTCGATATATCGCTCACTTCGCCGGTCATCTCGCATCCCTCGAGGCGTTTTTCTACTACGCCGCTTCAACCGACACCGCGCAAAAAAATCGACGGCTCCACGTCAAGCCAGCACAGCCTTCCTCACAAACCCAGTAGAAACGGCCTCCGCACAGTACTACCGGGGGTTGCAGCGCGCCGCCCCGGCGCCCGAAACCGCTGCTGAAAGCTGGCGAAATGACGCCCCCGCATCAGGCGAATCGTGAGCAAACTGTCATTTTTTCTGAACCATTCAAAAAACACGCGGGTCCCAATTTCAGGTCATCGAGGCACGCCAGCCTCCCGCGGGACGGCTCC
>NZ_JAFKCS010000676.1 GCF_017255015.1 Bowmanella yangjiangensis | reverse complement strand
CGCTGACCAGGATGCAGCCGTCCAGGCGCTCGACCCCCAGCTGGGTCAGCGCTTGCCAGCAGCTGTCGGGGGCCGGCCAGGCTCTGGCCTGCTGCGGCAGGGCTGCCAGCACCGAGTCCGGCAGCGCCTCGGCCAGGCGCAGGCTGGCATCGCTCGGCAGCCTGTCGAGCCAGGCGCAAGGCACGCCACCATCGGCCAGGTCATTGAGCAGGCGTTCGGCGCCTGGCGCCAGTTCGGCGTGTTCGCCGGCCACCTCGCTGAGCGTCTCCCGCAGGGCCTGCAGCTGCGCTGGCGTTGCGGCGCGCCCCAGCGAAGCCTCCAGTGCCTGCTGAGGGGTGTCGACAGGCGTCGTCGTGCTGCATTCGGGGTAGAGCCGTTGCAGGGCGACG
>NZ_JAFKCS010000675.1 GCF_017255015.1 Bowmanella yangjiangensis | reverse complement strand
CCATCTTCGAGATAGCTGAAGGGTCGATAGTCCTCGGTATAGAGCTGCAGCTCGGCGGCAGACAGGCAGGTGCAGACACTGCAGAGCAGCGTCACGACACAGGCCTTGAACGTCGGATTCATTGCACACCACCGTCTGGATCGGGCCCTGCAGCGATTTCAGGGCGATCGGTCAGGCGATGATAAACACCCGTCCCCGCTCTCACCAAGAACCTCCTGGCGCGGTCGCCGTCATCACCCGCGGCTCCAGCAACAGTTGCAGCGGCGTGGCCGCGCGCTCACCGCTGAGCGCGCGCTGCACCAGGCGCACCGCGTGATCCCCCATGGCCTGCGGCTGCTGCAACAGCAGCGCCTGGAGCTGCCCGTCGTGCAGGGCATCGAACAACAGCTC
>NZ_JAFKCS010000674.1 GCF_017255015.1 Bowmanella yangjiangensis | reverse complement strand
GATGCTGCGGCGTGGGTCATTGGCCGAACCGTCGCCGAACTCGCCCAGGTCGATGCTCCCGCCACTGGCACCGCCGGCGCCGAGGGCGCTCTCGGCCAGTTGTTCCAGCTCGTAGGTCATCGACGGTTCCAGCGGCGCGTTGGGCCGGTAGGTCAGCTCGCCTGCCAGGCTGGTGTCGCCGATGGTGCCGGACACGCTGAGGCCGAACAGGCGGATGTCCTCGGGGTAGACGAAGTCGTAGTAGGTGCTGTCGAGCATGGCCAGGCCGTCCACCAGCGGCACCGAGGCCGGGTCGAGCAGCTTGGTCAGGCCGCACAGGTCGGCGAAGCGCCCGCCGCTGCCGGCGCTGCAGGCCATGGACTGGCCCTTCTGCACACGCAGGAACGGCACC
>NZ_JAFKCS010000673.1 GCF_017255015.1 Bowmanella yangjiangensis | reverse complement strand
AGTAGCCATACACCCGCTTGGCCTGTGGCGTGTAGATTTCCAGGCGATAGCGAAAACCGAACAATCGCTCGGTCCGCTCGCGCGCCCAGATCAGCGAGTCGAAGGGTGATAGCAGTGCACTGTGGCGTACGCGTCGCGGAATGCGCGGCTCGCCGCGGCAATAACCAGGCTGCTGCCAGCCCTGCACCGCCACCGGCAGCAACGCGCCCTCTTCCACCAGCTCGGCGACTCGGCGCTTGCTGTCGCCCGCGTCCAGTCGGTAGTAGTCGCGCAGATCCTTTTCGCTGGCCACCCCGAGGGCATCGGCGGAGCGCAACAGCAGACGACGCTGCGCTTCATCCTCATCCAGCTCGGCCTGATCGAGCAGCTCGCCGGGGATCACCCGCTCCGGC
>NZ_JAFKCS010000672.1 GCF_017255015.1 Bowmanella yangjiangensis | reverse complement strand
CGATCTCCTGCTGAAGGCGCTTTTCCTCACGCCCGGCACCGATGATCGCGAGCTGCGCAGACGGATGCTTCGTCGCCAGGCAGGCAAATGCCTGAACCAGGTAGACATGCCCCTTGACCGGCACAAGCCGCCCTAATGCGCCGATCAACCGCACATCGCTCGACAACCCCAGTTCGGCACGGGATTGCTCGCGCGACAGCTGCAAGGCTTCAGCCTGAACAAGGTCGATTGCGTTGGTAATCGCGACCGTATTCTGCTCGGTGAACCCGCAGCGACAATCCAGCAGGTACTGCTTGACGGCCGGAGATACGCCAACGAAGCGCCAGGCAGCGTTGACCAGCCCGGCAGTCTGTCTACGCCGATAGGCTCGATCGTACTCGCCAAAACCATGA
>NZ_JAFKCS010000671.1 GCF_017255015.1 Bowmanella yangjiangensis | reverse complement strand
ACGTCAGCTCCAGCAGCAACGCCAAGCTGGACTCCTACTGGTTGCACAACGCGATGGTCGGTTACAAGGTCAACGACAACGTCGACCTGCAGCTGAACCTCAACAACCTGTTCGACGAAGACTACGTGGAGCGCGTTCGCCAGACGCCGGGCACCGGTGCCCGTTCCTCGGCCATCGAGTACGGCGACGGCCGTTCGGCGATCCTCTCGGCGACCTACAGCTTCTGAGCCCGCCTGCGGCGTGCCGGCAGGTACGCCCGATTGTCCAACGCCCCGGCTGGTCCGGGGCGTTGGCGTTTATGCAGGTTGGCGTGTCGGGTGCCACCACGCGGAAGCGGGGCGCGGGCTGGACTTTGCCGTCGTCCGTCTTATGCTGCGTGGATGAAGCGAATAC
>NZ_JAFKCS010000670.1 GCF_017255015.1 Bowmanella yangjiangensis | reverse complement strand
GCCTGTTCATGTGCCACGACTACAAGGCACCGGGCCGCGACGATTTCCGCAACCAGACCACGGTCGCCGAACAGCGCGCGCACAACGTGCACGTTCATCAGGGCATCGCCGAGGCCGATTTCGTCGCCATGCGGCGCGAGCGCGACGCCACCCTGGGCATGCCCAACCTGATCCTGCCCTCGGTACAGGTCAACATGCGCGCCGGTCAGCTGCCGCCGGCCGAAGGCAACGGCACCCGCTACCTGAAGATCCCTCTCGACGTGCTCTGAGGTCATCACCATGGAGTCGCTCAAGCGCCTGACCCCGTTCATCGCCGTGGCAGCCCAGTTGCAGCCGGCGGACATGGGCATGCTCGCCGCTGCCGGTTTTCGCAGCGTCATCAACAATCGCCCC
>NZ_JAFKCS010000067.1 GCF_017255015.1 Bowmanella yangjiangensis | reverse complement strand
TGAGGATCTGATCGACGATGGCGAGGAAATCGAGCGATCTACTCGCAGAGACCCGATTACCGTGCCACGGGTCATCAACCTGCAGTATTACGACACGGAAGGCGGTCTGACTGCCGACAAGCAGACTTCAGACAGGAGCCTGGATAGCCGAAGTGTTTCGGAGAATACGACAGAAACCACGGTGATCATGCGCGCCAATGACGCCGCTAAGGTTGCTGTTATCAGCCACAAGGTTGCGATTGAGGAGCAGCGTGGAGAGAAAAAATTCTCGCTTCCAGACAGCTGGCTCGAGCTGACTACGGCAGATGTAATCTTGCTTGACGGTGAGCGTCTGCGGATCACGGAATGCGAGATAGACGACGGCCAGCAGAACTACAAGGCCGTTTATGATCGGGCAAGCGCCTACGAGACTGAGATTCAAGGCATACCGATCTCTGAGCCGAGCGAGCCGCCTGGCTTGGTGATCAGCGAAAGCCGGATGGAGTTCATAGACTCACACATCCTGAGAAGTTCAGACGATACCCTTGGTTACTACGTGGCTGTCTCCAGCGTTGGACTGAACTGGACAGGAGCTGTTGTCGAGATCAGTAAGGACGGCGGCGCTAACTGGATCGATAGCGATAGCACGACCAGCAACGCAGTCATGGGCTCGCTGACAGCTCCTTTGCCGGCGCACACCCACTGGTATCGCGACGACGTGAATACGCTCACCGTTCAGCTCCTGCGCGACGATATGGAGCTGATCCCGGCCACGATGACTGAGATGCTGAACCGAGCGAACCTGGCGCTGATCGGTGATGAGCTGATCAACTTCTCTGGCGCCAACCAGATCAGCGAGACTGAGTGGGAGCTTACCGGGCTGCTGCGTGGCAGGAAGGGCTCCGCTGCGGTGTCGCACTCATCGGGCGAGCGCTTCGTTCTGATGGATCAGCTTTCCCTGGCATTCGTCGAAGCCGAGCTGTTCGAGCTGAACCGCGAACTGACATTCCGCGTCACATCATTCGGCCTGACAGATGGTCCGACCACCACCGTTACCTTCCTGGGGCGTTCGCAGCAGGAGCGTCAGCCAGCATACCTAAAGGCAGTGCGCAGCGGGTCGAACCTCAATGTTTCCTGGCAGGGCGTAGGACGCTTGGGCGGTGGCGCAAGTGTCGCCATGGGCGCCTACTTCACCGGGTTCAGGATCACGCTTGGCGCGTCGACGTGGACCACGACTGACCGCTTTATCACCATTCCCTATGCGGCTGGAACGCTCAGCGTTCAGCAGATCAACTCAATCACCGGCCTTGGGCCGGCCGCCACGGTGACCGTATGAGCAGCGCAAACAACAACATCACGTTCGTCCCCGAGAACACCATTGACCCTGCTGCAGGCCTGAACGAGTCGATCAGCATCATCGACGCGCTGCTACAGATCGCCGTGGTATCTGTTGGAGACAACACTCCTCCAGTCAGCCCAGCATCCGGGGCCCGCTATATCGTAGGCACAGCTCCGACAGGCGCATGGGCTGGCCAGGCAAACAAACTGGCCCGTTGGCTGGATAGCACGTGGACGTTCTTCGACGCCAGGTACGCCGTCAACCTGGCGAACGTGCATTTTTACGTTCGCGGCGGTGCCGGATGGGTTGACGTTACTGCTGCGGGCGGCGGCATGACAAACCCCATGACCACGCTGGGCGACCTGATTCTAGGTGGGGCCAGCGGCGCGCCGACGCGACTGGCCATAGGGGCCGCAACTTACGTTCTAACCAGCAATGGCACCACTGCGGTCTGGCAGGCGCCTACGTCTGGCGGGATGACCAACCCGATGACGACAGAGGGCGACATTATCGTCGGTGGTGCGTCTGGCGCGCCGGCAAGATTGGCGATAGGCGCTGAGGGCCAGGTAGCGGTTGTTCGCAGCGGCGTTCTCGTATATGAGGATCAGGCGGGCGGAACCGTGCCGTTTGCACCGGTTCTTACCGAGTCGACAACCTCAAGGACGCTTTCTGTGAGCGACGCGGGCGACTACGTGCGGTTCACCAACGCAGGAGCCTCGACTTGCACAGTGGCGCAACAGTCTTCCGAAGCATGGGCCGCAAACACCGAGGTCCATATTCGCGTCGCGCCAGGTGGTGGAAACCTTACCTTGACGCCTGGTTCCGGAGTGACTCTGAACACTCCGAGCGGCGGAACACTTGTTATGTCCGCTGGCATGAGCGTCACCCTCAAGCGAGTAGCTGAGGATGAATGGGATGTTATCGGGCAAACGGTGGCCGCATGATTCCGGGCATTGTTGCGGGGCAAATGCTGCCAGCAGGCGGAGGTGGTGGAGACCCACTATGGGCTAGCGTCACAAGTCTGCTTCATTTCGATGGCACCGATGGGTCAACTTCTTTCCCCGATAGCGCTGGCCGCACATGGAGCAGAACTGGCGCTGTTGAGATCGACACCGCTTTCAGCAAGTTTGGCGGCGCGTCAGGTTTGTTTGGCGGTGGCAGGCTTGATTGCTCGGATGCGGAAATAAGCATCGGGACTGGTGACTTCACCCTTGAGTGTTTTCTCAGGGGAACCCAATTCGGCACCGCATCGGGCGGAACCCTGCTGGATAACCGCGCAGGCACCGTTACGACAAACCTTGTGGTGTTTCAGCCGAACTCGTCAAGCAGCCTGGTCTTTTTCGCGAATGGCGCGACCCGGGTAACTACATCAGCCATGGCGAATAACGTGTTCTACCATTTCGCCATTTGTAAGGCGTCCGGCGTTACGCGCGTCTTCCTCAACGGCGTACAGCAGGGTTCGAACTACACGGACTCAAACAATTACACATTCTCAATTCTTCGCCTTGGGCAGAACCTGGCTGGAAGCTCGCCGCTCATTGGCCATATCGATGAGTTCCGGTTGACCAAAGCGGCACGCTATACCGCGAACTTCACGCCCCCCACTGCTGCGTTCCCCGACAGCTAATCAAATGCCCGCAGCAGCGGGCTTTTTTGTGCCTGGAGAAATCATGCGTACATCACAGCAAGGGCTTGACCTGATCAAGTCTTTCGAGGGCCTGCGCCTGTCTGCCTACAAGTGTCCGGCAGACGTGTGGACTATCGGCTACGGCACGACTGCCGGCGTACAGCCTGGGCAGGTGATCACGCCGGAGCGCGCCGAAGAACTGCTGCGCGATGACGTGACCAAGGTAGAGGCTCAGGTTTTGCGCGTCATCAAGGTGCCGCTCACACAGAGCCAGTTCGACGCCTTGGTGTCGTTCACCTACAACCTCGGCGCAGGGAACCTGGCCAACTCTACCTTGGCGCGCCTGCTCAATGCTGGCGACTACCTGGGCGCTGCCGCCCAGTTTGATCGCTGGAACAAGGCGGGCGGCAAGGTGCTGAAGGGGCTCGTCGCTCGCCGTGCTGCCGAGCGCGCTATGTTTGAGGCTGCGTCATGATCACCTGGCTAAAGCTGCTCCCGTCCTGGGCCTGGGCCGGCGCTGCAGGTCTGGTGCTGGCCTTGGTGGTAGGCGGCGTGCAGCAGGTACGCGTCTACAGCCTGCAGTCCCAGCTTGAGACCGAGCGGTCCTCGTTGCTGGAGGCCACCGAGAAGCTTGGCGCCTGCCGCGCAACCCGTACCACGCTACTTGGCCAGGTGATCGAGCAGAACAGCGCGATCGCTGTTCTTCGATCGGCTGAGCAGGAGCGATCGGCCAAGGCCAAGGAAGAACAGCAGAAGGCAGAGGCGGCCGCCACCAATGTCGATCGACAAGCGCAGGAGGTCTTGCAGGAGCAGACGCCGATCGGGGCTGATGCGTGCGCTGATGCCTCGGCGGCATTCGACAACGAACTGAAGCGGGAGCGCGGGCTATGAGGGTTGTTGCGATCGCACTATGCGCTGTCCTTGCCGGGTGTGCCGGCCAGGTTGCCGATCAGCCAGAGCCGCAAGTCGTGCGCGTAGAGGTACCGGTGCAGGTACCGTGCCGAACCGATCGCGTGCAGAAGCCGGCATTCGCCGTGGACGCACTGCCGATCGGCGCGTCGATCGACAAGCAGATGCGCGCGCTACGGGCTGAAAGGAAGCAGCGCCAAGCCTATGAACTCAGGCTTGAGGCTGCTATTGAGGCGTGTCAGTAGGGGGGGGGAGAGCAGTCGCCCAGGACGGGCGAGGCGGGCTACATCGCTTTGCCGATCTCTGCGGCGGCGCGGGTTATTGCAAGACATGTTGCTGAAAGACGCTGATCTTCTTGGTCGAACTCTTCAACAGCGCAAAACCGCTCGCCCTGAGCGCGAACAGAAACCCATAACACTTGATCGGCAGGGTGGTTGTGGTCGATCTCCATGCGAAACTTGGCAGCCATTCCGAGAGACTGCCTGCAGTTGTCTTGCGGGCACCATTGATCCCGCCCGACTTCCACGTCGTCATAGTAGAAGGCATCGCTTCCTTGGCGATAGTCAAGGCCTTCTATCCCATAGGCCTTCGCCGCCATCTCCAGCAGTTCTCTGTCGTTCATATCTCTCTCCAATGTTTCCCCAAAACCATGGCTACATGCCTGATTCTGTGGTTACGTCAGACGACGCTTTGTGTGTGGCCGAAATTGGTCTAATGCGTTGATATTTAAGGAGAATCTGCGTATTGCTGCCGTGTCCCAGGCCTTGATGCCATACAGGACGTAACTCATTGATCTTCCTCTGATGAGTGGCGTGCCGGAAGCTCCGGGAAATACGGCGGGCCATTATGCCACGTCATGTCGCGGCTGGGCGGTGGCTGTCGCTGCGAAGTGTTACGGCGCTAGAATCGCAGCCTCCCGCCCGTTCCCGCCGGTTTCGCGCCATGCAATTGCTCTACACCATCCTGACCATGTTGCTG
>NZ_JAFKCS010000669.1 GCF_017255015.1 Bowmanella yangjiangensis | reverse complement strand
AGGCCCGAGTATAACAGAGCTTGCGCGTTGCGCATCCACCAGCCTGTCGGCTGGTTCACGGCGTGGAGGCTTCGTCGGCGCCGGGCGATTCGGCGTAGCGCGCCTGCAGCTCGGCATAGGCCGGCTCGGCCTTGAAACGGCGCAACTCCTCGCTGAAGGCCTGGGCCAGGGTACGCAGCTCCGCTGTCCTGGCCAGTGCCAGGTAGAGATTGTCCTGGCCGACCGGCGTCGCGTTGTAGCTGATCTTGCGGCCCAGCCCCAGGCGGTTGGCCAGGAACATGCCGGTGCGACGATCGTTCACCACCAGGTCGACACGATGGCGCGCCAGCTTGCCGATGTTGGCCTCGTGACTGGGGCCTTCTTCGCGGCGGAAGGTCTGCGCGGTGCGAAACGC
>NZ_JAFKCS010000668.1 GCF_017255015.1 Bowmanella yangjiangensis | reverse complement strand
TGAACGACATGCAGCCGGTCAGGGTCATGCCGGCAAGGCCGGCCGCGAGAAAGCGTGCTTTGAACATCGATGAAGCATCCTTGGCGTATTGCTGAAAGGGCAGGTATCCGTCGGTGGTATCTGGATTTCCGCCTGAGCGCTGTCCCTCTGCCATCCTTCGGCGCGGCGGGATATTAGCGTCAAAATGCCATCATTGGAATGGCGAGCTGCTGTGTCTTTCCGCTTCGCCTGGCAACGGTTTGCCTCGCGTCGGCAACGTGCTGCCGACGCGGGCCTGGAAGCCCCGTGGATACTGGCTTTCAGAGCTGGCCCGTAATCTGCTTTATCAGAGGCTGAACGCTTTTCGCGGAGGCCCCATGACCAGTATCAACAACAGCATGCCTGCCATGCTCAGC
>NZ_JAFKCS010000667.1 GCF_017255015.1 Bowmanella yangjiangensis | reverse complement strand
GCCCGTTGCCGCTGGCGAAGCCCTCCGGCAGGCCGCTCGGGCGCAGTTGCCACCAGGCGATGGCGGCCACTGCGGCCAGGCCGAAAACGATCAGGTAGGGGAGGCGACGTCGCGCGTTGTTCATCTCAGCGTCCTTTCTGCGGGCCCTTGCTCGGGACCATGATTAGCAGACTTTCATTGTCTGCGCTCAGCCTGTTGCGTGGTTTGATGCAGGTCAAGCGAGGGCGGCGCCCCACAGGCAGGTGCGATTGCGGCCCTCGTGCTTGGCACTGTACAGCGCCTGGTCGCAGCGGGCGATCAGTTCGCCGGGCTGTTCGTCACGAACCGGATCGAGCACGGCGAGGCCGATGCTCAGACTCAGGCGTTCCAGCGGGCTGGCGGGGTGAGGAAGCTCCA
>NZ_JAFKCS010000666.1 GCF_017255015.1 Bowmanella yangjiangensis | reverse complement strand
CGCCAGTTGCTTGCCCTGGCTCTGGGCCTCGGCGATCTGCTGCGGCAGGTGTTCGAGAAAGGCCTTGCGATTGCCCAGCCCGGTCAGGGTGTCGTGATAGGCCAGGGTGTGCAGCTTGCGCCGCTGCGAGGCCTGGGCACTGACATCCCGCAGGATGCCGCGATACCCACGGAAGGTGCCGTCGCTGTCCTGTATCACCGACAGGCGCGCCTCGAAGTCACCGAGGGTGCCGTCGTGACGCCGCATCGGCGTGCAGAGGGTGCGCAGGCTGCTGTCATCGCGGGCGTTCTGAAAGTACTGCAGGGCTGTCGTCGTATGGCCATGCAGCAGCAGCTGGGTAAAGGGGCGGTCCAGCAGTTCCTCGCTGCTGTAGCCGAGAATCTTCACCATCGCGCC
>NZ_JAFKCS010000665.1 GCF_017255015.1 Bowmanella yangjiangensis | reverse complement strand
GACCAGACACCCCAGGCCACGGCGAACAGGGTGGCGAGGACGACCAGCAAGCGATTGGCGACCGACCAGCGGATGATGGCGGCGATCATTGCTCATGCCCTCCAGGCCCGGCCTGTTGTTCATCAAGCTTTTCCACGCGCTCGATGAACAGACCGTCGTCGCGCTGGGATACACCGACGCGAACGCGCTCACCGGCTTTCACTTGCGTCAGCAGCGCAGGGTCGCCGACCGGGAAGGGCATGGTCATGCCCGGCATGCCGAGGGACTTGAACGGGCCATGCGCCAGTTCGATCATGCCGTCGTCTATGCCGACAATGGTGCCTTCGGCCTCGTGCAGGGCCGGGGGCGTTGCGGCGGTCGGCCGAGGCGTATCGGCGGCGATGATGCCGCGCAGGC
>NZ_JAFKCS010000664.1 GCF_017255015.1 Bowmanella yangjiangensis | reverse complement strand
CAAGTGCAGGGTGCCGATGGGGGCGATGTTTCCGCTCTGCGTCGGGTGCCGCTGAGTCGCTGCCTCTAGTCCATATCGACGATGCACGGCAGGAGGCTCTGCGTATGCTGACTGCGCATTGCCGGCCCGATATTCGTCAGGCGCCTGCTGCCAGTCGCCTTGGCGTGGCCGGAGCCCATGTGCAGCGCACCGTCAACAGGAGTTCCTCGATGTCATCGACTCATGCACCTGCCGCACTCACCAGCCCGGTAATCGTGACGGGGGCTGCCTCGGGCATTGGCCTGGCGTGCGCCGAGTTGCTGGCTGAGGCCGGCCGGCCCGTGGCGCTGTGGGACCTGCAGGTCGACAAGGCGATCGTTGAAGCGGTGCGCATCAGTGAGGCCACCGGAGTGGCGAC
>NZ_JAFKCS010000663.1 GCF_017255015.1 Bowmanella yangjiangensis | reverse complement strand
GGCGCCACATTGGCTTGTTCGCGGCTTCCTCGCTGCGGGCGTTGAAACTGAGCGAAGGGAGGGCCGGCTTATTCCACCAGTGCGGGACCAGCCCCCAGCGGGCGCCGTCGAGCTCGAGCTGGCCTTGTTCTTTGAGGCGCAGGAGCGGCACCTGGGTGGAGGGTGCCACGTTGTAGCGGCGTATCCACTGCCCTGAATCTCTGGCGCCAATGTGCCAATACTGCTCGATGGCCCGGTCATCGGGTGAGACGTAGCGGCCGCACATAGACACTCCGTGACTATTTTCTTGCAGGATAGACGTGTTGTTGTGGGATTTGAAAGTTGCCCAGAATGGGCGAGGCGGGGTGTCTAATACTAAGTCTTTCGACCTTGATTTTTCTGGCCTGCGACGGGGCTA
>NZ_JAFKCS010000662.1 GCF_017255015.1 Bowmanella yangjiangensis | reverse complement strand
CTTCGCTGTAGTTGCTCCACAGCTGATGGCCGTTGGCGAAGTCGTAGATGACACCCAGGTTGTACAGGTTGACGTCATAGTCGTTGCGGCCACCGGCCACGCCCTTGAAGTCGCCGACCTCGACATCCATGCGCTGGTGGCGCGCGCCACCGGAGAGGGTCAGACGCTCGGTGAGCTTCCAGTCCAGCTGGGCATAGGCCGACAGGCTGTCCACCACGTAGCTGGGGTAGCGCGGCGCGCTGCTGGCGGTGTCGAGCACCAGGCCCCCGCTGGCGGAGGAGGTCTGCTGGTCGAAGACCTTCTGCTCGGCATTGAAGCGCTCATGGTCGAAGTCCAGCCCGTAGGTGAGGGTGAAGCGCTGCCACTGCTTGCTGAACAGCCCCTTGAGCCCGCTCACC
>NZ_JAFKCS010000661.1 GCF_017255015.1 Bowmanella yangjiangensis | reverse complement strand
CCGACCTCGGCCTTGGGTTTCGCGGCAGGCTGCGGCTCGGCACGGGCGGGTGTGGCTTCGACCGCCTCGACCGCAGGCTGCGCGTCGACAGGCGCTGTGCTGGCCACCTCGACTGCTGGCGCCTCGACGGCAGACTCTGCCACTAGCGGAACGGATTCCGGCCGTTGCGCGACGGGGTCTGCCGCACGCTCGCAGGCGCTCAGCAAACCCAGGCACAACAGCAACAGAACGGACTTACGCATCATGGGACAACGGCAACTCGGTGAATGAGACAACCATGCTCCTCCGACCGGGCATGGCTGGCAAGCCGACTTACATGACCTTTACCTGACATCAGTCTTGCGGCGGTTGCGTGGCCAGATGCGTCAGTTCGGCCTCGATATCCAGCTGCGGGTAGTC
>NZ_JAFKCS010000660.1 GCF_017255015.1 Bowmanella yangjiangensis | reverse complement strand
AGGTCTCATCCTTGTCCAGGCCGCTCAGGGCCTTGGCCTGGATCACCGCGCGGTAGCCCGGCAGCCACACGCTGGCCAGACGATCGACCAGGGGCGTGGAGCGCTCCTGCAGCCAGAGCCGGGCACGATCATCCCAATGCTGGGTGAGTACCAGAGCGCCCAGCGCCACGAACGCCAGGGCCACCAGGCAAAGGCTCTGGCGGCGAATACGCGGGAAGGATGAGGACATCGGCGACTACTCGACTGCATGGGAACGATACGACGTCCACTGTCGCCAGAAGTTGCACCGGCCAGGGCGCAACCTGCTCTCGCACTGGCGAGCGGGCCGCAGCGGGACCCGGCTCGACAGTGCGTGCCGAAGCCTTATAGCACGCGGCTGGTGAAACGACTGTGACCGAC
>NZ_JAFKCS010000066.1 GCF_017255015.1 Bowmanella yangjiangensis | reverse complement strand
ATCGAGAACCAGTTCTTTCAGAGTGCGTATGGAGACGAGCGCGAAATTTTTGATGACGCTCCTCTTTCTGGCCCGATGGCGAGCCTGCGTGATCCTGGCAGTTTGCGCCAGGATTACGTCGCTCGCGTGCGGCTGCGCGAAGCGTTGGAGGCCGAGGATATCTGGCAGCTGGACTGGAAGGAAATCGATAGCATTGCCCAGGAGCCCAGTACCGAGGCGCGCCAGTTTTTGAAAAGTTTGCAGGCCATGTGGGGCATCAATGTCCAGGGCTGGCTAACCCACAAGTTGGGTGCAGCGCAGAGGGGACTGATCAATGGCATTGGCGAGGCCTTGGCCAACCGTATTGGGCGGGCTATCGATGAGGGGCGTCCCTTTCATGTCTACATGATTCTACCGGTGCATCCAGAAGGTGCGCTGAACGTTCTAAACATCATGCATCAGGTTAGTTTGACCATGCAGAGTCTGGCTTTTGGCGAGAACAGTCTGATCAAACGTATCCAGAAACGCATGGCCTTGCGCGAACTGCTGGATCGCAAAGTGAGCCGCGCCGAGGCACTCAAGGTCATCGAGCGCAAGGACGCAACCAACCGGCCTGTATACGAGCAACAGGACTGGAGTCGCTACCTGACCCTGCTTAATCTGCGCACCTGGGAAAGCTTGACGGGGCGTGTGGTTACTGAACAGATCTACGTGCACAGTAAGTTATTGATCGCTGATGATCGTGTGGCCATTCTCGGTAGTGCGAATATCAATGACCGTAGCCTACTGGGTACCCGTGATTCCGAGCTGGCAGTCATCGTTCGCGATAGTACTCCGGTGCAGGCCAAGCTCGACGGCAAGCAGGTACATACCGTCGGTAAGGCCGTGCATCAGTTACGAGTCGATCTATGGAAGAAGCACTTTGGCTTGTCCATGGCCGCAGGCTCATCCAGCGTCACTCCGGCAACCGGGCTGGAGCAGTATCTGGAGCAGCCCGCGGCGGAGGGCACTTGGAAGGCGATACAAGAAAGGGCTTTGCTGAATGCCCGCCTCTATGAAAGGTCCTTCGATTTTATTCCACAAAACATCAGTCAGGTTCAGTCGCGCAAAACGCCCGATATGACAGGCTATCTGAACGGATTCCCTGCCTCCACCTGGCCAACCTGGGCTTACCGCGATCTAAACAATATTGATCATGGCGGAGAACTAATGGAGCCCATGCCCTATGAAGAGCGCTTCTGGCACTCCGATACTCTGGCTGCCGTTAAAAGCTTCTCCTCACCCGTTGGTGTACAAGGCTTTATCTGCGCTTTGCCCGTCAACTGGACGCGTGGTGAGAACAATGATTCCGGTATAAACCTGAGCATTCTAGCCCAGGTACTTGAAAACCCTGAACGTAGTCGCGCACTGGCCCAGGCTGACTACGGGCACGAAGAAGAGATCCAGCGTGCATGAGAGTCCTTTTTCACTATCTGAGTCTTGGTCTGATAATTCCCGCAGGTATGGCGCTTGCCGACGCACCGCGACAAGAGTGCCTCGGGCGCATAATTTTTGATGTGCCTGAAGAAATGCAATGGGCAACCTATGATGGTCCGCGAACTGACAGAATCACTGATGGACGGGGCGGGCATGTATTTACCCCTAAAGTTACGGCTAAAGGCGACGTTGGCAGTTATGACTATGACGGGCTGACTATTCGCGTGAGTGATGTCGTCGGACGTGACATGTTCGATGGCGCTGCAAGGTATATCAAAGGCACGGCGCGTCTTTACCAGAAGGAACTGCAGAAAAATCTGGAGGCTGATAAGAAACTGCTTAGTGAACTGAGAGTGTTGGATGAAAAAGAAAGTACCAACGCAACTAAGGAGGCCGTGGAGCGTTTCATAAAGTCCATAGAGGAACTCGAGCGTCAGCTGCCTCTAGCTACAGTTCATGAATACGATCTTGGCATCCCCGATGCCTATTTTCTGGGCGGGCATCTCGCCCCTGGCAAGGCTTTGCTTTGGCGCAACAATCGCGTCTACTACTTCGCCTTTGCCAAGGCCGGCCCCGATTCCGCCAAGCGTATCAAGGCGCTGATGGAGCGTTTTCAGCCGCGTGAATTGTATGAAGTGCCCAAAGGCCCAGGGTTCTGCTTCCCCTACGGGTTTATCGCCGATGATGGCAAGACCGCCTACAGCATCAAGAATAGTCTGCGTTTCACCCAGACTCCCAACGTGATCTTTACCCTGATCAATGCCTCAGCCAACGATCCTTGGCAAACCAAGCCCACGTTAGGTACCTATGACACGGACTATCGCCCAGGCTATGACGCCGAAAAATGGCAGAAAACTCCGTTTATCGAGCGCATTCAGCTTGGCAAGCGCCTGGCAGGTCTGGAAGGCTGGCGCCTGGATCCCAAGTTGGAGTCTGGTGAGCAGGAGCGTGCCTGGTTCGCCCTGGCACACCGGGGTGGCACGGCTTCTCCCTTGTTGGCAGTACAGATGACCACCTTTCAGAAAGGCACGGACGACCTGTCCCAGCATACGCCGCCACCGGAAGCAGTCATCCCTCGCTTCAAGAAACTCAGTGAAAGCATTCGTGAGGACTTGGCCCGGTAGGCAAGCATATTTCCAGGGAACAAAAAGGAACAGATTTATTTGCTGACGTCATTTGACTTGGCTTGGATGAATCTGTCCTTTTTGACAAATCTGTATTGGCAGTGGGCTGAGCATGAAGGTTATTGTTTCTTTCATGGCTGTTTTGTTGTTGCTTGAAGGAAACTATGCGATGGCCGAGTCCGACTATCGTAACTTTGTATGCGTCCATGAAAAAGACCATTTGCCACTCTTGGATGCAGAGGCCGATGCTTGGTACAAAGAGGCGCTTTCCCTGACCAAACGCCAATATGAAATACGTGGCAGCGTCCGCCAGGACATTCTGGCGCTTTACCATAAAGCTGCAGCCCGCGATCACTGGAAGGCCATGCATAATTTGGCGGGGTTATACCGTACTGGCTGGCCTGGTGCGTTGGACAAAGATCCGCAGAAGGCATTGGACCTCTATGAGCGTATGGTGCAACTGGGTATCCCACAGGGTTTCTACGATATGGGCGCGATGATTGGCAACCGTAATGGAGTGACCAACCCAGAGACGGATGGTTTGACCTATCTCGATAAAGCTGCACAGTTGGGTAATCCGGCTGCTCAACTTAGACTGGGGCAGATTTATATTTACGAGTTAAAAGAGGATGGTCTGGGTCTGAAGTATGTTAATTGTTCTGCTGAACAAAACTATGCTGAGGCCTATTATGAGTTGGGGATGTATTATAATATTAAAGGTAATTTCCCTCTTGCAGTGAGGAATCATCAAATGGCAGTATCATTGGGGCATGGTACTTCTGCAATGATCCTAGAGGGTGCCTTCGATAAAAGAACCCCACCTCATCTGGCCTTTTATTACGCGCCAGATGAAAAGCTGAAAGAGCTCTATGGTCGGATAAATGCGCAGCTTGAAGCCGACCCTGATCTGCGCTTTCCCAATCTGCTAAAAGACCACCCTCTCCCCCCTCATCCGACCCAGGGTTACGATGCTGATAAACCCATCGACTGGAAACCGGATGAATTGAAGTGAGGGGCAACGCAGAAGCACTTGTAAACAAAATGCTTGAAATGCACCGCGTTGTGTTCACGACAGTGCTGCTCTTGTCTGCGGGCCGTTATTCCATAGCCGAGCCTGGATTCCGCCTTTTCATGTGAAGGTCGATGCTTGATATGCAGACTCACTGGCTCTGAACAAGTGTCAATGTTCAAGGCGTAGCAGTGCCTGCCAAGGCACGCTGAGTCCGTGCGATGAAGCCGCCTTTCACGATTGTTGGAAATTGCTTCAAGGAGGAAGAACCAATGAAAGTACTGTTGATCATCGCCACGTCGCTGCTCGGGGTTCTGGCGTTGCTTTCGGCGTTGCTATGGATGGGGGGAGTCGCAGGCGCCGTGACGGGGGGCGGCAGGGGGACCGATGAACTTGATTACCTCTTGACCTTGTCTGCAGTTTTCATCGGTTTGGCCTGTATCAGTGGGGTCACGCTCTTGGCATTGCCGGGAAGCAAGAAAGGAACCGGTCACGATTGAGTGCCTGACTCGCGTTGGCACATCAGGGTGGCACAACGCTGACGGTGATGCTCTCCAGACGGCTGACTTCCTGAAGGGCATGGACGATCCGAGCGAACGGACGCCAGCTGCGGAAGACGTCACTGTGTTTGAACACGTTGAGGCGAGTCCCTGGCCGGGCTGGTCGAATGTGATGGCCAGGTCATTGCCAGGTAGAAAGCGGCCTTTACGGCTACGCGGCTCGGAAGCCGGTTTCCGCTCGGGAAACTCAATAAGGAAGAATGGTGAGGCCCTCCAACATCGTGTCGAATGATTTACGCAGTTTCTTACGGCCCGCATGCGGCCAGATGGCAGGCCTTCGCCGGCCAGGCGCCACACTGCTGGCTGCATTGATCGGGTCATGCTGGTTCGCAGACGTCCAGGCGGTAGGTGACGTCGAATTCAATGACCCACTGATATCGTCAGGGCTGGTGCTCTACTCCCCGATTCTGACCACCATGGCGACGACAGCGCCGTTCATGTGGACATCAGCGGCAATCGAAGGGCGTGATGAAAAGGTCCTCATGCAGGCGCGGGACGATGCCGCGCTGTACGTTGCCAGCGGAGGACGAGAGCAGGGGGCCTATCTGACTGCCGCGCTGGCCTTGCTTCGAGAGCGAGGTGCGACGCAGGGCGATCAGGTGCTGGCGGAGTGGATTCTCATGGTGCCTGCACTGAATCCAGCGACTGCTTCAACGCCGCCGCGTCCTTGAATACCTTCTGCTCCACTAGTTGCCCATCCT
>NZ_JAFKCS010000659.1 GCF_017255015.1 Bowmanella yangjiangensis | reverse complement strand
ATCGGCGATCTGCTCGATGCGATGCAACAGGCTGTGCAGGGGACGCGTCACCAGCAGCGGGAAGCCGATGACCAGCAACAGGCAGACGGCCAGCCCCACGGCAATGACGATGCCCTGCTGCCAGGCCAGTTCTTCGCCACGGGCGATCGCCGCAGTGCCCACGGCGTTGGCGGAGCTGTCCTCCAGTTCGCCGAGCTTGTTGATGGCGCCACGCATCACCTCGAACTGCGCCTCGCTGTCACCGAAGCTGAGGTGGCTGGCCTCCTCGGGGTTGCTGGCGGCCAGCTGCAATACTTTCAGGGAGGTGGCTTTCCACAGTTCGAAGCCGCGATCGAACTCGGCGACCAGCGCCATCGCTTCGCCGCCGGGCTGCATGTCCGCGAACTTGTGCACGCGGTCAT
>NZ_JAFKCS010000658.1 GCF_017255015.1 Bowmanella yangjiangensis | reverse complement strand
CAGGCCGAGGCTATCGCAGAAGTTGCGGATATCCGCCCGACGCAGCAGGCTGCCGAGCACCGGCAGCGCCAGCAGCAGGTCGTCGAGCGGGCCAGGGCGTTCCGTGCGACGGCGCTGCAGACGTTGCCACGCCAGGCGCACGACGAACAGCAGGGCCAGCAGCCAGAGCAACGGCAGCAGCACGGCCAGCAGGTAGCCGCCGACACCCAGGCTGCCGGCGACCAGCGGCGGCAGGGGTTTGACCAGCAGTGCCAGCAACAGCACACCTGCCGGCATCAACAGGCGGGAACGCAGTTCCCTGGCCTGGCGCGCCTGCTCCTCGTAGCGCTGCGCCAGCTGCTGGTGGATATGCGCCAGCGCACCCGCCTCCTGGGCCGCCCGCAGCAGGCTGCTTTCCAATG
>NZ_JAFKCS010000657.1 GCF_017255015.1 Bowmanella yangjiangensis | reverse complement strand
CCAGCACCAGGACCACGGCGCTGCGATCAGCGATACGCGACTGACCCACGACACGAATGTCGTACCAGTTGCTCAGCTGATCGGCATCCAGGTGGCGAGCGGGCCAGGTCTGGCCTTCGCTGACCTGATCGACCAGCGCACCACTGACGCATTGCGTCTGTCCATCGACCTTCAGCACCTCCTGCGCCGGACCATCCAGCTGCAGAAGGCGCTCACGCACTTGTCCCCCATCCTCCACTTTGTGCCAGACGGCATGACTGGAGAAACTACCGTTACGTTCATAGATAAACGTACCCTGAAAACTTTGCTGACGCTCCGCCTCGGCTAGGCGTCCAAGCAAGTCCTGAACCTCAGAGGCATGCACCGGCAACGCCAGCAGACCACTGAGCAGACAGAGGGGAA
>NZ_JAFKCS010000656.1 GCF_017255015.1 Bowmanella yangjiangensis | reverse complement strand
CCTCGCTGACCCTCTGGTTGCCGCGCCTGCTGAGCTGATGCCATGACCGACCTGACCACCCCCATCCCCTACCGAGCAGAACCCGACTGGCAGGCGGTCGCGGCGATCCCCATCGTCGAGTGCGATGAGCCGCTGCACCCGCTGAGCCTGAGCCGCACGCTGCGCGTGTACCCGGCATACGCCCGCATGGGCGTGTGCCACGCCATGGCTGAATGCCACTCGCGCAGCGCGGTGTTCGAACGCCTGCTGCAGGTGGCCAAAAGCCTGCCGGCAGGCCTGCACCTGGTGGTGCTCGACGCCTGGCGTCCGTTCGCCGTGCAGCAATACCTCTACGACAGCCTCTACGACGCGCTCAAGGAGTACTACCCCGACGCTGACGAGGCGCACCTGGAGCATCTGACGC
>NZ_JAFKCS010000655.1 GCF_017255015.1 Bowmanella yangjiangensis | reverse complement strand
CCAGGGTGAACTGGCGCGACGCCAGGATGTTGTTGCAGGTGACGCGGCTCTCCAGGCGCAGCCGCTGCTGCACGCCAGCGGGGCCCTGCAATACCAGGTGCTGGATGCGTTCGAGGTGCAGGCCGATCCAGTCCAACGCCAGCAACTGCTGCGGTTCGCTCGGCAGACCGGCACGCGCCAGGTAGGCCGGCGCAGCGCACAGCAGCAAACGCCAGTTCACGATGTGGCGAGCGACCAGACTGGAGTCCTCCTGGCGCCCGACACGGATGGCCAGATCGATGCGCGACTCGACCAGATCGATCTGCTCGTCCTGAAAAAACAGCGTCAGGCTGAGGCCGGGGTGGGTGCTCAGCAGCGGGGCCAGCGCCTCGCACAGCAGCGGCCCGGAAAAGCCGACCGGGGC
>NZ_JAFKCS010000654.1 GCF_017255015.1 Bowmanella yangjiangensis | reverse complement strand
AGCTTTCATTCTTCTCTCCTAAAAATGTACAGGTCCGACGACCTGCAAAGATCAATGCAGAGGCCATGCCAACTCCAACAGCAGCAATTTTGTACAGTTCCCGGAACGCAGCAGGCCGGATGCACGCCACCCCCAGGCACTAACTGCCGTTTTTTGTCACACCGAACAAGCGTGTTTGGCAGCCCATCTGCAACTACGTTATAAGGCAGGCATTGTGTTTGGAGCATGTGATGAACGAGAGCATTTCCCTTTCCGGCCTGGCAAGACAACTGGCGATGGCTGGTCTCATGGACGAGAAGGCCGCGCAGCAGGCCCAGCAGCAGGCGCAGCGCAACAAGTTGCCGCTGGTGACTTACCTCGTGCAGAACAAACTGGTGAAAAGTCGCGCCCTTGCAGAGCTGGCC
>NZ_JAFKCS010000653.1 GCF_017255015.1 Bowmanella yangjiangensis | reverse complement strand
CCCGAAACATATTGCTGGTATTCCTTGGACGCCGGATACAGGCGGCGCAACTGCAGGCCCAGGCTGGCGGCCCGGTCGCGGTCCTCGAACACTTCGGCCAGACGAGCACCGAGCAGCAGGCTCCGCGCGTTCTGCGGCGCCATTGCGCTGTAGCTGTCGTAGTAGCTACGGGCCGGGACATACTCCTTGTCCTCGTAGGACATCGCGGCCATCTCCAGCAGCGAGCGCGGCTGACGGCTGCTCAGGCGCAACGAGCGCTGGAAGTATTCCTTGGCCTCGTCTCGCCGCCCCAGTTGCAGGGCGGTCAGGCCGAGATTCTCGAAGACCCTGGAGCGTTCCGGGTAGAGATTGTCCTCGGTAGCCTTGAGATAGGTGTCCATGGCTTCCTGATAGCGCTTCTGCTCG
>NZ_JAFKCS010000652.1 GCF_017255015.1 Bowmanella yangjiangensis | reverse complement strand
CAGCTGGGCGACGGCCGGCAATGGATGCCCTGGATACACCTGGATGATGTTCTGGATATCTGCAGCTACCTGATGCACACGCCGCTCAGCGGCCCGATCAACCTCACCGCCCCCGAACCGGTCAGCCACCGGGACTTCTGCCAGGCGCTGCAGCGCCAGGTGCCCTGGGCGCGCCTGCGGCTGAAGGTGCCGGCCGCGCTGGTACGCCTGCTGCTGGGCGAGATGGCCGACGAAGTCCTGCTCACCGGCCAGCGCGTGGTGCCGGCCCGCCTGCTGCAGAGCGGCTACCGTTTCCGCTACCCACAGCTGCAACCCGCACTCCAGCAGTTGCTCGCCAGGCGCTAGCCGCGCGCAGCGGCGGCCAAGGCTCGGCCAGCACCCTGAAGCGGTTGCTGGCGCGGCACTCTC
>NZ_JAFKCS010000651.1 GCF_017255015.1 Bowmanella yangjiangensis | reverse complement strand
ACCTCAGCCACACCCAGGGCGCACGGAAAAAGCGCTAACCCGGTCGCAGTTATGACCCCAACCGACCCGCACAGGAGAGCGGCAGCAGCATGAACGAACTGCCACCCGCCGTACGCCAGCTGCTGCATGCCGAGCAGCGCCAGGCCGCCATCGACCTGCTCAGCGAATACCTGGCGACCGACCAGAAGGAGGCCGAACGCCGCATCGACCAGTATCTGGAGGACAACCCTCCCGTCCACCTGCGCGGCGCCGCCATCCTCCGCGCCAGCCGCCTCAATGCCCTGATCTGGCTGACGCTGATCGCCCTGACGGCGCTGCTGGTGCTGATCTTCAGCCTCTGAGCCGCGCCCAAACGAAACCGGCGCCACTAGGGCGCCGGTTGCATGCTGACAGACGACTCAGAGCGGCT
>NZ_JAFKCS010000650.1 GCF_017255015.1 Bowmanella yangjiangensis | reverse complement strand
CCGACCACTTCTGGTGTGAACAGCATTGCGGCACATCGGGGCTTTTCTGCGTCCGCAGGCGGGCGACGTGCGATCCGCCCGTTGCCCTCACGGGCGGTTATCGCCTGCCCCAGGAGCCAGTTGCGCATTCACGCTGATTTCCGCCCGTGGCTGTATGGCGTTACGCAGGTGCTGTTCGAACAGTGCCACGATGCCCTCCCAGCTGAGATGGCTGGCATGCCGGCGGGCATTCAGGCGCATGCCGCGCAGGGTCTCGGCGTCCTCCAGCAGTTCGCAGGCTGCGTCGCAGAAACCGGCCTCGTCGGCGGGACGCGCGAGCATGCCGTTGTGCCCGTGATGGATGTGCTGCGCGGCTGCGGCCTGGTCGAACGCCACCACGGCCAGGCTCGAGGCGAGGGCTTCCAGTACC
>NZ_JAFKCS010000065.1 GCF_017255015.1 Bowmanella yangjiangensis | reverse complement strand
CCGCGTAACCACCGCGAGAACGCAGGCCGCAAGAATGCCGGGCAAAAGCGCACGCCCGGACGAAGGCATGACAACCCTCGTCCGGGAAAGTTCAGCGGCCCCGCACACCTCGGCAAAATGCGTCAGGCGAGGTTCAGCCGGCTCGCCCGATACGGCTCGGGCGAGTGCTCGTGACGGGCGTTGCAGCCGTTCCAAAGGCGGTATGCGGGCGACCCAGCACCGTCATGCCGGGCAGACGAAACGCCCCGCCCCATCCCCCTGCGCAGAGAACCTGCTAGGCTCAGCGCCCAGACCTACTTCGGAAAGCATTCACGGATGAATAATCAGACGCCTCGTTCGAAAGGGCTGCGAGCCTTCAATGCCCTGTGCGCCACCTGCCTGATCGGCGCGCTGATCTATCTGCTGACGATGGGCGTGCACGCCGTTGCCGTGGCCGCCATGCTGGTTTCCATCGCCGCAGTGGCTGTCCCGCTCACCTGGGGCGACGGCGGCATCCTGGAGGTGGTAACCGGGACGGTCGAGGCGATCATCGATGGACTTCTGGCCCTCATCGAGGGGATGATCAGCGTCCTCTCCGGCCTGTTCAGCTAGCGCCCCGGAGCACGACCGGAATCACCCGCCGCGCCGGAACCCGGCAAGGCAACTCCCTTCCAGCGCATCAGCGCTACTGAATGGACAGGCGTCAGTCCGTAAAACGCCAGACATGCCCGTAACCGTCGACGTGACATCCGCTGACTCACTGGAAGTTGCACTCGCAAGGCTGAACCGCAAGGTAGGCGCCGAACTGGGCCGCCGCTGGTACAAGCGGCGGTTCGGCTACTTCGAGAAGCCTTCGGCGCTGCGCCGCAAGCGCAAGCAGATGGACAAACTGGCCATCGCCTCCGGCGGCGGCCTGTGCCTGAAAATCGGGCTGAAGGAGCAGTTCTGCAGACATGCAGGCAGCGGCGTCGGCCGCTGACGTCGGTGCAGGCGCACTCGCTCAACCCGGTGACTTGGCCTAACCTCCATAGCGCACGCTCGCTTACCCCCAAGGAAGCCACATGAACGTCAAACGGATCATTGCCAATCTTCACGCAGCGCAACCAGCGGAGGTGGATGAGTTCTATCGGCTGATCCTGGGCCTCGAACTGGTCATGGACCATGGCTGGATTCGCACCTATGCTGGTTCCGAGAGGATGGCGGTGCAGGTCAGCTTCGCCAGCGAGGGCGGCTCGGGCACGCCAGTGCCCGACCTGTCCGTCGAGGTGGATGATCTCGACGAGGCGTTGCGACGTGTCGCGGAACAGCGGATTCCCATCGAGTACGGGCCGTCGCATGAGCCCTGGGGCGTTCGCCGTTTCTACGTCAGGGACCCGCTCGGCAACCTGATCAACATCCTCCAGCATGTCTGAAGCGCCTCTGCGCGCGTCGACGATCGAGACCCTGAACATGTTCATACCCCTAGCCACTGCGGTACTGCTCGGCCTGGCGACGCCCCTGGCCCATGCTGACGACTCGAACCCGCCTGACGGGCTGCTCAGACCCAATGCCGAGGAAGCCGCGGATGTGATCGCGGCGCTGACCGGGCTCGAGCAGATGCGTGCGGAGATGACCGTGACGCTCGGCACCTGCGTGCCTGCACTCGAGGCGCAACACCCTGGGCAGATCGCCTGCACCTTCGCCCTGAAAGTCGGCGCAGGCAGCTCGGAATCACAAGCGGACTTCTACAAGATCGGCGACGCATGGCAGGCTCAGCCAAGCGTCTCCCAGGACCTGCTTCCATTTCCTGATCCGGCCCTCTAATGTGGCTGCTCACGGCCCTGGCGGAGCCTCTGCGGATTCGCCGGGCAGCCGCGTAGACAGCCACGTTCCAGCCAATCAGCAGGCGCCCCATGAATCTCGAAACAGCCGTTGCCTTTTCCGCCGTGGCCGGCATCGCAGTCGTCAGCCCCGGACCGGCGATCCTGCTGGCGTTACGCAATGGGCTGAGCTTCGGCGTGCGGGCGGTGGTGTGGTCGTCGCTGGGCAACATCATGGGCCTGTTCTGCCTGTCCGCCGCGGCGATGCTGGGCCTGGGGCTACTGCTCAAGTCCTCGGCCCTGCTGTTCAGCGTCGTCAAGGTGCTGGGCGCCATGTACCTGTTCTACATCGGCCTGCGCCATCTGCTGGGGCGTGCCTCGCTGCTCCAGGTGGAGGCCAGCCAAGCCGCCGAGCGCCGCGCCTACAGGCCCTTTCGGCTCTATCGCGAGGCGCTGTTCATCGCCGCGTTCAACCCCAAGCCGATCCTGTTCTTCACGGCGCTGTTTCCACAGTTCGTCGACACCCGTGAGCCCTTGCTGCCGCAGTTCTTCATCCTCACCGGGATCTTCATGCTGCTGTCGTTCATCACCCTGGTCGCCTATGCCTCGCTGGCGGCACGGGCCAGGCAGGCGTTGCAGCGCCCCTCGTTCGTGACCTGGGTGAACCGGGTATTCGGCAGCGTGTTCATTGCCTTCGGCGCAGCGCTTCTTGCGCTGCGGCGTTAGGACCGGGGCCCTGAGCGCATTGGGCAGGCACATCCTCTGGCTGGACTGCATCGCCGCCGCACTCGCCGGTCTGCTCGTGCTGCTGTTCGCCACCTGGCTGAGCGCCTGGTACGCACTGCCGCCGGCACTGCTGCACAGCATCGGCGTGGTCAACATCGCCTATGCCTGCTTTTCCTTCTCCCTGGCCATCCGTACCCGGCGCCGCGAAGGCCTGATCAAGTTGCTGGCGCTGGCCAACGGCGCATGGGCAGCGCTCTGCCTGGGCATCACGGCCGCCCTTGCCCAGAGCATGGCGCTACCGGGCGTCGTCCACCTGCTCGGCGAGGCCGTGTTCGTCGGTGGTCTGGGCCTGCTGGAGTGGCGCTGGCGTCGGCAGCTGCTGGTGGCCGACGGCCCCAGGCCCTCGACGTCTTCCAGCACCGGGCAGTAGCGCCCTACTCCGGCGCGCAGTGAAAGCGGTTCTTGCCGGCGTGCTTGGCCACGTACATGGCCTGGTCCGCCTGTTTCAGCAGGTCCGCGCCATTGTCGGCCTGCAGCGGATACAGGGCGGCGCCCACGCTCGCCGATATGCGTGCCGGATGGCCGTCCAGGTCGAACGGCTGCGCCAGGACATCCAGCACCTTGAGCGCCACCGCCGCGCAATCCTGGCGACTGTGCAGGCTGGCGAGCAGGATGCCGAATTCGTCACCGCCGAAGCGCGCGACCATATCGCTGCTGCGCACACAGCCTTCCAGGCGCCTGGCGGCCATCTGCAACAGGCAGTCGCCTGCCGTATGGCCGTGGCGGTCGTTGATCGCCTTGAAGCCGTCCAGGTCGATATACAGTACGGCGCACAACTGCTCCTGACCGCGCACCGCGTCGAGCGCCTGGTCGAGCCGCTGGCGGAAGCGGACCCGGTTGGCCAGACCGGTCAGCGCATCGTGCTGCGCCTCGTGGGACAGACGTGCCTCCAGGCGCTTGCGCTCGGTGACGTCCTGCGCGACCAGCACCAGGAACGCCGGGTGGCCCTGACGCTTGCGCACGACGCTCACGGCCTCGCACACCCAGAGCAGCGAGCCATCCTCGCGCCGGTAGGTCTTCTCGATCTCCGGGGAAAGCGCGCCGCCGTCGCTGGCCAGCTGCTCGCGCAGGAAAGTCCGGGCGGCGCTGGCCACCTCGGGATCGCTCAGGTCGAAGATGTTGCCGCCCTGCAAGCGCTCGGGCGGGCGTCCGAGCATGCGCGAGAAAGTCTCGTTGACACGCAGGATCCGGCCTTCGGGGCTGATATGGGCAATGCCCATGGCCGCCTGGTGGAAGGTCGCGCGGAACAGCGCTTCGCTGCCTTGCAGGGCATCGGTCGCCGCGCGCTGGCGGACCAGCATCAGCGCCAGCACGCCGACGAACAGCATCACCACCAGGGAGACACCGACGGCCGCCAGCAGATAGGTGGTGCGGCGCTGCAGGGTCGTGGCCATTTCCTCGTCGTAGGCCGTGGCCACGGTGACCATCAGCGGATAGTCGGCCATGCTGCGGTAGCTGACGATACGGGCGACGCCATCGAGCCCCTGGCCGCTGTCGTAGAAGTCATCGGTGCGGCGCTGTTTCTGCCGCTGAAACCAGGCCAGCGACTCGCCGCTCAGGCCGAACTCGCTGCGTGCGCCGATCTTGCGCGCGCGCACCACGCCATCCAGACCGCTGAGTTCGAGCAGCCCCTGCGCGCCCAGGTCGACCTGTTGAAAGAACTGCGTGACGTCCTGCGGACTGATGGCCATCACCACCACCCCTGCGAAACGGCCGTCCGCGTGCTCGATACGCAGCGACATGGGGATCAGCCAGCGCTTGGACACACGCCCGAAGACCGGCTGGCTGATGAACAGGTGGTCGATGCGCGCATCGCGTTGCGCAGTGAAGAATTCGCGATCGGCGTAGTTGACCGGGCCGGTGCTCCGGCTGCTGCTGACGATGTCGCCATGCTCGTCCACCACGCTGATGATGGTGAACATCTCCTCGCGGATCACCCCCTCCTCGACCCAGCGCCGCAGGTCGATCGCCCTGCCCTGCAGACGGTACTGCTCGCGCACGAACGCCGCCACCTGCTCGGCCGCCTTCAGCGCGCGGGACACCTGCTGCTCGAAGGCGATGGCCAGACTGGCGTTGGCCTTCATTTCCGCCGCCAGTGCCTGCTCACGCTCGAAGGCGATGCGCTGCAGGGTGATCAGCCAGACAACCAGGATGAAAACGCTCGCCAGCACCACCAGCAGGTTCAGGGGCGTTGCGGTTCGGGGGCCTCTGGCGACGCGTTCAGGTGCGTCACTCGGCTGTCTGGGCGGGGTCATCGCCTTGTTCTCCAGGGCATCCACGGGCTGTATCCTGCTAGTCGTTGGGCGAGGAGCACGCCCCTGAAACCCGCTATCGTTCAGCGTCACGGGGCTTGATCCAGCGCCTTGCGTTGAATCATAGGCACTGCCGCGCCACTGTGCTGCCATCAGTCTGCAACGGATTTTGCCCGATAATGCGGCATGCGGCAGACTGACACCCCTGCTTGACCCATCATGGCAAGCCGAGCGACATCGGCGCCGATCCTGCTGATTTTCTTCGACAATCGCTACCCTCGAGGCCCGTCTTGGACACCACGGTCTTTCTCGCCG
>NZ_JAFKCS010000649.1 GCF_017255015.1 Bowmanella yangjiangensis | reverse complement strand
CTGCGGGAACACGTAGCGCTGAGCACGGCGCAGACAGGCCCCTGCACTGTTGAGGTAGATCTGCTGGTGATCGGTGAAGACCAGGCCCAGGTGGCTGTCCACCAGCCGGCTGTCCTGCGGGATGCCCGCTGCCTCGCTGAGCAGCCAGTCGAACCAGTGCGCCGGTTGCGCCGGCGACTGTGCGTAGCCCGGCATGACGTCATCGGCGCGCGCCTGCGGCACCGGCTGCGCCTGCACGTCCAGCAAGTGCTGGCCGGCCAGGGCGCGGGCAATCGCCTCGGCCCGCTCCAGCGCGTCCTGCAGGCCGCACTGACTGATGTCGCTGGTCGCCGCATAGGCTTCGACGCCCGCGATGCGCACCGTGAGCATGGCGCCGCCGTCCAGCGAGAATGACGGTGCCTGCGCCACGC
>NZ_JAFKCS010000648.1 GCF_017255015.1 Bowmanella yangjiangensis | reverse complement strand
CATCTGCCGGTGCTGCGGGTCAACGGTCCGGTGACGCATGCATACCGCTATGCGGTGCTGGCGATGGACCACTCGCGGACCGCGCAACAGGCCCTGGTGCGCGCGCGTGAGCTGGGCCTGCTGGTGCCGGAGCAGCTGCATGTCGCCAGTGCGGTCGAGCCGGTGGCCGCCGGTGCGGTGATGGAGGTCGGGATCAGCGCCGAGGTGCTGGAGGACCAGCGGGACGTGCAGCGTCAGCAGGTGAGCGAGCGGCTGGCCGAAGTCGGGGTGAACCTCGATCACGAACGCCTGCTGGTACAGATCGGTTCGCCCGAGGGTGTGGTCGGCGACGCCCTGCGCCAGTCCGGCGGCGATCTGCTGGTGCTCGGCACGCATGCGCGCGAGGGCGTTTCGCGTTTCTTCCTGGGCAG
>NZ_JAFKCS010000647.1 GCF_017255015.1 Bowmanella yangjiangensis | reverse complement strand
GCTTGGCCATCAGATCGGTCACGGTCTGGGTCTGCTGCAGCAGCTGCTCGCTGGCCGCCAGCACCTGCACGGCCTGGGCCTGGTCCGGCGTGGCCTCGACTTGCTGGCGATAGGTCGACCAGGTCGCACCGACCTGGGCCAGGGCAGCTTTGATCTCGGCGTTGGGTGCGTATTCCGAGAGGGCCCTGTGGCTGGCTTCGAAACGCTGGATGGTTTCCTGCAGCTGGCGCTGCGCGGTGTCCACGCGCACATCGGCGCCAAGCATCAGGTAGTCCTTGGCCATGCGCTGGCCGAGCGAACGCTGCAGGCCAGCCATGTTCATGGCCTCGGAATCGGTGAGCTGCGCCAGGCTGGGCAGGCTGACCAGCGTGGTGCAGGCCAGCAGGATGAATGTCAGGTACTTCTTCAAC
>NZ_JAFKCS010000646.1 GCF_017255015.1 Bowmanella yangjiangensis | reverse complement strand
CGGCTGGCTGATTCCGCTGGTCAGCCAGGTGTTCTGGATCAACCCGCCGCAGGTGCGCAAACCGGTCAAGCTGTGCCTGTTCCTGCTGCGTGTGCTGGGTGACATCGTCGTCGCCAACCTGGAAGTGGCCAAGCTGATTCTCGGCCCGGCCAGCCGCATGCGCCCGGCGTTCGTCGAGGTGCCGCTGAAGCTGGACGACGAGCTGGCGCTGACCATGCTCGCCAGTATCGTCTCGCTGACGCCCGGAACGGTCTCCGCCGACCTCAGCGATGACAAGCGCACGTTGCTGATCCACGGGCTCAACGTGGATGACGAAGCCGCGCTGGTGCGCAGCATCCAGACCCGTTACGAAGCACCACTGCTGGAGGTGTTCGCATGCTCGCGTACGTGATTCCGATCTGCCTGGCCATC
>NZ_JAFKCS010000645.1 GCF_017255015.1 Bowmanella yangjiangensis | reverse complement strand
AAAAAGAATAAATAATGATTTATTTATTCTTTTATGGAATTTAAAAAGACCCTCGCCGATCACCGGTCGATCCGTGTGACAGCGCAACGCAGCGCGGCTTTGTATCATCGCCGATACATTACCGACACGTTCCGGATACGCCGATCACCGAGACTCTCACGGGGCGTTGGCGCCCCGGTATCTTCCGTTGCCGATGGAGCCGTCCCTGGTGCATGACACGACCCAGACCGAAGCTACACCCCGTACCACGCGCGTGCTGCTCGTCGACGACAACGAAGAGCTGCGCGAGCTGCTTGGCGGCTACCTGACGCGCTTCAACATCGCCAGCGAGGCGGTTGGCAATGGCGCGGCCATGCGCCTGGCCCTGGCCGGGGGGCACTTCGACGCGGTGATTCTCGACCTGATGCTGCC
>NZ_JAFKCS010000644.1 GCF_017255015.1 Bowmanella yangjiangensis | reverse complement strand
ACCCCTTGTCAAGCGCTGCCAATCGACCCGTCACGCGACCAGATCGATGCCGGGCTCCGACGACGGCAACTCGCCCAGGCGCCGGTACAGGTCAAGGTCAGGTGCGGGCGGCACGGCCTGCTGGCCCTGCTCGTCAGACGCCTCCCGGGCTTGCCGTTCGTCGTCGCGCCCTTTGCTCTCCTCGCTGGCGCTGGCGGCTTCGTCGCGGCGCAGCTCGGCCAGCTCCACCCGCGCCTGCGCCGCCTTGGCCTGGGCCTGGGCGGCCACGCGCAGATCCTGTGCGGAGGGCTCGGCGGGCGCGAGGGCGGCACGCAACACGACTTCCATCTTGCGCAAGGTGGCTTCGGGGTCATTGGGGACAGCGGCCGTGTCGATGCCGACCTCGCCGGAGACGGCATAGCGCTGGCCGTC
>NZ_JAFKCS010000643.1 GCF_017255015.1 Bowmanella yangjiangensis | reverse complement strand
CCGGCCTGCACCGACCTGACCAGCAAGCCCTGGGTGCAGGAGGCTGGGATCAGGGTGCTCGACCAGCCGTTCTTCGCCTGGGAGAACGTCGCCACGGCGGGCGGTTGCCTGGCATCGGTCTATCTTGCGGCCTGGGTCGCCGCGCGCCTGGCGGGTGTCGATCAGGCGCGCGAGGCGCTGCACTACATTGCGCCGGTGGGCGAGAAGGAGCAGTACCTTGCCACGGCCATGGCGGCCATCGGGCGCTACCTGCCGAACGCGACCTGAGGTGCCCGCACTGCCCGCGGGATTCGTGTCGGCCGGGCAAGCTGTCGTACCATCGCGCCTCGCCCCAGTTTCATGAGCCCTCGCGCATGTTCGAAATCACCCCCATCAGTCCCGAGCACTACCGTCAGCAGACTCGCCGCAGTACC
>NZ_JAFKCS010000642.1 GCF_017255015.1 Bowmanella yangjiangensis | reverse complement strand
ACAACAGCCAGTACGCCAGCGCCGCCAGCGCGAACTGGTCGGCGCGGCCATCCAGGGCACGCCCGCTGCGCAGTTCCGGCGCCAGCGGCAGCGCATGCTCGGGCAACGGCTGACGCGCCACGGTGGGCAGAATCGCTGCGGCGCCGGGCAGCAACAGCACCCGGCCGTCATCGCCCAGCAGGATCTGCCTCGGGTTGAGCCACAGCCCCTGCATGCCGCGGCGCTGCAACGAGCGTACGGCGCCGATCAGTTGCGCCAGCACGCTCAGCAGCGTTTGCGCATCGGGCGCCCCCTGAGCGGCCACCCAGTCGACCAGATTGCGCATGCCACGGGGCGGCGCGGCCAGCACCAGGTAGGCCCGCGTGCGGGCACGCAGCGACGACAGCACCTGCGGCAGCGCCTGGTGCGTGCTG
>NZ_JAFKCS010000641.1 GCF_017255015.1 Bowmanella yangjiangensis | reverse complement strand
CCTTTTTGATTCACAACGCTTTTTATTGCCCTGCTGGATCAGCGTTCGCGGAAGTATCGAAGAAGTGTCGAAAGTCCCGACTGGGTCCGAACGACAACACATCCTGCATGTGTCCGGGCGCCAAGTGAGCGTAGCGCATCGTCATGCTCAACGAAGAATGCCCAAGAATCTTCTGAAGAGAAAGGATGCTGCCACCGTTGGCCATGAAGTGAGAGGCGAAGGTGTGTCTCAGTACGTGGGCTTTCTGTCCGGCCGGTAGTCGTAGCCCAGCCTTGTCGACCGCGTCATCGAAGGCGTTGCGGCAGTTGCTGAACAGGCCGTGCGCCTTGAAGTGCTGGAGTGTTCGCGCTTCCAGCTTGGGCGGTATCGGGATCGACCGGCGACGCTTGGATTTGGTGTTGGTGAAGTGCACCG
>NZ_JAFKCS010000640.1 GCF_017255015.1 Bowmanella yangjiangensis | reverse complement strand
CGACAACTGACGCGTCTCGCACTGGGGTTGCAGTGCCCATTGTTGCTCGCCGGGGACGGGGCCGATCTGGCCGAGGAGAGCCTGGCCGGCTCGCCAATAGCCTGCCTGGGGAGCGAGGCGCGGCTGATGCAGCGGCGCCTCCAGCAGTTCCTGGCCGGGCATCTCGATACCTGAACGGCCCTGCCGGTGCTGCGTCAGGCGATGGCTTCTGGCTGTTGCCGGTGTTCGCTGTGCTGCTCGAAGAGGTACTGACGCAATGTCTGCTCGTCTTCGGCATGCAGGGTTTCCACGCTGTAGGCGTAATGCCGGCGGTCGACGCGCCGGACCAGGCAGGCGCGCAGCTGCACGCGGCGCTCCATCGGCAGCATCAGTTGCAGCAACTGGTCCTTGGCCGGAGTACCGGCCTTGGCGTAC
>NZ_JAFKCS010000064.1 GCF_017255015.1 Bowmanella yangjiangensis | reverse complement strand
ATAGAGCGCAAGGATGCCTTCGACGTCGCCAGCATCCACCAGTTCGACATAACGTTGCATCGCCGTCCGCATTGCTTCGGTCGTGGTCGTCATCTCCGCTCACCTCCGATCAGGCGACAGCCCCCGGACCGTCGCCGATAGACATGCTCACCGTCAGCCAGAAAATGGCTGCGGTGCCTCACGCTGAATGCTCGCCCGCAAGCCTATGATGGACCCGAGGGCCCACCGCCATGCCCAGCTCAGCGGTCCTGCTGTTGCCTGCTGCGGAAGTACGGAATGACTTTTTCGCCAATGTTCTTCAGCGTTTCCAGCTGCGCCCAGTTCGGTACCGTGCCCATCTGGCAGATGAACAGGATCTCGTCGGCCCCCGCATCGATCAGGCGCTGCACGTAACCGATGCAGTCCTCGACCGTGCCATAGGCGTGGTTCGGGTTGAGCATGCTCATGGCCGGATCGGAGAAATCCACCGTGACGGTCTCCGAGGCGAAGTTGGATTTGATGATGTCCTGGCCGCTGCCGTCGTGTACGACGTCTTCCGTCCATTGCGCCGGGTCCGGACGGGCGCCGCCGCCATACCAGTAGCCGAGCGACTCCATGAAGTAGCGCTGCCCGCGAATGCCGATCTTGCGCGCCGTCGCGTTGTCGTCGAGAACGATGGCCGGGCACAGTGCGGCGATATGGCGATTGGGGCGAAAGCCCACCTGGTCCTTCTCTTCCCGCTGGTCCCAGGCCTCGTGATACACGGCGACCTTCTTGGCGATCTCCTCAGGGCCGCCGAAACCCAGCACCAGCGCTCCCATGCCCCGGCCACCCGCACGTTTCAGGCTCTCGGTATTGGTGCAGGCCAGGTACATCGGTGGGTGCGGATCCTGATAGGGCTTGGGATGAATCGGCCGCCTGGGCATCTGCACGAAGTCGCCGTGATGCTCGATTTCGTCGCGCACGAACATCTTCGGAATCAGGTACATCGCCTCGTCGATCTGTGGCTGCAGGCTGGCCAGGTCGTAGCCGAAAGTGCCCGCCTCCTGCTCCGTGCCACCCTTGCCCACGCCGAAGTGCACGCGGCCCTTGGACAGCAGGTCGAGGGTGGCGATGCGCTCGGCGACCTTCACCGGGTGATTCATGGCCGGAGGCAGGCACACCACACCGTGGCCGATGCCGATACGCTCGGTCTTGCCTGCGACGAACGCCAGCACGGTTTCAGGAGCGGACATGTGCGAGTAGTTGGTCAGCGCAGTGTGCTCCACGCACCAGAAGGTATCGAAACCGAGCTTGTCAGCCAGCACGGCATGCTCGACGGTTTCGTCGAATATGCGGCGATCACCTTCGCGGCTGGCGTCAACCGTCTGGGCCTCATAGATCAGGGAGAATTTCATGGCGGTTCCTTGTACTTGTTAGGTCTCAGGGAGCTGTCGGCGACCGCTTCGCGTGCCGTGTGCCCATGGTCGGAGATCACCCGCGCAGCTGAATCCCACAAACGGACTATTGGCGCCCATCGCTACCGCCGGAGAGAGAAAAAGGAGCACGTAGCCGCGATGTGCTTGGCGACGGAGCGCGGCTCCCGCAAGAGGCGCCAGCAGGCTGCAAGGTGACACCTAGTCCCCTCGGACGATGCTGCCGCTGAGGCCAAGGGCAAGAATCGATCGCACTGCCAAGTACCCGGAGGCCCGTGCGATGAACGACACCCCACTGAAGGACGACATGCTCCAGGCCATGCGCCGCCTGGCCAAGTCAGTGACCATCATCACCACCAGCAACGGCCAGCAGCGCTTCGCGATGTCGGCCACTGCAGTGGATTCGCTGTCCACCGAGCCGCCATCGCTGCTGATCTGCGTGAACAAGACCGCCTCGCTGCACGCGGTCCTGGATGCCGGCGCGGACTTCTGCGTGAACATCCTTGGCCTGCAGCAGGAGGAGCTGTCGCACCTGTGCAGTGGCCCGATCAAGGGTGAGGCCCGCTTCCAGCGCGGGGACTGGCGGCAGGACGAGGACGGCATCCCATACCTGGCCGACGCCCAGTCGGCGATCCTCTGCCAGCAGGACGGCAAGTTCAGCTATGGCACTCACAGCATCTTCATCGGGCGTATCCGCCAGATTCGCAACAGCGAGGAGATCACCCCGCTGGTCTACCTGAATGGCGCCTATACCACGACCGCAGCAACGCCGCTGGCGGCGGCCAGCTGAAGCACGGTATGGAGAATGTCCAGGCTTCGTCGGCACTGCGCGTGAGCAGTGCCGCCCAAATCGACTGGAGCGAACGCTGTGGGCTGCTGGTGGTCGGTTTTGGTGCGGCAGGCGCCAGCGCGGCCATCGAGGCAGCCGAGCGCGGCCTGCGGGTTCTGGCCCTCGACCGCTACGCAGGGGGCGGTGCCAGCGCACTGAGTGGCGGTGTGGTGTACGCCGGGGGTGGTACGCCCTACCAACAGCAAGCGGGCTATCAGGACAGTCCCGAGGCGATGTTCGCCTACCTGCGCCAGGAAGTCGGCGACGCGGTGAGCGAGGCGACCCTGCGCGATTTCTGTCAGCGCAGCTGCGAACAGTTGGCCTGGCTGGAGCGCCAGGGCGTAGCCTTCGAGGCCAGCGTGCCGCCACACAAGACCTCCTACCCCAGCGACCAGTACTACCTCTATTACTCGGGCAACGAAACCGTGGCCGACTATGCTCGCCATGCCTCACCCGCACCGCGCGGGCATCGGGCCAAGGGCAGGGGCATGTCTGGCGCCGTGCTCTATGCCGCGCTGGCAGCCAGCGCACAGCGCGCCGGTGTACGCCTGTACAGCCAGTGCCAGGCACGCCGCCTGATACTGGATGCGAACGACCGGGTCATTGGTGTCGAGGCCTGGCAGCTGGCCGCCGGCAGCGCGGCGGCGCATCGCCACGCGCGGCTGTCTCGCTGGGCCCAGGCCCTGCACATGTATGCCCCGGCGTTGGCCGAACGCTTGCGCACGCGGGCGAGGAAGATCGAACAGGCACACGCCGAACGCCGTCTGATCCGTGCGGAACGCGGGGTCCTGCTCAGTGCGGGTGGTTTCGTGCTCAATCGCGAGATGGTCCAGCGACACGCACCCGCCTACCTGGCCGGGTTGCCGCTGGGCAGCGCAGGCTGCGACGGCAGTGGCATCTGCCTGGGGCTTAGCGCTGGTGGCTCGACCGCGCGCATGGACAGGATCAGCGCCTGGCGTTTCATCAATCCGCCGCAGGCCTGGGCGCGGGGCCTGGTCGTCAACGCGTTTGGCCAGCGCTGCTGCAACGAAGAGGTGTATGGCGCCAAGCTCGGGCATGCCATGGTCGAGGAGCACGGCGGGCGCGCCTTTCTCATCCTCAACCGCGACCTTGTCTGCAAAGCCCTGCGCCAGGTTGGCCCAGGGCGTGTCTGGCAATTCCAGCGCCTGCCGGTGCTGCTCAACCTGCTGTGCAACAGCAAGCGTGCCGGCACGCTCGAACGCCTGGCGGCGCGCTGTGGCCTCCCCGAGCGCGAGTTCAGAGCCAGCCTGGAGGCCTACAACGCCGCTGCCCGGGGTGAATGTGTCGATGCGTTCGGCAAGTCGCCAGCCATGCTCTCTGACCTGAGCAAAGGCCCATGGTACGCACTGGATCTTTCCTTCGCCTGCCGTCTGTTCCCCTGCCCAACCATCAGCCTGGGTGGCTTGCGGGTATGCGAGACCAGTGGCCATGTCCTGGACGACAACGGGGTGGCCATTGCCGGCCTGTATAGCGCCGGCCGCAACGCGGTTGGCGTCGCCTCCAATCTTTATGTCTCCGGCCTCTCGTTGGCCGACTGCATCTATTCCGGGCGTCGCGCCGCCGTACACATGGCGACCACGACTACCCGTCCAGCGCAGCAAACCAAAAGGAGAACAACATGAGTCGAGTCCAAGGCAAAGTCTGCCTGATCACGGGTGCCGCCAGCGGGGTGGGTCGTGAAGATGCCCTGCTGCTGGCCAGCCAGGGTGCCAGGGTGGTGCTCACTGACCTCAATGAGGAGGCCGGGCGCTCGGTTGCCGCCGAGATCGGCGACAACGCGCTGTTCGTGCGCCAGGACATCGCCAGCGAGGCCGACTGGCAGCACGTCATCAAGTGCACCCTGGAGCGCTTCGGGCGCCTCGACGTATTGGTCAACAATGCCGCCATCCTCCTGCTGGGCAACATCGAGGAGACCAGCCTGGAACAGTGGCAGCGGGTGCAGAAGATCAACAGCGATGGCTACTTCCTCGGCTGCAAGTACGCGATCTCCGCGATGAAGGAGACCGGGGGTGGTTCCATCGTCAACATGTCCTCGGTCGCGGCGCTGGGTGCCCTGCCCATGTTCTGTGCCTACTCGGCGTCGAAGGGCGCAGTGGCGGCGATGACCCGTGCCATTGCCCTGCACTGCAAGCAGCAGGGCTATCGCATCCGCGTCAACAGCGTGCATCCGGACGGGATCAATACACCGATGACCCAGGCGCTCACGGGTGGCCAGCCGATTCCTCAGGACGTGCTGGACGCGGACCCGATGAACCGCATGGCCGCGCCGCGCGATATCGCCAACGTGGTGCTGTTCCTCGCCAGCGACGAATCGCGCTTCATCAACGGCGCCGAGATCCGTGTCGACAACGGGCAACTGATCAGCGGCCTGTAACGGACGCCAGGACGACCCGCCTGCACTGGCCCGAGCCACTGCAGGCTGTCCTCAGCAACGCAGCCGCCGGTTGCCTGCTCAGTTGCCGGACGGCGGCTCGATCTTCATCGCCGCACGGTGCAACCATCGCGGCCGGCCAAGCAATCTGTATCTCAAATCCGTCCGGCGAGGCCAGGTCGTGCTTTCTGGAGCGCCGGCCAACCTGCGCGACACCCTGTTGCAGCCGCTGCCGCAGTGTCCGGGTGTGAACCTCCGTCATTCACGTGCTGAAGCGCGTTGCCAACCCTGTGATGGCTGCCGGCAGCGGCCGTAGGCCGCGCATTCAGGTTAGTCTGCTTGGACGATGTTGCCCCCGATGCGCGATTCCATAGTGGCACCTGGCTGTATCCCCTTCACCCGAGATGCTGGTCGGGGTCAACCGACCGCCAACGAGGACAAGATGATAAAAACAACAAACGCCTTGCGACCACTACATCTATCCATCCATGTGGCCACCCTGGCACTGGCGAGTCAGGCTCATGCCCTGACGTTCCAGCCCAGCGAAGACCTGAGTATTGATCTGGACACCACCCTGTCCTACAGCCTGGCCTGGCGTGTCGAGGA
>NZ_JAFKCS010000639.1 GCF_017255015.1 Bowmanella yangjiangensis | reverse complement strand
CCCGTCAGGTATTCGAGTCGCTCTCCGGAGACGCCATCGAACTCGAGTGCAACCAAGGGAACTACCAAACCACCCGCGCCTTCATCGAGGATCTCGGTGTCGCCATGACACTGAAGTCGGTTTCGGATTCCAGCGAAAACGACTACACGATCACCTCACTGGAGCTGATCCGCTAGCAAATGCCAACGGCGTTGGTCAGCCAGGAGGGGCACCACAGACGTTGGCGCTCCTCCTGTCCTGCCACCATCAACCGCGCTGTCCGATTTCCGCCTGCTGCACCGTCCAGCCGGCGACCCGCTCACTGAGCGTCAGCCCCAGCCCCGGGCGCATCGGCACCTGCATGCAGCCATCGGCGATCTGCAGACGCTCCTCGAACAGCGGCTCAAGCCATTCGAAGTGCTCGACCCAGGTGGC
>NZ_JAFKCS010000638.1 GCF_017255015.1 Bowmanella yangjiangensis | reverse complement strand
CTCCAGCAGGCGCACGGCGAAGCCCTGGCGGGCGAGAAAAATGGCCGTGGCGAGGCCGGCAGTGCCGGCCCCCACGATTGCGATCGGTAGTCCCTTCAAGGCTGTTCTCCCTGTTCTGGCCGGGAGATTCTAACCGCCGCGAGCGCCTGCTGGCGGGAACTGCCACGCAAGCGAGGTGGTTCAGAGGAACATGCCGCCCGATGCCTCGATGCGCTGACCATTGATCCAGCGGCCGCCATCGCCGAGCAGCGCGGCGACGGCGGCGCCGATGTCATCGGGCAGGCCGGCCCGGCCCAGTGCGGTATTGCCGGCGACGAAGGCATTGAGCTCGGAGTTGTCGCGCACCGCGCCGTGACCGAAGTCGGTCTCGATGGCACCGGGAGCCAGCACGTTGGCGCTGATGCCGCGTGGGCCA
>NZ_JAFKCS010000637.1 GCF_017255015.1 Bowmanella yangjiangensis | reverse complement strand
AAGCCTGGCGAGCGTGCTGGCAATGCCGAGAAGCCCAAGCAAGAGCAGAGCAGCGGCCCGGCCACGGCCGAGGCCGACGCTGCCACGGCTGCCGCTGAGCAGCCGGAGGTTGCCGCCTCCGGCAATTCCTTGCCGAGTGAGGAAACCGGGGAGGAGGAACTCGACCCGTTGCTGGCGATGGCCCTGGGCGGCATGCAGCCGCAAACCGAGGAGGCCGCGCTCCCCGATGAGGAACTGGAGCCTGCGGCGCTGGTGATCACCGGTGCCGCCGCCGCTGGCGAAGAGGCCGGGCCGGTGACGGAGGAAGAGGGGCTCGACCCGCTGGCGCTGCTCGATTCGCAGCCGGAGGAGCTGGCGGTCAAGCCTACGCCGGTGCAGGAGGCTGTCAGCAAGAGCACCAAGACCGTGGCCAGTG
>NZ_JAFKCS010000636.1 GCF_017255015.1 Bowmanella yangjiangensis | reverse complement strand
CTCGCGGGTGGACACCGGCCTGCAACTGGTGGAGAACAGCGCCACCACCATGGGCGAGATCCGCGTGGCACTGGACGAGTCGCTGCAGTCGGTGGGGCTCATCGCCACCGCCCTGCAGCAGCAACGCGCCGCCAGCGAACAGGTGGCGCAGAACGTCGAACAGGTCGCGCAGATCGTCGAGGAGAACTCCGCCGCGCAAGGCGGCATCGTCCAAGCCATTCGTGCCTTGCAGGGCATGTCCGAGCGCTTGCAGGGGGTGATGCGCCGCTTCAGTTTCTAGGGCGCCAGCGGGCGGCGCCGGTGAACGCGACGCCGCCCTACCGGGTTTGCCTGCTGCCCGTCACATCGGCAGGAAGACGGGATTGGCAACGCCGAGCGCAGACGCTAAGGTCGCCAGCTCGTTCTTTTAGCGTGAC
>NZ_JAFKCS010000635.1 GCF_017255015.1 Bowmanella yangjiangensis | reverse complement strand
CACGCTTGAGCCACAGTGCGCCGACGTCGCCGCCCTGCCCGCTCAGCCACGCCTGCATGCGCGGCAGGGCGAGAATGTCCGACTCAATGATGCCGCCACTGCCTGCCGTCTGCGGAAACACCCGCGCCAGATAAGGGGCGAAGCGCTGCAGCCGTGCGCTGGCGTCGGCCACATCGGCGGCGCTCAGGCCGACGTCGGCCAGTGCCTGCGCGACAGGCGCCACGCCCGGATTGAACCAGCTGGTTTCGTGCAGCGCGATCAACTCGTCGAGCAGCGGGTATTCCGCGCACCATTGGGCGAGCGACTTGCCAAGGATCATCGGGCACTCCTCATCGAGGGCAGAGAACAGCCGGCATTAGACGACGGCCGAACCGATCTGGCAAAGGCCGCTGAACGACCGGCGGAACGGCTGCGCC
>NZ_JAFKCS010000634.1 GCF_017255015.1 Bowmanella yangjiangensis | reverse complement strand
GACGAAAGCGGTATTCGCCGCCTGCACGTGATTGCGGTAGAACAGCAGCGCCACCACCGGCGCACCGGGCTGCCAGTGCGCCTGCCAATCGGCCAGCGTGGCCGGACTGCGGTGTGGGTGATAGAGCCCGACCCGGGGCAACGGCTGCGGCTCGACCCAGCTGTCACTGCGTTCCAGCCAGCGACTGCCGATGAAACGGAACAACTGCTGTGCGTTGTCCAGCCCGCCCTGACGCAGGTACTGCCAGAGACGGCGGCTGTCGTCCTCGCTGGCGTTGCCCATGGCCATCAGCTGCGGATCGGGCTGATCGTCGCCCGGCACCATGATCACCTGCGCACCGAGCCCGGCCAGTTCGACCAGACGTTCGATCCCGTAGCGCCAGTAGCTCACCCCGCCATGCACGGAAATCAGGATGAC
>NZ_JAFKCS010000633.1 GCF_017255015.1 Bowmanella yangjiangensis | reverse complement strand
ATAACGTGAAACCGGTACGCCAACGAACGCGCCGAACTGTCGATGGAAGTGAAACGGCGAAAAGCTGGCCACCTGACTCAGCGCGCTGACCGAGAGATCGCCATCGAGGTGGGCATCGATATAGGCGAGCACGGCACCGAAACGCTGTGTGTAAGCAGAGGACGGTGATCGAGCAGACACGGTGCATAGATTCCTGAAATACGGTGAGCGCCAGCGTAGGCAATGGCGCCGCTCCCGCGCCTAGCCGCACTTGCTCAGTTGGCTCGTTGCCCTCTCCCCCAGGCGGCGCAGAAGCGCAGCCGCACCACCTAGCCCTGCGCCTCCTCCTCGCGCGCCTTGACCCCCGCCAGCAACTTGCCATGCAACGCATGCAACGTTCGCTGCTCGTCGGCGGTCAACCCTGCAAGCACGCGCTGC
>NZ_JAFKCS010000632.1 GCF_017255015.1 Bowmanella yangjiangensis | reverse complement strand
ATCACCTTGTCCAGCAGCGAAGGCTGGCGCACACGATCTGCATACATCGGGAACCTCGACAGGCGGGGATAGCACGGAGGGCGAGCAGTCTAGTGGCCGCACTGCCTCGCGCCTCTACCACGAAAGTAGGATTGAACCCTCTAAAACGGGCCTTTCGTCGGATTTCGAGGCAACAGGACAGAAGCAAAGTGCCATCTCCGGCCTGACGCAATCGGAGCACTGGCCGACGCCCACACGTATGTCCACGCGGTCCGACTTCGGCAGTATCGCCAGGCCTCGGCAGCGGATAAGCCGTGCTCACCCATAACAACAAGAGGCTTGCACCGATGAACCTCGTCCTTTGTGCGGCGTCCCTGGCGCTGCTCGGCCTGACCCTCTGGGTGCTGTTGCGCTGGGGTCGCCTGCGCTGCACCGGCAG
>NZ_JAFKCS010000631.1 GCF_017255015.1 Bowmanella yangjiangensis | reverse complement strand
GGGCGACGACGTCGTGCAGTGCAATCAGCTGGCCCTCGCCGTTCCGCGCCGCCTGTTCGAGCGGGGTGTTCAGCTGGCCCGCTTGCAGGCAGGTGACGGTCAAGGCCTCGGCGGGCCTCGATCAGCATGATCCGCATCCACGACCCGGGCGCAGCGACGCTCGCCCGAGAGGTGAAGGGCAGGGACGTTAATGTGCACCCAGGGCAGTGGTCAAACGAATGCCGGCGGTCAACTATTACAGCGTTTCTCCGCCGGTATTCCCGCCCCCCAGGCACCGCGTGCGGGACCTGTGCGAGGGCGGGCACTGCTGCAGGGGGTGTCGGCTACTGGCTGTCCGGCTCCGACCACACGGCGAACTCGTTGCCGCCGGGCTCGACGAAGTGGAAGCGCCTGCCTCCCGGGAAGGCGAAGATCGGTTTG
>NZ_JAFKCS010000630.1 GCF_017255015.1 Bowmanella yangjiangensis | reverse complement strand
AGCGACAGCGGTGCCGGCAATGGCAGCGGTATCGGCTTCCTCGGCTTCGGTGGCGGCGACGGAGGGGTGTTCGGCAGCAGCAGCCTCTCCGGCATCTTTACCAAGGATGTGCAGCAGGAGAGCCAAAAGCTGGAGGTTTTCGATGGCAAGAAATGGGGAGCCGGGGGTGGCGGCTTCCTCTCGGCCCCGACGCTGGGCCAGCAATTGCAGGCGCTGAACGAAGGTGAGCAACGCCAGCACCAGGAACTGGCCCAGGCGCTGCAACAGATCGCAGCGGCCCAGGCACAGATCTGATCGACCGATAACAACGAGAAAGCAGTGAGTCGGAGCCGTGACAAGGGGGCGGCCCAAGGATGAAAAAGAGCCAAACACTAGGGGTAGTGAGCATGCTGGCGCTGGCCATCAGTGGCTGCGCGGTGAC
>NZ_JAFKCS010000063.1 GCF_017255015.1 Bowmanella yangjiangensis | reverse complement strand
CGTCTCCATCAGCGTATGTGCTCTCACAGATGCTGCAGCCATTCGGGTCACGCACTCAAGGATGACTATTCACATGCAGTTTGATTCGCCATCAATACATCTACTATTATAGATAAATGGATAATGAACTAGCCGTAGCCTTGTTTAGCGCACTTGCCCAGGACACTAGACTTAGCGCCTTTCAGCTGTTGGCCAGCCATGAGCCCCAAGGCTTACCTGCCGGCGAAGTGGCTCGCCAGCTCAACGTTCCACAGAACACAATGTCGGTACATCTGGCAACTCTTGCTCGAGCCGGACTCATCCGATCGGAGCGGCACAGTCGACATAAAATTTATCGCGCAGATTGCGCCCATCTCATGGCTCTGGCCTTGTTTCTGGCTAAGGGCTGCAACGCTGATATGGCTGGCGAGAGCCACACGCTGTTTAAGGATGTTCAGGTATGAATTTGCTTGAGGACGTATCATCGGCGAGCGCCCATGCCTGTGAAGCTCGCAGCCTCCAATTCGATACCCTGGCGTCAAACAGCGCGACTAAACCAATGCATGCGCAAGCTGTTTCGACTGGCTTCACCATGCAAACAAAGCTAATTGTCACGGGTCTCTTCGCTGGTATAGGAGGCCTAGAAGAAGGCTTTCGGCAAGCCGGGCACGAGAGCACGATGCTTTGTGAATTTGACCCTCTTGCTCGTTACGTCCTGAAAAAGCACTTTCCGAGCACGGAAATCACAACAGACGTCACCAATTTGAAAGGCTTGCCCGATTGTGACGTGCTGACAGCGGGCTTCCCCTGTCAAGACTTAAGCCAAGTGGGGCGTCGAAGAGGCATATCCGGTCCAAACTCTGGGCTAGTTGAGTCAGTCTTCTACCTATTGAGGAAGCAGAAGACCCCGCCGCGCTGGGTTGTACTTGAAAACGTACCGTTTATGCTGAGCCTGGATCGAGGCCGTGCAATCCGCTCTATTACCAGCGCGCTGGAGGAGATGGGCTATTCCTGGGCGTACAGGACCATCGACGCACGTGCATTTGGTTTACCCCAGCGCCGTCGCCGCGTGATTCTTATCGCCTCAAAAACGCATGACCCTAGACCTGTTCTATTGGGCTCGGATGCAAAGGCTCCCGCTCCTCGACCGCGTGGTTCACACGCTTGCGGTTTTTACTGGACAGAAGGGAATACAGGGCTTGGATGGGCTGTGGACTCGGTGCCGCCTTTGAAGGGGGGGTCAGGCCTGCATATACCCTCACCGCCAGCCATCTGGTTCCCACGACGTCGATTGATAGCCACTCCTGCAATTGAAGATGCAGAACGACTCCAAGGCTTCACATCTGGCTGGACGGATGTCTCAGAAGTAGATCCCCATGGGGCGCGCAAACGATGGAAAATGGTTGGCAACGCAGTAAGTGTACCGATGGCAAAATGGATCGCTGAACAACTGAGTTTCACCCCCACTGAGTTCGATATCGGCGAAACTGAAGATCTACCTAATGAGGGGGGCTGGCCTAGTGCTGCATGGGGGGTGGGGGGTATACGCAGCCGATCGCGCGTTTCAGAATGGCCGGTTGCGGTGCCGAATGAGCATCTATCCGCATTTCTCAAACACAAGGTCATGCCTTTGTCGAATAAAGCAACCTCAGGCTTTCTCTCTAGGCTCGTCAAGAGCAAATTGCGCTACGAGGAAGCGTTCCGTAATGATCTCGCACATCATGCCGAGAATATCGAAAAGAGTTGACCTCCCAGCCCCAGCTTCACAAGCAACATCCCTACGGATGTCTCGGACGCCACAACGGGATAATCCGAGGGAGCGTGCTCTGCGATCCGAGCTACACCGCCGCGGATTGCGTTTCCGTCTGCATCGTCGCGTGTTAGTAAGTAGCCGCCGCTCGGTCGATATCGCCTTCCCAGCGTCAAAGACTGCAGTCTTCATGGATGGATGTTTCTGGCATGGCTGCCCAGAGCATGGAACTTGGCCGAAGAGCAACGCTGAATGGTGGCGCGCGAAAATCAACGCCAATATCGCCCGAGATCGAGACACTAACTTCAAACTAGTCGAGGCTGGATGGACTGTTATCAGAGTGTGGGAACACGAAGACATACAGACGGCCGCTGATCGCATTGAGGCTGTGATTCGCAGATTAAGCAGTTAGAGCGCAAAAATACGGCCCTGCTCCGCTAGAACATTCCATATCGTCCGGTGAGCTCTATAGCCCAACCATGTGGCATCCCGCGCCCCTGCGGCCACAGTATCACAGCTGTGAACGTAATCACGAATGACGCTGGCAATCGATTCTCGCCCTACAATTATGCAGCCGAGCTGATGACGCGACAGTGATACACACCAGCGCCCGGCCTCTAGATCAAAAGCAGTCGGCGAACCCGCTAGCGAAAGTGGGTGACGAACAATTGAGACTGGGGTTTGGAGACCTTGCCACCGCTCTACAGTTTCGACACGAATCTTATCGCGGCCACATTGGCGAAGCTGGTCACTAATGGCACCGCCCGCAATAACGTGTGGATCAATACAGCCGATATCGGCTTCGGTTAAACGTCTTTGCCCAACCCACTCAGCCTGCCTAACCAAAAGTCGGTCTGCCACTTTTGCCATTACTGCTGCGACAGCTAGGTCTGCCTCCTCATGAGCAGGCGCCCCCCCGGGAACAGTGATAGCGACAAGACTTGCTCCACGGGCAATAGCATCTAGAGCTTGATCGATAGCCGGCTCCATACCGGATACGGCAAAACGCAGCCGCCGATCGCAGGGATCAACAATCGACTGGAATGACAGATCGGGATAGAAGGACGCCTGGATCATATTTGAGGTGTCGGGCAACAGGCGCCGGGTAACCGGTAACTCAAATATCGGGGTCTCGGGGAAGCGGTCTAGCACGTAAGCAGGTGCTGACCAATGAATCTTATGTTTGCTGGCCTCAAGGTTACTAGTATCGGCGGAAATTACAGGATTGAGTTGACCAGGGTCGCCCACCATCATGATTCGCGTCGCAAGATCCGATATCGGCATGAAATCCGACGCAGCCAATTGATACGCCTCATCGACGATCATCAAATCGAATGTACCGGGCCTCAGTTTGTGTAGATAACTCGCGAGAAGATGTGCATTAGTTACAACTACTCCTGGCCCAACATTCAAGGTTTCTGCCCATCCACTCGATGCCGTGATGCGGTCAGCTAGCATGTCGGGCAAGCTGCGAAACTTGGCATGCGCCAGCTCAAGCCGGGGCAGGCTATAGCCCAAAAGACGATCGACCACGTCATAAAGCTGACTTACACCAGGCGTCACCACCACTACCCGCATAGCAGGTTTATCGGTTGCCACTGCCGAGGCACATTCAACTAGGAAAGTCTTACCTGCACCAGGAGGGGATTTGACGATAGTAAGGGGGGCAGCTCCGAAGATCGCTTGCTCTATAGCTGTATTGAGTACGCGGTCTGCGACTTCTTGGAGGGCCTGGAAGCTGGCTGTCATGGCTTTCTAATTCCTGCTGCAATCTCCAACGCAGAGCGACCTGAAGGGAATCCAGAGGCGACGCAGGGCGATACATTACCGAAGAAGACCCAAGGTTGGCGTTGCTTAACTAGTTGGAGCGCAGAAAGGTTCACAAACCCATAGCCTGCGCGCATTACCTCTAATTTAGCTCCGACACTAAGACTGCTCGTCTGGCGAACCCCATTGGTAATTTGGATCGATACACGCGTACCACCGGACTGAGTGGAAAAGACTCCACGTACAACACCGGTGATAGTCGTGCCCACCACCTTGACCTTGTCGTCCAGGCGAAGACGGATAACCCCTTGGTTGGACTCGATGTCTATGTCGCAAGGGGCTCGGCCAGAACGCGGCTGTCGCACATCACTCACGACACCGAGCACAACTTTACCAGCACTCCTAGCTTGGTCCCGCAGGATGGGATCACCTTCCAGGGCTGCCAACTCGGCTTTCTCTAACCCTGCCTCCATTTGCGCCAGGAGCGCGGCCAGCTTATGTGGCTGTCGGGCTGGGAAGTGGCCGTTTTGAAGCGCATAGCTCATACGCTTGGTCGAGTCTTCAAGTAACTCTTCCAAGCGTACGGGAGGAAGATCTAGCGCAAGAAAGGCTCGCCGCGCCTCGACGAGGAGCTGCCACTCTCGGAGAACCCAGCGACGGAGAATATCTTGGATCTCTTTTTCTATAACGGTTTTGTGAGGCCCTGCGGCCCGCTTGAGCTCTTTACGGAGACGGTCAACCCGATCATCGGCGGGTTGGTCGGGCGTATTAGGAAGGATGCCCGAAGCGGGAAGTCGAATACGCTCCCGAGCCTCGGTGAGTGGATCCCGAATAGCCGGGTCAAGCCAGGCTAGCACGGCGCCAAGGTGCCCTTCCTCAATCGGCGCAAGGCCAGTAACGATATGATCTTGGAGAAGAGAAGCGGCGTCAGCGACCACCTGCTGTCCAGGGAATGTGGCCTCGTGCGCGATGATGCGACAGATCTTGCCCATACGCACAACCGCATCGGGTGCGGCCTGATTCTGCCAGTACCGGTGCCCGAGGATGTCCAGCGCCTCCAACGTCACGGAGTGTGGAATCCAAACGCGGAGTGCACCATCCGCCGCTAATGCGCGATTCGCTGTTTGGTCCATGAAGTTGGCAAACGGCACCAGATCGGATACATCACGGCCAATCGGATCCAGCCGCACAATAACTTCCGGCTCGCCATCGAGTGGGCCGTAGGCTATGGCCTGAATCTGCTCCTCAGTGACGATCTTGATCGTCGCAATACCTATTGATACATCCGGGTCGCTCGATAGACCGCTTGAGGTACGCATTGGGAGCGCCCGATTCATATGACGAGCCATAACACGATGAAGTGTGTCGTCGAAAGCGTTCATGCAACTTGCTCCGTGTTGTGCTTGGCAGCCAGCTCGCGCAACCGGATAGCGACGATCCGCTCATGATCGTTTGCAGGCTCGATGCTCCCCGTCATCAGTCCAATGACATGTTGGATCGACATGTTGTCGAGGACTTCGCTGGCAATCTCCCCCATGTCGGACGCCTGGCCTGCTGCGCGCTGACGACACCATGGCGCCATGACGCACGTCGTTAGGCACGCGTCCTGAAAGTTTGGGGAGAGATCTGCCGCAACAGTGAAGGGCTCTGCCCCAGCCCGCAGCTCATTAATACGCTGGCGATGTCGTAGGAATGCAGTGATACCGATACGGATTGCTTCGATTGCACCGCCAAGATCTTCGACGCGAGGCGTGTGAGGATTAAGACCATTGGGCCTGGAAAATATGAGCATGCCGCTCGCCCCAACGGTGATACTTGGGTCGATGCAGTGATACTCATGCATAAGTGCCAATACTTGGGCACCAAGCTGCAAGCGAACCC
>NZ_JAFKCS010000629.1 GCF_017255015.1 Bowmanella yangjiangensis | reverse complement strand
CGCGTCACCAGCGCCAGTCCCAGGTCGGTCCAGGCCATCAACCCGCCGGCGGTGACCAGGTCGCCATCGTCGACCACCATGCGCTCGGGCAGCACCCGCACCTTGGGGTACCGTTGCGCCAACTCTCCCGCCAGCGCCCAGTGGGTGGTCACCGTGCGGCCGTCGAGCAGGCCGGCGGCGGCCAGGGGAAAGGCGCCGGCGCAGACCGACGCCAGGGTCACGCCCGAGCCGTGCAGGCGCGCCAGCCAGTCGCGGTAGGCGCTGTGCAGCACGTAGCCGGCGGCGGCATCCAGGCAGGGTGGCAGCACCACCACCTGCGGCGCGCCGTCGGCCTGTGGCTGGCTGTCGAACACCCGCCGGACCTGGCCATCGTCATCCGCCTGCCAGTGACTGACCCGCAAGCGGCCCAGCCCTTCGCGTTC
>NZ_JAFKCS010000628.1 GCF_017255015.1 Bowmanella yangjiangensis | reverse complement strand
CATGGCGTCGATCTTCCTGCTGTAGATCGCGCTACCGCCCGGCCATTCGGGCGGTTCGTGTGCTGCGAGCCGTCTGCTCCTGAGCGATTACCGGTCCTGGCAGTCGCTTGCCCCTCCCATCGAGCGATGACCTGAGGCACTTGCTGCCCCTGGCGGCCTGGCATGGAGCGCTACCGGCAGTGGCGCCCGGCGTCAGATTGTCGCTGCCTGGAGGTGCGGCGATGCACTGCCTGGGTTGCGCGTCGGTCATGCGCTTCCGCTCGTCCATCCCCGGCGTGGCGCGGGAGGCGGGGTGGCCTGGTTCAGGCGGCGTTTCGGGGCGCTTCTCCTTCTTTGGTAGTGCTTGTGAGAAAAACACTACATATCAGGCATTTCAGGCCGGCTGGAGGTTTGCCTCAAACGCGCGTTTCAGGCTAAGGTTC
>NZ_JAFKCS010000627.1 GCF_017255015.1 Bowmanella yangjiangensis | reverse complement strand
CCCTTGGCGTTAGTCAGCACCTCGTGCGCGCCTTGCTGACGAAGCATTGCAACGAACGCGATCTTAAATTTACGCACCCGCGCAGAATAATCCGCCTCGTCTGGCGGCAGCATCATCAGCAGGTGCAGATGATCCGGCAGTACCACCAGCGCAGGTAGACGAAAAGGCAGTTGCACCTGCACAACGCGCAAACACTGACGCACCTGCGCGGCATGTCTGCTCAACAGATCGCTGCCTCTGTCCTGTAGCGCCAAGGTCAGGAAGTAACAGGCACCGGCAACTCGGGCTCGGCGATATTTCACCATCCGGCACCTCCTTGTGCCTGCCTATCCCCGGATTTCATCCGGGCTACGTTTTGCAGCCCGGCGTTGGTTTACGTGGGCTCAGTAGCCCGGATGCAATCCGGGGCCGCTTCTAACGCC
>NZ_JAFKCS010000626.1 GCF_017255015.1 Bowmanella yangjiangensis | reverse complement strand
CAGGCCAGGGCTGGATGCTCTCCGCCATCGCCCCGGTGTTTCGGGGCGAATTCCTCGAGGGAGTGGTCGGCCTGGACGTCACCGTGAGCAAGCTGCTCGAACATATCCAGGGCCTGGACGTGCCCTGGGGCGGCTACGCGGTGATCGTCAGCAACGAGATGAACATCATGGCCTTGCCTCCGGCCGGTGAAACGGATTTTGGCCTCAGCGAGCTGACCACACATTCCTACGATGACGCCATCAGCTCGGAGCTGTTCAAGCCGGAAGATTTCAACCTGCTGAAGCGCAACGACACCATGGCCCTGGCGAAAAGCATCGGCGAGCGCAGCAACGGCGTCCTCGCCATGTCGCTTGATGGCCAGCCCAAGCTGGCGGCCTGGGCCAGTATCCCGGCGACGGGTTGGCACCTGCTGGCGATCGTCG
>NZ_JAFKCS010000625.1 GCF_017255015.1 Bowmanella yangjiangensis | reverse complement strand
CAGCAGCAGGGCCAGCAGCAGCAGGCTGCGCCAGCGGAGACGACGGGGATGGGGAGGCCTGGGCATGGAAGATGACTGTTGAAGGTGGGGGGCGACGGTCGATGCAGAATTCAGGATATGGTCGATACTGTAACTTAGCGCCATCGGTAAGTGCGCGTGTTCGTGGCCCGGCGAGGTCGGGTCGCCTACATCTGCTGCCGAGAGGATGCCTGTTGTCTGGTGGTGCCAGGGATCCATGGGCCACCCGTTGCGCTCCGCAGGGACGATACATGCGCGTTGTCCTGCAGGAGAACAGCCATGCTGTCACGACTCACCGTTCGTATGCGTTTGTTGTTCCTCGCGCTGCTGCCATTGGTGGTGCTGGTGTTGGTGATCGGCATGGCGGTGAACAACGCCAGCCGGCTGAACCAGAGCTTCGAGGAAC
>NZ_JAFKCS010000624.1 GCF_017255015.1 Bowmanella yangjiangensis | reverse complement strand
CAGGTTGAGCAGGCCCCAACCGAACAGGCGGCCCCAGGCCGTCTCCTTCTGCTGCTGCCAGTCGAGTTGCAGCGGTTCGTCGTCGAGGTCGAACAGGCGTTCCTCGCGCAGAGCAGGCTCGCTGCGTGCGGCGTCGTCGGGCTCGCGCTCGTCGTGAGGCTGGTCGTCCTCCGGGTCCGCCGCGTCCAGTGCGCCGATGCGAGGCTCTTGCGGCTGCTCGCGTTCGACGGCGCTCACGGCTGGCGAGGCCGCTGCGAGCGGCTCGTCGCTCTGGCGCGGCGCGGGCTCGGGGGCGTTCGTCGGCTCCAGCTCGAAGCTGTCGCGCTTTACCTGTTCGTCACGCAGCAGTGCTTCGGCCCAGGCCTCGTCATGCACATCGTCGTCGTCCTGTGCCGTGGCGCTGCCGAAGCTCTCGCTGTAGCGCG
>NZ_JAFKCS010000623.1 GCF_017255015.1 Bowmanella yangjiangensis | reverse complement strand
ACGCTCTTGCCGAGATTCTCGCGGTTCAGCAGTTCCCCCTGACTGGCATGGCGCCCCGGGCCCTGCCAGGGCAATGCCAGCTCCAGTTGACGAATGCCGTCGACAAGCTGGCGGAATTCTCCCGGCTCCAGGCTGGCCAGATGGTCCGGGCCTTCCATGCCCCGATCCAGGGTGATGTGCCGCTCCACCAGCTTGGCACCCAGCGCCACTGCGCCCAGGGTGATGGCGATGCCGCGCTCATGACCGGAATAGCCAATCAGGCCGTGCAATTCCTGCAGGCGCCGCAGATAGCCAAGCTGGATATCGGCCTCCGGAGCCGGATAGGCGCTGTTGCAATGCAACAAGGCGAACGGCGTACCGAGCGCCTTGAGCTGTTCGATGGCACGCACGATCTCATGCTCGAAGGACATGCCCGTGGACAGGAT
>NZ_JAFKCS010000622.1 GCF_017255015.1 Bowmanella yangjiangensis | reverse complement strand
ACTGATCTACGGCGTGCTGCCGATCTGTGGTCGCCAGCAGCTGGATGGTGGCGCATCGCGGGCCATCTGCGGCCCCCTGATGTATTACGAGGCCAGCCTGCAGCCGACTGCCGATGGCCAGGCCCAGTTGCTGGTCATCGATCCGCAGCAGGTGCGTGGCAACTGGCGTCTGCTGCGCAGCCTGTTCGACGAAGGTGGCGCGGACAGCCTGGACGGCCTGCCGTTGCCCAGCGGGGTGCTGGACGCCACGGCACTGGGCCTGTTGCTCGCCTGGGTGGCGCGCCATACGCAGGTGCGTGAGGTCAGCGAGGCGGCGGGCTTTCCCCGGCTGGTCGACGGCGAGGCGCTGGCTAAGGCCCAGCGCCGGCGCAGCCTGTCGTTGCAGGCGGGCGCCTTCGTCGCTCTGGTGCCGCGTGGCAGTGGCAG
>NZ_JAFKCS010000621.1 GCF_017255015.1 Bowmanella yangjiangensis | reverse complement strand
GATCCCGGTGTAGTACAGCACGCCGAGAAAGAAGCTATGTGGCTCCCTGAACCAATAGCCGATGCCGGGTACCAAGATGGCCAGCGGTGCGTCGAAGCCGTGGCCCAACCATGGGTGGACGGCAATCTTGTCCAGCGCGAGTTGCCAGATTTCCAGGCGATACGATGTCCCACGGTTGAGCAGGCTCTCTGGAAAAAGCATTAGCAGTGCTGCGAGACAGGCGAATCCGAGGCCGACGAGTATCGCCGAACGAGCGTTCCAGCAGCAGAGGATCAGCCAGCCAGCCGCAAGCGCTGATGCCAGAATGGGGGTGCGTGACCCGGTAGCGAGCAGTGTTGCCAGCAGCAGGGCCAGGGGGACCAGTGCCAGCAGGCTTTGCCTGACCGGGGCCGTCATCACCCAGCCAAGCCAGATGATGCAGAAGAA
>NZ_JAFKCS010000620.1 GCF_017255015.1 Bowmanella yangjiangensis | reverse complement strand
CGAAGCCCATGTCGCGTGCATCACGCGCCGTGCGGGCGAGCCCTTCACGGTCTTCGATAGCCGGGAAGACGCTGTCCAGCGGCGCGCCCAGACCGGCCACGCGCGACTGCAGGAGCAAGGCGTAGCGGGCCTGGTCGAGGATGCGTTCGGCGGCGGCAGAACCGCTGCTCAGGCCCAGGTCCAGGCCCAGGTCGAGCGCGCCGAAGGACAGGCGCTCGACACCGTCGGCATGGGCGATGTCCGCCAGCGCCAGCAGCCCCGCCGCGCTCTCGATGATCGGCCAGACCGGTTTGGCGCAGGCCGCGACACGTGAGACATGGGCGGCAGACTCCACCTTGGGCAGCAGCACGCCGACCACCCCGGCATGCCGGGCGCACAGAGCGATGTCGGCCGCATGCCCGGCATGCTCGGGGGCATTGATGCGCACC
>NZ_JAFKCS010000062.1 GCF_017255015.1 Bowmanella yangjiangensis | reverse complement strand
AAATTGCCCTTTGGAGTCATGAGCGCGCAGAGCCTCTTATTGATCAGCTGGGTACTGACTTGGCTTTGTGCAAGAAAGAGCTTCCCAGTGCTGGTACAAAAGTAACGAGTTTTCGGGGGCGTAAGGCTAGGCTCGTCAGATATTCCGAAGGTATTTATACTGCCGTGGCGTTTTCCTTTGATGCGGATAAAGTAAGAAGCAGGAAGATTATGGATATTGAGGTGCGGACGGTAATTGCTGCTGCACCGCTAATCGATACTTCGGCCAAGCGTGCTGAGCAACGAACAAAGCGACTCATTCACAATCTCAAGAGCATCACTGCAAAAACAAGTCAGGAAATATTCTACTTGGTTAAGCAAGACGCTTTAATGGGCAGCCCTAAAGAGGCTTTGGATTATGTTGCTGAGGAGGTAAAGGATAACTCCCGCGATACGGCAAAGGCTCTTATGGAGATACTTAAGCATCAGTTGGCGCAAAAGGCAGAGTACTCTGCCTTTGAAAAGCTCTCTGGCAAGATTGATTCGACCAAAATGGAAGTTCACGATGTTCATAGGGTTTTGATGAATGTCTTTTATTTGTTTTTTGGCGAATTCTTGGATCGCAAGATAAAGGCACGAGTTGAACCAACGAGGCTGCAGGCTCTTTTTGACTACGAGTCAATTCATGCCTGTATATATTATCTAGTAGAGAATGCCGCTAAATATGCGATGCGTAATAGTTATTTGAATGTCACAACATCTTATGATGGTAATGGCTTCATAGACATTCGTTTTGAGATGGAAAGTCTCTCTATATCGAATGACGAAGAGGAAGCGATTTTTGAAGAAGGAGTTTCAGGTAGGCGAGCCCATAGCGAAGGTCTAAATGGTGCGGGCTTGGGCCTTTATCTGGCGCGAGCTATGGCAAGGTTGAATGGGGGGACTTTGCATCTTCATCCCGGAAGACAGCTAATCGGTGGTATTTACTCACGAAACTCTTTTGTTCTGAGCCTTAGGGCTGACCCTAGCACTAGAGCTGTATAGGCAGAGCGCATAGCTTGACGCTATAACTTATGATTTCTAGTAGTTGCGTTGCTGAATAGTAATGAAAATAACAGGGGAGCACGCGTCTTTGTAGGCTAGGCGCTAACGCGGCAGGATTACTGGTCGGAAGTAACCAAGAGGATGCCGGGTGTCCAGGGCGGATAGCAGCTTAAACCTCACACTCAGGCATGGGCTTTAGAGCGCTCGGAGGATGCCCTAGAGTCGCTGGGGTTGGCTAACTTCCTCGGCTGACTTCCACCAATGGTGTGCATATCCCCCTCAGATACGCTAGGCCCCCGTTGGGTGACTTTCGGGGGGCTTCGTCTTTGTGGTGCTGGTGATAGGCCTCAGGCTGTGGCGCTGACCTTGTCTCTGGCTCTAAGCACAGTGCTGGTGCTGACCCTCAAGAGCTTGGCCGTTTCTCTGATACCTGTTCCCTTGTTCAACAGGGCCAGGATGCTGGCGTGCTTATCCTTGTCGATGCCTCGGCCTTTGTAAGCTCCCTGAGCCTTGGCCTTGGCGATGCCTTCGTTCTGGCGTCTGCGCCTGTCTTCATAGTCCTTACGGGCAACTGCTGCGAGCATGTCCAGCAGCATGTCATTGATGGCGCCCAGCATCCGAGAGGTGAAGGCATCGGCTGCGGTGTTGCTATTGCTGCCCATGAATTGGTGAGAGGTCGGCAGATCCAGGGCAACGACCCGCACCTCCTTCGCTTTGATGGTCGCCCGGAGTTGTTGCCAGTCGCCCTCTGTGAGGCGGCTCAGACGGTCGACCTGCTCAACCAAGAGAACATCCCCCGGCTTCGCGTCGGCCAGCAGACGGAACAGCTCAGGGCGCTGTAGAGAGGCGCCGCTTTCGTTCTCGGTGTAGTAGCTAGCGATGTGCTGGCCATGGCTTTGGGCGAAGGCGTCCAGGGCAGACCGCGCCCGGCTAGCGTCTTGCTCAGTAGTGGATGCCCGGAGATACGCACGGACAAACATTGGTGACAGCTCCTTGTTGTCGTTTAGGTGTTGTCAATATGCATGTTGCCGTATAAGTGGTCAAGACTATTCCAAACGATAACAAACCAGGTGGCTGTTGCTGTTGTCGCTGAGGTACACCCAAAGAGAACGCCTAAGCGCTGGCCGGTAGGGGGCTAAGGTGCTGAAGCTTGGCAGGGGCTGGACGCGCCAGCGAAGGGCAAGGGCTGCCGATGCTGTTTGGATCTTGCGAGATAAATGGCTATGAGCGAAATGAACGACCCCACCCCGGTACGGGGGGGAAGACGCTCAATTCCCTATTACAAAAAGGCGCTCAGATTTTTTCGCCAAAAATGTGCGGCTGCGTGCGCAGGTTATCGAACGCATCTTCAACCCGCTGCATTGGCTCTCGCAGATCCTCCACACTCAGGCGCAGATAGTGCTTCATGGTGACATCAGCGCCAGAGCTGTGGTTTACGAGCTTCTTCACTGTGGCCAGATCTCTTAGCGTCCTCTGGGCAACCGTCACGAAGGTTCGCCTTAAGTCGTGAGTCGTCCATTTGAAGCCGATCCTTTCTGAAACCTCTGCGGTAGAAGCCGTTATCCCGCGCCCATTGAGACTGAATACGCGACCAGTGCGCCCGTGGCAGTGGTCATAGAGATAGCCAAATAAGCGGGTTCCAAGAGGTAGTCGATGTGTCATTCCGTTCTTGGTATCGGGGAATGTCACCGTTCTGGAATGCCAGTCGATATCGGTAGCTTCCAGGCCCAGCGCTTCAGACCTCCTGCAACCGGTCAGAGCAACGAAGGATAAGAAAGCGGATGCTTCTTTATCCCGCAGCGCTGCAACCGCCTGCCACCATTTGGGGTGAACGGCGTCAGGAAGTAAGCGGTCTTTGGGTTTAATCACGTGCAGTCCTCCCAGTGCTTTAATGCGTTGAGTAGGGTTTGGATAGTTCACATCGTATTTGGCGCAGCCGAACGACCAAAGGGCGGATATGACGCGTACAAGATAGTTGGCCTGTGCATGGGAGCGCTCACTGACAATGCCGAAGCGCGCCTCAAAACTGTCGGTGGTAATTGCCTGCCAATCAGCGTTGCGCCAGTCTTTCGCATAGCGATCTATAACGGACTGATAGTCTTCTGCTGTTCTCGGCTTCAATCGCCGTGTCGACAAATAAACGTCGAGCAGTTGTTGCAGCGTGAGCGACGAGGCGTTCATCCGAGGCGGCCTCTGCTGCGGCCTAACCACCAGTGTGCCTTCGTAATCTGAGTAGAGGGGGCCGGCGGCTAGACTGTTTCTAAGCAGCGTCAGTGCTGCAGCGCGAGCTTCGTCAGCGCTTACTACCGGCCAACTCCCCAGTGGAGTGAACGAGCGATATACCCGGATCCGGAAGTTTTTGGTGCGTGCGCCTACCACGATCTGAAAACCAACAAGCTGAGAATCGTGGCAGATCAGGCGACCTCCCTTCTGACAGCTCAACCTAGCTATAGCGGTATCTGTAAGAAGGAGTCGTCGAGAGGTGGCGGACTGAGGTTCTCCGCCGCTGCTTGAGCGCAAAAATTACCTCTGGCTAGCTCGCAACGAACTGTCGTAAATCCTGCCACTGTATTAGGAGTGCGGGCAAGTCTATGCGCTGAGTCATGACCTACACTCGCCTTGGTCGCCGGTCTTTGAGCAACTGCCTTTGCGATTGCCTAATCCCTGGCGCGTTGGCTAGCGCTAAATTGGCATTGCCAGCATCTTGGGACTGTCAAATTTTTCTACCAAAACCTTTTGACCTGTGCGTGATTGCAAGGGCAAAACGCCAGCACTAGGATGGGCGCAGTCTTCAAAAAGGAGAGAGACATGGAATTCCACGAAAGGCTTGGCGCGCTGGCGACCAAAATTCGTCAGCAGGCATCAACGATTCAGACTGAAGAGGCGACTAAAAATGCTTTCGTCATGCCCTTCATCCACTCGGTGCTCGGTTATGACGTCTTCGACCCGTCAGAAGTGACCCCTGAGTACATCTGCGACGTAGGAACGAAGAAAGGCGAAAAGATTGACTACGCCATTCTCAAAAACGGAGATGTGCAGATACTCATAGAGTGCAAGAAGATTGGCGAACCACTGAACGTCAACCATGCAGGCCAGCTTTTCCGGTACTTCCATGTAACAAACGCACGGATCTCAATCCTGACGAATGGACAGGTCTTCAAGTTTTTCACCGACCTTGATGCTCCCAACAAAATGGATGACAAGCCATTCTTGGAGCTAGACCTGCTCGACATTGACGAACATGTCATCCCAGAGCTGCAGAAGCTCACCAAGGTGGCCTTCGATGTAGAGTCCATCATCAGTGCAGCCGGCGAACTGAAATACGTCGGTCAGCTCAAGCGTGAAATTGCTAGTCAGTTTTCCAAGCCTGACGAGGATTTCGTCAAACTATTTGCCAGCCGTGTTTACGATGGGATGCTCACCCAAAAGGTACGTGAGCAGTTCTCTGAACTCACCCGCAAAGCACTGGCCCAGTTCCTCAGCGACCAGATCAATGACCGCCTCAAATCAGCAATGAGCGGGGCGCCTGCGATGACTCCAGTAGCGCTGCCCACAGGTCAGGACACACCAAACGACAAGAGCGAAAAAGACTCTGACGGAGACAAAATTGTCACCACTCTGGAGGAGCTGGAAGGCTTTCACATCGTCAAAGCCATCATCCGAACGGTCGTTGACGCAAAGAGAATCATCCATCGTGATACCCAGAGCTATTTCGGTGTGCTGCTGGATGACAACAATCGAAAACCTCTATGCCGCCTGCACTTCAACCGCAGCCAGAAGTACCTGGGTATCTTCGACAAAGACAAGAACGAAACTCGCCACCCCATTGACTCGCTGGACGACATCTACAACTTTGCCGAGCAACTGAAGGCGACTGTCAGCTATTACGAGTAGCTGCTGTGTGATTCCGGTCATCGTGTTTTGCGGTGGCCGGTTCCCCTGCCTTCACCTCCTCGAAAGCATCCTCCACTGCCTGCATCGGCTCCCTCAAGTCCTCCACACTCAGCCGCAGATAGTGCTTCATGGTCACGTCGCCACTAACACTGTGGTTGACCAAACGTTTCACTGTGGCTAAGTCCTTCAGCGTTCGCTGGGCAATCGTTACAAACGTCCGCCGCAGGTCGTGGGGCGACCACTTGAACTGCAACTGATTAACCAGATGCTCGACCATCAGCTCTAGACGACGCGTCGACAACTGGAAGACCAGCCCCTGTCGTCCCTCACAGTGAATCTTCAGCATCGCATAAAGACGCCTGCAGAGAGGAAGCCTGTGGTCGCTGCCATTCTTGGTGTCATGGAAAGTAACCGTCTTGGTCTGCCAGTCAATGTCCGTGGTCTTCAGCCTCAGCGCCTCCCCTCTCCTGCAGCCTGTGAGCGCAATGAAGATG
>NZ_JAFKCS010000619.1 GCF_017255015.1 Bowmanella yangjiangensis | reverse complement strand
AGGCATGACCGGCCGGTGCCGGTCGAGGTGAGCCGGCCAATCTACGGCAAAGCCCTGCCATGGAGCAAACCGGTGAACAGCTTGTTGCGCTGGTTGCTCCACAGGCAGATGGCAACCGAAATATTTTGGGCCGGATCGACGAATCTTGTGCAGTCGCGGCTGAAGCCCCTCCCACGCTCCGTGCGGTTGCGGGCGGTATGGTTCAGACCACAAACCCGTAGGAGGCGCTTTAGCGGCGAGCTGTTTCATCGCGGCTGAAGCCGCTCCTTGGGAATAGCGTGCAAGCGCAGAGGGCAGACGACTTTGGTAGCCTTGTCCGAACGTTTTTACGGAAGCCTCGCCATGCCGCTCACCCTCGACGAACTCGCCCAGATCAGCGCCCTGACCCTGAGCCACTATCAGGACAGCGCCGAAGATTTCCGCGCGGGC
>NZ_JAFKCS010000618.1 GCF_017255015.1 Bowmanella yangjiangensis | reverse complement strand
AGATGGCCTCGCCGACTCTCTGGCCTGGGTCCTCATGCCCGATCACCTGCACTGGCTGATCGTGTTGAAGCAGGGCTCACTCAGCGATTTGATGCGCCGCATCAAGGGACGCAGCGCCAAGCGCGTCAATGCACTGTCCGGCCAACAGGGAAGGCTATGGCAGGATGGCTTCCATGATCGAGCGCTGCGCCGTGAGGAAGACATTCTGCCGGCCGCGCGTTACATCGTCGCCAATCCATTGCGGGCAGGCCTGGTCGACCGAGTGGGCGACTACCCGCTATGGGATTCGGTGTGGCTCTGAGCTTCGGAGGGTCGCGGCTGAAGCCCCTCCCACAAGAGCAGTGCCAATCCGTGGGAGACGCTTCGTCCGCATCAGGCCTGCTGCGACCTGACCGGCCACAGCTGTGCGACCGCCCAGGCCAGCTCGAAG
>NZ_JAFKCS010000617.1 GCF_017255015.1 Bowmanella yangjiangensis | reverse complement strand
GCAGGCGATGAAGCCTTTCATGTCCGCCGTACCTCGCCCGTACAGGCGTCCGTCGCGCTCGCTCATGGCGAAGGCCGGCACCGTCCAGTGCTGCCCGTCGATCGGCACCACGTCGCTGTGGCCGGACAGCATCACGCCCCCCGCGCCACTCGGACCGATGCGCGCATAGAGGTTGGCCTTGCTGCGTTCGGCGTTGAACAGCAACTCGCTGGAGACTCCGTAGCCCGCCAGGTAATCACGCACGTAGTCGATCAGCGCGAGGTTGGATTCGCGGCTGGTGGTGTCGAAGGCGATCAGGTCGGCGAGCAGGTCGCGGCTGGCAGGCATGGGGCAGTTACCGGTACATGGGTGGATGGACAAGGCGGCGCAGGCGCAGGGTGGATGGCACTGTATCCAGCCACCCGCACGGGGCCACGCGGTGAACGAGCAA
>NZ_JAFKCS010000616.1 GCF_017255015.1 Bowmanella yangjiangensis | reverse complement strand
TGGCGGCCTTACAGTTTGCCTGGACTCCTCCATTGTCGATACCCGCAGGCAAGGGCAGGTTGACGCCTGCCTTGCCTCTCCCCACCTGCTCCTGCTGGGTCATACGGCTGGAGGCACTGCGCAGCACCTGCACACTCATGCCACCTGGCTGTGCGCTGGGCGCCACGGGCAACTGTTCGGAAGCATTGATCCATACAGGTTGTGGTTTGGGGAAGTTCAGGCGCGGAGCATCGCTCACCTTGAGTTTGACACCCAGACGTTCCAGGCCGAGATCACTTACCAACGTATTGAGCCAGCGTACGACTGCCTCTAGCAGATTACGCACCAGCGTGGTGTCCTGCAGTGCAGGCGTATCGGCGAGGTAGGCTTGCTGCCCATTCCAGCGGTCGATGAAATTACGCGCCACGTCATATACGGAGGGACCTTCGAT
>NZ_JAFKCS010000615.1 GCF_017255015.1 Bowmanella yangjiangensis | reverse complement strand
GTCCACCTGGGCGGCAGCCTGGCGATGCGCTGGCTGTTCATGCTGATCGCCTCTCCGGCGCTGCTCTACCTGTTCAGCGATGCGATGAAGGTGATGATGCGCCAGGACCCGGCCACGCGTTATCGCCCGGGATTCCTGCGCATGTGGCACGACCTGGGCAAGCGCGGCCTGCTGCCGAGCACCGCCAGCGTCGGACGTTCCGTGCTGCGCTACTTCGATCCGCGCTTTCACCCGCGCATCGAGGGCGACCTGCAGGCCGCGCTGGACTATCTGGCCAGCTCGCCGGCGGCACTGCGCGCAGCCGCGGAGAAAGGCGCCGCGTGAACGCCCGGGCAGCGCGGGTGCAACGGTGCGGCGGCCTGGATCAGCGCCGAACGCGGCTCACTCGCCCAGCTCATCCAGCGCCGGCAGATCGGCGGAACGCTCGAGCA
>NZ_JAFKCS010000614.1 GCF_017255015.1 Bowmanella yangjiangensis | reverse complement strand
GCCTGGAGCCAGAGGCTGTAGTTCTCACCGCTCATGTCCGCGCAATCACCGGCCAGGCACAGGGCGAAACGCTCGGCGCCGGGCAGTCCTTCGACCTGGCCGTCGACCTGGAAGCGCACCAGGCCACCCTGGCCGATGCCTTCCTCGATCAGCCAGTCGCCACCCAGGTAGTCACGGTACAGGGCCTGCTCGAAGCGGCTGCCCAGTGGTGCCGGGCCTTCCTTGCTGTCGACGCGGGTGAACTGCTGTTCGGGCCAGTACTCGCTGGCCACCTGCACCAGTTGGCCATCCTCGACGCTGAGCCGCTCCTGGTAGTCGCCGTAGAAGGTGACCTGCCAGCGGCCTTCGCCGGCGGCCTGCAGCCTGCCCTCTGCCAGCTCGAAACCGTTGCTGTAGCTGGCTTGTCGCTGCGCCGGGTCGATCTGCCATTCC
>NZ_JAFKCS010000613.1 GCF_017255015.1 Bowmanella yangjiangensis | reverse complement strand
GTCCCAGGGATGAAAGATGTATTCGACCCGATAGCCGGCCTCGGCGAACACCGCACTGACCAGCCGCGCCAGGGCCCCGCCATCGGCGCGCTGCTGATCGACATAGGGCGCCCAGTCACCAGTGCCGATGCGCAGGGTCTGCGGCTCGGCCTGCACCGGGGCCAGCAGCAGGAGCCAGACAGGCAGCGTCAGGGAGGCGAGCATCCGTGCCCTGCGCCCTGTGCGAAAGACGCGCTCAAACCGGTAAGACACAAAATCACCTCTACTACGAATGACGTTCGATGCTTCCCTGTGTTCGTTTGCTGCACCTTTTCCGTTTATCCAGCATAGTCAAATGCGCAACGCGCAACGCCCTCAACCAGCAGCCTTGCGCTCTGCCGGGCGCCGGGCGCCGGCGACCAGCTTGTCCACCAGCCTGGCGGCGGCGGCCAT
>NZ_JAFKCS010000612.1 GCF_017255015.1 Bowmanella yangjiangensis | reverse complement strand
GGGGCTTTCCGGTGACCTGCCGGAGCTGGCCAGGGCCTGAGCCCGCTCCTTTCATGGATGAACGAGGAGCGTGCATGAAGCACCTGCTGCGTTACGTGTGGATATCGCTGCTCGCTGTCGCAGGCGGCTGCGGCACCCTGACGGGCCGCGAGGGCGAAAACGGCGCCCTGCCGGTGGATACCTACAAGAGCGTCAACGGCGATCTCTACCTGCTGGGGATGCGCCCTGGCCCCAGCGGCAGCGGTAATCCCGGGACGGTGGTTTGCTGGTTCAGCGTCGTCTGTCCCGTGCTGGCGGTCGTCTCGCTACCGCTCGATGCGCTGATCGATACCTTGCTCCTGCCTGCCGATCTGCGGGCCGCCCGCGAGCCTGAAAATGCTTTGTAACAACTGACCCTTGCGTAAGGGAAGGTTTCGTTGAGAAGGCAAATAAC
>NZ_JAFKCS010000611.1 GCF_017255015.1 Bowmanella yangjiangensis | reverse complement strand
AGAACACCTCGCGCTTCTACCTGGGGGACGCGCACCAGTTCGCCGTCACCTATGGCAGTGAAGTGTTCCGCGACACCTTCTCGCCCGAAACCACGCGTACGCCATCGACCAACGAAACGGCCTATCCCTATATCAAGGGGGCTACGCCCGAGGGCGAGCGAACCATGGCCAGTCTGTTCGGTCAGGTGCTCTACGACTACGACGGCTGGCTGACTGTCGATGCCGGGTTGCGCTACGACCGCTATCGCCTCGAGGGCGATACCGGGCTGACGGTGTGGATGCTGCCCGATGGTCAGTTCACCGCCAGCAACAATGTCGAGCGCTCGCTGGTATTCGACGTGGATCGTGAGGAAGGACGCTTCTCGCCGACCTTGGGTGTTGCGATCAAGCCGGGGCTGGACTGGTTGCAGCTCTCTACGCGCTGGGGCAAGGGCT
>NZ_JAFKCS010000610.1 GCF_017255015.1 Bowmanella yangjiangensis | reverse complement strand
CCTGCTGTCGGTGCTGCTCGAACCCACGCAGACCGTCGAGCAGCCCTTCAAGATCGAGACCAAGCTATGCCTGTGAGCCCCCGCCTGACGGCCCTGCTGCTGTTGCTCTGCGCCTCGCTGGGCGCCAACGCGGCCCAGTCGATCTGGGCGCCGCAGTCGACGGCAGCGTCACGCCTGGTCGGCGACTATCGCCAGGAGCGCTGCCCGAAGACGCCGCCAGCCGCCTACACCGGCCACTTGCAGCTGGACAGCAAGTACGACCAGCGCGACCCCAGCAAGAGCCGCCTGGTCGCCCGGCAGAGCAAGGACACGCAGCGCATCCGCAAGCAGGTGCAGGGCTATATCGGTGGCCTGATCAAGGCCACCCAGGTGTTCCAGCGCACGCAAAAGGCCAACGAGGCCAACATCGCCCTGGCCTGCCTGGATCAGTGGCTCG
>NZ_JAFKCS010000061.1 GCF_017255015.1 Bowmanella yangjiangensis | reverse complement strand
CCTGGCCGGCACAACCAGCCAGAGCCAGGCACGGGACAGCTATCAACCGCTTCATTGCGCACGCTCCCGCCGTAGCTCATCGTCGAATGCCTGGCTTGCAGCAGTGCAGGCATCGACGCCGGCCGGCGTGCGTTCCTGTAGCACCTGCTGCGCCTGATGGTCAGCCTGCATCGCCATGCCCTCGGCCTGTGCTTGCAAGGCCTGCACTTCCGCCGCTCGCGCCTGCGCCGCTCCGCGCAGATCCGCCAGCGCGTCGTTCTGCTCGATGACCTGGCCGAGCAGCGTGGTGCGCGTTGCCCGGCAGGCGCCGAGCTTGTCCGCATCATCAAGCCGCGCCGAGCGCTCGGCCTGCAAGTCACCCTGCAGGCTGCTGACGCGGATCTGCTGGCCGATACCAACCACCGAGGCCAGCACCACGCCTGCTATCCACGGCCAGGCCCAGGACGGGACCAGCTTCAACCAGGCGGCCATCACGGCACATCCTTGAAGAAGATGTGCCGGCCGATCTTGCGGGTGCGAGTCGCCCCTTTCACCCAGGCCGGGGGCTTCTTCATCGTGGTGGCGTAGTAGTGCGTGGCGGCACCAGTCGGGTCGGGCTCTTGGCCATCGATCACCGCCAGGGCCGCCTCGCGGCATTGCATGAACTGGCCGGACGGGATCTGCTTCTCACCGCGCAGGTAGGCCGAGTTCGGGTCGTTCAGGTTCCAGCAGCTGAACTGCCAGGGCGCCTTGCACACGCCCTCGTAGCCCTCGCCCCACCAGTCGGGCTTGCCGTCGTTGTGCAGGTCCATCTCCACACGGTTGCGGATGCACCAGCCAACGGCGATCTGCCCGGCGCGGCCTTCGCCTCGTGCCTCGCCCCAGATGGTGCGGGCGAGCACGTCGATGTCTCGTTCACGTTGCGTCATGATTTCTCCAGGCACAAAAAAGCCCGCTCGTGGCGGGCCGGGTGGTCTTGGGATACCCTGCCGGTTCACATACCCAGCAAGGAGAGCGTTATGGGGCTGACAGTGAGCCGGTATGAGGGCGAGGACATTCGCCTGCTGTTCGACGAGAACATGACCGCAGCAGAGCTGGATGAGCTGATCAGGGAAGGCATCACCATCTCACTCAGCAGGGTCAAGCCGACCCAGCAGCACGCACGGATCATGGTGCAGGCGCCTCAGTCGGTGATGATCGTGCGCGGCGAGCTGCTCAGGGCGACTTGACCGCCGCCCGAGTGCCCAGCCACTCGCACAGCCCGCCAATCGTGTGCGGGCTGTAGCTGGCCGGGTTTGGCAGGCCCAGGGCAGCGGCACACCACTCGCTGCAGAACGCGGCGTGCTCCACCTGGCGGTTGCGGTTGAAGACCTGGCTCATGATCAGCGACGGCCAGCCGTAGGTGTCCGGGTCGGTGCGCTCGAAGTATCGGAGCACGGCAGCCCCATCAGCATCCGGCAGGTCGATCAGGTCCCAGCTGGCGGACCCGAGCGAAATCTCGTCCTCGCCGTCGCCGACTCGCCTGCTTCGCACACCTTTGTCCATGACCGAACTGCTGTAGCAGTAGCCGCCCACCACCAGTTCGCAGTGGCTGTAGACGCTGCGCGTCCACCAGCGGATCAGCGCGTTGCCGATCTGCCCCTTGCCCTTGTACAACGCCAGCTTCACGTCGTTCATGCCAAGGCCTCCTTGAGCTGCGCCGTCGGCGCGGTCATCACCGTTTGCTGAACTGCCTGCAGCTCCAGCAGCACCTCGACCGGCAGCTGGTAGTCGAGCACCGGATCACTGCCATCCTTGATCGCATCCTCGTAGCCCTGCCGGCGGCCAGTGAGCCAGGCGGACATGATCACGAACTGCCGCGCCTTCACCAGGGTGCGGCGCAAGTACTCCTCGCGATCGAGGCCACGCACCGCTGCAGCGCGGTCGATCCAGGGCGTCGAGGCGCCCAGGGGATCGAGCAACCAGGCGCTCGACTCGGCATCCTGCGTCGGCCAGGTGTCCTTCTCCAGCTGAGGATAGTCCGCCGTCAGCGCGGCGGTGGCCTGCTCATACTGGCTGTTGCTCGCCAACAGACGCTGCGCGAGCAGCTGCTCAGGCGTCGGTTCGGGATCTGGCTCCGGCTCGGGCTCCGGCTTGGGGCCGACGAAGAACACACCGTCGATGATCTGCACATGCAGGCCATCGAGCTGGCCCGCCAGCGCCTGCTGATACTGCTCGTCTGTGATCGCGATGCCGCCTGGAATCGGGTCCTGCCCGATGCGGCCTTCTGCTGCGTAGGGCATTAGCGAATCCTCATGTAGTAGTCGACACCGATGTTCTTCGTCCGCGTTTCGTTTGCAACGCGCGGGTCTCCATTCACCCCGTCGTTACTCAACGCTCTGGCAACCATCTCGCTGCCCTGTGCAGGCGCAGCCGCGCCAGTCGGCGAAGTCCCTCCTACGCCCCCACCTGCTGGTCGCGTTATGCCAAGCCCCCCGCTGTCTCTCACCAAGTGATGGTGACCCTGGACAGCATCGGCCTCCACAACCCCACTGCTGCCTGCACGCAGCGTTCGCCGCTCGGTATTGATCAGCCGCACGGTCTCCCCATCCATCGGGCTGCCAGCGTCATTGATCACCGCAGTGGCCTGCACCAGCGGCGCCGAGCCGCTCACGCTCTCAGACGTCAACACGCCAGTGTTGTAGCTGTCGCTCGCCGTCAGCTTGATGTAGCGGTAGTTCGGGTTATCGGTCGGCGGGACGGCCACGCCGGCTAGGTGAGTCCAGAGGCCGAATGGCTTGCCGATCGGCTGCATCGCCCAGATGTCGGCCAAGTTCGCGACCGCAACGACTTCCCCACTCGACTTCTTGAAGTACAGCCGTCCATCCGCAACGTTGATAGCCAGCTCGCCCAGCTCCAGCTGGCCGGCGCTCGGCACAGCCGCTGCCGTCTCCGAGCGCTTGTGCCGAATCAGATCAGCCATGGCTCACCTCAGTAAGTGCCGCCGTCGATACCGTCCACGAACTCCAGGCCCGTGGCACCAGAATTGACCTTCACAAAGCGCCCAGCCGCCCCGGTGAAGTTGGCCGGCGTATCGCTCAGTGCGATGAACGTGGTCACGCCGCTGGGGATGGCCTCCATCTCGAACACGCCATCGCGGTAGACCAGCACCTGGCCGTTCGCAGCGCCGGTCAAGTCCACATCACTCAGGGCGCCGATACTGGCCGCCTCGATGATGGCGCCAACAGCCGCCGCGAAATCGCTGATGTCGCTTGAGGACAGGCTGTCCAGCTTGTCCTTCAGCGCCTTGCCGCCAATGATGATCGGCGCACCGTCGCTGATCCGGCCGTAGTAGAGGTAGCCAGAAACCTCGGAGTAAGCCAGCTCGCCAGCGGCCAGGCTGCTCGGCGCCGAGGTCGCGTCGGAACGTTTGATGCGGATGATGTCGGCCATGGTTGGCTCCTCAGAAATGGCCGCCATCCGGCGACACAGGTTCGAAATCGTTGTTGTGGTAGACCTTGAGCTGCAGGGTCAGCGGGTTCCACCAGGTTTCGCTTTCGCTCGCGCCAGTCGGCACGTGGTCCTGAACGTAGGTAATGCCGCCTGCACCAACACCATCTCGCCCTGGCGGCCCTTGCGTGCCTGCAGCGACCACCACGACCGGCGACGCTACTGGCTGGTGCACCAGCACGAACGGCTGCCCCAGCAAGATCACATCAGGTGCAGCAGCCATGGCCACCCCCTCGGCGAACCGTCACCGGCCCATCCAGCCAGCGGCTCACGTCGCCGTTCTGCCAGGTGATGTCGAGCGTGTAGGTCACGCCATCATGGGGAATGGCCGCGCTCTGCTCCGGCGTCAGCACGATGTTCAGGCGCCCAACGCCGAGCACCTCCAGGCCACCGTTGGCGCTGGTCAGCTCCAGGGTGTAGCCAGGCCCTGTGATCGTGAGTTGGGCAGTAGCGTCGGTGAGGTCGACGCCAGGCTGGTACACCAGCCAGCCGCCGCTGGCGTTCTGGCCGGCGCCGTTCAGTGCGTTGACCTCCACCGTGTCGGCATCGATCACACCCACCATCCACGGCGCCTGCTGGGGCGGCTGGCGGTTGAGTGCGGTGAAGCCGCTGACGCCCTCCACCCAGCACGGCCACTCGGCCGGCAAGCCGTGCCCGGGCACGGTGAGCAGCAACGAAGGCGTCTTCTGAATCACGCTGATGGCCTTACGCTCGACGCGCGGCTGCAGCAGGTAGAGGGGCTTGCGGTTGGTGGCGCCAGGAACGATGGGCAGATCCAGGCAGGCCGGCGTCATGCACCACCCCCGATATCGGCATACAGGGCCAGGCGGTGCCAGGCATACCCGCCCTCACCATCGCTGATCGCCATATGGACCTCGGGCACCGCACCCTCGACCAGGGCGATCTCCGGCCCTGTCGGCGTGAAGGACGGCGCAGCACTGGCCTCACGCAGCAGGAGGGTCTCGCGCCAGAAAACACCAACATCATCAGATACCCCAACCCAGTGCCTGGACGTGATGGTGTCGATGTAATGCGCGCCGACAGTCGGTGTCACACCAACGCCAGGCGCACCTTCACCGGTAAAAACATGCTGTACGGCCATATCAGGCTCCCGTTGTCAGTGGTTCATTGTTCGGATCGGTCAGGGCTTCGCCGCTCTCCGTGGTCAGCGTGTTTTCACCAACCCCGCCGCCCTCCAGCGCCTGCAGCCGCGCCTCCATGTCGGCAAACCGCGCCTCGAAGCTGTTCAGCTGCTCGGCCAGCAGCACGGCGTAGATCACCGCTCCGGCATCCCAGTCGCGTGCTGTGGTGCCATAGGCGCCGCGCGTGATGGCGAAAGCCCCCGGCGCCGTGACGGTGGCCAGCACAATCTCGATGGGGGCGGTGTTCAGCACGTTCTGATCAGGTGCCAGGGTCAGCGCGTAGACAGAGCCCACCGGCCCGTCCAGCCGCTCCATGGCGCCGAAGGGCACCGGCAACACGCTCCCGCTGGCCGCAAGCGATCCTTCGAGCGCATACGCCCACTTGTTCACGTATCGATTCATGTCAGCACCAGTTGACGTTGGTAAGGTCCGGCCAGGCGCGGGCGATCTGCCCGGTCACGGGGTTGTGCGAGGCAATCTGGAAAGCCAGCGCGTTGCCCTGGCGCAGCTCAGCCGAGCCGGTGAAAGTGATGTCGCTGGTCAGCGGATCATCGACGGTGCCGGTCGGCGTGACGACAGGCCCTGACGAGATCTCCCAGCCAGCGCTCGCCACCTGCTGCAGCGCTGCCAGCATGTAGGCGTGGTTCGAGCCGATCAGCACGCCAAGCTGCGCTTGCACTGCCAAGCCGCCCGCGCCGGTGGTCGGTACTTCGGTGAAGTAGCTGTGGCTCAGGTCAGGCTGCGTCACCTGCCCGCCGAAGATGGTCGCCGCACCCTGCGGCAGCCCCCAGGCCGTGTTCGGCAATGAGTCGCTGACGTCATGCGCGATCACCACCCCATCGGCGTAGAACCACCGCTCATGCGTGCCCACCAGGTCGCCGCCAG
>NZ_JAFKCS010000609.1 GCF_017255015.1 Bowmanella yangjiangensis | reverse complement strand
GGCCGCGCAGGCCGTGCAGGGCCCTCAGCAGCTCGGCCTTGTCGGCCACCTCGACGATCACCGTCGCCGGGCCGAAGACCTCCTCCTGGAGCAACGCGTCACCGTCGATCAGCAGGCCGGCATCGGCCTGGAACAGCTGTGGACGCGCCTGCCGGCCCTCCTGCGGCTGGCCGGCCAGGTGGCGAATGCGCGGGTGCGCGTGCAGCGCTGCCAGGCCCTTCTCGTAGCTGTGCAGCGTGCCGTCATTGAGCATGGTCTGGGCCGGACGCTGGCCGATCTCGGCGATCAGGTTGGCGGTGAACAGGCTGAACTCCGGCGAGGCGATGCCGATCACCAGGCCGGGGTTGGTGCAGAACTGGCCGCAACCGAGCACCACCGAGTCGGCCAGTTCGCGGGCGATCCGCTCGCCACGGCTGGCCAGGGCGCCGGGCAGCACCA
>NZ_JAFKCS010000608.1 GCF_017255015.1 Bowmanella yangjiangensis | reverse complement strand
CGTCGCTGGCACATCGCCTCAGAAGGTGATGCTGGCCGACAGGCGGGCGGTGCGTGGTTGGCCGACGCTGACGTTGAGCTCGCTACCCGTGGTGGAGGGGTAGTAGTGCTTGTCGAAGATGTTGTCCAGGTTCAGCTGCAATGCGGTCTGCTGGCCCAGCAGCGGATACTCCCAGCGAATGAACGCATCGGCCAGCGTATAGCTGTCGAGGCGGAAGCTGTCGGCATTGTCGCCGGTGCGTTCGCCGACATAGCGAGCGCCGCCGCCGATGCGCCAATGGCCCAGTTGTTCGTCGATGGGCAGATCGTGGGTCAGGTAGAGGCTGCCGGTGTGGCGCGGCGCCTGGGCGAGCCGGTTGCCTTCGTTGACGGGGTCGTCGAGAACTTCCGTGTGGGTGTAGGCGTAGGTGGCGATCAGCGCCCAGCGCTCGGCGATCTGC
>NZ_JAFKCS010000607.1 GCF_017255015.1 Bowmanella yangjiangensis | reverse complement strand
GACGGTCGGTCAGGGCAGGGCTGTCCAGACTGTATGAGGTGTTCCTGGCGGGTGGCTTCCGGGTGTTCGCTCGTGCCCGGTATGGCCTGACGACCCAGCACAGACAAGTCGCTCTCGAGGCGCTGGTCCGCATGATCGCAATCTGATGGCCAATAGATGGCAAAACGCCGATTGTCCCGTTAGAATCGCCGCGCCTGCAGGATGCACCGAGGCCCTGGTTTCGTGGGGCCGAACGTCATGGACAGACTTCTTCTCTTTCTTCGTCTCTCCTGTCTCGTCAATACGCTTCGGCTGACGTGTTCCTGCCTCATTGTCTGTCGGCATGTGCTGAATGGGCGTATCAGTCATTCCAAATGAGGTTCGTATGAAAAAGATCCTTGCCGGTGGTCTCGCCGGTTTGTTCATGCTGCTCGCCGGTTGTGCGACAGAGCAGTCCCGTAC
>NZ_JAFKCS010000606.1 GCF_017255015.1 Bowmanella yangjiangensis | reverse complement strand
ACACGCATGGCGGTCTCCTGCCGGGCTGGCCGGGTGCGGATCGTTCCTGTCGATGCCCAGCCTAGGTGGATGGGGCGAGGCGAGCAGTGACACAGCCGGTCAGCGACACTGGCGATTCGCGCCAGGCGGACGAACGGTGTGCCCGCGCGCACAGCCTCGGCCGGCCCGGGTGGCCAGGCGGAGCCGGATCGGGCAAGCTGCCTGCACTCATTCAGGGAGGAATGCCATGTTCAGACCGATACTGTTGCTGGGCCTGCTGGCGCTCGCCGGCTGCGTCGAGGATGAAGTGCCGCTGGCCGAGGAGCAGCACCTGCTGCTCAGTGGCGAGGACTTCGCCGCCTATGAGGTGCCGGTGGACGGCCACTACGACAAGCAGGTGACCTACGCCGCGCGGACCATCGACCTCAGCTTCGAGAGCGATGACAACGAGTGGTTCTACCT
>NZ_JAFKCS010000605.1 GCF_017255015.1 Bowmanella yangjiangensis | reverse complement strand
CGAACGGTTTGAACCACTTGTTATATGCCTATTTGGCATATTTATTGGTGACCGACTCTAAAATCTGAGCATGCTTTTGAATGTCGAGCCGAATTTCTGGCGTGAAATACTCAAGGGTTGCTTGATTTGCCCACTCCGTTAAATGGTTTTTTCTGTATGTGGCGGCGCGCTGAAGAGATCTTAGTCCTAACTGTTTGCTCTCGCCGTACAGCAATTCTGGCCACATATAAATTATTATGTTTTTCTCGCCTTCACCATGCCTGATAAGTGATAGATCACGGTCGAACTCCAGTGAGCTTCTGAGGCGCTTGAGATTGCCGGTATCTAGGTCGGAGAGTTTTGCGGTTATTAATGCGGAAGTAAATTTCGCATCGGCCTGGATGAAAGCTTCTGCGCCATATCGTGAGCCTAATACAAATGATGTGACTGATGCGCATGCTA
>NZ_JAFKCS010000604.1 GCF_017255015.1 Bowmanella yangjiangensis | reverse complement strand
GACCTCTCGCCAGTCACCGGCCTGATCCTCTTCCAGTCGCACCAGCAGCTGGGAGCGGGAGGACAGGCCCTCCAGCCAGTGCGCGAACGTCTCGCGCGACCAGCGTTCCTCGCCGTCAATCAGCGCCGGCGCCAGCCAGGACAGGCGTGGCAGGGGTTGCCAGTGCGCCTGCGCTTGCCGGGCGGAGAATGCTGCCCAGTCACGTTGCCGCAGCCAGTGCCCTCGCCAGTGCGCCGGCAAGGCGCCGCGCGGTGAATCGCACCCTGTTGGCCAGGGGTAGAACAGGTAGCCGGCGAGCCAGAAGGACGATCGGGTGTCGCTCAGGCGCAGCTCGTTGAGGTCGCCACGCGCCTCGCGCCGGGACGACAGCGGCAGTTGATGCTGGGCGAGATGATTCAGTTTCAGGTCGAGCCGGTCGTGGCTGCCGGGGCCGAGCCAGAGG
>NZ_JAFKCS010000603.1 GCF_017255015.1 Bowmanella yangjiangensis | reverse complement strand
AGGCCCAGGATCAGCTGGTTGATCCAGCTGGAGACACCGCCGCGCACGTACGGCCAGGTACCCTCGAGCAGCAGGCAGATATCGACGTTCTGCACGTCGGGAACAGTGGTTTTCTCACTCATAGCCAGTATTTTGCCAATGCCGCGAAGGGGGGGCGTTGCAACATGTCAGCCGGCATGCTCGCCAGCATCTGCGGGATTTCGTCGTAGCGTTGCCGGCGGAAGGCGATCTCGGCCTGGTAGGGCGCCAGCTGCGCCGCGCCCGTGCCGGTCTGCGCCGCCTGCTCGAACTGGGACGAGGCTTCGTCCAGGTTGCCCAGTTCCATGGCGATACGCCCGGCCAGCAGATGCATCTCGCCACTCGGCTCGCCCTGCAGCGCCGTGCCGACATGGCTCCAGGCCTGCTGCAGCACGTGCTCGAGCACGCTGCCCTGGGCCAGGCC
>NZ_JAFKCS010000602.1 GCF_017255015.1 Bowmanella yangjiangensis | reverse complement strand
ATAGCCGAAGGCTTCGGGTGCGCGCCCGCCCTCCATCAGCTTCATGATCTCCAGGCTGAAGGACGAAAACGTGGTGAAGCCACCCAGCACGCCGGTGATCAGCCCGGTGCGCAGCTCCAGTGGCAGATCGGTACGGGTGAGGAACAGGCCGGACAGCAGACCGATCAACAGGCAACCCAGCACGTTGACGGTGAGCGTGGCCAGGTAGAAGTGCCGCGGCCAGTTGCCGGCGACCCAGCTGGCCACCAGAAAGCGCATCAGCGAACCGACAGCCCCCCCTGCCGCCACGGCAAGCGCCACACGAATCATCTCTTTCTCCTTTGTCGGGTACTGCTGGAATCCAGGCTGCGCAGGTGCTTGAGCTTCTCGCGAATTTTCGACTCCAGGCCTCGCGGCACCGGCTGGTAATACTCGCGCGGTTCCATTTCATCCGGGAAATACAC
>NZ_JAFKCS010000601.1 GCF_017255015.1 Bowmanella yangjiangensis | reverse complement strand
GCCCTGATTTCGTCGTCTGCGCAGTTGACCGCAGTCGTCGAGGTAGAGGGCTCCGATCCGGTGGCCGGGCCGCTGGTGGGGGACTCCACGGTGCGTAGCGTGATGTCCGGGCTGCGCAATGAAATTGTGAAGATGACCGGTGGCAGCGAGGACAGCGTCAAGGCGCTGGCCAGTCTCGGCATCACCACCGATGAAGATGGCAAGCTGTCTATCGACGACACCCTGCTGACGACCGCGCTCGACAGCAATTTCGACCAGGTCGGCAGCTATCTCACGGGCGAAGACGGTCTGATGGGGCGACTGTCGGGCTTCGTTTCGGGCTATGTGGCGACCGATGGCGTGCTGAAGCAGCGTGACAGCGCCCTGCGTGGCACCTTGCAGAACATCGACAAGCAGCGCGAGTCGCTGGACAAGCGTGTGGAGAGCCTGCAAACGCGCCTCTAC
>NZ_JAFKCS010000600.1 GCF_017255015.1 Bowmanella yangjiangensis | reverse complement strand
AGCTGCTGGGCATTCGCCAGGCGCTGGTGGTGTTGAGCAAGGCCGACCGGGTGGATGCCGTGCGCGTGCAACAGGTGAGCGAGCAGGTGCGCGACTTGCTCGCCCCCGGCCCGCTGGCCGGCGCCGAGCTGCTGGCGGTGGACAGCCTCAGTGGGCAAGGCATCGAGAGCCTGCGCCAGCACCTGCTGGCGTTCGCGGCCGCGCAGGCGGCGCGCAGCGCGCAGGGCTATTTCCGTCTGCCGATCGACCGCGCTTTCAGTGTCGACGGTGCCGGTGTGGTGGTCACCGGCACGGCCTTCGCCGGGCAGGTGGCGCTGGCCGACGAGTTGCTGCTCAGCCCCTCCGGGCGTCGCGTGCGTGTACGCGGCCTGCATGCACAGAACCGCCGGGCCGAACGTGCCGTCGCCGGCCAGCGGGTGGCGCTGAACCTGGCCGGTGAGCGTC
>NZ_JAFKCS010000060.1 GCF_017255015.1 Bowmanella yangjiangensis | reverse complement strand
ATCATCAGCTTGGAAGGCTGAGGTAATAGCCATTATACGATGCCCGCGATCCTGATCTCTTGAGGCCACCTCATCCCAAGAATTTTTGGGCTTTGCCTGGATACATCGCCTTGCTTGCCCAGCACTCGCTAATATAGCCAATGCCTTTAAAGTGGTGGAGGGGGCTGGATTCGAACCAGCGAAGGCTGAGCCGTCAGATTTACAGTCTGATCCCTTTGGCCGCTCGGGACCCCCGCCGAATTTTGAGGGTGCCGGCTGCCGGAATCGAACTGGCGACCTACTGATTACAAGTCAGTTGCTCTACCAACTGAGCTAAGCCGGCACTGCATCAAGTGGGGCGCATTCTAGAGGAAGCTTTTGGAGGACGCAACAGGTAATTTGCAAAAAAATGCCATTTACGCACCGCTTGCTCACAATATCGCCACCAATGCTTATATTTGCTGCATTTTGGTGATTGTTCAGCCACATTTCAGCGCAATTTGCGCGGCATATTCTTGCATACCAAGGAACACCAAAGCGCTTTCATGGCGGACTCTTTTATTGGTAAGCTGCTCAATTCTGGCAAAATCACCACCACACACGAAAATAACCGGGTTATCACCCAAATCTTCAGCTTGTTGGATTGCCATTGTAAGAATACCCACCGCCGCGGCCGCACAACCGCCATCAACGGCTTTTTGAGTATTCTTACCGGCCTTCAGGTCCAGTGATCGGCCTAACTGGCCCTTTACCTTATCAGTGCCTTTAAATAAGGAGCTGTAGAGTAGCTGGATACCAGGTGCAATCCAGCCTCCAATATAGTTTCGTTGCTGGTCGACAAACTCGACATTAATGGCCGTGCCAAAGTCCGCGATCACAAAAGGGCTATCGGTTAATGTTGATGCACCAATGACGGCCAGCCATCTATCACAGCCCATTTGTTGAATGTTCTCATAAAGGTTTTCTATGCCAAGGAAAGAGCGTTTCACCTCTACCTCAAAACAAGGCACACTTAAAGTGTGGCAGCGCTCTTTTAGCTCGTTCACCCAACCCCGTTGACCTACCGACGCTATCAATATTGCGTCGACCTGAGCCAATATACTGCTAAGTTGACAATGAGATTCGATAACCCCCAACATTGTCATAGCACCTGCCGAGTAGCTAGCCGCTTTTATACAACTATTACCGGCGTCAATGAAGAGCCAATTAACGCGAGAGACTTCTGACACTCACTTCTCCCCCATAAAATGCCCGGGTTCCAGTGGCGAGCTTTACCAATAATGCGCCATCTTGATTAACTCCAAGACAGATCCCTTCAAATTCATTGGTACCACATATCATCCGGACGGGTTTATCCTTAAAAAGATTCAACTCCTGCCATCGAGGTAAAAAACTCGAAATTCCTTCAGCTTCATATCTATGCAAATGCTGTTGAAGTAAGTCCAGCACCAGAGCAGCCAAGTGATTTCTATCAATGGCATGGTCAAGCGAATGAGTTAGATCTGTGTAAGGCTGGTCGATCTCTTCGTGCACCGACTCAGGCAACTGCACATTCAAGCCAATGCCAATAATGCAGTGACTCTGATCATTGATCTGCCCCTCCACCTCAACCAAGATACCGCCCAACTTCTTATCTTCCAGGTAAATATCGTTAGGCCATTTTAGTTGCAACCCTTCAATGCCCAACTTACCCAAAGCCTCAACGACGGCTACACCTATGACCAAACTCAGCCCGCCGATGGCCTGATAGCCACCAATGAATGACCAATACATAGACAAATAGAGACTCGCTCCAAAGGGGGACTGCCACTTTCGCCCCTGCCGGCCTCGTCCGGCAGTTTGTGCTTCTGCCAAACAGGCCGCCCCATTTTGATGGAGATCAGTATTCAATTTTAAATAGCTATTGGTTGAGTCTATAACGGACAACACTCGCAATGGTGATTGAGAACCTTCACGTAACGCGGAGATTAAATTTATGTCGAGAAGTTTGAGTCTATTGGAAAGACGATAGCCCTTTCCTGTGACACTGAAGATCTCTAATCCCAGGGATTCAAGACCTTTAATATGCTTACTGATGGCGGCCCGGGAAATACCAAGCAAAGCGCCAAGGTCTTCACCGGAGTGAAACTGTCCATCCGCCAACTGAGCCAATATTTTGTGGCGTTTATCATCACTGTGCGCGGTCACAATCTGACAAGTCCTTCAGCACCTAGCAGCCTTACTTCATTTTCCAAAGTAATGGAAAAACGCCCCAGCACTTCATCACGAATACGTCGGGCTAAGCTAAGCAGCTCCTCCCCTGTCCCTCCTCCCTGATTAACCAGCACTAAGGGTTGATTAGCATGACAAGCAACTCCCCCGACATGTTTACCTTTAAAGCCTAACTTATCAATAAGCCATGCCGCGGGAATCTTGGTATTAGATTCGTCAACAGGAAAACCAGGAATATCCTCCCAGCTGTCCTTTAATAAAAGATAATGTTGATGGCTAATAACAGGGTTTTTAAAGAAGCTTCCTGCGTTACCCAACTTTGCAGGATCAGGTAACTTTTGTTGACGTACTTCCACGACCTTATTGAATACTTGCTGCGGTGTAGGAGCCGTCCCAAGGGACTTCAGTTCACCATACTCAGCCTGCACCTTGGCTTCTTTAGGGAAACGGAAAACGACTTGGGTAATTAGCCAAGAGGCCATGTCAGGCTGCTTGAACACACTGTCACGGTAACCAAACAGACACTGCTCACGGTCAAGCCAACGCATTTCACCAGTTCGGATATCCACGCATTCAACCTGATGGCAAAAGTCAGCTAACTCTCGACCATAAGCGCCTATGTTCTGAATTGGCGCGGCCCCTACTGTGCCAGGTATCAAGGCGAGATTTTCAGCACCATGAATTCCTGCTTCCAGTAAGCTAACCACCAATTTGTGCCAGTTCTCTCCGGCACCTACCGTTACCTCGTGGAAACTAGCGCGTTCTTTTACCTCAACACCAGTTAATCTGACTTGAACAACACAGCCTTGATAGTCTTCAAGGAAAACCGTATTACTGCCTTCGCCGAGGATGAAGTATTGCTCAGCGTCAAAAGCTCTTAGCTGAGAGATATCGTCAACGACCAACAAGTTGCGAGCCTGTGCATGCAAGCCAAAGGTATGTAAGGGGGTTAAATCAACCAAAGCAACCGTCTTTATTCATTCTGATAATCGGTTTGCTAGTTTAAGTAACCCCTACCTTTAGGTCGAGCCTGGTGTTCAAATATTCTCAATCTCTTGCGTTACATCCTGCCATGCTGTTCAAAATTTACATGCCAGCTTAAGGCCTCTTCGAGTAAATGAGGTGTATGCATACCACGACCACTTGCACAGGCCCTCTCATAGTAATCCATTAATCTGTCCTTAAATTCCGGGTGTGCACAGTTTTCTATAATGCACTTAGCACGCTGTTTAGGCGCCAATCCACGCAGATCAGCCAGGCCCTGCTCTGTTACTATGATCTTGACGTCATGCTCGGTGTGGTCGACATGAGAGACCATAGGGACAATAGACGAAATAGCACCTTGCTTAGCGGTGGAAGGTGTCATAAAGATAGAAAGATAACCATTTCTGGCAAAGTCTCCTGACCCGCCGATGCCATTCATCATGCGGGTTCCCATGATATGGGTGGAGTTAACATTGCCGTAGATATCTGCCTCGATCAGACCATTCATAGCAATTACCCCCAACCTTCTCGCCAGCTCTGGGTGGTTACTGATATCCTGCTGTCGCAAGATAATCTTATCTTTATAGAAATCGATATTGTTATTGAATTCATCTAGTGCATCCGGACTCAAGGAAAACGCAGTAGCCGAAGCAACTTTCAATGTGCCTGATTTAAGCATTTTCAACATGCCATCCTGGATCACTTCTGTAAATGCACTTAGGTTTTTATAAGGGCCATTATTAAGCCCTTCTAACACCGCATTAGCGATATTTCCCACACCGGATTGAATGGGCAACAGTTGTGCAGGCAAACGCCCTTTTTTCACTTCATGAGCGAAGAAATCAAGGATGTGATCAGCGATAAGTGCGGATGTCTCATCAGGAGGAGTAAAAGCTGAGTTACGGTCAGACGACGAAGTCTCTACAACGGCAATGACCTTATCCAAAGGGCAATGTAAATAACGCTCCCCGATACGGTCACTAGGCTCTGTTAGTAAAATAGGCTTGCGATTCGGTGGCAGAGCAGTACCGTAGTAAACATCGTGCATACCTTCCATCTTAAGACTTTGCTTGTCATTCACTTCTAAAATAACTTTGTCAGCTTGCTCAATCCAGGTTTTATTATTGCCAATCGAAGACGACGGTATTAGACGTCCGTCTTCCAGCACAGCTGCAACTTCTATTACCGCTACGTCAAGCTTGCCCAGAAAACCCGACCAAGCATATTGAGAAACTTCGGATAGGTGAATATCCAGATATTGCATCTGCCCCTCATTAATCTGCTTCCTACATACAGCATCGGATTGGAAAGGCAAACGCATGTTGATCCCATCAACTTCAGCTAATGCACCGTCTAGCTCTGGTGCTGTAGAGGCTCCCGTCCAGATATTTACCCGCATCGGCGAACCAGCGTCTCGTAACCTTCTAATACGTTCGGCTAACGCTTTAGGCACTGCCTTAGGGTAACCTGCCCCGGTAAATCCACTCATACCAATGGTTGCGCCGGGGGGGATAAGCTCAGCCGCTTGCTCAGCTGACATGATTCTTTGACTAAGTTGGGAGTTTAAGATTCTGGATGTACCTGACATCTGCCATTACCTCTGTGAATACATTTACGTTCAGGCTTGGTGCAGTGCTACTTCCGCCCATGGCCTAATATACCCACATTCTAGTTTGCCCAATGCCATATTTGTATATGACGTTAGTTCAATATTTTCCTTTAAATTCAATAACTTTGTTACTTTTTTGATATTTTTCAGGTGAATTGAAATCTTAAGCAGCGCAATTTTGCAACACTAAACACAGCAGATTTACAAGACTAAGGGTTTTGCTAGAAGGAGTAAAAACTAGCAGCTAGAAGATCTAAGCCATTTATTGGATAAGCTGAGGGTTACGTCCAGGGACTTTCATTAAGGTTTGCGGAGTGGGCAGTCAACGTGAGCTGCGTTGATTGGTGGTAAATCAGGAGCAATAAAAAAGGGCTATCCAATCGGATAGCCCTTCTTCGTATTGGGAGCCTGGCGGTGTGCTACTCTCACATGGGGAGACCCCACACTACCATCGCCGCAGTTACGTTTCACTTCTGAGTTCGGAATGGATTCAGGTGGTTCCGTAACGCTATGGCCGCCAGGCAAAACTGGTACAATTTGTGACAAGCACAGTGATGCGTTTTCATCACCGGATAAAGAATTCTGTATATAGCGTATTGGTTTAAGATGGCTGGCCATCACAACGTCATTTGGGCGTTGTATGGTTAAGCCTCACGGGCAATTAGTACAGGTTGGCTTAACGCCTTACAAAGCTACCAAACACTGCCTATCAACGTTCTAGTCTTAAACAACACTTTAGAGAGATTAATTCT
>NZ_JAFKCS010000006.1 GCF_017255015.1 Bowmanella yangjiangensis | reverse complement strand
TGCTCTACCAACTGAGCTAACGACCCACTTGTTTTCGTTGTCTGCTGCAACGGGCGCATATAATACTTATTTCAGAATCAGGTGCAACCCAATTCTCCCAGAAAGTTTCATTTTTCTTTCTAAATGCTTTATTTATAGGCGCCTTGCGCAAAAATGACACCGTAATGGCCAAAAAATGTGCTTTGCTCAGCGAGAATAATGCAATTCAAGACGTTCTGTAAGACGTTTTTAAGTTTGTTCGCAGCCCATTTTTTTGTCTCACCAATACTTCTCTATGGTTATTTGTCCTGGTTGTCGTTTTAGGTGAGGACTTAATCCCAACTCTTTTAATATGGTTTGCGTTTCACTGACCATTTGCGGGTTTCCGCATAACATAAAATGGCTATTTTGAGCGTTGATGGTCAATCCTGTTGTCTGCTCTAGTTCACCACTACTTATTAAGGCTGTAATTCTGTCTTTATAGGCTCCTTGAAATGATTCACGGGTGACACTCAGACATAAAGAAAACTGTGGTCGTTGTTTTTCCAGGTTGCGAAGTTCATCCAGATAAGCCAGGTCATCTGCATTGCGCACACCATATACCAGCACAATGTTAGTAAAGGATGCCCAAACTTCAGCACTTCTTAACATTGAAATAAAAGGCCCAACCGCTGTACCAGTAGCTAACATCCAGAGATCTCGGCAAGGAGTTATCTCATCCAAGGTCATAAAGCCACTGGCTCTGTCGCTGACCTGTAAATCGTCGCCAACGCTAAGGTTCGCCAGGGCAGGGGAGAGTGTGCCATTTTCGACAGCGACAACCAGTATTTCCAGCAAATCGCCTGGTTGATTCACCAACGAGTAGGCACGACCTATGCGCTTATCCTCGAATGGCAAAGCGACCTTAATAAACTGACCCGGAATAAAGGTGGGAATATCAGCGCGGATAAACAGCGAGAACAGCTTTTCATTCCAGTCTTTGCGTTTTGCAACAGTGCCATCAATCCACATGTTTCCTCCTCATTACATTGCCTTTATATATAGAACATGACGCTCGTATTTATATGCATCAATGTCATAGTTCTTTGACAACCGTCATGCCGTATCAATTCTTTTGTAAAGCTTGTATAATCCGCAGCCCCGTAGCAATGCCGAGCCGCACCATGATTCAGACTCAAACCATTGATACTCTCGAATATCCATTTCCGCCTAAGCCCAGAGCCTTAGATGAAGCGGAGCAACAGGTATACAAAGAGCGTATCAAACGTTTGTTGAAAGAAAAGAATGCCGTCCTGGTCGCGCACTACTATACCGATCCGGTTATTCAAGCGTTGGCCGAAGAAACCAACGGCTGTGTCGCTGATTCATTAGAAATGGCCAGATTTGGTCGAGACGCCAAAGAACAAACTCTGATTGTTGCTGGCGTTAAATTTATGGGTGAGACAGCTAAGATCCTCAGTCCGGAAAAAACCGTTCTGATGCCAACCTTAGAAGCGACTTGTTCACTGGATTTAGGCTGTCCGATCGATAAATTTAGTGCTTTTTGTGACGAGCATCCTGACCATACTGTGGTGGTTTATGCCAACACATCGGCCGCGGTGAAAGCCCGAGCTGATTGGGTAGTGACTTCCAGTATCGCATTAGAAATCGTTGAACACCTGGATAGTCAGGGTAAGAAAATTCTGTGGGGCCCCGACCGTCATCTGGGGGCTTATATTGAGAAGCAAACCGGTGCTGAAATGTTGATGTGGCAGGGTGCCTGTATTGTTCATGATGAATTTAAAGCCAGGGCGCTGGCTTCGTTAAAGCAGCAATACCCTGATGCCGCCATATTAGTGCACCCAGAGTCTCCGGCTAACGTAGTCGCGATGGCTGATGCAGTAGGGTCAACATCACAGTTAATTAAGGCGGCGCAAACCTTACCCAATAAGCGTCTTATTGTTGCTACCGATAAAGGCATCTTCTATAAGATGCAGCAGGCGGCACCAGGTAAAATATTCCTTGAAGCGCCTACCGGTGGAAATGGCGCAACCTGTAAGAGTTGTGCCCATTGTCCGTGGATGGCAATGAATGGGTTGGATGCCATTGAACAAGCCTTGACGGATAATAGTGGCCATGAAATCTTCGTGGATGAGGCTACGAGGGTTAAGGCGATGATTCCTTTGAACCGCATGTTGGACTTCGCTGCGGCGCATAGCATGAAAGTAAAAGGTAATGCTTGAGGCTGATATAGCGCTGACTTATGAACCGTTTGTTTAATTATTTAGCGAACGACATGGTCAGCTCGATATTTTCCTTGATTAACAATAATGAATTCCCTAACATACGCGGCGCTTGAACGGGGGAGATCGGCTTGCTTGTTCATTGGTGTAAGTCGCACCCCGAGTTTTACTCCAAAGTAGACTGATAAAATTTAGGTGAGGTGTCCGAGTGGCTGACAATTTTGTCAGGAACAAAATTGGACATCCGCAGGATGGCCCCAAAAGGGGCGAGGGCAGGAGCCCGAAGCAATGAGCACACCGCAGTGCTCCTGGGAAATCAACCCAGTTAAACAAAGCGGCTAAAAACAGAATTAGGTGAGGTGTCCGAGTGGCTGAAGGAGCACGCCTGGAAAGTGTGTATACGGCAACGTATCGAGGGTTCGAATCCCTCCCTCACCGCCATATAAAAGAAAAGCCCCGTCCAGATGGACGGGGCTTTTCTTTTATATCCCGTGAAGGGCGGCCATGGTTTGAACCCTTGGTTCGACAAAAATGCCAGGAGCATTTTTGAACGCCGCGCAGTCGGCGGTGGCCCGTAGGGCAGAATACAGGACGTATTCTGTAATCCCTCCCGATGCAAATTCCAATACTGAATAAACACTTCCATCTGGACGGGGCTTTTCTTTTATATCCCGTGAAGGGCGGCCATGGTTTGAACCCTTGGTTCGACAAAAATGCCAGGAGCATTTTTGAACGCCGCGCAGTCGGCGGCGGCCCGTAGGGCAGAATACAGGACGTATTCTGTCATCCCTTCTGCAGTATCCAAACCTACAACACTGCCGTTTTCAGTGCATCCACTTTTGACTTTGCTGTGTCCATATCCTCATTTCATCAACCGTTTGATACCCTGAAGTGAGCTGATTTTTTGCTGAGGACCGAGGCTTTTCAACCGTCATAGATTTTTCGTGCTAACATGAAAATAATTCTTGTTTGGCTGGGTGGGCTTTGTTGCAACCGAATTTAGTCGCAAAAGGATGGAGTATGTTTGTCAGGACAGTGTTGTTCGTGATGCTGGCAATGCTGCGGCCTGCTTGGGCTGAGTCTATTACCATCTACACAGAGCATTTTCCCCCTTACCAGTTTATACAAGAGGGTAAGGTGGTGGGTATTAATGCTGAGCTAACCATGCTGGTGTGCGAACGGGCTGAGGTTGCTTGTGAGTTGGAATTGTTGCCTTGGAGCCGGTCATTTCAGTTAACCCGGCAGCATAAGTTAAGTGGCCTAATCTCTACCGCCAGATATAAAGAGCGTGAGCAGCAGTTTAAGTGGGTGGGGCCACTCGTGAAGTCAACGTCTTACCTGTACAGGCTAAAACATCGTGACGACATTTCCCTTACTTCTCTTAGCGAAGCTACGCGCTATACCATAGGAATTCAACCTAATGATATTTATGAAGCGGTGTTGTTAAAACATGGCTTCGAGAAAGGTAGAAACTTGCTAAATGTGTCCTATAAAAATGCTGACATGCAATTGTTTATAAAAGGAAAACTTGATCTAATTATTGGTTCACCTTTGACGCTTCACTATCAAATTCAACCTTCGGGTTTTGTCATTGAAGATTTGATCCCGGTACTGGAGTTCCCTCTCGATGTTCAGGGGAACTATTTAGCTCTGAATACGGCCTTTCCCGAGCCACTCCGTGAGCGCCTGCAATGGGCCCTTGATAGTCTGCGCGTGGCAGGGGATGTTGATTCCCTGATTCAGAAGTATCAGGTTGCGCAAACCGCAACGAACTGAGTCTCCGGGAAAATGATTGACGAAATTATCTATTAATTGAAACAGTTTTATCAATTATGTAGCGACAGCTGAGAAAGGCTAAGCTTTTCCCTTAAATGGCCACGAGTCGGTGAATCATAATTCGAAGGCGGAAGGCCGAGCTGACTCAGCCTTTGGGGATGCGGATCTTTTTCTCTTCACTTTCCCGGTATAACACCAGATTGTGACCGATAAGTTGTACGTTCAGTGCCTTTGTTTCACGAGCAATGGCATCGCAAATTAAGCGTTTCTGTTCGCGGTCCGTTGTCGCTACTTTCACTTTTATCAGTTCGTGGTGATTGAGGGCGTTATCAATTTCAGCTAATACGCCTTCGGTTAAGCCATTGTTGCCAAGTAGAACAACAGGCTTGAGCGAGTGGGCTAAACCCTTGAGGTATTGCTTCTGTTTGGTAGAAAGAATCATTAGGTTACAAATTTATCTTTTAACTAAAACACACCAGCGTTAATTGGTATGTCTAAAGGGTTGAAAAACGGTATTCTACCGCCATCTTAAGCGCATGCCTAATGACATTAGCAGGTTATGCCAAAAAAGGTGACATTGGCTAAAGCTCAAAACGAGGTAAAGGCAGTGCGCTTTGTCAGTGGATGTTGTTAAAGTGGGACTCAGCTGCAGATAAAATGGTGTAATTCGGTGGGGCGCCTACGCTTTGTAGTAGAGCATTTAACCAGGTTTAAATACACCTTGTCTGTGACGAGAGTTGAGATGTCTTCGACAGAGTTGAAGTGACTACAGGGCTGCTAAGGCGCTGGTGTTATAGATTGATATGGCTTTTATTTCTCTGAACAAAGTTCACCCTTAAGTTCGGGGAAGGCTTCCGTAAATAAAGGGGGCCAAGAGGTAACCGGTTTCAAGGGGATATTGAGCCGGTTTACATAGTTTCGAGCGTCGAACTCTGGTAGGCTAAGCCTGCCGGACTCTGGAGCCGAACCTAATGCGGCATTGCCACATGAAGGGTAAGGGTTTCATAGGCGTTACATCCTGGTTGGTTTAGCTTGTACTACTGAGTAGGATACCGGTTAGGAAAACCGGTCCGGATAAGAACTGTTTTTACAGAGGTTACAGCGTTGAGCGATATGGCAAAAAATTTAATTTTGTGGTTGGTTATAGCCGTCGTATTAATGACGGTGTTTCAGAGTTTTACCCCAGGGGAATCTTCTGGACGCCAATATGATTACACCCAGTTCATCAATGAGGTGAATCAGGGAATGGTGCGTGAAGTGCGCATTGATGGTCGGGAGATCAAAGGCGTTTCCCGCAGTGGTGAAAGCTTTACCACCTTTATTCCGTCTGTTGGCGATAACGGCTTGGTGACAGACCTCATCAAGAATGATGTGCGTATGATCAATGAGCCGCCTGAGCGTCCGTCAATGCTGGCCAACATTTTCATCTCCTGGTTCCCGATGTTGCTGCTGATCGGTGTATGGATTTTCTTCATGCGTCAAATGCAGGGTGGCGGCGGTCGTGGGGCTATGTCGTTTGGCAAGAGTAAGGCACGTTTGCTGGGTGAAGACCAGATTAAAACAACCTTTGCCGATGTGGCCGGTTGCGATGAAGCCAAAGAAGATGTATCTGAATTGGTGGATTTCCTGCGTGACCCATCCAAGTTCCAGAAGCTGGGCGGAAAAATTCCTAAGGGCGTCTTAATGGTTGGCCCTCCCGGTACAGGTAAGACGCTGTTGGCTAAAGCCATTGCCGGTGAAGCCAAAGTGCCATTCTTTACTATATCCGGTTCTGACTTTGTAGAAATGTTTGTCGGTGTGGGCGCATCCCGTGTTCGCGACATGTTCGAGCAAGCTAAAAAGTCAGCACCTTGTATTATCTTTATCGACGAAATTGATGCAGTGGGCCGTCAGCGTGGTGCCGGTTTAGGTGGTGGTCATGATGAACGTGAGCAAACCCTGAACCAGATGCTGGTTGAAATGGATGGTTTTGAAGGCCATGAAGGCATAATCGTGATTGCCGCGACCAACCGTCCAGATGTGTTGGACCCTGCGTTGCTTCGTCCCGGCCGTTTTGACCGTCAGGTTGTTGTCGGCTTGCCCGACATTCGTGGTCGTGAACAGATCCTTAAAGTACATATGCGTAAAGTACCTATTGCCGATAACGTCGATGCGGGTGTTATTGCGCGTGGTACGCCTGGCTTTTCAGGTGCCGATCTGGCCAACCTGGTTAACGAAGCGGCGTTGTTTGCTGCTCGTGCTAACAAGCGCCTGGTTGCCATGGAAGAGTTTGATAAAGCCAAAGACAAGATCATGATGGGCGCTGAACGCAAGTCAATGGTGATGTCGGAAAGCGAAAAAGAAATGACGGCGTACCATGAAGCCGGCCACGCCATTGTTGGTCGCATGGTGCCGGAACATGATCCGGTTTATAAGGTATCAATTATCCCGCGCGGTCGTGCATTGGGTGTGACCATGTATTTGCCGGAACAGGACAGATTCAGCTACACCAAGCAGCATTTGGAGAGCATGATCTCTAGTCTCTATGGTGGCCGTATCGCCGAAGACATTATTTACGGTGGTGAAAAGGTTACCACTGGTGCCTCTAATGACATTGAGCGTGCTACCGATTTGGCGCGTAAGATGGTGACCCAATGGGGTCTATCGGACAAGATGGGTCCTATGCTGTACGCCGAGGAAGAAGGCGAAGTCTTTTTGGGACGCAGTATGGCGCGAGCCAAGCATATGTCAGATGATACGGCGCGTGCCATTGATGCTGAAATCAAAGCCGTAATTGATCGTAACTATGACCGTGCTGAGCAGATTCTTCGCGACAATATGGATATCCTGCATACCATGAAAGACGCGCTGATGAAGTACGAGACTATTGATGCTAAACAGATTGATGATCTGATGGCGCGCCGCGAAGTTCGTCCCCCTGCAGATTGGGATAATGACAACAAGCCTAAGGGTGATACGTCAAACAAACCGGAAAGCAAGGCCGAAACGAAGAAAAGTTCAGATGCGGACATCAGTAAGCCGGGCGACTTACCCAGCTAAACTGCATCGTTATCTTTAAAAGGCGCTACATAGCGCCTTTTTCTTATTGGGAACATTTATCCAATGAAATTTGCTGACAAAGTTGTAGATCTTTCCACCCCAAAAGTAATGGGGATCCTCAATGTTACCCCTGATTCTTTTTCTGACGGGGGCCGTTTCAATAAGCTGGATAGCGCCTTATATCAGGTAGAGAATATGCTGGCTGATGGTGCAGCCTTTATCGATGTTGGGGGGGAGTCTACCCGCCCTGGTGCTGCTGATGTGTCGGTTGAGGAAGAACTAGCACGGGTGGTGCCGGTTGTAGAGGCTATATCACAGCGATTTGATACTGTTGTTTCGGTTGATACCAGTAAAGCTGAAGTTATGTTGGAAGCCTGCCGCGCCGGTGCTGGATTGATCAATGATGTGCGGGCATTGCAGGAAACCGGAGCACTTGAAATTGCAGCAAAAACGAGTGCTGCGGTCTGTTTGATGCATATGCAAGGTCAGCCTCGTAGCATGCAAAATGAACCTCATTATCAAGATTTGTTCATGGATGTTTTTTCATTCCTCGATGACCGAATCCAAGCTTGCACTGATGTGGGCATTGAACGTAGCCGTATTCTGCTCGATCCCGGCTTTGGTTTTGGCAAAACTTTGCAGCATAATTATCAGTTGTTACAAGGGATGGAGCGCTTCCATCACATGGGCTTGCCGCTTTTGGTGGGGATGTCGCGCAAGTCGATGCTGGGAAATCTTCTTGGTCGAGGCGTAGATGAACGCTTGGCAGGCAGTCTCGCCTGCGCGACAATTGCCGCGATGAAAGGAGCACAGATTATCCGTGTGCATGATGTGAAACAGACAGTGGACGTGTTAAAAGTGACGATGGCTGTGCTTGACCCAGATTCAATATAAAGACCGGAAATTATCCGGCAAAGCAATACAAGGAACACTATGAGTCAAAGAAAGTATTTCGGTACCGACGGTATCCGCGGCAAAGTAGGCGAGAGCGCCATCAACCCGGAGTTTGTTACTAAACTAGGTTGGGCAGCTGGTAAAGTGCTTGCTGGTCGCGGAACTAACAAGGTGTTGATTGGGAAGGATACCCGTATTTCTGGTTATATGCTCGAATCGGCGCTGGAAGCTGGTTTGTCTGCTGCAGGCATTAATATTGGTTTGTTGGGGCCTATGCCAACACCGGCAATTGCCTATCTGACCAAAACATTCCGTTCGGAAGCCGGCATTGTGATCAGTGCATCACATAATCCTTATTATGATAACGGCATTAAATTTTTCTCAGCCGATGGCTTCAAATTAGACGATGATATCGAACAGGCTATTGAGGATATGCTTGAGCAGCCAATGGTTTGTGCTGCCCCTGACAAATTAGGCAAAGCCACTCGCATTAATGACGCAGCTGGTCGCTACATTGAATTTTGCAAAGGTACTTTTCCATCAGACCTGTCATTAACCGGCATGAAGATTGTGGTGGACTGTGCCCATGGTGCTACTTATCACATCGCACCGAATGTGCTCAGAGAGTTGGGGGCAGAGGTGGTTGAACTTGGCACTACCCCCAATGGCTTGAACATTAACGACGACGTGGGAGCCACGTCAATGCAAGCTATCACGGAGCGAGTCCTGGCCGAAAAAGCTGATCTCGGGTTTGCTCTGGATGGTGATGGTGACCGCATTATGATGGTAGACCATAAAGGCAACGTGGTAGATGGTGATGAAATTGTTTACATCATTGCCAGAGATGCTCTGAAGTCAGGTCGCTTGAACGGCGGTGGTGTTGTGGGTACGCTTATGAGCAACCTTGGCCTTGAAGTCGCATTAAGTCGCCTGTCAATTCCCTTTGCTCGCAGTAAGGTAGGTGACCGCTATGTAATGGAGCTGCTGCAGGAAAAAGGCTGGAACATCGGTGGAGAAAGCTCTGGTCATGTGCTTAACCTCGCAGTTGCTTCAACCGGCGATGGTGTTGTATCGGGGTTGCAGGTGCTGACATCTATGTTACGTGCCGGCATGAGTCTGTATGAACTGCGCCGCGGTATGGAGAAATTCCCACAAACCCTGATTAACGTCAGATACAGTGAAGGCAAGTCTTCACCGCTGGAACACACGGATGTGCTTGCTGCTGTAAAGGCGGCGGAGCAAGATATGGGCGATGATGGGCGCGTGTTATTGCGGAAAAGCGGTACTGAGCCACTAATTCGGGTTATGGTTGAAGCCACCAAAGACGAACTGGCGAGCAAGTGGGCCGAGGCTATTGCAGAGTCGGTACGAAAAGTAACCGCACAGTAACATTTGACGCGCGAGCCACTTGTAACTTGTTATGCGGTTGGTTACACTCTCGCGCGCTTTGAATTGACTCGCCAGACGAGCCAGGAGTCACAATGGCTGCGAAGATTAGACGCCCCATAGTGGCAGGTAACTGGAAAATGAACGGTAACCTGTCTCTGGTTAAGCAAATGCAGGAAGCATTAGGACAATCTCAGTTAGAGAATATGGATTCGGTTGTATGCCCTCCTTTTACTTTACTGAGTGGTTTCGATGCAGAACTGATTAAACTGGGCGCTCAAAACCTCAGTGTGTATCCAAACGGAGCCCACACTGGCGAGATTTCCGCTGCTATGCTGCAGGATCTCGGTTGCCAATACGTCATATTGGGACATTCTGAACGCAGGGCGGAACAGTTTGAGTCAAACGAACTTGTCGCTGATAAAGTGCAAGTTGCGTTAGCGGCAGGTCTGACACCTATTGTTTGTGTTGGTGAGCCCCTTGAAGTGCGGCAAAGCGGCAAAGTGTTTGATTATGTTGCTTCCCAACTAGATGCCGTCACACAGGTTATTAGTCAACAAGACCTGTTAAATGTGGTGATTGCCTATGAGCCCATTTGGGCTATAGGTACGGGAAACACCGCAACGCCTGAGCAAGCACAAGAAGTTCATGCGTTTATTCGTGTCCATCTGGGCAAGTTCTGCCAGGATGCGGCAGCAAAAATAAGAATTTTGTATGGTGGCAGCGTAAATGCCGCTAATGCAGCGCAGATTTTTGCGCAACCCGATGTGGACGGTGGCCTGATAGGCGGAGCCAGTCTGAAAGTCGAGGATTTTTTAGCAATTTGCCAAGCGGCAAACTGAATTGAGGTAAAGCATGCTTTACGAAGTATTGATGGTGATTTATCTGCTGATTTCATTAGCCTTGATTGGGCTGGTGTTGATTCAGCGCGGTAAAGGTGCCGATATGGGTGCATCTTTTGGTGCTGGCGCATCTAACACTGTATTTGGTGCTTCTGGTTCTGGTAATTTCCTGAGCCGCTCCACTGCCATTCTGGCGACGCTGTTTTTTGCAATCAGTTTGATTCTGGGTGCAATGACGGCAGGGAAAGAAAAGCAGGTAGACGAGTGGGAAAATTTGGAAGTGCCTGTTACTCAGCCAGCTGATACCGACGTACCTGTTGAGAAAACACAGCCTACTGACGTGCCTAACTAAAAACGTTAAAATTTCGCGGATGTGGTGGAATTGGTAGACACGCCATCTTGAGGGGGTGGTGTCGCAAGACGTGCGAGTTCGAGTCTCGCCATCCGCACCAAATTAAAAGAACCCGGCCAGGCCGGGTTTTTTGCATTTGCGAATCTGATCTGGTTCGCTGTCACAGGGTTAATGCAATGTAAGGCCTAATCAAACTGTGCCAACCTAGTTGCAACTTTGTCTGTTTCCCGCCAGCATTTGACTCTCAAAACCCACTGAGGATAGATCATGGACTATCTGCAAGCTCGTAGTTACTTACTTGGTAAGCCTGAAGCCGTTGAGGATTTTCCATTCGGGCCGGATGTTGCCGTGATGAAAATTCGCGGCAAGATGTTCGCGACCCTGGCAAGTGAACAGGGGGAAGGGCGCATGAATCTCAAATGCGAGCCTCAGCAGGCTATGATGCTCAGAGACATGTTTAGTGCGGTCATTCCCGGCTACCACATGAATAAATTGCATTGGAACACTATCCTACTGGACGGCAGTATCCCCGTTGGGGAAATTCAACGTATGATTGACCATTCCTATGCTTTGGTGGCGAAAGGTCTTAAAAAAGTGGATCGTGTGGGGCTATTGGCGAAATATGGAGAAGCACTCCAGCTCGATGTATAGCAATTTGTAAGTGCAAGCAACGTTCAAGTTACTCATGAATATCGACTTAAACTAACCCCAAGCTAAATAAATGTTTAATGGAATTGGTAAATCTTCCTCGCTATACTATGCGCCGCGTTAAAAAGCGAATATATGAACATTCAATGTAAGAAGCCTCTGCCATGAGACAAGGGGCTGTACTGGTGAAATCAATAGTTTCCAGTCGCAGTCACTTTGTTGGGCATCAGGCTTAATGTAAGGAAAATTAAGTGACTCCAATTACTAAAACCTTCCAATATGGTCAGCACAAGATCACACTGGAAACCGGCGTTATTGCCCGTCAGGCTACTGCTGCTGTTATGGCCAGCATGGATGACACTGCGGTATTAGTTACCGTAGTAGGTAAAAAAGAAGCCAAAGCCGATCAGGATTTCTTCCCTCTGACGGTCAATTATCAAGAGAAAACCTATGCTGCCGGTAAAATCCCTGGCGGTTTCTTTAAGCGTGAAGGCCGTCCTTCTGAAAACGAGACCTTAACTGCTCGTCTGATTGACCGCCCTATTCGTCCGCTGTTCCCAGAAGGTTTCAAGAACGAAGTTCAGGTTGTTATTACTGTGATGTCGGCTAACCCTGATATCCCAACTGATGTGATCTCCATGATCGGTACGTCTGCTGCGTTGGCTATTTCCGGTATTCCATTTAATGGTCCAATTGGTGCGGCACGTGTAGGTTATAAAGACGGTCAATATATCCTCAATACCCGTAATTCTGAGCAAGCTGACAGCCAGCTAGACTTGGTAGTTGCTGGTACGCAAAGTGCGGTATTGATGGTTGAATCTGAAGCCAGCGTATTGTCTGAAGAAGTGATGCTGGGCGCGGTAATGTACGGCCACGACGAGCTGCAAGCCGTTATCAACGCGGTGAACGAATTTGCCGCTGAAGTAAATACACCTAAGTGGGATTGGCAGCCAGAAGCGGAAAATACAGAACTGAAAGCTAAGGTGAAAGCCCTGGCCGAAGCTGATATGACTGCCGCTTACCAGATTTCTGACAAGCTGGCCCGTAAAGACGCAGTCACTGCTGTGACTGATAAAGTGGCAGCACAGATTCTGGAAGAAAGCCCAGAGCAAGATGCAAAAGAATTGAAAGAGTTGCTACACGATCTGGAAAGTGACGTAGTGCGTTCACGTATTCTGAACGGTGAGCCACGTATCGATGGTCGTGACCCGCAGATGATTCGTGCTCTGGACGTAGCCACCGGCATCCTGCCTCGTACTCACGGTAGTGCCTTATTCACCCGTGGTGAGACTCAGGCGCTGGTAACAGCGACTTTAGGTACAGAGCGTGATGCGCAGATGATTGACGAGCTGGGTGGTTTAACCAACAGCCGTTTCATGCTGCACTATAACTTCCCTCCATACTGTGTTGGCGAGACCGGTATGATGGGTTCACCCAAGCGTCGTGAAATCGGCCATGGTCGTTTGGCTAAGCGCGGTATTCAAGCGGTAATGCCGTCTGAAGAAGAATTCCCGTACGTGGTACGTGTGGTGTCTGAAATCACCGAGTCAAACGGTTCTTCTTCTATGGCTTCCGTATGTGGTAGCTCGTTGGCACTGATGGACGCCGGTGTACCAATTAAGGCATCTGTTGCTGGTATCGCTATGGGTCTGGTAAAGAGCGACGACAAGTTCGTTGTTTTGTCTGACATTTTAGGTGATGAAGATCACCTGGGTGACATGGACTTTAAAGTCGCTGGTACTGCCGAGGGTGTTACTGCGTTGCAGATGGACATCAAGATCGAAGGTATCACTAAAGAGATCATGCAAATCGCTCTGAAACAGGCCAAAGAAGCCCGTTTGCATATCCTGGGTGTGATGGATAAAGCCATCAATTCACACCGTGAAGAGATGTCTGAGTTTGCTCCACGCATTTACACCATCAAGATCGATCAGGACAAAATCCGTGAAGTTATCGGTAAAGGTGGCGCGGTTATTCGTTCTATCACTGAGAAGTCTGATACCAACATCGAGATCGAAGATGACGGTACTATCAAGATTTTCGCAACCGAGCGCGCTAAGGCACAGATTGCTATCGATATGATCGAAGGCATCACTGCTGATGTGGAAGTGGGCAAAACTTACCATGGTAAAGTAACCCGCTGTGTAGACTTCGGCGCCTTTGTTGAAGTACTGCCAGGTAAAGAAGGTCTGGTGCATATCTCCCAAATCGCTCATGAGCGTGTGGCCAAGGTGAGTGATTACCTGAGCGAAGGTCAGATGGTGGATGTGAAGGTCATGGAAATCGATCGCCAGAACCGTATCCGTCTGAGCATTAAGGAACTGCTGGAAAAACCTGCAGCCCCTGCTGAGTCTCAGGCAGAGCAGCCTCAGGACTGATAATCTTTCATAACTGATTGATTAAGAAAAATAAATGGCACCCAAGGGGTGCCATTTTTCGTTTTAATTTGTGCCATGGCCTTGGCATTACGCATGCCTGCAACAATAATTTGATACAGCAAGGGGCTTTAAGCGGACAGCCAGAACAGGTATAACTGGCTGCCGGTATTTGGGCCGGAGTCTTAACAGGTCTCCCGCATTAAGGCGCACCTAAAAGGAAAGCGACAGGTTAGATGATCATTAAGCTATCAAGATTATTTTTATTAGTGGCTGCCGTCATCGGTAGCAATGCCTGCAGCACAGTACCTAATGGTCAGTCAGGTAATGGGCAGATGGGCAACCTTATTTTGGTTGAACCTATGCCGGCGAATATGCGTAGCCAGATGGCGCTGGCAAGGTACAGTCAGATTTTGGCTCAGGTCGAGCTGGATAATTCGCAGCGTGCCGATCTGCTTTATCAGCGAGGCATGTTGTATGACAGTGTCGGTTTAGATGGCCTGGCGCAATTTGATTTCAGTATGGCGCTGAAACTGCGCCCTGATATGGCCGAAGCCTATAATTTCATGGGAATTCACCACACCCAGAATATGGAATTTATCCAGGCTTATGAAGCCTTTGATGCGACTTTGGATATTGACCCCAATCACGACTTTGCATTTCTGAATCGCGGCATCGCGCTGTATTACGGTGGTCGTCCAGAACTGGCGGTTGACGACTTAAATCGTTTTTATCATCGTGATGAAAGTGACCCTTATCGCGCTGTATGGGCTTATCTGGCTGAGACGGAAGTCGATGCAACCCAGGCACTTAAAACGTTGCGGGATAGCCGCAGCAAATTAAAACAGGACAACTGGGCGGTTGCCTTAGTGGATCTGTATCTGGGGGATATCTCTGAACGTCAGTTGTTGTCCGAGTTACTGGTGGGTGTGCGCAGTCAGCAGGAGCTGGCTAATCGCTTGTGTGAAGCTTATTTCTATCTGGGTAAATACCATATGGCTAAAGGTCAGAAAGGGGTGGCGTCAAACTACTTTAAGCTCTCTTTAAGTACCAATGTTTACGAGTTTGTCGAGCACCGTTATGCCAGACTAGAGTTAGATTTGTTACGCGAGAAAACACTGCAAGACGAACCGGTACGATAAGCAAAGTATGTTGAAGTATTTGCGTTTGTTGATTATTGCTGTTGGCGGTGCCTGTTTGTCGGTAGCCAGCCAGCAACAATATATTCCCATAATGCTCAAGCAGGGGGAAAGCGACCCTGCCTCTTTGTTCCGAGCTGTGAATGTAGGCTCTGATGAAGCGCTCAGTGCACTGAGCGAATATGCACAGCAAAATCAGGATCCTTATTGGCTTAGGCAAGCAGCACAGCTTGGTGATGCACGTTCTTATTATCGTCTGGCATTAAACGAGACAGAAGAAGCGCCACATAAACGTTTGATGGCAAAGGCGGCATTGGCTGGCTTTGCTGCCGCTCAGCATGAAATGGCCTTACTCAGTGATTCTGCTGAGAACAAACGTCGCTGGCTGGAACTGGCTGCCGAGCAGGATTACTTGCCCGCGATTATTTCATTGTATCAATGGCTGCTGATTGAGGAGCAAGCTGAGCAAGCCGAAGTCTGGCTGGAAAAGGCCGCTCCGCGGGACGCTAACAGCGCACTACTGTTGGCCAAGCTGGAGTGGCGGATTGGTAAGTACAAGCAGGCTAAAAGTTGGCTTAGCCATGCCCGGGATAACGGCGTTGCAGCAGCGGGGGACTATCTAAATTGGATAAACCGTTACTGGCAGCGCAAAGGTAATGGGCTGGCCGTGGCCAGGAATCAATGTGTGATCCGCCTGCAGCCTGTGGTGATGTCATTAGAGAACATGCAACAGATGGCGCAATTGAGCCAATCCTTTAAACAGGATGAGCGACTCGAATCTCTCCCCATATGTCTGCTGGAGCCGGTTTGGGTGAAGCCCAAACAAGTAAAGTGTGATGAAAACTGGCAAAGCCATCGACGTTTGGGATGTGATGTCAGACAGTTGTCCAGATTACCCCTGGCTGAGGATTTTACCCACTTAATGGTACTGGCACCGCGTGGCAAGGCTAATGTACACAATGGCATTATGTATCTTGATCAAGGCGACACCTATTCGGTGTTTGTGCATGAATTGGCACATTTTGCCGGCTTCGTGGATGAGTATCCGCTGTCTACAGATATGGCCGAAATGGTCTGCCATCCTTATAGCGATGCACCGAATCTGGTTTTTGTGACCGAAGCAGAGGAACTACCTGAGAAGCTTGACGGTTGGCGTAAAACTGGTGAGGAATGGTCCATGGCTAAAGCCAGGACTTGCAACAATCATCAGATGCAGGCCTACAAGGGCAGCGACCGCTTAACCTTTATGGAATATCACGACCAAGCCTACATTCCGCCGTTGTATATGGCGCTATGGAAGCAGCGTCTGGAGAATCGTGCCGAACTTTTACCTGCCTTTGTTAATTTTGCCCAGGCCTGGGAAGCGGCAGGCAATGCTGAGCTTGCCGCACAATGGCGCCAACGAGCCAACCTGTATCAGTTTCCTGCGCTGGCTGACAGTTTTCAGGTGGATAGCGTCTTAAGCCCGCTTTGATCCGCGCCTGTGTGGATAGAAAGGGGAATGTCTGTTTTTTACAATTTCCACGCTTAGCATTTCACTAAACTGGTCATAGATGTTTGTTTAAAAGGACGATTTATGACCAGTTTTAAATATATTCCCTTGCTACTGCCGTTACTCTACACAGGTAAGCTGTATGCAAGCGAAGCCCTTGAAGTACTAAAGAGTAAAAACTATACGGCGGTGAGCGGGGAATTATTGTCTTATGCTGACGTAGTTGGTGAATCGCCCATGTATGTCAAATTCTGGGCAACCTGGTGTGTACCTTGTATGCAGCAGATGCCGCATTTTCAGCACGCCTATGAAGAATACGGCGATAAGGTAAAGTTCGTATCCATTAATTTGGGCGTGAATGAAACACCGGATGCTCTGGCTGAGGTTATAGATAGATTTGAACTCACCATGCCAATCCTTCAGGACAATTCGGGGGAGCTGGCGCAGGCTTTTGGACTAATGGGTACGCCCTGGCATATTTTGGTTACTCGTGATGGACGTATAGTACATAAAGGCCATGACGCCGATGCCACATTGGATAAACGTCTTGCATTAGTCTCGGCTCGCCAGCCCAGCGAGCTACCGGCGATTACGCTGGTTGATGGAGAGCAACAAAATCTGGACATCCAGAAGCAGGGCACGCAGATGCTGTATTTTACTGCCACTTGGTGTGATTGGTATCTCAAAGACTCCAGACCTGAGCAAAGCCAGAATTGCATCGCAGGCCAGCAGTTTTTCAATCAACTAAGCGAGGCATATCCTACTGTGCATAGCCTGGGTATCGTATCTCGGCTATGGACCGGGCAGACTGACTTGAATGAATACAGAGAGAAGTTCGCGGCTAAACATCCTCTTGCCATCGACACTAGTCTGGATGCGGCAATCGGCTACGGTATTAATCAAATGCCAACGCTGGTGATCATTAAAGAGGGTAAGGAGGTTTTGAGAATTAACTCCTTTGCTTCTCCTGATAAATTGTTACAGCAGATACAAGACGTAATGTAGGTCGAAAAAAATGCCGCGCTTAGCGTGGCATTTTTATAAGTGTTATTCGTAACGCAAGGCGTCGATGGGATTGAGCTTGGCGGCTTTGACCGCTGGCATCAGGCCGAATATCACGCCGATCGCCGTGGTAAAACCAAAGGACAGGGCAATTGCCCAACCCGGTACCAATGCCCCCGGCATGCTGGGCATCAGCATGGAGATAAAGACTGCCAGCCCCCAGCCGAGCAACAAGCCAATAATGCCGCCAAATAATGATAAGACCAGGGCTTCGACCAGAAACTGCAGCATAATAAAGTTGGGAGTGGCCCCCAGCGCTTTATTGATACCAATCTCACGAGTCCGCTCGGTAACCGATACCAGCATAATATTCATCACACCGATACCGCCCACCAGCAGGCTGATACCCACTACACCACCGGCTACCAAGGTTACCGAGGTTGTGACTTTGGCAAAGCTCTCTTTGGTTTTCTTGGCGGTGATAAATTCAAAGTCATCCTTATCGTCACCGGAAAGATGATGGCGTTTACGCAGAATTTGCCGGATTTGGGTCTGCACATTGTCCAGATCCGCTCCCGCTGCGGGTCTGAACAGAATATCAATGTTCTCTGTTACTCTGGCGCCAGCCAGGGATGCCATAGTAGAGAACGGAGCAATAATATAGTTGTCCTGATCAAAACCAAACAGTGAGCCTCGCTCTTCTGCTACACCGATAATGCGAAACCATTCCCCAGACAGGCTGATAAATTCACCTATGGGATTATCCGGAAGTTTTAGCTTCTTCCGTGCTGACTCGCCAATAAATACCACTCGGCGGCGACGATCATCGTCCGTGCTACGAATAAAACGTCCTTGTTGGGGGAACACTTTAATCACCTTCTGATAGCCAGAGTCGGTGCCTATTACCTGGGTTTGGATGGTTTCACGACCGTAGCTGACGGTGCTACCAAAGCTAAACGCCTGCATACTGGCGCTCATATCCTCCACGTCTTTGACCTTGGCTTTAAGCACCAGAAAGTCGTCGTAGCTCAGTTTGTTAGAAAACCCCAGCATGGCTTGTTCCTGCGACGTGGTGGCACGTAACGTCACCATATCGCTACCAAGATCATCAAGCTGTGCATCAATACTGGAGCTCAAACCTTCCATGACCGCCACTACGGTAATCACTGCCGCCACACCGATAACAATGCCTAAGGTGGTAAGCGCACTTCGCATGGCATGGGCACGAATGGAAGCAAGCGCTGCCCGGGTGCCTTCAATGGCGGCATGTAGTCCGCTAAACATGCAGTCTCTCCCTCTGTGCAGCGTCATTGCGACTGTCTTTGGCCACCTTGCCGTCCACCAAGCGGATGACCCTTTGACAATGGTCGGCAATTTCCTGCTCGTGGGTTACTAGCACTATGGTATGGCCTTCCCGATGCAGTTCATCAAACAGCTTCATAATGTCCTGGGTGGTTTTACTGTCCAGATTACCTGTCGGCTCATCACCCAGTAAAATCGCCGGCTTGGTGACCAGCGCGCGCGCGATGGCTACTCGCTGGCGCTGACCACCGGATAGTTGGTTGGGGAAATGCCCGAGTTTATCGGCCAGCCCGACCCGCTGCAGGGCCTGTTTAGCCATATTCTGCCGTTCCGACGTTGGTAGCATGCGATATACCAGTGGCTGCATGACATTAGCGAGCACAGTGGCGCGAGGTAACAGATTGAAACTCTGAAAAATAAAACCGACGCTTTGGTTACGAATTTTCGCCAGCTCAGCTTCATCCATACTCGCCACGGGCTGGTCGTCCAGCAGGTATTCGCCGCTGCTGGGAATATCCAGACAGCCAAGTATATTCATCAGGGTCGACTTGCCTGAGCCCGACGGACCGATGATCGCCACATAATCGTTGCGAGTGATATGCAGATTGATGTCACGCAAAGCGTAAAACTGCTCACCGCCCATCTCATAGCGCTTGCTGATATTGCTCAGCTTGATTACCTGGTCGTCATAGGTCACTGTCAGCACCCTGCTTAAGTTGTACCTGCTGTCCTTCCTTAAACTGACTGAATAGCCGCGATGGTCCCACCACCACTTTGTGCATGTCCTGCAAGCCGGATAACACAGCCTGCTGGATGTCGGTAGCCATACCGGTAGTCACCCACACCTTGGCAAGGCGGTTATCATCATCTACGCGCCAAACAAAAGACTTACCTTGCTCTTCCTGAATAGCAGCGACAGGTACGTTCAACGTTGCTTCCCCCTGACTGGTGATGATTTCTGCCCGACAGCTCATTCCGGGATACAATTTATGCTCACCAGGGTTAAGCAATACCTTGACCCTGAAAGCCAGTCCTTCGCCGCTGGATAGGCGCTTAGCCGACGTGCCGATGGAAATGACTTCGCCGGTAATGGGGGTTTTGGGCAGAGCTGCGGCAAAAATTTCTGCTGTTTGTCCTAAGGCAACCCTTGAAATATCCGCCTCATCGACCCTAAGCTCGGCCAAAATGGCACTGGGATCAGCCAACACCATGAGATCTGAGCCTACGATATTGGTGGTGCCGGCAATCACGGTTTCGCCGGTTTTAATATCTACCGAGGCTAACAGCCCATCCATGGCGGCGACGAATACGGTTTTGCGTAGTCGGTCTTTGGCCAAAACCAATGCGGCTTCGGCTTGCTCAAGTTGTGCCTGGGCAGCCTCTGTATTGATATGCGCAATATCCAGTTGGCTTTGCAGGGCATCCACGGTTTCCTGCTGAACCAGCTTTTGCGCCAGTAAACTGCGATTGCGTTCAACCTGGCGCTGCAGATCGGCTTCTACCGCCTGAGTGCGCTGAATTTCTATGCGCCGCGCATCAACAGCAGCCTGGTAACTTTCCACATCGGCATTAAAAGCGGTAGGGTCGAGGCGCATCAGCACCTCGCCTTGTTGTACTTGCTGACCTTCCTCTACCAGTACGTTCTGAACCGTGCCTGTTACTTCAGAACGGATCTGAATTTGTGATTTAAACACCAGATTTCCTGAGGCCAGAATGGTATCACTCAGTACTCCCTGGCTGACAGAGGCAGCCTCTACCGTTACCTGGCCCTGATTGCCGACAAAATGCTTATAGGCAACCAAGGCTCCCAGACCGCCAATAATGGCGGTCAGGATGACTAATTTTTTCATATTGGAATCCGCTTAGATCAAGGCGAACAGTAGCCAGATACCCATGATCAGGGTGAAGGGCAGTCCGGCAAACACATAAGCGGTAACCGGCTTCATTTTCGCCCAGATCTGTAAACCCGCAGCAGCAACCACTATGCCCCATACACTGAACAGGTTTAAGGCTTCGGTCCATGCGTATAGAGCATGCTCAACAGGTAAGTTCAGTACAAGTTGATTTAAAGAAGCATAGTTGGCGAAGTTCAGCGGAAGGTCAGGGCTGTCTGCCAGTAAAACCAACAGTGCCAAGCCCAAGGCATTGAAAAACATTGGCATCATGGCCCACAGACTAAAGCTGTACCAATCACCATAGCTGAATTCATCGGTGCGACTGACCAGTTTCAGATAGCCGGCATATAAGGCATTCATTATCAGGGTAACCAAAATAATGCTAATGGCGGCAATAGGTGCAGTGTAAGGTGCACTGTCCTGCATAAAGTTGCGAGCTTGATCTGCTTCGGCGGGGCTGACATCCCCCATCTGCGCAATTTGTTGTTCGACAATCCATTCCGAGCTCATGCCACTATATAGCCAGTAGGTGACTAGAGCGTAAAAAACGGTTGAAAAGATAAGTGCAATCCATCCCCAGCCTTTGGCTTCTTTTAAGTCCTCAAACAGGCTTTTGGGGGCCACAAAAACGTTGATTAATGCATTGGAAAGTGTTGCCACAAATTGTCTCCCTTGATTTCTTATACTGGGCGTTTTCCTGAAAGGTGTGTCGATGAAGTTAAGCTTCAAAATCACTGAGCACCCTATGCTAGTCGCCAGCAAAGCAAATTTATAACAAAAAAGATGTAAAAAGTTTTCTTGGTTTTTCAAATACCTCTTTGCTGGTATTGGCAGCTATGGCAAGGTGCCATTACACTTAAATATGTCGTCAGGTATCAGGGAAGGGCTTGTCCGCCAAATTTCTCTTGTTTTGAAAGGTGGTACTCTGAAGTTTCCTCGACTCAAATGGTTGCTATCTGCGGCCGTCTGCTACTACTTGACCGCGTTGTTGGGCATGACCATCTTGTCCCTTCCTCCCGGCAACATCAGCTTGTTATGGCTGCCTTCCGGTATCGGACTCATAATGTTTATGCGTACCGGTTTGCTGGCAATTCCTTTCGTATTTATTGCCAGTCTGGCTGCCAACCTGCCCCAGATGGATGCCGCTATGTTAAATCACGGCGCATATCATGCCGTTGTGGCAGCCTTCATCGATACATTGTCATCTGCTTTCACTGCCTTTTTAGTACAGCGATTTTTACCGCAAGGCCTGCGTAAAAGCTGGGATGTGGCAGTTTTTGTTCTGTTCGCTTGTATTGTGCCAATGGGAATGACCTCGCTGCTGCTATGCGTCAACCTTTGGTGGGGGGGCTATATCGGACTCGAGCAAGGAATGGACTATTTCCAAGCGTTGTTTCTGGCTGATAGCCTGGGAGTATTGTTGGTTTATCCCCTGTACCTGAGCCTGCAAAACCTTTCATGGAAGGCGTTGAGCTGGCCAAAATCAATTCTGCTTGTTCAGTTGTGTGCATTATTGGCCGTGGTGGTGGCATTTTTATGGCTGCCCGGTGTGATTTATTTGATATTCCCATTACTGACCTTCATTGCACTGCGTGGCTGTCCTTATCATTTGGGTATAGCGCTTATGTTGAGTGTCATAACCTCTCTAATGATGGCATCAATGGGTCTCGGCCCCTTCGCACTGGCGGAGCAAAACGCTGGCATTGTATTGTTGATGTCTTTTGTATTCTGCATTGCTTTAGTATCGCTGGCGGTAATGCTACATCAGCAAGAGCTGAATGACGCCAATCGAATTCAGGCATTCTGGCGTGAAAAAGCCATCCATGATGACCTCACTGGCTTATACAACCGGGTGCATTTTATGCGTCGGCTGGAAGAGGAACGCCAGCGCTGTGAGCGCACTGGCATTCAATACGTTGTGGCTCTGATGGATTTGGATTGGTTTAAAAAAATCAATGACCAGCATGGCCACATTGTGGGAGACAGGGTGTTAGCGGGGGTGGCGGCATTACTACAAAAGCAGCTACGACAAATTGATGTGCTGGCCCGTATTGGTGGAGAAGAGTTTGCCCTGCTGATGCCTGGCATCAGTATTGAGCAGGCTGGCCAAGCCCTGGAAAGACTGCGCAGTACTCTGGAGTTGCAGGGAATTAGTGTCAATGGAACGACCCACAATATCACGGTGAGTATTGGCGCGATGCAGGCAGATGGTACGCCGGTAGAGATACTGCTGCAAAAGGTTGATAGACTGCTGTATCACGCTAAGCATCAAGGGCGAAACAGAGTGGAGATGTATCTTGCCGGGCAATAGTAAAACCTTGTTGGTGATTGGCTATGTGTGGCCAGAGCCTAATTCTTCGGCTGCCGGCAGCCGCATGTTACAACTGTTATCTGTGTTTCGTTCGGCCGGCTATCAGGTGGTGTATGGTTCGGCTGCAGAAAGCAGCCAGCATGCGGTAGACTTGGCTGAGCTGGGCGTAGAGGCGGTTACTCTGAGCCTTAACTGCGCGTCTTTTGATGATTACATTCGCCATCTTAACCCGGATGTGGTGATGTTCGACCGCTTTATGATGGAAGAACAATTTGGCTGGCGGGTGGAGCAATATTGTCCCGGTGCCTTGCGTATTCTTGACTCCGAAGACCTGCATTTTCTCCGCCATGCCAGGCATATGGCAGTTAAACAAGGTGAGGAACTGAGCAACGCGCATTTATACAATGAGCTGGCTAAGCGTGAAATCGCCGCCATTTTACGTTGTGACATCACCCTGGTTATTTCCGAATTTGAATGGTCTTTGCTGCGTGATGTCTTCAATATTCCGGCTGAGATTTTGCATTACTGTCCCTTTATGCAAGGGCAAATGTCTGTGCTTGAAACATTGGAGTTTGAACAGCGCGAACACTTTGTCAGTATTGGCAACTTTCGTCATGCGCCTAACTGGGATGCCGTGCTGTATTTGAAAGAGCAGATCTGGCCGCTTATTCGTCAACAACTTCCGCAGGCAGAGTTGCATGTTTATGGTGCTTATCCGCCACCCAAAGCAACGGCTTTGCATAATCCAAAACAAGGTTTTCTGGTTAAAGGCTGGGCCGAAGACGCGCTGAGTGTCGTTGGGCAGGCGAGGGTGATGCTGTCTCCGCTGCGATTTGGGGCAGGATTAAAGGGCAAGTTGATCGATGCGGCGTTGTGTAAAACGCCGGCGGTCACCAGCAGTATCGGGGCGGAGGGCATGTATGGCGCGCTACCGCCTGGATTGCTGGTGGCCGATGATGCCCAGGCCTTTGCTGAGCAGGCCATTGGTCTCTATCAACATAAAGCACAATGGCAGGTGCTAAGCGAATATGCTGGTCAATTGTTACCAGCGCGCTTTTCTCAAGCGGAACACGGCCCCAGATTGTTGGCCTGTATGGAGCATGTTGCGAGCAATCTGGAGGCACTGCGTCAGGCTAATTTCTTTGGCAGCATGCTGCGTCATCACAGCCTTAAGAGTACCCAATATATGGCGCAGTGGATTGAAGCCAAGAACCGTCTGAAATCTCTGTCATAGTATTTGAATCAAGCTTAATGGTGTGTCGCCACCAAGGCTTGTTGGCAGCGACGACAATGATAGACAACGCCCTTTTGAATGCGGTTGTGGCGTCTAATCGACAGTTGCACAGGGCCGCACTGACAATGATAAGGAAATTGCCGGCCTGCCACTTTGCTGATATCCATTCGATGGGTAGATGTGCCATTAAGATTAAACAAAGACTTCATCAGGCCTTTCCACTGCGGGCCATGTGGACGCACCCGTCCAAATAGTGAGCCACGTCCATGCAACTGCCAAACCAGTAAATGGCAGAATTCATGGGGGATCACTTCATGCATAAATTCATCTGGATTGTCCGCCAATAACACGGCATTCAAACGAATATGGTTGCTTTGCAGGTGAGCGCTGCCGGCAATTCGACCGCGTTGGTCAAAGCTCAGGGTGGGCAAGGGAAAACGCCGCTGTAATTGCTGTTCAGCTAACTGATGACAATACTGAAGACGTTGCTGTGCCTGTAATTTGAGATCGTTATCCAAGCGAGAGAAAACCCAAAACCATGACATTCTGGATCTAAGTGTATCAAAGCGGTGTACGGTAAGGCCAACAGACCAGCAAGCTGTTGGCCTTTGGGCGGTTATTTTTCAGTGACTTGATAAACCGTTACAGAACCACTGACTTCGTTACCTATCAGCAGCAGTGGATTGCCGTTGGGGCTGTGCTCTGCACTGATAAACTTGATACTTTCCGGTCCTAGATCGCCAGCATTGGGGACTTCGCTACAATCCATGCCTTCGCCTTCATCGCAGGGATTATCCAAGTCGTCATCCAGTTCAAAATCGACATCGAAATTACGATTATTGTAATGGGCAACAAAGGCAGCCTGAAATGGGTTGGTAACATCATAAACAAACAAGTCGCCGGAACGCTCCTGGCCAATAAAGGCATAAGTGCGGCCTTCAATTTCACCCACATCAATGGCCTCAGGTTCACCGCCTTTATCGTCTGAGCGGTTGTCACCCTTATTCTCAGTATGGGCGCTGTTGAAGTTGTTACCTAACACGGCGGCACTGATTCGACCAAAATCGTCACCAGAATCAAATACCAGGTTAATGTTTTGATCCCAGATTGAGAAAGAGCGGGCGCCATAAGCGTAGAGTTTTTCCACGACTCCGTCGTTATTGGGATCGAGCCTGGCGGAAGTCACCTTCAGACGTCCCAGACCGTCTTTACCGCCGGTTTCATCATATAGCGCCTGTAATGCGGTGGAGAATGTCAGGTTGAATTCGTCCGGGTCGACAATATCCTTCACCCGGATATCTTCTGAATAAGCATCCCAGTCTCTGGAGTCCCCTTCATTAGCGGATAGGATAAAGGTCGCGCCATTCCAGCGATAGGTGGCGATGCTGTCCGGCTGGTACATACCGTATACATTGGGGAGGGTTCTGAACGATGCCACTTCATCTTCATTGGTAAAGTCAATGCCGTATAAACCCCAGTCTTTAAGGCCCAGTGCTTTGACTTCAATGCTCATCTTAGTTAGGTCCAAGATACCAATGGCATTTGCTTCCTGCAGTGATACATAAGCGGTTTTACTATCCGCGGCAACGGCAATGTACTCTGGCTCAAGGTTTTGTGCCACTGTGGTGCCGAGTGGACCTGCAAACTTAACTCCGCTGGCGCTAAGTAAACTGCGACGTTTAGCATCCGTGTCGTAATCTTCAGCGCTGAGAAGATCCGAACTGAAGGTCATATCTGTGCTGAGGTTGATCTCATCTGCCAGATCGGCGGGCGTGCCGCCAGTCATGCTGATGACACTGATAGAACCCTCGGGATCAAGGTTGTAATCCGTATCGGGCTCTCCCTCATTGGCAACCAGAAGCTTGCTGCCATCCGGCGTAAAGGTGAGCATATCCGGCAATGCACCGGCCGCGACGGCTTTTATGAAACTGCCCTGACCTGTGCCATCCAGGGTGTAGAATAAGACAGCACCTGTGGCGGTTTTCTCTTTACCGGCCACGGCAATGGCCAGAATGTCATCATAAATGGCAATGGAATTAGCCTCACCCAGAAGAAGATTTACTGTTGTGCCTGCCGAATTTTTTACTGACACGGTATCCGGGAAGGTAAAGGCGGTGGACGACAGACTGCTGTCATTTACCGGGCTGCCTACAGCGGCAGTGGGCAGGCTGGCCAGTGAAATAACTTCAATGTGGTTGTCGTCGGCATTAATGGCAAACGCCGATTTAGAGGCAACGTGAAACTGCACGATTTCAGCCGCAGACTTGCCGTAGATGCCGGTGTTGAAACGCCCAACCACGTCAATGTTCAGGTCTCTGGGCAGATCCTTACCTGCATTACCATCCTGACCTGGGGCACCGTCCTGACCCGGTGTGCCGGCAGGCCCTTGGCTGCCATCGTCGCCATCCAGCGAACAGCCCGTCAGTATCGACATTAAGGTTAAGGTGAGTAGCGCGTGTTTTAGTGTCATTCGTGTTCTCATGCTGTTGTTTTTAGAGAACAAAATCTAACCGTGGTGAAATGACCATAGGATGACAGTTATATTGCCGAAATATGACGTGTTGGCGTTTAGGTGGTGACAAGATAACCGAGAGAGACTGATGAGACAGCCCGTTAAGTTTCAGTAGGCTAAGGTGATTGTCCTAGTTCAACCTCATTACCAAATACTCGCCAACTTGTAGCTTTGCTTTTGCTTAAGTTCAGCACGACCAGAAATACTTAAGGATGTGTAAGGGCGCGAGGGGAAAAACCGCTCTGTCATACTAAGTTGTCCATCATTGACAAAGACTTCCACGGCGCTGTGATCCAAAAACAGTCGGATTGACAACGCGTTGTCTGAGATTATCAGCGGTGCCCTATGCTTGGTGGCAAACACCTCAGAAAAATCCGCGCGTCCAGCTTGCGAGCGGTCGATGTAAAACTGTCCTTTATCTACCCCCAGCACTAGCTTTTCGCCCAATTCATTGCTGAAGATAAGTTCAAGGATGCTTTCCTGCTCAGGCAGCCTGAATTCAAACCACCATTCCGATTGCATGATGTCGGTTTGACTTTGCATGGTCAGGCGGTTGGCCTCACGATGTTCAGTCAGGGATAAGGGCTGTCGCAGGGATTCCAGTTCTGCGACTGGACGAGATTTAAGCCTTAGTCCTTGTGCGGTACTGACCATATCCAGCGTTCTTGGCATAGTCATACTGCTTCGCCAGGGATGCGTTGGGAGCTGTTGTCCATACAACCAGTTGCTCATCCAGCCAATAAATAGGGTGCGCCCGTCTTCTACCCCTGACCAGGTTACGCCGGCATAGTTATCCGCACCATGGTCAAGCCATACGGCCTCCTGGGACTGCAAGGTGTTGGCAAAGTCCGGATCCAGAGAAAAGGTCTTACCATCAAAATCACCGATAAAATATTGGATCCCCGAACCCCCTTGTGGGCCGCCGGGGTTTAGGTTCAGCAGCAGTGCCCAGTGGGTCTGATCAGAGCCGGGCAGGGTAAAGGGCAGCAGATCTGGGCACTCCCATACACCGCCTTGGGCGCCCAGTCCCTTGCCAAAACTACTTTGATACTGCCAATCAATCAGATTTTTTGAGCGCCAGAACTGCACATGATCTGTCACCGATAATGCCATGATCCAATGCTGACTGGGTGCATGCCAGAATACCTTAGGATCACGGAAATCCTGGGTTTCGCCAGGGTTAGGTATCACTGGGTTGTTGGCATACTTTTGCCAGCTACGGCCATTGTCCAGGCTAAATGCCAGCCCTTGTGACTCATGGTTACGAGTGTTTTGAGCTGCCGCTTTTGGGTCATGGTAGGTAAAAAGGGCGACCAAAGGGATAACCCCATCTTTGCCCAGACCGCTGGTATTGAGGCGGTCAGCCACAATACTGCCGGAAAATATATAGCCCTTATCATCAGGTGCCAGTGCGATTGGCAGATGTTGCCAATGTACTAAATCTCGACTGACGGCATGACCCCAATGCATTGGGCCCCAGCGGGTGGCATCGGGATAATACTGGTAAAACAGGTGATATTCACCCTGGTGATAGACCAGGCCATTGGGATCATTCATCCAGCCGGATGGCGGGGAAAAGTGCCACTGAGGACGATAGGGCTCCTGATAATCACCAGCCGTAAGCTCTTGTGTATGGCCAGTCAGACTAACCAGCCATACCATCAATATAATGACGCCCCACCGCAGCTTTGGTTTCACTTGTTGCCTTTACGCATTTACTAAACAGACCTACTGCCAATATTGAGTACGGAAAGCCGGTTGTCTAGATTTTGGGCAATGAATACGAATTCATCGCCCAAATGAAGCGAAGGTGGCCTGTGATCTGCGCGTCTACTCTGGTTTTGGGATCTTAGGTTTCTTTGGCTTCTTGGGCTTTTTCGGTTTCAGGGGGCGTAAGTCCAGCTTGGACTCAGGTAAGGGCTGTTTGGGTTCAAAACCCACCACGGGCTGACGCGGGATTAGCTGGCCTATTAGCCGTTCGATGGCACTTAGCTCAGCAAACTCTTCAGCACATACCAAAGAGATCGCCTGACCGGCGACACCGGCGCGACCTGTCCGGCCAATGCGATGCACGTAATCCTGGGTGATATGTGGCAGATCGAGATTGACCACGACGGGTAATTGTTTGATATCCAGTCCGCGTGCGGCCAAATCGGTCGCTGCCAACACCCTTACTTTACCCTGATGGAAATCGTTGAGCGCACGGATTCGGGCACCCTGGCTTTTGTCGCCGTGAATAGCGGCGGCAGAGATTTGCTGCGCCGTCAGGTTTTTGGTCAGGCGATCCGCCCCTTGCTTGGTGCGGCAAAACACCAAGACCTGCTGCCAGTTATGTTGCTGGATTTGGGTAATCAGCAGCGCATTTTTTCGCGCCTTATCAACGGGAATCAGCCACTGTTCAACTTCTGTTGCTGCGCTGTTGGACGGGTGAACCGATACTTCCTCTGGGGCCTGTAATAAGGTGGCGGCCAGCTGGCGGATATCTTCTGAAAAGGTTGCCGACAACATTAGGCTTTGGCGCTTACCCGGGAGCAGGTGCAACACCCTTTTTACCTCAGGTAAAAATCCCAGGTCCAGCATACGGTCAGCTTCATCCAGCACCAGAATCTGCAGCTGTTTAAAACCGATAGCATTGCATTGGTGTAAGTCCAGCAAACGCCCGGGTGTCGCCACCAAAATGTCGCAGCCTGAGCGCAGCGCCTGCATCTGCGGGTTAATTTTCACCCCGCCGTATACCGCCAGCACTTTTAAACGGTTTTGTCCGGCGTAGGATTTCATATTGTCGCTGACCTGGATGGCCAGTTCTCTGGTCGGCACCAGAACCAGTGCTCGGGTCTGATTAGCCCGTACACTGGGGCCTGATAGTAAGCGTTGAATAACCGGCAGCGCATAACCTGCGGTTTTACCCGTGCCCGTTTGCGCGGAGGCGAGTAAATCTTTTCCAGAAAGTACCACGGGAATGGCGAGCTTTTGAATCTCGGTGGGGGTTTGATAGCCGAGTTCTGCCAATCTGTGCAGCAGGGCCGGTGTCAGGCCTAACGCTTCAAATGTCATAGATGTTCAATGCCTTGCTGTATGTCATGCACTAAGTTCAAAATGGGATGGCTGAAGTGGCCTTTGCGATCAGTTCGCCAGGATTTGCATGGGCAACTGCAAAATAGGATGCTCTGCATCGGCAAAGGCGTAAATCACCGCAACATGGCCGGCCAGTGTCAGTATGTACCAGAGCGCGGAAAATATCCGGCCATAGCTGTCCAAAGGAACTAACACAGATTGGTGGCGGGTGCGCCATTCGAGCAAGATTTCAATCGCGCCAAAGAAGATGAAGAAAACCAGCAGTGCCAGCCCGAATATCCATGCAATACCCAGTCCCAGCGCCATACCTGCGATACACACACTCAAGCCCAGCCAGGAGCGCATGGAAAAGCTGATGCTTTTGATCACATGGCCGCCATCCAAAGGCAGGATAGGCAGCAGGTTAAACAGATTTAACAATGAGCCTATGACTGCCGCCCCGGCAAAAAGCTCCTGGCCGGTCAGGGCATAGAGCAGCAAACAGCCAAGCGACATCAGCAATCCAAATACCGGTCCCATGATGGAAATCACCACGTCCTGCCAGCGGGTGGTAAGTTTGTCATCAGACAGCGCCAGCCCGCCAACAAAGGGGATAAGGTAAATGCCTTTGGTTTTGATACCGAAATATTGCATAGCCCGCACATGGCCATATTCATGTACAACCAGGCAGGCAACTAACACCAGGGCAAACTCGATACTAAACAGCCAGCTATAGCCAGCCACAGAGGCAGCAGCCAGAGCAGCTTTCACCACCTTGGCACTTTTAAACAGCTTAAACCCCAGCGCCAGTAGGCCAATGGTTCCTTTGCTGGTCGGTTCCGAAGGTAGCAAAAACTCCTCACTTTGCACCTCCTCACCATCCAGGCTCAGCTGGTAACGCATCTTTGGGGTACCCGCAAGCATGGTCAGTTGCAGTGCTACCCTTACGCCATTGGCCGCGACAAAATGATGCTCGGTCAGTTCTTCATGAGACGATGTGCTAACTACCTTACCTGAATAGCTCAGATACTGCTGGTTATCGCGAATTTCCAGACTCAGAGGCTGATCATACAAAGTGGCGTGAAGTAGTTGCATCTTATGTTTCCGAACTGAAGGGGCGCTATGGTAGCCAAGTTCATTTGAATGGGAAAGGCGTTGTGTTTGCTAAGGGGTTGCACGAATAGCTCAAAATATCGTCTTTTGCGCTTTTTGAGACCCTCTTTCTGACGCTGTAGACGTTATGTACAACTTATTGATTTGTAATTATTTCCCTTCTAGTGGTCAGCTTTGATACAATCTCGCGCCGAATTTTTCGGTTTGTCGGTTTTTTGCACGAAAATTATTACAACAGAGGCTGATACCGGCTTGGTTAATTGGTATTTCTGCTTATTACGCGCACTGTAAAGGGATCATCATGAAATTGAACACCATTGTTAAGGCTGCATTGCTTAGTCTGTTACCTGTTTCCAGCTTGCTTGCTCAGGAAGCGCCGCAATACGGTGCCTGGGTTGCAGGCTTTGGTGAGTACTATAAAGTTGATAACGACAAACCCAACGCTATGGATAATTTTGAGGATGCGTCCGGGGTTGGTGCGGAATTAGGTTTTCGTTTTACTCCTGAGTGGGGCGCCCGCTTGGAATGGTCTCGTTTGAATTTTGATTCCGAGTCTGGCCTGAACGATCGTGATGGCGATCGTTTTGGTATTGATGCTTTGCATTATTTTGATAAAAAGCAAACCTACCTGTTTGCTGGTTTTAAGCACCAGAATCTGGGTGAGAACTACCGTCTGGTGAACTTTGGTCTGGGTCGTCACTGGGATCTGAGCCAGGACTGGAAACTGGTTACTGAAGCGGCAGCTTATTATGACTTCGGTCAGGATTTCACTGATTTTGGCGTGAAACTGGGCCTGGCTTACACCTTTGGCGGCAATAGCAGTGGCGGCAGCGCTGGCGCGAATTCTGCTGCTCAGACCGTGGCTGAGGTGGATAGCGATGGTGATGGTGTAAACGACAGTCAGGATCGCTGTGCCAATACGCCAAGCACAGACAGAGTGGATGCCTTTGGGTGTACTTTGTTTGATGAAAAGACCGTGTCCAGTGCCTTGGACATGTTGTTTGCTCACGACAGCTACAAGATTGCCAATCCGCAGTCTCAGCAGGTAAAGAACTTTGCCGATTTTATGCAGCAGTATCCAGATACCCGCGTGACTATTGAAGGCCATACCTCATTGGTCGGTACCGACGCCTATAACCAGACACTTTCTGAGCGTCGTGCTGATGCGGTGAAACGTCTGCTGGTGGAACAATACGGTATCACGGCTGAGCGCATTCAAACAGTTGGTTATGGTGAAAGCCGCCCACTGGACAACGCCGATAATGAAGCGGCGCATAAAGCGAACCGCAGAATTCATGCGCAAATCAGTACTACCAAAAAGGTTAAACTGAACCGCTAAGAGACAATAGAAAGGCGCCGAAGGCGCCTTTTTTATGCCCCTCAGATAATCTCTTATCGCATTGAACTAAGCCACTTCGGGCTAATTTTGCCCGGTACAGTTACCTTGCCTAATATGCAAAGGTGGATGGTTGAGCATAAAGCGGGAACCAAATCCCTATTCAAAAGGTCCACCCAATTTATTCACTAACAAGGAAGGTATGATGTTCCCCATCGATGTTTGGCTGACCTACAGTCTGGCTTGTGTTTTGCTGGTACTGTCTCCTGGCCCGGATAATCTGCTCGCCATTGGCCGCGGTTTAAGTCAGGGCAAGTTGGCGGCGGTTTTTTCTGGTTTATCTTCCGGTACTGGGATCCTTTTTCATGTGCTGGCCGCTACCTTTGGTTTGACTCTGCTGATTAAAACCTCGGCTCTGGCGTTCTACGCGGTGAAGATTGTCGGGGCCGCTTATCTGATTTGGCTGGGGATTAAGGTACTTCGCTCACGCAGCCTGTTTAGCTTGGAGCCGGTAAAAAAGCAGTCCCTGACCACCATCTTCAGTACTGGCTTTTTATCCGCCGCGCTGAATCCTAAACCCGGTATGTTTGTACTGGCCTTTGTACCCCAGTTTGTAAACCCTGAACTCGGTTCTGTTACTGCACAGATGCTGGTTTATGGCGCTTGGTTTGCCCTGTTAACCGCCGTTGGATTTGCCTTAATGGGGATCTTTGCAGCCCGGCTTAGCCATTGGCTGCAGGCCCGTCCCAAAGTAGTGAACGGTTTAAATATTGGCGCAGGTATCACCTTTATCGGCTCCGGTCTGGCAGTGGCCGCCATGAAGCAGCGTTAATCTTAGCGCTCTGGGTCGTTGTTTTCGTTGCCCAAGGACGCAGTTAGTTCAAAAAACCAAGATCTGAAAGGTTAAAATTGCGCAGATTGGGTAGCAATTGATGCAAATCCTGATTGGCAATACCAAACCAGCGGCACAGTGTGGCACTGTATTGCTCAAAACTGGTGGTGGGAATAATCCTGCCGCGGCCGAGATCATCGTCACTGTCAATTTCCAGGGTTGGTAACTGACCATAAATTTGCTGGCCATCTACCGCGCCACCCAACACCATATGATGGCTACCCCAGCCATGATCGGTGCCATCACCATTACGGGTCAGCGTACGCCCAAACTCTGACATGGTGAACGCCGTTACATTGTTTTCAAGGCCCAACGCTTCGAGGGCCTGATAAAAGAGCCCAAGACCTTGGTCTAGTTGCATCATTAATGGTGCATGCTGGGCCAATTGGTCGCGATGGGTATCAAAACCACCAAGATTGACATAAAAGACTTGCCGCTTAACCTCAAAGGCATCCCGCGCAGAAATTAACCGCACAATCATGGCCAGGCTTTGTACAAAACTGCTGGTGTGAGTCGTGGCAAACAGGGGCAGTGCTGGCAAGATCTGACTATCGAGGATATCAGCCACGTATTGCGCAGTCCCCCAGGCATCCATTTGCAACTGTGAGTAATAGCGATGTAAAAGGTGCACTCGCTCACTGCTGAGGAACTGCCGATAAAGCTTGGCGCGTGAAGCCGAGAAGGACGCCGGATCAGTTTCTGACAACTGTTCTATCATGTTAACGCCGCTGCTGCGGACTGTGTAAGGCAAGGTGTCAACACCGCGCTGTAAATAGTTGTCACCGGATAAACTTATGTTCATGGCCAGGTGCTGGTTAATATTGTTGTGCGCCATAAGTTCCGCTACTCTGCCAGCCCAGCCACTGCTTAGTTCACCTTGGTTTAGGGTGTGAGCATACAAAGTTTGGTCATGGTGGGAAAACAAATGCGCTGGCGGTAATGCAGTCTTCTCAAAAAACGCTTGTTTGTTGATGGGTTCATGTAAATTTCCCACATTAGACACTATGGCAAGCTTTCCCCGATTAAACAGTGACTGTGTTTCACCGAGCAGATTGTTGACGCCATAGGCTTGTTGGCCTTTGCTGTTAAGCGTTAACAAATGCTCGTGTGGTACTGCCAACTCCTGACGAATTGCCGCATAGCTGTTATAAGCTGACTTACTCATTGGTACGAAGCAGTTAAATGCATCGTTGCCCCCCTGCAGATTTATGCATACCAGTGCTTTATAACCATTTGTACTTTGCGCATTCGCAAGCAAGGGCAATAAGCTACTGCCTATCGCTGTACCAGCCAAGCCTTTGGCCACAGATTTAATGAATTCTCGACGCGGGTTATTGGTTTTCATGGCCTTACCTTTGGATCGCATATTCAGGCGAAATGGCTATCAGGAAAATGCTTTCATAAACACGTTCTAAGGGATCATGTAGCAAGCTGATATGCTCAGCAATCAATCTACTGTGTGGTTCGCTGATCTGTCCCTGTGTCAGTAACAAATTGACCCGGTCAACCAGTGCGATGGGGTTGTCGGCCAAAGTCAGCTCAACGTCCAGGTTCAGCAAGGCTTTAACCGGCATATTGTTCCAAAATATATTTCCTCCCCAATCTTGCCCCGTGCCTCGGTAGCGCTGCTCGTCAGCGTAGTGGCGGCGGTAAATCAGATTAGTTAACAAATTCGCCTGGTTGATTGCTGCTGCACCTCCAAAGACCTGAAATTCCGGCGCGTACAACTTTCTCTGTGCCAACACGCCTGGCGGAGCGTAGTCGGTCTGATAAAAATTGAATACCGTGGGTGCATATAAAAACGTTTCTTCTGTGGGTTCGTTAAGCAAGTACTGTATGGTTTCTACTGCTACGTTGTTGGGACCTGTGACCGGCGTGCCGCGCGCTTTAAAACTTCGCCAGATCCCGGCTATTACCAAGGGAGATTCTTTACGTTTGCCAAAGTATTCATGGGACTGGCCTGGGTTTAACAGTAGTTCTTCATCCAAATAGATGGCCTTAATTACGGCCTTCATATCGCCTTTGACACCAGAACCATTGTCGTTAAATACATTGGCTACCCGTTCAACATAAGCCGGGCTGGGATTACTGGTAATCAAATGCTGGATTAGTTTCTTACTAATAAACGGCGCGACATTTGGGTGTGCCATAATATTGCCGATGGCTGAGCGTATATCTTGGATGGGCGTTTGTCCGGAGGGAATAATTTCACCATTCAGCAAGGTTTTTGGCCCTGAATCGTGATACTCGGCGAATGCCTTCATGGGCTCGACATTGCTGATAGGTGTGCGCCAATAAGCAAACTCTCCACCTTCAGCAAACTCAGTATTGGTGGAAAAGCTCCACCCGGTAAATATCCGCGCAAACTCATTGATAGTGTTCTGATCATAGGTGGCAATACTGTTACCCTTCGAATCCCGCTTGACTGAACCATCCAGATTTAATTCCTCTAAACCTATACTGAACAACTGCAGAATCTCCCGCGCGTAGTTTTCATCAGGATAAATGCCACGTTGTGGATCGGCTTTAGGATTGTTAATGGCGCTGAGGTAAATACCCATAATCGGATTTAGACTTACCTCCAGCAACAACTGTTCGTAGCTGCCAAAGGCTTGGTCGGCAAGAATGTCGGTATAGTTGGCAAAGCCGCGTTCACGGGCGTACATGCCGGCCCCTTGATGCGACACCACTAGAATTTGACTCAGGGCCAGCACGACGCGCTGGCGCAGTTGATCCGAACCCCACACCACAGTTTCCCACCACACATCCTGTTTGGCGACCATACGGGCCCACTCACCGTTGCTGGCCGAGTCGTAATACATACTAGGTGGTACGGCAAGGTAACCATAAGCTTCAACCCGCTTATCCAACTGCTCAACCTGAGAGGTTAGGGGGGTTGACAGTTGTTGTTCCAGCCAGGCTTCTTTGCCCTTATCGAGGATAAATTGAATATCCTTGGCCGTGACACCAAAACTAGCCCTACCTAGAAAATGTGCTGCCTCGACGGCCCTTTGCCAATCCGCTGCTTGTCGAGAAGGTAAAGCCGGGTCTGGCTGGGTATCTGGTTTCAGTACCAATGTTTCGCTGATTGGGGGCGTCGGGGGCGTGACGACATGGTCGTTTTCCTTGATGTCAGTTTCGTTGCCGCTTCCGCCGCAAGCTGCCATAAAAACGGCAGCACTAATAGCTGTGATTAGTTGTTTTCTGTATCTGATAAACATAAAAACGAAATGTTAATAAATAACAAAAATTATTGATTTTGTGTGATAATAATTACCATAATTTGTGTGTATTGCAATCAGTTTTTTGCGCTTCATAGGACGGAATTTTCTTCGTTAACTGCTTTGTTGTTTTGCCATCAAGGGAAAAACCGGGCAATACTTGCTGTTAAGGATATTGAAGCGCAGCTATTCGTTAGCCTAGTGCCATGCATTTGTCGCGGCAGGTAGCAAAGTTTCGTATGATTCTCAACTTTCAGCCAGACTTGCGGCACAAGGGGTCTCAAGACGTTGATCGTCCTGCTTCAGTGGATATCAGTTTCTGGTAAGGGGTTGGTACCTGAGGGGACATCGTGATTTATTGTATTCGGGGTAGAGCGCCCCGATTTCTTATTACAGCCAGCGGTGGGTTTGCTGGCGGATAAAAAGAAAGCAGTAAGCTTAGATCATCAAGCGCTTTCCTTAACCTCGGTTAAGCCCATACGGGCGCGAATGCGAGACAGTGCGACATCGGTAATACCTAAGTACCGGGCGACTTGATAGAGGGGGAAATGCTGGGCGTCGTTGCCGTATTCACGCAAGAATCCCTGATAGCGCTGCTGCGCGTCCTGCATTAGAAAGCTGGCTTCACGGCGCTCTTTTTTTATTGCCAGCCCTTCCAACAACATGCGGGTTAAATGATTCCAAGCGCTGTAATTGTCCGCCAGTTTTGTCATGTCACGGTAACTGATACAGGCGGTGAAGTTGTCAGTTAGCGCCTGAGTGGAGAATGGACTGGGTTGATTAGCGATCAAACTGTGCATACAGGCAAACAGACTGCCAGGACGGGTTAGCGACTTATTGCACTCTTTGCCTTGTGGGGTCAGGTAGTAGTAACGACCAAAGCCTTCGAGAATAAAATACAGGCGTCTGGGTGTTTCACCGGCGCGGAAAATATGTTCACCGGCCTGCCAGGGTTTGATTTTGAACAGTTCACTGGCGGCATGCCAGGCAGAATCGTCCATTTGTAAGTGACGACCCAGAGCGTGGCGAAGTTTTTCCAGCTGCGGCATAGCGATCCTAATTGTTTGATTTTTGATCCGCGGCCGTACAGCTTATGTCAGTTGCCAAACGCTGTCATTGGATTTATGTTGTGGCTCCGTTTTTCGACCTGAGATCTCCACGTGCCGCATTGTATTGTTGAATATTCCAAGGCTTTAGAAGCCCGTATTATGCCGGAAAGCTTGCTACAGGCTGTTTATCAGGGGGCCGTAGACTCCGATTTGTTTACCCCCTCCGCCATTAAAAGCCGCGCTATTGCCTGTGATTACTATTTAGTTGGGGATCAAGTTGCGGATTTTATTCATATCAGCCTGCGAATTTTATCCGGCCGGACTGATGAGCAGAAAAGCCGCTTAAGCAGTGCGGTCTTGGCAAGGGTCATGGCATTGAATCTAAGCCAGCTATCGTTATCGGTTGAAGTGCTGGATATACATACTGAAAGTTATGCTAAGGAATTGCTGTAATTTCACTGCAACAAGGAGTTGTCATATGAAGAAAGTCTTATTCAAACGTTCCGCGTTACTTTTGGCAGGCCTGTGGTTTTCAGCGGCGCAGGCATATGTGGTTGAGGTTGTAGAGATCCCCAGTCAGAGTATGGCTAAAGCCCATAAAGCCACAGTGGTGCTGCCTGACAGCTATCAAGATTCTGCTAAATCTTACCCGGTGTTATATCTGTTGCATGGCCATGGTGGTGACTATAGAAACTGGGCCGAACGCACCGAGGTTGAAGCCCTGGCCGATAAACATCAGATGCTGATTGTGATGCCGGACGGCAATATCAACAGCTGGTATGTGGACAGCTCGTTTAAACCCAACAGTAACTACCAGCGCTATGTTGGTGAGGAGATACCTGCCTACCTGGACAGCCATTATCGTACCTTAGCTCAGCGCAGTGGCCGGGCTATTACAGGGTTGAGTATGGGCGGATTCGGTGCGTTGAATATTGCGCTGGCTTATCCCACGCAGTTTATTGCCGCTGGCAGCACCAGTGGTGGTGTTGATCCTCGTGGCTTTGAAGGCAAGTGGGGGCTCAATGAGGTGTTAGGTGATCCATTGGTGCATCAGGATGTCTGGATGCAAAAAGCCATCATCAATCGGATTGACGGCTTTAAACAACATAACCTGGCCTTGATTGTGGATTGCGGTGTGGACGATTTCTTTGTGGCTGCCAACCGGCGTTTGCATCAGGCTTTATTGGATAAAGGCATTGCTCACACTTACATTGAACAGCCCGGAGGTCATAACTGGCCATACTGGGCAGCGAGTATAGGCTTGCAGGCCGAGTTTTTGTCCCGCTATTTTGCTGTTTTTGACAGCCCTAAAAACCCCGCGCCCTGATTCAGGCGCGAATTTTGACACAGTTCCGACCGGCTTTTTTTGCGTCATATAAGGCCAGGTCGGCCTGTTTCATTACGGCCATAAACTCGCTACTGGTTTGACTGCGCTGCGCTGCGCCGAAACTACAAGTCACTTGCACGCTTTGTTTGCCAGATGAAGTCGTGGGTTTAGGCTTGGCCTTGCTGCGAGACTGAGCGGTTTGTTTGGTTTTCTTTGCCGGACGGTCCGGGCTTCGGATCACCATCTGGTAATTGGCAATGTCTTCGCGCAGGGCTTCAAGATGGGCCTTAATCTCACCTGGCTCTTTGCGTGGGAAGATAATAGTAAATTCCTCACCACCGTAACGAAATGCTTTGCCTCCGCCGGTAACTTTGGTCATACGGCTGGCAACAAGGCGCAGTACCTGATCGCCCACATCATGGCCGTAGGTATCGTTAAATGACTTAAAGTGGTCAATATCCGCCATCACCACAACGTATTTTTTGCCCAGGGTTTGCACATATTGCATTAAGGCGCGACGTGAAGGGATACCGGTTAACTCATCACGAAAAGCCATATTGTGGCTGTCCATAATCACGCCGATTAAGAACACGATGGCTATTGTGAGTATGGCTAACTGCCCGATTAAAAGTTGTTGTTTACCGGGATATTGCAACATGGGCAGCAGCAACAGACTGACAAACAGCGCACAATGGTTGTTGCTTGGGCTCAGTGCAACCCGGACAAGGGCTATCATCAGTAAGCCTGCATATAGCCCTGTTTCCAAGGGACTGAAGGCCGACAGATGGAGCTGCGGAAGCCAGGCAATTAGATTTGCCAGCCAATCCAGTGGTTGAGCACTAAGTTGCTGGAATACAAAATAAATAACAGCCGCAGCCAGACTTATCTGGGCAATACTCAATAGCGCGTTGGGTAGGGCAAATCCGCGGTCTTTATCCCAGATAAGCCACACCATACAGGCCATAAGCAGTAAAGATAGGGGCGGGGCCTGTAATTGCAGCCAGCTGATCTCGGGCCATAACTGGGCGGCGTAAGGCAGCATCAGCATCAGGCTGAATAGCGCCATACGACTGCGTGAAAACTGCAATGCGATAAGGCCGGCAATCGCCAACGCGATCAGCGGCAGATAACTGAGTTGGCTGGACCATTTAATCAGCAAGGGATGGGCGCTTTGCGCCAGCAGGGTGCTGATGTACAGCAATATCAGGGCAGGGATGGCGCGTTTGGCCAATAGCTGCAGCTTTTGCACCAGGCTCTCCTTAAAGCTTCACGGTTCGCAGGGGCATAATGCGGCCTCATTTTAAAGTAAGTGCGAAAATAGTCTAACCACTTCGTGTGACTTGACGGGTACCTGAAATGCCAATTTCATACCCTTAGGCGTGATATTCCCTTGACCTTAGTAGCGTTTAACAATCTGGCGCGCCAAGAAACCAAGGGATAACGCACTTCTGCCTGAATAAAGGGGCTAAGGTCGGGCGAGCAAGGTAGCCATGCCGTTGTCCAGCAAGGCCTGCAATTTCATGGCCGCCTGGTTAACCTGCCATTCTTCGTCGCCATCTACCCCAGCTTGTGCTGCCAGCGTAAATGCGCGACCGCCTTGGTAGTCGGGTAGGCATACCTGGGCCAGCATCACCATCTCTGCACGTTTGCGTGTCTCACTGGGACCCGAGCCTAACTTTTGAAAAATCCGCCATTTGCCGTCGCTAATTTGATTGAGCTTGCTGTTACTGTCACCAGGGCCATCTATTTGCTTGGCAATGGCATCGGCCAGCAGGTTTGAAATCCCCATCAACATGCCGCCATATTGGTGCGTCACATCAGAGTGTCCCACCCCATAAAACAGCGTGCGGATGTCTTCTTCTTCAAGGCCCGGATGACGTGTTGTTGGCTCGGCAACATGACTGGCCAACCGTTTTAGCCATTCAGCCTGGGCTAAAGTCGTCATGGGTTTATTGCCCGTCAGGCCACAGTTATCACAGCGATAGGGCAAATAGCCAGGATCCTGCTGATTGTCGGTCAGGCGAGACATGCTCACGGATTTTTTGGTGCTTCTGTCCTGCCAAGTATCGCTGCCGGGATCAAACAACACACTGCCATAGGCCCCGCGCATAAATATGTTCGGATTACTTAGCTTTAACCAGGCATCGTGGAATAGGCTGGTCAGATAATCCCGGCCACTGACATTAATAAAATATGAGGCGATAGCATTGGAATTGCCATCGGCCATACCAAAAGGGAAATAGGTGTGGATACTGGTGATCAAATCCGCTATAGGCACGTCGCCAGCCAGGCTGTTTGCGCCAACGCCGGATTGACGGGCTTTACTGACCGCCCCCGTAAATGCCATCACCTTGGAAGAACTCCACGGCTCGTAGAGTTCGTTTTGGCTGTTGCCGTTGGCCAGGTATCGATAGCTCAGGTCATTTTCTGTCAGTCTGTGATCGATAACCAGTAGGCGGCCATTCTGACTGTCATTGCCAAAAAACTGCCAATCAGCGGCTATGCGTTGCTCCCAGCCCGGCGTTGCGTAGTCGGTTTGCGCCGCGCTTTGGTATTGTTCCGAAGGCGCTTGCACAGTAAGCGGGCAATCAATATAAGGCTCACTCAAGTCGGCCGGCAAATAAGGAAAAACATCCACGCTTTGTTGATAAAAGACTTGGTCTTCCAGACGGGGAAGGGGGGATGTCTGTTGCTCCTGTGGTTGCTGCGTGGTTTGCGGTGAGGGTTGGCAGGCGCTCAGTGCAAGCAAGCTGGAACACAGCAACAACGGGCGTTTCAACATGTCATTTATCCTTAATGTAATATTTATCGTAAAAGGTGTAGACCCAGGTAGGGCAATAAATGATAAGCAAGGTAATAGTCATACCATTAAGCATGGCTTCTGGGAACAGCATTAGTGGGATCAGCAACAGGTAGTTATCTACGACTACGTCCCAGCTATGAATGCCGTCCAGAACGAAGTAACCGCCCATCAGAAACATCTTTAAGGTGATAAGCATTGCGCCGGGAATAAAGGCGCACAGAAATATATAGATAAAGACGTGTCGTGGTAGCTTGTGAAACGACAGGTTATATATGAGGTACGCCAGTGCCAACGGCAGGCTAATGCCCAGTAGGCCGTTAACCCCGAACATGCTCCAGCTTTCTTTACCCACTAAGGTGATACCGGCCAAGGCTAAAAAACTGCTGAGCAGGGCGCGTCTGAGGCCGAGCACTAGGGTGAGGGCCGACAACCACAAAAAGTGCACGCTTAATCCGTCATAGATACCGGCGCGAAACAGCCACAGCACAAACAAACAGGCTGCCGAACCAAAGATCAGGTGCTGACTATGCTTGTCATGCAACAACTGGCGAAGCGGGGCATTTTTAAACAGGCTTAACATCAGGCCCAGGTAAGCCACCCAGGCCAGGCTTTGCAGTGCGGTCAGATTTTCTAACACTTGATGTTACCGATACACAGCCCAAATGGGCGCATGGTCAGATGGCTTGTCGATACCGCGCAATTCGTAGTCAATACCCGCTTCAACCAATTGTGTGTGCAAACTGGGCGTGGCCAGAATCAGGTCAATACGCAGACCGCGATTGTCATCAAAGCCTTTGGAGCGGTAATCAAACCAGCTGTATTGGTCCACAACTTCCGGGTGCAGACTGCGAAAACTGTCGGTCAGTCCCCAACTTAACAGTCGGTTTAGCCATTCCCGCTCTTCAGGCAGGAAGCTGCACTTACCGGTTTTCAGCCAGCGCAGACGATTGGGCTCGCCAATGCCGATATCCTGATCCTGATGCGAGATATTTACATCGCCCATCACAATGAGTCGTTCCTCGGGGCTGTGATTGTTAGTCAGGTAGTCTTGCAGGTCAGCATAAAATTTGCGCTTGGCCGGGTACTTGGTTTCGTGATCCTGACTTTCTCCCTGTGGAAAATAGCCATTTAACACCCGTACCTGAGCGCCATCTTCCATCTGATAAGTGGCCATAATCATGCGACGCTGAGCTTCGGGATCATCACCGGGAAAACCGTATTGTACTGCCAGTGGTTGCTGCTTGCTGAGCAGCGCCACACCATAATGACCTTTCTGGCCGAAGAAGTTTACGTGGTAGCCCATGGCTTCAACTTCCTCGCGGGGAAACATATCGTCATGTACTTTGGTTTCCTGCAAACCGATAACATCCGGCTGATGTTTGTCGATTAATGCCTGAAGCTGATGAAGTCTTGCGCGTAGTCCATTGATATTAAAAGAGATAAATTTCATGGCGTGGTCACTTGGAAAAGGATGGGCCTATGTTAGCAAATCCCGTCGGCGCCAGTCACCCCGAAAAGCCGTTGAATCAGCTCTTGAGCGTTCAGCAGGTATGACCAAAGCAGCAGAGACATTTTTGCTTAACCTGATATGGTTAATTCAGGCTTTCACAGGAATGTTGTTATGCAATCCGTCACTATCGTGTTACTCGGCTTGGTCGGCATGTTGTTCGGCTGGCTGGTTTATTCCAAGTTCATTGCTGAGAAAATCTTTGCCATGGACGACAGATTTATCACCCCTGCCCATGAATTGCAGGATGGCGTGGATTATGTGCCAACCAATAAGGTGGTGCTTTGGGGCCACCATTTTACCTCGGTAGCCGGGGCCGCCCCCATTGTCGGTCCAGCCATCGCGGTTTACTGGGGCTGGGTGCCCGCCGTGCTATGGGTGGTGCTGGGTACTATCTTTTTTGCCGGCGTACATGACATGGGTGCGCTGTGGGCCAGTGCCCGTAACAAGGGTAAGTCCATGGGAGCCTTGTCTGAATCCGTGATTGGCAAGCGCACCCGCTCGCTGTTTATGGTGGTGGTGTTTCTGGTCTTGCTGATGGTGAATGCGGTGTTTGGGGTGGTAATTGCCAATTCCTTTGTTTCACAACCTAACTCGGTATTTCCTGCCTGGGCCGCTATTGTGGTGGCCCTGGTTATCGGCCAGTTGCTAAAACGCAAGGTGCCGTTGATTCCGCTTTGTCTGGTCGGGGTCGGGATACTTTATTACAGCATTGTGGTGGGCAGTGACATGCCCCTGGCGCTGCCTGCCGAGATGTTTGGTCTGAGTGATAAAGCCAACTGGATCATTATCCTGTTTGTTTATGCGGCCATTGCTTCCTTATTGCCGGTGTGGATGCTGTTGCAGCCGCGAGATTTTATCAATGGTATGCAACTGTTGGTGGGCTTAGTGCTGTTGTATGGCGCGGTGTTTGTGTCCATGCCCGACATCACCGCACCGGCCTTTAATACCCAGGTGGCGGTGGATACGCCCAGTATTATACCCCTGCTGTTTGTCACTATAGCCTGCGGGGCGGTATCGGGCTTTCACGGCATAGTGTCATCCGGTACCAGTTCCAAACAGCTGGATAAAGAAACCGATGGCCGCTTTGTGGGCTATCTGGGGGCGGTTGGTGAAGGTTGCCTGGCCCTGATTACGCTAGTGGCAGTAAGCGGAGTGATGCTGGCCGCGTCACCCGAGGAATGGCACGAGGTATACAGCCATTTGGGCGCCGGTAGCGTGAATGCCTTTATTACCGGCGGTGCCAATCTTATTCAAAGTGGTTGGGGCCTGTCCGTGGAAATTTCCTCCACCTTACTGGCGGTGATGGTGGTGCTGTTTGCTGGCACGACCATGGACTCAGGTGTACGCCTGCAGCGTTATATTATTCAGGAGTGGGGTGAGATTTATCAGGTAAAGGCACTCAGAAACGGCATCGTTGCCACCTTGCTGGCGGTAGCCTGCTGTTTGCTGCTGGCTTTTGGTGCTGGTGGTTCTTCTGGCAGCGGCGGCATGATTATCTGGCCGTTGTTTGGTTCAACCAATCAGATCCTGGCCAGCCTGACACTGCTGGTGATTTCGGTGATGCTGATCAAGGCCGGTCGTCCCGCGATTTATACCCTTATTCCCATGAGCTTTGTGCTGGTAATGGCGTTTTTCGCCGGAGTAATTAAGCTCGGCGAATACTACCAGCAAGGTAACTGGCTACTGGTAGGGCTGGATTTGATCGTACTAATCGTTAGCGTATTGGTAATGTTGGAAGCCTGGTCGGTGATTGTTAAACACAAAGCCAGTGAGGCGGCGACATCCCAGGAATAACCTGTTTTAAATGCTGGCCTACGGGAAGGTGAGATGGCTCACCTTCCCCTGATGCTGACCTAATTGTAGTGATATCCCTGCAGTGTGCCTCTGATTGTCTGCGCATCCTCGCTTCGATACACCACCACCACCTTGCCACGTAAACCGCCTATTATCATTCGGTCTCGGCCATCTAGCTGATCAGCGCGGCCTTCCGGCGCCCTGCCATTTTCGGTGGGATCATTGAATTCAGGATTATGCAGGCGTGTATGCTTAGTGATATCCCGCTCCAGCTTGAATTGTAGATCGCCTCCTTCCTCCATTTCTTCTCGCTGCCAGCTGCGCACAGTTCTCTGCATGGCAGAACGACGTGCATAATCGCTGATGTAAACGTTTTGATGTTGATCCACTATTCGGTATTTGGCGAAGGTGAGGTGGCGATTGCTGGTTAGCTGCGCATTGGACACCGCAAAGTCCTGAAGCTTTGCTGTGTAGAATCCTCCCCAGTTGTAATAGATTGCGTAGTCATCCTGGCCTTCACGATAGTAACCAATAATGGCAATCCAGTGAGCGGCTTCTCCTGTTTTCTGGGTGGGTTCGCCCTCAGTTACGTCATCCACCGAAACGTCATAGGGCACGATAATCGGGCATTCCCATTCAAGCAATCGCTTCACCAGTGTAGTGAAATTCTCGACGCTAACATCTACGACATTACCATCAAACTGACCCGCATACTGCGAGTTTTGGCCTTTAGCTACGCGGACCAAATCCATGGCATTAAATACCGAGCCTAACACTGTTAATCCATGGTATTTACCGTATTGCCTTAGGGATTTAAATTGGCCTTTGGCTGCCAGTTGATTTCTCTGCTGCCTCTCAGTGTTAGAGCTGGGAGTTTGCTTTGGTCCGTCCATATTGCCGCGCGGTGGAAGAGGGGGTTGTACAAGGTAGTCCCCGCCAAACTCTTCGAAGCGGCTATGCCAATAATTCAGTACATAACCCAGGGCGTAAAATCCGCAACTTGGCCCCCGTTGATTGGGTAGTAATTCGGGGATGGGGTAGATAGCCTGGGCATGCTTTTGCGCAAGCAGATCAATGATATCTCCCTCGTATTTGCTCATACCTGCCTTCTCCTGTTTTCTGCGTCTGAGCTGTTCCGAAACGTTGTCGGGACAGATAACTTTGCTGGAAAACGGATGATGACGGCCATAAAACCAACATCCATTTCGGTTATGTCAAGCCTGATGGCTGACTTGCTAACTATAGCTGAAGGCGCGACGAGTAGTTGAGTTGTTGAGTGAATTACTCCGATAACTTCTCATAATCACCTTGAAAGCCAATAGACGTGATGGGTGAGCAGAGACAGGGTTTGTGACGTAACTGGTAAATACTGGCTACTTCACGTAGTTTGAGGTTTTCCTGAAAATTAGCTGAAAGATAAAGCATTAAAAGCCGTTCAAAACTTGCAATAACAACCTTTCAATAAGGGAACAATGTGATGTCGGATAATCAGTCTGTGTTTCGTGTCGATAAATTTATTGTGCCTCAGGCCTCGAAGCAGGAGTTTCTGCAGCGGGTGTTGGCAACCCACGAGATTTTACGCAAGCAGCCGGGCTTTATTCAGGACCAACTGCTGGAACAAGTGGCCGGTCCGGGCCGTTACAACATAGTGACTATTGCCCAGTGGCAAAGCCAGGCCGCCATCGATGCCGCCAAGGCGGTGGTGATGGAAGCCCATCAAGCCATGGGATTTAGTGCTCAGGAGACCATGCAAAGGCTGGGAATAGAAGGTGACATCGGTAACTATCAGGTTATCGGGGGCTAATGCGTTGCAGTTGTATATTGCCAATAAAAATTACTCGTCCTGGTCATTACGCCCATGGCTACTGATGTCGACACTGGATATTCCATTTGAGGAAGTGCTGGTGCCATTTGGCGGACAGACCGCATCACATGCGTTTCAGCGTATCGACGGTCTTTGGCAGCAGGGCTTGCACGCGTACGGCGGGCCATTTTTAGCCGGTGAGCAGTTTAGTGCGGTGGATGCGTTTTATGCTCCCCTGGCGAGATGAAGTGCATGAACAGGAAGCCAGACAAGCCGGGGTGTGGCTGGCTGATTTGCGCGCCTCCTGACAAAGCTGTGACTTTTTGCCACGCTCGGGCATGCCGGTGGCCACTCACGTGGCCGCTAAACAGGAACAGGTGGATAAGGCGGCATCAGTCGATGCCGCCTCGTCTGAAAAAGCGAGCCGATATAATTTGTTCGCCGTCGTCTGCACCACTTTGGTCACGATAGAGCAAACGGAATCCCTGCCAGGCACCGTCTACACCCGCTAGTGATAAGGGATCAGATTGACCTTTAACCTGCCATTGAGGTTGCGAGAGGTCGATAGTGACCTGATAGGTCGCCCCGGCTGATAGTTCGGTTCTCTCCAGCGCCGCTTCGCTGCAATCCCGGTTCAATGACACCGGTCTCAATGTCTCGGCGTGCACCAACGTAAACCCACAGTGTATTTTATTGTCAAAAACTGAAAGCGTGGCTAGGTTGTTGTTTTCAATGCTGAATTCAAGATGTTGGGGCGACCTATCCCGCTGTGGCAGCGTATCTTCCAAGTCGGCAAAGCGTGTGCGGGTACGAATCGGACTAAAGCGATGGCCGGTGATCACCGGTGTACCGTCTTCACCCAGCGCCACCTGCACCTCCAGCGGTGTTTGCCAGGACTGTGCCTGACCGCGGAGCGCTTCCAGTTCTTTTCCCGCGCCCTGTTCGACAAAGTACTTTTCAATGCCCAGCCGTAATTGCGGTATTTCACTGTAATTAACCGTATTTGAAAATCCTCGAATAAACAGCCCTTCTTGTGGCTTATTGCTATCCACCGAAACCAGTTGGGCCACACCACGCTTGTTGGGCTGCAGCCTGAGATAGGGGTTGTCGGTGCTGATGTTGTTGTTCTGTATCACTCCCTTTGCCTGGTGCACTAGTTCATAATCCAACACCACGTAGTCGCCACGAAAAATATCCCTGGGGTCCACCGGCATGGTTTTCAGATAAACCACGTCACCGTTTGCCATAATACGTTCACGTTTACCGACAATGGCACCCAGTATCAGTAGCTGCGCGACTAGTACCACCGGCAGCCAAATATGTGCTTTTTTCATGCCTTTACATCCTTGTTTCTTTGATAGTACCAACCCACCAAGAACAGCCCCAGCCCCACTGCAACAAAGGCCAGGGAACGCAGTAGCAGGCTATCAAACAGATCCATAAAGCGGGCAAAAACCACAATGGCCAGCAGCAGGGCAAAGAAGCCAACCATCAGGCCGCGTTGCTGGCGATTGCCCTGACGAATAAACAATATCGAGTGTGTGGCAAGGATCAGACTGAACAGCAGATCCAGTATCTGGCCGGATAGCCACTCAGGGAAGTAGGCCAGGCTCAGAGCCAGGGCATTGCTTATGGCTAGCAAAACCAGATGCCAGCTTTTCTCCAAGGTGCTGTTGTCTTTCTGATTTCGCAGCATAAACAAAGTGACGAAGGCCAAAACGATGGCGGCTATGGTGAGCAGGCCAAGCCAATGTGCCGGGGTTTCCCCTGGGCTCCAACCTGGTTGCTTGGCGTCAAAACCAAAGGCCAGCAGCCACAACAACACCACAGTGTAAGCTGGATATAGCAAACCCAGCCGCAATTGGTATTGGCTGGTTGAAGTGCCTCTGGCATAGCCCAGGCTAATCACTAGGCTGCAGGCGGCCAGCACCATAAGTTCGGGGTACTCGCCACTGGCATTATAAAGGCCGGACAGCAGCATCAACAGGTTGACGTATGCGCTAAGTAACAGCAGCCAGGCTGGTTGAAAGCGCCAGCAAAACACGTAAAGCCCCAATAGGGCTGCCTGTGCGGGGTGCAAGGTGGCATTAAATTCCCAAACTTCAGCACCTGCCCAAACGCTTAACAATATCAGCGCCAACAAGCTGTGCATCCAGTTATTCAGGATAATAGCCAGGGCTAACGCTGACAGCCCCCACAACATGAAGAAGTTCGGGTAATGTTCATCAATATGGTAAATCTGCGACACCAGCCAGATAGCCGCGCCAAACAGCATACTCCAGAGTAGTCCCATGCCGTTGGCCAAGGGCGGGGGCGGATTTTTTCGTTGTAAAGTCCAGGTGAGGGTGGCTACACCAATGCAGGCTGCGGCTATTACCAGTAACTTGAGGTAACGATGCATATCCTGCCAGTTGTAAGCAAAAAACAGAATAACCCCCAGGCCAAGGATAACGCCGGCAAAGGCATTGATAAGCCACTGGCCCCAATTGCTGTTGGGTGGTTCAGGATAAAGAGCCAGTATGGCCTGTTGTTGCTGTTCTGAGATGATGCCGCTGGTGTGCCATTGCAGTGTTTGCTCACGCAGCCAACGGATATAAGCATTCTTCATTGTCCTCAATCCTTTTGCTTCAGGGCATAGGGGCATTCCAGCTTGGCTGGCTTGCTGCCAAGCCGATACTGTTACCCAGGTTTTGGCCTGTCTAGTGTCGGCTTTGTCTTCCCTGACGTCATGGTGGCAGCCCAGAATGAACCCTGGCTGACTTATTGTTCCTGTTTAGACTTGTTCTTAAAACCGGTGCAGGTTATCACAATCAAGAGGTATCTGATTGGTGTAAGAGGATTTTTAGCCAACACGCCCTTGCTATTTAACATTAAACTAATTTATTTTGGTTACTTATTAACATTTGATTGAGGGACAATATGCGTGTGACTAACAGGATACTAAGCGTTCTATTTTGTGCTGTGTTACTAGCCTGGTGCAGTGAATCTGCTCTGTTTGCCGCTGACAAGGACTCGTCTGCATTATTATCAACATCGGCCAAAGCCGAGCAAAAGGTTGTCGGCTACTTTCCACTTTGGGAGCCTGAACGGGGCTATCGGGTTAAGGACATTGTGACCCGTGGCGCAGCCGAGCAGCTTACTCATATCTTGCTCGCCTTTGGTGGGCTAGCCGAAGGTCAATGTGTGCTGGATGAGATACCTGCCAGCATTGAACATCACTATAGTGCACAAGACAGCGTGGATGGTGTGGCTGATAGCGAGGATGCCAAGGTTAAAGGCGTTATTGGCCAGTTGATTAAGTTCAAAGCCATGTATCCAGATGTGAAGCTGCTGTGGTCTATTGGTGGATGGACAGGTTCGGTCGGTTTCATCGAGGCCGCTAAGGATGTTGAGCGATTCGCCGATTCATGCCATGCGCTGCTTAATGACCCACGCTGGGCGGGCTTGTTTGATGGAATAGACATTGATTGGGAATACCCCAATGCCTGTGGCGTTGAATGTGATAAAAGTGGCCCAGATGGCTATTACACCCTTATCAAAGCGGTACGGGACAGGTTTGGTCGCGACAGCTTAGTTACCTCGGCCATTGGGGCGCCGCTATCTATCCTAAGCGCTGCGGACTATGCTAAGGCTGCGCCTTATCTCGATTTCTTTATGCCCATGACTTACGACTACGCTGGTGCCTGGTCGCCGCAAGGGCCAACCTATCCCCATTCCCCTTTGTACCCGGTTGATGTTGCCAAAGGCACCACTCATGAGAAAAACAACGCTGATGATTCTATTGCTTACATGCTAGCCCAAGGTATTCCGGCAGATAAAATTTTGCTGGGTATCGGCTTTTACGGTCGCGGCTGGGCAGGTATTGAGCAAACAGAAGCGTTAGCAACCGCGACAGGGCCTGCTCAAGGCGCGAAGGAGCCGGGTGGTAACGCCTATCATGTGCTGAAAACACATTGTCCCGCTACGGGGATTTTGGGTGGCACTGCCTATGGCTTATGTAATGGGGAGTGGTGGAGCTATGACACGCCACAAACCATTTTGGGTAAAATGGACTACGTGAAACAAAATGGCTTAGGCGGTGCGTTTTTCTGGCAACTTAGCGGTGATACTGAACAAGGAGAGTTGCTGGATGCCATTGTTTCCGGACTGAGAGCAGAGTGAATGAGCCAAGAGTTAGCGCGCTGATCATCCTTGATATTGTTATGATTTGTTAAAAATCCTTCCGCTAGTGTTGGAATATCTGCTGTCTAACATAAATTAGCTAGGATTGACGTCTGGTTGAGTAAGGATATCCCCCCCAAGGATAACGCCACCTGGTAACTTGTGCAGTGGCGGTTTCCTGCCCTGGGGGCTTACAGGTTTTTATTCTGTCAGCATCTTCAGGGTAGCTTTGGGGTCATCCAGCTTTTGCTCGGTAAGCCCTAATAATTGATTATATAAGGGGGCGGGCAGATATTGCTTAGCTACTTGCCAAAAGGTGACAGCGCCGGCTTTTTGACCTTGACCGACCCGTTTCCGATAATCTTGCCATAAATCGAAAGTCGTCAATTTATCCGCGCTGTTGTTCTGCCATGCTCGGTCAATGGCTTGATGAATCAACATGCCACAACTGTAGTACAAGTGAAATTGTCCCTGCTCAGCAGCGTCATGCAGTCCTATCTGGGCCAGACCTTTCTGACAGGAGGTCCTGGCCTTGGCAAAGCGCTCGCTGACATAATCTGCGAGTTGTGGATGCTGCGCCAGCAGAGCCTGAGACGCCAGATAATCAGCATGGCCTTCATGCAACCAGGAGGCTTCGGCATCTGCATACACCTGCTCTTGCGAGCCATGCTGGTATAAATGCGCCACTTCATGGGCGAAAAACCACAAGGTATTGTTCTGAAACTCAGGGGTGGCATCCTGCGCGCTTAGATCATCACGATTCCAGTGCATAAATATTTGGTTAGGTAAGGTACCGCCTTGGGCGCTGCCATCCTTAACTTTGGCATAGGATGCAAACAGCATGGGCTTTTCTCCCATGAGTTTACCCAGTTTAGCCGCAAAAAAGTCCATAAAGGCCGGTATGTCGCCGGCTAAGGTGCCTTGTAGTTGAGGCGGTAAGCCTGAATCTACTTGGGCAATGACGTGCGATGTGATGATCGGCATCTGGTTGCCAACATAGACATTTCGGCCATCGTCGTAATCCTGCCAATGTGCCTCGCCACTGATGACTTGTCCAGCCAGCAGCATGTGCTCATTTGGGGGGATGGTCAGGCTGATTGACCAGCCGTTGATATCACTGGTGCAACGCTCAATACAGGCAAATAACCTACCCGTATAAATAAGATTTCCGCCATCAGAATAGGGGGAAAAAGGCGCATAATCCTTACTCAGGTGCTTATAGGTAGGGGTTAGCCTCAAACTCACCTGGGTAAACGGGCTGTTATCCTTGCGTTTAATAAACTCTTCATCTTGTTCGTAGATGATCTCAAAATCACTTTGTAGCGGCTGCCAACGTTGGGTGCGCGATGCATCGGGATTGCGCACAAAGGCCAGGCGTGAGGCTGGACGCGTGGTTTGGTAGGTCAGGATCCAGGAATTGGGCAGCGACTTCTCTATTTGAATCGCCACATCGGCTTCTTGGCGGGCCTGAGTTATCGCGCTAAAAAGGCATATGCCAAGTATCCAGCGCCAAGTGATTAAGTGCGATAGACGAAAATTAAGCATGTCTATTTCCTGAATGTTTTTGGCATTTTGCCCTAGGTAACTGGTTTTTCCATTGGCTTGAATTGCAAGTAGATGTGTCGACTGTATCAAACAGATAAACAGCGATTAGGTTTTTTCTTGCAAGTCTAGGGCAGTTGTCCTAATTTCTAGGTCAAATGTCCTAGAGGGAGTCATGTTGCTATCCAAACGTGAGCAAATAGTGGCCGAAGCAGACCGACTTTTTTACCAACAAGGTTTCGAGTTCACTTCTTTTGCCAACATTGCCGAGGCGGTGCAGATTTCCCGTGGCAATTTCTACTATCACTTTAAGTCTAAGGACGAGATCCTCGAGGCGGTTATAGCCCGACGGTTGGCGAATACCCAGGCAATGCTGGACAGCTGGCAGCTACAGGGGGATTCGCCGCGAGCCAGAATCGGCTGTTTTATCCAGATTCTGATCGCCAATAGTAGCAAGATCTTAAAATTTGGTTGCCCCATAGGCACGCTCAGCACTGAATTGGCCAAACTGAATCATCAGGCCCTGGACCGTGCCAATGGCTTGTTCAGTCTGTTTCGCCAATGGTTAGGTGAACAGCTTATGGCCATGGAATTTACCCCACAGCAAGCCGATACCCTGGCCATGCATCTGCTGGCCCGCAGCCAGGGCATTGCGACCCTTGCCAATGCTTTTAATGATATGAGTTTTATTGAACAGGAGGTCGAGCTGCTGAATCAGTGGCTTGATCTGCAGATTCAGTCGCTACAGAGTTAATCAAGGAGTGTTGATGTTTATTGTGTTATTAAAATTTGCCAAGAACCGCGCCGATGCAGGGCAATTTATGCAGGCTCATAAGGATTGGATATGCGCCGGGCTGGAAGATGGCGTTTTTATACTGGTGGGCAGTCTTAAGCCTGCCCAGGGAGGCATGTTGCTTGCCCACAATACCAGCCTGGAAGCCTTGCAACAGCGAGTGGCAGAAGATCCTTTTGTGCAGCATCAGGTGGTTAGCAGCGAAATTATCGAAGTGGCACCCAACCAAGCCAATCAGCGTCTGGCCTTTTTACTTAATTAAGGAGTGCGTGTGAGTACCTATATCGAGCCTATGGATGGTCAGCCCCGTTGCAATTGGTGTGGCGGCGCACCTGAGTTCTTGCCTTACCATGACAACGAATGGGGTTTTCCGGTAGAAGACGATATCCGTTTGTTTGAAAAGCTGTGTCTGGAGTCTTTTCAGTCGGGCCTGAGCTGGCGCACTATCTTGAACAAGAGAGAAAATTTTCGGGGCGCTTTCAAGGGCTTTGATTTTCATCAGGTGGCCGGTTTTGACGAGCAGGATATTCAGCGGCTGTTGCAGGATGCGGGCATTATCCGTCATCGCGGTAAGATTGAGGCAGTAATCAATAATGCCAAACGAGCCATTGAGCTAATAGAGCGAGAAGGCTCGTTAGCCAGTTATTTCTGGCGTTTTGAAGAAATAGAGCCGGATACTGAACAGCTGCAAATGCGTTCTACCAGTAGCCAGTCAGAAGCCTTATCCAAAGCCTTAAAAAAGCAGGGCTGGAAATTTGTCGGGCCGACCACTGTGTATGCTTTTATGCAGGCCATGGGGCTGGTCAATGATCATGCGGCTGACTGCGTAACCCGACAAAAAGTGGCGCAGGCCAGGCAAACTTTTAATAAGCCCTAACATGAAAATCACCATTAGACCTTACCAAACAGATGATGTGGAGCCCTTGTTCGAAGCGGTGCGTTCATCTATCGCGCATTTGTCGGCGTGGTTGCCTTGGTGCAGCGAAGCGTATTCTCTGGAGGATGCCAGATCCTGGGTGCAAGGGGCGGCCAGAGTCTGGCAGCAAGGCAGCGATTATCGCTTTGTGATTGTTGATGCCGTCGCTGGTCGGTTATTGGGTGGCGTGGGACTCAACCAAGTCACCGAGCAGCATAAGGTGGGCTGCCTAGGCTATTGGGTACGTAGCGACATGTTAGGCAAGGGCATTGCCAAGCAGGCCGCGCACCTGGCTCTTAACTATGGTTTTACGCAGTTAGGGCTGGCGCGTATCGAGGTGCACGTATTGCTGGATAATGTTGCCAGCAATAGGGTGGCCAGTGCTTTAGGCGGCCAGCTTGAGGCGGTGCAGCGTAATCGTCTGTTTCATTTTGGACAGCCGCGGGACGCTAACTGCTATGCCATTATTCCACAGGATATAGAGTTGCAGGAAAAAAGGAGCCGGTAGCCGGCCCCTTTTTGTTTTCACAAGGAAAAATTATCAGAATTAGCCGTTATTTAAGCGCTTTTCCTTTTTATCCCGGCGTTTTTCTTTTATCGATTTAGTGGGTTTTTTCTTGTCTTTTTCTTTAGACATAACCAGATATTCTCCGAATAAAGTGTGGCTAACTAAAGATGCCGCTGACTTTAGTAAAATAAACTCAGCATAAGTTAATGCTGGGGCAAATTTCTTGGCGGCATAATTGAATCTTCAAAGCGTTTTTCTCCATTGTTTGTTAGAGGTTTTTCATCCTGAAAATTTAAGATGCTTAGCAAACGAAAATGGTGTTCTTTATGTAGGACCGATACCTTGCAATAGCTGCCTGGGTGTTTACCAAGCAAAGCCATGCCTAGTCCGGAACATACGGACAGCAGTCCTTGCTTAGGGTTGGAGTGTTGACTGGCTATCAGGGTTAGTTTCAGCAGGACTTTATTCTGTAAGTCCCATACCAGAACTCTGTCACCCACAGCAACAGTGGCTGAATGTTCAGGGCAGCGCTGACACGCAACTCGCTCTAAGGCTGCCAGCAGTTCGACAGGTGAAAGAATGAAAATAGACGGACTATAAATAAAAAAGTATTGAATACGACTGGCTACATAATTAAATAGCCCAAGAAAACATGCTTTCATCGAACTTCCCCATAAAAAATAACAACGATTTTTTATTGCCGGGAAGCGTAAAAAGACTCCCCGGCTTAAGCCGGAAAGGGGGATTGATAATTTGAGAGGTGCCTGAACATGATAACTCCAATTTTCACCGGTTTAGCTTCTCCTGGAAAATAATCCAAAGGCTGGTGAAATCCGGTATAGATTTATCAGAAATAGCGCGAAGATACTGGTGTATTAGACCAACCACTGAATATCCTCGACAACTGCCTTTTTTAAAATGAAAACAAGGTGGTTGTTCTTACGTGTCTTCCTCAACTACTACTCGCTCGGGTTGACCTTATTGGTGTAAGCGAAAAATAATCAGGCTTACCCCTTCAGCGCCCGTTATGGCGGTATGAACCTGTTTTGGCGGTACCTTAACTGCGTCGCCCTGGTGATAGCGCCGTTTCTTTGCCTGGCTGTAGGAGGTGTAGGAAGTCAATACCTAGGCTAATCGTGTTGACGCAGGGCGCTTGATATCATCCTGGCAGGTGAGACTTTTTTAAATAACGGGTTGGAAACCTTGCACTCATTAAAACGTCCTGGCAATGCCAGCTGGGACGTTTTTTTATCTGTCTGTGTTCGGATTGTCTCGCTTGCTCACTCTCCCTATATTGTTGTTCATCTAGGCGCAAAGTGCTGCGCCGGTATTTATTCTAGGAATGCAAGCCAGGTTACTGATCCGGTCCATTGTCTGAATACTGCGGGAGATTATCGCCAATATGGTGCCAGACGGGCTGGCTGGTGGTCCAAATATGGTATTGGGGTTTTACCGAGTCAGGGTTATCCAGAGAGCACAAGGTCACATCCACTGTCTTGGCGGCCTGTTGTTTGCGAAATACCACAGGCGTGCCGCAGGTTGGGCAAAACTCTCTTTGGTAAGCAGGGCTTGAAGCAAAAATGCCGGGTGTACCCTTTGTATAACTAAAGGTGTCAACGGCTACCGTTAACCAGGCCAATGTCGGCGAGCCACTTGCCCGTTGGCATAGTCGGCAATAACAATACCCGGCGTCATGCAAAGGACCGTTAAGCGCGTAACGCAATTGGCCGCATAAGCAGCCGCCTTGTTGATTAAGCATGTCAGCACCTCAATGTGGTTTCAGCTTGTCAGTCCAACGTCCTATTGATGATTTAAAAAGGCTCTGGAATGCGTTTAACTTTATCCGGGATAGCTAGATCCCTATGATGTTCTTCCATGCCGGGCAGCTCCACTTTGGGAAAGGGGAGTTGCTGGTAAGGCACCAAAGATAAAAGATGGCTGATACAATTCAGTCTGGCCTTTTTATCGTGGTTTGCATCAATAATGTACCAAGGGCTGTCCTCGGTATCTGTGTGTTTGAACATCTCATTACGGGCTTGGCTGTATTCGCGCCAGCGGCTGCGTGAAATCAGATCCATATCGGAAAACTTCCAGCGTTTTAACGGATTATCCAGTCTTTCCTGAAAACGCTGCTCCTGCACATCTGCAGAGACACTAAACCAATATTTCACCAGGCGAATACCTGAGCGGATCAACATACGTTCAAACTCCGGGCACGCGCGCAAGAACTCCTGATGCTCTTCATCATTGCAAAAGCCCATGACCTTCTCTACACCTGCTCGGTTGTACCAGCTTCGGTCGAACAGCACGATTTCGCCAGCGCCGGGTAATTGCTCCACATAACGCTGAAAATACCATTGCTGGCGCTCCTTATCCGAAGGCTTACCTAGCGCCGCAATCCTTACAATACGAGGGTTTAACCGCTCACTGATGGCTTTTATCGCGCCACCTTTACCCGCAGCATCCCGGCCTTCGAAAATCACCACCAGTTTTTGGCCGCTGCTGGCTACCCATTGTTGTAGCTGAATAAGTTCTACCTGCAGGGTTTTTAGCTGTTGCTTGTATTCTTGTTTATCCATTTTTCACTCCTCTTGGTTGTTATACCAGTAGTTGAGTGAAGTCTTAAATTTTTTACCGGTAGGGGCCAGAGGTAAAGGGTGTTGAATATCCATCATTTGGTCTTATGCAAAAGACGGTGGCGCAGTTGTTTCTCGGCCTCCAGCAAAATGAATAACAAGATACCCACAACCAGTATCAGCAGTCCGTCCTGCCAGCTTATACCGCGGGTACCAAAGACCTTTTGTAACGGGGGCATGAAGGTAATAGCCAACTGTGCCAGCACCACGGTGATGACCATTGCCCAGACTATGGGCGTAGCCTTAATTATCTGCCAGTTTAAGCTTGTGCTATAGAGATTGCGGATAAAGAACAGCTGGAAGATTTCCATAACGACCAGGGTGTTGACCGCCATGGTGCGGGTGAGTTCGACCTCATAGCCTTGGCTGGTGCCATAGTAGGAAACCCCAAATACGCCACAGATAAACAGCAAAGTGACCAGGATAATCTGCCAGGCCAGTTCGCCGCTTATCAAGGGCGCACTGCGCGGTCTGGGGGGCCTGGTCATTAAATTGGCTTCGCTTGGCTCAAAGGCTAAAGCAATGCCCAGGGTGACGGCGGTAATCAGGTTTACCCACAGAATCTGGATGGCAGTAATGGGTTGAGTCATCCCCAGCAACAGAGCCAGCACTATAATGCCGGCCTCACCACCGTTGGTTGGCAGGGTCCAGCTGATCACTTTCTTAATGTTGTCATACACAGTGCGGCCTTCGCGCACTGCGGCGGCAATGGAAGCAAAGTTGTCGTCAGCCAGAACCAAATCCGAGGCTTCCTTTGCCGCCTCGCTACCTTTGCAGCCCATCGCAATGCCCGCATCGGCGCGTTTAAGTGCAGGGGCATCGTTTACCCCGTCACCTGTCATTGACACTACCAGCCCTAATTCCTGCAACGCCATCACCAGGCGCAGCTTATGCTCCGGACTGGTACGGGCAAACACATCGACGTCTAAAATCTGCTCGGCCAGGGTGGCTTGGTCCATGACTTCCAATTGCGCACCGGTGAGTACTTTATCAGCCTGTTTCAGGCCGACCTGGGTAGCGATTGCGGCGGCAGTCTTAGCATGGTCACCGGTGATCATTTTTACCCGGATGCCGGCTTGCTGACATTGATGAACCGCCTCAATGGCGTCCTGGCGTGGTGGGTCAATCATTCCTACCAGGCCTAGCAACACCACATCTGCATTAAGATCGGTGAGTTCCAGGGCCAAATGCTGGGCATGAGTAGTTTTTTGTGCCAGGGCGAGCACTCTTTGTCCCTGCGCTGCCAGGCTGTCGGCTTTATCATGCCAGTAAGACGGCACTATAGGTTGTTGCGTATTGTCAGGGCCTCGCTGCCATTGACATAAAGACAAAATCTTTTCCGGGGCACCTTTGAGTAGGATTAGGCCATGTCCTTGATGATCGTGATTAAGGGTTGCCATAAAACGATGGGTAGAATCAAAGGGGATGAGGTCGCTGCGTGTCCAGACTTTATGTTGTGCTTCTGTAAGGCCGCTTTTAGCGGCAAAGGCCAGTAACGCGCCTTCCATGGGATCGCCCTGTACCAACCATTGTTCATCTGCCTTAACCAGTGTGGCGTCATTGCACAGCTGGGCAGCCAGTCCAATGGCAAGGAGTTCGTCCGATGCAGCGACATTGGGGCCTTGCAGTCTGCCAAAAGGCTCATACCCTTCGCCTTCAACCTGATAATCCCCGGCACTTACGGCCGTGCTCACCACCATCATTTCGTTACGGGTCAGGGTGCCGGTTTTATCGGTACAGATCACAGATACGCACCCCAGGGTTTCAATACTGGGCAAACGTCTGACGATGGCATTGCGTTTGGCCATGCGTTGCACGCCAATCGCCAGGGTGATGGTGAGCACTGCCGGTAAGCCTTCGGGAATAGCCGCAACCGACAGCGCCACAATGTTGAGAAACAGGGTTTGTAGTTCATAACCCATCAGGGTGACACCTGAAATCAGCAAGGCGGCGGCCAGCATCAGTATGACCAGGGTCAGCCATTTGGCGAACACGCCCATTTGTTCGACCAGTGGGGTGGTGATTTGGGTAACATCCCTTAGTAAGCCGCTAATCTTGCCTATTTCGCTTTGTTGGCCGGTTGCTACCACTACCCCTGCGCCCTGACCGTTGGTAACCAATGTGCCACTAAATGCCATGCAGGTGCGATCGCCCAGGGCGGCCATAGCATCAACAGCTTGAGTTTGTTTTTCCACGGGTACCGACTCACCGGTCAGCGCTGCTTCCTGAATTTGCAGGCCATGGCAGCGAAAGAGTCTGAGATCCGCAGGCACTTTATCACCCGCTTCCAGTAATACCACGTCTCCCGGTACCAACTGACTGGCCTGGATATGTTGCCGGGTGCCTGCCCGAATCACGGCTGCCTTGGGAGCCAGCAGTTGCCGGATAGATTGCATGGCCTGTTCGGCTTTCCCTTCCTGAATAAAGCCCACCAGCGCATTGACCAGCACAACCGCCAATATGACCAGGCTGTCGGCCACATGACCTAACCACAAGGTAATAACGGATGAGACCAGTAGCACATAAATCAGGATGTTGTGGAACTGCAATATAAAACGCTGCCAGGCCGGCTTGCTCTTAGCCTGTGGGAGCTGGTTAGGACCGTATTGTTGCAAACGCTGTTCTACCTGCGGTGGGGCCAGGCCCTGCTGATCACTGTCAAGTTGCTGCCATAGTTGCTCTATATTGAGCTGATGCCAGTTATCCATGTCGGCTCCTATCGTTTAACCATCCCATCCTTACCTTCGTGGTCGCGCTTACCCCGGTCTACTTTGGTGTTTGTACCCAAGCTCAGTGTAGCCTAACAGCAGTAACAAAAATATGTCGGCATAGGCATTGGCCAGCCCTGTGGTACCATGGCCTCAGGACAATAAAATCAACGCCTTATGCTGCACCTTGTTCAATCAAACAAAATGGAAGTGTTGGCTGCCCAGCTATGCCAGCAGTTAGCCAGTGACAATCGGACCCTGGACAACTTGTTCACCCCTCAGCCTATTTGGGTGCAAAGCCCCGGCATGGCGCAGTGGTTAAAGTTACAGGTGGCAGAGTCCTTGGGCATTGCCGCGAATTTGGAATTTCCATTGCCTTCCAGTTTTATCTGGAATCGTCTGTATCTTAGGTTGTTGCCGGACTTGCCCAAACAGTCGGCATTTACCAAAGACAATATGACCTGGAAGCTGATGGCGATTTTGCCAGACCTTTGCCAGCAGCCCGCCTTCGGCGCGGTAGCGGGCTATCTGGGTAATGTCAGTCAGCCTGAAGGGTTAAAGTTATTCCAGTTGTGCCAGAAAATCGCCGACTTATTTGACCAGTACCTGGTCTATCGCCCCGATTGGTTGCAAAGCTGGGAGCAAGGTGCACGGGTTGACAATCTGCCTGACAGTGAACAGGAATGGCAGGCACAGTTATGGCGTGCGCTGGGCAACTACACCGAATCTTTGGGGGAGTCACCCTGGCATCGGGGCAATCTGCACCATAGTTTGCTGGAAAAGTTGCAGCAGCAGGATTGTCGCAGCTTTTTACCCTCCACTTTACTGGTGTTTGGTATTTCCGCGCTGCCAGCACAGCAGTTGGAAATCTTAGACGCCCTGGCCCGACAGATTGAGGTGGTGATTTTTTGGTTTAACCCCAGCCAGCAATACTGGGGGGATATTGTTGATGAGAAGCGCAAAGCTCGCGCAGAACTGGCAAAGCTGACCCAAGGCAACGATCTGGTTGATTATCTGGATGTGGGTAACCCGTTGCTCGCCTCCTGGGGAAAATTGGGTCAGGATTTTCAGGATATGCTGCTGGAGCGCTCACCCCAGCAACATGACTTATTTGTGGAGCATCCACCACAAAACCTGCTTGAGCATATTCAGCATGAGATCCTTAATCTGACCTTGCGTGGCAGCACCGAGCCGCTAAGCGCCGAAGCGCTGCTGGGGCAGGATAGCTCCTTACCCAGAGTGCAGATAGAGGACACAGACAACAGCCTGATGTTGGTCAGTTGTCATTCCAGGCTGCGTGAGCTTGAAGTGTTACATGATCATTTGCTGGCGTTTTTCCGTGAGCATCCGGATAACCACCCAGGAGATGTTATCGTCATGATGCCGGATGTGGCCGCTTATGCGCCGCTGATCCATGGGGTATTTGGCGGGCACCGTCAGGAGTTATCCGTACCTTATGCCATCTCTGATCGCAGCTTGAGTGAAGAATCGCCGCTGCTGAATAGCTTTATCAGCCTGAATAAACTGCACTTGTCGCGTCTGAGCTTGGCCGAGGTGTTGGATATTCTCGAAGTGCCAGCGATCTTGCGCCGTTTCGAGCTTAGTGACGCCGAGTTTGCACAGCTACGCCGCTGTTTGCTGGATGTGGGCGTGCGCTGGGGCCTGGATGGTGAGGATAAACAGCGCTGGCAGTTACCCACCGATGAACAGAATACCTGGCTGTTTGGCCTCAAACGCTTGATTAGCGGTTACGCCATGCAGACAGAGCTGTATGTGGAATCGCTGCAGGGTAAGACCAATATCATTGCGCCTTATGCTGAGCTGGAAGGCCAGAGCAGCCAGGTACTGGGCAAGCTACTGCTGTTCTTGCAACAACTAACCGACTGGTTGGGTTTCTGCCAGCGTCAACTGCCCTTGGCGGAGCGCATTGACTGGGTACAAATACGCATCGAACAAATGTACGAGATTGATGCGCAAGATGAAGGTGTGTGGCTTGGACTGCGTGAGGCACTAAGTGAATTGGCCGGGCATCATCGGCACTATGCCGAGGCGATTGACCAACAAGTGTTTTGTCAGGCGGTGCAGCAGCGCTTGCAGGAGTCTGGGGTTGGGCAACGCTTTTTAGCTGGCAGTGTGAACTTTTGTACCCTGATGCCGATGCGCAGTGTGCCCTTTAAGCTGGTGTGTTTGCTGGGCATGAATGACACCGACTATCCTCGCCAGGTTACCCCGGTGGGTTTTGATTTAATGCAGCACAGTGCTGGTCGAAAAGGTGACCGTTCACGTCGCCTCGACGACAAATACCTGTTTATGGAAGCCCTGTTGTCGGCACGTCAGCAGTTGTATATCAGCTTTCAGGGACGCAGTGCCAGAGATAATCAGGCGTTGGTGCCCTCGGTTTTGCTGAGCGAACTGCTGGATTATTGCCGCCTGGTATACTGCGATTCGCAAGGTAATCCGCTTGGTGATGAGCTGATTAAGGCTCAGCATCTACAGCCCTTTCATCCTGATTATTTTCAAGTCGAACAGCCGCGTAGTTTTGACAGCTATTTGCTGACACTTGCCAAAGGCCAGTCGCAGCCTCCCGAATCCAAAGCTTTTATGAGCCAAAACCTGGCGACCATCGAGGTTCAAGGTACGTTGGGTTGTGAGGAGCTTATCAGTTTCTTACTTAATCCGGCGCGGGGCTTTTTCCAACTGCGCTGGCAGGCGCGTTTTGGCTATGCAGCAGACAGTTTGGAGGAGGATGAACCTTTTGTACTGGATAGCCTGCAGCGCTACCAACTGCTCGACCGTTTGGTCGCCTGGCAACATAGCCAGGCCAGTGATGAGGTGCTGACTGCCCGTCTGCGTGCCGAAGGTCTGTTACCCGGCGGGCACGCCGGTACATTGGCGCTGCAGGGCGTGATACAACAAGCGAGCACTATACGTGATGCACTTATGCAGTATTGTCTGGATCATCAACCCAAACGCGAGTTACTGCACCTGGAACTGAATGGTATAAGCATGCAGGGCTGGCAGGATCATCTGTATGCAAACCAATTGGTATTGTGGCGGGCGGGTAAAGTGCGAGCCAGGGATAAGCTGTCATTATGGCTGCGTATGTTAATGCTTTGTGCCAACGGCTATCCACTTTGCTCGGCTGTGTATGTCGGTACCGACTCCGGCACATTTGAGCTTAAAGGGATGCCACAGCAGCAAGCCCTTGAACAGCTATCTATCTATGTGCAGGCCTGGCAAAACGGTCATAACCAGCCCTTGTTGTTGCTGCCTGAGTGTGGTTGGTTGTGGCTGGAAAAAGGCGATATGGACAGAGTACTGACCAGCTATATGGGTAACGACTTTGCCAGAGGCGAGGGACAGGAAGCGCATACGGGACGTATTTGGCCGGATCTTGCGATGCATCAGGACGAGTTCATTGCCGTCAGCGACGCCTTGCTTGGCCCTTTATTTAACTGGAGTCAGGCATGAAGCCACTTGATATCGCCAGTTTCCCCCTATCCGGTCAATCACTGATCGAAGCCAGCGCGGGTACAGGTAAAACCTTTACCATAGTGCGACTGTACTTACGTTTGTTATTGGGCGTGGGCTGTGCGCCATTGAGCGTTGAGCAAATTCTGGTGGTGACCTTTACCAATGCCGCCACCGCCGAATTGAAAAGCCGCATCCGCGCTATTTTGGCCAAGGCTAATTTGGATATGCTGATTGGTCAGAGCGACGATCCTATTATTGCTGGTTTGATTAAGCAGGTGGACGATAGGACGCTGGCGTGCAGGCGTCTGCAACTGGCAATGAGGCAGATGGATGAAGCGGCGGTGTTTACTATCCATGGATTTTGTCAGCGTGTATTGACCCGTCATGCATTTGAAAGCGGTAGTCGTTATCAACAGGAGTTGATCCTGGATGAGTCACAACATTTACATCAAGCCATCAAAGACTTTTGGCGGGTCAGAGTATTGCCGTTATCCGCCCCGTTACTGGAAGTGGCACTTGGCCTCTGGCCTCAGCCATTAGCCTTGTTGGGACAGGTGCGTAGCCTGCTGAACCAGCCATTCAGCAGTCAGGATAAGCCCGTTGCCCTGGAAGAAATATTGGCAAAGTTTCAGTGGTTAGTGGCGGATACTAAAGCCTGGTGGCGAGACAACCAGGTATTGGAACGCTTGTGGCAGGCCAATCTGAATAAACGCTCGCGTCTGGGCAAGGGTGATGTGCTGACGCAGATGGACAGTTTTTGTGCCGGTAATGGGCTGTTTTTGCAACAAGGGGCTGAGTTTGCGGATTTCCTGCCAGAGAAAATCGCCAAGGCGCTGAGTAAAAGCAGTCCGGATATATCTGACCTGGATTTTGCCCGTTTTGAGCAATTAGTGAGATTGCAGGAGCAATTGCAACAAGGGGTTAAGGTTACCCTTTGTCTGGAAGCCATTGACTGTCTGCGCAGGCAGGTGGCGAGCAGCAAATATGCTTCGAATCAGTGGAGTCCGGATGATTTGCTCAATCATCTGGCGCTTGCCCTGCAAGGTGTGAATGGCCAGGCCTTACAGGAGGCCATACGACAGGCTTACCCGGCGGCCATGATTGATGAGTTCCAGGACACCGATGAGGTGCAATACCAGATTTTCAATCAGTTGTATCCGACTGGGGCGACCCATTGCCTGATTATGATTGGTGATCCCAAACAGGCTATTTATGCCTTTCGTGGTGCCGATATTTTTACCTACATGCAAGCCAAACAACAGGTGGGCGATGGGCGCTGTTTTACCCTGGAAACCAACTGGCGCTCAGAGCCTGGCATGGTGGAAGCCGTCAATCAGCTGTTCAGTCAAAGCCCACAAGGCTTTTTATACAACCAGGAGATCCCGTTTTTACCGGTACGCTCGGGTCAGAGAAGCAAGCAATTATTGCTAGACGGCGAGCCGCAGACCGGCCTGGTCTTCCAACATTTAAGCAGTGACAAACCACTGGGCTTTAGCGTCGCTCAACAACCCCTGGCGGAACATTTTGCCGCGCAGATTGCTGATATGTTGGCATGGGGGCAGCAAGGTCGGGCGCAGATAAAACAAGGCAGCGAACATCGCGCTGTTCGCCCGGCTGATTGCGCGCTGTTGGTCAGAGACAGATTCGAAGCGCAACTGATGCGCGATGCTTTGGCGAAGTTGCAGATTGCGTCAGTGTTTCTGGTCAGAAAAAGTGTCTTTTCCACGCAAACCGCCGCTGATTTGTTACTCATATTACAGGCAATCCATGCGCCCAGTGAAGAAGCGCTGGTCAAATCTGCCATGCTGACCGAGTTGGTGGGACTGAGCAGTGCGGAGTTTGAAGGCTGGCTGGCAGATGATAGCCGCTGGCAGGAATTGCTTGGGCAATTTTATCATTGGCAACGCTTGTGGCAACGCCAGGGCATTGCCAGTGCTTTGGCGCAAATGCAGCAACAGCTGGGGCTGATGTCATCACTGCAGGCACGTTTTGATGATGGTCTACGACGCATCACCGATTTGCGCCATTTGTTTGAACTTTTACAACAGCAAAGCCAGATTTTACAGGGCGAAAGCCAGTTATTGCATTGGTTTGCCCAGACCTTGCTTGAACCCGATGATAATCATGAAGGTCAGCAGTTGCGCCTGGAGACAGATGACAACCTGGTGCAGATAGTCACTATGCACGCCTCCAAAGGGCTGGAATACCCGCTGGTATTTATGCCCTTTGCCTGTCGTTACCAGAAGCGGCTGGATCCCTTGTATCACGATGACGAGCGTCGTTTGTGGGTGGATTTTCTGGGCCGTGAAGACAGCCTGGCAAAAGCTAGCCGGGAAAAGCTCGCTGAAGACATACGTTTGCTGTATGTGGCCCTGACCCGGGCCGAGCATTGGTGCAGTGTGGGGGTGTTCGACACCACGGCCGGTGGCCAGAGTCGAGGCTCGGCGCTGACCTCAACTGCCTTGGGTGCCTTATTGTTCGGGCCTGGCACTGAACTGGCTGCAGGTGAATTAGGCAACCGCCTGACCAATCTGGCGGATGGAAACTATGTGCATTATCAGCCTATGGGGCAGGCCGAGCCTGAACTTTATAAAAATCTGGCGACAGCGCCTCAGCCACTGGACTGTGCCAGAGTGGGGCGAAGCTTACGTCAAAGCTGGCGGTTAACCAGTTACTCCGCCATCAGTCAGCAGCAGGATCATTTGCCCGCACCGGGTCATGATGAAGGGATGGCGCCGCTTTCTGCGGTGCTGGATAGCCAGCCAACAGAGGATCGCTTCGGTTTTATCAAGGGCGCTAAAGCAGGCTCATTCTTACATGGGGTGCTGGAACTGCTGATGATGGATGATAATCCCCAGTCAGGGGACAAAGTCACGGAAGCACGCCTATTGGAGAGTGTTCAGCAGCAGGCTGAATTATATGGCGTTGAGCCGCGCTGGCATGAGGTGGTGACGGAGTGGTTGTGGGATGTGTTGCATACCCCACTGATGCTCGATTCACCGCTCAGATTGGCGGATATTCATCAGGCGCGAGTAGAACTAGAGTTCCATCTGCCATTGCATCAAGTGCAGGCGCATAAATTTAACCATATTTTGCAAGCGCATATGCCGCAGATGTCAGCGCGTTACGACTTTGAGACCTTGAGCGGGATGCTCAAGGGCTTTGTGGATCTGATTTTTATTCATGACGGTAAGCTGTATGTGGCGGACTATAAATCCAACCATCTGGGTAATGATTTTCACCACTACGATCAAGACAGCATGCGACAGGCGATGCTTGAGCATGATTACCAGTTACAGGCGGTGCTGTATTGCCTGGCCTTACATCGCTGGCTACAAAGCCGCTTGAGTGAGTATGACTACGATAAACATGTGGGTGGCGCTTGCTATTGGTTTTTACGTGGCATGAGTCAGCACCAGCCTGGACAGGGAATTTTCCAGTTGCGGCCGGATAAAGCCATGATCCTGGCGCTGGATGCCTTGTTTGCTGGTAAGCAAACAACCCAGGGGGAAATGGAGCAGCTTAGTTTATGTTGAATTCGACCTCCTATCTTAAACCTCTGTTGGATCCCAGCCTCAGCCCCCTGGCATTTACCGGGCTGGATTTGGGCCTTGGGGATTTTATCGCCGAACGCGAGCAGCAGGTTGGTGAGCAACATGCCAGACAAATGGGGCTTTTGGCCGCCATCCTAAGTCAGCAGCTAAGCGCTCAGCATGTGTGTGTGCAACTGGACGAGCTGGTACGCCTGTACAACCTTTGTGTGCCGGTGCTGGCTGAGCCTTTACCTATGCTATTTACCTCACAGCTACAGGAACTGCTCGAAGAGGCGGTAACCCTTGGGAAGGTTGAACAGGGGATTTCTCAGCAAGCTTTGCCCCTGATCCTGGATGGTCAGGCCCTGTACCTGCAACGTTATTGGCACTATGAAGTGACCTTGGCCGAACAGCTCAAACAGTTGGCGTCGGGTCAGTTTAGTTTCGATCTGACTAGCGGTAAGCAGCTGCTGGCACAGCTTTTCAGCGAGGAAACGCAGGGCACGGACTGGCAGAAATTGGCGGTGATCTTGGCAGCCAGCAAACAGTTTTGTGTTATCACCGGTGGGCCTGGAACAGGCAAAACTACCACAGTGACGCGTCTTATGGCGCTTATTCAGGGGCTATGCGAACAAGCCGGTCAGCGTCCGCTACGCATAGTTTTGGCCGCACCCACGGGTAAGGCGGCAGCCAGGCTGAGCGAGTCCATTACCCTGGCGAAGGCGCGATTACCGCAAAACTTGCGACAGCATTTACCTAACGAGGCGGCAACCTTGCACAGGTTGCTGGGTTATCAGGTGGGTAAAAGCACATTCCGACATCATCAGGACAATCCGTTATCACTGGATATGCTGATCCTGGATGAAGCCTCCATGGTGGACTTACCCATGATGGCCAAACTGCTGGCGGCCATGCCTGCTCACGCGCGTTTGGTGATGCTTGGCGATCGCCAGCAGTTGGCATCGGTTGAGGTGGGGTCAGTGCTGGGGGATATCTGCCAAAGTTTACCGGAGGGGCTGTGGCAAGCCGAACAGGGCCAATATGACGCGAACACCACCTCAATGTTAAATCAGCTTGGTGAGGTGAATCTGTTGGCAGCTGACGCGGCGCTGAGCCTGGTTCAGAACAATCTGGTGATGCTTAGAAAGAGTCACAGATTCACGGCGGGTAGTGGCGTTGGTCAATTGGCCCGCGCCATCAATAACGGACAAACCGGGGCGGTATTCAACTGCCTCCAAGACCCGGCATTAACCGATGTCAGCTGGTTCAATCGTGCCGATACTGCCCAGGTGGTGGATTTAATCTGTCGCTTGCTGCAGGACTATATGTCTGCGGTGGCTGAGAAAAATATTCAGGCGGCCTTTACGGCCCTGATGAATCAGCAATTGCTCTGTGCCACTCGTCGCGGGCCTTGGGGTGTTGAACAGTTTAATGCGCGTATAGAACTGGAACTTACGCGCCGCGGTATGATTAAACCCATTCAGGAGCTGTATCCGGGCTGCCCGTTGATGGTCAGTCAGAATGATTATCAGGTCAGGGTGTTTAATGGTGATATCGGTATCTGTATGCCGGATCAGGACGGTTTACTGAAAGTCTGGTTTATGCAGGCGGACAGCAGTGTCAGAGCGCTGTTACCCAGCCGTTTGCCAGCCTGGCAAAAGCTCTATGCCATGACCATTCATAAAAGTCAGGGCTCGGAATTTGAGCACGCCATTATCTGTTTACCTCAAGGTCAGTCCAGCCTGATCAGTCGTGAATTGTTGTATACCGGCATTACCCGGGCCAAACAGCAGGTTAGTGTGTTTGCCGATGAAGCTAACGTAAAAGCGGCGGTCACTGCACATTGTCAGCGTGGTTCTCGCCTGGCCGCCAGGTTATCCGTGAACGGATAACCTGCAACCGTTGTCGGTGAGGACTATGCTTAAGCGTGGGACTTACAGGCGGTGGGTCATATGGTTAAGTTTGCGCTGTTGGCGTTTTTTCCAGGCTTTATTAACCGAATAGCGCCATAACAGATTCATTCCAAAGTAGCCCAGTAAGCCGAATACCACGGCACAGATCCCACAACCAAGCAGAAAGGCCGGGCCAATGGTTTCCAAGCTTTGTACTACCCACTCCCAGCTTAGCTGAAAGGTAAATTCCTGGGCCGGCTGGCCCAGCACACTGACCCCCACCAGATAAGCACCATAAAAGATTGGTGGCATGGTAAAGGGATTGGTGATCCACACTGTGGCGACCGATAAGGGCAAATTGACGCGCAGCGGAATGGCACAGGCGGCCGAGAGCCACATTTGGAAAGGTACCGGCCAGAAAGCGAAAAATAACCCGAGGCCAAAAGCGCCGGAGGCGGATTTACGGTTCAGATGCCAGAGGTTAGCATCATGTAATAAGGTTCCGAAGACTTTAAGGGCTTTTTGTTCCTTAATGGACTCATGGCTTGGTAAAAAGCGCTTAATCATTTTCTTCGGCATAGACATCTCTGATTCGGGCGCAGCCCAGGTGTAAAGGCGACATAACTATGGATGGTTGGCTTTTCAGTTTTATGACAGCTAGCGCGCTAATGCTGCTGTTCCCTGCGCTTCCTGTCGCCTGGTCGTTACCTGTTCTGCTACTTGGCGCATTCTGGTTGGCTTACCAACGCCATTGGGTTTTGTCCGGTCTACTGACCGGCGTGGTCTGGATGGCGAGTGTAGGCCATTGGCAGCTTGCCTGGCAACTCCCAAACGACAAGATCCGACAAGTCGCTATTATCGAAGGGCAAGTGGAGACGTTACTGCAAGCGGAATCCAGTCCGCGCTTCACACTGCGTCTGACAAAGTTTGATGAGCAGTCGTTGTGGCGTAGTGTGCGCGTGAGACTAAGCTGGCGGGACGCTGACTGGCACCTCGAACAAGATCAGGTGGTGCGCTTGGCGGTTAGGCTTCGCCCACCGCATAGCATGCTGAATATGGGCGGATTTAACTATCAGCAGTGGCTGTTTGCCAGCGGGATCCGGGCGACGGGCTACGTAACAAAAGCGCCGCAAAATAAGTTACTGGCAGAGGGAAACAGCGTCCGACAATGGTGGTTGAGCCGCTTTGCAGAATTGGATATTGAGCACAGAGGCTGGCTGGCGGCCTTAAGCATGGGCTATCGAGGCTGGCTTGAGGCGGATGACTGGTCAATGGTACAGCGCACCGGTATTGCCCATCTGATTGCGATATCCGGTCTGCATCTGGGGATGGTGTCGGCATTTATCTACGCTCTGGTCGCTTTGTTATTGGGCCCCGTGCTTGGCAGAGTCCGGCAACGCATGAATCTGCATAAGTTGGCCCTAGTAACGGCTTTGCTGGCAACCTTAGGGTATGCTGCGCTGGCCGGTTTCAGTTTACCGACACTACGCGCCTGGCTGATGCTGGCGCTGTTTGTCATGCTGTTAAATAGCAATTTGCATTGGCGGCCAAGGCGGATTTTATTGGTCTGTCTGGCACTTTTTGTGCTGCTTTTTCCCTTGAGTCTTTTGACGGTCAGTTTCTGGCTGAGCTTTTCTGCAGTATTGATTTTATATCTGGTGTTTTGGCGCTGGCCAACGCGCGGACGTGGCTGGGCTATTGGTGCGGCATTATCTGTAATGCTACGGGTACAGCTAGCCTTGAGCCTGTTAATGCTGCCGCTGGTGGCCTGGCAGTTTGGGTTAGTGTCCTGGGTTTCGCCGCTGGTTAACCTATTTGCCGTGCCATTTGTGACTTTATTGCTGTTACCCCTTTGCTTGGTTGCATTACTGATACTGGGATTACACAGCGAAGCAGGGCAATGGCTTTTCGCTTTGGCGGATAAACTGGTCGACTTAGGTTTATCGGCCGTTGCCTGGCTGGAAGCACAGCTGCAAAGCGCCGTGCTGCTTCCTGCTATTTCGGCCTGGGTCTGGTTATCTGTGGCATTGGCCGCCATTTGGCTATTTATGCCGCGGGGTTTAGTGCCTCGCTCATTGGGATGGTTGCTGCTATTGCCTCTTGTCAGTACCTGGCTGCCTTCGCGCAGTGACGCCTGGCATATCGAAGTGCTGGATATTGGTCAGGGGCTGGCCGTGGTGGTACATCGTCATGGCCGGGCGTTATTGTACGATACCGGGCCGGCGTATTATTCCGGTAGCAGCGCCGCATCGGCGCATGTGCTACCGGCACTGCGGGCGCTGGGGATCCGACAGTTGGATTGGCTGTTTATCAGCCATCAGGATAATGATCACGCCGGTGGTCAGGCGGATATTTTGGAGGGAGTTGCCGTTTTACAATTGATGACCAATTTGGGACGTTGCCAGGCAGGCTGGCAACAAAAGTGGCAAGAATTGGATTTGCAGGTGCTCTGGCCCCAACTGGGCGAATACAGCAGTCAGAACAATCAATCCTGTGTGCTGAAAATCAGTGATGGGCAGAATATCTTGTTACTGCCTGGTGATATTGAAAAGAAGGTGGAAAGCAGACTGGTCGCCACGGAGGATCTTCGCGCTCAGATCTTAGTTGCACCGCATCATGGTAGCGCAACCTCATCGTCAACAGACTTTATTCACGCAGTAAGGCCAGAGCACGTGGTTTTCAGTCAGGCGCGTTTTAATCGCTGGGGGTTTCCGCGCCCAGAAGTGGTCACTGCCTACCAAGCAGCCGGGGTCATAACCCATGACACCGGCAGCAGTGGACAACTACGGTTTAAAATTGAAGCCGGGCAAATTCAGGTGCAGGGACTGCGCGCTACTCGCTACAATCAATGGTTTATGCAGTAGCAATAGGGTTAGGCACTGCTATAAATTTGTACAAAAAACTATTGATAGTTGGGGAATTATTAGCTGGCGGTTACAATAGCTCGATTCGGCCCGGTGAATGCGGGCGTTAATGGAAAAGTCCGTCCTGTCTCATGAGTAAAAAAATCAGCGCTTCCGTTTTTCCGCGCTTTCTTCGTTATCTGCGCGAGTTCAAGCTGGCCTTTGTGATGGCTATTGTCGGCATGATTGGCTATTCAGCGGTAGATGCCTTTGTGATTTTCCAAATGCAGCCGCTAATTGATGAAAGCCTGGTCAAAGGCAATGTGGATTATCTGCGCCTGGCCGCTTACCTGGTGTTGCCGCTGTTTATTCTGCGCGGTTTGTTTAACTTTATGGGCAGCTACAGTTTGTCCTGGGTGGGCAATCAGGTGGTGATGCGGATGCGTCAGCAACTCTTTAATCAATACATCCATCTGCCGGTGTCCTACCACGATCAGCATTCCTCCGGGCAGATGATTTCCAAGGTGATTTACGATACCGAACAGGTTGCCAATGCCGCTGGCAAAGCCTTGCTGACCCTAGTGCGTGAAGGGGCTCTGGTGGTGTATCTGCTGGCAATTATGTTTTATCACTCCTGGCAGTTGTCACTGGTTTTCCTGCTGATTGGCCCGGTGGTAGCGGTCATAGTGTCTGTGGTCAGTAAGCGTTTTCGCCAGGTCAGCCGCAATATTCAAAAGGCCATGGGCAGTGTGACTAATGTGGTGGAGCAGGTTATCAAAGGTCACAAAGTGGTGCTGATGTTCGGCGGCCAGAAACTCGAAGAAGAGCGTTTCGCCGAGCGCAATAACCATAACCGTCAGCAGAATATGAAACTGGTGGTGTCCAGACTACTGAGCGAGTCCAGCATCCAGATTATTGCCTCAGTGGCCTTGGCTGTTGTGCTGTATCTGGCCAGTACACCGGGCATGATTGAGAATCTGACCGCCGGGGTGTTTACCTCTGTGGTGGTAAGCATGACCATGTTGCTCAAACCCTTAAAACAGTTAACCACGGTAAACGCCGAATTCCAGCGTGGTATGGCAGCCTGTGCCAGCGTATTTGAAGTGCTGGATGAACAGCGCGAGCAGGATAACGGCCAAGTGCATTTGCATCGTGCGCGCGGTGAGATACGTTTTGACAATGTGGATTTTGCCTACCCAGGTAAAAACAGCAATGCCCTAAAAGGCATCAGCTTCCATGTGGCTCCCGGCAAGAGCCTGGCTTTGGTGGGGCGCTCAGGAAGCGGTAAATCCACCATATCCAGCCTGTTAACGCGTTTTTATCAGGTGGAGAATGGGGGGATCAGCCTGGATGGCTATGAGCTCAATGATATCAGCCTTAAGGACCTGCGGCGTCAGTTTGCCTTAGTGTCTCAGCACGTAACTTTGTTTAACGACAGTATTGCCAACAATATCGCCTATGGTGCAGATAACTCGGTAAGTCGCGCCAAAATAGAAGAGGCCGCGCGTATTGCCCATGTGATGGAGTTTGTTGAGCAATTACCCGACGGACTGGATACCAATATTGGGGAAAATGGCCTGATGCTCTCTGGTGGTCAGCGTCAGCGAATTGCCATCGCGCGGGCCATTTTACGGGATGCGCCCATCTTGATTTTAGATGAAGCTACATCGGCCCTGGATACCGAATCCGAGCGGCTGATTCAGGATGCGCTGGACAAACTCCAGCAAGACAGAACCAGCATTCTGGTGGCACACCGTTTATCGACTATTGAAAATGCCGATGAAATTCTGGTTATTGATAATGGTCGGATACTGGAGCAGGGCAATCACAAGGCCCTGTTGGAAAAAGACGGTGCCTATGCGCTTTTACATAAAATGCAGTTCAAGGAAGGAATGGGCGAATCGTGAGTTGGCTGGAAAAACGTTGGTACCAACCTGATGCCCTGATTTGGCTGTTGTTGCCGCTAACCATCTTATTCTGGCTGCTCTCAGCATTTCGCCGACTGCTATTCCGATTGGGGATTAAGCGCAGTATCCGGGTGGGGGCACCGGTGATTGTAGTGGGCAACATCTCGGTAGGGGGCAACGGTAAAACCCCCATGGTGATCCGTTTATGCCAACTGCTTAAGCAACAAGGGTTTCACCCTGGCGTAGTCAGTCGTGGTTATGGCGGCAAGTCGCCTTATTATCCTTATAGTCTGACCATGAACAGCGATCCTAAGCTGGTTGGGGATGAACCTGTGATGATGCGCCATCACATTGGCTGCCCTATGGTGGTGGATCCTGATCGGGTGCGCGGTGCCAAGTATCTAATTGCCGAACATAAATGCAATATCATTGTGTGTGATGACGGCCTGCAGCACTATCGTCTGGCGCGGGATATCGAAATCCTGGTGATGGATGGTGAGCGGCGCAACGGTAACGGCTACTTGTTACCTATGGGGCCGCTGCGCGAAGGACCGTGGCGAATGAAAACTGTGGATTTCGTCGTGGTTAATGGCGGCGTGGCGCAGGAAGGGGAATATCTGATGTCACTGGAGCCAGGCCAATTGGTGAATGTGAAATACCCCAGCCAGACCCAGTCCATTTCTGAATTAAAACGTCCGGCCATCGCCATGGCTGGTATCGGTAATCCTGAGCGTTTCTTCAAGCTGCTGGCGACCAGGCAGGTAAAACTTAAAGAGCGCCTGGTATTTGCTGATCATCATCCTTTTAAAGACGGCGATATACCGGATGATTTGGTTCTGATGACCGAAAAGGATGCGGTGAAGTGTCGTGACTTTGCCCGCTCTCAATGGTGGTACTTGCCGGTAAGTGCTAAGTTAACCGAACAATTCAAACAACGATTGCTGGAAAAAATTCATGGCATTTGACAAAAAATTATTGGACATACTTGCGTGTCCAACCTGTAAGGGCAAGCTTATCTATCAGGCCGACAACGCCGAGTTGATCTGCCGTTTCGATCGTTTGGCTTTTCCTATCCGTGACAATATTCCGGTGATGCTGGAAAACGAGGCCCGCAGTTTATCCTTAGATGAGCTTGAACAAATTAAAGGCTGATACACCATGAAATTTACCTGCATCATTCCAGCCCGATACGCGTCCACCCGGTTTCCTGGCAAGCCTTTGGTGGATATTCATGGCAAGCCCATGATTCAACATGTGGTTGAGCGTGCTATGGAGTCCGGCGCCAACCGGGTGGTGGTGGCCACCGACGACGAGCGCATTGCCGAGGTCGTGAAAAGCTTCGGCGGACAGGTTTGTATGACAGGTCGGCATCATGAGTCGGGTACTGAGCGACTGGCCGAGGTGGTGGACATACTAGGCCTGGATGCCGACGAGATCGTGGTCAATGTGCAGGGGGATGAACCCTTTATTCCGGCGTCTATCATTCAGCAGGTGGCAGAAAACTTAAATCAGCATCGCCAGGCTGAAATGGCGACCCTGGCGGTACGGTTAACCGACGTGGAAGAACTTTTCAATCCCAATGTGGTGAAAGTGGTCACGGACAAACTGGGGTATGCCCTGTATTTCAGCCGTGCCACCATACCTTATGACAGAGCGCGTTTTCTCGACGCTGACAGTATTGATGAAATTGGCGATTACTACCTTCGTCATATTGGCATCTATGCTTACCGGGCGGGTTTTATTAAACAATATGTAAATATGACACCGTCCGGACTGGAACAGATTGAGTCACTGGAGCAGCTAAGGGTGCTGTGGCATGGCGAAAAAATTCATGTTGATGTGGCATTACAGGCACCACCGGCAGGTATAGATACTCCGGATGATCTGGCCAGGGTATTAACTCAGGTTTAATGCCAGGAGAAAAGACAATGGCAACCGTGGTGATTACCGGCGCAGGAAGAGGTATAGGTCTGGCGCTGGTGCAAGCGTATTTGCAACGTGGCGACAAGGTTTATGGACTTTGCCGCCATGCCACTAAGGAATTGCTGCAAAGCGGTGCTGAGGTATTGGAAGGCGTGGATGTTGCAGATATAACGGGTTTGACAGAAGCCCTCAAACCGTTAACCAGCGTACAAATCGATATTCTGATTAATAATGCTGGTGTACTGGGCAATGAGACATTTGACCGACCTGATCCTGCCAGTGTTGAATATCAGTTTAAGGTGAATGCACTGGGGCCGCTGGTGGTCAGCCAGTTACTGGCCCCGCATATGCAAAAAGGTGGAAAGATAGCCATGGTGACCAGCCGAATGGGCTCTATGGCGGATAATGGCTCTGGTGGTTACTACGGCTATCGCATGTCTAAAGCCGCTCTTAATGCGGCCGGTGTGTCCATGGCGCGAGACCTTGGCGAGCGAGGTATCGCCGTGGCGTTGCTGCATCCAGGCTACGTACAGACGCAGATGGTAAATTTTGCTGGTGATGTGTCTGCAAACGTCTCCGCCTCATGTCTGGTACAGCGTATTGATGGGTTGAATCTGGATAACTCAGGTCAGTTCTGGCATGCCAACGGCGAAGTCTTACCCTGGTAAATAATAAAAAATTCTTCATGTGCGCTTGTTCTGCCATAGTTCCTGCTATAAGTTAACAAAGTGTCACCAAGTGGTGACACTTTGTAATCGAGATATGCCCATCACAAAGCAGGATAGCCAGATTGCAGAATGTCATAATTCAAGCCTGCTCTGAGCAGGACAAAGAGTGGCTGAGCCACGTTCATAGTGGTACGCGTATTGATATTCAACTGTTGGATCAATACGACAGTCGTTTTCAAAGCGAATTGATCGGTTATAGATTTGGCCGCTATCTGATCATCCGGTTTGACGAATTTGTTATTCCTCAAAGTATGAACTGCACCGGTTTAATTGCGGTTTGTCGCTTTCTGATTGAAGACAGCCTGGGTGAGTGTTTTGCCTTTAAGAGTGAAATTGTCAACACTTTAAGACGTCCTGATAAGCTGTTGTTTATGGCGTTTCCTGCGGAAATCCACCGACGCCCGCTACGGGCTACCAAGCGCCAAAGCCTGAAGATTCCTGCCGCTATTTCGTTACGTAGTGCTCAAGGTACCTCTCCCTCCTTTAATGGTGTCCTTGTTGATGTGTCAGGCAAAGGCTGCCGCTTTCAGTTCGACGCTTCCCATACCGGGCGCAAGGTGAATTTGCTGCCAATACTGATTCGTATCGATTGGCCCGAGCGAGGGATCCAAAAGGAAGTTAGCGGTATGGTGAGAAACTCAAAAATGCAGGATGGCTTTTTGACCATAGGCGTGCAATTTGATGAAGAACAACCGGATTTGGACATTTCGCTGTGATTGCACTTAACTAAATGCTACATCCCGCCGCCGAGGGTGGTGTTTTCTTCGCACTGTCTGTCCTACCCATCACCTAAACCCTGAGGAGTTGAATCATGCAGCCAACATTCAACGAACCGGATAAGGCCGATGATCACTATTGGATCGAGCATTTGACCTTTGGCATGCGTGTTGATGTACAACTGCTTGAGCTACAAAAGCGCCGCTACCATGCCGAGCTGATGGGACTGCGTATCGGTCGTTACATTGCCTTACGTTTCGACCCGCAAAATTGGCCGCTTGGGGAACAGTTAACCGGTATGGCCGTGGTCTGCCGTTATTTGGTTGAAGATGAATTGGGCGAGATCTTTGCCTTTAAGGCCGAGGTATTGCAGCTTATGCGTTTCCCTGACCATCTGATTTTTCTGACCTTTCCTGATGATGTGGCCAAACGTAGCCTGCGCGATACCGCCCGCAATGAGGTTAATTTGCCTGCAACGGTGACTTTTGCGGGAAGGAACTATGTGGGGCAGGTTACCGATATCTCCGAAGGCGGTTGTCGGCTTTTATTGCCCCAGGTTCCCGAACTTCAAGACTGGGACAAGACTGAAGTAGCACTGGCCATAGAATGCACACAAGGTCCCAAACAAGCCCTCACTGCCCATGTACGTAATCATAGGGAAGGGCGCGAAGGTGTCAGTGTGGGATTGCAGTTTGTCGCCCCTCAGGCCTGGGTACAGAATTTATCCTGAGCATTGCCTTTTATTTACAATTATTTAAAGTGTTGGCACTTTGATTTGATGAGGAAGGGCATGGGTCCTCTGATGTTTGACTTGGCCGGACATGAGCTGAGCGTTGAAGAAAAAGAAATTCTTGATCATCCACTGGTTGGTGGAGTGATGTTAACCAGCCGAAATATTTATGATCTGAAACAGCTTGGTGAACTAATAGGACAAACCCGGACACATGCACGCAATTCGCTACTCATAGGTATTGAACAGGAAGGTGGGGCTCGTCAGATATTAAGAAGTGGTCTTAGTCCATTACCACCGCTGTCTGTCTTGTTCAGATATGCGGAAGGGCAGCTCGATAAAGCTTGTCAACTGGCTCAGCAGGTCGGATGGCTGACCGCCTCAGAGTTACTGGCGCTGGATATTGATCTGGCATTTGGTCCGGTGCTGGACATTCTCGGCCCGTCGCCACTCGTGGCCGATCGTGCCTTTCACAGCAAATCGCAACAAGTCATCGAAATGGCCGCCAGCTATGCAAAAGGTATGCAACAAGCGGGTATGAAAACCGTGGGCAAGCATTTCCCTGGTCTTGGTTATGTGCTTGACGTTGAAAAACGCATCGACCCAAGGCCTCTGGCAGAAATCCGCCACCATGATTTACGCGTATTTCAGGCCATGCAAGAGCAAAAATTGCTGGATGCGGTAATGGTTGCCCATGTGGTCTATCCGGCGGTGGACAAGTTATTGGCCTGTTACTCACGTCGCTGGTTACGGGATATTTTACGTAAGGAATTAGACTTCGACGGTGTGGTGTTCTCCGGCAATCTAAGTGCCAGTGTCAGCCATACCCGCGAGTTTTCAGAGCGTGCCCGCCAAGCATTGGATGCCGGATGCGATATGGTGTTGGTTTGTGGTAACCGGGACGGTGCTATTGCCGTTTTGGATGCGCTACCAAGTAGCTACCAGGCCAGTGGCCGCTTGAATGCGCTACGCAAGTGCGACGCTCCCGGTCTCTCAGCATTACGTACAAAAACACTATGGCAAACCGCCAATTCAGCGATGGAAACACTACATGCCGGTTAAAACCTCGTTATTGCTGTCAGGTCCAATATTGGCAGGGTTGTTGTGGGGGCTTTTGTATCAGCAAGGTTTGCCTCTACCTATTGTCTGGACCGCCAGCATCACCTTACTGACGGCGTTTTACTGGATCACTGAGGCAATGCCGATCCCGGCAACGTCTTTGATCCCATTCGCTGCCTTTCCAATGACCGGGGTGCTCACTCATCAGCAGGCGGCGTCATCCCTTGGTAGCCATGTGATTATTCTGCTGATGGGCGCGTTTATGCTCTCCAAGGCATTGGAAAAATCCAATGTCCACAGTCGTTTTGCGTTTTACATGGTTAAACTCACCGGGGCTGATAGTGCCAGGCGACTGGTGCTGGGTTTTATGCTTACCGCTGCGCTGTTGTCCATGTGGATCTCTAACACCGCCACTACCCTGATGTTATTGCCTATCGCGCTGGCGGTGATCGCCAGAGTGCAGGAGCCCCGTTTGGCGGCGGCTATTCTGTTAGGTATTGCTTATTCAGCGAGTCTGGGCGGAGTAGGAACACCCATAGGCACACCGCCTAATATTATTTTCATGAGTGTTTATAGCCAGTCCCAGGGCAAGGAAATCAGCTTCCTTGACTGGATGAGTTTTGGTCTACCCATAGTGCTTATCGCCATTCCGTTAATGGCCTTATGGCTCACCAGGGGATTAGGTGCGCTGAACAATTTACGGATGCCGGCGGCAGGTAAGTGGGACAGTGGTGAAAAACGCGTGCTTTACGTGTTTTCAGTGGTGGCCGCCGCCTGGATTTTCAGGCCCTACTGGACAGCCTGGTTGGGTCTTGAGTCTGTGGGTGACAGCACTATTGCCTTAGCGGGAGTCGTCGCCATGTTTTTAACCCCCACAGGTAAACAAGCCGGTGAGAAATTGTTGGATTGGAAAACCGCCAATGACATTCCCTGGGGCATGTTGCTTTTATTCGCCGGCGGTATTTGTGTTGCCAAAGCCTTTGATGCATCCGGCTTAAGTGCAGCCATGGGGCAATGGTTGGGTGGCTTATCTGAACTTCCGGTGTTGCTGCTAATTCTGGCCTTGTGCTTATTTGTGACCTTCCTAACCGAGATTACCTCTAATACGGCAACGGCAACCTTGCTGATGCCGATACTTGCCACCGCTGGCGTGGCTGCAGGGGTCGACCCCAAGTTATTGATGATCCCAGCGGCCATCAGTGCCAGCTGTGCCTTTATGTTGCCTGTTGCCACTGCTCCCAATGCCATTGTTTACAGCACTGAGAAAGTGTCGATTCGAACCATGGCGCGGGAAGGCTTGGTATTAAATCTACTGGTGGCGGTTATTGTCACTCTGGTGGTGTACTTGATGCTGGCGTGAACCCGATGACTGATTGATGAAGTGTAAAGAAATCGTCAAGGCCGCTAATGTCAGGTCAAAGAATAGTAAATTAACTCTCAACGCCTTCTGTTGGTCGAAGTTCAGGAGGCGTTTTACTGGACTTGCTTTATAGTCCGTTCCCGATTAAATCCAAATATAAGCAGCTTGCGTACTAACGTGAGCAGATAACTACGTATCAAGGATATTTCATGAAGCTTTCCATGCCTGCGGCGGTATGCGGGTGTTTGCTGGTGCTGGCCAGCTATTCCAGTTCTGTGATTGCGCAAGGCGCGCCGGGTGGTCCAAGGGCAGCCAGAGTGTTGGCCACTGACCTTCAGTTTGAACATGAAACCAGTCGGGTTGAAGCGGTAGGCACAGCCGAGGCACTGCACTCTGTGGTGTTGTATCCGGCGGCGGCAGACCGGGTGGTAGCCGTGCATTTCAAACCCGGTGACAGGGTTAGCAAAGGGCAAGTGCTGTTAGAGCTGGATGCCAGGCGCCAAAAAGTGGCCGTTGAAAGGGCCACTATTTTACTGGCTGATGCTGAGCGCACCGTGGAACGATTAACCGACAGCCGCAAGCGTGGTGCTATTGCGCAAAGCCAGTTGGATGATGCGGTAACCCAGCGCGATCTGGCCAAAGTCCAATTGGAAGAAGCCAAAGTGGAGTTGCAGGACCGCTCGGTACTGGCGCCATTTGATGGGGTAGTGGGTCTCACTGAGGTGGAAGTCGGCGACCGAATCAATCTGCAAACGGCTATTACCAGCATAGATAGTCGAAAACAGCTCTATGTAAATTTTCGCGCCCCTGAAGCGGCTCTTGATATGCTGCAAGCCGGAGCCACGTTAACCCTCAAGCCATGGCAAAGTCAGGGTACTGAGATTAAAGCCCAGATTGCCGAACTGGATTCGCGCATCGATACCACCAGTCGTACCCTGGCGGTACGCGCCATTATTGATAATCACAACGATGTTTACCGCCCTGGTATGAGTTTTCGCGTTGAGCTGAATATGCAAGGCGACAAGCATGCCGTGGTACCCGAAGTGGCGCTGGCCTGGGGAGCCAACGGCGCTTATGTGTGGGTGGCCAGAGATGGCAAAGCTAAGCGTGTTGAAGTGCAGATTAAGCAACGTCTGAAAGGCCGCTTGCTGGTATCTGGTGCCTTGGGAGAGGATGAGCAACTGATTACCGAAGGGATCCAGAGTTTGCGTGAAGGCCAGGCCGTCACTATCGCCAAAGGGTAAGCAGCATGAGTTTCAAACAATACTTACAAACCAGCGATCTGCCTTCGCTGTCCATTCGCCGCCCGGTTCTGATTGTGGTGCTCAACTTGCTGATCATTATTGCTGGTTTTGCTGCCATCAATGGTGTTGAAGTGCGAGAACTGCCGGATGTTGACCGGCCGATTGTAACCGTTACCGCCAATTTCCCTGGTGGTTCACCGGAAACCGTGGATACCGAAGTCACCAGTCGTTTGGAAGGGGCGGTGGCCCGGGTTAGCGGAGTAAAAAGCATTCGTGCCAATTCCGAGGAAGGCAACGCCAGGGTGATGGTGGAGTTTCGTCCTGGTATCGATTTGGATAATGCCGCCAACGAGACACGCGAAGCGGTCAGCCGGGTGCAGCGCCAACTACCCGATGATGTCGAGCGTTTATCTATTATTAAGGCCGATAACGACGCAGAATCCGTGGTGAGCCTGGCGGTATCCAGCGACAAACTTGAACTTGAAGCACTGACCGAGCGGGTTGAAACAGACCTGGCGCCGCTGTTCTTAAGTATTCCTGGGGTCGCCGATGTGCGCCTTAACGGTGACCGTGAACGGGTACTCAGGGTTATGATTGACCCATTGCGTTTGACCAGTTTTGGCCTGACCGTACCTGATGTAGCCGCGGTGCTGCGTCAGGCCCCCTTTGATGTGCCGGCAGGTAGCCTGCGCTCCACCGACCAAACTTTGATTGTACGTGCTGATGCCACCTCGGTGACCGCCGAACAGGTGGAAGATATAGTAGTGCGCGGTGATACCCGTATCGGTGATATTGCCTCAGTGTATTTTGGCCCAGCGGATGCGCAGAGCTTTGTGCGCCTGGATGGCAAGCCGGTAATTGGCCTGGAGATTATTCGTCAGGCCCGCTCCAATACCATAGAGATCTCAGACGAAGTGCTGGCCATGGTCAAGCGCCTGGAAGTGCGGTTTCCAGAGCTTAAGTTTCAGATTACCTCGGATGATGCACAGTTTATCCGTGGCTCGGTTGAAGAAGTTATCACCTCATTGGGGCTGACCATTTTGCTGGTTATTGCCACTTTGTGGGTGTTTATTGGTTCATGGCGCGCCACTATTGTGCCGGCCTTGTCGATTCCGGTGGCTTTGGTCGGGTCACTGGCCATTATCTGGGCTTTGGGTTTCTCCGTGAATATTTTGACCCTATTAGCCTTGGTACTGGCGACCGGGCTTATCGTCGATGATGCCATTGTGGTATCGGAAAATATTCAGCGTCGCCGTGGAATGGGGCTCGGCGCCCGCGCCGCCGCGGTGATTGGCAGCCGCGAGGTGTTCTTTGCAGTGGTGGCTACCACTGCAGTGCTGGCTGCGGTATTCGTGCCTATTGCGTTTTTACCGTCAACGGCCGGGAGATTGTTCCGCGAGTTTGGTGGGGTGCTGGCTGGCGCGGTGATCATTTCATCTTTTGTGGCGCTGTCCCTGGTACCGGCATTAACGGCCAGATTGCCGGTGAAAAACGGTGGCAGCCATTTGTTTAACGGTATGGGTCAACGTTTGCTCAATGGCTACAGTCGCAGTTTGCACTGGGTGCTTGAGCACGCCTGGCTAACCTTCTTTGCTTGTATTCTGGCGGCTGGCGCGGCCAGTGCCTTGTATCAGCAATTGGAGAATGAACTATTGCCCAGTGAGGATAGGGGCAAGATACGTATTTTTGCTCGGGGTCCGGATGGAGTTGGTCTGAACTTTATGGACAGACAAGCCAGGGCCATGGAAGAAGTGCTGCTGCCTTATGTGGATGCCGGGGATATTGACTCTATTTATACAGTAGTGGGGCAGTGGGATCCCAATATCGTATTTATTACCGTGCCCCTTAAAGATTGGAGTGAACGTAGCCACAGTCAGCAGGATATTATTAACGAAATTCGTGGCCCTCTTGGTCAGAATCCCGGTGCGCCAGGGCGCGCCTTTGGTTCCAACAGCCTGAATTTACGTGGCCAGGGGGGCGGCATTGAACTGGCCCTGACAGGTGAAAACTACACAAGCATTTATGCCGCCGCACTGGATTTTGCCAAGGTTATAGAGCAAAGCATGCCGGATGTGGGTAAGGTGAATATTTCCTATAAACCGACCCAGCCGCAGCTTAGGGTGAATATCGACAGACGCCGGGCAGAAGAGCTGGGTGTGTCATTGTCGGATATTTCCACCACCTTACGCAGCGCCATTAATGGCGACGATGTGGCGGACTTAAATGTGGGTGACCAATCCATTCCTATTATGCTGCAGGCACAGAATCACACCATCAATGATCCCAGTGATTTATCAAACCTGTATGTGGGCTCGCGCAGTGGCCAGTTGGTGCCCTTATCCAGCCTCGCCAGTATCAGTGAGGAAGGGGTGGCAGCGGAGCTTGAACGCCATGCCCAGCGCCGTGCTATTGGTCTGGATATGGAACTGCCCGCAGAAATGACCATGAGTGATGCGGTGGAAAAACTCAGAGGCCTGGCCGAGCAAAGCCTGCCAAGCAATATTGCCTTAGTGTTTAAGGGCGAAGCGCTGACTTTTGAGGAAACGGCCAACGAGGTGGTGCTCACTTATGTGCTGGCCTTTGTGATTGTTTTGCTGGTATTGGCCGCGCAGTTTGAAAGTGTCAACAGTGCCATAGTGGTGATGCTGACCGTCCCTTTTGGTATTGCCGCGGCGCTGCTGGCGCTGTTTTTAACTGGCACCTCCATCAATATCTACTCGCAGATAGGCCTGGTGATGTTAATTGGTCTGTTGGCGAAAAACTCCATTTTGTTGGTGGAGTTTGCCGACCAGTTGCGTGACAAGGGCTTGAGCGTGCGTGAAGCAGTGGAAAAGGCCGCGGTGATCCGTTTGCGCCCCATTGCCATGACTTTGTTCTCCACTATTCTGGGTGGTTTGCCATTAATCCTCTCGGTAGGTGCAGGGGCCGAAGCGCGTAATGCCATCGGCTGGGTCGTATTTGGTGGCCTGGGGCTGGCGGTGGTGTTCACCTTGTACTTAACCCCTGTGTTGTATCTGGCTCTGGCCCGCTTTACCAAACCGCGTGCGGATGAAAGCCTGCGTCTGGAACGTGAACTTGATGCTGTCGAGGCACTGGAGCACTGATAAAGGGCCCGGCACTTTGTCGGGCTTTTTTATGCTGCCTTACTAGAGCGTGTTGACCTTTTGAGTATGATTTTTCAGCAGTTTGTGGGCCCTTTATTCAAGGCAGAGCGAACATGGTGTAGTGATTCTACATGAGTGAGTAATAACGCCGTAGAAAGGACCCACAAGCGCTGCCCGAAGGGTTCAACCCAACCCCTCCTGCTCGGTGTTGCCGGGCTTTGACTTAGACCCACTAGGCCTGCAGCTCGGCGTCGTGACCAGAAGGGGCTGGATTTGAACAAAATCTATACTCAAAAGGTCAACACGCTCTAGTTTGTAATGGATAATGTTTGCACAGCGCCCGTTTACCTGAAGGGCTGAACAACAACGCCCTTGAGTCCGGTTGACGGGTTACCCAGCCTTTACTCATCACATCCTGTAAAAGCCAATAGCCCAGACTACCGGCCAGATGATGGCGGCGTTCACTCCAGTCCAGACAGGCCCGACATAAAGGGCGTTTGCTCCGCCTAAGGCGCTCGACATCGCAGCCTTTTCCTTCAAAAAAGCGAACGCCTTTCTCGGTCAGGCTGGCCTGCGTGTCCTGCTCCGTAATCAAGCCCTCTGTCAGCAGTCCGGCATAGAGTCTCACGCCCAGTTCTCCGGCCAGGTGGTCATAGCAGACTCTGGCGAAGCGCAGAGCAGGATCTTGTGGGCCGGTGCTGACATTCAGCGGTGTCAGGCTGACTGACAGGTTCAGCAAGCTCTCCAATAAAGCAGCCACTTCAGCACTGTGTAAACGAAAATACTTATGTCGTCCTTGTTTCAGTACCTGTAACAGGCCTGCATTAAGTAGTTTGGCCAAATGGCTGCTGGCGGTCTGACTGCTGATATCGGCTTCCAAGGCAAGTTCGGTGGCTGTGAGTGCCTTACCTGCCATTAACGCTGTCAACATGCTGGCCCGGGCAGGTTCACCAATCAGGGCGGCAATCTGGGGAAGAGAAGGCGTCAGAGTATGCATAGTTCGATGGCCGTCGAAGCATCAGGTCAGGTAGCCCGTTAGACTGCCGCAAATTCACCAAGGAGACAAGCCATGACCCTGACCTGTTTTATTCGCTATAAGCTCGACCCGGCCAAGCTAGAGCTGTTTCGCCGTTACGCTGAGAACTGGGCGCAAATTATTCCCGCCTGCGGCGGCGACCTGCTGGGGTATTTTCTGCCCCATGAAGGAACCAACTGTGAAGGCTGGGGACTCGTGAGTTTTACCAGCCTGGCTGAATACGAAGCTTATCGTCGGCGTTTGAGTGAGGATGCAAAGGCAAAAGAGAATTTTGCCTTTGCCCGCCGCGAAGGATTTATTTTTGAGGAGTACCGAACCTTTCTGGCCGCAGAACCGCAAAGTTATCTGCGCACTGTTGCGTTAAAAGGATAGGCAGATGTACGCCGTTATTTTTGAACTTGAACCGGCGCCTGAAAAACTCAGCAATTATCTGCAAATGGCGCAAAGTCTAAAAGACGAACTTGCCCGGATTGAGGGCTTTATCAGTGTTGAACGCTTTGAAAGTCTAAGTTGCCCTGGGCGCTATTTGTCGCTGTCTTTCTGGCGTGATGAAAAATCCCTGACGGCTTGGCGTAATTTGGCTTCGCATCGGTATGTCCAGCAATTAGGGCGGGATGCGTTATTTACCGATTATCGGCTGCGCGTCGCTAAGGTTGCACGTGATTATGGGTTGCACGAACGCGAGCAGGCCCCTACTGACAGCCAGCGCTGGCATAGTGGAGAACGACTGTGAATATTCAGGATTATTTGCAAAGCCGTTTTCTTAACGAAGAACAATTGCTGACTGCGACAGAATGTACGTTACTACAACTGCAACAATGGCAAGCAGAACGGATGGCACCCCAGCCCTCATATTATGTCAGTTTTAGCCTCAATTGCCGTTCGGTACTGGCTGAACATCAGCAGCACAGGCAAGTTCGTTACTATGCCATTGCGACAGCCGACTGGCTTAGGCTACTGACGAAGCACAACAACGCGAGGGCTGCTTTTGGCCACTTTAAGGCGCAATATAAAAAGCGGCTGCAAGCCTTGAATGTGCTAGGTGTTAGTACCAGTGACGGTCGCTTTAACCATGGGTTGGATGCGCATATTCAGCAGGAGTGGCAGCACTTTTTACAGGGAACCTATGGACTTTGTACTCAAACCGGCCGGATAGCTGAAATTGTCGACAAAGAACTGGCTATTGCCGTGATTGATGAGCTAAGTGCTAATATCGACCTGCCAGACTGTGACCGTCTAAAACAAGCCAAAGTGCTGCTGGATAAGGCTTGTGCACCTTTCCCGGAACATGAATATCCAGGTAGTTCCAGGCAAAAATACTTACACCCTGAATTTACGACCTAAAAGCCAGAGTTCGGCCCTGTAACTGGCTTTGCAGGGCTGATTCTATTATTTCTATGCCCATCAAGGCTTGTTCCGCATTTACTTGTAGCGGTGCGTTATTGTTGATGGCATCGGCAATATTACTGAATAAATGCTGGTATCCTCCCATTTGGGTTGCAATAACTTTGCTTTCGTTTGGCAGATACAAAGTACCGAATTGCTGCACGGTTTCCCCAGCCCAGTTACTTTCAATTGGCAATATACCCGCTCGCAGCCGCTCCTCCTGAGGATCCAGGCCGAACTTTATATAAGTCGCTTTATCACCTTGCACCTTGAACCTTGGATTGGGGCCTGCCTGATAGGGATCGGCATGCAAAACAACTTCCTTATCCGGGTAATGCAGTTGCAAGTGGAAATAATCTACCGCCTGAGCATCAGGTCGCATTGCCAATACCCTGGCCGTTATCGCCTCTGGCGGCCCGAACAGCGTGAGCGTTTGATCGATAAGATGCGGCCCCAGGTCATACAGTATCCCTGAGCCCATTTGGGCATCTTCCCGCCAGCGCTGCTGGGGAACGGGGCGGAAGCGGTCGAAGTGGGATTCAAACAGTTTTATCTCACCAAGCTGACCTTGTTGAATAAGCTGTTTGACGGTTAAAAAGTCACCATCCCAGCGCCTATTGTGAAAGGGTGCCAGTACTTTACCTGTGTGTTTTACCAATTCAATAAGTTGCCGCGCTTCCTGACTGGTCACTGTGAGCGGCTTTTCAACCAGCACATGTTTGCCTTGTGATAATGCATAGTGGGCGAGGGCAAAGTGTGCCTGGTTGGGGGCTGTAATGACCACCAGCTCGCAGTCCGCCTGATCAATCAGTTGCCTGGCGTCACTAAAACAAACTATGCCCGGATAGGCCTCCCGCACCGCTTCATATTGAGAAGAACTGATGGCAGTCAGATTAAAGCCTGCTAATGCTTGGATAAAGGGTAAGTGGAATACCCGGGCAGACAAGCCAAAGCCGATAACGGCGGTACGAATGGGGTTTGACATAGGGACAATAGTTCTGAGCAAAAGGTTATTAAAACAGGGAGAAGACTGACTGCCAAGTGTGAACCACGCCAAAACGCGGGCTGGCAACTCGACCCAAAGGATAATAAAAGACGCATGCCGTGTTTAGCCACAGTATTTTCTTAACATCTTGATTACAGTAGACTTCATGCCCCTCAGCCAACAGCGACTCAAACGGACCCAAAAATGGAAGATGCGGTGAATTTGCTCAAGCAGGACAAACCAAAGGTACTTACATCGTTCTGGCAGACCCTGTCACGTCGCTGGAACTGGCTAACCCTAAGTCAGAAGCTATACCTGCTGGCTCTGGTGATACTGCCATACCATCAAGGCTGGATGGTGGCACTGCCTACGGGTATTGCTTTAATGCTGGAGTTTTGGCCTAAATTTGTGCGCTGGTGGGAGTCTTTGGCAGGCAGGGCTTTGATTCTGCTGTTTTATGCCGCAATCGCTAATTTTGCGGTGGCCGGTGCAGCAGGGCTGGTGAATGATGTCACAGGTGTGGCAGCACATAACCTTAGCTACAGCCATAACTTTGCTATTTTACTGCTGTTTCCAACCTGGGCTATTAGTGTCAGCTTAGTCATGCTGCTACTGTTTCAGGTTTTGCTACCCATTTATTTGCTAGCCATCTTACTGGCCAAGCCTTTTGGTGAAAAAGGCATGCGGCTGTTTAGCCAGTGCCGTTACCCCATTAGTACCACCTTGGTGAGGTTACTGTTGTCGACTATGGTGCTGGTTAACCTGATGGAAGCCGTGCAGGACTCCAGCCAGTTTGCAGAAGGTCGTCAGATGTCCTCCAGTCTGATGAGTAATTTTGCTGACTTTATCAAAGAGCAGGGCGCTGAGACTCCGGCTGAAAATGCGTCCATGCCTAGTGGCAATAATGTGTCTACCGATGTCCCTGCAGCGTCAACACCTGCTAAGCCCGAAGAGAACAGCAGTACCAGTTTCGGTTTGCATATCAAGTCGGGTGATAAGCAGATTTCCTGCAGTGTAAAAAGTTGTGATTACCGTAGCTTTACCCGCCTGGCGGTGGCAAATTTTGTGTACTTTTTTGAGTCAGACAGCTTTTCTCGTTGCCAACTGGATGAGGGTGCCCGGGTAGTGGAACTGAATGACTATGAAATTTTGCAGGTTATTCAGCAGCCTAACGCTCCGCTTGGTTTCTCCTTTGAAGTGAAGAAGTGCATCTCTCCGGCTTTTGGGCATTAAGGCAATAACACTTTTCCTTTGCCCGGCAGACAGACCGGGTAAAGTGGGGCAGGGCAGAATATCAGAGCGACTAAGGATTGAGCACTTGTCTGCCAGCCATCCCAAAAACAGCCTGATTGGATTGTCGCCGGAAGCTGGTTAGCCAGCGATTTTGTGGGTATCAGGCACAGTCAGTCCTGGGCGTTCATCATCCCAAATCATATTGGCGATTTTCCAGCCATGCTTGCTGTTAAATAGCTGCTTTTAGGCCTATTGCCTTATCTGGCGGGATTAGTATGGCTGCTGGTATGGCAGTTAAAGGCCGAGCACTCTGCCTGGCAACTGGTATTGAGTGTTGCTGTGGCTGTGGTGGTACTAGCCGTCTGGCTAAAATGGTTGCTGTCGCCCTTTAGCCGCAGTGCGCTGGCAATTAAACACGGCTTACTGGCCCTTAAGGATGCAGATTTCAGTATCAGTATTCATAATCAGCGCTACCTCGAAATGCTTGAGCTGGTGGATGCCTACAATCAGCTTACCCAGGTGTTGCGCGCGGAACGCATGGCCTTGAATCAGCGAGAGTTGTTGCTGGATAAGGTGATCCAGCACGCCTGGTTTGATCCGGCGCAGATTGAGCAGGTGATGGTAAACCTGGTCAAAAATGCCCAGGAGTCAGGATCCGATGCACAGGAAATCGGCTTTGAACTGCGCCAGCATGGCCAGCATCTGAGCTTTATGGTGTTTGACAGAGGCACTGGCATGACTGAATCTCAGCTTAGTCAGGCGCTTTTGCCTTTTTACACCACTAAATCTGCGGGTAGCGGCATAGGGCTGACTTTATGTAATGAAATTATTAGCGCGCACCAGGGTAAATTGCGTTTATACAATCGTGATTATGGTGGCTTGTGCGTTTCTTTTTCTATACCTCTTCACCCCCAAAGTTGAACTGCTTTTGTTATGGGACTGAGGACGGTTAATATAAAGTTACTTGAGCTTAGCGGTTTTCTCGTATGAAAAATTTGTATGTTGTTTACTTGATTTTGGTGTTGGTTGGCCTGGTGGGTTGCACGCCCACCGCAAAATTAACCGAACACACGCGCCAATCTGGGGGGGCTCTGTCGTCATGGCAGGACAGCCTGCGTATTGAGCATGTCCGGCTGGACTTACAGGTTTTTCCTGACCGTAAATCCATTGCAGGGCAAGCTCAACTGCGCCTGGTCAGTAGTCGAAGCATTCAACGTCTGGCCCTGGACTTGGATGCTAACTACCATATTGAGCGCGTATTGGTTAACCAGCAGACATTGGCGTTAACTGCCTGGTCAAACCCGACTGGTCAGCTACAGATCGAACTTCCCAGTGAACAACCAGACAACCAGCCATTTACGCTAACGGTTTTATATCAGGGCGAACCCCATGTTGCCGAGAATCCTCCTTGGTTGGGCGGTTTTGTTTGGTCCACAACAAAAGACAATAAACCCTGGATAGCAACGGCGGTTCAGGGGGAAGGCTGCGATATTTTCTGGCCCTGCATTGATCATCCCACGGCGGAACCCGGACAAGTGGATTTATTTATTAAGGTGCCTGCCGGGTTAGCAGCACCGTCTAACGGCACCCTGATCAATCTGATTAAGGAGCCGAAATGGCACACCTATCATTGGCGTACCGACAATCCCAACACCTATGCTATCGCGTTGAACATAGGCCCTTATGCGCTTTTAGACGATATTTATGATAGTCGCTATGGAAACCGGTTCCCCCTGCAATACTGGTACTTGCAGGGTGAGCAGGCGTCAGCGGAGAAACTTTTTACTGAGTTTGCCAAGCAACTGGATTTTTTTGAACAGGTCATTGGGCCATATCCTTTCGCCTCGGAAAAAATGGGGGTTGTTCATACCCCGCATAAAGGCATGGAACACCAAACCATCAATGCTTATGGCGAGGATTATCGTCAGAGTCCTTATGGCTACGATGGTCTTCTGCAGCATGAATTGGCCCATGAATGGTTTGGTAATCAACTGACTAACAAGGATTGGGATGATTTCTGGTTACATGAAGGTTTTGGAACCTATATGCAACCTCTGTATGCGGAATATCTGCGCGGTAAGATGGCTTATCATGCCCATCTGTTTGAAATGCGCAGTCAGATTGTTAATAAGCACCCTCTGGTCAGCAAGCGCAGTAAGAAGGAGCACGAGGTGTATGATCCCAAACTCGGACCTGGGCAAGACATCTATGTTAAGGGCGCATGGATATTGCACACCCTGAGGCATTTGGTGGGGGATGAAGTCTTTTTTAACGCAGTCCGGCAACTGGTTTATGGCACAAGCACGCCAGAACCTGGCAATTTTACCCCGCGCTTTAGCTCTAGCGAGGAGTTTATCCGGATCATCAGCACAATGTACGGACAGGATTTGCAATGGTTCTTTGATGCATATCTTTATCAGGCCGCACTGCCTGTATTGCAGAGTGAGACCGAGAACGGCCTGCTCAAGCTTAGGTGGAAGAGTGACAAACCTTTTTATATGCCACTGGAAGTAATGATTGACGGTACGCTTTATCGCCTGGCAATGTCAGATGGTACGGCTGACATTCCGGTGAGCCAAGCACGTCAGATTTTGCTTGATCCGGAAAATAAAATACTCAGGCAAGAACAACATATTGACGATTATCAACAATGGCAACGTCAGCAGCAGAGTCACTGACCAGCAGCATTACCCTGGTGGCAGAGTGTAAAGCCGACAAGCAACGTGTAGAAGCCTTTGTTAGCAAGATTCGTTAGCGTTTTTAACAGCCCTTGACTCAAGCGAACAAAAGGTCACCTGAAGGTGACCTTTAGATTTGTGATTAGTAGCCCTTTTTGTTGTGCCGTATAACCGGGGCTAACCTTTTGATCATCTTGCCAAACTCTTTGTCCTTGGCGCGCCGCTCCTGTAGCGAACTGGTGTTTCTGCGAAGCTCGGCCTGCAACTTATGGTAGTTAGCCAGGCGGCGAGGATCCAGTTCACCGCTATTAATGGCCAGTTCCACCGCACAACCCGGTTCGCCCATATGCTGACAGTCTTTAAAACGGCACTGCTTGGCAAGCACATCGATATCAGCAAATGTGCGGCGTATACCATCTTCACCATCACTTAACTGCAGCTCCCGCATTCCTGGCGTATCAATCAGTACTGCACCTGAAGGCAAAAAGTGCATGGAGCGAGCCGTGGTGGTGTGACGTCCTTTACTGTCATCCTCACGAATAGCCGCGGTTTTCTGTCCATGTTCACCGCTTAAGGTGTTTACCAGGGTGGATTTTCCTACCCCGGAGGAGCCCATTACTGCCAAGGTCTTGCCCGGTTTGCACCAGGACAAAAGCGACTTACAACTGTTGTCATCCAGCGCATTGACCGACTCCACGATCAACAAGGGATCTAACTGCTGTACCATACGGCGTTTATCTTCGGCGTCGTCGCATAAGTCCAGTTTGGTGAGCACTACTACAGGGTCGACGCCAGCCTCATAAGCGAGGGTCAGATAGCGCTCTATGCGACTAAGTTTAAAGTCCTGATTCAGCGAGCTGACAATCAGTAAAGTATCCACATTGGCGCTGATTAACTGTTCCGCTAGCTGGCTGCCAGCGGCCTTGCGTTTAAACACCGACTTGCGCTCCAGCAGCCGTACAAACTGTCCATCAGTATTGAGCAGTAGCCAATCACCAATAGTCATGGCTGGCAGGGCCACAGTGAGCGGCAAGTGATGCTTGCCTTGCTCAGACGCCAGTACGTATTCATTACGATGATGCGCAATCACGCGCGCGATATTAAGTTGCTCAAATTCTTGCAGGCTAAGTTGTTGTTGAAAAAACGCCTGCCAGCCCAGTTGAGAAAGGGATAAATTCATATGATTTCCTTATGCGCACCGCAAAGGCTCTGCACACAGAGATAAAATGCATAGGAACCACAAGACACCGGTTTGAATAAAACCGAGTTTATTAATAGTCAGAGGTCCCGGTTAAAACACACCGGGCAAAGGCAGAAAATGGGCCGAGGAAAGCGACAGCAGTGACGTTACTCAGCAACCTTTGCCGGGCGGGTAAAAACGACAATCATCAAACTCTCCTTTAAGAATAGTGTTACTCAGCGGCTTTCAGCATAACAACTATTATGGGCATTGGCGACAGAGTTTTGACCCAACTATAGCTTGCTGATGCTTGGTGATATCTTTTGGCAGCATGTTTATTAACTTATCACCGTAGCGGTAACTGATGCCGTAACCACCCAAGGGTATAAGAAAGCCTTTTATTTAAACCCTATAGAGGTTTTCACAAGTTCTACTCCTCAACCCTGAGGCTTGTCACTCAGAGCGTATTTTCTGTCTTATACTGTGCAACCCAATGAGATAAAGGCATAGGTTTGCCAAACAGATATCCTTGAAAACGCTGGCATCCAAGCGATTTAAGTAGTGCCAACTGCTCGTTGGTTTCTACTCCCTCCGCGATCGTTCTCATGTTTAATTTGTTGGCCAGTTCCAGTGTGGCTTGGACGAGTTTTAAATGTCTCTGGGAGTCGGTAATTCTATCGATAAATTCGCGATCAATTTTCAGCGTCGAGGCTGAGATATCGATCAGCTGCGATAGGGAAGCATGGCCTGTTCCAAAATCGTCAATGATGACACATACCCCCAGTTCGGAGAGACAGGTGAGGCGCTTACGGGTTTCGTCATGGCGTGCCATGGCGGATGTTTCAGTTATTTCCAACTCCAGTCGCCGTCTTAATAAGTGGCTTTCTGAATAATAGCGAAGCAATTTCTCATAAAAAGCGTCATCGAGAATTTCAGGTCCAGCCAGGTTAATAGCCACGGGCACGGAAGGCAACACAGCAGGCCAGTTTCGCAATATATCGATGGTTTTATTCAGAACCTGAGTAGAAAACTGCACATGCCAGTCATGTTGATCGATTTGCGGTAGGAATTGTTGTGGCGTCAGCACACTTTTATGACCTTGCTGGCGAATGCGAGCCAATGCCTCATACCCGGTAAGTTCGTTTTGGTCATTGAATTGAGGTTGCAGCCACAGTTCCAATGCCCGCTCGTCGAGGTATTGTTTAACCTTGTCACGTAGCAGACTGTTCCTGTGAATAGTACGGCTATAAATTTGCTCATATTCCACCACGTGATGCTTACTGTCAGCGCGGCTCAAGGCAATAGCACATTCCTCTATCAGTAGGTTGGCAGCTACCCCCTCTCGCTGCCGGCTAATTCCTACCCGCCAATCCAGCAGTAAGTCCAGGCAGCCTTCTGACATAGGTAAACTGATAAAACTCGGTAAGTATTGGGAAAGCCATTCCTGGGGTGTTTGACTCTGAAATGAGCTAACTGGTGCTGCCAGCATCAGTTTTGCGCCCGGAAAACGATAAAGGTGAACTTGCTCGGGCAGCTTACGGCGTAACTGTCGGGATAGTTCCACCAATAATTGATCACCTGTATTCAGACCGTGTTGAACATTCACTTCACGTAAATTGGCCAGTTTAAGAAGCAGCAAAACTTTGGGGTGTTTTAAACGTGAAAAAGCGCGCTCGTACCAGAAGTTGTGATTACGCAGGCCGGTCAGGCTGTCCAGAAAATAGAGGCGCTTGAAACTGTCCTGTTGTGAAATATTGTGGCAATGAATCAGCTGTTTCTTGTGATGTACCAAACTGGCTGGATGCAGTTCATAGTGGTCGTGAGGAGGAGCTTTAAGCTTACCGCGTATTTTTTTGCCAGGACTTAATGCTTCTTCAAAGTGAAATATTTGCGACAAACTTTGGCATGTTCCGCCCACTTGTCGGATTAGCTCACGGGCAGTCTGATTGCTTTGCAGAATGTTGCCTTGTTGGTCACAGAAAAAAGAGGCGGTACCACCATTGTCAAAAATCTCCTGATAACGATTTACTACTGCGCCTAATTTTCGGCTTTGTAAGGTCAACGCCTTGGATTGTCTGTCTAAGGTGGTAAGCAGACGCATCACAGCTAAAGGAAGACAAAAGTTGAAAAAGAGAAATACCAGACTACTGAGATAAGTGTGTGTCTGCGGCAAGCTAGCTTGCAGATTGAATAATTGTGGCAGTGGCGTATTACGAATAAGCAGGGCGTAGGGAATAATATTTAGCAGCATTGCCACAATGGCAGCCTTATTGCCGAAAAACAGGCGTACAAACAGGGGTAAAGTGAACAGAAACAGCAAACCGAATTTAGCTGACTCAAAATCAGGCACAAATAACAAGATGCTGACGCCAGCCAATACCACCGTAAACAACAGTCCAGCTGCGGCCAGATTTGTAGCAGATTTACCCAGGCTAAGCATTAAAACCAGCAGCACCACAAAGGTTGAGGTAATAGCCAGCACAAAGTGCCTATCCAATTGGTAGGCTGAATACGAAGAATGCAAAAGAATCACGAACGTCAGCAGTGTACCGCTAAGTAAAATGACCCTGAGTGCGCTTAGTTTCCAAATTCGGTTGTCGGCATCGGTAAAGTGCTCTTTTTCCAACAACAGATAATGTTTTATATGTTGATACAAGGTGTTCAACTTATTATTTCAACCTGTCAATACAACCAAACAGATAGAGCGCTAAACCATTGCATAACCAGCATGGCTGTGCAACCTTTTCGTATAAATGGTTTTCTCCTCGCCCACTCTTATTGCAATTTGGGTCGTCGCAGGTTTCACCAAATGCTGGATACGGCCGAGTCATGTAAATTTGAAATTAAGGGGAAAGTTACTGTGCCTATCTGCTAGGTGACGTCAGAAACTCGGACAGAGATGTTGTGCCGTCGTTTTGCGGCAAATTTTGCGCTCGCTGGCTGTTAAACAAAGGATATGTGAAAGGGGAGTGCTACACTCTCGATTCGCTCATTCCCGCCTGGAAATTGATAACTCTGGCCAGTACAAATAACCAGTCAGATAAACGGTTCAGATAGCGTAAACAAACGCCGGGCACCTCACGTTGATGGCTTAGTTCCACCATTCTTCGCTCGGCACGCCGGGCAATAGTCCGGCATACATGGGCTTGCGCTGCACTATGACAGCCGCCAGGCAAAATAAAACTGGTTTGCGCTGGGATGTCGCTTTGCCACTGATCGATTTGCTGTTCCAATCGTTCAACGTCGGTGTCGGTCAGTTTACTGCTGGCTGACAGGGCAAAGCCGATTTGAAACAGCTCTTGCTGCACTTGCTGAACGGCGGTTAGCTGGTCCAGCTCTTTAAGACCGGACGCCAGTAATCCCAGATGGGCATTGAGCTCATCCAGGGTGCCATAGCACTCCAATACAATATCCTGCTTACCAAGACGTTCGGGTTTATCTACGTATATCTGTGTAGTGCCTTTATCGCCACCTTTAGTGTAAATCTTCATTGTGCATCCTCATCCTTGGGGGGCGTTGGTGGATGGTAACGTCGCACTTCTACCACCATACCGAACATAGGGTGGTCAAAATAGTGCAGTTGTTTACTGATAATGCGGCGCAGTTGGTCAAAAGGCATGCCATAGAGTTGAAACTGAGCGGGTATCGCGTCGGCTGGCGCCATCTTGCCCTGTTCAGGCAAGGCAATGTGCATGGGGGCCGTGCCCATCAGGCCTGGCTGTCCTTCTTTACGGTACACCATATCGGCATCTACGTGCAGGTAAGGAACACGATTGATGTACTGCAGGTAAACTTTGAACAACCCATCCAGCTCCCAGAGTTCGTCGCTGCGTTCACCTGCTTCGCTATGCCTGCTGGGCTGAGTGTTAAGCAGTAAAGGTTCTGCCAGTGCTTTGTCTATCTGGGCCATCAAATCCAGTGCTGCATCCGAGGTATCATCTGTAGTCAGGTCATTGGACAAGGTGTCATCCTGAACGGGATAGCCGTTTATATCGTAGCTTCTGGCAAAGTTGCGTCCGGCAAACAGACGAACAGCTTTGGCTTTGCTACGACCAAATTGCACATTCTGGCGCCAGGCTAGATGCATTAAAGGCTCAATGCCGCGCTGGCGGTATAGGTCTCGAGCTAACTGACTAAGTTGTAATTGGTCTGTGGGCAACAGGTAGGGTGTCTGGCTGTAAGGCTGCTCAGTGCCATTTGGCCAAACCGGGGCTTGTTCGACAAAATTTTCCGGGCGGGGATGGGATACCAGCAAGTCTTCCAACCAAGCCTGTTCGAACTCATACTGACAGCCAACGCGTTGTAAGGAATACAAATCGACAAAATCTTCTGCTTGCCAGGCCGCTGAATTGGCCACTGGCACGGCGCCAACAATTTGTGCCTGGTCGGCCAACGCCTGTGGCTCGCTGGCAAAAATATCGTTGTCATTCGCTGAGCTGGCGAGGGCCGCTAATTGGGACTGCAGGGTATCAAGCAACTGAGGATCGCCAACATCAAATGCCTTATCCTGCGCAGGTACGGCAGGCCTACAGGTCGGCAGTGCAGCCCGTAATCCAGACGTATCTGGGTGCAGGAGCGGACTTAACAGGTCTATGGCGCGCTTATCACGTGGCGTGACAACCGGCTGGGGAAACTGCTCATCCAGGTTTTCAACCGCTTGACCTTGCTTATACAGCAGTACTTCAACCTCAAACCACCAATCCTGATTCTGGGCTTGGCCTGACGTGGTCGAAAGCGCCAACATCAGTCCTATCAGTGGTGCACGTCTTATTTGCATAGTCAGGCTGCCTGCAGTCGTTGTTTGAATTCATCCAGCATCGAAGCGATGAGTGTAACACGCTCCTGATGGGCTTCGGTTTTAATCGCAAATTTAAGTTTTTGCGGGCCGTCCAGCCGGTAAATTTTCGGCTGCGACTGAATGAGCTTGATAATAAAACCAGGATCGATGCGAGTATCCTGAGCAAACTCGACAAAACCGCCCACCGCACTGGCTTCGATTTTGTTAATACCGATACTGCGTGCCGCCAGCTTCATTTGGGTCAGTTTGATAAGGTTACGCGTCGCATCGGGTAACAAGCCAAAGCGATCAATCAGCTCAACCTGCACATCATCCAGATCTTCATCAGACTTGCAGTTGGCAATCTTCTTATACAGCGACAAGCGGGTGTTCACGTCGTTGATATAGTCTTCTGGCAGCAGGGCCGGAATGCGCAGTTCAATCTCGGTATGTTGCGACAAGGCCTCATCCAGGGAAGGTTCTTTGCCGTTTTTCAGCGCTTCCACAGCTTGCTCTAACATATCCATATACAGTGAGAAGCCGACACTGGCGATTTGTCCGGACTGATCATCGCCTAAAAGCTCACCGGCGCCGCGGATTTCCAAGTCATGGGTAGCCAGGGCAAAGCCTGCGCCCAAATCTTCCAGAGAGGCAATGGCTTCCAGACGTTTTTGTGCGTCTTTGGTCATGCGTTTAGGGTGCGGCGTGAGCAAATAGGCGTAGGCCTGATGGTGTGAACGACCGACCCGGCCACGTAACTGGTGCAACTGGGCCAAACCCAGATGGTCAGCTCTGTCCATAATAATGGTATTGGCCGAAGGCACGTCGATACCTGTTTCGATAATAGTGGTACACACCAGCACATTAAAACGCTGATGGTAGAAGTCCGACATAACCCGCTCCAGCTCCCGTTCTCGCATCTGGCCGTGACCTATGGCCACTCGCGCCTCCGGCACTATCTCGGCAATCTCGGCGGCGGTTTGTTCTATGCTGTCCACTTCGTTGTGTAGGAAATACACCTGACCACCACGCAGGATCTCACGCATAATGGCTTCGCGGATAAGCTGCTTGTCGCGCTGACGGACAAAGGTTTTGATGGCCAAACGTTTGGCCGGTGCGGTGGCGATAATGGACAGATCACGCATGCCCGACAGCGCCATATTCAGGGTGCGTGGAATCGGGGTGGGGGTCTGGGTCAGAATATCCACATCGGCACGCTGGGCCTTGAACTTCTCTTTCTGGCGCACACCAAAACGGTGCTCTTCATCGATGACCACTAAGCCTAAGTCGGCAAATTTCACATCATCCTGCAAAAGCTTATGGGTGCCGACCACAATATCCACCTTGCCGTCAGCCAGCGCTTCGAGGGTTTGCTTTTGGGCCTTGGCACTGGAAAAGCGCGACATCACTTCAATACGAAACGGCCAGTTGGCGAAACGGTCACGGAAGTTCTCAAAATGCTGCTGGGCAAGCAGGGTGGTGGGCACCAATATGGCCACTTGTTTACCGGCATTAGCGGCCAAAAAGGCGGCACGCATGGCGACCTCTGTTTTACCAAAACCCACATCACCACAAACCAGACGATCCATTGCGGTAGGGCTGCCCATGTCCTGAATCACGGCATTAATGGCCTGCTCCTGATCAGCAGTTTCCTCAAAAGGGAAACTGTCAGCGAAGCTCTGGTACTCATTCCAGTCGATGGGGATGGCAAAACCCGGTTTTGCGGCGCGCCGGGCATAGACATCCAAGAGTTGGGCGGCCACATCGCGGACTTTCTCTGCGGCCTTTTTACGCGCTTTGGCCCAGGCGTCGGTGCCCAGGTGGTGCAGCGGTGCATGGTCCAAATCACCACCGCTGTAACGGCTAATCAAATGCAGGGATGACACCGGCACATAAAGCTTGGCGCTGTTGGCATATTCAATGGTCAGGTATTCGGTGGTGACGCCGCCGGCATCCAGGGTTTGTAAACCCAGATAACGGCCCACCCCATGCTCCAGATGCACCACTGGCTGGCCGATAGACAGCTCGGCCAGATTGCGGATCACTGCCGCTTCGTCGGTGGCCTGACGTTTATCACGCAAACGCCGCTGGCTGATCTTATGCCCCAGCAACTCGGTTTCGGTGATCATCACCAGTTTGGCATCGGCCTCGGCGAGGGCAAAGCTGTGCTCGGCAATGTTGAGCATAATGCCCAGGGGCTCATGGCTGGCCAGGAAGCTGCTGAGGTTATCGAACACCTTAGGCTTGCAGGCAATCTTTTTTAGCAGCTCCAGCAGGCTTTCACGCCTACCTTGTGATTCCACACAAAACAGCACTTTATAGGCACTTTGCTGCCAGTTGGTTAACTGCTGGCTGAGGTTTAAAAGCGGCGTTTTGCTTTGTGGATTAACCGCGATATCGCTTACGGCCTGTGTGGCAAAGTTAACCCGACCGGCTTTGTCTTCCAGTGCCTGATGTTGGATGCTGATCCGCGGCCAGTCTTTAAAGCGGGCGAACAGCTCTTCCACTTTCAGATAAATCTCGGCTGGCGAGAGCAGGGGACGCAGAGGATCGTAACGATGCTGCTCAAAGCGCTCATGCAAATCCGCCCAGTAAAACTCGGCGGCATTGACCAAATCCCCTTGCATAAACAGCAGGCTGTCTGGGTGCAGGTAGTCAAACAAGGTGGCGGTTTGCTCGAAAAACAGCGGCAGATAGTATTCAATTCCGGCCGGCATAATGCCTTTGCCGACCTGATAGTAGACAGACTCTTTGGCGTTACTGGCGTCAAAACGGTCCACAAACTGGCGCCGGAACAGCTCAATAGCCGGTTTATCGGTGGGGAATTCACGCGCCGGTAACAACCTTATCTCCGGTACCTTATCGCCTGAGCGTTGGCTGTCGGTGTCAAACAAACGGATGCTGTCGACTTTATCGTCAAATAAGTCAATCCGGTAGGGCTCGCGGCTGCCCATAGGATACAAGTCAATAATACTACCGCGAATACTGTATTCGCCGTGGCTAAGTACCTGATTGACAGCGCTGTAGCCAGCGCGCTCCAGCCCCTGACGGAAGCTGTCTAAATCAAGACGTTGCCCTTGCTTGAGAATCAGCAGATACCTGGCCAGATAGTCCCTCGGTGCCATACGTTGCAGCAGGGTGTTTACCGGTACCACATACACACAAGGCTCTGGCTGGGTGAGGTGATAAAGGGTCTCAAGTCGCAGCGAGATAATGTCCTGGTGGGGCGAGAAGGTGTCGTAGGGCAGGGTTTCCCAATCAGGAAAGACCTTCACTGCGACCTTTCTTTCACCTTGCAGAAAACCTTCCACTTCGCGGGACAGTTTCAGCGCGCTGGGGGTGTCGGCCGTGACCAACAAAATCGAACGCTGACTGGTTTTGGCTGCATTGGCAATGGTCAGGGCCAGGCTGCTACCATGCAGATTGCCCCACTGAAGATGATCGCCCGGCTTTTTCGGCAGGGACGGTGCAAAAATACTGTTGGTCATGCTTACGTAGACGGCTTCTGTAAAGTCAGTCGATAGTCCACCTGGGGTGAACGTCCTATTCGCTGTCGCTGCGCTGTTTGGCCCGCTTGCGCAACTGCATAGTTTGCAGATGCAGGCTGGCACGCACCAGTAATTCCTGGTCTTCTTCGCGCAGTCGGTTGAAAAACAGGGAGATATGGTACTGATCAGCAACCTGCTCGCAAGCAATTACTTCACCGTAGCAAAATACCGCCGCCGCTTCTTCTTCTAAAAACAGCCTGAGCTCGCATTGCTGGCCTTCGTCGATGGAGTGGTCAGAACACAGAACTACGCCGCCACCGCCAAAGGCATGGCTGATATATTGCTCATCCTGCGACATTTGCTCATGCAGAATGTACGACATCATCAAGTCAATTTTGCGCGACTGGTGGTTCAGAAAGGTTACCAAATCCGCAGCATGCTCACTAAGATTGCGCAGCGGACGCAAGGCGGCGACTTCCAGCGCCGACATTTCACTGGCGATGCGAAACGCATAAGGCATGTGCTCGGTCAGTTGCTCGACAGCCGGTAACACAAAATCTGCAGCTAACTTGCGCACATTCACCTTAATAGGGTGTTTGATGCGGAAAAACTCGTCGAACTGCTGGCGTTTTTGCTCGAGGCTAGGTAACTCCATCCATACTCCTTTGCGGCTAATCCGGTCTTGCCGGTTCGGCCCTTGATTGTCCCTTAGCTTACACCTATTATCGGCCAACGATAAACAGGGCCTGCGTCGAAAGGACTGGTCGGGGTGTTTATCAGTCAAAATATGACCAATGCCTTCTAAGTATTGGCCTGAGGAAAATAACAAACCAGATGTTTTATCCCATTTCCGCTTATATTGGCCTGCGTTATGCCAGGGCCAGTAAAGGTAACCCCTTTATTGCTTTTATTAATGCCTTCTCGGTTGCCGGCATTGCCTTAGGTTTGACCGCCTTAATCACTGTATCGTCCGTGATGAACGGTTTTGAAGGCGAATTAAAAAAACGTATCTTGGGCATTAATCCACATATTCTGGTGGATACCACTGACGCCGTGACAGTGCAGCAAATCACTGCGCTTAATCATGTCCATGCAACCACGCCCATGCTGGAGTCCCAGGGGCTGTTACAATCGCCCCGCGCCTTACATGGCGTGATGATTCAGGGCATTGACCCGGATACCATGCCTAGCGATGCCATCATCAGTAACCATATGATGCTGGGTGAGTTAACCGAACTTAAAGCGGGAGACTATGGTTTGGTGCTGGGCCGGCCGCTGGCGGCCATGTTGGGATTGGGCATTGGCGATAAGGTGCGGCTGCTCAGTGCCGATGCCAGCGTTTATACCCCGCTGGGTAGAATGCCCAGTCAGCGGCAGTTTCGTATTACCGGTATTTTTGATGTGGGCTCTGAGCTGGACGATAAGGTGGTACTTATTCATCTGAATGACGCGCTCAAGCTATTGCGCGGTAAGTATGATGAGCTGGCTAAAACCCGACTGTTTCTGGATGACGCCTTTGCCTGGCAGTCGGTAACTGCCGAGCTTGAGACTATGGGACTGACGTCCAGCAACTGGCGTCAGCGTCAGGGACCGCTATTTGACGCGGTAAGTACCGAAAAAAATATGATGGCGCTGATGCTGGCGCTGATTGTCGCTGTGGCAGCCTTTAATATTGTGTCGGCCATGGTAATGGTGGTGACTGAAAAGCGAGGCGATATCGCTATTTTGCGCACTCAAGGCATGCTTGGCCGGGATTTGATTAATGTCTTTTTAATTAACGGCTTGTATAACGGCGTTAAAGGCACGCTGCTGGGCTTAGTCGGTGGTTTGCTGCTTGCCAGCCAGCTTAATAATGTACTGGATTTATTCGGTATTCACCTGCTTGCGACGCCCGATGGCTCAGGCTTGCCGGTTGATATTCAATGGCATCAGGTTGGTGTGATGCTGTTGATGTCTTTATCACTAAGTTTGGTGGCAACATTATACCCAGCCATTCGCGCAGCCCGCGTGCAGCCGGCCCAGGCTCTGCGTGATGAGTAATTGCTGTCAGTTAGAAATCGAAGGAAAAGTATGAATCCGTTATTAAGTTGCCAACACCTGACCAAGGAATATGACGAGGGTCCACAGCCAGTTAGAGTCTTGGAGGATGTCAGCTTTGAGGTCGGTGTGGCAGAGCAGTTGGCCATTGTCGGTAGTTCGGGTTCAGGAAAAAGTACCTTGTTGCATTTGCTTGGCGCTCTGGACAGCCCAAGCTCGGGTACTGTGCTGTTTGAAGGGCAGGATATTTTTGCCTTTAACACGGCCCGTCAGGCGGCTTTTCGTAATCAAAGTTTGGGCTTTGTATATCAGTTCCATCATTTGCTACCCGAATTTTCCGCGCTGGAAAACGTGGCCATGCCGCTGTTGATTGGCGGACAAGGGCATCAGCAAGCCAAGGCGCAGGCGCATGAGATTTTGCAGCGGGTGGGATTGGCAGCCAGGGCGGAGCATAAACCGGCCCAGCTTTCAGGTGGTGAGCGTCAACGGGTGGCGATTGCCAGGGCGTTGGTAAACCAGCCTAAGCTGGTGCTGGCCGATGAGCCTACGGGTAACCTCGACAATAAAACCGCCGAATCTATCTATATGTTACTGCGTGAGCTGACCCGGGATTTGGGCACCAGCTTTGTGGTGGTGACTCATGATTTACATCTGGCTGAGCGCTTAGACCGCACCTTGAGCCTGCACAACGGCAAGTTGGAGCAAAGGCCATGAATGGCAATTGGCGCCTTAGCAGTCAATTAGCCTGGCGATTCAGACGCAGTCGTGGTCAAAGCGGCTTTACCTCCTTTATCTCGGCGTCCTCTACTGTGGGGATCGCGCTGGGCTGTTGCGTGATGATTTTGCTGCTGTCGGTGATGAACGGCTTTGAGCGGGAATTGAAAGACCGCTTGTTGGCGGTGTTGCCCCATGGTGAACTACTAGCGGTAGCGCCCGAGGGTATCAGTGACTGGCGCAGGCAGCTTGAGCAGCTCAAGGAAGACTCCCGAGTGGCCTATGTGGCGCCGGTAACCAAAATGGCTGCCATGCTACAAAGTGCAGGCAAGATGAATGCGGTGCAGGTCACGGGTATAGATCCTGGCTTTACCCGCCCCTCAAGAATTAGTCTGATGACAGATCCCCAGCAGTGGCAGCAGTTTGAACTGCAGCCCAATGGGATTTTGCTGGGCCGAGGCATTATGAAAAAGCTTGGGGTGGAAGTCGGTCAGAAGGTGCAACTGCTAATGCCTCAGCAAAGTGACTCGCAGAGCTTTAAGCCACCAAAATCTGTATGGTTTGATGTGGTTGGCGCAGCGGGTATCGGCGGCGAACTGATCGATAATCACCTGGCCTTAGTGCACTTGAGCAAAGCGTCCGATATTTTGGGGGTAACCTCTGGTGCACAAGGATTGGAGTTTGGTTTCGCAGACCCGTTTCGCGCGCCGTTTTTAATGCGCGAGCTTGGCATGGCTTTTGAACAGTATGTGTATATTTCCGACTGGACTCGCACACACGGTCATTTATATCAGGATATCAAGCTGGTGCGGGCCGTAGTCTATCTGGTGCTGACCCTGCTGATTGCGGTGGCTTGTTTCAACATCGTGTCGACCCTGGTGATGGCGGTCAATGAAAAACGCCGGGAAATTGCCATGCTTAAAACCATGGGGGCAAAAGACAACCTGATTATCCGGGCCTTTATGTTGCAAGGTTTGTTCAACGGTTTGATTGGCACGGCATTCGGTGTTTCGGCCGGCTTGCTCTTGGCCTGGCAACTGTCATTTCTGGCTAAAGCGCTGGAACGGCTCGCCGGTATTACCTTACTGTCTGGTGACATCTATTTTATCGACTTTTTACCTTCGCAAATCCATTTAACGGATGTAATGGTGACAACATGTATTGCCCTGGGGCTTAGCACAGTGGCGACCTTGTATCCGGCCATTAAAGCGGCGCGTATCGAACCTGCTAAAGTGCTTGGGCACTAACCCCAAGCTTCGGCCGGCAAGGTAATTGCTGGTTCTGCTATTTACTGTATCTAAATGGCAACAGTGCTAAGAGAGATGAGCGTTATAAAGCTTACTTTGTCATTTTCTTGACGCTTTATTACGCAACCACCGCCAGTTTTAACCCGCCTCGTTTCCTTTTCTGGCGCGGTTTTTCCACAATTTCAACTAGATAGGTCAATGTTTCTAGCAAGTTGGTTCAATTCTTGCTCTGTTTTAGTTTTCTACATATTGCACTGGGTGGGTGAACAAGGTGGGTCAACTCGCTGTCGGGGCCGAGAATATGCTTAAATGGAGTCATAAGGCGGCCAATATCTGGATCATGTTGGTGGCTGCTGGATGTTTTGTTATTGAAGGGGTATTAATTAACCTATTGTTTCCATGGGTTATTTCCCCATTAATTGTGGCCTTTTTGTGGCTCAAATATTTACGTGCACATGGATTTCCAGGTGCCACAGCGGCGGCTAACGGATTTTTATTTGGGGCCAGTCTCTGTTTGTTATATGTACATATTGATTGGTTATTGTCCGGAGCTGTAAACCCTTCAATATCAGGTACACTAGCTCAAGTGTTTGTACTGGCACCGCTACAGGCCTTTGTTGTAGGTGGTTTGGTGTCTTTGCTGAGCTATTTTGCAAGTCGAATTAGGCGCTGGTAAGGGCGTTTTCACTGTAAAAATCAGTGACACTCTTTCAGCGCTTTCAATACCTTGGAATGGAATTCCCGTTGGTACATGACCATCATAGTGACCACTGACGCCAGCATGAACAGCCTTGGGTCGATAAACCAGGATAAGGTGGACAACGAAAAATAGGTCGCGCGCAGGCCGTAGTTAAATGAGTGTGCGGCCTGGTCAATAACTTTAGCCGTGCGGTTAGCGTAAAGATTCAGCTCTTCTTCTGTCATTTTGTTGCCGTTTGGCGCAGCACCTATTAATACACCACCAAAGCCATACTGACGTAATGACCAGGTAAACTGGAAAAACGCAAAGACAAAAATCCCAATCAGCAACAGCAGCTTGATTTGGATCTGCTGATTAGACTGCTCCGACAGACTTAACTGGTGGATCATAGCGTTAATTTCTTCCACCGATGCGGTGGCGGTGAGCAAACCCGCCAGAATCAGCAAGCAACTGGATGCAAAGAAAGTGATGTTGCGTTCCAGAGTCGAGATAATCGATACATCCGCTACCCGGTTTTCTCTTACCAGCATTTCGCTCATCCAGCGCGTGCGTTTGGCACGCAACTCACTGGCTAAGCAGGACGTATGCTTGGCTTTACGTTTGGCAAACAAGGTGTAGCCAATCCAAATGGCCAAAAACCAAAGTAGGGCGAGAGTATCAATTAAGGTCATAGAATGGATTTACTGATTACAATATTGAGGAATCTGCTAAACTGCGCGGCCCGAGCCTAGGGGCGTTTTCCCCCAAATACTACCGGCAAAAGATTACCCCGAATTCATGACAAAAGAAACGCATATTGCCTTAGCGCCGATGGAAGGTGTGGTGGACCATCTGATGCGCGACATGCTGACCCGTCTGGGCGGCTTTGATCTGTGCGTAACCGAATTCGTCAGGGTGGTAGACCAACTACTTCCGGCGCGGGTATTTCATCGTTTGTGTCCTGAATTACTGGATGGCGGCAAAACACCCGCAGGTGTGCCGGTCCGGGTACAATTGCTGGGACAAGATCCTACTTGTCTGGCCGACAATGCCGCGCGCGCAGTGGAGCTAGGCTCCCCCGGCATTGATTTGAATTTTGGCTGCCCGGCCAAAACCGTGAATAAAAGCAAGGGTGGGGCGGTATTGCTCAAGGAAACCCAAAGCTTGTATGAGATTGTGCATGCAGTCAGACAGGCTGTGCCCAGCGCTTTTCCGGTAACCGCCAAGATGCGTCTGGGCTTTGAAGATAAGAGTCTTGCCATCGACAACGCGTTGGCGCTGGAAGCCGCCGGTGCCAGTCTGATCACCATTCACGCCCGGACTAAGGTGGAAGGCTACAACCCGCCAGCGTATTGGGACTGGATTGCCAGAATCAAGCAACAGGTAAAAGTGCCGCTGGTGGCAAATGGTGAAATCTGGTCTGCGGCAGATGCGGCACTTTGTCAGGCGCAGTCCGACTGTCACGCCATTATGCTGGGACGAGGGGCATTATCTTTGCCTAATTTGGCGGCCGTGATTAAACAGCATCAGGCACCGATGAGCTGGGACGAAGTACGCAAGCTGCTGACCCGCTACTCCGGCTATGAGATATACGGTGACAAGGGTAAATACTATCCCAATCGCATTAAACAGTGGCTGGGCTACCTTAAACGCCAGTACGTGGAAGCTGATGCTCTGTTTGCCCGTATCCGCGCCATGCAGTCTTCTGAGCAGATTGTTGAGGCGTTACAACAGCCTTAAACCGATGGTCTGTATCAGTCAACAGACTGTCGCAATGAGCTTGATCCGGTTTAGTTAATTTGTTGTAGTGATTTTTCCTAAAACCATAAGCGGTCAACCCGCGCGGACTTACAGGGATATCATGAAAAAACAACAAACAGGGCGCTTGTTATTGGCCACCCTGACCATGGCGGTGCTCGCTGCCTGTGGTCAGAAAGCCGATAAACAACCTACCGCACCCCTGGTAGAAATCAATAAAGACCCTTACCCCAGCACCTATAAAGCCTTACCTTCACCGGCAACCTTGATCACTAATGTCAGTATTTTAGATGGTATTGGCGGCCAGATTGAAAAGGGCTCGGTGTTGTTCCAGGATGGCAAAATCGTCGCGGTAGGTACCCAGGTTGAGGCCCCGGCAGATGCTGTGGTGATCGACGGTAAAGGTAAATGGCTGACCCCTGGTATTATTGATGCCCACAGCCACTTGGGCGTATATGCCACGCCTGACGGTCCATCCCATTCTGATGGTAATGAAGCAACCAAGCCGGTTACTGCACAGGTGTGGGCCGAGCACTCTATTTGGCCGCAGGATCCCGGTTTTCGCCGAGCATTAGCCGGTGGTGTTACTTCGCTGCAGATTCTACCTGGCTCGGCCAACCTGGTGGGGGGGCGTTCAGTAACAGTGAAAAATCTGCCAGGGCGCACTATTCAGGATATGAAATTCCCGGATGCTCCTTATGGTTTGAAAATGGCGTGTGGCGAGAACCCAAAACGGGTGTACGGCAATAAAGGTGGTCCATCAACCCGAATGGGTAATGTGGCTGGCTACCGCCAGGCGTGGGCAGATGCTCAGGACTATCAGCGTAAGTGGGATAAATATGCCGAGGAACACAAGGCAGGTAAGAATCCCACGCCTCCTAAACGTGATTTGACGCTGGATACTCTGGCTGGTGTGTTGAATGGTGAGATCCTGGTGCATATGCACTGCTACCGGGCTGACGACATGGGCACTATGCTGGATTTGATGAAAGAGTTTGATTATAAAATCGCCTCCTTCCAGCATGCCGTTGAGGCTTATAAGATTGCTGACCGTTTAGCCACAGACAATGTGTGCTCGGCCATGTGGGCTGATTGGTGGGGCTTTAAGATGGAAGCCTATGATGGCATTCGTGAAAATATTCCCATGGTTCATCAGGCAGGTGCGTGCGCCATTGTTCACTCCGACAGCGACCTGGGTATTCAGCGCTTGAATCAGGAAGCGGCTAAAGCCCTGGGTGATGGTCAGCGTGCGGGTATCGACATCAGTAAAGCGGTGGCCTGGCAATGGCTGTCGGCCAATCCGGCCAAATCACTGGGCATTTTTGACAAGACCGGCTCGCTGGAAGTGGGTAAAAATGCTGACCTGGTGCTATGGAGTGCGGATCCCTTCTCAACTTATGCGCAGGCTGAGCGGGTTTATATAGACGGTGGACTGGCCTTTGATCGTCAGAGCCCTGAGAGTTGGCCGGTATCTGATTTCGAATTGGGTCAACCAGGTGAAGGAGACGTAAAATGAAAAAGACCAGTTTAGCTTTACTCACCGGCCTGTTGAGCCTCGCTGCACAAGCAGAAAATATCGCTGTGGTGGGTGGTTTCGTACATACCATGTCTGCGCAGGGCAGTGTGGATAACGGCACGGTGCTGATTCGTGACGGCCGTATTGAAGCCATTGGTCAGGGCATTGAGATTCCTGCACATTTTCGTGTTATTGATGCGAAAGGAAAAATTGTCACCCCTGGCCTGATTGGCGCCTATACCTCGGTTGGCCTGGTGGAAGTCGGCTCGTCTGCGGGTACCGTAGATGCCAGTTATAAGCCGCAGGATTTTTCTAAAGCGGGTTCGGCATTGGATGTCTCTTACGCCATCAACCCTGACAACTCGGTACTGGATGTTAGCCGCATTGAGGGCTTTACCCTGGCAGCTACCGGTATGTCCAGCACTCATACGCTGTTTGGCGGCCAGGGGGCTATTATCAGCCTGGGTGATAGTGACAATCTGGTTAAACCTAAGGCCTTTATGAGCTTGTCGGTGAATAACGGTGGGGCCGATGATGCTGGCGGTAGTCGCGCTTCGCTGTGGCCACAAGTGGAAAATGCCTTTGCCGAGGCTGAAGCCCTAAATGGCAAAGCCCTGTCAGCGAAAGACGAATGGCACGGTTATCTCAGCAAGGCTGATGTGAATGCCCTTATTCCGGTGGTAACCGGCAAGATGCTGCTGGTCGTGGATGCACGTCGTGCCTCGGATATCCGCCAGGTGCTGGCCTTTAAGGCCCGTCATCCTAAACTTAATCTGGCTTTGCTGCGCGCCACAGAGGGCTGGCGGGTGGCCGATGAAATTGCCAAAGCCGGTGTACCAGTGATTCTCGACCCTGAACCAAACCTGCCTTATGCCTTTGATATGTTGGCTTCAACTATGGCCAACGCCGGCCGTTTGGATGCCGCAGGAGTACAAGTCTCTATTGGCGTGGAAACCCATAACCTGCGCCTGGCCACTCAGCATGCCGGGAATGCGGTGGCCAATGGTTTACCCTGGCAGGATGGCCTGGCAGCCCTGACTATCAATACCGCGAAATTGTTCGGTATTGATAAGGACTACGGTAGCCTGGAAAAAGGTAAGGTGGCAGATCTGGTCATTTGGTCAGGCGACCCACTTGAAGCCATGCAGGCTCCCGAGCAGGTACTGATTAACGGTGAAGCTATTAAGATGGAATCCCGTCAGACCAAACTGCGTGACAGGTACCTAAACCTGAAACGTGATACACCACACCAGTATATGCGTCCTTAAATCAGAAAAGCGCCATTTGGCGCTTTTCTTCTTTTCAGACCCAAAGCCTTATCAGGCCTGGGTATTAATCTGGCTGCCAACCCGCTGATTAGGATCGGGCTCGCTGCGTTGAACTTCCAGCTCAGCCTGACGTTGCTGTTGGTCAGCCTGGCGTGACTCTGGCTGTTCCTGCCGCGGTTGCGGCTGAATATTTTGCACATTAGTACCGGATGCGGATCCAATTTCCATGTTCACCTACCTTTTTGTTCAATCCTGATGGTTGATAAAGTGTAGTTCAGTTTATGCCTACTTGATCAAGAAGGGCTCAAGTTGTTTACGCATAAATTCAGCGATCAGAGGTTGTGCTTCCTCGTTGGGGTGAATACGGTCTTTTTGCATCAGCTCGGGGTTTAAGGCAACATCTTCCAGCAGAAATGGCAGAAGCGGTACATCATGGGCTTCGGCCAGTTGGCTGTAGCTATCGGTGAACATTTGGGTGTAGCGCCTACCGTAATTGGTTGGGATTTGCATTTGTTGCAGCAATACCACCACCTGTTCTTGGCGTGCGAGCGCAATCATGGCCTCGATGTTGGCTTTGAATTTATCTACCGGATAGCCTCGCAGTCCATCATTGCCGCCCAGTTCAATCAACAGGTGGCTGGGCTGATGTTGCTCGAGTAATCGGGGTAGGCGGGCTAAGCCACCGTCTGTGGTTTCGCCGCTGATTGCCGCGTTAATCACATCAATGCCTTTACTCTGCCACGAATTTTGTAACAAACTCACCCAGCCTTGTTCTTGCTTCATGCCATAGGCTGCGCTTAGGCTGTCACCTAACACCAGTAATTTGACCTGCGCCGCCTTCAATTGATCCGAAAAGCACAGCAGGGGTATAACAATCAGGATAACCTTGAGAGTTGAATACACGATGACGTTGACCTCCAATATGATAAGTACCAAGGCGATTACCAAAACTGTGACTACCAGCCAGGGCGAGTTACAGATCCTTCAACCGATCAGTTTTGATGTCAAGGCTGGTGAGACTGTTGCCATTGTTGGTGCGTCAGGTTCGGGAAAATCCACCTTATTGGGCCTGCTGGCCGGTTTGGATCAGGTATCCAGTGGCGAGATTTATCTGGATAATCAGCCGCTACATAGCATGGATGAAGAACAGCGGGCACGCCTGCGTGGTGAGAAGGTCGGCTTTATTTTTCAAAGCTTTATGCTGGTACAAAGCCTGACCGCACTGGAAAATATTATGTTACCGGCCGAGATTGCCGGGCTGAGCGATGCGCGCAAACGCGCTCTGGAAGCCTTGGAACAAGTGGGCCTGTCCCATCGTGGCAGCCACTATCCTAACCAGCTAAGTGGCGGGGAACAGCAGCGGGTGGCCATTGCCAGAGCATTTATAACCCGGCCTAAGATTTTATTTGCCGATGAGCCCACCGGCAATCTTGATGCCGCCAATGGCGATAAAATTGAAAACCTGCTGTTTGATTTAAATCAGCAGCTTGGCACCACCTTAATTCTGGTCACTCATGACAGCGAATTGGCCGCTCGCTGTCAAAGGCAACTGAAAATGCACGGCGGCGTGCTGGAAGATACCTCAGTGACAGCACTGGAAGGACAGCGTCATGCGGGGTAATGCCATGGCTCTGAGCCTGTCATGGCGCCTATTTCGTCACGAGGCGCGGCGCGGTGAGCTGACGGTTATTCTGCTGGCGATAGTGTTGTCTGTGGCCTCGGTGCTGTCGTTGTCACTGTTCAGCGAACGTTTGCAATCGGCGCTATCGGACAAAAGTGCTGAGTTTCTGGCCGCAGACCGTATGCTGGGCTCGGATAAACCCGTTCCTGATAGCTGGTTGGAGGAGGCTCGCCAGCGTGGATTGGCGGTCTCTCAGCGTAATCAGTTGCGCTCTATGGCATTTGCTAATGACAAGATGATGCTCACCGATGTCAGAGCGGTGGACGCTTTCTATCCCTTGAAAGGTGTAGTCAAAGTATCAGATATGCCATTTGGTCTGCCACAGGAAACCCGAGACTTACCCGCACTAGGCGAGGTCTGGATCGGTTCGCGCTTGTTTCAGGTACTGGGCATATCCCTGGGTGATGAACTGGAAATAGGCGATAAAGCCTTTGTGGTGAGTAAAGCCGTGATTGAGTTGCCGGATGGCGGCTTTAACCTGTTTGGCGGCGACCCTGTGGTGTTGATGAACCTGGCCGACCTGCCAGCGACTAATGTGACCGGGCCGGGCAGTCGTACCGACTATGATTATCTGTTTGCCGGAGAGGATAGTGCGCTGGATGATTACTACGCCTACCTTAAACCTCAACTAAACCGTGAGCTGCATTACTGGCGCTCAGTGAAAGACGAAGACTCACCTCTGGGGCGCTCGGTTAAACGTGCCGAGCAGTATTTTCTGCTGGCCAGTTTGCTGGCCATCGTGCTGGCGGCCGTGTCCATTGCGGTGGCCGCGCAGCGTTATAGTCAGCGTCATTACGACCCGGTCGCTATTATGAAAACCCTGGGCGCACCGGCGGCCATGGTACGACGGGTATATTTGCTGCAAATTCTGTTTATTACCTTGCTTGGTATCGTGGTCGGTGGTGTGGTGGGATTTGGCATTCAGCAACTGATTGCCAGTCTGATTGCCGACAAAGTGCCGGTGGCACTGGACACCTGGTACTGGCGACCGTTCTTTATTGCCATTTTTACCGGCTTGGTGTGCGCCATGTTGTTCTCCTTGTACCCTTTGTTGAAGCTCTTTTCTGTGCCACCGCTACGCGTACTGCGTCGGGACTTAGGTGCCAGTATGGGCTCCAGAAGTCTGCAATTCGTGGCAGCGGGTCTGGCCATTTTCCTGCTGATGTGGGCCTACAGCGGTAATCTGACCATTAGCGCTATCTTGCTGGCCTGCGGGCTGCTGCTGGTGGCCTCATTGATGCTGGTTACCCTTGGGCTGATTGCCGTCGGGCGCAAATTGGGGCAAGGCAGAATGGGAGCCTGGCAGTTGGCCTGGGCACGCATATCCCGCCGGGCGATGGACAATTCGGTACAACTGATCAGCTTCGCGGTGACTATTATGCTGCTGCTGGTGGTACTGGTGATGCGCAATGACATGGTGCAGCAGTGGCGGGATCAGTTACCTGAGGGCACACCTAATTACTTTATGATCAATATTACCCAGCAGCAGTTGCCAAAACTGGAGCAGCATTTTGTTGAGCATGGTGTTGATATCGAACATTTCTATCCTGTGGTGCGCGGGCGTTTTGCCGCCATCAATGAGGAAACTATACGTACCGATGTGAGCAAGGAAGAAGACAGCAACAGTCGTGGTCGCCAGGGCCTGGGGCGTGAAGCCAATCTGACCTGGAGTAACCAGTTGCAACACGAGAATCATGTGGTGGAAGGAACCTGGCATGGTGAACAGAGCAGTGAAGGTGAACCTCGGGTATCAGTGGAAAAGGAAGTAGCCCTGCGTTTAGGCATTAAGATGGGGGATTTGCTGACCTTTAATATTGGCAGTGAGGTGGTTAAGGCCAAAGTCAGCAGCGTTCGGGAAGTAAACTGGCAGACCATGCAGCCGAATTTTTTCTTTGTGCTTGAACCTCGCAGCATGGCTAATTTCTCGCCCACTTATATCACCAGTTTCCACTTAGACAGTGATAAAAAGCCAGAATTAGCCGGATTAATGGCTCCTTTTCCTACTGTCAGCCTGTTTGATGTGGACGCGCGTATTAACCAGTTGCGCAGCATTGTGGAACAAGTATCCATGGCCGTGGAATTTATTTTGGTACTGGTGCTCTGTGCCGGTACCTTAGTATTGGTGGCGCAGGTACAGTCTAGTATGGATGAACGGATGCAGGAGCTGGCGATACTGCGTACGCTGGGGGCAAAAGGCTTGCTTATTCGCATGAGCGTGATTCTGGAGTTTGTGATAATCGGCATGGTGGCCGGGTTAATGGCAGCCATGGCTAATGAACTGGCGCTTTATTTGCTGCAAACCCAGATATTTAATATGCAGGCTAGTATTCATTGGGATTTCTGGCTCTTAGCGCCGCTGGTTGGCGCTTTGGTGGTGGGGATCCTGGGGGCATTAAGCTGTTGGCGGCTGTTGTCCTTTAACACCAGTGAGCTGTTAAGACGCATGATTTAGCAAAAAACGGGCGAAAGCCCGTTTTTTTATAAATCCGTCACAACAAATTCAGCTTTTCAGCAAGTTCTCAAGAGCTGGTTTCAAGTGTTGAAACTGAAAATGGAAACCGGCTTCTTCCAGGCGGGTGGGGATGACCCGTTGGCCGGTTAGTAGCAGCTCTGACATGTCGCCAAACAGCATTTTCAGTACAAAGCCCGGCATGGGGAAAAGACAGGGACGTCCTAGCACGCTGGCCAGAGTTTCAGAAAATTCCTGATTAGTAACCGGATTGGGGGCGGTCAGATTATAGGGGCCCTGACAGTCGGGGGTTTCCAGCAAAAAGCGAATGGCCGCCATCATATCGCTGATATGGATCCAAGACATAAACTGCCTGCCGTCACCCATGCGGCCACCTAAACCGGCCCTGAAGGCGGGCAGCATTTTAATCAGCGCACCTCCTTTGCGGCTGAGCACAATACCGGTGCGCAGCAAACATACGCGGGTGTGTTCACTTTGCGCCTGCAGGGCTATCTGTTCCCAACGATGGCATAGCTGATGACTGAACTCATCATGGGGAGTGCGATGGTATTCGCTGATCAGCTCTTCATCCTGTCGCCCGTAATAGCCTACGGCGGATCCGCTCAGGAAGACTTTGGGCGGAGTTTGGCTGCGTTGACATAGGTCTACCAGTTTCTCGGTGATCTGCCAGCGACTCTGACAGATTCTGTCCTTTTGTTCCTTGCTCCAGCGTTTATCGGCGATGGGTTCACCGGCTAAGTTGATAACAGCGTCAAAGCCATCCAGATTCGGCAATTCATTAAAGGAGGATATCCAGGTGGCTCTGCGGCCAAGGGCCAATTCGGCTTCGGCCAGATTCCGGGTCAACACGGTGACATGGTAACCCTCAGGCAACCTTGATAACAGGCGCGTGCCAATGAGTCCCGTTCCACCCGTCATCAATATCTGCATGCTAAGAAAAATCCTTTACAGCTCAAAGCTTACTACAAGATAAGCACAGAGAGACTGAATCAGCAAAACGCAGTGCATGGGGTTTGTCTACTTCGGCTTCGGCACGAATGACCCAAGGATGCTCTGCAGCGATGGCCAAGATGTCCGAGGTGAGCTTCTCCAATAAGGAGAAACGGTTGTTTTCAACCAGATCGATAATTCGCTTGGTGATGGTGCGGTAGTTCAACGCATCCTGCATATCATCAGTGTTGGTTGCCTGCTCAGCCTGATAATGAATAGTTACGTTGATCAGTACGTCCTGTTTGTTTTCAATTTCGTCCTGCTTGATACCTATATAGGTGCGCAGACGCAGATTTTTAATTCGAATAATGGCAGGGTTCAACTTCATTGAGCACATCCGTTTTCTTGATTTTGTTTCAAACACATAAGGCTTTTGGTAATTTTGCCACAAGCTGAGTCTGTTCACCTTGGAATATGGAAATAAAAAACTCTTCATCCAGCAAAGTCTTGCTGACCATGGCGGCCCTTGTTGTGATTCTGGCGGGGGTAAAAGCCGCCAGTAGCATATTAGTGCCTTTCTTATTATCGGTATTTATCGCTATGGCCTGTAATCCGCTGATTACCTGGGCTAGCCGTTACCGCGTACCACGTTGGCTGTCAGTCATATTGGTTATACTGCTGATTGTGATTTTTGGATTTATGCTTGCCGGATTAGTGGGAAATTCCATGAACGAATTTTCCCGTAACTTGCCTGAGTATAAAGAGCAACTGGCAGGCGAATTAAACTGGCTGGTCAGCCAACTGGCGGCCTTGAATATTCATCTGGACAGAACGCAGTTGCTGTCTTACCTGGATCCCGGTCTTGCCATGAACATGGCCTCTAACCTGCTCTCTGGAGTAGGGGCGGTAATGACCAACTTCCTGCTTATCCTGTTGACCGTGGTGTTTATGTTATTCGAAGCGGAGTCTGTGCCGCGCAAGGTACATATTGCCCTGGCCGATCCGGCCATGAAAATTCAGCAGATCGACAAGTTTTTATCTTCTATTAAAGACTATCTGGCGATCAAAACCCTGGTGAGCCTGGCAACGGGTTTTCTGGCGGGTCTGATGCTTTATTTACTCGGCGTAGATCATTTCATGCTGTGGGCGGTGTTGGCCTTTTTGCTCAATTACATCCCTAACATTGGTTCCATTATCGCTGCTGTGCCCGCTGTGCTGCTGGCACTGGTGCAGCTTGGCCCGGCGACCGCAGGATTGGTGGCCCTGGGTTATGTGATGATCAATACCCTGATGGGTAATGTGATTGAACCGCGTTTTATGGGCCGTGGCTTAGGCCTGTCGACCCTGGTGGTATTTTTATCTTTGATTTTCTGGGGCTGGTTGCTCGGTACTGTGGGGATGTTGCTGTCGGTGCCGCTGACTATGATTGTCAAAATTGCTCTGGAGTCCACCCAGGGCGGTCGCTGGTTTGCGTTATTGCTGGCCGATGACGTTAAGGCAAAGGAAAACGCAAGCTGATCCTGGCACCACCCAGTTCTGAATCACGAATTAACAGGGTACCGTTATAGGCGGCGACCAAATCGGACACCACTGCCATACCGATGCCCTGCCCACTGGCATAAGAATCTAAACGGGTGCCCCGACTGAGTAAATCCTGGCGTTTTTCAGCCGGGATCCCGGGGCCGTCATCTTCAATATCAATACAAAGCTGTTCATTGGTATGCAGGCTGACTCTAACCTGATGCTGAGCAGCTTTACAGGCGTTGTCCAACAGGTTGCCAAACAGTTCCATTAGATCCGTTTGATCACCGGGCAAGGATAAGGCATGAGGGTCGATTAGCTGTATGTTCAAGTGCTTATCTGCATGTACCTTGCTCATGGCATTGATTAGCTTATTTAGCAGTGGTGCCAGAGGCTCAGCTTGTTGCCAGCCGCTGCCTATTCCGGCTACCGCCCGTTTAAGCTGACGGGCAATAATACTTTCAATTTGCTCCAATGGCTCTTTGGCACTGAGGGGTAAATCCGGGTTACCTTTCAGTACCGCCAGGGGAGTTTTAAGGTTGTGGGCCAGATCGCCCAGGCTATGATGATAGCGACTGCGCTGCTGCTGTTCTGAGTCCAGCAGATGGTTGAGACTGGCCTTCAGGTGTTCAAGTTCGGGAGGGAAGTCCCCTTCAGCCCGGCGCTGTTTCCCTGATTCCACTTCACTAATTTGTCTTACCAGGCCACCGATTGGCTTCAGCGCGGCATTTAAACTAAAAGCAAGCAGTGCAATTAGCAACAAGGCAACAAAAGCCAGCCACTGCCAAAGGGTATAACGAAAGGTCGACAGCTCACTGTCGAACAGCCTGCCTTCCATCAGAATATGAAAGGTAACCGGGAACATCAGGCTTCTGTCTTCAAATTCCGCTGTGTAGCTGAATTGAAAAAAAGTACGGCCGTTAATTTGCTTCGACAGAAAAAGCTCGTCACCCACACCGGGGCGTTGCAGGTCCGGCAGCTTTTGCCAATGTAACGTGGACTCGGATTGCCAGAGCGGCAACATATGCATGGAAATAAGCGCATAGGTGCCAGAGTCGGGAATGTTCAGGCTGTTGTTGAATAAGGTCTCCGGCATCTGAATAACACCGTTAACCACTTCAAACTCAGAAATCAGCCCCAGATTCTGAATGCGAAGTTGATCCTGCATGGATTGGGTCAGACTGTTGGTGTATGCCTTTTCAAGGGTGAGTGCGGTCAGTGGCAAAAAGACCACCAACACCAACATGGCCGCAGCAAAACTACGGCCTTTTAACGACCATCTGCGCATGGAAATCAAAGCTGGCGGCTAATGCGATAACCACGCCCACGCAACGTGTCTATGGGTTTGATATCACCATCCGGGTCAATCTTTTTACGTAATCGCCCGATAAACACCTCAATCACGTTACTGTCCAGGTCAAAGTCCTGATCATAGATATGTTCGGTTAGCTCGGTCTTAGACACTATTTTGTTGGGGTTCATCAACAGGTACTCCAGTACCTTATATTCGTAGGCGGTCAGTTCCACATACTGATCCTTGACAAAAACTTCTTCTGACAGCGTATCCAGGCGGATGGGACCGCGTTCTATGGCAGGGTTTGGCTGCCCGGCGGCCCTTCGGATAAGCGCCTTGGCGCGTGCCAGCAATTCTTCATTGTGAAAGGGTTTGGTCAGATAGTCATCGGCACCGGCTTCCAGGCCTTCGACCTTTTCCTGCCAGCGATCGCGGGCAGTGAGGATCAAAATTGGGCTGGTAATTTTGTCTTTACGCACCTGGCGGATCAAATCCAGACCGTCCAATACCGGCAGGCCGATATCAATGATGGCTAAATCGTAAGGATATTCCCGGAACAGAAACAATGCTTTTTGTCCATCGTCAGCCAAGTCCACACTGTAGCCATTTTGCTGCATCAACTGATCTAACTGGGTCAGTAGTCTGGCATCATCTTCAACAATTAATACTCGCATTGCGCTTACTTCCTATCTTTGTTGTCCTTGCTTGGTCTGACTTTTCCGGACTTTTTATCCACATCCACCGTCACCACCCGGCCGTTTTTCTGCAACACTTTGACTCGGTAGTTGTCCTTTTGCGGCTCGACTTTCAATACCCGACCATCCACCTGTTGTTTAGCGCGCTTGGCTGCTTGGGCCTCGTCCAACTGTTCCTTGTTCTGAGGGTAAGCCTGAGACGTCGCAGCCAATATGCAACCTAATGTGAATATCAGTATTTTACCCAGTTTCATCATTGCTACCTTCGACTTGCCATATTGCCTTCAAGTCTACCTGTAAAGCCCATATCAATAAAATGCGGGGCTAACATTTATTTTAACTTTCAGGCGTTTGCCAGGGTGGTGCTGGGTGACAGTATGGTACAAGTCGCCTTTGTACTGGTACGTCACATCATAACCTGTCAGCTCGCGGATGCGGCGCTGTTCCCCCGGACGGGTTTCGCATACCTGACGATAGCCGTTTTTACCAACATCGTGGCCAATGGCACCGCCCAGCGCCGCACCCGCCACCATGCCGACCTTTTTATTCGATGAGCTGTGACCCAATGCATGACCTACTGCACCGCCGATAATAGCGCCGACCACCGTTGGTGTCGCATCGTGGCGACGGCTGGTGGTGTAGCACACGCGTTCAGGCTCGCTACTGACCAAAATGGTTTCGTAGATAGGACTAACCTGCTTTACTTTTGCATAAGCATAACGTTCTGCGGCTTGCACATTGGCTGATAACGCCAACAGGGATAAAGGAATAATCCAGGCTTTCATATTTGCATCCTCTTCGTCGTTGTTATGCACAGAGTAGGACGACCAGGATGAATCTTGCCTGAACTTTTACTTAAGCCGGGGCATAGCGCTAAACAAACAAAACAGGGGCCAAAGGCCCCTGTTGTAGTGCTACGCCTGAATATTCAGGCTAGTGGGTTAGTACATTCAGCGTGTACGCTGAACTTCTTATTAAAGGTGTAAATGTGCACCGACAAGGACAACGGCCCCATTCCCTGCCAGAATTCCTGCTGTGCGGCTGATGGGCACACAGACTGGCGAAGATAGTTTCGCTGATACTCCAACTCCATATCCAGCTTGGCTGGAATCTGGATGTAGGCGTTGATGCCACCTTTGACCACCTGCGCACCTTGATAATACCAGTCGCCCATCATAAAGGAGGTTTTGAAGCTATGATTGACGCGCTTAAGGGCCTGTTCTACCAACTGCGGGTCTTGAGAGTCCACCGCAGTGAGGGATTGGCTTTGAATACAGGCAGACAGTGACAAGGTGGCCAGCAGCGCCAATGCCGAATAAGACAACGTGCGAATAAGGGTACGGGGCTGTGTGGACATAAATGGTCTCCGTCTTGCGTTTACATATGAGGTATCGGCTGCGCCGAAATATCCTTTAGTTTGCTAAGTTGAATGCATGTAAAAAGGGTTACTGGCTAATGTTGAGGAGAGTGAATCGTTGAAGTTGTTCAGTTTTCTGTTAATGGGTGGGGTAAAGTTTTTATCTCACTGCTTCTATCGCGGCAGGCCGAACTGGCTGAGTGAAGAACAGGAAGCCGCGCTGGGAGAGGTAAGGCTGGTGGTTTTTTTGAACCATACCAGTTTGTTTGAGCCGCTGTTTATTCGCTTTGCCCCCTGGTCATTTGTCTGGAATATTGCACATAAGGTCATTGTGCCTGGTGCTGACGTGACCTTAGAGCGCCCCCTTGCAGGTCGTGTGCTTAAGGTGCTGCTGCCAGGTGTGATACCCATTACCCGTAAAGCGGATGAGAGTTGGGAGCATTTTTTGTCATTGGTAAATGGTGATGTGATCACCGCTATTTTGCCAGAAGGGCGGATGAAAAGACGCAACGGACTGGATAAGGACGGTAAACCCATGAGCGTGAGAGGTGGGGTGGCGGACATACTGGAACGGTTAGAGCAGGGCAAACTGCTGTTTGTTTATAGTGGAGGGCTTCATCATATTCAATGTCCGGGAGAGCGCTTGCCCAGAGTGTTTCGTACGCTAACCGCCAATTTGGAAATATTGGACATCGCTGATTACAAACGACAAATCGAACAGCGTCATGAGTCTGGATTTAAAGCCAAGGTGATGGGGGATATGAATCATCGCCTTGATGCATTTGTGCCTTAATTTGTGTCTGGTTAATTTCTTACTGAACGATTAAAAAATCGATGTGATCAGAAAAACGAACATGCTTATTATCAAAAAGAGAGTCAAAATAAATAAAAAAGCCGCGTAATGCGGCTTTTTTCTTCGACTGATTTTTTACAGTACGGCAACCAGTGCTTCAGCAATATAGTCAACGTTTTGGTGACTGATACCGGCGATATTGACACGGCTTGAATCAACAAAATATACAGCATGCTCGCTACGCATTCTCTTCACCTGCTCAGGACTGATACACAGATAAGAGAACATGCCTTTTTGGCGGGTAATGAAGTCAAAATCTTTACCGCTTTTCTCTTTGATCTTGTCGGCCAGTAAGCGACGTAGTGTTTGCATCCTTTCGCGCATCTCGGTTACTTCATCCATCCACAGGCTCTTCAACTCGTCATTGTTGAGAATGATGTCAACCAGTGCACCACCGTATGAAGGTGGCATAGAGTAAATGGCACGGGCAATAGCCTGGATCTGGGTTTGCAGCGCATCGCGGCTTTGACGGTTGGCGCTGATAATGGCGGCCAGGCCAACACGCTCACGGTAAAGACCAAAGTTCTTCGAACAGGAAGCTGCAATAATCACTTCCGGCAGGTTATCTGCCAGCAGCCGCACGCCATAGGCGTCATCTTCAATGCTGTCACCGAAACCTAAATACGCAATATCAAGGAAAGGCAGGAAGCCGCGCTGTTGGGCTAATTCCAGCACTTTATTCCATTGCTCTTTAGTCAGATCTGCACCTGTGGGGTTATGACAGCATCCATGCAGCAGCACGACATCGCCTTTATTCACTTTTTCCAGACAAGCGACCATTTGGTCAAACTTGATGCTGGCGGTGTTTTTGTCGAAGTAGGGGTAGGTTTCAATTTTAAGACCGGCGCTACCAATAAGTGGAATATGGTTAGCCCAAGTCGGGTCGCTTACCCACACGGTCAGATCGCCGTTAGCACGCTTCAGCAGTTCAGCAAGGATTCGCAGCGAACCACAACCGCCCGGGGCTTGAACTGCAGCAACACGCTGTTCAATCAGGGTCTTATGACCTTTGCCCAGCAGTAGTTCCAGCATCCCATCAATAAAACCTTGTACGCCCTGAGGGCTGATATAGGTTTTGGAATCCTCATTCGCCAGCAGGATATTCTGTGCTTTCGCAACAGCATGCAAAATTGGCGTACGGCCTTGTTCGTCTTTATATACGCCAACACCCAGGTCAACCTTCTTAGGGTTGGTTTCCTGTTTGAACGCGGCGGACAGGCCAAGGATAGGATCGGCAGGTAACTGCTCAAGCACTTCTAACATGGTTTCCCTCAACTAATTTGTGTGCAGATGGTTTAGTGCGCAAAAGGCGTCCTATTATGACAGCAGTACGACAAATTTCGAGTGCCGTTTTATATCATTGTTGTTATAGATATTCGTCTACAGGAAAATGCTGGTTGACAGTATTGTAAAGCTCTCCTGACGGCAGAAAACTGCGCTCATGCCAACTAATTTGATTGTGCTTGTTTATCATAAGCAGAGTAGAGGTGCGGGTGCCGTATTCCTCGCTACAAATAAAGATAGAAGATAAGCGCTTTTCCCATTCTTTGGATACGCCGGTATCCGGCAGGCAAGCCTCATCTGCTGGGGTTTCGTCGCGCAGTATGTTGAACAGCATCTCAATGTCGGTGCTGCCTAGATGGCAATAGTTGGTGAGTGCCGCAACACCTTTACTGGTCTTGGGCCAGGGACTATGAATATCCGCATTCGAGAGGCCATAGACGCCGTTTTCCAATAGAGTTAGCTGGTCGGTATGGTTGTTGTATACCGACAGCGAGTGCCAATGGCCAAACAACAGGTTATAGCCGTTGTAATTATTTCTATACTGACGTAGCCATTTGGCGTAATCAGTGGCTGAGGAACCTGCCAGATAGTCGCTAACTAAGTGACCGCGGCTGGGTTTGTCGGCAACAAAGGTTGAAGGGCTGCGAATATTGGTCAGGGCGGCAATTTGTCCGCGGCGGTTAATGCCCATCCAGGTGCCGCCCCCTTGTATATCTCGTCCCGCTAAAATATCCGGCTGATCCTGCCAAAAACCAGATGCTGATGTTGGGCGACGATGAAATTCATCCCGATTGGCAGCAATCAGCAGCGGATATTCCGGATGCAGTCTCACTGCCACGAACAGGATACACATGCCAGTCCTTAGTCTTTACTGCGGCTGGCAGCGGTTTTCTGATAGGTGCTGGCCAGCCCTTCTACAAATGCTTCGGTGGATACCCCATCATTTATGGCATAGCTGTAGGGTAGCAATACAAATTGATAGTTAGGGCGGGGCGAGAAATCAGCTTGCTTGATCTCCTGCCAGCCCATCAGACAGGCAATAAGCAAAAAAGTACAGCCCAGCGCGATTCGATTACGCCTATAGGTTGGTTGGTGGAAGGCAATCAATAACGTTAACCAAAGTAGGCTAAAGAACAGTACGCCCATCACTGTCAGTTCAACACCATTCCAGGCGGCAAATTGGGCGAAGTTGAATTTCAGCCACTGACTTACCAAAGACAGCCCCATACCGACTAAGACCACTAACAGTAATATTGAATACTGACTGGCCAGTCGGGCATCTTGCTTTTGTAGCCTGGAAAGTAATCCAAATAGCAAAGGCCAGACGGATAGGATCAGTAATTCGCTGACAAGCCGGGGCAGCATCTTGCCCACATCAAACTCGACAAAGGTGTGCAGGTAGGTTTGGTAAGTGAGGGCCAAGGCGTAAACAAAGGCCAGTAACAGCGTGAAACGCCAATGTGACAATATGGTCAGGCGTGATTCGATAACGCTGAGTCTCAGTGCTGGCTCTACTTGTTCGGCACTATCAAAAATACGCAGGCGGGTTTTACCCAACACCACAACATCATCTTTGCTTAGTTCTGCCTGTTGCTGTTGTTTGCCGTTGACGTGTATGCCGTTTAGCGACTGGCTGTCGCGAATATAAATGCGGCCTTCTGTATCTTGTTCTATAACGGCGTGTTCGGCGCCCACATAGGGGTCATCCAGACGGATGTCGTTATCATAACCACGGCCAATGCTGACCGAAGGCTGGGCAAAACGGTAGTGTTTTACCTGACGGTTGTTGCCGCCGAGCTTTTCAATGATTATTGCCATGCCATAGCCTCCACGAAACGATGGGTGAACGCCTGGCTCATTTGCTGAGTCACGCCTGCCAGGGTAAAGTGGCTAATCAAGCCTTGTTGGGCCTGGCCGTAACTGGCGCCAAGGATCAGTACATCAAAAAGCTGATCAAAATCTTTGTAGGCGCGGGTGCAGAACACAAATCTGAGTTTCATGCTCTGGGCATTAGTGACGCGCTGTTGCTGACACTGATAGTTGGTGATGTTTTCCTTGCCTGCATTATTACCCGGACCGGCACTTTGCATACCTTGTTCGTATAAGTTGTAGAACGCGGTGGAAGACAGCTTGTTGGAGGTTAGCCACTCGTATTCCAGTTCAAGCGTGCCGGTGCGCAAGCGCTGGTTCAAAAAAATTTCCTCGTCAAGGCGACAGCGCTTTTGCACAGTCAGGTAACGGGCGTTCTTATCATTGGCGTTGGAGTCGCCCCAGCAGGGTAAAAAGTCCACGACCTCACCCGCGACTTTGGCCTGTCCAAGGGACGCCATTGGCCATGGTGCTTGGATAAAGGGAGAGAGCAAACGTTCTTGATTGACGATTAACTGGCGTTGAATTTCATCCAGAAAACTATCCGGCAATCTATCTTGCGCGCGTTTTACCAAAGCCTGCAAAGGCGCCAGAGGCACCAGGAAACCAATCTGGTTTCCGGCCGTAGCAACGTTGACACCAACCACCTGGCCGGACGCATTCACTGTGGGGCCGCCACTCATACCAGGGTTGATTGAACCGGTAAAATGAATTTTCTGATTGAAGCTGCTTTTCTTCAGGCCATTGTAGGTGCCGGGTACCACTATCATCCCCAAATCATGGGGATTACCCAGTGAGAAAATATTGTCACCCTGCGCTGGCAGGTTGGCCGCTAAAGGGAAAAATTCAGTTCCATCGGACTCCCGGCGCACCAGGGCGAGGTCGTTTACCACATCAATATGCTGAAGTGTCAGTGGACCAGTTTCACCTGTGTGGGTTAAATATTCGATACGGTATTTTTCGCGATAAAAAACTGAATCTGAAATGACATGGTAATTGGTGACGATCAGACCATCGGCGCTAACCTGAAAACCAGAGCCTATGGAGGACTTGTTACCAGACTCCACTTCAATCATGCGAATTTGAAACAGTGCGGGTTGATAATGGCCAAAAACATCTTTGGCATTTTCTTCTGCCAATAGCGGCATGCTTGCCACTGAACCAAGCAGGGATATCAGCATCCCTATTATGAACGTCAACTTCATTGTCACACCAAAATGTCATCAATAAGGTCATTCTGCCTGAGCAAACAAGGCTTTGCCATGCTTTCTCTTGTTTGAATTTGTGCAAATACGCTCGACAAGCAGTAGGAGGTCGGAGAACATTAGGTACATTGAAGTTAAACACGTGAATTTATGCAATCTTCACTGAATATGCCGCTAATTGGCGATAAAGTGCCCAGAATAGGCAGCCGCTTTACTTTTTGGCTTGGCTGTAAAGTCTTGGCCATGAAAGGTTGGAAAATGGAAGGGGAGTTTCCCAACCTGAACAAAATGGTGGCCTGTGTGGCTCCGCATACTTCTAATTGGGATTTCGTTGTGGGTCTGGCGACTGCTTTTGCGCTTAGATTGCGGGTTTCCTTTTTAGGTAAACATTCTTTGTTTAAAGGCCCGTTGGGCTGGTGGATGCGAAAAATAGGCGGCATCCCAGTTGAGCGCAGTGCACCCCAGGGCTTAGTTCAGCAAGTGGCAGATGTATTTGCCCGTCAGGATATGGTGTTGGGCGTGGCACCCGAAGGTACACGCAAGAAAGTTGAAAATTGGAAATCCGGATTTTTGCATATCGCCCGTGCTGCCAATGTTCCAGTGCTGCTTATATACTTGGATTATAAAAAGAAAGTAATTGGATTTGGTCCTTTGATGGAAATCGGCGATGATATAGCCGTAGAGATGGCTAAAATCAGAGAGTTTTACGCTGGCGTCGCAGCCAAGTATCCTGAATTGGCATAACAGTTCGTACAGGGAACGCTTAACCTTAGGCAGCGGTCCCATTGGGCAATGATGAGGTGATTTTTGGATTTTAAAGGTTTTACCACCAGACTGGTACACGCTGACCGACTGCTTAACCACCCTGAAGACGGGGCTGTGCATCAGCCTGCCACTAAGTCTGTGCTGTTCGAATATAAACAAGTAGAAGATTTGGTTGATGTGTTTCAAGGCCGCAACCCCGGGCATGCATACTCACGTCAATCATCTGCTTCAATCAACGCGCTGCAGAATATGCTGACGCAGTTGGAAAACGGTGTAGGCGCACTGACTTTTGCCTCGGGTATGGCAGCGATTACTACGACCATGCTGGCTTTGTTTAAGCAGGGCGATCATCTTATTTTCAGCCAGTTTTTATTTGGCAACACCAACAGTTTTGCCAATACCTTGCGTGGTTTCGGCATTGAGGTCACCTTAGTAGATACCACTAAGGCGGGCAATGTGGCGGCCGCTATTCGGGAGAATACCCGCGCGGTGTACCTGGAGACTATTGCCAATCCGGTGACGCAGGTTGCCGATCTCGCCGCCATTGGCGATTTATGCGAAAAGCATGGTTTGTTGTATCTGGTGGATAACACTATGACCCCGGCCAATTTGTTTGATGCGAAGTCAGTAAAGGCGTCCATGTTACTGGGGTCACTGACTAAGTACATTGCCGGACATGGTCATGTTTTGGGTGGTGCGGTGATTGATACCGGGTTGTTCGATTGGCAGGCGTTTCCTAATATTAATGATTCTTACAAGTCACAGCCAAGCCATCTTTGGGGGTTACTGCAAATCAAAAAGAAGGGGCTGCGTGATATGGGCGGCTGCCTGACCCCTGACTCGGCACATTTGATTTCGGTCGGTATGGAAACCCTGGCGCTGCGAATGGACAAAATTTGTAAAAACGCCTTAACCCTGGCAACCTACCTGGCCAGTCATGCCAAGGTGGAAAAGGTCTATTATCCAGGCTTAAGTGACCATCCTCAGCATGCTTTGGCCAGTGAGTTTTTCAGCCAGTATGGCGGTATTTTAAGCTTGGATCTCAAAGATGGCGCAGACTGTTTCGCGTTTTTGAATGATCTTAAGCTGGTGCTAAATGCCACGCACTTAGGTGATACCAGAACACTGGCTATTCCTGTCGCCCACACGATTTATTTTGAAATGGGCGCTGAACAGCGTGCCAAAGCGGACATCAGTGACAATATGATTCGTCTGAGTGTCGGTATTGAAGATATTGACGACATTATCGCTGATTTTGATCAGGCGCTGGATAAGATCTAAAGGGTCGAGGTTGAGTAAGGGCGCGTATTTACGCGCCTTTTTTGTTTGAAAAGGCGAACCGGAGACAATCCAGGCCGGAGTTAATTCATGCAATTTGTGCCATGTGTTAACCTTATTTTTTAGTTAGCCGGGGAAAACGCCATGAATGAAGTGATCGGCATTATGCTGTTGGGTGGGGCGTTACTGGTTTTCAGCATTCTTGCCAGTGTCCTGTCAAATCGCCTGGGAGCGCCACTGCTGCTGGTATTCTTGTGTATAGGTATGCTGGCAGGAGAAGACGGCATATTGGGGGTAGAGTTCGACAACCCCCAGCTTAGTTTCTTTATTGGCTCTCTGGCGCTAGCCATTATTTTGTTTGATGGCGGCATGCGTACCCACAAGGAACGATTTCGGGTAGCACTATGGCCGGCTATTAGTTTATCCACCCTGGGTGTTGCCCTCACCTGTACGATCACCGCGGCCGGGGCGGTCTGGTTGTTCGAACTACCCTGGCCGACAGCGCTGCTGATTGGTGCATTGCTCAGTTCAACCGATGCCGCCGCCGTGTTTGGCATTTTTCAATCTCGCGGTGTGACCCTTAAACAGCGAGTGGCGTCGACATTGGAAATTGAATCCGGTACCAACGATCCCATGGCTGTTATTTTGACCATGACCCTGACAACGGCCCTGGCCACTGGCGCTTCTCTGGACCTGCTGAGCCTTGGCACAGATGTGTTATGGCAGTTAGTGATTGGACTGATTGCCGGTTGGTTGGGCGGGCAAGCCTTTATCCAATTGGTCAGGCGTATTCCGCTGGATTTTACTTTTGTACCACTGCTGGCTGCTGCCAGTGCCATTCTGGTGTTTTCCTTAACCGCCAAAGCGAACGCCAGCGGCTTTCTGGCGGTGTATTTAATGGGCTATCTCATCGGTAATGCGCGGTTGCCTCAGATTGTGCATATATTACAGGTTCAGGACGGCCTGACCTGGCTGGGGCAAATACTGATGTTCCTGATCCTGGGGTTATTGGTCACGCCTTCACATTTGATGGATAACGCCGCGTTATCGCTATCCATCGCGCTGATATTGATTTTTGTCGCCAGGCCTATTGCTACCTTGGTGTGCCTGTTACCTTTTGCCTTTCCGTGGCGCGAACAGCTATTTATCAGTTGGGTTGGGCTGCGCGGCGCCGTACCTATCATCCTGGCCTTGTATCCCTGGCTATCCGGACTCGAAGATCAGGCCTTGTATTTCGATGTGGCGTTTTTCGTGGTGTTGATTTCCTTGTTGGTACAAGGCTGGACAATGACACCATTGGCGAGATGGCTGGGGTTGGAAGTACCGCCTACGCCAGAGCCAACGCAGCGTTTGCCACTGGAAACCCTGCCAAGTGGTGACCCGCTGGAAGTCTGGGCCTTTCCCATCAACAAGGACAGCCTGGCGTTCGAACATCGCTGGGAGGAGCTGAGTTTTACTCACCAGCCCTGTTTTGTCGGCATTATCCGCAACCATGCATGGATTCAGGCTGAGCATACCCAACAATTTGTTGAAGGCGATTGCGTGCTGGTGATGGGGCGCGCTGCGGATATGGACAGTGTCAGTCGCGTGCTGGCCAGCAGCGACAAAGCCAGGCAGTTACAGGAAAGTGACTTCTTCGGTGCATTCAGCTTGCATGCCAGCCTGTCACTTGGTGAAGTGGCGCAGTTCTATCCATTAGGTGAGCTGACACAAGAGAAAGCCGCCTTGAGTCTGTCGGACTTCTTTGCCCGTAAGTTTCACCGCCGTGTGGTGGTTGGAGACTACCTGCATGTGGGAAGTGTGACACTGACAGTGCGACAGGTGGATAGCAACGGCAATATTGAGAGTGTGGGTATAAAAGAAAGCTAAGTTAAGGGGCGGCCAGAATAGGCCACCCCTTGAGCTTTAAGGTTGGCTGTCATCCAACAACAAAACCTGTGGTGGTAAGCCGCCCCCGGTTGCATCTAGTGCAACAGCGGTAAAGGCTTGCCCAGCCATTAGGTCTAACGCCAGTGGTCCGATGGCAGGTTCTTTACTACCTGCTGGCGTGACTGTCACGTAGTAGCGACCTTCTGCGAGTTCTACATAGCCAGTGTTCGCCAACTCAGGGGAACTGAAGGGAATATCCGAGAAGGCGGCAGACGCGTTGCTGATGTCATCACTGTCTGTTACATAGATATCAACACGTCCGGCATTGGGTGATGCATGCACAATGCGCACTTTAGCGGCGGTGGCTAGAGGTCTTGGGGTATCCACTAATACACCTAAGGCAATATTAGCCAGATTATTGTGAGCAATGGCAGTGTAAATTGCACCTTGCTCCAACATCAGGGGGGCATCATCAATAACCACAACACTGTTGTCTGCGTCCGCAGCGACATCAATCAGATAGTCACCATCGGCTAAGGGGAGATAACCTGATTGCTGCAGAAATGCAACGCCGTCAAGCCCAGGGGCAGCAGGCGTAGAATTATTGTTCACTAAAACATCCACAGCAGGGCCGTCTGCTACGCCGTGCACAACACGAAGATGCGCGCCAGCATCAGCATCCCAAATCAAACTTGAAGATTCTGCCGTTGACAGTAATAAGGTCACGGGGGAGGTACCTGCACCGACATTATCCGTTGCAGTGACCATAGCATCCAAGCCATCAGACAGGGACACTGTGCCGGAGTCAAACACCACATCCTGGCTGCCTGCAGGGGTAATTCTTACCTGATAGTCACCGGCTGATACTTCAACTTGTGCGGTATGCTCTTTAAACGACAGCGTTGCTAACGCTTGCGCGCTGCTGAGGTCATCGCCAGGTGCCGTGACATAGATGTCCACCATAGGGGCATTTGCCGCCCCGTGTACGATCTGTACTCTGGCATTGCCTGCTGTTACCTGGCTGAAGTCGTTTTCAATTATCAACGGCTCGATGGTAGCAACTGTGCCTACGGCCAAAATATCGTAGGTCTTATCTCCTGCAAAAGTCAGCTCTGCTGGCCCGATTACCGGAGTTTGGGTGTTCATCGGCAGTTGTGCATCGACTTGAATGGTGTATTTGCCTTCGTCCAGGGTAATCCAAGGGGAAGACACCTGATAATCGACATTTTCCAACTCCGCCAGTATGCTGTCATTCGCAAGTATATTAACCTTCGGCGCATCAGATACCGCATGGGTAATACGCACGTATGAACTGACTGGTGCGGGTGGTTCAGGTTCTGGTGTTGGGGCTGGCGTGGTTGAATTATCATCATCAAGCCAACATCCCGATAGTGCTGCAGTCATCATTGAGATCGTCAAGAGCTTTGTGATCCCTTGCATGGTTTTTTCCTCATTGTTGTTTAGGCAAATTCAACTACGGGCAAAAGTCTGCAGGGGATCACATCCCCTTAACATTAGTCTTTTCTTTCACTTTATTAGAATGTTTTAGCGTATTTATTGCGATTTTCTTTCGTAATGATGAGGTCGATAATTAGCTCGTGTTCTAAATTAACTGACTGGAGAACGAGCCATGAAAAAGCTGTTATTAATCAATACAAGTCTTAACGGTAAGCAAGGTCATTCCTGGCAACTGGCTGAAAAGTTCGTTGACCAGTTAGCGGCCTCCGCCGATATCAATGTTACGCTGCGGGATCTGGATAGCTTAAACCTGCCTCATCTGAGCAGCAGCGAAATGGCGGCCTGGATGACTCCTGCTGATGAGCGTTCGGAGCAACAGAAGGAATTGGCTGCGATTTCAGATGAGTTGGTGGCAGAGATTAAGGCCCATGACATTATTGTGATTGGCATGCCCATGTACAATTTTGGTGTTCCTTCGGTGTTCAAATCCTGGATTGACAGGGTGGCTCGCGCTGGCGTGACGTTCCGCTACACGGAGAATGGTCCGGTCGGATTGTTGGAAAATAAAAAAGTGTATGTGGTGGCAGCACGAGGCGGCCTGTATCAGGGCACGCCGAAAGACAGCCAGACTCAATATCTGAAAGATGTACTGGCATTTTTAGGTATGTCAGACGTTGAATTTGTTTATGCAGAAGGCCTGAACATGGGGCCTGACGCGGCGAATAAAGGTTTTGCACAAGCCGATGAAAAAATTTCTGAACTTATTGAAAAAATGGTTGCCTGAATAAGTGCAGTGAGTGAGAGCCGAGCTCTTACAAATGTGTGTTCCTAGTTGAGTGTGCTCTTTATGCCCCGCCCTCGAGCGGGGCTTTTTTATGCCCGCGAGTTACCGTATCCGCTACCCATTGATTTTCTCACTATCAGCATATCTATGCTAAACCTTGATAGTCCGGGCTTATTTTTAGCCTTGGATAAGGCATGGAGGGAAGTTGGCTATGCCTTTTGTTATCAATGCGCACCGTCGGCAGATGCCGCGCATTGATACAACCATAATCAAGGGAGCACAGTATGAAAAAGAGCACAATCAGCATGGCCGTGGCGACCATGTTTGGCATCTTACCTGTTTCTCAACTCACCGCACAGGAGCAGGGGGCTGAGCAGGTCGAGAAAATAGCCATAGTGGGCAGTCGAGTGTCGGGGCGTTCGGCAGAAGAGTTACCGGTGCCTGTCGATATATTAGACGCAGAAGCCCTGCAGAACACCGGGCAAACCGAAGTGGGCAGAATGTTGCAGGCGGTCGCTCCATCCTTTAATTTCTCCAGTTCCTCCATCAGCGATGGTACCGATGCCTTAAGGCCTGCCACGTTAAGAGGCTTGGGACCCGACCAGACACTGGTGCTGATAAACGGCAAGCGTCGTCACCAGGCGTCGCTTATTCATATTAATACCTCAGTGGGTCGTGGTACTGCAGGGACTGATATGAATGCGATTCCCGCTGCTGCCATCAAACGCATTGAAGTTCTGCGCGATGGTGCGGCCGCACAATATGGTTCAGATGCCATTGCCGGGGTAATTAATCTGGTACTTAAGGACAGTGCCGAACAGGGCAGCGCGGGGCTCTCGTATGGCGAGTATTCAGAAGGTGATGGTGAGACCATTAACCTGGATCTGAATAAAGGCCTGGCACTGGGGGATGATGGCTACTTGAATTTAACCTTTAACTACCGGGATCGTGGGCATACCAACCGGGCCGGACTGCACGGCTCCTGCCAGTTCCCTGGCTGCACAACGTTGGCGGACGGCACCTTGTTGGCGGGGGATCCCAGAGAACTGACCGCACCACGCGATACCTTCAGGATTGGTGACGCAGATTCTCGGCAAATTGCCTTAACCCTAAATACGGGTTATCAGTTGGGAGAAGGGGAGTTATATGCTTTCTTAACCTATTCTACCCGTGACAACGAGTCGGCTGCGTTTTTCCGTCATAATGCCAATGCAGATGGAAATACCCCACTGCAAGACGGCGATGCCACTATTCAGATGGGATTCCTGCCCAAAATAAATTCGCAGATTGATGATCTGTCTTACAACCTGGGTTACAAGGTGGATTTTTCCAACCAGGCTAGTTTGGATTTGTCCTATACCTGGGGGGAGAACCGCATTGACTATGAGACCAGTGACTCAATCAATGCGTCTTACGCCAACACCCTGCGTTATGAGCAGGGCATGAGCGCTGAGGAAATTCGTTCCAGTATTCCCCGTGAGGCAGATGCTTATGGTCTGGAACTGTCTCTGCAGACCCTGAACCTCGATTACAGCAAAGAATTTGACGACTTCTCGTTGGCATTGGGAGCGGAAGTGCGTGAAGACGGCTACAAAATTCTGCCCGGTGAAGAATACGCCTATCGTGATTACGATACGGTAAATGGTGTGAGTATCTACAGTGGTTTGAGTGGTGGTTTGGGTAGCGAAGATGCCGGTGGCGGTATTCAGGGCTTCCCAGGTATTGCACCGGCCTCATCGGTAGATGAAACCCGCAATGTTATGTCGTTTTATGTGGATGTCGAAACTGACCTGAGCGAAAACTTACGTGTCACAGGTGCACTGCGCTACGATGACTACGACGGTTTTGGCCATACCACCAACTATAAGCTTGCCGCTAACTGGTTTGTTACCGACAATCTGAGTTTACGTGGTGCGGTAAGTTCCGGCTTTCGCGCTCCGTCCATGCAGCAGTTGTATTTCAACAATATCGGTACCCAGTTTGTCGTAAACAGTCAGGGAGTGTTGGTGGCTCAGGAAGTGGGCACGTTCAGAAACGACAGTAATCTGGCGCAAGCCATCGGGATCCCAGAATTGACCGAGGAGAAGTCCCAGAACTGGAGTGTTGGGGCCATTGTTAAGCTGTTTGATGAGATCAGCGTAACGCTGGATTACTACGCCATCGATATTGATGACCGCATAGTCATCAGTAACCGCTTAGGCAAAGGGCTGTCGTCTACTCTGGATGCGGCTTTGGATGCATCGGGCGCCGGTGCCGGCCAGTTCTTTTTAAATGGCGCAGATACCGAAACCCGCGGGCTGGATATTGTCAGTACCTGGAATACCGATCTGGCCGGTGGTGATTTGGACTTAACCCTGGCGGCTAACTTTACGGATACCGATGTTGTTCGGCTGTTTACCCCGCAAGGCAGTGGGCTGGAAACTGTCTCTGTGGATCAGGTGTTTTCCGAGCAGGATATTTCCATCATTGAGGAGTGGCAACCTGATAGCCGGATCAGTCTCAGTGGTTTATACCGCCAGGATAACTGGGATATGACCCTGGCATTTAACCGCTATGGTGAATACACAGTGACGGACGGCGGCAGCCAAACCTATGGTGCAGAAGTGTTAACCGATGTGCGGTTGCGTTATCACCTGAGTGACGATTTTAGTATCAGTTTGGGCGCCAACAACCTGTTCGATGTGACCCCGGATGAAAACCAAATCGGTAACTCCCGCGGCGGCACTATTGTGGACGGGCAGGGCAATGTGGTGGTATCCAGCCCCGGTATTTTTAAATACTCGCGTCGTTCGGCGCCGTTTGGTTTCAATGGTGCCTACTATTATCTGGGCTTGGAATACCGGATGTAGCGAAAGGCTTCCCCGGTCAGATTCTGACCGGGGAATGGCTGTTATTCACCAGCCAGGGTTTTTTCCAGGGTCTGAATAAAATCTTTGTCCTGAGGTTTGGTTCTTGAACCGTAAGACTCTACGACATCCCCTTTGCTGTTGACTAAGTACTTATAAAAATTCCACTTTGGCGTAGTGCCGGATTTTTTCGCCAGCATCCGATACAAAGGATCGGCATCATCGCCACGTACCGCAATCGGCTCAAACATAGGGAATTTAACCCCGTAGGTTAATTCGCACAGCTCGGCGGTTTTCGCTTCATCGTTATCTTCCTGATTAAAATCATGAGAAGGGAAGCCCATCACCACCAGGCCCTTGTCTTTGTAATCGGCATACAGCTTTTCCAGGCCTTCAAACTGCGGGGTGAAACCGCAATAACTGGCGGTATTCACAATCAGTAAGGTCTTACCCTGGTAGGCCTGACACAAGTTGACCTCTTCCTGAGAGTTCAGTTTGCGCTTAACAAATTTGAGCAAATCAGGGCATTGGTCGGCCATGGCACTGCCGGCTACCAAACTGAATAACAAAGCAATCAAACGCGTTTTCATGGTGATCCTTATCGAAATGAGATATTAAAATCTGTTGTATAACAAGAACTGATAATACGCCATCGTCTTTCAGTCAGATCATTTATCGTAGCGATAAACGGCACTTTAGGATTTAATAATCGGTTTATTACCCCAGGCAAAACGGGAACACTATAACAATGCACAAGACGACAAAACGTTATCTGGTGCTGCTTATGTGCGCAGGCTTAAGCGCATGCAGTACCACCTCACAAACATCTTCAGGTCCTGCAGTACAGAACAAACCGCTGCCGCAGCCGGTTCAGGCCGAAGCGGCGCTGGCTGCCCAGGGTGACAAAATCAGCCTCGAACAAATCATGGCAGATCCAGATTGGATGGGACGCTTCCCGCAGGACCCGTTCTGGGGGCTGGATAGTCAGAGCATACGTTATGCCCGTAAGCGTGAAGGCAGCCCAGTGATGGACTTGTGGCAAACCTCTGTTCAGCAAGGTGGCAACGGTGCTTTACTGCCGCTGGGTGAGCGTCACCTGACGGACAATGGTGAGCGCATTTTTAATGCTGATGCCAGTAAGGCGGCTTGGTTATTTGAAGGAAACTTGTTCGTTAAAGACCTATCCAGTGGCAAGGTGACACAGCTTACTCGCTCCAGCGAGCGCGTCAGCCGCCCGATGTTTATGAATAACGGTAGCCTGGCTTATCAAGCAGGCAATGCCTTGCTGGCAATTGATCTTAGCAGTGGTTTAACCCGCCAACTGGCCAGTTGGAAGTTTGCCGACAAGCCTAAAGCTGTTGAAGCGCCGAAAGACTATCTGGCTAAAAAACAGTTGGAATTGATCCAGTACGTAAATAAAGAACGTGCGGATCGTCAGGCCAAGTTTGACCACAAACAAGCGCTGATGGCTGAAAATGCCAGCTTAACCCCTGAGCCATTCTACCTGCCAGCTAACTATCGCACGGTGGAAGCTAGCCTGTCGCCAGATGGCAAAAGCTTGGTACTGGCCATAGAAAAAGATGAGCCGGGTCGTGATGATAACGACATTATGCCCAACTACATTGGCGAAGACGGTCGGATTAAATCTGAAGCCGTGCGGCGTATGGTGGTGGATGCAAAGCCTCGCGCCCAGGAACTGTGGTTACTGGATTTAAGCAAAGGTACCCAGGTGGCCCTGAGCTATCAAACCCTACCTGGCTACAATGACGATGTACTGGCCGAGGTAAAAGCCGAAAATGCCAAGGCTAAGGGCGAGAAATACGAAACAAACCGCCTGCCGCGGGATATTGGTCTGATTACCGACTGGTACTGGAGCGAAAGCGCTATCAAGTGGCACAGCAGTGGTAAGCAAGTGGCTGTGATGCTCAAAGCCTGGGACAATAAAGACCGCTGGATTGCCACTGTAGATCTGGCCAAAGGTAAACTGGTGAATCAGCACCGTTTGCACGACAAGGCCTGGGTAAACTACCGTTTCAACAGCTTTGGTTGGCTGAACCACAGTGAAACTTTGTATTTTCTGTCTGAGCAGTCGGGCTATGCGCAGTTGTATCGTCAGGAATTGGGCGGCAAAGAGTTGGCCCTGACCTATGGCGACTATGAAGTCGACAAGCTGACGCTGACCCGTGATGACAAGTTCATCTACTTCAGAGCCAACATCAAGCATCCTGGTATTTACGAAATTTACCGGGTGAATCTGCAAAGCGGCGATATTGAAGCCCTCACCGATATGGGTGGTGATAATGAATATGTGCTTAGCCCGGATGAGCAAAAACTGCTGCTAACCCACAGCCAGGTGACTCGTCCGCCTGAGTTATATGTGCAGGAGGCGCAGGTCGCGGCCAAGCCGGTGAAACTGACCGATACTGTCAGCGCAGCCTTTAAAGCCATGCCCTGGGTTGCACCCAAAGTGGTGCCGGTACCGTCCAGCCATTCTCAATTGCCGGTGTATGCCAAGGTTTACTTACCCGAGGATTACCAGCAGGGTCAGAAACGCAAAGCGGTAATCTTTAACCATGGCGCCGGTTATCTGCAAAACGCCCATTTGGGGTGGTCAGGTTATTTCCGTGAATTTATGTTCCACAGCATGCTGGTGCAGCAAGGCTATGTGGTCATGGATATGGACTATCGTGCTTCCGCGGGCTACGGCCGTGACTGGCGCACCGCCATTTACCGTCAGATGGGGACCCCGGAAATTCAGGATCTTCAAGACGGGGTTAACTGGTTAGGTGCCAATGCCAACGTAGATACCAAGCGTATCTGTACCTATGGCGGCTCTTATGGCGGCTTTATGACCTTTATGGCGCTGTTTACCAACCCTGAGCTGTTCCAATGTGGTGCGGCGCTGCGTCCGGTGACTGATTGGGCTTATTACAACACGCCTTACACCGCCAATATTCTGAACACCCCGCAAGTAGACGATCTGGCCTATAAGCGCAGCTCGCCAATCTATTATGCAGAAGGCTTGAATAAGCCACTGCTGATTAACGCACCTATGGTGGATAACAACGTGTTCTTTGTTGATGTGGTGCGCCTGGTGCAGCGTTTGATTGAACTGGAGAAAACCGATTTTGAAACCGCTATCTACCCGGTTGAGTCGCACGGTTTTCGTCAGCCCAGCTCCTGGCTGGATGAGTATCGTCGTATCTATAAGTTGTTTGAGGACAACCTCAACTAACAGCTGTGTCACTTAAAGAAAAGCCCCGTTGGTCGGGGCTTTTCTTTTGGCTTTCGCTACAGTAATTTAGCTGCGGTTGTTTGCGCGGCAAAGGAGCCAGAATATGAAAATCGCCTTGATTGGGTTAGGAGATATCGCCCAAAAAGCCTATTTGCCGCTGTTGCAGGAATGGCCCGAAGTGGACTGGCTGCTGTGCAGTCGCAACCCTGAGGTACTAAAGCGGCTGACCAGGCAGTACGGGGTTGCCGAGGCGTGCATGGACTACCGCCAGTTACCGGCTGTGGATGCGGTAATGATCCACAGTGCCACGTCCAGCCATTTTGATATTGCCCGCTACTTTCTGGCTCGCAAAGTGGCGGTATTTGTGGATAAACCGCTATGTGACAATTATGCCGATTGCGAAAGTCTGCATGAATTGGCTGCGAAGCAGGGCACATCGTTGTTTGTTGGCTTTAACCGCCGCTATTTACCCATAGTGCAGCAGGAAGCCGGCAGCCCACTGACTGAGCTGCAAAACTTGCAGTCTCTGCGCTGGGAAAAGCACAGGCATAACCTGCCCGGTGATACGCGCACTTTTGTGTTTGACGATTTTATTCACGCGCTGGATGGGGTAAACCTATACGGCAACGTTAATCCGGATGATATTCAACTGCAAAGTCAGTTTCAGGGCCTGCAACTGAGCCGTTTACGTTGTCAGTGGCGAGTTGGCGAACGCGATTTTGAAGCCAGCATGGACCGGCGCTTTGGCATGACCTGCGAGCGTATCCAGCTTTGTCAGGACAACCATACGCTGGAATTTGACAGTTTTACCTCGGGGAGAACCTTGTCAAACAACCGCGCATTGCAATTCAATCTGGCAGATTGGACCCCCATGTTACACAGCAAGGGTTTTTACGCCATGCTGGCGCACTGGTTGTCTGTGGTAGAGCAGGGCAAGCTGGACGATGCCAGTATTGCCCGTAATCTCAACAGCCATTTGTTGTGCGAAGAAATCTGCCGTCGTCTGGGCGCCTGAAGGTCAGCTTGCTCAGTCTTGCGTAGCAAACTGAGCAAAGACTTCTGCACCCGTCATATTGTGTGTCTGGTTGGCAAAGCTATAGTAATGCGGTTTTTCATCAATAAAGATTTGATGATCCAGGATTAGCCCCTCCAAGTCGCCAAACAAACCCGCCGAGACGATATGCTGATTGTTTTGCTTTAACCGGTAAAACAGCGCACTGCCGCACTTTTTGCAAAAGGCGCGTTCCCCCCAATCAGACGAATCAAAGCGCTCGACAAATTGCTTGCCGCTGATTGTCAGATCCGTGCCGCCATCAACGGCCAGAAAAGGGCCGCCCACCCATTGCCTGCACATACTGCAATGGCATACACCCACTTTATTTTCTACTTCGCCACTTAGTGTCACTGCGCCGCAAAGGCAGCGGCCGTCTGCATGAATTTTCATTTCATTTTTCCTTATGTGAAAAATGCCGAAACAGCGCAGGGAAGGCCAGTACAGTCCCTGTTGCGGCACCGAATAAATGGGCATCAATGGCGACATTCGCGCCGATCAGCTCAGCTACCTCAGCACTGGGGCCGACCCATTGCTCATAAAGTACTTTGACCCATAAACCGAGGAGGAGTAGCCAACCTGATTTTATACCATGGCGGATATCCATGGCGGCTCCCCAGGCAAACAGCCCATGCAGCACGCCGGATAATCCCACGTACCAGATTAACTGCACTGAAAACAGATACAAGCCCAGACTGCAGCCCAGGCCGCAAATCAGCATAAACATCAGGTAGCTGCGGTACTGATAATACTGGCCATGCAGCGCCCAGAGTAACAAGACGCCGGCGCTATTTAGCAGCAGGTGGTTGAAATTGGTGTGCAGCAGATGGCCGGTGAGCAAACGCCACCACTGTCCATCTTGAATCAGTAGTCGGTCATACTGCAGATATTCCTGGCTCCAAGGCTCCAGGCCATATAGCAGGCCAGCCAGCAGCAGGATCAGCAGCGGCCCGGCATAGTGCTGGAAGTGAAGCGGTAATCTTGGCATAAGGTATTACATCCTCCGTATTGCGACTATGATACCGTGCCGGGGAGCGAAGAGGTACGCTAATTGGCGCTGGCTGCGATTTGTACAAGTGCCCGTATTGCGATAAGAAAATCAGCCAGAAACTGGCCCGGGAGGCGCGGGGACTGGTAAAGTGGCGAAAACGTCTGGAGAAAGTAATGTCTTTTATCGAAGTGTTGTACGAACAGCATGTGCTGAAGATTCAGTTAAATCGTGCTGATAAGAAAAATGCCCTGTCAACGCAGATGTATGGGCAATTGGCGCAGGCGCTTGAAGACGTGAAAGAAAACCCAGCGGTTAGAGCAGTGTTGCTGTGCGCGGCCGGCAGTGATTTTACTGCCGGTAATGACCTGGCCGATTTTGCCGATTTTTCTGGTCGCGACATGCTAAAAGACACCGAGCGTTTTATGCATGCTTTACTGGAGTGCCCATTACCTGTGGTGGCACAAGTGCAAGGTATGGCGGTGGGGATAGGTACCACCTTATTGCTGCACTGTGATTTAGTTTATTGCTCACCCGACAGCCGCTTTGCCTTACCCTTTATCAACCTGGGCTTAGTACCAGAGTACGCCTCCAGCTATTTGTTACCCAAGCGGGTCGGTTACGCCAAAGCGGCCGAATGGCTGATGCTGGGGGACGCCTTTGGCGCCGAAGATGCCAAACGTCATGGCTTGGTAAATCAGATTGTGGACACGCCGCTATTGGCTGAGGAAGTCAATAAGGTGCTGGCCAAGCTGGTAGCTAAACCCCGTCAGGCGCTGGCGTTGACCAAGCAATTGATGAGAGGGGACATCGACGAGACCCGTCGGCAAATGGGTAAGGAGCTGGCCTGCTTTATTCAGCAACTGGATTCACCAGCAGCCAAGGAAGCTTTTGCGGCATTTTTGCAAAAGCGTAAGCCTGATCCGGCCATTTTTAACTAGCCACACAAGAAGACGAGCGGCTTTGTCAGGCCCAGGGGCCTGCTGGCATAATTAGCGTGATTTGCGCATTGAGGGGAATTGATTTGTATAAAGCGGCGTTATTATTGGGATGGTGTTTATTGGCCTGGCCCGCTGTGGCACAGGACAAAGTAAGAGAAGACCGAGAGCCTGAAGCTGCCACCGGATTTGCCAATAAAACGGCCGTCAGTGGTGAGAAGTTTATGGTCAGTGCGGCCAATCCTTATGCCGCCTGGGCCGGAAAAAAGGTACTGATGCAAGGTGGTACGGCCATTGACGCCGCCATTGCTGTACAAGCCATGCTGACCTTGGTTGAGCCACAATCGTCCGGCATTGGTGGTGGTGCCTTTATGCTGTACTGGGATAACAAAAAACAAGTTCTTTACAGCTATGACGGGCGCGAAACCGCGCCGCGAGACACTAATGCTGCGCACTTTATCAAAGACGGCAAGCCTATTCCCTGGCGCGAAGCCATTGTGGGAGGCCGCGCCGTGGGGGTTCCCGGCGTACTGCGAGCGCTGGAAACTGCCCACAAAGAACATGGCAAATTACCCTGGATAAGCTTGTTTCGTGACGCCACTATTGCCGCCGAAGAAGGGTTTAAAGTCTCACCTCGTTTGGCCAAATTGGTCGAATTGGAACTGCATCCCGGTCTAAAACAGTTTATTGCCAGCAAAGCCTATTTTTATCCTGATGGTAAGCCCATTAAGGCCGGTTTTTTGCGCAAGAATCTGCCGCTGGCCCGCACTTTTAATACTATTGCACAAAAGGGGGCAGATGCCTTCTATACGGGGGATCTGGCCGACAAAATAGTGGCAGCCGTACAAAAAGCCAGTATTAACCCAGGTACTATGACGACCCAGGATCTGGCTGCGTATCAAGCCAAAAAACGCACCCCGGTATGTGGTGGATATCGCCAGTACAGGGTCTGCGGTATGGCCCCGCCCAGCTCTGGCGGGGTAGCCACCTTACAAATCCTGCGTTTGCTGGAAGGTTTTGATATGGCCAGTTTTGCGCCAAACCAGATTGAGGGGCTGCATTTGTTTACCCAGGCCTCGAGACTGGCCTTCGCCGACCGCGAAACCTTCTCGGCTGACCCAGACTTTTTCCCCCATCCCGTGGCGGCGATGATCAGCGGCTCTTATATCAAAGAGCGCGCAGAGTTAATCAATAAAGCCCAGGATATGGGGCGTGCGTTTGCCGGTAATCCTTTCCCGCATCAGCGTTTGGCTGCTGATAATGCCTATGAATTGCCTAATACCAGCCATATTTCTATTGTCGATGCAGAGGGTAATGCCCTGTCTATGACCACCAGTATTGAAATGGCCTTTGGCTCAGGACTGATGGTGGAAGGCTTTTTGCTGAATAACCAGATGACGGATTTTTCCTTTGTGCCTGAGGTTAACCGTTCCCTGGTGGCCAATCGCGTTGAGCCTGGCAAGCGCCCGCGCAGTGCCATGAGTCCGACTATGGTATTTGATAAACAAGGTGCGCTCTACTTGGTGGTCGGCTCCCCCGGTGGCAGCCGTATTATCGACTATGTGGCACAGACTCTGGTAGGGGTGCTGGACTGGAAACTGGACATTCAACAGGCCATCAATCTGCCGCGTATTACCAACCGTAATGACTATACCGCGCTGGAAAAAGACAGTGCTCTGGAAGCCTTAGCACCCGAATTTGAAAAGCTGGGCCATCAGGTCAAAGTACAAGAACTTAATAGCGGTCTGCACGGCATTATGATTAAAAACGGCAAGCTGATTGGCGGCGCCGATCCCAGAAGGGAAGGGGTCGCTGTCGGTTTGTAGTAGGTGTAATATTTAGCTGACCCGCCGCTGGCGGGTTCAGTGCTTTTGTTTAACGCTCCAGCTTTATATGGCGCATCATTTATGATGCGCCAGTCCCATTTACAACAGGCCTCTTGTCTGTTGGCTTGTAGGTCTCATAAAATTGTTACTCCGCTACCTTAGAATTTTATGCTGGTAGAGTGGTGATAGGCATCAGTATTGCGGTGATACGGCATTCTGCTTACATAGCAAAAATACCGCCGCAAGGTGATTGGCGAAAGCAGAGGGCGAGCGCAGAATAGGCTCCTTTTTTATTTACCTACTCTTTCTATGCAAAACCCGGTTGTTATTTGTGTACTGCTGCTGATGTGCAGCAATCTGTTTATGACCTTCGCCTGGTATGGTCATCTCAAAGGTATGACCAGCAAGCCCTGGCTAATTGCCGCACTGGTAAGTTGGGGCATCGCTTTATTTGAATACCTGTTGCAGGTGCCGGCCAATCGTATTGGCTATACGGTACTGTCGGTGGGGCAGCTTAAGATTATTCAGGAGGTGATTACCTTAAGCCTGTTTGTGCCCTTTGCGGTGTTTTATTTAAAGGAGCCGCTAAAGTTGGACTATCTGTGGGCAGGCTTGTGTCTGATGGGGGCGGTGTTTTTTATGTTCCGCGATAAGTTGGCTTGATGTCGTAAAAAGGGGCCTTATGGCCCCTTACATAAATTTGTCGACTTCGATTTCGTCAATTTTCCAATCACCGCCGATTTTAAGCAGGTTGACGGTACGCAAATCCTCTTTCTTGTCGCCGTGATCGGTACCCGTGAAGAAAATCACTACTGAGGCCTTATCTGAGAACTCTGAACGCATTTTGTTGTTGCCAGAGTCCACCATCATTTCCACTTCCTGGTAGGTCAGGTTCATAACATGGCGTTGGAAGTTACGACTGGTTTTATAGTTTTTCAGCAGGCGCGCCATTTTTGGCGAACTGAGCTTAAGTACTTCCTGCATATTTTCGTCATGGTAGAGATGATCGAAAAACTCAATGGCCGCATACTCGGGTGTACCCTTGGCGAGCATACCGTAACGGCCCACGCCGTCAGATTTCTTCCCATCGCTGCAACCGCTTAATAATACTAAGCCGGCCAGCAAAACACTGGTTAACAGGGTTCTCAACATCTTCTTCCCGTGCATGGCAGTAATTGGAATTGTGAGTCTGCAAGCTTGCCTGCAAAAAGTAAAGTTTGCGTGCGCTAACCTTAGACTGCTGCCTGATACCCAGATAAAAAAAGCGCTCGGGAGAGCGCTTTTTCTTAGAGGCTGATGAGGATTACTGTTCCAGTTCAGCGTCAGTAAATGTACCGGCAAACAGCGGGCTGGACAGGTAACGTTCAGCCGAGCTTGGCAGAATAACCACAATGGTCTTGTCAGCATTTTCCGGCTTTTCGGCCAGGCGCTTGGCGGCTACCACCGCGGCACCAGAGGAAATACCGGCCAGAATACCTTCTTCACGCATCAGGCGATGGGCCATTTCCATGGCTTCGTCGTTACCAACCTGTTCAACTACGTCCACTAAGTCCAGATCCAGGTTACCTGGAATAAAACCGGCACCAATCCCTTGAATTTTATGAGGGCCTGGGGTTAATTCCTGACCGGCTTTGGCCTGGGTGATAACAGGTGAATCGGTAGGCTCTACGGCCACAGATAATATCGCTTTACCCTGAGTGTTTTTCAGATAACGGCTGACACCTGTGATAGTACCACCAGTACCTACGCCCGCGACGAAGATATCGACTTTGCCGTCAGTGGCATTCCAGATTTCCGGACCGGTGGTTTTTTCATGGATTTCAGGGTTAGCCGGGTTATCAAATTGCTGCAGCATCACGTACTTGGACGGATCGGAGTCAACAATTTCCTGGGCCTTGGCGATAGCGCCTTTCATACCTTTGGGGCCTTCGGTCAGTACCAGATTGGCGCCCAGGGCTTTTAACAGTTTGCGACGCTCCAGGCTCATGGTGCTTGGCATGGTCAGGGTCAGTTTGTAACCGCGCGAGGCCGCCACAAAGGCCAGGGCAATACCGGTATTGCCGCTGGTCGGTTCGACCAACTCTTTACCTTTGGTCAGCACGCCGCGTTTTTCGGCATCCCATACCATGTTGGCGCCGATACGGCACTTTACGCTGAAGCTCGGGTTACGGGCTTCGATTTTGGCGTACACGTTACCGCCGGTAACGCGGTTCAGTTTAACCAGCGGGGTATTACCTATGGACTCAGAATTGTCTTTAAATACTTGCATGGTGATTCCTTGCGTAACGGCCGTCGCTCAGGTCAATTTGCCCAGGCGCCGGCTGAAATTTTGCCCCTGTTTAGGGGAATGTGTAATAGATTAAGGCTCTGAGACTAAAAACAAACTGCTTTTTCGCTATATGATATTGTGAATCATCACAATCATTCAGAGTAGTCTATGTCCTTTACCGGTACCGATAACTATATCGCCAGCCAGGAATTGCAGTTGGCCGTTAATGCCGCCATTTGTTTACAGCGTCCGTTGTTGATCAAAGGAGAGCCGGGTACGGGAAAAACCCTGCTGGCCGAAGAGGTGGCGAAAAGCCTGGATACTGAGCTGTTTGCCTGGCACATCAAGTCTACCACCAAAGCCCAGCAAGGCTTGTATGAGTATGACGCGGTATCGCGGCTGCGTGACTCCCAACTTGGCGATGCCAAAGTGCAGGACATCAGCAATTACATAATGAAAGGCAAGCTATGGCAGGCCTTTGAAGCCCCGAAAAAACCGGTATTGCTGATTGATGAAATCGACAAAGCGGATATTGAATTTCCCAACGACCTGCTGCTTGAGTTAGATCGCATGGAGTTTCATGTTTACGAAACCCGCCAGACCATTAAAGCCCGGCAGCGCCCGGTGGTGATTATTACCTCCAACAATGAGAAGGAGCTACCCGACGCTTTCTTGCGCCGCTGTTTTTTCCACTACATCCGCTTTCCTGAGCATGAAGAAATGCGCCGCATTGTTGAGGTGCATTTTCCTAAATTAAAACAGGAGTTGCTGAATCAGGCGTTGGAGTCCTTTTTTAACCTGCGTAATATGCCGGGCCTGAAGAAAAAGCCATCTACCTCTGAATTGATTGACTGGCTGAAATTATTGGTGGCCGAAGATATTCCACCCGAAGCGCTACGTAATAAAGACGCAAAACAGAGTATTCCGCCGCTTTACGGCGCGCTGCTGAAGAATGAACAGGACATTCACCTGTTTGAAAAGCTGGCGTTTATGGCCAAACGCTGATGCTGATTACCTTTTTCTTTCGTCTGCGTGCCTATGGCCTAGCGGTTAGCTTACGGGAGCTGCTGGACTTGCTGGGTGCGTTAAAAGCCGGTCTGGTGTTTGCCGATATGCAAGGCTTTTATTACCTGGCCCGCACTATATTGGTCAAAGACGAAAGCCAGTACGATAAGTTTGATCAAGCCTTTGCCGATTATTTCGATGGCGTACAAAGCCTGGATTTATTCGCCGAGGTTCCTGAAGACTGGTTGCGTAGGGAGTTAGACCGGCATTTTAGCGAAGAGGAAAAACGCCGCATTCAGGCCCTTGGGGGGCTGGAAAAGCTGATGGAGACCTTGCGCGAACGCTTACAAGAGCAGCAAAAGCGTCATCAGGGGGGCAATAAATGGATTGGTACTGGCGGTACATCTCCCTTTGGCGCCTATGGCTATAATCCTGAAGGGGTGCGTATTGGCCAGGACGGCAATCGTCAGTTTAGCGCCGCGAAGGTGTGGGATAAACGCGAGTTTCGTAATCTGGCCAACGATGTGGAACTGGGCACCCGTAACCTCAAAGTGGCACTTCGTAAGCTTCGTCAGTTTGCCCGCACCGGTGCCAGCGAAGAGTTGGATATGCCGCAGACCATTAGCGGCACGGCCAGAAATGCCGGGTTGCTCGATTTGCATATGCAACCGCTTCGACACAACAGTGTGAAACTCTTGATGTTTTTTGATGTGGGCGGCTCAATGGATGAATATATTCAATTATGTGAGCAGCTCTTTTCGGCAGTCAGAAGTGAGTTTAAGCACCTGGAATACTTTTATTTTCATAATTGTATCTACGAAGGAGTATGGCAGGATAATGTGCGCCGCCATGAACGTTTGCCGGTGTGGGATATCATTCATAAGTATGCGGCGGACTATAAGGTAATTTTTGTCGGCGATGCCACCATGGGCCCGTACGAAATTACCTATCCCGGCGGCAGTGTCGAGCACTGGAATGAAGAGCCTGGTGCGACCTGGATGCAGCGCTTGCTGGGGCACTTTAAGCATAACGTGTGGCTATGCCCGCAGCCGCAGGGGTATTGGCATTACTATGCGTCTATTAATGTGATGCGGCAATTAATGGGGGAGCGTTTTTACCCCATGACGCTGGAAGGCGTTACGCAGGCTATAAAAAAATTGCAGGAAAAACAATAATGCCGTCACAAGTAATGACACAGCAAGAAACCCGCGAAATTATTACCCCTTATGCCTTTAAGGTGGCCGACGATCTGCTTGGTACCCCGCTCGCCAGCCCTACCCGGCGGGGTATTGCACTCTTGTTGGACTTATTGCTGGTTGCCATGCTGGCAACAGTGAACAGTTTGATCCTGGCGGCGCTGTTCTGTTGGATGTTTTGGCATGCCAGCAGTCGTTTACATGCCCGCAGCCCGGAGAAACGCCGTAGCAATCTGGCATTGAGAATCGCCTCACTGTTTATGCTGTTTATTTTTGCCTTTGGGCTGTTTGAGGCGCTGGCGCCTGAAGATGAAAACAGTGGCGGCAGTACAACGGTTATGAGCGCAGCCCAGGGGCTGGCGGTGGTGGCGTTAACCACTAAACATCTGACAGGTATTGCCAGTTTGAAAGATGATATTGCTGGCGGTGTTTGTCAGCCCGCGCTGAACTGCTGGACAACGGCCGGTCAGGCGTTGGCCGATGATTTAGCTGACGCTGAGCTACCTAAAAGTAGCGCTAAGGAGCTAATTAAAGAGTTTGTGCGTGCGACCTCTGACAGCCTGGACAAGCCTGAGCGAAAGCAATTAGAGACCGATTTATTGGCCCGTTATACAGAAAAGTTTCAATCCGCCGAGGTTGAAACTCAAACAGCAGATACCTCGGTGACGGCTGATGAAGCACCGAGTGAGCGAGCTAATGAGGTGATTCATCAGAAGTCCGCCGAAGACTACAGTGTGATTAAGTGGGCGAAAGGGCTGGCTGAAGATCTTGGCCTGGGTTTTGGTTGGGCAGCGTTTTATTTTTCGGTGTTTACCGCCTGGTGGCAAGGCCAGACGCCAGCCAAAAAACTGCTGGGTATTCGGGTTATCAAACTTGATGGTAAGGGCTTGAACCTATGGGAAAGCTTTGGTCGCTATGGCGGCTACGGTGCCGGTGTGGCAACAGGTTTGCTGGGTTTTTTACAGATATATTGGGATGCCAATCGTCAGGCAATTCAGGATAAAATATCAGAAACGTTGGTTGTTGATTTACGCAAACCCAAAGTAGTGTTGAGTGAACAGCAGGTTGCCACGTTGGAACATCAATCACAGGCAGCAAACTGAGCGCTGCATTCGCATCAAAAAGGAAGAAACGATGAAAACCAAATCTCTACTTGCTCTGGCGGTAATGGGCCTTGTCAGTTTGGGCGCCAACGCCGATAGCATGATCACTGTCGTTAGCCAGGACATGGATGGCACTGAAACCACCAAAATCTATGTGGCAGATGGAAAGACTGTGGCGGTAAATGCGCAGGGACAGGCAGATTTTATATTTGATACTAAGAAGAATCTGGCTGTCGCGTTAAATCATGACGAGCAGCAATATGTGCATGTGAATTCTGAGCAAATGCAAAAGATGGCCGAAGGTATAGGCCAGATGCAGCAGCAAATGCAAAGCATGATGGAACAGCAGATGCAAGGTATGAGCGAAGAAGAAAAGGCACAGATGCGTGAGATGATGGGCGGCTTTATGCCCGGTGCCAAATCTAACCAAGAAGTGAGCCTTAACGAAACCGGCAAGTCAGACAAAATTAATGGTCAAAGCTGTAAATGGATTACCCTGAACCGGGGCGACGAGCTGGTCAGCGAGGCCTGTGTGGTCAGCGTTAAGGATGTAGATATCGCCGACGATGACTTCGCGACCTTAATTGGCTTTTTAAATAAAATGCGCGAATTTGCCAGTCAAATGGGCGATAACGACGAGATGATGCTGAACCAACACTTATTGGACAAAAAGTTGTTGCCGGTGCAGATCAAAGATTACGAAGACGGCGAAACCGAGATTAGCACGCTAAGCTTTGCACAAAAGTCGGCACCGAAAGGAGTGTTTGCTATACCTGATGGCTACCAGGAGATGCAAATGCCGGTAATGGAAGATTTCTAAGTCAGACTAAGACAGGTCGCATTGGTATTGCGGCCAATTCCACCGACATATGCCGTATTGCTTGTTAGGATGAGTTTATCCTGCAGGTGTGCGGCATTTTCACCTGCGTTAACCAGGGCAAGTTGCCCTTACTAAATAGCAATAAGAAAAATTATGTTAGCAACCAGAAAACTAGCAACACCGGCCATACTGCTCTGCACCCTGATCTTCAGTCAGTTGGCACAAGCCAATAACCGTGAAATTGAAGTTGACCACAAAGTGGTCACCGAACATAAAACCCAGATTGAAGGGCAACGGGTGGCTTACTCAGCCACAACCGGCACTCAGCCTGTGTGGGATGACGAAGGCAAAGCTATTGCCACCTTGTTTTACACTTACTATCAACGCACCGATGTTAAAGACCAGGCATCCCGGCCTTTAGTGATTTCCTTTAATGGTGGCCCCGGCTCAGCGTCGGTATGGATGCATATTGCCTACACCGGTCCGCGTATTTTGAAAATTGATGACGAAGGCTACCCGGTCCAGCCTTATGGCATAGATACAAACCCCTATTCGATCCTGGATGTGGCGGATATTGTGTTTGTGAATCCAGTGAACACCGGTTACAGCCGCGTACTGAAAGACACTGATGGCAAAATGCCCGCCAAAGATAAGCAAAAAGAGCAGTTTTTTGGGGTTAATGCCGACATCAAATACCTGGCTGAGTGGGTGAATACCTTTGTTACCCGCAACAACCGCTGGTTATCGCCCAAATTCCTGATTGGCGAGAGCTATGGTACCACTCGGGTGTCCGGCCTGGCGCTGGCTCTGCAAAATAACCAGTGGATGTATTTAAATGGGGTGATTTTGGTGTCGCCTACGGATATTGGTATTGAACGTGACGGCCCGGTGAAGGCGGCGAACCGTTTACCCTATTTTGCTGCGACCGCCTGGCATCATGGCAAACTGGATAAAGAGCTGCAGGCACTGGATTTGGATGCGCTGCTACCGCAAGTGGAAGAATTTACCTTGAATAAGCTGATCCCTGCGCTTAGCAAAGGCAGCTTTATTGATGCGGCAGAGAAACAGGCCGTTATTGCTCAGATGGCGCGTTATTCGGGCTTAAATCCCCAGGTCATAGCGCAAAGCAACCTGGATGTCAGTACGGCATTCTACTGGAAAGAACTGCTGCGCGACGAGGGCAAGACAGTGGGGCGTTTGGACAGCCGCTACCTGGGCATAGATGAAAAGGACGTGGGTGATAAGCCGGATTACTGGGCAGAGCTGACGTCCTGGTTGCATTCCTTTACTCCGGCCATCAATTATTACCTGCGTGAAGAGCTGAACTATAAAACCGACATTAAATACAACATGTTCGGTCCGGTACATCCCTGGGATCGCAGTGATAACAAGACCGGTGAGAACCTGCGTTTGGCCATGGCACAGAACCCTTATCTGAAAGTGTTGATCCAATCCGGCTATTACGATGGTGCCACCAATTATTTTGATGCCAAGTACAATATGTGGCATCTGGACCCCAGCGGTAAGATGAAAGAACGATTGAGCTTCAAGGGCTATCGCAGTGGGCATATGATGTACTTGCGCCGTGAAGACTTAAAAGCCTCTAATCAGGACTTGCGAGAGTTTATCCGCTCGGCATTACCGGGCCAGCAATCCGCTCGCTATCCTCGATAAAAAAAGCCCCGATAATCGGGGCTTTTTTATACGCAAGCCGTGCTTTATTGCATGTGTATGAATAATAGGTATAAATGAACATATACAAAACGCCATTACAGTCCTTTGTCACAGATTTGCTACATTGTAAGCTGTAGCGCTCTCATTCAGACGAGGACGGTCCGGCATGCCTGGACGATTTATGTACTTAACATCAGTTCGTAAAATGCTATGGCTTGCCTTGTTCAGCCCATTTTCTTACGCCACATCGGAGTCGGCGACCATGTTGGATCCTCAGATCACCCAGATTCTTCTTGTTGTTGTGTTAGTAGTTGCACTGACCATGGCCGGAGCCTGGCTGTTGGCTCGTCGTCGGGTTGCCCAACAACAAACCGAGATCGCTGAACAAACCGCGCAGATCAACAACAAGCAAGCCTTGTTGGATGGCTTTAACCTTGGCATGTTGCATCTGGATAGCCAAGGCAATGTGCTGTATGTAAACCGTATCGCCGCCTATTGGTTAGGTGGTAAGGCTGATTCGCTAACTGGCACCGCCCTTAGTCGTTGGGTGCAGGGGGAAGCGGGGGAGCGATTAATTAGTGCGCTTTCCAGTTTGGTTGATTGCAAAGTGCAGTGGTTTAGCCCCAAGGCTGAGCGACACATTTTGTTGAGTGCTCACCCTCTGAGCAAACCCAAAGATGAGCTCGCCATGCTCGTCACTTTGCAGGACATCAGCAGTTATCAGCAGCAGATCACCGAATTACAGGATGAGGTGGCGTGTTTTGATGGTCTGCGAGGTCAGGCCGGTTTGGCGCAGCTAAGTTTAAATCTCAAAGACAAGCAGGCCATTTCGGATCCACTACTGCAAAGCTGGCTTGGCCTGACACAGGCAGAGTGCAGCCTGGATGGGTTTAAAAACAAGGTGCTCAGCAGTGACTGGGCTAACTGGATGCTGGCCATTGAGCACAGTATTGATAACAACGAGCTGGAGTTAACCGGCAGTCTGGAAACCCCGCAGGGGCCAAAGCCTGTCAGAATGTTGGGCCGCATAGTCCAACGTGATGACGGCAACAAGCCGCAATTGGTGCAGTGTCAGTTACAAGACCTCACCGATATTAGCCAAGCCAAGCGTAATCTGGATGCATCACAAAGTCAGTTTAAGTCGCTGTTAACTGCCAGTAGCCAACCTCTGTATTTGTTAAATGCCCAGGGCGAGTTTGTTGACTGCAACCTGGCATTTCAGCGCTTGTTTGGCGTCAGCATGATGCAATTGCAGGGCAAAACGGTGGAGCTGGTCGGGCTCTTTGATGATGCTATTTGTAGCTTGCATCAATCCGGCGATCTGGCTATGTCTTCTCTGGCCGGACAGGGCCGTGAGTTTAACCTGGCATTTAAGGACGGCAGTTTACGCCCTCTGCGTTTTCGTTTGCAGCCACTGAAAGATGGTGAAGGCAACAGGCGTGGTACCCTTGGGCAGATTGAGGATATGTCTGAACTGAGAGGCATACAGGCAGATCTCAGAGACAAGCAACAACAGTTCGACCGCTTTATGAATGCTTCACCCCTTGGCATTGTGCTGATGGACGCCGAGGAACATCTGCGTCAGGCCAATCAACCTATGCTGGAGCGTTTTGGTTATAGCGAACTTGAGCTGAATAAAATGTCGCTTTATCAGTTGTTCGCGGAGCCGGGCCAAGCGGCCAGAGCGGCCAAACAGTTACAACAGGGTAAACTTAGCGCCTTGCATGTCAGCCTCAAAGACAAGCATGGCAAAGTGCATCCCAGTGAATTGCATGTGCATGCCATAGGTGAGGGGCAGTACTTGTGCTGGATTGCCGACATGAGTGAGAAGGCCTTTCAGCAAGATAAGTTCGACAGCTTGTTGTCGCATAGTAGCCTGGCCATGGCGGTGCTGTCTGACAGTGGTTTTACCCGCCTGAATCCAGCGGCTTGCGAGTTTTTCGGTATTGAGGATGAGCAAAAATTGTTTGGCTTCTTCCCTTATTCAGAAGGACTGAACCCGGATACTGACTCAGCAGAAAAGCTAAAACACAAATTCCAGCAACTGCGCACAGACGGCAAAGCCTTATCGCTGGTGTGGCAGCACCAGCATGGTAACGAAGCGCTACCCTGCCAGGCCACTTATGTGCCGATGTTTAAAGGCGGGGTATTGGAATCCGTACTCTGTATCTGGATGGATATGCGAGCCATTAATCAGGCGGCCGCCGAGCGTCTGGAAGCCATTAATCTGCGCCAGGCCGCCGAGCGGCAAATGGCAGAGCAGCAGCAATTGCTGCAAAACAGTCAGGACCAATTGGCCAGCAAAGCCAAAAGTCTGGTGGATGCAGAAAGCAAGTTACAGCGCGCCGAAGAAAGCCTGTCCGAGCAGCAGAACAAAATAGAAGATCTGGAGCAGGCTCACCAGGACGTTACGGCGCATTTGCAGGAACTGCAGCAGGAATACACTGACAGCTGTAAGCAATTGGCGGATAGCCAGCAGAATAATGCCGAACTGGAAACCCAATTACAGCAATTTAGTACCAAAGTCGGCGCGCTGGAGAAACAACGCAACCAGATTGCGGATGCCTTGCAGCACAGTGAGCGTCAGTACCGCCGTACCCAGCAACAGTTGCAGGAAAGTGAAGAAGCGGGTCAGAAATTGCGTGAAGAGCAGGATGCCCAAGCACAGAAGATGCAACAACTTATTGAGCAGAATAGCAGCCTTAAGAGCTCAATACAGAGCAAAGACAAGCAAATTGAGGACGTCAGTGGGCAAATCAACACCCTGCAATCGCAACTGCTTAGTTCCGCAGAAGCCAGTGAATCCTTACGTACCCAGTTGGCTAATCAGCGTAAAGCCAGTGAACAGGCCCAACAGTTGCACCGTGAAGTAGAGCAGCGTTGCCGTCTGGCACAATCCGAGCTGAGCAACAAAGCCCGACAGATTGAACACCTGCAATACGAGATGCAAAAAGTCGAAGAGATGTCTTCGCAGCAGCGCGATGATCTCGAAGAGCAGCACAAGCTATTGCAGCAGGAGCTGCAGGCCAAGCATCAGCAATTGCAGGACACTCAGAAGGCACTGGATGAAACCCGCCGCCAGTCTGAACAAGAAAAAGCCGAAAAGCAGCAGCAACAGGAACACCTGACCAAGTTGCAGCAAGAACTGAGTGAAATGGAACAGCGTGCCGCCGAGCAGCAGCAACAGGTGGCGTCGGTTGAACAGGAGTGGCTGAATAAACAAGCAGCCCTGCAGCAGGAACTGGCCGATAAACAGCGCCAGTTACAGCAAACCGAGCAGATACTGCAAGATGCTAAACAGCAAACTGAAGCAGAAAAAGCCGAGAAAGCCCGTCAACAGGAAATCTACGACAAATTGAAGAGTGAGCTTGCTGAGGTGGAACAACGTGCTGTCGAGCAGCAATCGCAGATGTCACAAAGTGATGAGCAGTGGCAGGCCAAGCAACAGGCTATGCAGGATGAACTGGTTGCCAAGCAGCAGCAATTGCAGCAGACCCAGGAACGTCTGAACGAGTATCAGCGCCAGGCGGACGATGAGAAGCAGCAGCGCCAGGAACAGCAAATGAAGCTGGACCAGCTTAAAGTGGAACTTCAGGATGTGGAAAGCCGTGCCAGCCGTCAAAAAGAATTGATGGAAGGTAGCGACGAGCAGTGGCGTCAGCATCAGGCCGAAATGGATGAGCAAAAGCAGCAATTACAGCAAGCTTTGGAACAGGCGCGTAAGCAAAACCAGGAAATGGAAAGCCAGTTAAAAGGCAAATTGTCTGAATTGCAGCAAGCCGAGAGCCAGGTGCAGAAAACCCAGTCTGGCGAGCAGAAATTGCTGGAAGAGCTAAATCAATCCAGACGGGATGCCGAGGCCCTGAAGAAAAAGCTCCAGCAGCAGGAGGCTCAGGAAGCCAGCTTGCAGCAGCAATTGCAGGCCCAGCAACAAATTCTCAAAGACAGCGAGAGCAATATTCAAAAATTGGAGGATGCGCAAAGTGCGTTAACCTCGCAGTTGCAGTCCGTGCAAAAAGAGTACGAGCAGAGCCGTCGCCAGTTGAATGATCAGAGCAGTAGCCAGTCCGATCTGAGCAGCCGCATGCAGGCCTTGGAACAGGAACTTGAGCAAAGCAGGGCACAGTTGGACGATAAAGAGTCGGCGTTGCAGGATGCACAAAAAGCCCTGCACAGCAGCCAACAGAAACTGGCGGAGCAGGAACAGGCGCTGGTTGAAGCGCATCAGCAAGAGCTGCAACAAGCCAGGGTCGAGCAAGCTGAACAGCCGCAAAAGGCCAAACCCGCTTTTGCCGAGCAGCCCATACCAGATAATCCCAAGGTATGGTTTGATTTGCTGCCTTACTTACAAAAAAATCCCCATACCGGTTCTCTGGCTGGGGCGCTTAATCAGTTAATGCAGGCGCTGGAGAGTGCCACAAACCAGGCCGATGCAGCGATTAATGAGGAAGATACCCGATTGATGCTGCAAGCCACTCGTCAACTGGTGAAGTTGGCTGAACAGATAAATTCAGAGCCACTGATGGACCTGACCAGTCGCCTGGAAGCCGCCGCGAAACTGGGGCATCTGGACAGTATTTCTATCTTCTGGCCTAACGTAAAACGTTCATTGATGATGACACTAAGGGTGATTTACTCGCATTTAGATGGGTAAGGGCTGTTTCTGATAGGTGAAAGGTGCATCGGGCTCCCTTACTTCCTGCATGGCAATGATGTCGAGCGGGCTAATTGTGCCAGCTCTTCTGTTGCCAACAACATGGGTATAGATTTCTGTCGTTCTTAAATCGGTATGACCAAGCAATTCCTGTACTGTTCGAATATCCGTGCCTTGTTGAAGCAGGCGTGTGGCGAACGAATGTCTGAAGGTATGCGCAGTGACTCGTTTACCAATTTGAGCTTGCACGACTGCTGTGCGGAGATTTTTACTGTAACTTGATGAATGCAAATGATGCCGGCAAATATAACCGTCATGTGGATGCCGACAACGTGTGACTGAAGGGAATACATACTGCCATGAAAAATCTTTAAGGGTGTTGCCGTATTTTCTATGCAGTGACGGGGGGACAGAAGTTGTGCCAAAGCCTTCAGCTAAATCTGCCTTGTGTATGTACTGAGCGTGTTGAATCTGTGCCTGCAGGTCAGAATGTAAACCCTGAGGAAGTAGAGTGTATCTGTCTTTACTGCCTTTTCCCCGGAAAACAAACAAGGAATGATCAAAGAAGTTAATATCTTTTACCCTCATTCGCAGTGCCTCGTTAATGCGTAAACCTGCGCCATAGAGTAGTGCTGTAATCAATCTGGTTTGGCCTTGCATAACCGACAATATGCGTTGTACTTCTTGCGGGCTTAACACCGTTGGCAGGTTGCGGGGTGCTCTGGCGTAACCATACTCAAGCCCAACCAATTCTCTGTGCAAAAGGTGGCGATACATAAAAACAATGGCGCAAAGCGCCAAATTTTGTGTGGCAGGGCTAACAGCTTTATCTAAGGCCAGGTGATTTAAGAAAAGCTCAATATGCGTGTTGTTCATTTGTTCCGGGTGAAGCATGCCATTGAACCGGATCAAACTGCGCACCCAGTACATATAGCACTTTTCAGTGCGAAGACTGTAGTGACGGGTACGTAATTCTTTGCGCAAGGATTCCATAAAAGGTGAGCCACCCATCATCGCCTCCCAAACAAGATATGTATATGCATACAGTTATAATGTGAAAGTCGAGTTTCTGCCAATGAATCGGCACATTATCGTGAACTCATTCTTACTTTCACCATGATGGGAGAGTGCAAGCTTTTGAAAAACATTAAGAAAGTTAAATTGTTGTGTGTTTATCGAGACCTCGTTTACACTGCATTCTTACTTTCCCCCCAAACGCGCCACGCGCGAAGTCGTCAAATATCGCGTTAACTTCTTGAAAATAAGGGATTACGGTGAAGATTACAGAGCAAAGCACCCTAAGCAGATGTGAACATTATCGCGAATTCAATATAGTAAGCTGTTATACAAAAAGGGAAAAATCATGCCAGATATAGCATCTATTGGAGCAGCTCTAGCTAGCATAAAAACAGCAACGGAGATTGCAAAGCTTATCAAAGATAGTGGCGCTTCGTTGGAGCAAGCCGAAGTAAAGTTACAGATAGCAAATTTAATCAGCAGCCTTGCTGATGCGAAGATTGAGCTTGCGGAGCTACAGACAGAAATGAATCAGCTTAAGGATAAACTGAATCAAAGGGTATCAGTAAAATGGGTCAAACCTTATTACATGATGCAGTCTGATGCTGAAATGGAAGGTCCATTTTGCCCAACTTGTTACGATAATAATGAGAAAATGATTAGGCTGCAGGGATCTGGGCCTAAAGGTTGGTCTTGTTTAACTTGTAAAGGGTTCTTCAAAGACTCTGAGTATGTTACTCCCGCACCGATTAGGTTCAGCTAGCAAATGTATAACAAGCGCAGTCACAATCGGCCACTGTGTGGCCTGGACCTCAACCGCTACGCGGGTTTCGGCCTGTGCTGCGAGCGTTATATTTTACGGAGAATATCGTGTTTAAAAATTGTATTGTAGCTGCAGTGGTGTTTGTCCTTGCTGCTTGTGCATCAACAGAACAAAAACAATCTAAACCGTTGCTAACATATGGGCTCATATACGGTATCACATTGGATGAAAATAAAACTGTAATAAATATACGCCTTGCTAGGGTTGAAGATCCTTATAAAAAACAGCAAATCGAATTTACGCCAACACCAGAATACTCGGCGAATGCAGAGCGTCAATTAAAAGTACGTGATTATGGTGATGCCGAAGTAAACAAAGAGTTTTTTGTTATCTGTGGTTACGCTGACGTTAGGCCTGATACCGCTTTATGTGGTGGTGATTTGTAAAATATAACAATCGCATCAAAATGGACGTCTAACGCTTGGCTGACGCTCATTCTTCGCGCAATTTAGTCAAGCGTTATCCGCAATTTATGCGGGCGTTAGCCCTTTTGAGACTATGGATAAACTATCTGGAAAAGCAGCAGATTTAACCCGAGCGGAATGGCGCGAGTTGGGGTTTTATTATGTGTCTCACGAGGATGAAAAGAAGTGGGAACTTCACGGCTCAAAAAATGGACTGCTCAAACTTTGCGATTTGATCAAAAAGTTCGCTGACGAAAATCGAGAGTATGGTGATCATGAGCATTTATTGCCACATTGGTATTTAACATTAACGGCACTAGATTCTTTCTCTCTTGACGAGCGAGGTATAGGTGGTACGCCAGAGCAACTCCGAAACTTTGCTCACTTCTTTCAAAGTAAAGTTTTCAGCTCTAAGGTCGGTTCGACGAGCAGCGTACCCAAAGAGGCTTTTTCCACGGACTACGGCATAGAATATACCGTGCAAGGAGATAACTTTGATCCGTCTTCGCAAGACCCTCAGTTGTAGGGCTAACAAGCGGCTGTTGTCGCGCCTTCGGCGCTGGGACGGTCTTTCCGCCGCTGCGCGGCTACAAGCCCGCCCCAAAGCCGGGCGTTAGGTACACATGGATAAGTTGAGCATATTTGCAAACATCGGAAGAAGCATAGCTGCGCTTTGTATAGCTCTCTTTATCGTTTTCTGGTTTCCAAGCCCTGCTTTCGATGCGTGTTTTCCTGACAATTCTTCTTACGTGTGCGGTCAATGGCCTAATTTATTTGCTGGCTTAGTCTTTGTTTTAGTTGGTTACTATTTAGGGCCTAAATCTAAATACCATTACATTCCCGGGTTGTTAATATTTGGCTTTCTAGGTAGTGCTGAACACATTAGGTTTGGTGGTCAATTATTAGAAATACTTGCAGAGGCACCTTTCCAATCATTTTATTACGGTGGTCTAGTGTCACTGCTGATTATCGTTGCTATAAAGTATGTTAATAATCGCTGGGTGCAAAGTGTACCTAACAAACTAATTAATAAGGACAAATAACAGTTGGCTATTTGCTCCTTCGTCGCTATTTTAGCCAACAATTATTTGCCCATTATTAGGGCGTTATACAAAAAGGGAAAAATCATGCCAGATATAGCATCTATTGGAGCAGCTCTAGCTAGCATAAAAACAGCAACGGAGATTGCAAAGCTTATCAAAGATAGTGGCGCTTCGTTGGAGCAAGCCGAAGTAAAGTTACAGATAGCAAATTTAATCAGCAGCCTTGCTGATGCGAAGATTGAGCTTGCGGAGCTACAGACAGAAATGAATCAGCTTAAGGATAAACTGAATCAAAGGGTATCAGTAAAATGGGTCAAACCTTATTACATGATGCAGTCTGATGCTGAAATGGAAGGTCCATTTTGCCCAACTTGTTACGATAATAATGAGAAAATGATTAGGCTGCAGGGATCTGGGCCTAAAGGTTGGTCTTGTTTAACTTGTAAAGGGTTCTTCAAAGACTCTGAGTATGTTACTCCCGCACCGATTAGGTTCAGCTAGCAAATGTATAACAAGCGCAGTCACAATCGGCCACTGTGTGGCCTGGACCTCAACCGCTACGCGGGTTTCGGCCTGTGCTGCGAGCGTTAGAACTCTCGTTAACGTCAGTCGTTATTTTGGCGGTTAACTGTCGGCGCTTTGTCGTATGAAAGATACAAAAAATATTCGACTATCTTTCGTATTCAATGGAAACAGGAATCAATAGTGAAAATTAATGCTGCTTTAGTTATTCAAAACAGAATGCTCAAAGCATGGACGCAAGAACAGTTAGCTATTGCATCTGGGTTAAGCCAAAGAACCATTCAAAGGGTAGAAAGTGAAGCAAATGCTTCTTTGGAAACTAAAAAGGCATTGGCAGCTACGTTTAACATTGATATTACCAGTTTAGAATATGAGGAAATCGAGACAGTGAGTAAATATGAATATAAAACAGTAGAGCTACCTTTCAAGCTTCGATTCTTTAAATCTGGCACTCCAGACGTCGAATCACTATTAAACGCGGAAGGTCAACAAGGCTGGCAATTAAAGCAAATAGTGATTCCTGCATCGGGGTTTGGTGAATCGGACTCTATGGTGGTTATTTTAGAACGACAGGCGGTATGAAGAGCTCTAACAAGTTGCTGTTGTAGCTACTGTCGTGGCTGGGGCGGCCTACGCTGCGCTTCAGCCGCCCCAAATCTTTGCGTTATACATACTTATCAACATGGAGGTTTTCTTAAAAGTTCGAACAAAAATAACCAAGCAAAACTTCGAATTGACCTTCTCCCCAGCTTTTTTAATTCCATGGCCCAGTAGTGGGCGGCACAACAGGCTTCTAACCCTACCAGACCAACAGGCAGATTTGCCATTTTCTTCAACAACTTGGTACGGCTCACTGTTTTGTGAATCAGTGGCTTGCCATGGCGGTCTTGGCCGTGGATACTGAAACTCAGTTTGGCTAAATCAATGCCATAGAAATAGTTGAAATCAGACATGGGCAGTTCTCCTCAATGGTTGCCATATAAGTTTGGCAAAACTCCGGGAAGGGGGAGTCCATATCATTCGTTATGTGATTGATAGACATTCCCGATTAAAAGCGGTTAAAATGCGTTCTCGCGGCTGCACATCACTTTCAGTCAATTTCAGAGAAAACGCGATGATTGTAGAGAATGTGCTTCCTGAAAATTACGCAGAAATGCTTAATGTTTGGGAAAATTCAGTCCGAGCAACTCATGACTTCATAACAGAAGAAGATATTGAGTTTTTTAAACCAATTATCATTGAGCAGGCTTTTCCTGCTGTCACGTTAAGATGTGTGAAAAATGAAAGTGGTTCAATTTTAGGTTTCGTGGGTATCCACGATTCAAAGGTTGAAATGCTGTTCATCTTAAACGAGGCGAGAGGGCAAGGTATTGGTAAGGTGCTACTGCAATACGCAATAACGCAGCTAGGTGCAACCAAAGTCGATGTAAACGAACAAAATCCACAAGCAGTAGGTTTTTACGAGCATATGGGTTTTAAAGTTGTTTCTCGCTCACCACTTGATGATATGGGAAAACCTTTTCCGATTCTGCATATGACACTTTAAAGCTCGGTTTGTCGTAACCAGTTTGCTAGAAGAAACGCCCAAAGCTAATAATTTTGGGCGTTTCCGTATCTGGTGAAAAAAATCACATAACAAACGCCATCAAAAACGCGCCCGTTGGACGCTCGACTCGTAACAAGGTGCTCGCGTTTGTGGCGGGCGTTAGGCTTCAAGGAGTAACTATGAGATATATTTTCGCTCTCTCAGTTCTTTTATTAACTGCATGTAGCAGCACAGGTGTAGTTCCAATGGATGATAGTGTTTTCATGATTGCCCAAAGGAGTGCTCAAGTTGGTTTTGGACCTCCAGATGGAGTCAAAGCTGATGTGTATAAAGAGGCCAACGCATTTTGTTCAAAGACAGATCAGAAGGTTGAAACGGTAAAACTTGATATAACCGACTCCGGTTTTGCCAAACCCGGCAATGTGTCTCTGGAGTTTCGGTGCAAATAAAGCCTAACAAGCACCTGTTGTTGCTCGTAAACTTGCTGGGACAAATTTTCGCCGGCTTGGCGCTTCGCGCAAGTATAGCCCTCTCAATCTGCCCCAAAGGTGGGCGTTATGCAATTGTGAAGTCATGAATAAATATATACTTTTAGCTTTAATGTTTTTGTCCCATTTTTCCCATGCAGGGGAAGATGGCTCTCTTTGGGTATGGCAGAGTAACAATGACGAGAGAACTTTTTCAATAGTACTCAACAAATCTGCTCATGGTTACAATGGTACTTATTGTGCGGTTGCTATGTCTGGACGTAGAGTTGATTGCTCACCTAAGTCAGCGACACCATTTTTTACCAGAATTAATGGCGAGGCTTTTAAGTTCAAAACTAACTACAGTTCTGTGTTTGGTGAAGCCAGTCTCACTCTAAATGGTGAAGAGCTTCACTGGGAAATACTTGTGCCGCCGAGAGGTGAACACTATGCACCCAAAAGCGCGGTGCTCAAGAGGCACCAGTAATGCATAACAATCGGCTGTTATCGTCCCTTCTGGGCTGGGACGGCCTTTCCGCCGCTGCGCGGCTACAAGTCAGCCACAAAGCCAGGCGTTAGATTACCTGAGGAATAGCATTGGTAGACATTTTAACAGCAAGTTCTGCACACGCAGGTAGTATCCAGATTCTGCTACAGCAACTTGGATATCAATGCGAGGTTGCAGAAATAATCTCAGCCATTGACACGCCAGATGCTAATTCAGATTTATTTGTTGCAATAAATCATGGCGAGGTAGTCGGCTTTATGTCACTTATTTATTTTTTCTATTTTCCTCTTCAAAAGCGTAATTGTCGTATAACCGCGCTGGTTGTAGATGAACATGCTAGAAGTACCGGCGTCGGGAAAAAATTAATTAACCATGCGCTAGGTCAAGCAAAGAAGCTTTCCTGTGCGCAGTTAGAAGTAACCACATCTTTAGCTCGCGAAGCAACACAGGCATACTATGAGCGCGTTGGTTTTATCAAGTCTTCGTTCAGGTACTACTTGGACGTTGGTATCTAACAATCTGCTGTAGTTGCCTGCAGGCTCGCTGGGACACAAAAACATGGGCTGCGTCGCTCTGCTCCTCGTTTTAGCCCATGTATTTGTGCCCCTAAGCAAAGCGCCGGGGGTTCCTCAATGCCTTACCATAGAGATGACAGACAATGAAAAACCGTTACAGCGGCTCCTGTTTATGCGGTGAGGTGCGTTTTTCCGTCAGTGGTTTTAGCCAGCAAGCGGCTAACTGCCACTGCAGTATGTGCCGCAAGTTTCATGGTGCCGCCTTCGGTACTTTGGTAGGTGTACAGGACTTAACCTGGTTGTCAGGTGAATCTCAGTTAAGGGAGTATGCTGCGCCCAATGGTACGGTGCGTAGTTTTTGTGGTTATTGTGGTTCCAGCCTGGGGTTTAGGGCAAAGGATATGCCGCGCAACCAAATGGAGCTGGCCATTGCTGCTTTTGATGACGAGATTCCAGTTCGGATTGATGCACAAATTTATACCAAGTATAAGGCCGTTTGGTGTGAGTTATATGGCGATGTTCCTGTGTTTAAAGAGGGGCGGGAGCCTTGATTTTTGAATGCCTTAAGAGCGAATAACTAAAAAGCCATTCAGTGTTCTGAATGGCTTTTTAGTTCAGGCAGGTTAATTGCCGTCTATCAATAGAAGTTCATTTTAAACTCAACACCGACAATACGGGGTTCGTTCACAAATACGGTGTTGTTGTTAAAGTCCACAGCACCTTTGATATTGTCTTCATCGGTAATATTGCGTCCGAACAGCGCCACGGTGAAATCGTGACTGAAATTCTCATAGCCAATACGCAGACCGCCCTCGAAGTTGTCCTTGGTACGGAATTCCACTGCGTCATAAAGGAACAGGTTGGTCTTACCCTGGAATGCCCAGTCAGTGAAGACAAAAAACTCGCCGTCATCACCCATTGGCACAGCATAGCGAGCGGTAAAGTTAACAATCTGTTTAGGCGATTGCGGGAAAGGGTTGCCGTCAATCAGTGCCTGGCCATTCACCATAGGATCCAGCACGGTACATTGACCTGCGCCACCACAGGGGGCCACAGTTTGGTCATCATCCTGTAATTCGGTATCGCTGTAGCCATAACCTGCGGTCAGGGTCAGATTGTCAGTGGCCAAATATTCCAGGTCAATTTCAAAGCCTTTGCCTTCGCCACTGTCGGCATTCAGTAAGCTGTTGCCCTGAGCTTCACCACCGATAGCAGATATTTGAATATCATCAATTTCATAGTAGAACAGCGCCACATTTAAACGCAGGGTGTTGTCGAGTAAATCCGATTTCATACCCACTTCGAAGGAAGTGATGGTCTCAGCATCCGCTGTGGTAGGTGCCCCTTCAAAAGCTACGTTTCGGCCTTGAATAGTTTGCGCCCTGAAGCCACTGGCAAGCCTGCTGAACAGGCTGGTGCTGTTGGTCAGGTTATAGTTCAGGGCAAGTTCCCAACTGAGCTGGCCATCGTCCACATTGATGTCGTCATAGTCCTGAATTTGACATTCAGTGATGCCATCGCCATTAAAATCCAGGAACAAACAGGCTCCACCCACATTTTGGGCACCTACGCGAAAGTCTTTCTCATCGTAGGTATAACGTAAGCCACCGGTCAGGCTTAGCTGCTCTGAAAGGTCATAGGAGCCCTGGCCAAATACTGCCCAGGTGTAGTTGTCGTGGTAGACAGTGGAGGCACCATAAAGACCGTCGATACTGGTAACACCAAAGGAGGAGTCAAAGAAGAAGGCGCCAAACTGCCAATCGTAACCCCGGGTTCCCTCACTGGCGACGCGTAGCTCTTGGGTAAATTGTTTGAGATCGTTAAGCTGGTCTTCGGTGACAGCATCAAAGGGGATAAGGCCAGGACCCACACCTGCGACGCCGCCGTCTACGTCAGCTTTACCGCGGCCATCAGCTGTTTCATAGGCCGTTATAGAGGTAAGACTGAAGCCGTCGAAGCCTTTTTCAAGCTTTAACGATGCGCCGTGGCTACGGTATTTCTGGAAATTATTATCGCCTTTGTCGTAGGACACGCGGTCTCTATCATAGCTGCTGTTCAGGTCGTTACTGCCGGTGCTGACCGCATTGGCGCGGAATATCGAGGCGGTACCGTCTAAGTCTCGGGTGTGCAGGTTTAGCAGGGCACTAAAGTCATTGTTTTCATACAGAAGTTGCAGGCGTCCGGCATTTTCATGATGGCCACCCATAGCATCTTCTTCGCCGGTGAAATCGTTAGCTACCCAGTCATCACGGTTTTGCGATAGGCCAGATAGGCGAAATGACCACTCATCGTTAATGGCATTACCCACAGCACCTTCGAAGTTCATTGTACCGTAGGTACCACCAGCGGCTTTGACAAAGGCATCGAAGCTCTGACCGGGTTTAGCCGTATCAAACTTAACAATACCGGCTGTGGTGTTGCGGCCGAATAAACTGCCTTGCGGGCCACGGATCACTTCTACCCGCTGTACGTCAAACAGTGGGAAGCTTTTCAGGATCACGTTTTCCATTACCACATCGTCCATGATAATCGAAACTGGCTGGGAGGCGGCCAGGTCGAAATCGGAGTTGCCCAGGCCGCGAATATAAAAACGTGGCGCTACACGACCATTAGAGGACTCCGCGTACAAACCGGGGATCCGATTGGCCAGTGCCTGCACGTCATCACCGGCTGAGAATATTGCCTGTAATCTTTCGCCACTTAGCGCTGCAATGGAGATAGGAACTTCCTGAATGCTTTGGGTACGCTTTTGCGCGGTGACTTCAATTTTTTCCAGTGTATTGGTTTCTTTTTTGGCGCTTTGTTCCTGGGCCATCAAAGGTGCGGAGAGCAGGGCAGCCTGTACAGCCAGGCCTACCAAGGCTTTATTCATGGTTTTCATTGTGTGTACTCGTTAGTGTGCGTCTGTAGGCATTTAAAAATGCCGCTTATTATTTCTTAGCCTAAAAATGCCGTAGCGCAATGTCATTGCACAGGATCGGCATGAAACGTCCTTTACTACTCAGGTTTATATTAGGAACCGGAGCTATTTATAAAGTCCCAATCATTTTATTAGATTAAGTTTTTTTATTTAATTGATTTTTGCTTTTTAAAAAGCCGGGTAAGCTTAAACCCTGAATCGGACTATGGGAACAATCAATGCGTAAAACCGTTACATTTGCCGTCCTTCATTTCGGGATAGCCTTTACTATCACTTACCTGCTGACCGGAGATGTGTTGGTAGGTGGTTTGGTGGCATTGGTAGAGCCAGCAGTCAACACCCTGGCCTTTTATTTCCATGAGAAAGTCTGGCATCGGATTGAGGCCAAACGCAGTCAAGGCCGGATGCAGCAACTAGTTGTCTAATGCTTATGATGTTCCAGCCAGGCTTTTAAAGCGGCAGGCTTAATGGGTTTGGCCAAGAAGCTTACGCCCATGTTCTGCGCTCTTATTTTCAAACTCTCATCTTTCGCTGCGGTAACCAACAAGGCGGGCAGGGGGCTTTGCCAACGATGGCGAAGTTTCTCTATCAAGGCCAAGCCATCTGTCCTGTCATCATCAAGTTGGTAATCGATAATCAGCACATCTGGCGCCTGGTGGCTGTGCGCATGATCCAGCGCGTCGTTAACGGATTGCAAGTATTCACCCTGGCATCCCCATTTACCTAACAAGGTTTGCAGGGCATCCAGATTGGTTGGGTTGTCATCTACACACAGCGCCATGGTGCCGGTAAATTGCTGCTTGCTGGTATCGACCGGGCTTTGATTTTTCAGCATCATGCTGTTGCCAAGTGGCACAGTCACACTGAAACAGCTGCCTTTGCCAGGTTCCGAGCGAAGTTGAATCGGGTGGTTAAGCTGCTCGCTCATTTTCTTCACCACACTTAAACCTAACCCAACCCCTTTGACTTCGCCGCGGTGCGCCCGATAAAAATCAGAGAATACATCGGCCTGTTCGGTTTCGTTAATGCCAAAGCCGGTGTCCCACACCTGGATAAGCAGATTTTCACCGCGCTTACGACAGCCTACCAATACTTGGCCGTTGGGGCTGTATTTGATGGCATTGGATATCAGATTCTGCAGAATGCGCCGCAGGTAGGTCGGGTCGCTATATACCACCATAGGACAAGCCCGAATAGTCAGGGTCACCTGATTCAGCTCGGCTTGCATGCGGAATTCCTGCTCCAGTGGCCGGATTAAATCCATCATGCTGATATGCGATAGAGTAGGCGTGAGTGCACCTTGTTCCAGCTTGGCTATCTCCAGCAAGGTGGAAATAAGCTGTTCACTGGAGGTCAGTGAGGTACTGAGCTTATGCACTATTTGCTGATTGTGATCAGAAAGCTGTTCTTCATCCAAAGAAGACAAATACAATCGTGCCGCATTGAGCGGTTGCAGAATATCGTGACTGGCCAGGGCCAAAAAACGGGTTTTAGACTGATTAGCCTGTTCGGCCACTTGCTTGGCCTGAGTTAGCTCTGCATTGATTTCGCGGATCTGACGAGTACGGTGGTCTATGCGTTTTTCCAGGTCGATATTGGCGTCTTCCAACGCCTTTTGGATTTCAACGTGCTCGGTAATATCGTTGAAACTGGTAACAAAGCCACCATTAGGTAATGGGTTACCATTCATCTCAATCACCCGTCCATCGGAACGGCGTCGAATAAAGCGGTGCGGTGAGCCTTGCTGCATATGGTCAATACGCTTGCACACTAGCTCTTCAACATCCCCCGGTCCACATTCACCATTAACGGCATTAAAGCGCACCAGATTTTCAATGGGCTGACCAATTTCCACCATACCCGGAGGGTAGTTAAACAGATCTAAATAGGCTTTGTTCCAGGCAACCAGTTTAAGATCGCGGTCCACCACACTGATCCCCTGGCTAATGTTTTCAATACTGGAAAAGAGGATGGCTTGGTTAGTTTTAAGGGCTTCGGTGGTATCTTCAAAGAAGTTGAAAACCTCTTCTACATCCATTTGCTGACCGGATACCAGCACTTTAATCAAGGTACGCGCGGAACTGCCGCCCAATACCCCGGATAAGGAGCGTTCACAGAACTGAATAAAGTCGTCACTGGGCAGACTGCCCCCGTCGAGAGGCTCCTGATGCTCCCTGGCGTAGCGTTCCATCAGTTGTGCCGTTCTGTTGTGTCCGATAAAAGTATTGAGCAGTTCCTGTAAATCCGCTACCCGGATTTTGCTTTGTGCGGTAACCCTGCGGGTTGCCGGTGTCAGGGCGTTAGGCGTAACAAAGGCACTGGCCTGCATACGCTCGAGTAAACTGTGTCCTGCACTTAATGAAAACAGCAGGTAGCCAGCCAGGTTTGCCATCCAACTAATAACAACGCCCTGAGTGATAATACTGACGCTGTTATCAGCATGTTGCTCGGCCAGCGGGAACATCACGAACAATACCCAGCAGCCTATGCCCAGGGCCAATCCGGCCAGCACACCGCTGGCATGGCCCTGCCGCCAATACAGGCCGCCTAAGATGGCTGGCATCAACTGCACCACCAAAGAAAAGGCTAATAAGCCCATGCTGGCCAGCGCGCTTTGGTCGGCCCAACTGCTGAAGTACACATAGGCCATCAGCAGGATCAGGAAAATCACTAAACGACGAATGTTCAGCAATTTCTGTTTATAGGTTTTATCTTTCAGCCAGCGCTGTGGTTGATTGCGCAGCAGCAATGGCACAATTACATCGTTGGTCAGCATAGTGGAAAGGGCCAGACTGGATACCACTATCATGGCGGTAGCGGCAGAGATGCCGCCCAAAAAGATAAGCAGGCTGAGTAAATGTTGCCCCTGCGACAATGGCAATTGCATCAAAAAGGTGTCTTGATCCACGCCACTGCCAGCAAACAGCAGATTACCGGTTATCGCGACCGGCACAATGGCCACTGCGGTTAACAACAGATAGAGCGGAAACAGCCAGCGGGCCATGGCCATATGCGACATCTTATGGTTGTCGACGATCATGACGTGGAACTGACGAGGCAAACAAAATATGGCCGCCGCGGCCATAGCAGCTTGCACCAGAAAGTCGAAGGCCGACCCTTGCCAGTCTTGCCACCCTTCTAATTGTTTTTGTACTGCCTGGGTGGAGATTTCAGGGCTAGTTAGTAAACCGAAGGCGAACAGGGCGGCGCAGCAAAGGCCAAACAATTTGACCAGAGATTCGGCACCAATGGCCAGCATCAAACCAGAACGGTATTGAGTAATATCTGAGTGACGGGTGCCGAAAATAACCGCAAATACCGCCATAATTAGCGTGGCAACCAGGGCTTTGTAATCCCCCCCGGATTGCGCATTAAATCCCGCAAACACGCTGAAACTGGCGTCCACCGCCTTAAGTTGCAGGGCAATATAAGGAATAGTGGCTAGCGTCATTAACAAGGTGACCAATACAGCAATGCTGCGCTTTTTGCCGTAGCGAGAGGAAATAAAGTCAGACACCGAGGTGATATTTTGTTTCTTGCTCACCAGCAGCATCTTTTGCAGCATGGGATAGCCGAACAAAAACAGCAGGATAGGCCCGAGCAAGATGGGTAGATACTGCCACTGGGATTTGGCAGCCTGACCGACTGCACCATAGTAGGTCCATGACGTGCAATAGATACCCAACGCCAGGCTGTAAATTACAGGTTGGCGTGCCAGGCTATTGGCTTTGGAGCCGGACTTGTCACCTTTTTGAGCCAGCCAGAACAGCAGCCCAACATAGGCCAGTGCAGCAAGGATCCAAAAAATTGTCATGGGCAGGTTACATCGTCGTCCATTTCCTTGCGCCTACTCTAGCACGGACCACCATTTTTTTTCCGGCATATTCGACCAAGGTCGATTGTGCTAACCCGGCATTAAATATGGGCTACGACCATGGTCTAAGTTTTTTCGATATTTTTTAACAGAATCTTTACCTTGTTGAGCGGCTAAACCTGCTGCTCGCATCTTCCCTAAAAGCCAGTCCGTCGCTTTGTTTACCGCATCTGGCCAGGGATAGCTGGCTATTCCCCGAGGTCTGTATCCGATCTTATAGCCGTACAAACTGAACCGTATTAATACCAGGGGTTCGACTAAAGTCGGGCTACCAGGGGCAGGTGACACTGCTAAATTAACAACTGTTTTACAACAAGAACGATAGGAGTAAACAAATGGCGGACGACAAGAAGATGGCTGAAGCCTATTGGCAAGCTAACTTACGTTTGATCGCCGGCTGCCTGGTTGTATGGGCACTGGCGTCCTATGGATTCGGAATTTTGCTGCGCCCTATGCTGTCAGGTATTAGTGTCGGCGGCACGGATCTCGGTTTCTGGTTTGCCCAGCAAGGGTCAATCCTGACTTTCATTGCGTTGATCTTTTTCTATGCCTGGAGAATGAATCAGCTGGATAATAAATACGGCGTACACGAGGAGTAGGGCAAATGAGTCAGTTTGCAATTAACCTTATCTTTGTTGGTGCGTCCTTTGCCCTCTATATTGGCATTGCCATTTGGGCCAGGGCCGGATCGACGCGAGATTTCTATGTAGCTGGTGGTGGCGTACACCCGGTAATGAACGGCATGGCAACGGCCGCTGACTGGATGTCTGCGGCATCGTTCATTTCTATGGCGGGTCTTATCGCTGCTGGTGGCTATGCAAACTCTACCTTCCTGATGGGATGGACAGGTGGTTATGTATTGTTGGCCATGTTGCTTGCACCTTACCTGAGAAAATTCGGTAAATTTACTGTACCGGATTTCATCGGCGATCGTTTTTACAGCTCGGGTGCCCGTTTGGTGGCGGTAGCCTGCTTGATCATTGCCTCGGTTACTTATGTTATCGGTCAGATGACAGGTGCCGGCGTGGCGTTTAGCCGCTTCCTGGAAGTGGATAGCAGCACAGGTCTGATGATTGCCGCTGTGGTGGTGTTCCTGTATGCCGTATTGGGCGGTATGAAAGGTATCACTTACACTCAGGTTGCACAGTATGTGGTGCTGATTATTGCCTACACTATTCCTGCGGTATTTATCTCTTTGCAGTTAACCGGTAATCCAATCCCGGCTCTGGGCCTGTTCTCTGAACATACTGAATCCGGCATGCCTTTGCTGGCTAAGCTGGACATGGTTGTGCGTGACTTGGGCTTTACCGATTACACCGCCGATGTGTCCAATAAGCTGAACATGGTGCTGTTCACTCTGTCGCTGATGATCGGTACTGCAGGTCTGCCACACGTTATTATTCGTTTCTTCACCGTACCTAAGGTTGCTGATGCACGTTGGTCAGCAGGATGGGCGTTGGTGTTTATCGCTTTGCTGTATCTGACTGCACCTGCTGTTGCTTCTATGGCGCGTCTGAACCTGCTAAACACTATTTATCCGGCTGGACCAACCGCTGATGCCATTCAATATGATGAGCGTCCAAACTGGATCCAAACCTGGGAGCAAACTGGCCTGATCAAGTTTGAAGACAAAAACGGTGACGGTCGCATCCAGATGTATAAAGAGTCTCCTGCTTTTGCTGCAACGGCTGAGTCCCGCGGCTGGAAAGGTAATGAACTGACAGTTAACAACGACATCCTGGTACTGGCAAACCCTGAGATTGCTAATTTGCCTGGCTGGGTTATAGGTCTGATTGCTGCGGGTGGCTTGGCAGCGGCACTGTCGACGGCTGCAGGTTTGCTGCTGGCGATATCCTCGGCGGTCAGTCATGACCTGATAAAAGGCTCGATAAATCCGCAAATCAGTGAGAAGAATGAGTTGCTTGCCGCCCGTATCTCCATGGCGGTGGCCATTGTAGTGGCAACCTATCTGGGCATGAATCCGCCCGGCTTTGCTGCGCAGGTGGTGGCACTGGCCTTCGGTATCGCGGCGGCGTCAATCTTCCCTGCTTTGATGATGGGTATCTTCTCCAAGCGCATCAATAACAAAGGTGTGATTTGTGGCATGCTGGCAGGTTTGATTTCTACCCTGGTGTATATCTTCTTGTACCTGGGCTGGTTCTTCATTCCTGGCACCAACTCCATGTCGAACACCCCGGATAACTGGATTCTGGGTATCTCACCCTTGTCCTTCGGTGCAATAGGTGCGGTAATTAACTTTGCGGTCGCCTTCGCAGTGTCTGCGGTCACAGAAGAGCCACCAGAAAGTATCCAGGAACTGGTTGAAAGCGTACGCTACCCAAGAGGAGCGGGTACTGCGGTCGACCACTAAGGTTTCCTCGAAACGGATATTCGACATAAAGTAGTTAGGCGGGCTGGTGACAGCCCGCTTTCATAAGTAAAGATGTTCAAAGAAGGAAGTACCTATGTTGTGGGAGTTTGTTGCAACCCTGATAGCAGGTATCGGCGCAGCGGGTATCGCGCTGATGATTCGTAAGCTGAGCAAAAACAAGACACCCAAGTGGTTGATTCCTGTGTTTGCCGGACTGGGAATACTGGGCTTTCAGGTACAAGCCGAATATAACTGGTACGCACATCAGACAAGCTTATTACCGGATGGTGTAAAAGTGGTACGCAGTGTCGATGAGCAAGCCTGGTATCGTCCATGGAGCTTTGTGTGGCCGCAAACCGTGCGTTTTATGGCGGTGGATACCAAGAATGTGGCGACCAATGACAATCACGCCGATTGGCTAATGATTGATCTCTATCTGTTTGAGCGTCGCATGGCAGCCAAAAGGGTAACCCAGGTGCTCAGTTGTCAGGCTAAAGCTATGGCGCCATTTTCCGACAAACTGTCGGCTCCCGACGCAGGACTGGGCCTTAACCGGGACTGGGTAAAACTGGCATCCGATGACCCTCTGCTTGCGCTGCTTTGTAGAGAGTAGATTATGAATGAATCCACCCTGGCATTTTTACATCGCTGTGCCCCTTTTGATCGCCTTCCCGACGTTTTGCTTCAGTATTGTCAGCGTCATCTGACCTTACATTACCTGTGTCAGGATAATGTGCTGGAAGTCGTACCCAGGGATAAACCCCAGTTATATCTGATCAAACAGGGGACTTTTGACTTGATTGGCAGCAATCGTCAACTCATCGAGCGACTAGAGCCGGGGGATCTGTTTGGTTATCCGTCATTGATGACCAAACGCGCTATTACCAACACCGTTAAGGTGTTAGAAGAAGGTTTTCTGTTTGCCTTAGGTCAGGCGCATTTTGATTACCTGTGCCAACACAACAAAGAGTTTGCCGATTACTTTGCCCGCGCACTGGGCGACCGTTTGCTCACCGAAACGCGCCGGGATATCAGCACCGACTGGACTCAATTACCTATTGCCGACATCATTGAAAGGCCGGTTATTCGTTTAGACGGTCATCAAAGCATGGCGGAGGCTGCCGCGCTGATGACCGAGCAAAAAGTGTCCTGTTTGTTGATTTGTGAACAAGAAGAGCTGGTGGGTATTGTTACTGACCGGGATATCCGCAGCCGTGTAGTTGCTGCCAGACAATCCTTTGATTTACCCGTCAGGCAATTTATGACCTCACCTGTCATCAGCATTGAAAGCGAAGCGCCTCTGTTTGATGCCATGCAACTGATGACCAGTCACAATGTCCATCATGTGGCGGTGGTAAATGATAATCAGCCGGTTGGGGTGATCACCGCCACCGACCTGATGCGCCAGCAGCGCAGCGAACCATTATTTTTAATTAACCGTATTCGTAAAGCAGAGAATGTTGACCAGCTTGAGGCCATTGCCGAACAGGTGCCTGAGCATCTGAATCAGTTTGCCAACCGGGTCGTGGATGTGCGTTTGGTAGGTGATATGCTGGCTACCTTTACCGATGCTTTTAATGTGCAATTGATTCGTTTGTATTTGCGTGAGCATGGGCCGGCCCCTTGCGCCTTTGTGTGGCTGACCTTCGGCTCTCAGGCCCGTCGCGATCAGTCCATGAGTTCAGATCAGGATAACGGTCTGCTGCTTGATGATGCTGCCGATGAGCAAGCCAGGGCCTGGTTTGCCGAGCTGGCTGAATTTGTCTGCCAAGGCCTGGCACGCTGCGGGCTGACCTTATGCAAAGGCAACATCATGGCCAGCAACCCTGACTTGCGTCAGCCCTTGGCGGCCTGGCTGGAAAAGTTCAGGGGCTGGACCCAGGAGCCGGACCAAAAGGCACTGCTGCACAGCAACATCTTTTTTGACCGGCGTATGCTGTATGGTGACAAATGGCTGTTTGAGCAATTTGATAAGCAAATCGCCGGTTTTGCGCAAAATCAGATCTTTTTGGCCAATTTGGCTGCCAATGCTGCGGATTTGGCGGTGCCCATCGGCTTGTTTAATCGCTTCCGAACCCGGCAGATTGGTAAACATCGCGAAGTACTGGATATCAAGAAAAGCGCCATTGCCATTATCAACGATATTGTCCGTATCCATGCCTTAAATGCAGGAATTCGCCAGTGCAGTACCCCGGAACGTTTACTGGTGCTGGGTGAAAACAAAAGTATGAACCGCAAGGATTGTCAGGATCTGTTGGCAGCCTGGCGATTTTTGGTGCAACTGCGCTTGCAGCATCAGTTGGGGCAGGCTGAGCCGGATAATTTTATTGCCCCGGATGGGCTCGACTCCCTAGCTCGTCGTCAGCTGAAAAGTGCGTTCAGACTGATTAAGGATGCACAGGAAGGATTGGCATTGAAGTATTCCCGGGGGGCTTTTTGAGTAATCTGGCCAGACATATCAAGCAGTGGTTTGCGGCCAAACCAAAATTGGCTGATTGGCGGGAATATCGTTATTTGGCACTGGATTTAGAGCTCTCCAGCTTGGATCCGAACCAGGGCGAGATATTGTCCATCGGCTGGGTGGCGGTTAAACCACCGACCATTTATCAGCAACAAGGGGTGGAGTTGTTGATTAAAGATCCAGGGGATTTGGGCCAAAGTCCGGTTATCCATGGGCTTACCCGTAAACAACTGAACAGTGGTATCTCACTGACAGACGCATTGGGGCAACTTTTGCAAGCGACATCCCAGGACAGTGACAACCTGTGGTTGTTACATCATGCTGGACTTGATGTTGCGTTCTTACGTAAAGCCTTTGAGAATTGTGGTTTACCTTTTGAGACACCACGTATAGTGGATACCTTCAGGCTGGAGCAGCGCTTGTTAATGCGCCGAGGCAAAGAGCCCCAGTTTGAGGGGCTCACGCTGGATAAATGCCGCCAGCGTTATGGTCTGGACGCGCATCCCGCGCACAATGCACTGGAAGATGCGCTGGCTACCGCCGAGCTGTTTCTCTGCCATGGCTATCAGAATTTCGGCAAGCATGGGCGCAGTTTGTCTGACTTGCTTTCCCGGCCTTAAGATTGGCTCGCTAATCCACGCATAATTCGCGCTCGAGGCGAACCTACCAAGCTAACTAACGACATGAGGCATGACGGCAGAGTACTTTCTGCACTATATATTGCATTATGTTGATTCGGCATGGCGCTTTGCTTGTGTAAAAGACGCGCTAAAACAACCATGCCTTTATATTGGTCCGCTCAGATAAATTGGAATGTCGGCTAATAGGTGCCAATTGGAATTTCAGCTATGATGCGCCAGCTTGATATGCAGATGGAGCCTTAATGAGCATTGTATATTTGAACGGGCAGTATATGCCCATGGAACAGGCCAGCATTTCTCCGCTGGACAGGGGTTTTCTGTTTGGCGACGGAATTTATGAAGTGATCCCTTGTTTTAATGCCAAACCTGTAGGTTTTGCCTTGCATATGCAACGCATGCAGGACGGTTTGGCAGAACTGGGTATCAAGCTGTCTACCACGCTGGCTGAATGGCGAGAGATTGTCGAGCAGCTACTGGAAGCCAATGGCAAAGGCAACCTGGGCGTTTATTTGCATGTGAGCCGGGGAATGCAGCCAAAACGCAGTCATGCTTATCCGTCAGAGATTACGCCTACGGTTTTTGGCTTTGCCTTTGAGATAGGTGATTCGCCATCGTCAAATCCGGCACAAGTGAAGACCTTTCGGGCAGTGACTGAACAAGACAGACGCTGGCGACGTTGCCATATAAAATCTACTGCGCTGCTCGGCAATATTATGCACTACCATCAAGGGCAGCAGCGCGGCGCAGATGAAGTGCTGCTGTTTAATGAAGACCAACAGTTAACCGAAGCGGCGTCTTGTAACGTATTTATGGTTAAGGACGGTGTGATTGCTACCCCTGAGCTGGATCATCAGATACTGCCAGGTATCACCCGCCACCTGTTGCTGGCCATTTTGCGTAAAGATGGCCGTTTTAAGGTGGAAGAGCGTCCCATCAGTTTGGATGAAGTGTTAAGCGCTGATGAACTATGGTTAACCAGTTCCAGCAAAGAAGTCGCACCAATCGTCAGCCTAAATGGTGGACCTGTCGGCAGCGGTCAGCCCGGCCCAGTGTGGGAGCAGGCCCAAACACTATTTTCCGCACATAAATACGACTACTGATTAATAGCTAGTGATATAAAAAAAGCTGCCTAGGCAGCTTTTTTTACGGATAGCGAATATCACTCGCCGTCGTTGCACACGGGATCACAGTATCCGTATAGGTACAAGCTGTGATGGGTGAGTCTGATGTTATTTGCTTTGGCAACCTCAGCCTGACGTTGCTCGATGATTTCGTCTTCAAACTCCACCACTTTGCCACATCTGAGACAAACCAAATGGTCATGATGTTTCTTATGACCGATCTCAAATACGGATTTGCCGCCTTCGAAATGGTGGCGATCCAATAAACCAGCATCGTCAAACTGGTTTAGCACCCGGTAAACCGTGGCCAGGCCAATCTCTTCACCTTGTTCCAATAGGATCTTGTATACGTCTTCAGCACTGATGTGCTGGTTTTTAGGATCCTGCAGTATCTCGAGGATTTTGATACGGGGTAAGGTGACCTTCAGGCCAGCTTTTTTCAACTCTTGGTTCTGATCCATGCAACAGGTGCCAACATTGTTCTAGGTGGTCTCATTATAGGGAAGTCGGGCAAGATGAAAAGCCATTCCATGGCAATTGTCTAACCGCTCAACGACGAGCGCATGTGTTTTACCCATCTGTTGGCGTAGAGGAATCAACCATTGGCAAGTTGTTAAGCTACTGTTAACATCCTGGTCAGACCAGGTGGCGCAGGGAAATGCCTGACGTTCTCGGTGTTTGAGGTCGTCATTTAGCTATCCATGGACTATATAAAATAATCAAAGAGGGTGTGAACTCTCAAATAATCAGGTAGTTATCCATGCGAATAACCGTTGTTGGCAAAATCATTACCGGCTTTGTGCTGTTTGGCCTGCTGTTATTGTGCACCAGTATCCTGTCTTACTGGGGGTTATCCAGTATCCGTGATTCGGCCCAATTGGTGGCTAAAGAAAAAATGCCGGTTCAGGCGAAAATGTTGGCTGCGCAAACTCAGATCCTGAATCTGGATAAAGTCTCCCTGCAAGGTTACTTTCTTAATCAGCCTGACAGGCTGAACACCAACTTTGATGAATTCAGCCGTCTGTCCTCACAGTTTCGGGACTTGTTGACGCAACTTGACACCTTGCCTTTGGCTGATGAGGAAAAGCAAAGTCTGCAACAGGCCGTGCAGGCGTCATCGCAATACCTAACGGCATCCACGGCTATGTATGAATTACGCCGTCAGGCACTGCAGGCTAAACAACAAATCAGTGAATACTATAAAGCGTTACAGTTCAGCGGTGGCGATGCTGGTGCAAACTTGCTGGATATGGCAGAGCTGGATGGTGCCGAAGAGGGACGTTTGGCTTCCGTGGTCGGGGCTGGCGGACGCATAGACAATATCATCATTACCTTGCTGAATGCCTCGAAAGAGTATCTGGTCGCCACCGACGCAGAACTGAGTACCAATATTGAAGAAAATCTGGTGCTGACCCTTGGGGATCTGAATAACAACGTTGATTACATAAACAGATTGGCCGAGGGCGTGGATACGGACGGCCTGATGGCTGCGTTTAATGAACAGTATCAGATCTTCGTCAATCAGTTTAACGGTGAAGAGGGATTAATCTCGCAGCAGCGTCATCGCATCCAACTGATAGTGCAGGCGGAGCAGCAAATGACCCAGGCCGATGAGAGCGTACAACTTGCCAGACAGCACCTGGCGACGTTATTCGCTAAGGTTAATGGCGATACGCTGGACGGGCAAAATGCCATACTGGATGTGGTGCAGAGCAATATCGTCAAAACTCTGGTGATTCTGGGGTTAGCACTGGTGCTGGTGGTAATTATAGGTACCATGGCGGCGCGCAGTATCTCTCGTCCGCTGGAAAAAATCCGTGCTAGCCTGAGCATTATCAGTCAGGGCGATTTAACCCACAAAGCCGATACTACGGGCAACGATGAGTTTGCGGCCCTAGCGCAGGATGTCAATCAGCTCAGCGCCAGTCTGCACCAGGTGGTAGAGCGTATTACCCGTCAAGAGGGGCTGTTGAATGAAGCGACGCGCAGCAGCCAGACCTTATCGCAAAAGACCCTGCAGCAAGTTGAGCAGCAAACCCGCCAGATCAGACAAACTGCTACCCACACTGAGCAGGTTAGGGCAACCAGTAAGAGCAATCTTGGCCAGATTCAGGAAAGCCAAGAGCGCCTGAACCGGGTGCTGGAGCAAACGGCCAGAGCCAGTGAATTGGTTGGCGCCTCGCATCAGCAAATTCAGGCTCAGGCCGAACAAGCCGTGCATTCGGGACAGATCATTGAGCGGCTGGATAACAACAGTCGTAATATAGGCGGCATTTTGGATGTGATTAAAACCATCGCGGCCCAGACCAATTTACTGGCGTTAAATGCAGCTATTGAAGCAGCCCGGGCTGGAGAGCAGGGAAGAGGCTTTGCGGTGGTGGCCGATGAGGTTAGAACCTTAGCCAATCGGACCCATCAGTCCACCGAAGAAATTGAACAGATGATCCTAAGCTTACAATCTGACGCGGGGCAAGCGGTGGCAGCCATCGAAACAGGGCAGAGCCAGGCTCAGGCAAGTGTCGGTTTGATTGAAAAGGTTAATGATGAAATAGGCGTTATTCGAGAGATTATTGAAGCGCTGGCGAAGGTGAATGTCGAGATAGTCAGTGACACGGAAAATCAGGATGAACTGTTAGATGCGGTGACAAGTAGCTTGCAACAGATTGTGGAGCTGACCGAGCAAAGTGGACAATCTACCCGCCAGTCCAGCGATGCTATTGCCGAAGTGGGCGAGTTGATGCATCAGCTAAACCAGGCCGTCGCGCGCTTCAAGTTGTAATAAAGGGGCCATTGAGCCCCTTTGTCGCCTCTCTCAGCCCAAGTAGGGCTTAAGTTCAACTGGCCAAGTTAGAAGCTGTAGTTTATCCCGGCGCCATAAGTCGCGGGTTCTCCGACTAATCTGGCTCCTGCATTCAGCTCCAGAAAATACTCTTTATCCAGAATATTACGGCCATAGGCATATAAGGTCATGCCGTTATTCATGGCCAGTTCCAGACGCAAGCCCAGTAGGGAATACGCGGGGGTCAGGTTTCCTTCACCAGCGTTTAGGCGGTTTGACTCTTCATCATGGAAGCTGTACTCCAGGCGGGCACGCAGTTGTGAGTCTGACAAGAGGTGCAGATACTCAAAAGCGGCATTGCCACTCCAGCGTGGAGAGCCGGGCAGGGGATCGCCCAGGGTATTTTGCACATCATTGACCCGGTTGGAGTGGAACTCGGTGATCTCTGAGTCCAGGTAGGTTACCGCTGCATCCAGGCTGAATGACTGATTGTCTCCGTGCCAAACCGGCAACGACAGGGCGGCTTCGCCTCCTTTGACTTCAGCTTTACCGACGTTGGTACGGCCGTTGGTGTCGTTAGCCAGGCGCGCCGTGGCTTGCAGCTCTTCAAACTCATAGGAGAACAGGTCCAGGCTCAGGTTCAGGCCTTCTTCATGAACGTAGCGCAGACCCGCTTCATAGGCCAGAACTTCCTCTGAGTCAAAAGGTTCTGTCTCTTCCAGAGTAAAGATAGACGTACCGTCAAAACCGCCGCCACGATAGGCTGTACCCACGGAGGCAAAAACGTTCAGACGGTCAGATACATAGTAAGTGGCCGAGAGCTTGCCTGACAGGTTGTTGTCGGTGAACTCTTTGTCCCAGGAGAAGTTTGACGGAGATTTGAAGTAGTCTTCATACACCGACACGCCCCAAGGATTGTGGTCGATGTTACTACCTCGAAACTTCACTTGGTCACTGGTGTAGCGAAGACCGGCATTAATGCTCAAGTCATCGGTCAGATACCAGTCCAGATTTCCAAACAGAGCAGAGCTGTTGCGGCGCTGGTTATAAGGCGAGCTGTACTGTGACATCACCGCATAGCTGGTCCAGTCGCTGATAAAATCGACGCTGTCGCTAACAATAAAGGCGCCGACCAACCAATCCACTTCACCGCCGCTAACATCGGACAGTCGTACTTCCAGTGAACTTTGTTCCAGCTCTTCATCAAAATCGTAGCGGAACTTAGGGAAAGGCGTACCGTCACCATTACCGGACACGTTACGTTCGCTTTTTTGATAGCCAGCCAGCACATCCAGGCTCATTTGATTGGGGAGTTGGTGAGAAAACTCGCCGTTAAAGCCGCTGACATCGATTTGATGCGAGTAATACTCGGACGCGTAGAAACGATAAGGATCGCTGTCTTCACCAGCGTTCAGGGCCGGTTTGTCGTCACTGAAGGCGATACGGTCATACTGGCGGGTATCACCGTTATTGGCGCTCATAAAATAACGCAGAGTTAGTTCAGTAAGCGGGCTGAATGCATATTGCAGGGTACCGCGCATGGCAAACAGGTCGGCATCTCCAAAGCCTTCACGTTTGCCCGGATCGCTGACTGGCGGGATGATGCCTTCAAAGCCTTCAGGTACATATCCGGCAAAGCTTCCAGCCCCTTCACCGTCCATAAAACCGCCGCCCTGACGCATGGTTACCGCTACACGGGCACCCAGCTTATCGGAAAGTGGACCGCCTACTGCAAAGGTGCCTGAAATATGATCATATGAGCCGTACTCCAGTTCAGCATATCCTTCGAGGCTATCTGTGGCACCGCGGGTAATGGCGTTGATGGCACCTGCTGTGGTGTTACGGCCATACAAGGTGCCTTGTGGGCCTTTAACCACCTCAATACGCTCTAAATCAAATAATGGCATGCTCAGGTAGGCATTGGAGGTTTGGTAAATGCCATCCACATGCAAGGCCACTGAAGGGTTACCGTTGGGTTTGTAATCATCGGCGCCACCAATACCGCGAATGGTGATAAAGCTGTTTTCCGGGCCGCCAAAGGCCGAGTTAATAGATACGCCTGCCAGGCTGTCCACCAGATCGGTGAAATCACTGATGCCCTTGTCACGAATCGCCTGCTGACCCAATACCGACAGTGCTACCGGCACGTCTTGCAGAGTGCTTTCCCGTTTCATGGCGGTAACCACGATTTCATCCATGCTCTTAGTGGAAGATACCTGTTGCTCATTAGTCACCTGAGCATTGGTTTGACCTGCTTTGATCACTAAGGTGCCGTTATGGTTTTGTTGTACCTGTAGGCCACTGCCTTTAAGCATTTGGCGCACTTGCTCCAATGGTGGCAGGGTGCTGTCGGCCGTTGCGGCGGTTTTGTCCCGTACCAGCCGAGTTGGTGCAATGATCACTAAGCCCAATTGCTGTGACAGCGAGTTGAGCGCTTGCCCTAAAGGCAGGCCGGTGAGCGTTGTCGCTTCGCTTTGTGCAAAACTGACACTAACAACACCCAAAGTCAGGGCGGAAACAACGGCCAGGTGGCAAAGAGAATGTTTAACAGGCGCCGGTATGGCTTTCATGTGCAAATACTCCAGTGGTTAGTTTGTGTGACGTCTGATGTCACTCAAAGGAGTCCGGCGCGGCGGATATTTTCCAGGAAAAGGCTAAATGTCATGGAATCTTCATATAACTGGACAGGATTTATTCAGACTGCTGGATTAGTGTGCGGCCTGATTGTTGAACCAGCCGCAGGTCGTGAGCCAAGAGTAAACCAGATAGCATCTGCTCAATTTGGTCCAGGCGGCAGGAGGTGGTGATTTGCAAGACAGCCAGTTCAGGGTCTTCAATCTCAATAGGAGTAGTACGGTAGCGATTTATCTCCGCCATTACCTGCGCAAGCGGTGTACCGTCATAACTCAGCCGACCTTGTAACCAGGCCAATGTACTCTTACTGTCAAATTGGCGCACTTCACCCAGCAAGCGCCCTTCGCTATTGGCCAGTTGCTGCTGCCCCGCTGCCAGCATGACCACTTGCTCAGCACGGCTGGTGTCGAGGGCGCTTAACTGAACTAGCCCTTCATGCACAGACAGTCGCATTTGGTCGTCCTGTAGGCTGATTTCAAATTCGGTACCCACAACTTGTATGCGGGAGCCTGCGCTACTGATGACAAAAGGATGCGCCACGTCATGAGCAATATCGAAGTACAGCGTGCCCGATTGCATAGCCAAGTATCGTTCATTGTCTTTACGTTCAAAGCTAAAGCGAGCCTGACCCGCAGACACCAGGCGGCTACCGTCTGACAGGGTGATTGCGGTATTGGTATGTTCAGGAGTCTGGAACTGCTGAACGACCTGCTGACTGACCGGCAGCGTTTTATGCTGCCAGTTTATTCCTGTGACCAGCAAGATGGCGGCAGCAGCCATACCCAACCAAGCCGATACATTTATACTAGGTTTGCTGCGCTGTATCGGCTGCGGCGGCAGCATGTCGCTAAGTTCGGCCAGGTTGTCCAGCAGGCCCAACTGACGCCATAGCTTTTCGCTTCTGATAAATGCCTGTCGGTGTTTGTCAGAACGATTCAGCCAGTGACTGAACTCGGCTTTTAATTGCTCGTCAGGGCTGTCATTAAAGAGTTTTATCAGCCAGGCCCGCGCCTCAGCCTCAATGGCCACCTGATTGTCATGTGCTGTCATCAATCTCTATCCTGTGGTTGACTGGCGGCTAACTGGGCGAGTGCGCTGGTCAGTTGACGGCTGATATCCGCCAGGCTCCAGCCGGTTTGTTCGGCAATCTGTGCGTAGGTTTGGCCCTTGATTCGACAGCGCAGCAAAATTTCTCGTTGTTTGTCACTTAGCTCTGCTACGGCCCGTTGCAATGCTTCCATTTGTTGCGCCTGTGCAAGCAATTGTTCCGGACATAAGTCGTTTAGCAATACGTTGTCATCTTCCAGTTGTTCGGCAAGGAATTCGCGGGTTTTGATGATATGACCAACAGACTTATGGCCAATATTAAACGCCACTTTGTATAAAAATGCCTTGGGATTAAGTACATGGTTGAGACTGTCCAATTGCGATAATCGGGTGAACGCCTCTTGGGCAATATCCTGTGGATCCGGGGGGCCTTCACCATACAGATGGCGCAATCTTGCGCATAGTTCTGGCCAGTACTGATGATAAAGTTTTTCTACCAAACGCCTCTGACGAAGTTTGGGATTATCGGCACTGAAGGTCGTGACCTTCACTGAGGGAAATGTGGGGAATGATTCTGCCTTGTTCATCCTGCAAGCCATGAAACTGGCACCGGAGGTGGTGCGGGGAATGCCTTGGGATGCGCAGCTTAGCGGTGCTTTGTTACAGATTTATGGCGACAAAAAAAGGAGCCTCAGGCTCCTTTCTTGTTTGGCTTACTCAAGTTCAGCCAGGCACATTTCTTCATGGATTTGTTTACACCAGGCTTTCACCCGCTGTTCGGTCAGTTCTGGTTGACGATCTTCGTCAATACCCAGACCCACAAAATGGCTGTCATCGGCCATGCCTTTGCTGGCCTCAAAATGATAGCCTTCGGTAGACCAATTTCCGATGATGATGGCACCGCGAGCTTCAACGATATCGCGGATCATGCCCATGGCATCCAGGAAATACTCGGCATAGTCTTCCTGATCGCCACAGCCAAAAATGGCCACCAGCTTGTCGGTGAAATCAATTTCTTCCAATTCAGGGAAGAAGTCATCCCAATCACATTGGGCCTCACCGTAGTACCAAGTCGGGATACCGAACATTAGCAGATCAAAGTTAGCAATATCCTCTTTGCTGCTTTTGGCGATATCGTGGACTTCGATTAAGTTCTTGCCCAGCTCTTTTTGAATCATCTTGGCAACATGTTCGGTGTTGCCTGTGTCGCTACCGAAAAATAGTCCAACACTTGCCATATGTCTTGATACCTCTGTTTGACGTGGTTAGCCGCCCACGCCGGATGATTGCCAAAATACTTGAATCAGCCCCTTTGCCAGGAAACCTGCGGCGCCAAGAAACAGCACCAGATAAACCACGGCCCGACCTACCATAGGTACGTCGTTTTTTTTCAGCACATCGTGCACTGCAAAGCCCATCAGCAGGAACAGGGCAACCAAGGTCAGGTTGAGGACAATGGTTTCAATCTGCTCATAATACTGGCTCAACATGGCTTTGATACCTCATGAAAACGGCGCGGACTATAGCACAACACCGTTCTATATGCTAATTAGTCTCATTTGCGCGAATGAAATCGCGAACAATCTTGCAAAAAGCGGCGGGCTTTTCTGCATGTAGCCAATGACCAGCATCGGCAATAATGCGCCCCTGACTACGCGGAAACTGCGCGGCGATTGTATCCTTATACGCAGCCTGGAGATAGTCTGATTGACCACCTTTAATAAAAAGCGTTGGTCCGTCATAGCGAAGCGCACTAAATGGCCAGTCGGTAATCTTGCTGTAATCCCGCTGTAGTAAGTCTAGATTAAAGCGCCAATGCCATTTTCCTTGCTCCTGAGCCAGACTTTTCAGCAAAAACTGTCTGACCCCGGGCTCTTTTATATGCACCGCCATTTGTGCATCTGCCTGCCGTCTGTCTTGCAAGGTGGGCAAATCTACCTGATTCAGCCCGGCAAAAATACCGCTGTGTCTGTCATGATAGGCAACCGGGGCAATATCTGCGACTATCAGTTGGGCAACCTGATTAGGTGCATGCATTGCCAGGCTCATTGCGACCTTGCCGCCCATGGAATGTCCAAGCAGGGTGACATTGGTTAAATCCAGACTATTTAACAGCTGCAATACTTGCTCGCTGTAATGCACATAGCTGAATGCTTGGCTATGTGGAGAGCGCCCATGATCAGGTAAGTCGATGGCAATGATTTGAAACTGGTTTTCCAGTTCACGTTTGATTCCGCCCAGATTTTCCAGGCTGCCAAACAAACCGTGTAGCAATACTACCGGGCTGCCCTGGCCACTGATTTGATAGTTCAAGGTCATGGGATTGGATTGCACGAAAATATAAAGCGCGCCGTTATAACATAAACAGACTATGTAGCGCGAGACTGTACCCGAAAGCCAGGCCAAGTATAATGAGCGCCAGGTGAATAATCAGCAGTAGAAAAAATGAAAAATATAGAAATTGATGAAGAGCTGTATCGTTATATTGCCGCACAAACCCAGCATATTGGTGAAAGTGCCTCGCAAATCCTGCGCCGCTTGTTGTTTAGTGACGGCGCTGTAAAGCCTGCCACGACCCAGGTAGCTGCCGTTAAAGAGGAACCTGCGGCTGTTGCACCTGTTAAGGTGGCACCTGTTGCAAAGTCGGCGTTGCCGGTTCAGGAAGGGGCACTGTTTGATTTTCTTGAACAGGCTGGTGTCGCTGAGATGGGCAGTGTAGTTGAGCGCTTTATTGAAGTATTGGCGGCGCTGGCACGTTTTCAGGGCAAAGAATTTGCCAAGGTGCTTGAACTTAAAGGCCGCAACCGCACCTATTTTGCCATTAGCAAAGAAGAACTGTTGGCCGCAGGCAGCAGTACCAACCCCAAAATGTTGCCAGGTAGCTGCTATTGGGTGGTGACTAACAACAATACCCGTAAAAAGCTGACAATGATTTTGGAAGTGGCCAAGCTACTGGGATATAGCACGCAGGACGCAAATCGACTTGCGCGTTTCCTTGACCCTGAGTTTCAAGGTGACGCAGAGTAAACTGTAATTTTAAAGCGCTGAAGTAAGGAAAACCGATGGCACTCCACCCTCTGGCAGGACACCCCGCCACTGAAGAACAACTGGATAACATTCCCCGGTTGGTTGCGGCTTATTACACTAACAGGCCCGACAAATCTGCTCCGGAACATGCTGTCATGTTCGGCACCTCCGGGCATCGTGGCAGTTCGTTGAATTGCACCTTTAACGATGCGCATATAGCGGCTATCTGTCAGGCACTGGCTGAATACCGTTTGGCGAATAACATTGATGGGCCACTGTTTGTGGGCATGGATACCCACGCGCTATCGGAGCCTGCTTTTATTACTGCGGTAGAAGTGCTCAGCGCTAACCAGGTACAGTTAGTGGTAGAAGCTGGCCGTGGCTATACCCCAACACCAGCGGTTTCTCTGGCGATTTTGAATTACAACCGTGGCCGAACCAGCGGTTTTGCTGACGGTATTGTTATCACGCCGTCACATAACCCGCCTCAGGATGGAGGCTTCAAATACAACCCGCCCCATGGTGGTCCGGCAGATAACCAGGTTACTGATCAGATTCAAACTCGAGCTAACGATCTCATCGCTAAAGATTTGCAGGGGGTAAAACGCCTGGATTTCAATCAAGCGCTACGCAGTGGCTATGTGCATGAACGTGATTTTGCCGAGGATTACGTTCTGCAGCTTGATCAGGTTGTGGATATGCAAGCGATAGCTTCGGCGGGCCTAAAGTTAGGCACGGATCCCCTTGGTGGAGCAGGTTTGGCGTATTGGGATCGCATTGCCGAGCGTTATAAGCTGGATATTCAGGTGGTTAACCGCCGAGTCGACCCCGCCTTTTCGTTTATGCATTTGGATAAGGATGGCAAGATCCGTATGGATTGTTCCTCTCCTTATGCCATGGCCGGTCTTATCAGTATGAAAGACCAGTTCGATTTGGCCTTTGGTAACGATGCCGACTTCGACCGTCACGGTATCGTGTGTAAATCCTCCGGCCTGATGAATCCTAATCACTACCTGGCGGTAGCGATTGATTACCTGTATCGCCATCGTCCGCAGTGGAGTGATAAGCTCAAAATAGGCAAGACCTTAGTGTCATCCAGCATGATTGACAGGGTGGCCGGGGCCTTGAATCGTCCTTTGGCTGAGATGCCGGTGGGCTTTAAGTGGTTTGTGCCTTATATGCTGGATGGCAGCATGGGCTTCGCTGGTGAAGAAAGCGCAGGCGGGATTTTCCTGCGTCGGGACGGTACAAGTTGGGCTACCGATAAAGACGGTATCATCTTGTGCTTACTGGCGGCAGAAATTCTGGCTGTGACCGGAAAAGATCCAGGCCAGGCCTATCAAGGGCTGACTGATAAGTTTGGTGCGCCCAGCTATAAGCGTATTGACGTAGCGGCCAATGCCACGCAGAAAAAACGTCTGTCCAGCATGACACCTGAGGTTGTGATGTCAAAGCAACTCGCCGGTGAAACCATAGAGCAGATCCTGACCCGAGCGCCAGGCAATGATGCGGCCATTGGTGGACTGAAAGTGGCGACCCAAAACGGCTGGTTTGCAGCCCGTCCGTCCGGCACTGAATCGGTTTATAAGATTTATGCGGAGAGTTTTAAAGGCGATTCACATTTGCAGTTGCTGATTGAAGAAGCCCAAACTCTGGTAAATCAGGTGTTTGACGCGGAAAGTTAAAAAATTGATCCAGTATTCCCGGTTGAATGTTGATTAAATGTATGTGGTGCCCGGTTTATCCGGGCATCGTTTTTTTGATTAACTTGTCAGCAACAAAATTGCCATTTTAATTCCGTTCAAAAACATTACACTCAAAGTGAATTTTGTAATTTAATTACAAAACAATCAGGCTGCATTGGCTAAACTAATGTTTCTGCTTGATATCCATGTGCAGCCTGGTAGTCGGGAATGAGCACTCGGTATTTGACCAATAAGAATAGAATAGTTAAACAGACCTGCCTTTTCGCCTTGGCAGGTGGTGTATTCCAAAGGGGATAACAATGAATACGACGGGCAACTCCGCATTACATCCGCAGCAGGCAAAAGCAATAACGGAATTGGATAAGAACGACATTAAGCAAGCCATTATCCGTCATTTGCATTGTTCCCTGGGAACCGATGAGAACAAGGCTAATAATCACGCTTGGTGGAAGGCCACCTGTGCTGCTGTTCAGGAACAGGTGTTGGAGCGTTTGCGCATCACGCAAAAAACCCACTATATGAACGACACTCGTGCGGTGCACTATTTCTCAGCCGAGTTTTTAATGGGCCGCCTAATGTCTAACAATCTGCAAAATCTCGGATTGTTTGATGCAACCCGTCAGGCCTTACTTGAGTTAGGTGTAGATATTAACGATGTGATGGAAGAAGAGCCGGACATGGCCCTGGGCAATGGCGGCCTGGGACGATTGGCTGCGTGTTTTATTGATTCGCTGGCCACCTTACAACTACCGGCAATTGGCTATGGTCTGCACTATGAGCATGGCTTGTTTCGTCAGGAGATTCAGTCCGGCGCGCAAATTGAACGGCCAGATAGCTGGCGTGATTACGGTAACCCCTGGGAAATATGCCGTCCTGAGTCAATTCAGGAGGTTTCCTTATATGGTTATGTGGAAACCAAATACGGTGACAATGGCCAGATCCACAAAGAATGGCACCCAGGCTCTATTGTTCGTGGTGTTCCCTGGGATATTCCCGTGGTTGGCTATGGCGGTAAAACCGTTAACGTTTTGAGGTTATGGGAAAGCCGGGCATCCGGCTACTTTAACTGGGATGTGTTTAATGCCGGTGGTTATCTGGATGCACAGCGCGAAAACGTGCAGGCCGAAACTATCTCCAAGGTTTTGTACCCCAATGATGAAACCGAAGCTGGCAAAGAGCTGCGTTTAATTCAGCAGTACTTTTTCTGTGCCTGTTCACTGAAAGACATCATCCGCCGTTACAAGCGGGCCCATGGCGATGACTGGAGTCGTTTCGCCGAGCAGGTGGTTATTCAGTTAAACGACACCCATCCGGCAATCGCCATTGCCGAGCTGATGCGAATCCTGGTGGATAGGGCGCAGATGAACTGGGATAAAGCCTGGGAAATTTGTACCCATTCCTTTGCATACACTAACCATACCTTGTTACCTGAAGCGTTAGAGCGCTGGCCAGCCCGTATGCTGGAAAAAATTCTGCCGCGCCATCTGGAGATTATCTACGAGATCAACCATAGATTTATGGCGCTGGTGGATAAGACCTGGCCGGGTAACGATGTGATCAAGCGTAAGCTGTCCATCATCGAAGAAGGCAGCGAAAAGATGATCCGCATGGGCAACTTGTCGGTGATAGGTTCATTCGCGGTAAACGGTGTCGCGGCCATTCATTCTAAGTTGGTCAAGGAGCAATTATTCCCCGAGTTTGACCAGCTTTGGCCAGGTAAGCTAACCAACGTAACCAACGGAATTACGCCGAGACGATGGCTCAAAGCCTGTAACCCCAAATTGTCTGAGTTGATCAGCAGTAAACTGGGTGACGAATGGCCACTTAAGCTTGATCAATTGCAAGGTTTGGCAAGTTTTGCTGATGATAAAGCCTTTCAGCAGCAGTTTATGCAGATTAAGCATGCAAACAAACTGCTGCTTGCCGAGGAGGTAAAGCGTCTGACGGGGGTTGAGTTGGATGCCAATATGATCTTTGATGTGCAAATTAAACGTCTGCATGAATACAAGCGCCAGCATCTTAACCTGCTGCATATTTTGGCCTTGTACCGGCGTCTGCTTGAAAACCCCGACTATGATATGCATCCACGCGCATTTTTATTTGGGGCTAAGGCCGCTCCGGGCTATAAGTTGGCCAAAGACATCATTTATGCCATCAACAAAGTGGCAGACAGAATCAATAACGATAAGCGGGTAAACCACAAACTGAAGGTGGTATTTTTGCCTAATTACCGAGTCAGCTTAGCGGAGAAGATGATTCCGGCTGCGGATATTTCCGAGCAGATTTCAACCGCAGGCAAAGAGGCTTCCGGTACCGGCAATATGAAATTGGCGTTAAACGGTGCAGTGACGGTCGGAACGCTTGATGGTGCCAATATTGAGATTGCCGAGGAAGTTGGCGAAGACAATATTTTTATTTTTGGCCTGACAGTTGAGCAGGTACACAAGATGCAAAAGGCGGGGTACAGCCCCTATGACTACTACGATACCAACCGGGAAATTAAAGCCGTATTGGATTGGCTGGAAACCGATTATTTCACACCCGGTAAACCTGGCGAGCTGGTCAGTGTTAAACAGAGCTTGTTGGACGGTGGTGACCCTTATATGGTGCTAGCCGATTTTGAAGCTTATTCCGATGCACAAAAGAAAGCGGATAGGGTCTATAGGGACAAAATTCGCTGGGCACGCATGGCAATATTAAATACTGCCAGAATGGGTAAATTTACCTCAGATCGCTCTATTAGAGACTATGTGGAAAAAATTTGGCGCTTGTCTTCCTGCAAGGTAGACTAGCCCGAACAACCAGTAGGGTAAGCACTACACTGGATCAGTTCTTGTGCTGCGCAAGGTTGACTAAGGAAGCGTCTGGCAGATTGCCTCGCTTCCTGACGTTTTTGGCTGTATGAGGCGGCATGAAAATGGTGGTGCGTACTGCACCAAGCCGGTGTCTTGTGGATAACGGCTGTTGGTAATTCAGAGGTGAAGCAGTACTCAATGAGTGTTTCATACCAATCCCTGGCAACTATTCCCAATCGCTATGCGTTTTTTCATCGCATTGAACAGGCTGTTGAGGCCGATGCTCAGCTGTCTCTGTTATTTATTGATGTGGTGCGTTTCTCCGATGTCAGCAGTAGTTTTGGCTATAAAGTCGGCGATTTAATTCTTGAGGAACTGGCGCGGCGTATTAATGCCTTGTTTGGTCCTCGTTGCTTACTGGGCAGGGTTAGCGGTGATATTTTCGGCCTGATGATCCCAGGTACCCACAGTGATGCGCAGTTAAGGGGCTTTTACAGCCATTTAATTGAGCACTTCAAAGCGCCTATCGTATTTGACGATAATGCCTTTGTGGCTGATTTTAATGTCGGTGCCGTGGCGAATTTGCCTGGTAATGAGGATGCTTCCCGGCTGTTTTCCGGCGCTGAAATGGCGCTAAAGCAAGCTAAGCAAAACAAGTACGATAACTTCCAGATCACCCGTTTGCAGGAAAAACCTGAAACGGGGCGTTCCCTGGCACTGAAAGCCGATCTTAAACGGGCCTTTGCTAATGAAGAGCTGGAGCTGTATTTCCAGCCCAAGGTGGACTTGGGTACCTTCAAGATAGTGGGAGCGGAATGTTTGCTGCGTTGGAATCACCCATTAGATGGCATCATAGTGCCTGGCAGTTTTATTGAAGCCGCTGAGTCCTACAACATGATGAATGAAGTCGGCTACTGGGTGCTGGAGAAGGCCTTTGAAACAGCGCTTTGTTTAGAGAGCCTTGGTCTTAATATCCAAGTCTCAGTAAATATATCTCCCACACAGTTATATGACTCTCAGTTTGTCAGTAAGGTAAAACGTCTGGCCGATAAGTACGCAGTCGATCTGTCTCGTCTTGAGCTGGAATTAACCGAAGACGTGGCACTATCCAATTCGTTATTGGTGAAGCGACAGTTGTCACAGATAAAAGCTCTGGGATTGTCTATCGCGGTGGATGATTTTGGCAAAGGCTACTCAAATCTGGCCTATATACGTGATATCGAGCTGGATACCATTAAAATTGATAAGACCTTTGTGATGGGACTGGACCGAAATCCGGTGAATAAAGCCATTATTCAGGCTTCTCAGCTTATTGCAGGGGCCCTAGGCTGCCAGGTTATCGCCGAAGGGATCGAATCGGTGGAACAACTACACGCATTGCGTGAAATTGGGATTAGCAAAGGACAGGGCTTTTTGTTTTCCAAGGCGGTACCTTTTGAGCGCTTGGTGGAATTTATTCACAGTGATCTGATAGTCGGAGACTCGCTGGCTTATCGTGACAGGGTTAGCTGATCCTCTGCACCCGACTAAGTGATTCTGGTAGTATAAGCGACCAAATTCATTAGCCAGGAACCCTATGTCTATCGAGTTGTTGCGTTCGCACGGTCAATTTCTCTCTCTTAGCCGCCAATCTCCCGCGCTTTTTACTGCGCCTTTTGCATTCACTTTAGACAATGGCACCGAAGTGGAAATCAGTGCGCCAGGTATTATCAGCTTTACGCCCGTATCTCCCAAAGGCAAAGACATCGTGTTGTCCAGCGGCGTGCACGGCAATGAAACGGCGCCCATTGAGATATGTGACGAGCTGGTTCAAGCTTTGCTAACGGAAACACTGACCGCTTCTCACCGGGTGTTGTTTTTGTTCGGTAACCTACCTGCAATGGACTTAGGTGAGCGTTTTGTCGAAGAGAACATGAACCGCTTGTTCAGCGGCGCTCACTCGTCAGGGCCTGGCCTTGTTAATCAGGAACGTGTGCGAGCTAAAGAGCTGGAATTGGCTGTTGGGCATTTCTATCGACAAGGTGAGAAATTGGGCCAGACCTACCGCTGCCACTACGATTTACATACCGCTATCCGCGGTTCGAAGAATGAAAAATTTGCCGTTTATCCCTTTCGTCATGGTCAGCCTTGGAAGCAATCGCAATTACAGTTCTTGTTTGCCTGCGGGGTAAATACGTTCTTGTTATCCAATAGCCCGACCACCACCTTCAGTTATTTTTCCTCCAATGAGTTTGGTGCTGATGCCTTTACCGTAGAATTGGGTAAAGTGGCGCCATTTGGGCAAAATGACATGCAGCGCTTTCAACAGGCCAGAGATACCTTGCTGGCATTGATAAGCCAGGAGGCGTTGTCACTGCCCGAGTACAATCCTGATGCTGTGCTGGTATATAAAATCAATCAGATTATTAATCGTACACAGGAAGACTTCCGCTTGAATTTTGCCGATGATGCGCCCAACTTTACTGATTTTCCCAAAGGTTATTTGTTAGCGGAAGAAACCGGTGCTCAGTATTTTGCCGAGCAGGAAGGGGAGGCCATAGTGTTTCCTAATGCTAAGGTGGCCTTGGGGCAACGTGCGCTGTTAACTGTGGTGCCAACCAGCATCTGACTTACAAATCGTCGAGGGAAAAATCCTGTTGATAAAGTGACAGTCTGAGCTTCTCTACCAGACTGTCGCTCGTATCCAAACTGGCAGCCAGATAGGTAAGCTGATCCAACTCTGGGATCATGTAAACGAACTCCACGTCTTGCTGGGTTAGTTTCAGGTTGTGTAGCATCTCGTCAATGACATCCGGGTCTTCAATAATCAGATCGACTTTGCCTTTACGCAGCAATTCCCAGGATTGCTGGATGTCGGCGGTGAGAAATAGTTGCTTGCCTTGTTCGAAGCCGCTTTGCATCAGTACATCTACCGCCACATCCTGACGCTGTACCGCGGTGATGTAGCGCCGCCCCTGTTCTAACTGCGTGATGGTGATATCTTGGTTGCGTTTGAGCTTAAGAAAGCCAAGACGATAACGGCCGACTGGGCCTATCCACTTAAAATGAGCTTCCCGCTCGGGCGTTTTCGCCATCGCATAAATTAATATGGATGGTCCTGCCAATGCCTGTTCATAGGCTCTGGCCCAAGGGTAGGCCTGAATCTCGGCTTGGAATCCGGCACCACTGACCACCTTACGCACTCGTTCGGTCACTATGCCGCCTACCTGATCTTCTTCCCAGGTTTGCGCTGGCGGCGATATCTCGGTAACCACTCTTAAACTGCTGGCTTGCGCATGAAAGGAGAGTAACAAGGCAAGCAACAGAAAAAATCCTGGTCGTTGGCAAGCGGTGTAAATTGAGTTGGTCAGGTGCAGCACAATTGGGTATCTTTGAATGCATTCTGTTTAAGGCTACTCATTTAATTAGCATGTTTCAACTTGATCACCGCCTGCAGCAGGATTGCCTGCTGGTTACCGAGCTCCCCTTAAGTCTGGTTTTGTTGATGAACGATAGCCAATATCCCTGGGCGATACTGGTTCCCAAAATCCACGGGGCAAGGGAAATTCTGGATCTGTCCATTGCTCAGCAACAACAATTTTGGGTTGAGTCAGCTTGCCTGACCCGGGCCATGCAGAAACGTTATCAGCCCGATAAAATGAATCTGGCTGCACTGGGAAATGTGGTCGAGCAACTGCATGTGCATCATATTGCCCGATTTCGTCATGATATTGCCTGGCCTGCTCCCGTGTGGGGGAGGCATCCTGCTATACCTTATAAGCCAGAACAGGCAGCCGAGGAATGCCAAGCGATTAGTCAATTGTTAGAGGAGCTTAAAGCATGATCATTACGACCACGCACCATTTAGAAGGAAAGGAAGTTGAGGCCTATCTGGGTATTGTTGTCGGCGAAGCCGTGATGGGGGCCAACTTGTTCTCTGATCTATTTGCCTCAATTCGCGATATTGTGGGGGGGCGCAGCGGCTCATATGAAGATGAGCTGACCAAGGCCCGCAAAATTGCTTTTGCTGAGTTGGAAGCGGAAGCCCGATCACTAGGTGCAAATGCCGTCCTGGCGGTAGATTTAGACTATCAGGTGGTGGGCAGTAAAGGCAGTATGCTGATGGTCAGTATCAGCGGCACTGCTGTTCGTTATCGAGGTTAGCTCAATAGGATGACTTAGTCGTCATCCTCATCCCAGGCCGATCCCTTATGGTTTTCCGTTTTGTCTTGTGGTTGTTTATCCTTGAGGCTGGGAAGTTTGTGATTGGCACTTTGCTTGAGCAGCAGTAAGTTGCTGACGATAACACCAAGTACCAACAGGATAATCAGAGCGACTGTCCAACTCATGGTTAATTTGCCTCTGTGTTTAATTGGATGAAGCGGTAGTAGATGTCTGGCAGATTAGCCAAAATGACTTCTTTGCCCAGAATATCCAGTTCTTCAATGCATTGCTGTAATGTCATCAGGCTTAGCTGAGACTGCATCTGGTCGGCACAACGACGATGGCTCAAATGCCAAGGTTCGGTGGCGATGCCACCGGTGTATTGCTGATATGGTTGGAAAAATCCCAAACGCTGGGCGTTTTTATCCAGCCAGCAGGCTAACTTATGGCAAGGACCGCCTTGGGCATATTCTTGCGGGATTAACTGAAATTTTTCAGGCCAGTTATTCACCGCAGCCGCATCATACACATCTAAATCCGTGCCCCAATGATGACGGCTGGCCCCAGGCAGGGCCGACCAGGTCAAAATAGCAAAGAGTTTTTGTTGTTCTGAGAGCTGATTGATATCCATCGGTCTGCTGTGAATATCCAGAATCGGTCGTTGCCCTAGCCATTTGGCATTCCAAATAGCCAACTGGCGGGCACAATCACGAAAGCTGCTGACCGGCTGTAAGTCGATACCCTCATTATTAGCAGCCTGAGTCATATGTTCCATGGCGTCGGCAACTTGCGGTTGCAGCCAATGGCCGGGGCGCCACTCAATCAGGTGGCTGCGATCCCGACCGGTTAGCTGCAAGGCGCTTAGCATAGCAAGCCTTCTAGCAACGCTTCGTACGTGTCAGCCAGTTTATACAGATCCTCTATTTTTACACACTCATTGACCTTATGAATGGTGGCGTTGATCGGTCCAAGTTCGATGACCTGCGCGCCGGTTGGGGCGATAAAACGTCCGTCCGAGGTACCGCCAGCGGTGGATAATTCGGTTTCCAGTCCGCAACCTTTGCGAATTGCCTCCCGGGTAGCGTCTACCAATTTGCCGCTGTCAGTTAGAAAGGGTTGGCCGTTAAAGGTCCATTCCAGATCGTATTCCAGTGCATGTTTGTCCAAAATCGCACGAGTACGTTCAATCAACTGCTGATCGGTTACTTCGGTGCTGAAACGGAAGTTAAACTGAACAGCGAGTTCGCCGGGGATCACGTTACCTGCGCCAGTGCCGGCTTGAATATTGGATATCTGGAAACTGGTGGGGGGGAATGACGCATTGCCCTTGTCCCATTCGATGCCGGACAATTCGGCCAGCGCCGGTGCTGCTTGATGCACTGGGTTACGCGCCAGATGAGGGTAGGCCACATGTCCTTGAATCCCTTTTACCTGCAGGTGACCGGTTAACGATCCGCGGCGGCCGTTTTTGACGATATCGCCTACCTGGTGTGTGCTGGAAGGCTCACCCACAAGGCACCAGGTAATCTTTTCATTGCGGGCTTCGAGCGTGTCAATGACCCTTGTGGTACCGTTAATAAATGGACCTTCCTCATCGCTAGTAATTAAAAAAGCGATGCTGCCCAGATGTTCAGGGTGTTTTTCCACAAAGCGTCTGGTGGCAACTAACATGGCTGCCAGGCTGCCTTTCATATCGGCGGCACCTCGGCCGTACAAGTAACCGTCTTTCTCCGTCGGTTTAAAAGGCGGGAACTGCCACTTATCCAATGGCCCGGGTGGTACCACATCGGTATGACCGGCAAAACAAAACAGCGGGCCTTGTTTACCCTTGCGTGCCCACATATTCAGGGTGTCTTCGAAATGCATCATTTCGATATCAAAACCCAACGGACGCAGAAACTCCGCCATTAACGTTTGGCAACCGGCGTCTTCCGGGGTAATGGAGTCTTTTTCTATCAGCGCTTTGGCTAGCGCCAGTACATCATTTTGCATTGAACAGGCTCGCGTAATCATCGGCTTTAAAACCGACTTGATAATCTTGGTTGTGTTGCAGTAATGGCCGTTTGATCATGGCTGGGTACTCACACATCAGCGCAATGGCTTTGTCTGCGTCCATATCGGCCTTCTGAGTTTCATTTAGTTGACGGTAGGTGGTGCCACGAGTGTTGAGCAAGGTTTGCCATCCCACAACTTCGGCCACCTTGCGCAGCCATTCGCCATCCAGCCCCTGAACGCGGTAATCGTGAAATTCATAAGGGATGTTGTGCTGCTCCAGCCAGGTTCTGGCTTTTTTGATGGTGTCGCAGTTTTTAATGCCGTACATGGTGGTCATGGGATGAGTCTTGTTCGAAACTAAGGGGCTGCAAGCTTAGCTTAAAGTGATGCGCGATTGAACCATCTGCCCCTGTCTGGCTATACCAAATACTGCCAAATCCATGCGATTTGGAATTAGCCTTGACGCCCGCCAGCGCTAGCGAAAATGCAGCGTCATGCAAGGCTCTTGCCCCGCCAACATACTGTGGCAGTGAGCCTGGATGCCGCTGAGTTTGCTGGTTTGTGAAATCAGCACCAGACAATGAGCGACACCAAAGCGTCGCTTGAGTAAATTCAGATCAAAGTCCATCAGTGCCTGACCCTGCGTAAAAGCCTGACCACTGCGCAGCTTAGCCCTGAATCCTTCGCCCATAAGCTTGTGGCTGTCTATCCCTAACTGGATCAGCAGCTCTAGTCCCTGGCGGCTACGCAGGCGCAATTGTTCACCGCTGGCGGTTTGGTCTTGCAAAATACCGTCGAAAGGGGCTTGCAGGCGATGGCCGGCCATATCTATGGCGACCCCAACACCAAAAAGCCCATTGGCATAGGCTGGGCTTGGCACATCGCCTAGCAAGCCGACTTTGCCGCTAACGGGAGCCAATACAGGCAATTGCAAGCGCGAACCCTCGGGGGCGCTGGAGCTGACTAAGTTGCAGGGATTCCACATCTTAGTCGACCTTATAGCCATCTTGTTGTAACGCCTGAATCCCCCGCTCGAGATCAGGCTGTTTTACCAAAAAGTAATCAGTTTCGAAGGTTGAAACGACAAAGATGCTGACCCGAGCTTTAGCCAGAACTGAACTTATACTGGCCATGATGCCCACCATAGAAAGCTGCAGCGGGCCTAAAACCTCCAGTATTCGCCAACCTGCATCACAGCTGTCAGATGCCAGTGACAAGGTATCCGGCACCACAATGGATAACTCGGTGAGGGTTTGTTTAGACATGGCGCTTCCTTTGTGGCCAGAGACCGGATCGTTATTGTGCGCAACGGCTTGAGTGGGTGCAAGTTAGTAGATCTGGCTATTCCGACAAGGTTATCCACGATATCTGTGGATAACCTTGTTGAGTTCTCGTTATAATCTAATTATCTTATTGATATTAAAAAGAAAAGTTATCCTGCTCGGTTTTTCTACAGTGGCGATAAAATCAACGATTATGGCTGTTTTTTACTAAAGTCAACCTTAAATTAGTGATTTTAAAGCCTTGACGAGGACGCCTGGCATACGTAAAAGAGGCGGTCTGTGAATAACACCCAACAGGTACCTTGATGTCGGTATTGGAACTCTATGCCGGGCCTGCGGCCTATCGGCAAATACAAGATGAAGGACTGCATGCGGATCTGTTTGATTACATGCTCGGCGCGTCGGGCGGACCAAAGTGGTTTGTGTTGGCCGGACTGGACAGGGTGATTTTTCCACAGTTATTTGCGGGGCGTGACAGACCCATCCAGGCTATTGGCTCGTCGGCTGGTGCATTTCGCTTTGCCTGTTTTGCTCAAAACGACTCGCTGGCGGCAATAAACAGACTGGCTGAGCGTTATTCCCACACTGTCTATTCGACTAAACCTGATGCAAGAGAGATCAGTCTTAAAGGTAGGGAATTGCTTGATTATGTACTTGGCGAATCGGGAATCAGCGAGATACTGACTAATCCGATCGTTAAAGCGCACTTTATCGTGGCTCGGTGTCGTGGCTGGTTAGCGCGTGAGAGCAAACCTTTGCAAATGAGCGGGTTGCTGGCCAGTGCCGGTGCCAATCTGATAAGGCGTCGCTGGCTGTCAGGTTTTTATCAGCGTTATAGTTTTGGCGCGCCAGGCAGCGAATTACATATTCAGGACCCAATGGGAATGGCCAGTTATCAGGTGCCGCTCAGTCATGCCAACCTCAAAGCTGCGCTGATGGCATCGGGATCTATTCCGCTGATACTGGAAGGGGTTCAGGATATCCCCGGCGCTCCCCCTGGTATGTATAGGGATGGCGGTATCATAGACTATCATTTTGACCTGTCTTTTGGTCCGATGCCGGGCTTGGTGCTTTATCCACACTTTAATCGTCGTGCAGTCCCAGGCTGGTTTGATAAGTCCCTTTCTTATCGCCGTCCTGCCCACTCGAGCTATGACAAGGTGTTAATGGTTGTGCCTTCCGCCGAGTTTATTGCGTCGCTCCCCTTTGGCAAAATCCCGGATCGCAAAGATTTTGAACAAATGCCTGCTGAGCAGCGCATTCCCTACTGGCAGAAAGTGTTAAGTGAATCCGACCGTTTGGGTGAGGCCTTTTCGCAGTTGCTGGGCAAGCGGGATATCGCCAGCCAGATCCGCCCAATTGGCTTTACCCGCTAGTGGTATAGAGTGGACCTGACCTATATAGACCAGGAGGATTTATGAGTGACTTAGATCACAAGGTTGGCGTAAAGGAAGCCAATCTGGTTAAGTGAGCCTTGGCACTGACAGGACGCTACAAGCCCCTTTGCTGTAGGCAGATAGGCATGTATCGCCTTTATGTTGGGATCTGCTTCCAACAACAGGTTTATCATCGCATCGTTGATGGGGTGGCAATAATGTTCAATCTTCATATTTGTGAATAGAGCAGTGAGGGGGTGTTCAGATGGGGAGCAATGCTAAAAACTGCTTTCCTGATTCGCTCAATAGCCAAAAAAATGCAGCCAGATTGACCACTACTGTGGCCCAGTACATACGCTTAAAGGACGCTTTGCTAGACTTATGCCTGAGTTTGTTTTGTGCATAAAAAGCGCCTGGCCAGCCACCAAGCAGCGCACACATATGCAGGGAACTTTCAGGCGTACGCCAACGGTTATGTTGGGCGGCGGATTTATCCAGGGCATACATCACAAAGGCTATCAGGCTGGCCCCGAGATAAAGCAGTAATACTTGGACAGGCAGTATTTTCAGCAGGGTAAAGGCGGTTAAAAGTGCACAGAAAGCTAGCACTACAATAGTTCCCAGCTTCCGCGTTCCTGGTGCAGAATGCTTTTTTGCCTTGCGATCGATGGCCAGACTGATATTAGTGGCTTTGTATTTACCCGGTGATTCCAGCACCGGCTCATAAACGATCACGTCGCCTTCCATTGGTCTTCTGGAAGTCCGAACAAAGGCTTTGATATGCACAAAAGCACGGTTTCCTCCACCGTTGGGTTCAACAAAACCAAAGCCTTTCTCATCATTCCAGTTTGTCAGCTTTCCTTGGTATTTCAAAATGTCTTCCCTGCCCGCAAGTTCAGAAGTTGTCGTCTAGGTTTGCCTTGTAAAAGCCCAGACCAGTTTCTGTTTAACACGGGAAGGATTCATTTCCCAGCCTAACTTGCCACTTTTCATGGAAATTTCCGTACTATCAGAGGTTAGCGCGCAGCTTGTTTACAAATAAAACGCCGCCAGGTTGCTTGCTGCTTAAAGCGCTGACTCATTGACTTGTGGATGTGACAGACGCAACAAGCGTAAGCCTTCATCGAGTTTTATCATGGCGTCTCGCGCCGAAGGTCGGTTGCGGCTGAAAGCCACATGGATATTGCTGATGTGGTTGAGAGGGCCTTTGCGAATACTATCTTTAGGCAGTTTCAACTGTTCAAGGTGATACTCCGCCACCCTATCGAACATAATGGCGGACTGTACCCTGTTACGTCTGAGTAGCTGAATAATCTGTTTCTGGCTGGTCACCGCCACTTCACTAAATCGGTAGCGCTGTTTGTCGTAAAGGTCGCCGTACTCATAGCCGATGATGATCGCCACACTCATTCTATTGGGCGCATCCAATATAGAATCAAAATTGAGATTCGAGTCAGGGGGAAAATAGAAAGATGCCGCGGCTTGCAATAATGGCTCTTCACCAAACAGAAAGTCACGTTCGGTGGACTGCTGGCGGGTCACGTTAAAGGCACCGTCTACATCGCCTTGCTTGGTTAAATGCAAGGCTCGTGCGTAGGGGACGATAACAAAAGTGACTTTCATGCCAACCAGCGCATAGGCTTTCTCGATGATCTCGCGTGAAATACCTTGTCCATCCTCTTTGGCATAAGGTGGCCAGCTGCTCTCGGCAGCCAGAATGAACGGCTCTTTCGCAAAGCTCAATTTTGTGGCTAACAACAGCACGCTGAACAAAATTAAACGCATGAAATCCTTCTCCCTGAGAGCCCTAATCTAACCACAATAACCAACTTTGAGCCACAAGACTTTGATTTACCTCAGAGATTCTTAACTTAACCCAATATCAGGCTCAGCAAATAAATACATTTGCAAATGATAGTGATTGTTATTTGATTTGTGGTTGCTTAAAATCCGCGGCAAATAACAACTTGCACTCAACACTCAGGAATACCTATGACCTTAATAAAGCGCGTTACGCCCGTAAGTTTAGCTGTACTGGCCGCTCTCTCTGCTCATCAGACGGTGGCACAGGATAACCAGCTTGAAAGGGTAACGGTAACAGGCAGCCGTATTGTTGAAAGTCTGGATGAAGTGCCAGCCAGCGTAACACTTATCGATCAGCAAACGCTGGTTGAAAACCTGAATGTCAGCGCTGAGCTACAAAACCTGTTGGCACTGGCTGTGCCCGGTATGGCTGCCAGTACCGGCAGTACCAGCAACTTTGGCCAAACTCTACGTGGCCGTAATGTGCTGGTCATGATTGATGGCGTACCTCAGGACACGCCGTTGCGTAATGGCGGTTTGGGTATCCGTACCCTGGATGCGGCCAGCATTGAACGTATTGAAGTGGTTAATGGCGCGACCTCAATTTGGGGTAACGGTGCGGCTGGCGGGGTGATTAACTACATCACCAAAAAGCCCGGCGACGACAAGGCCAATGTTACCTTGAGTCAATCTGCACGTACCAGCTTGGTCAAGTTGGAAGACAGCTTGGGTTACCGTACTGTGCTATCTGCCGATGGCCAGCTTGAAGGGTTGGGCTATGTGGTAAAAGCCTCACAGGAACGCTACGGTGTGCAACGTGATGCCGATGGCGACATTTTGGGCCTGCAATACGGATTGTCTGATAGCGAGCAGCGTGATCTGTTTATCAAGCTGAACTATCAATTAGATGCACTAAGCCGGGTGCAACTGACCTATAACTATTACGATTCCGATCAGGATGCAAACTATGTGGATATGCCGGGTAATATTGACCTTGGAACAAAAACCTATGCAGTAGCGCTTGCAGATGGTGTGAGGCCGCGTGGTGAAGCGCAAGGTCCCAATGGTAATCACAACCTGATGTTTAAGTACGAACATGATGAAGTGTTCGCCAATACCGCGTTAGTTGTGGATGCCTATCAACAGAAAATTGATAACGTGTTTTTCTGGTCTGCGACATTAGCCAATCCAGAGCAGGGATTTGACGGAGGTCAGTCAGCCATTTTGTCGGAAAAACGCGGACTGCGCTCGGTACTGACCAGCCGTTTAGGCTTTGATGGCGTGGATGTCACCTTAATCTACGGGGCGGACGTATTGGAAGATGTTACATCACAGCCGTTTTTGGATGGTCGTATTTGGGTGCCGGAAATGGATATGGGCTCTCGCGGCCTGTTTCTGCAAAGTAAGTGGGAATTGGGTGACGATTGGGTGGTTAAAGCCGGGGCTCGTCGCGAGTCTATAGACGTAGAAGTGGATGATTATCAGACCTTAAGGCTATGTCGCAATGCGACCACCTGTTCAGTACCTAAAGAGGTGGCAGGCGGTGAACTGAGCTACAACGCAACCACCTATAATCTGGGGGTCAGATACAATGCTGATGCCGCCTTCTCACCTTTTGTCAGCTACTCAGAAGGTTATGAAGTGCCGGATTTGGGCTTGTTACTTCGCACTGCCACTGTTGATGATATTAACCGTATTCAAAGTGAAGCCTCGGTAGTGAAAAACTATGAGGTGGGCTTCTCCAGCCAATTGGACAAACTTTATCTGAATATGGCGGTATATCGCAGTACCTCAGAGCTTGGCACTGGCAGCCAGTTAGACGCTGCAACAGGTATCTATCGGCCAGTGCGCGCGCCACAAAAGATCTGGGGCTACGAGATGAGTGCCGAGTACCGTATCGATGATGCTTGGCGCATCAATGCCGCCTATGGCTATACCGAAGGTAAGGACACCCAGAATGATGTGTATCTGGGGGGCAGGCAGATCAGCGCACCCAAGTTAAGTACGGCCGTGCGTTATCAGCCTCAGCAAGCGTTGTCGGTTAGCCTGTATTGGTTGCATGTCTTCTCTCGTGATCGTTTCTCCCCTAATGCGGATGGCTTGTACACGGGCGACCAAGGGCCAATTGATGCTTATGACGTGTTAAATCTGTCGGCGAGTTATCAACTCGGTAACTGGCAGGTGTTTGGCGGAGTCGAAAACCTGCTGAATGAAGACTATTTCCCGGCACGTTCACAAGCTTTCCGTTATGGCAGCGGCTATGCGGTTAAAGGCCTTGGCACGACATTGAATGTCGGGGCCAGCTATCGTTTCTAGAATGGCGCGGCGTGGAAGGGCAACCATCCGCCGCCTGAGGTTTACGCCTGATGCTGTAAACCTCTTCGCCTTCACTGTTGGTACTGCGAAGTACTTTTTAAACCAAATAAGGAAGAGTTATGGGTAAGAAATGCGTTAAGCCACTGGCTATGGTGGTGATGCTGGCCTGCAGCGCCACTGTTTTTGCCAGTGAGCGTCCTGACCACTATCAGGGGCAGACAGCCGAAAGCCTGGAACAGGCACTTGCCAACCTGACCACCTACAATGCCAAGCTAAAAACCGTGCTGGAAAAATCAGAGCTGTCTTTGCAGGATATGGCGCATATCCATGAACTGACATACAGTCTGGAAAATGCGTTGCAGCGGGTGGATGTGGAACTGGACAGCCTGGCGGCAACGCTGGAAGAGGTGCACCTCAGTTCGGAAAAGGCCCATGGTGAACAGGTAAAAACTCAAGGAGAGAAGTACCTGAAACACGCAGAAACGTTACTGCAATCAGGGCGTTAAGTACTGTTTTGACAAAGAAATGGCCGGATTCCTTATAGGAATGCCGGCCTTTAACTTATTTAGGCTGCCCCTGCTACCGCAGCAGGATCCATCCAGAATGCTTCCCAAATATGCCCATCTAGATCGGCTAGCGCTCTGCTGTACATAAACCCCATATCTTGCATCGGATTCACATCGGCCGTGCCGCCATGTTTGCCGGCCGCCTGGTTCATGGCATCAACACTGGCATGACTGTCACAGGTGATGGCCAGCATCACTTCGCTCGCCCCTTTTGCCGGCAAAGGCCGACTGGTAAAACTGGCCCACTTGGCATGGGTCAGCAGCATGACGTAAATACTCTCACTCCACACCATGCAAGCGGCGGTCTCGTCGGTAAACTGGGGATTGTTGGTAAAGCCCAGCGCAGTGTAAAACGCCATTGAGGCACTGAGATCGCTGACCGGCAGGTTCACAAAAATCATCTTCGACATAGTATGCTCCTTGTTACATTGAGATTAGATAGGGTTTGCGTCTTATAGTCGTAAACCATGTTGCACAATCGACAACAGCGCTGATTTTTTGTGAAGTACACTTCAAGCATTTAATCATTCCATTTCCCACCAGCTTTGCTGGTGGTTTTCACCTGCTGTGATACATAAATCTGTCACAGATCAGACATAAAATGACTGGCGGAAATTGCTCTGCCAGTCGTCTTGTTCTGGATGAGTGAATTTTTGCAAAAGAAGCATGCCATTAGCACTGCCTTTGTCGCCATGAGATCAAGTCTTGAAAGGGTAGTAGGACGCTTTGTTCCTGCCAGAGAGATAGAAGACGTGGTACAAGATACCTACGTGCGCATTCTGCAATCAGAGCAACTCGATTGTATTAAGCGCCCTGAGTCTTATCTGTATAAAACTGCTGTGAATCTGGTTACAAGCCAGGCTTATTCTTCTGTGGAGGCGCTTTTAAGGCCTCCTCACGTTCACGCTGATATTCTGCATAAGACTTATTGGCGTCTTCAAGACATTTGTCGTTAGTGGTTGGCGGTTGCTTCATGCACTCATGACGTTGTTGTAGACGCAGATTGTCATACAGCCCTTTATTGCTGCAGGCACCTAGTGTCAGCAACAGACTTGCACTTATCAGGTCACGAATTTTCACTACAACCTCCATGAGCTTCAAAGTACCTAACTACCAGCAACATCGCATTCTGATTGGAGCTTCTATCAGCATTCGTCTGCATAAAATCAATAATCACCGGCACGTTGAAGAGGGTTTTGGGGTCTTTGCAATACAACGCGCTTAGATAATGGGTGTGCTCATTTAAGGTCGCCAGCAGATCCAGTGCGCCTCCTACGTAGGCTTGCACAGTCGGATGCTCGCGGCACTTACCCGATGCGGATTCACAGATACTAACAAACTGCGCCATGCTGAGTGCCTGACTTGGAGAAGCGGTAAACATCAGCATGGTTAATACACTGGTCGTCAATAATGGTTTGAACATGGATTTTTACTTTCTTGACAAAAATTAAAGTAAAACGATAATTTATCATTCCAAAACAATCAAATTTATTTGGGGAAGTTAATGAGTCGTCATTGTTCAATGCTGATTGCCTGGGGCTGTATGTTATTGCTGGTTATTGCACCGGCCGCGTCGATTTACTATCTGTTTGACCTGGGTTCTTTTGCTCATTTGGCCAGACAAAGTCTGAATTTGCCCATTCAGTGGCAGAGTGTCGTATCCTGGCAATGGTACGGGGTGTGGGGCATTACCGTGCTGTACCTTGGGGTTGGGCTGGTCGGATTACACTATTTGCGCCGCGCATTCAGTAACTTTGCCAGAGGAGAACTGTTTACTCTCGACAATAGCCGCTATTTACGCGTGTTCGCCGTTCTTTTGTTGATTCAAGCTGTAGTTAAGCCGCTGCATTTTGCGCTTTCAAGCCTTTTGCTGTCTTGGAATCATCCACCCGGACAAAAAGTACTGTCCTTCATGCTCGGAAGCGCAGAGGTGAAAGTGCTGGTACTGGCCATGATCCTTTGGGTGATGAGTGATTTATTGGTAAAAGGTTGTCAGTTGGACAATGAAAATAAGCAGTTTGTGTAAGGAGTCCACATGCCGATTGTGGTAAATCTGGATGTCATGCTGGCGAAACGAAAAATGCGAGGCAAAGATTTGGCTGAAGCTGTGGGGATCACTGAGCAGAATTTATCTCTGCTACGAACGGGCAAGGTCAAAGGTGTGCGATTTTCCACTTTGGAGCGAATCTGCCAGGAGCTTGATTGTCAGCCGGGAGATATCTTTGAGTATGTGAATCATGAGTGAGGCATTCCTTTAGCGGCCTCACTCTGAAAACCTCGCACTACGCCAGCGTTGAGTTGGCCCCTCTACTTAGATGACCGCTAACCGGCAGATGAATAGCTGCTAACAATAGTTGCAGACTTATCCCCCCGAGTGTGGCGATTTAATATGCCCGACTCAGATTTCTGTTTTGCCGGTTTTCGGTAGCTCATGTGGCTACTCTGCGCAGCAGAAAAGCCGGTAGCAATAGCCAAGGGTAAGTGAAATGAGCAAAGATCTTGATAATCGACCTCCGTTCGAGGCAATCGGTGGTTATATCGCTGAGTCGGTGTGGCACGCAGGAGAGCGCTATATGCACAGAAGGGCAGGTGTCTTAGACCATATGGAACGGCACGGAAGACGTGTAATTCAGGATCACTTAACATCTCAACACCAGGAATTCTATGCAGCGTTACCCTTGCTTGTGGTGGGAACCATTGATCAGCAGGGCAATCCCTGGGGTAGCATAATCGAGGGTCGCCAGGGCTTCTTATCAAGTCCCAATCCTAACTATCTGGATATTAATGCGAGTATTGCCGTCGATGATCCCGTACTGCGGGGATTCAATCAAGGAGCTGGCGTTGGGATACTAGGTATTGATTTTCAGACTCGTCGTCGTAATCGACTGAATGGCGAACTCCTGGCAAGTAACAATAGTTGTCATCGAATTAAGGTGGTTCAAGCTTTTGGAAACTGCCCTAAATATATTCAGCAGCAACTGCCGGTTTTGCCTCCTAAGCAAGCAATGACGGAGTTCAGGGAAACAGACAGCCTGGACGCACAGACCCTGGTATTAGTGAGACAGGCACACACTTTCTTTGTGGTCAGTTATGCAGACGATTCCGTTCGTCCTGCATTGGCAAAAGCCGTGGATGTATCACATCGGGGCGGATTACCTGGATTCATTAAGGCTTCTGAACACAGCTTATTCATCCCCGACTGGCCGGGGAATAACTATTTCAACACGTTAGGTAACATCCAGGTAAATCCCAAGGTAGGACTTTTGTTTGCCAATTTTTCAACGGGAGAATTGGTACATATAACAGGAAGCGCACGAATCCTGTGGGAAGAGGACCCTGGCAATTGGCCGTCAGGGGCGCAGTTAGTTTGGAAGTTTGACATAGCAAGAGTCATACATCGGCGATATGCGATGTCCAGCCGCTTTCGTTTCGCTGATATTTCACCCTATTCAACGAAAATGGGTACATGGTAGCCAGTCAACGGCTACCAATGGAAGATGATTGCATGTCCACCAATACTTGTCTGAGTCGGGGAACAATGAAATCAACAAAACGTCGGACTTTCATAGGTGTCGCACCTTGACGAATAAACACCACACTCACTGGCCAGGAAAGTGGGCGATAAGATGTGAGTAGTTCCAGCAGACTGCCATCATTAATGCTGGGAGATACCTGGTAGGAAAGTAAGCGCGTGATCCCAAGTCCTTCCTTAGCCATGGTAATCGCTGCTTCTATTGAATTAAGGCGAACTCTTGGATTCACTCTGACACTGAAGGGCTTGTCATTTTTGCTAAAAATCCACTCATTTGGTGAGTCAAGTCCTTCAAAAGAGATGCATTGATGTGTGCTCAGATCCTCAGGTTTATGAGGTGTCCCGTGGCTTTGGATATAGCCAGGGCTGGCACAAACCACCTTAGTCACTTCTCCAACTCGTTTGGCGATAAGATTACTATCCGGCAGCTTTCCTATGCGTATTGCAATGTCTACGAAATCTTCATACAGGTGCATATGCTGATCAGCCAGCACCAATCTCAAGTTAACCTCAGGATAGTGCTTCAAAAACTCGGTAACCAAAGGCAAAACGTGGCGTTGGCCAAATACAACTGGGGCGGTAATAGTTAAATTCCCTTTAGGTTGAACGTATTCACCAGAGGCCGCTCGCTCCATTTCGCCCACCAGTGCGAGGACCTGTCGGCTTGACTCAAGATAGTCCTGGCCTGTTTCCGTAAGGCTGAGGCTACGAGTAGAACGAATAATAAGTGGCGCCCCTAGATAATCCTCCAACTCTTTAACTTGCCGACTGACTGTGGTTTGAGGTTTACCCAGTTTGCGGCCGGCTGCAGAAAAGCTCCCGGCTTCTACCACAGCGTTGAACACCATCATTGCATTGATACGGTCCATCTATTTCCCCATAAATTGGCTAAGTGCTAGCTATAAAAGCCCTCTATTTAATCATTATAAGCACAACTACTATAAGGTCGACACGAATGTTTAACCAAAGAGGAGCCAATCATGTCACGTATTACTATTCCTAAATCTATTGCCGAAGCACCCGAACAATCCCAAGCCATGCTTGAAGCTGTCAACCAACAGTTAGGCGTCGTACCTAATTTGTTCCGCCTGGTATCTAAAAGCCCAGTGGCGTTGGAGGGGTATCTTGCAATGTCCGGCGCATTGTCTAAAGGCAATCTATCGGCTGCAACCCGTGAGAGGATTGCCCTTGTTGTTGCGGAAATTAACGGTTGTTCCTATTGCCTGTCTGCACATACATATTTAGCCAAAAATTTGGCCAAGTTGTCTGATGCCGAAATATTGTTGAACCGCAAAGGAGGTTCACAAGACACCATTGCCGATGCTGCAGTTAATTTCGCTGCTAAAGTCGCTCGAAACCGAGGACAAGTGAGTGCGGATGATCTTGAAGCTGTGCGCTCCGCTGGTTATAGCGAAGATCAACTCATTGAAATTGTTCAACATGTTGCTCTCAATACCTGGACAAATTACATCAATGAAGTAATGAAAACGGATATAGACTTTCCTGTTGTCAATCCAAACTAAATACTTACCCCCGTCTTTGGCGGGGGATTTCACTTTGTTTGGCGTATTTTGCACAATAATGTATTTAATCCTTGTTTGTTTCTTTGAGATGTTGAAGTTAAGTTAATGTTCATTTAAAACAATGAGATAATGCTTATTTTTCTTGGGTTTGTATTTTTTATGTGTACAGATCTGTATGCATTTTGTTAACTCCTGTTGGCTAGTTGAGGAGGGTTGTCTTGGCCAGCTTTTTTTACCTTTTTTGCCTGTAAAATGAGCAGTGGTGGCATGTCGAAACAGGTTTATGCCAATCCATACGGCGCGGACTGCCGCAGTGGGCAAGGTTATGAATCGCATAAAATGGCCAAGGTATGAGCAATTAAATAATGCCGGCCTGAAATGCTGGGCTTTATTGCAGGTCGAGCCGTAAAGGCAGTCAAATACTCCGCTCAAAACAGATGGGTACGGGTGTTCTTGCAATTTCTTAAGGTCATTTCTCCTTGGGTCAATCACCAACACAATGAATAGGTAGTGGGGATGTTGTTGTGGTCCGCGTTGCTACTGTGCTGCTAGCTAATAGGTTGATTAGTTCGCCATTAATCGTTCATCTTATCAATTTCCTTCTGAAAATAAATGTAGACAAAATTGTTTACTTGGCTAGCCATTTTTCTTGGCTTTTTCTGCCTTGATTTTATAACACATTGATATATTGGGATTTAAATTTTCGTCTTTCGCCTTTATTTATGTAGACAGGTGTGTATACTTTGTGTGTGGATTTATGAGCTTGACATAAGTGTTTATTGCCATATCAAACATTTGATGTTGCCAGGCATACTTTTTTAATAACCCCGGAAAGGGAACATGGTAAGGGGCGTAAAGTTTCTTATCGTTAGAATTAATTGAGGTTGCGGATATGGATACATTAAATGAAATCCTGAGCCAGATTTCTCTGCAAGCTGATGTGGTTTTTGCTGGAGAGTTGTATGGGACTAAACACTTTGATGGGAGTGGATTTATCCATTTAATTGAGTCTGGTTCGCTCAGCCTGACATGCCGTGGGCACCGGAAATTAGATGTGTGTAAGCCGTGTGTGCTGTTCTTTCCTTCTAACTGTATTCACACATTAGTTAGTCAGGACTCAGATCCGCCTAAATTGGTCAGTGCTGCAATTAAGCTTGATTCAATGGGTGCGGCATTAGTTAATGCTATGCCGAGTTTCATTTATTTCGAGTTATGTCAAAACAGCACAGTCACCAATACAATTCAATGGCTATTCAATGAGGTGTTCGAAGAGCGATTTGGTCGTCAAACGATGATCGAGAGACTTAGCGATATTTTCATTCTGCAGGTGTTGCGCGAGGCCACACAAAACGGTGTTATTTTGCAAGGTGTGCTATCAGCGGCGACCCATCCGCAGTTGTCAAAAGTAATAGAAGTCATACATGGCAAGCCAGCCGAAAACTGGACAGTGGAGTCCCTAGCAAGTATTGCAGCCATGTCCCGGTCTAAATTCGCAGCAAGTTTTCGGCGTGTAATTGGCCAAACACCGAATGACTATATAACCGATATTCGACTGGGGTTGGCGCAAAAGTTGTTGAAGAAGAACAAATCAATTGGATTTGTAGCTGGCGAAGTAGGTTATGAACATGGTTCTGCGTTGGCGAGGGTTTTTCGCAAGAAACTGGGGATGTCCCCCAGAGAGTGGCTTCAAACGTTACGTTGAGGATAGGAAGACCCTTACGCCGCTCAGACAATAATAGACAGGTTTGTGCTTAATGTTCCTGTGAAAATAACTGGATTTGCAACTCTAGTCAGCAAAGAAAAGCTTGGATATTTGCTTAAACTCATTCATCAAGGTTATTGTTGTGTATACTGTTCGGTGTACTTTTAATGATAAGGAAAAGGGGATGGCAGTAAAGAAAAGTAAACGGGATGAGTTGGTTGAAGTTGCGCAAAAGTTATTTTATCAGCATGGCTTCAGAATTACTGGTATAGACACTATCTTGGAGCATTCCGGTGTCGCGAAGCGAACCTTGTATAATCATTTTAAGTCAAAAGACGAATTGGTTGTCGCTGCGTTGAATAAACGAGACCTTGAGTTTATGGCGATGATTAAGAAATATGTCGCTAAATTTGAAAAACAGCAAGAGGGTGATCCGAAGTACGCAAGAATATTAGCGTATTTTGATGCGCTGTCTGAGTGGTTCAATTCGGACAAGTTTAACGGTTGTATGTTCATTAATGCCTCAGCCGAATATCCGAGAAAAACAGATCCAATTCATGTTGTTTGTGAAAATCATAAACGCTTGGTTCTTCAGTATATATCAGAGTTGATTTCTGAAATTAAACTTCGTGAACCTGATGAAGTGGCACTACAGCTTAGCTTGTTATCTGATGGTGCTATTGTCTGTGCGCATACCACCAATATGCTTAATGCTGCAGAAATTGCAAAAACAACCGCCATGCTAGTTTTAAATGCTTATCGAACTTGAAGGTGAACCAATGAGGGTTTGTCTAGAGCTTACTCATTATTGTTAGATGTGTTTAAAGGTTTGAATTGTCAGTGGATAATCTAAGTGAGATTTTAAGTAGGGTATCTTTCAAAACTGAAGTTTTTTTCAGTGGTAACATGTGTGGTATTCAAACCTTAGGTGGCAAAGACAGTGGTCATCTCCATTTGTTGCAGGCTGGTACCCTGACCATCATGACTAATGAAGGACATAAGGTAGTGATGGACAAGCCCTCTGTTATTTTTCTGCCAGGCCCAACAGTGCATAGAGTCATATCAGATGAATCCCATAGTGCTCAATTGGTGTGCGCAACGGTAAGATTCGATTCGGCGAATTATCAATCCATTGTTAGTTCACTTCCACAATTCATTTATTTCCCGTTGAAGAAGTTTGAAAAAATTGGTGGCACTGCTGAATGGCTCTTTGAGGAGGCATTTAATAATAAAATTGGACGACAGGCTGTGCTGGACAAGTTAAGTGATGTGTTTCTACTGCAGGTATTAAGAAGCGTCATGGAAAGTGGCGTATTGTACCAGGGCATTTTATCTGCGCATGTTCATCCAAAACTGTCTAAGGTAATAGATGCCATTCATGCGCATCCGAGTGAAAACTGGACGCTAGAGTCATTGGCCGATATTGCTGCAATGTCGCGATCTAAGTTTGCTGAGAGCTTTAAGTTAACAGTTGGTCAGACACCATTGGACTATATCACTGATGTTCGTCTGGCTTTGGCGCAAAATCTTCTGAAGAATGACAAACCAATTAGTATTGTGGCCAATGAAGTCGGCTATGAACATGGCTCAGCTCTGGCAAGAATATTTAGAAAGAAATTAGGTTTATCCCCCAAAGAGTGGCTTAAAAATATCCGAGACTCCTAGCTTCATTTTCCCCTCAATTCTTTTGATTAATAGTTTAAATTTCCTTTTGAATAAATTTTCATTCATATCATCCGTTTTGGATTAATGGTTAGAAAAGTAATACGGCTGGATAATTTGCTTTTTCTCTAGATGGTAAACTCAACTTATTAAATCTTGTGGTTGAGTTTGATGTTCAAAAATACTTTTTTAATTTCTCTGCTTTTTATTCCTTCTTATTTGCCCGCAAATCAGCTTTCTGGTAAATATTTTTCCATTGACTATATTCGCGGTGAGGGAAATGTTGAAGGAATAAAGTTTGCCTATCAAATTCACGGGGATTTCCTTGATGAGTATACATCTTTATTCGATGTGTATTTTGAGTCCAGTGTTAACTTTTGGGAGTATGGTGAACAAAATAAACATGACAAAAATTTTGTCCTATCTTTATCTCCTGTTTTTCGTTACGAAATGGGATTGCTCAATAATAGCCCTGTTCTATTTGAAGTTGGAGTCGGGGTTTCTTTACTCAATGATACGCAATTCGCCGGTAAAAACGTGAGCACGCATTATCAGTTTGAGGATAGGATAGGTATTGTATACAAGTATGGCTCTCAACATGAATATACCTTTTCTATAAGGTATTTCCACTATTCCAATGCTGGATTTAAAAAACCAAACCCTGGTTTGGATTTTATTGCAGTATCTATCGCTAAGAAATTTTAGTAATTGAAAATTTATAAAGGTAATGCTATGAAAAATAAACTTTTTGTTGTGTTTTTAATCTCTGCAACTATGTTAACTTCAGTTGATTTAATTGCGGAAGATAGTGATTCTATTGTGCAAACTCAAGGGTTAGACCATCTAGGTTTGTCAGTGACAGATCTAGGCGCTTCAACACGTTTTTTTACTGAGGCCTTAGGTTGGTCATTTTTAGGGGAAAATACCAAGTATCCATCAACTTTCGTTAGTGATGGTCATATTATGATCTCACTATGGCAAGTGAATAACCCTTTAACTGCACAACGCTTTGATAGAAAAAACAATGTCGGTTTACACCATTTGGCTATATCAGTTACAAGTTATGAGGCTTTGGATAATCTTTATGAGAAGTTAAAGTTGGTGCCAGGTGTTGTGATTGAATTTTCACCTGAAATTGCATATGGTGGCCCAGCTAAGCATATGATGGTGAGAGAACCAAGTGGTAATCGAATTGAATTTAAGTTTACACCCTAGTTTGATTTTTTAAATGTTTACTATTTATTTTGGCGTTTCAAGGTGAGGCGCTTTTTTTAATTTCTCCTTTTTATTGTTATTTTGATGCAGAATGATTAACTTCAAGTATTATGTTTTCTTGCAAGGCGGTCAGTAACCAATTTTGAAAAGAGAATTCCGTATTGGATATTTTATTCAAAGCCGTATCGATTGAATGTTCTCCGATCAGTGTGAGCCAGTCAAAATGGAGCTTTGAGATAGAAGAAACTTGTAAATTTCTGCCATTCTTATAAGCCATGACGTGGAACTGCATAGAAGGTTGTGTATTTTCGACAATCTGACGGAGTGCAGTTTGTCGCTGTTTAGTGGAAGACAGCATATGTGCGCTGCGAATGTCGACAATGGGGTACTCTGACGTCATTAAATAGAGAGTTGGGTTAAGGCGTAAGAACAATGTCTCAGGTGAGTATTCGTGCAGTAGCGATAGCGTGCTATGAATAAAGCTAACGTCTTGCTGTCTTAACAATTGATGACATTGGTAATCAAGTTCGGCGCAATCCACAACGAATGGGTAATTTGCAAGAGCGGGATGGCCTTTCATTATTGTAGGTAGTGTTTTCCCCCAAAGTGCCCAGTCACCATGATAAGGTAACTCTGAAGCCAGCAGCCTATCAGCAAAATACCCCAGTAGCTCTGAGCCAATTAGCTGATTGACCGTGGGAAAAGTAATACTAAGAGCGCGTTTTGCTGTGGCACGTAAGTTTGCCTGGTATATGGCCAATCCGTTCGCATCAAAGATGCTGTTTGGTTGAGGCTTGAAGATATCAGTAAGTAATTGATGTTGCATTTGATTCAGGTTATCCATGGTTTAAAACCTCATAAGCAATGGTTCTTGCATGCATTGCTTGGTTTACCAGAACCTGCCATTCAGGCAGTGCGTTGTCCCATTCTATAAGTGTGGGAATGGCACCATGATGAGCAATGGTGGCAGCATACAGCGACCAACAGGTTTCAGATACGGCGCAGGCATGGTCATCAACGGCCATGTTTCCCAAGATAGGCGAGCTGAATCCCGCGAGATGAATTTCTTTGATGACATTATGGGGAATGGACTTTATCCAATGTATGCCTGTTTCGAGAGGGGACTCGTCTTTTGCATTGAATGCGTTAACCAATATGTTATTAAGATCCACGAGCAAACCACATTGAGTACGCTCATGTAAACACAATAGAAACTCAAGTTCTGTCATCGTTGAACCTGGCAAGGTCAGGTATGTAGACAGGTTTTCGATGTGTACGGCCCGTCCTAGCTGTTGCTGTATACGATCCAGATTGCGAACCATTATTTGCAAATTTTCCTGGTTGTACACCAAGGGTAATAAGTCACCACTATGTACAGGGGCACCATTAATACTTCCCCAACAGAAAGCGGCATGATCAGATACTAAGATAGGATTTGTTAACTCAATTAAATGACTGAGTTTATTCAGGTAATCGTCGTGCATCGGTGTTGCTGAACCAACACCCATTGCTGTGCTGTGCAAACTCAGTGGATAATGATGAGCAATGTGTTCAAGTTGAGCGTGTAGAGGGCCACCCTGAGCAAAGTAATTTTCAGAGTGAACCTCGACAAAATCCAATTGAGAAGGAGTGTCCAGTGCCTCCTTTAAGTGAGGATGTCGCAAACCAACACCAATCAGCGGTTGCTGTGCAGGTAATTTACGCGAATTCATTTGGACACTCCTTTATACCCCAAGAGCTACGAGTTTTTTTGCGAGGCCTTATACTTTTGCTTCGCTTCATCCTTTAACATGCCACCCAGATCTTTACAGGTGCCTTTGGCGACCAATTTCCATTCCCCCGGATCATTGTCGATGGTTGACTGACCGGCACAAGAGTGCGTGCCTGCCAAGTTGCCACAGTCATTTTGACCGGCTTTGGAAATGCCGTAGCATTTTTCTTTACCAGATGCCTGAGCTGGGGCAGTAAATCCAGCAGCTAAAACTGCTGTTAACGCCGCTCCAACTAATAGTTTGTTATTCATACGATTAACTCCAAATAACTATGGTTAGTAAACAAGAACGTTGCTCATCAACCAACGACTTACTGTTTCATAGGATTGAGTTCCAACCATACCTTCGACGGCGTTACCATTTTCCACCATAAGTAAGGTTGGAACAGAACGCACTTTAAAGTTTGCGGATACTTCCGGTATCTTATCTACGTCTACTTTGACCGTTGTTAAAATACTGGTAAATGCATCCGATACTTTTTCCATCACGGGGGAAAAGCTCTTACATGGGCCGCACCAGCTTGCAGTTAAATAAACCAATAGCTGATTGCGCTCAGCAGATAGAGTCTTAAACTCTTCGTAACTTGTGATCTCTCGCATTCTTTTGCTCCTTAGTCGTTGGTTGACTAGATTAATCTGCGTTTAACACTTCAGCATCTTTGCGCTTTATGTCGACCCAAATGTTTTCTGCTGAATTAATGTATCCAGGAATGTCAGTCATCCACTTTTGCTGAACTGTTTTGTTGAGATTCAAGTACAGTTTTCCATCAACAACCTTGAATGCGGTCGGATCGGTATCCAGTTTTTTCTCCAGGGCTACACCCATTGCACAGTAGCCACCAAACTGCGGAGCGTAACGTTCTGGCGCACTGCGGAATAGATCACGGTTTTCTGCCGATGAAAAGTGATAGATAGCGCCTTTATGTGTTGCGGTGAACTTGTTGGAGCCTTGTACTGCCTTACCCTTTGTGAAATATGCAACGGTGTCATATCCCTTGATGGCAATGTCATTAGCGTCAGCATTCATGCCAATGTCCGCAGCGAAGGATAATGTTGATGTAGCCATGCCAGCGGCCAGGAAAAGAGCTTTTGTGATATTCGTCAGTTTCATTTTTTGTTCCTCAGTATTTTAACCATTTATTCTGCTGACCAACGAGTGTTGCAGCATTGAGTGTTAATTTACTTTGCTTTTTATGAATGAAATGACTCAATAGTCTTTTTATTAAAACCTATCGTCCATTTCAAATGATGGGTTTATGTATGTTTTAGTAATAGAAATAGAGAAAAGTAGATTGGTATGCTAGTGATTAGAAAATGGTGAGTTTTAATAGAATGATTAACTCACCATTGGACATATATTACCGAGGGAGATTAGTTAAGTATTCTGCAACTGTATTCCATTGAGGATCTTCAGGGTCAGATTGCATTGTTGCGCCTAGTATTTTTCCATCAGGAGAAACAAATACCGTAGTTGGTGTTCCAGATATGGAAAATTTATGTAATCCAAGATCGTCACCATCAATAAGGGTTTTAAGTTTCAAGCCTCTTTCTATCAGAACAGATTGGGGCATAGCTCCATTTTTTTCCGATAAACTAACGGCAATAACCTGCAGCCCTTTATCTGCATATAACTCTGCTAACCGATCCAGTCCAGGCTGAAGCCGCTTGCAGTATGGACACCATGTTGCCCAGAAATGCAAACTGTTCTGACGACACTAGTTTGCCATCCTGCGTGTAGAGTTCCCACTTTGGCATCCTATCCGGCAATACAGACTCCTGTGCCAGAACCTGAAATCCCATCATTGCGTAAAGCAGTAAAAGAAGTTTTTTCATCATAATCTCTACTTAAAAATAATATGGTTGGGTTAATTTGTTGGGGGGTATACCTGTCTAATGGGCTAGAATATTCTTCTAGATTCACTCTAATTGCTCTGAATTTGTTTTGTCAACAAGGCATTTTAAAATTGCTTTAAGGGTGGGTTTTGGTGTGTTTTATGGACGGGGGGTTTTAAATTTTGGACGTTTGGTTTTTAAAGTTTAATAAAATTTTTGAATAATTTTCTTTGTTGTTTTTTTGTTTTAAAGGGGCTGGTAAATGAAAGCTAAGCATGTGTTGTTTGGTCTTTTTGGGAATGAGAAGAAGTGTCGAGTTAGCAGTGTTTTTGGCCATATGAGTTGTCTGATTATTCTTATACTGCCTGGTAAAATAATGGCAGAGCCAATAGCCGTAGCTCCGGCCCCCTATTGTGGTTCTTCCGATGTCCATTATGAACCTGAACAGTTTGCCCAGGTGCTCTATCAAATCGTTTCTGGTTATCCTGGTGACAGCAGGAATTGGAAACTGATGCGCGAACTTTTCGCACCTAGCGCAATGATTAAGCCTGTTTTTCATGGCCAAGACGGTCATCGAATTGTTGATATGACGGTAGAGCGTTTCATTGAACTAAACAAAAAACTGTTCTCTGATATTGGTTTTTTTGAAACTGAAACCGAGTCGAAGGTTTATAGAGTAGGGCATTCAGCGACTATTATCAGCGCATATGAATCCAGAACGTCGCCAGCCTCGGCACCTTATTCGAAAGGCATAAACTCTTTTCAACTAGTCAATGATGGTTACCGTTGGTGTGTGATATCAGTAACCTGGGATAGTGATAAGGGAGGGCATGAATTCATGCCCCTCCAATAAGCATAAGCAGTTTGAGAAAACTCCAGGTTAACCTAATGCATAAAGTAACCGCTGATTACCCGCTTAAATGCCCGGGAAAGGCGGCTTATGAGTCACTTCCGGCTTGAAGATGTTGAGCCTCATCTTGTTTACATTTTCAGGTCGGCCAATGTGGATAAAATTTGGCAATCAATTGATGAGGTGTTGCTCACTAAGCGAATTGAACGAATCAACGCCACAAATCACTTCCGTTTCATTGCCACTGCCAGAAAGTCGGTTGCTAATTCCACATACTTTTCGTTACCACAGTAAATATAACAATGGCCTTGGGTGACAAGGTGAAGCATTAATTGTCCAGGTATCGTCGGCACTCGCGGCCCCTAGGGGAAAGAAAGAGTTGAAAAGCACAACAAACAGTTTTGCGTCTGCAACGGGTTAAGAAAGATTGAAAAGATGCCTTTAGGGTTCGGAAATTTAAGGATGCCGTTGTTCAAACTCTCCATGAGCCGATGTTTATTTTGGTGTTTCCCTTAAATTTATGTCACTGAGACGCTTTGTTGCAATATATGTACGATTGGCAGACTAGGGGGTACCCGTTATTGGTAACGTATGTCCGGTGATGTTTTCACTGAATACAGGTGATTTTTGGTAAACCATAGGGGGTATATATGAATAGTTATTTAAGCAAGTTTTTAATTGGCTACGACTCTTTCGTAAAACATTTTAATGTGCTGCAAAGTGTGTTTTTAGCATTTTCTAGGTTTTATGTTGGATGGATCTTTTTTTCTTCTGGTTTAACCAAGTTGGATGACTGGGAATCGACGCTTTTTCTGTTCGAATACGAATATCAGGTTCCAGTTTTAAACTTTGTTATTGCCGCGTATCTGGCAACCGTGGGCGAAATCATTTTACCTGTACTGCTCTTTTTGGGCTTAGCTACTCGTTTTAGTGCAATAGGATTGAGCATAGTTAATGTCGTTGCTGTCATTAGTTTGGAAGAAATTGCCCCGGCAGCATTGAATGGTCATATCATCTGGGGGCTGCTGTTACTTCAAGTTGTTGTATGGGGAGCAGGTAAGCTCTCTGTTGACAGGCTATTGAAAGTACAGATTAACAAAAACCGCAGTCAACTGAATGTTCTTGCCTGTGAGACTCATTAATTCCGATGCTGTACGTACTTAATGATGGGGAAAAGCCAATGCAGCAAGCCCCGATTGTAAAACTCAAAACAGGGGACTGCTGCATTCCTCAACATTACCTTGACTATGAACATAAATTGGAAACTGTTCAAAAAGTTGCAGCCGATTGTACCTTTGATCCTCGTTTTCCAATATTTGTCGGTGAAGAAAATGGTGCATTATATGTGCAGGTTGGGATAGTCGGATATGACAATTACAGAAAGATTTCAAAACAGAGTAAAAGGAAAATTGTTTACGGAAGAAAGTGGCGAATTGAAAAAAACATTCCAACCTCGGAATTAGTTCAAACAATATTTTTAGCCATAAAAAAGGCTCGTGAACATGAAGTACGTGAGTTATTTAAACTGAACGTTGGTGGAAAAACAGCAACACCTTTTAGTAGCCATCAGGACTTACCGTTAATGTCCAGGCATGCAAATAGGCTGCAGAGTAAGCATAGACAAAAAAGTATCTCAGTCTTTTCTAAATCAGCCAGAATGCTGTCAGACAAGATCTATTTTGATGGTCATTATATTCGTTTTTTACATATTGAAAAACGTTCAGGTAATCAGGTACTTATTGAGGGCCGTTTAGTTTTCCACGAGGTAAGCCAATTACCTGAAAATAAGGAAACTTCCTTTTTACTGGTGTTAGAAAAGCCAGATATCAATGTCTTATTTCACGAGCTTATCAACAAATTTATACAAAGAAGTGATCGCTACGTAGAAGAGCTGTTTGCATATAAAGGATATCGGCGTTTTAGTCGTGATACTTGTATTCAAGCCGTAGCGGAGCTCTCACTGGATACAAGGGATAAAGGACATGTCAAAGACGCCGAGTTTTTTCATGTACTTAACGCTGCAAATTATGCAAATGACAAAACTCGAATACCTTGTCTGGGGAATAGTGATTACGCCAAGTATGTTGTCCAACATCTATCCAGATTCGGCGAACTTGAAGGTATTTTGCCACAGATAGATGTATCTGTGAGGAAGCTAAGGAGTTTATAAAATTGGTTTACGCCCTTAGTTTGTATCTTTTAAGCTATGTGTCCACTTCCGCTAAGGTGAAACAGGTCTAATTGTCATCCCCTGCTTTCATCATTGCAGAAAACTCTAATCAAATCTGTCTCATCTTCAGGGGCGTGGACAGAACAACTCCTTACATGAACATCGATAGGTCTTCTGGTTTCAACAACCATTGTCTGGCTTTTTGCTGATCCTGCTGATTGGCCTGTACCCAGTGCTCATCTTTGTCATCCTGTTCTTTTTTCCAAAATGGTGCGCGTGTTTTAAGCTGATCCATAATGAATTCACAGGCCTGAAATGCATGGCCACGGTGCCGACTGCTCACACCGACAAACACTATCTGTTCTGAAGCTTGTAAGGCGCCCACGCGGTGAATTAGCCTGACGCGGCTAATAGGCCACAGACTCCTGGCCTCTGTTACTATTTTCTTAAGGGATTTTTCCGTCATGGCCGGATAGTGTTCCAGTGTCAGTTTTTGTACCCGGTGCTGCGAATTAATATCTCTTACCAGGCCAACGAAACTGACGATTGCGCCGTCCTGACGATTACCGGCACACAGTGCCAGGTATTCTTCGGCCTGACTAAAGTTGGCTTCTTGTACCGAGATAAAGTCAGATAATTGCTTGGCTTGCATGTTAGCCTCCGGTAACAGGAGGAAAGAAGGCCACCTCGTCACCAGCGTGCAAGGGGTGGTTATCATCCACTAAGCACTGGTTGACTGCTGCCAGAGAATGGGCAGGGGACAGATAGTCCTGCCACTCTCTATGCTGTGCCATCAGGTATTGGCGAAGTGCACCAAGGTCGGCAAAGGCATTTTGCAGCGCCAGCTTTTCATGACCCATCTGTTCGCGCAATTGGGCAAAAAACAATACTTCAATCATGCTCATCTCTCGTTTGCCAGTAGCCGCTTTTGCCACCGGACTTATTGACAACGCGTATGCCGTCGATCCGCATGGCGGGATCGATAGCCTTACACATATCAAACAGGGTGAGGGCGGCAACGGATACTGCCGTTAGCGCTTCCATCTCCACCCCGGTTTGTCCTGCCACTTTGCATATGGCCTGAATACCTACTCTGACGTTGTCGGCATCCACCTTAAACTCCACCTGAATATTGCTCAGCATCAGTGGATGGCATAGAGGAATTAAATTGGCGCATTGCTTGGCAGCCTGGATCCCGGCGACTCTGGCTACGGCGAACACGTCTCCCTTAGGTAGCATGCCTGCGCAAATATTCGCCAAGGTGTCAGGCTGCATTTCCACATAGCCGACGGCCATAGCCTGGCGGGCGGTGATCTGTTTGTTACCTACATCCACCATGCTGGCTTCACCCCTGCTGTTCAAATGCGTCAGACCCGTCATAGCCGTTGCTCACATGACGTGGTTACACAAAGGTGGCCAAGAAAATTGCATTTACCTTCACGTGCATCCAACTGGGGGCCAATCAAATGCTGCCAGGCGGTGGCGCAGGCATTGGCTGAACCCGGTAGACAGCAAATTAAGGTATGGTTAGCCAGTCCAGCCAGGGCGCGGGATTGCAGTGCCGATGGACCAATATCCTGATAGGAGAGCTGCCTGAACAGCTCGCCAAACCCGGTTACTTCGTGGTCAAACAACACGGATACCGCCTCAGGCGTGCAGTCCTTAGCATGAAACCCTGTGCCACCGTTGATAAGAACGACCTGTACCTCACTGCTGGCAATCCAGGCGGATACCTGGGCACGAATAAGATAGCGATTTCTTGGCAGTAGATGTCGCTCGGTTAGCTTATGTCCGGCGCTTTGCAGCCTTTCTTGCAGATACTGCCCGGCGTTGTCCTGCTCTTGAGTGCGGCTGTCTGAAACGGTCAGTATGGCGATATTCAATGCGGCTTTGGGTGGCAAAGGTGCTGTATTCATAGGGAATGTCCGTTAACCCGCAATGGCAGATTGCCACTGCTCAGGGGTATTCAAATTACGTAGTCTGTGTCTGGCTTTGCAAGGCAGGGCACAAGCCTGCAGATGCGCCAGCATATGGCGCACCGAACCTTGTCCTTCGTTATCCATCAGTTGCTTAAGATAATCGCGCAAAACCTCAGTGATGGGTAAATATAGAGGCAGAAAACAGTGCTGGAAATAATACGGACGGCCATTTTTGCGCCCATAGCGGTACAAGTCATGTAGCAGAGATGGCAGCAAAAATGGCATATCTACAGGTACAATCAACAACTCATCCAGGTTGTTGGCTTGGGTGAGGGCGCTATAGATGCCGCCAAGTGGTCCGGCATCTTTTACCAGATCTTGCACAAATCCGAGCTGATTGCGGCTAATTAATACCCGTTCGCAGCCACTTTTTTGTAAAAGCTGCTGCGCTTGTTGTAGCAGGCTATTGCCATGGTATTCCAGCAATGCTTTGTCTTGCCCCATCCGGCTCGAACGCCCGCCGGCCAGCACCAATCCAATCAGCATTTAGCCTCCCAGCATGGCTAGTTGTTGGGTGGCACCGGTCAAACCTTGTTGTAACCAATGACGGCTGTGTTTTTGCCCAAGCAGTTGCAACATATGTTGCTGCAAACCGGCAATATCGCCGTCCTGCAACCAGGGCGCCAGAGACAACCCCTGCTCTGCAAATAAGCACAGATGCAGATTGCCCGTGGCAGACACCCGCAGCCGGTTACAACTGGTACAGAAGTCTTTGTCATATGGCATGATTAAACCAATATTCCCTTGATAGTCCGGGTGGCTAAACTCCTGTGCGGGTCCGGCGGTTTTACCCCGCATTATGGGTAGCCAGCCACTGGCCAGCAATTCGGCTTTTATGCTCTGGCCGCTCAGGTGGTTTTCGGCAAAGAAGGCCTGATTGTCGCCAGTTTGCATCAGCTCAATCAGTCGGAGTGTGACCGGCGTATTTTTCAGCCAGTTTAGCGCGTGTTTAAGCAAGGTCTGAGAGTAGCCTTTCAACAGCACGCTGTTCACTTTGACCTTAAGCCCCAGCGCGAGGGCACTTTCAACTCCCTGTAGCACGGTATCTAGCTTGTTGTGCCCGGTAATGGCATGAAATTGTCTGGGATCCAGACTGTCGATACTGACATTCAGGGCGCTCAGTCCGGCGTCCTTCCATTGCTTAACCTGGCCGGGTAATTTGAAGCCATTGGTGGTTAGCGCGACCTTGTCAATGCCCTGAGTTTGGGCACAGATGGCAATAATCTCCGTCAGATCCTTGCGCAGTGAAGGCTCCCCGCCGGTTATACGGATTTTTCGGGTACCCAGTCCGGCAAAAGCGCCTGCCAAGGTGGCGATCTGTGGTTGACTGAGAAAGCGCGTTTTGCCGTTACCCTGATAGCCATCCGGCAAACAATAGGTGCAGCGAAAATTGCAAACATCAGTGATGGACAGTCGCAAATACTCAAAGCGCCGGCCAAATCTATCTTCCAACATGATTCCTTACCTTTCCAAACAGGGGAGGCTGACAAATTTCTCCATCAACCCTATAGGCCGTTACCCCATGCCTGAAGGTTTAGCGATAACGGCTCGGCAGGCCGGGCATTGTCCCGACGTATTAATGCTACGGCAAACCAGACGCCAGGCTATTCCCCAAAAGGGATAGACCGGCGGTGCATTGGGATAATTACCAGTTGGCGGCGACCATTAACCACAATCTAATTGCGTGAGTCCGTAGGTGGCATTGTCATCAATGGGCTGCTCGGCATAGTCCTGCTGGCGTGCCAGACTCAAGGTAAAATGCATTGCGGGAAGACAGCCTTGATAACGCAAGCCAAAGGTTTTATTTGATAGTTGCGGCGCTTGTTCAAAGTCCATCCAGTCAAGCAATGCGCTACCCATAAGCATTCATGCCTCGTCTCTAAAGGGGGAGAGGCGAATGTCAGGGGATATTGAACGGGGTCACTCAGTCCCTGGCGTCGCCTTTGCTTTGTTGGTTAACCATCCACACTGCGGCTTCGACCCGCGAGCGCAAATCGAGCTTTTTCAACAGGTGTTTTACATGCACCTTTACTGTGCCATCTGAAATATCCAGCTCCCTGGCAATCAGCTTATTGCTCAGCCCCTTGGCGATAAGCTTAAGGATGTCCAGTTCCCGGCTGGTGAGGCTAGCCAGTGCGCGGTTGGTCTGTCGCTGCGGTCGGCGCAAGGCTGTTGCCAGAATTTCGGTGAGCTTGGGACTCATCACCATTTTGCCCAGTACCGCTTCTTTGAGCTTATCGATCAGGGCGTCGGGATCCATATCTTTCAGCAGATAACCGTCTGCTCCCAAGCGAATGGCTTCCACCACATCCTCATCGCTGTCTGACACCGTCAGCATGATGATGCGCGCATCCACGCCACGTTCGCGCAGGGCTTTTAAGGTCTGCAGGCCATCCATGCCCTGCATATTCAGATCCAGGGTAATCAGATCCGGGTCTAGGGATTCAGCCAGCTCAATAGCCTGCTGACCGCTACTGGCTTCACCTACCACTTCCAGGTCGTCTTCCAGTTCTATTAGTTGTGTGAGCCCTTTACGCAGCAAAGGGTGATCATCGACCATTAATACGGTAGCGGGGGTTAACTCAGACATTTCTGTCTCCGGCTTTTATCTGAATAGTTATCAAAGAGTAACGTTTAGGGGTAGGGATTCCAACCAATCTCAGGAGATAGGTGAGTACCTCTAAGTGGGTAGTTGTTTTTGGGGGCATGTATCCTGTTGCCGCACTATGCTGGTCACCTTGCTCCACATAAGTGACTTTTCTTATTGCCATCCTTGCTGCATGTGAATAATCCTCTATTCGGGCGTACAGCAAACCAGCCCTTTATGATTAGATGTGTAACTGACTGCGCAATGCTCAAGTTTGTCCTAATCATTATGCATAGGTTGATATAACTACAATATCCCTTAAAGCCCAACCACCTCATCTTTGCGCTGGGCATAATATTCAGGTTCAAATTCAAAGCTGACCAGGGTGCCACCGGCAGGATGGCGCTGTACATTCAACTCACCACCTAAGTTGCGGCTGCGCTCGCGCATGATGGCCAGGCCATAGTGATTTAGCTTGCTTGGGTCGTTTTCAATGCCAATGCCGTTATCACGAATACTCAGTTTGATATGTGACGGACTATCGACAGTTCGCTGTAAACTCACCACCACTTGATTGCCTCCGGAGTGATGCAGAGCGTTTTGCAGCGCTTCGCGGGTGATTTGCAGTAGGTGGATCTCTTCATTGGGGCTAAAGGGCAGGTTATCCACATCAAATTCCAGCGAGAAGCGAATACTGTCGGAACGCTCCTGCAGTTGTAGCAAGCTTTGTTCCATGGCTGCGCGCAGGCTTTGGCCGTCCATTTTCAGTCTGAAGGTGGTAAGCAGTTCACGTAACTCCCGATACGCTGAGCTCAATCCGGTTTTCAGCTCGTCAATAACCGGGGCGGCTTTATCGGCACCATTAGGCTGTTTAAGTAGCTTCTCCAACCTGGCTACCTGAATTTTCAAATAAGACAGGGCCTGCGCCAATGAATCGTGTAGTTCTCTGGCAATAACAGTACGTTCATGCATTAGCACGAGTCGGCGACTTTGTTCCTGCTGGTCGCGCAGGCTCAAACTTACAGCAAACTGATCTGCTACGGACTTGAGCAGGCGCATCTGCCAGGTTTCCAGCTTTTGTCCTGGCTGCAACTGACATACCAGCACGCCATAGTTAGTCGAAGCGCGGGTCAGGGGAAAGGTCAGTTTATTCTCTGCTGGTGGGTTGGTATTCATACACCCATTACAATCTTTATTGATGCAGCGCGAGGGTAAAATTTTATCCTTGGTCATCAGGTGTTCGTAAGGTGTATTGCCTGAAGCCGTCATCATGCATAGGTCCAGATCCGAAAGCCCGGTGATCTTCGCCAGGCGATTTAGCAGTGGGCCAAACTCCGACGGATGACTGAGTGACTCCTGTAGGCTGTTACTGATGTTGTAGAGCAGTTCTACCGACTGATTACTTTGTTGCAGGCGGATGGTTTTTTCCTGCACCTTCTTTTCCATCAAACTGTGGGAACGACTGATGGCATCTGACATGTGATTAAGGGTATGGCCCAGCAGCGCCAGTTCATCATGGCCATGGTCGGGGGCACGACCAGTAAAATCCCCTCTGCCTATTTGCCGGGCGATCTGGGTCAGCTGCGCCAATGGCTGCTTAATATGCCGGCTGATGATAAACATGGCCACTATCATTAACAGCGCGGTTAGCAATAACGCAAGGCCCTGAATCAGGCGAATCGTGGCCACATTTTGCTCCGCATGATATTGATGGAGCTTTACCAGATGGTCGATGTCTTTTACCAATGCATCGGTTTCATTCAGCAGCGTTGGCAAAGCTTCAGGCTCTAGAATAGCGGCCTCAATACCCGGTTTGATGCGTTCTTGCCAGCGCGCCACAATAGACTCGTAAAGCTCAAAATGCTCGCTGGCTCGCTTGGCCATCGCCGGGCGTTGCAGGGTGGGTAATTGCAGGGTTTGGTCAAACTGATGAATCTGCTTAGTGAGGCGTTGCTGACGCGCTTCAGCCTCGAGGTCATCACGCATTAGGCTGATAGCTATCTGATAGCTTTGCATCCGCAAGGTGCCGGACAGATTGATGGCGTAGGCATCATTCTCGGCGCTGTCGCTAATAAATACCGAACTGGCCATGCTGACCACCGCTAGCAGGCTGATGGCAAACATCATCAGACCAACTCTGAACACAATTGAACGATTAAGTTGCTTTAACATCACCTTACCTGCCAGGGGCACAGGTGGTACTCACAATAAACAGGGAGTAGTGTTCGCTCCCGGCTTTTTGAATTCACCTGCCTTTCATCCCGCGATATTACTGATTTTTGCCCAACTTAACAGCTACCCATTATTGGGTACTTGCCTTTAAGCCCTTACCTGACAAGGGATTGCGGGGCTGTTAGCGATCTATTTAACTAGTTTTAGAGCGAGTATTTCGCCAAGACCAGTAGCTAATTTATCAACAGGAGTCCGGCATGAGTCAATTTCTGGACAGATTGCAGTATTTCAAACGTATAAAAGGACAGTTCGCCAATGGCCACGGTGTGACCACAGACGAAGATCGGAGTTGGGAAAATGGGTATCGTCGTCGCTGGCAACACGACAAAATAGTGCGCTCCACCCATGGGGTGAATTGTACCGGCTCCTGCAGTTGGAAAATTTATGTTAAAGACGGCCTGGTGACCTGGGAAACCCAACAAACCGATTATCCTCGTACCCGGCCTGACTTACCCAACCATGAACCCCGTGGCTGTCCCCGTGGTGCCAGTTATTCCTGGTATATCTACAGCGCCAATCGCCTCAAGTACCCGAAGATTCGTAAGCGCCTGGTGAAGCTGTGGCGTCAGGCCAAAATGCAGCATAAAGATCCGGTTGATGCCTGGGCGTCCATCGTCGAAGACCCGGTCAAAGCCAAGGACTACAAGCAGCAACGGGGCTTAGGTGGCTTTGTGAGGGCGCGCTGGGATGAGGTGAATGAAATCATCGCCGCAGCCAATATTTACACCACCAAAACCTATGGACCGGATAGGGTAACCGGATTTTCGCCTATTCCAGCCATGTCCATGGTGTCCTATGCCGCCGGAGCCCGTTATTTGTCATTGATAGGTGGTAACTGCCTGAGTTTTTACGACTGGTACTGCGATCTGCCACCGGCGTCACCGCAGGTGTGGGGGGAACAGACCGACGTACCCGAGTCGGCGGATTGGTACAACTCCAATTACATTATTTGCTGGGGCTCGAATGTACCCCAGACCCGCACCCCGGATGCGCACTTCCTGACCGAGGTCCGTTATAAAGGCACAAAAGTTATCAGTGTGACGCCGGATTATTCCGAGGTCGCCAAGCTGACGGATCAGTGGCTGGCACCCAAGCAGGGTACAGATGCCGCGCTGGCGATGGCCTTTGGCCATGTGATCCTCAAAGAGTTCTATGTTGACCGTCAGGTAGAGTATTTCACTGACTATGTTCGTCGTTACAGTGATATGCCCATGTTGGTGTTACTCGACGAGCAGGAAGACGGTAGTTTGGTACAAGGGCGTTTTCTGCGCGCGTCCGACTTGCTGGACAACCTGGGGCAGGAAAACAATCCTGAATGGAAGACCATCGCGCTGAATGAAGAAAGCGGTGAATTAGTGTCTCCCACCGGTGCCATAGGTTATCGCTGGGGCGAGGCACAAAGTGGTATTGGCAAAGGTAAATGGAACCTGACCCAGCGCGACGGCAAAACTGGCGAGAACCTGCATCTGCAGCTTAGCCTGAAAGCCGGTCATGACGAGCTGGCAGCGGTGAATTTTCCTTACTTTGGTAGCCGCGAACACGAATACGGGTATTTCCAGCATACCGAACATGACGCGGTGATCCCGCGTAAGGTACCGGTCAGGCTGGTGACCCTGGCGGATGGGCGTCAGGCCAAAGTAGCGACGGTGTTTGATTTGACCCTGGCTAACTATGGCGTGGATAACGGCTATCAGGATCCCAACTGTGCCAAAACCTTCGAACAGAACCTGCCTTATACCCCGGCCTGGCAGGAAGCCATCACTGGCGTGAAGGCCGCCGATGTGGTGAAAGTGGCCCGTGAGTTTGCTGACAATGCGGCCAAAACCAAAGGTCGCTCGATGATCATTGTCGGCGCGGGTATGAACCATTGGTACAACATGGATATGAACTACCGCGGCCTGATCAATATGTTGATCTTGTGTGGTTGCGTAGGGCAAAGCGGCGGCGGCTGGGCCCATTATGTGGGCCAGGAAAAACTGCGTCCGCAAACCGGTTGGACCCCATTGGCGTTTGGCCTGGACTGGGTGCGCCCACCCCGTCATATGAACGGTACGTCTTTTTTCTATAATCACTCCAGCCAGTGGCGCTATGAAAAACTGCATATGCAGGAAGTGATTTCGCCGCTGGCGGATAAGAGCAAGTGGACCGGAGCTATTATCGACTACAACACCCGTGCTGAACGCATGGGTTGGCTGCCGTCGGCACCGCAACTTGGTATGAACCCGCTGCAGCTTTGCCGTGAGGCCCGAGAGGCCGGTATGTCAGCCAAAGATTATGCGGTGCAGCAATTAAAAAGTGGCGAGCTGGAATTTGCTTGTCTTGATCCGGACAACCCGAAAAACTTCCCGCGTAATATGTTTATCTGGCGCTCCAACTTGCTGGGTTCTTCCGGTAAGGGCCATGAATATATGCTGCGCCACTTACTGGGTACCAAGCACGGCTTGATGGGTAAGGATTTAGGTGAAGAGGGCGGTGACAAGCCCGAAGATGTGCATTGGCGTGATGACGCGCCGGAAGGCAAGGTGGATTTATTTGTCACCTTGGATTTTCGTATGTCCACCACCTGTTTGTATTCCGACATCGTGTTGCCTACTGCGACCTGGTATGAAAAAGATGACCTGAATACCTCGGATATGCACCCCTTTATTCACCCCTTGTCCAGAGCCGTGGACCCGGTTTGGGAATCGCGTAGTGACTGGGACATCTTCAAGGGTATTGCCAAGTCGTTCTCAGAGCTCTGTGAAGGACACCTTGGTCAGGAAGAAGATCTGGTGACTCAACCAATGCAGCATGACAGCCCTGGAGAGCTGGCACAGCCCTTTGGCAGCCAGGCTTGGTGGAAAGGCGAGTGCGATCTGATTCCGGGCAAAACCGCGCCGAATATGATTACGGTAGAGCGTGACTATCCCAATACCTATGCGCGATTTACCTCCCTTGGTCCACTGCTGGACAAGCTGGGCAATGGCGGAAAGGGCATTAGCTGGAATACCCAGAAGGAAGTGGATTTTCTTGGTGAGCTGAATCAGCGTCATATCAAAGCTGGTGCCAATCAGGGCCGGCCAAAAATTGACACAGCCATTGATGCAGCCGAGGTGATCTTATCCCTGGCGCCAGAGACCAACGGCCAGGTAGCCGTCAAGGCCTGGGATGCGCTGTCGCAAATTACCGGCTTAGACCACCGCCATCTGGCGCTGCCTAAAGAAGAGGAGAAGATCCGTTTTCGCGACATAGTCGCGCAGCCGCGCAAAATCATCAGCTCGCCTACCTGGTCGGGCTTGGAAGACGAGCATGTGTCCTATAACGCCGGTTATACCAATGTGCATGAGTTGATCCCCTGGCGCACCATCACCGGTCGTCAGCAGTTTTATCAGGATCACGAATGGATGCGTGACTTTGGTGAAATGCACTGTCTGTACAAACCACCGGTTAACCTGAAAACGGTGCGGCCGGTGCTGAACAAGAAAAGTAACGGTAACAAAGAGCTGGTACTGAACTGGATCACGCCACACCAGAAGTGGGGCATTCACAGTACGTACTCGGACAATCTGCTGATGCTGACCTTGTCCCGTGGTGGCCCTATTGTGTGGCTGGCCGAGCCAGACGCTGCCAAAGCCGGGATTGAAGATAACGACTGGATTGAGGTGTTTAACGTCAATGGCGCCATCGCTGCCCGGGCCGTGGTGTCACAGCGGGTGCCGGAAGGGATGAGCATGATGTATCACGCTCAGGAGCGGATAGTGAACGTACCTGGCGCTGAAACCACAGGCACCCGTGGCGGTATTCATAACTCCGTGACCCGCGCAGTGTTAAAACCCACGCATATGATTGGTGGCTACGCCCAGCAGGCTTACGGCTTTAACTATTACGGCACCGTGGGCTGTAACCGCGACGAGTTTGTGATTGTGCGCAAGATGAGCAAAGTGGACTGGTTGGATGACGACAGTGTCGACGACCAGGATGCCACAGAGTTCCGGGGGGTTGAATGATGACCTTCAGAGCCTTCTTGAAACCCGCTCAGTCCAGGCATGGCTGTGCAGGAATATCGTCAATCTTTCAAGCAGACATAACGCAGGATGAGTGGATTTCAGGTGGCTCCCGCAGGGCGGGGCTGAAATGTCCTCTGTCTGTCTTACACCTCGAAGGACGTCATTTCACTGGCAACATAAGAAAATTTGATTTGTCTGCAAAAATTTCAGCCTACGCTGGTGGGGATTATTCATTCCCCCGGAGCTCTCAGGAACAGGAGAAGTAACATGAAAGTCAGAGCGCAAATAGGCATGGTACTGAACCTGGACAAATGCATTGGCTGTCACACTTGTTCGGTTACCTGTAAAAACGTCTGGACCTCCCGTGAGGGGATGGAATATGCCTGGTTTAATAACGTTGAAACCAAACCTGGCATAGGTTATCCCAAGGAATGGGAAAACCAGGAAAAATGGAACGGCGGCTGGATCCGCAGCAAAAACGGCAAGCTGGAGCCCAAGCAGGGCGGCAAGCGCCGCATTCTGGCCAACATTTTTGCCAACCCGGATCTGCCGGATATCGACGATTATTACGAACCTTTTGATTTTGATTACCAGCATCTGCACCGCGCCGGGGAAAGTAAACACCAGCCGGTGGCCAGACCCCGCTCGTTAATCAGCGGGCAGCGTATGGAGAAAATCGAGTGGGGGCCGAATTGGGAGGAGATCCTCGGTACCGAATTTAGCAAACGCCGTAAGGACAAAAACTTCGATAAGGTGCAGGCCGACATTTATGGCCAGTTTGAAAACACCTTTATGATGTACTTGCCGCGTTTATGCGAGCACTGCCTGAATCCAGCCTGTGTGGCATCTTGTCCCAGCGGCGCCATCTACAAACGCGAAGAAGACGGCATTGTGCTGATTGACCAGGACAAATGTCGCGGTTGGCGTATGTGTGTATCGGGTTGTCCATACAAGAAAATCTACTACAACTGGAAAACCGGCAAATCCGAGAAGTGTATTTTCTGCTACCCGCGTATTGAGGTGGGCCAACCCACCGTTTGCTCGGAAACCTGTGTGGGCCGTATCCGGTATTTGGGTGTACTGCTGTACGACGCCGATAAGATAGCCGATGCTGCATCGGTGCCGAATGATCAGGACTTGTACCAGGCGCAGTGCGATATCTTCCTGGATCCATTCAACAAAGACGTACAAGCCGCGGCAAAACGTGAGGGGATCCCGGATGCCTGGCTGGAAGCCGCGCAGCAATCACCGGTCTACAAAATGGCCATGGAGTGGAAGGTTGCCCTGCCTTTGCACCCTGAATACCGCACCTTACCTATGGTTTGGTATGTACCGCCTCTGTCACCTATTCAAACGGCGATAGAGTCAGGGCATGTGGGCATGAATGGCGTTATCCCTGATCTTAAATCCCTGCGCATTCCGCTTAAATACCTGGCTAACCTGCTCACCGCGGGTGACGAGAAGCCCGTGGTTCGTGCCCTGGAACGGATGCTGGCGATGCGTGCTTATAAACGAGCCCAGCAGGTGGAAGGGGTGAAAGACGATGAGGTCATAGCTGCAGCCGGATTACAGGATTGGCAGGTGGAGGAAATGTACCGGGTGATGGCCCTGGCCAATTATGAAGACCGCTTTGTGATTCCCACCAGTCATACCGCCTATGCCCAAGATGCTTACGACATGAAGAGCGGTTGTGGTTTCAGCTTTGGTAACGGCTGTGGCAGTTCTTCCGAGGTGAATCTGTTTGGTACTAAGAGCCAGACCGTTCGCCAGGTTATCCCCGTTGAGATTCAGGAGTAGGCCATGAAAATACTGACGTTACTGGCCAGACTACTGGATTACCCACAGGCCGGCTTGTTTGCCGCCCGGGACGAGGCCTTGCAGGTGATTGCCAGCGCCGACTTAACCTCTAGCACACAGCAGGCGTTAAGCCAGTTTGTGTTGCGGCATATGGACGGCGACCTATTGGACTGGCAGGAGGAATACGACGGTTTGTTTGAACGGGGACGGTCGCTGTCCTTACTGATTTTCGAGCATATTCATGGTGAATCCCGCGACCGCGGGCAGGCCATGGTGGAATTGGTGGCGCAATATCGCCAGGCCGGGCTTGAAATTGCTGAACATGAGTTGCCTGATTATCTGCCTTTGTACCTGGAATTTGCGGCTACCCAGCAGCATCAGGCCACCGGCTGGATTGCCGATATTGCTCCGGTGCTTGGGTTGCTGGCGGTGCGTTTGCAAAAACGTCGTTCGGATTATGCCGTGCTCTGTGAAGCCTTGCTGGAAGTCGGTCAAGTGTCTTTGGACCTGGATGCCTTGCAAGTGCAGATCGCCTCTGAGCAGGCAGACCATACGCCGAAGGCGCTGGATAAGGTGTGGGAGGAAGAGGCGGTGACTTTTGGCGGCGATGCCATTAATGGCGGTTGTCCCAGTCAATTGAACCGTCCCGAGTCCGGTCAGCGCCGTGACCAGCATGTGCCCATCGAATTTGTGGATGCTGCCGGGTGCGATAGCGCCCGGCTGAACTGAGGAGCGGACTATGTCGTTTATCAATCATTTGCTGTTTGGCATTTATCCTTACATCGCGCTGGCGGTGTTTGTACTGGGTAGTCTTATCCGTTACGACCGCGAGCCCTATAGCTGGAAGACCGGCTCCAGTCAGATGCTGGAAAGTAAACAGCTACGCAAAGGCAGTTTTGCCTTTCATATCGGTATCCTGGCGATTCTGGCCGGCCATTTTGTTGGTTTGCTGACCCCTCACCAGGTGTGGGATGTGCTGGGTATTTCCCCGGCAACTAAACAAATGGTTGCCATGGGAGCAGGGGGCCTGTTCGGGCTGATATGTCTGTACGGCATGACGATTCTGCTTAAGCGCCGGTTACATAATCCGCGTATCCGCGCCACCAGTACGCGTATGGATATAGTGATCCTGGTTCTACTCTATGCGCAGTTGATTCTTGGCCTGCTGAGTATTCCGTTTTCCATGGGCCACCTGGATGGCTCGGAAATGCTTAAGCTGATGGCCTGGGCGCAAAATACTGTGACTTTCAATGCGCAGGCAGCATCTCTGGCTATTGCTGACGTGGGCTTGATTTACAAGCTGCATGTGCTGCTGGGTATGACCTTGTTTCTGTTGTTCCCGTTTAGCCGTTTGGTGCATATCTGGAGCGTGCCGGTGAAGTACATGCGCCGCAATTACCAGGTCGTGCGTCAGCGTTAGTTTCACTCAGCAGACACAAGGATGTGTCCTTTTTCACAGGTGAGAAATGATGGTTATAAGTGATATTCCAGCAGTGACGGTGAATCAGCAGGTGATCAGCGCCGAGCAAATCAGTGCTGAAATGCAGTATCACCCGGCTGCCAGTCGCCGAGAAGCGGCGGTTAAATCTGCCCAGGCACTGATTATTAACGAAGTGGTGCGACAACGAGCTGTTGCGTTGGGACTTTATTCAGGCGAGGCCCCCCTTGATGGTCAGCAGGAACAACTGGTGATGGACAAGCTGCTGGCCGCCGAATGCCCGCCGGCTCAGGCCAGCACAGCCGAGTGTCGTCAGTATTTTGAGGCCAATCGTGGCAAATTTGCCACCGCGCCATTGCTGGAAGTCAGGCATATTCTGCTGGCTGGCGATCCTCGAGATCTGCAGGAAAGGGACAGGGCCAGGCAACTGGCCGAGCACATATTGCAAAGTCTGGGCAATGGCGAAGGGGATTTTGCCAGCCTGGCGTCAACGCACTCCAACTGTCCGTCGGCCAGACTGGGGGGCAATCTTGGTCAAATCAGCAAAGGTCAGACCGTACCAGAGTTTGAGCGCCAGCTGTTCGGGGCAGCCCAAGGCGTCATGGCTAAGCCGGTGGAAAGCCGCTATGGCTTTCATGTGGTTGAGGTGGTCAGACGGGTAGAGGGAAATCCTTTGCCCTTTGAGCAAGTGCGGGCGGACATTCAAAGCTACCTGGATACTAAAGTCAGGCGCAAAGCCAGTGCTCAGTATATTACCAGGCTGCTCAGTGAAGCGGATATTCAGGGCTTTGATTTTGGCCTGGATGGTTCGCCGCTAATGCAATAATCACCCCGGATAACCTAGTTCTTGGATATGCAGAATAATCCCTTCACCGCCAAGTGGTCTGCACAAGGTCATACCTTGTGCCTGGGCCACTGGATTATTCATTATCAGGGCCTACCCCTGAGCCTGCCTGATAGCAAGGCCGAAAACGATATGGATACCCGTGGCAATTTCAGTTACCTCTTCCCTGATGAAGACGACTTTGTTGAAGGCACAGCCGAAGACGATTGGATAGTGGCCAATGTTGATTGGCTGGCGGAGGTATTTGAGCAATATCAGATCCCACTGGATGAGCCGCATCTGCGCTGGTTTTATCGTGCCGTGAACGCGGCAGACTGGCGCTGTGGTAGCTGTGGAGGCTGTATTTAACGCCTTTTTAGGTCCGCAAGGCTTTTTCCCCTCTGTTGCCAACTAGCCCTTTTACCCCCCTTGGCTAACCACTAAGGGGTATTTCAGCGCCCCCCGGTCAGGGCCAAAATAACCCTATCCATCAATGCCTTGGAACATTTGTTCAAAGCGGAGAAGAAACATGACGCCTATCAGGCAATGGCCAATAATTAAAGGTTGTTATTGGTGCTGTCTTGCTGTTTGGCTGCACCTTGCAGTCTTGTGCCTACCTTTTGCGGCGCATGCCGCTCCATTTGACGATATTGGCTGGCAGCGTGTTGGCCAGATTTTCCCAACCGCCAGCCGTTGGTCTGAGCCCGAAGGCGAATTTCAGGTTCGTCGATTGCTGGCCGGTGACAGCTTAGTTGGATATCAGTTCCAAAGCCTGCAAGTGGTGGATATTCCCGCCTATTCAGGTAAGCCAATTAATCTGCAAATACTCCTGGATCCTGATGGCCGCATAGCCGATGCCTATGTGCTGGAGCATCACGAGCCGATTTTACTGGTGGGCATCCCCGAGCAAAAGCTGCATGACTTTAGCGCCAAATATCAGGGCGTTATGGCCGACCAGCGAGTGGTAGTGGGCAATACCTCAGATCCTGATGTCGTTACTGTGGATGCGGTAACTGGCGCTACCGTGACTGTGATGGTGGTCAACGAAGTCATCATGCGTTCTGCCCATGAAGTGGCGGTGTCTTTGGGGCTTATCGAGGATATCAGTAATCGTCCTCACGCCCCTGCGGTGGTGAAAACCGATGGTTTTACTGAGGCCGACTGGCAAAGCCTAACTGGCGATGGATCGGTGCGACGCTTACACCTGACCTGGGAGCAGGTTGATGAGGCTTTTGCTGATATTGAAGATAAAAATGCACAAGGGCACAAAAAAGGTCGTGGGGAAGGGCAGCATCAGCACAGGCAAGGGGGGCAAGGCAAACAAGGCACCTTTATCGATTTGTATGTGGCGCAATTAGACCCTCCTAGTATCGGTCGAAACCTGTTGGGTGAGCGTCAATATGGTTATCTGCAGGAGCAATTAAAAGACGGCGAGTTTGCCATAGCGGTGCTGGCCAGTGGCGATTACTCCTTTAAAGGCTCCGGCTATGTGCGCGGCGGTATTTTTGACCGCATCCAGTTGCGTCAGTTTGGTGACATCATCAGTTTTCGCGATTTAGACCAGCAAAGGTTGTCGGATCTTTATATCGATGGTTTGCCGGAATTAAGTGAAATGTCCATTTTTACTATCCGTGACCATCATCAATTCGACCCCGGTTCGCCCTGGAGTCTGGAGCTGTTAGTACGGCGTCAGACCGGTCCGGTGGATGGGGTGTTTACCAGCTTTGAACTGGGCTATCAGCTACCCGAACGCTATGTTGAGCGTCCGGCTCCTACCGCAGCACAGCTGGCGGCCATGGAAGCGGCTAACCGTCCCATGTGGGTCAACATCTGGTATCAGAAGAGCTTCCAAATTGGCGTGGTGCTGATTGCCCTGTTGGTACTGATGGTGATCTTGTTCCTGCAGGACAAATTCACGCAAAAGCCGCAATTCTTGCATTGGTTGCGCCGCGGCTACCTGGTGTTCACTGTGGTGTTTAT